>NZ_CP016331.1:0-13059 GCF_001998805.1 Leuconostoc garlicum | reverse complement strand
GAAAAAAAGCTTGTTTCTGCATTTTTTCAACGGCTTCTTTAAAACGACTATGTTTGTTGCTATCATCAACTTTAAAAAAAGCAAACAACTCTCGCTTGGATAAATAAACCGTCTGATCTTCGGGGGATTTTCCGTATCTATTAGAGAAACGGCCAACTCAAACATTTTGAGGGGTGTTTTATCCATTTTGGCAATTGAAGTGATTAAACTGTTATGTTCGACGACTTTTCGTTTTGATAACTCATTCAAGGTGTGTACCTGCCTTGTCTTTGATTCTGGTATAATTGACATATAAATACGCTCCTTTGGGCGTGTTGTTGGATAAGTATAAAGAAAAACTTTTAGTCGGGAATTTCTTTATGCTTTTTATTATAACCTATACACCCACTTATCTAAATGAGAAGTGGGTGTATACATAGTATTTTGTGGGTGTATACATAGTATTTTGTGGGTGTATACATAGTATTTTGTGGGTACATAATCTTGTAAACCCTTGATAATATTGACTTTCTAACCGCGCAAAAGAACAAAAGATTAAAATATAAAAGATAAACTTATAATAGGCTCCGCCTTTTTATTGATTCAATAAAATAAAAAACAAAAAGAACACCGTTGTACATAAATTTTGTACGTGGTGTTCTTTTTGTGTTGAATCATTTCAAATGCCGGCTACCTAGTTATCTAACATAGATTGCCACTTATTAAGCCAATAGCGACGTTTGAATCTATTTGATGACTATTTCTACGTCTTGTGGCTAAAAACGCTTATACGGGCAAATAAACCGTGTTAAAGTTATAGACTTGGTCCTTTAAAAAGATCACGCGTTAATTCAATGATCCGATTAATTAATGCTTTAACTTGTTCAATGCCCCAATCTAATCTAGTTGGCGCTATTTTCGTATCTGGATCTGCTCTCGCTGTCGTTAGTGTTTTTAACCAGGACTGGGCTACTTTTTTATTTTTTGTGAGTTCTTCATGATCCAGCTTATAAAGAACATACCGGGCCTCCACATCAGCATGCGATAACTTGTCGACACCATAATCATTTTTAAGCATGTCTCGCATGGCATAATCCAGCTGTTGCTGTTCTCGCTGCCGCTGCTGAAGCGCTTGATGTGTTTCTTTTAGGTTTTGATAGTCTGCTTGGACGTCTCCTAATTGCGCTTTGACTTGTCCTAACGTTTGCTTGAGTTCTTCTGTCTCATGCTGGCTTTGTAAGGTGGCTTTCTTCATCGTGGCTAACACGTTTTTAAAACGATCTAAATCATCTGGTTTAAGCACCGTCTTACCAAAGAGGTTTTTAGATAAGGCTTGTTTAAACGCATCAATTTGTTTTTCGGCTAAGTCAACTTCCGTTAAGGCTTGATCCGTGATTTGAAGTACGGCCTGTTTAGCCCTAATATTTTCTTCAACTTCAGCTAGTTCGTTTTTTAAGGCGTTAAACTGATCGTTGTATTTTTTGATTTCAGCGACATTCTCAAACGGTAAGGTTTTATTATTTAGAATACCGTGTTCATAAAAAGGCAGCACTTTTTTTAAATGCTGATCTAAATCCTCATGAAATGTTTGTAAATCATGGCGTGTGAGTACTTCTTTGGCGGATACTTTATAACGTGACTTTTTATCATCAAAAACCACCGGAACAAAGGCATAGTGCAAGTGAGGGGTTGTCTCGTCATAATGCACCACAGCGGCCACGGTATTTTCTTGACCATAACGTTCATTAAGAAAATTGGTGGTTGCTTCAAAAAAGGCGCTCTGTTGCTCGTAGGGCGCTTCTGCGAGTTCTTCGGGTAAAGTGACTATCCAAGTCGCTAACGCCTTCACATCGTCTCTTTTCATGCAATAAACGTCATGTAAACGCGCAGTGAAGCGTGAAAGCATATCAGAACCATCGGACATGAGATCTTGATTCAGATAGGATTTCGACACATCAATTTCTTTGTTCGTGTGATGGTCGGTTTTACGTTCAAAGTGAACCGCTAAACCAGGGACTGCACCACGCGTATTTTTCTTTAAATGCGCCATCAAAAATGCCTCCTCGAAAAAGGTTTTCCAAGACCAGTATAACACCGTTAAAAATCTGGTATAGCCTGTTATACCAAAATGCTATTTTGGACAGGCTCTGCGAGGCGCGTCATCGACAAGCGATGACAGTAGCGTTTCCCCTTCCTACTGGGGAAACTGCTATTTTACAGCGCCTATTATCCGGCTCGTAAAACCTCCGGCGGGTCACGCCGTGACAGGGCAATTTATCATTGCATGATCACTTTCAGTGGGAGCATGTCATGCAGAACGCTACCCGCGTGGGGCAAGCTGCTGTCAGCTTAACCACATTAAAATAATCGGTAAATGTAAGTGTATAATAACAAAAAAATTGTAGTGGACTATCGCAATTAATAGATGTTATACAATAAAAGCAAACAAAAAGGCACCCTTAAGGTGCCCACATTATTTTAACGATCATTAAGATCATCAAAATAATGTTTGATTGCGAACGTCACAACGTTTAGACCGTTGTGCTGAGACTTGCTACTGCAACTTCAAACCGCTTGTACGTTTACTTGACACGATTATCGTCATCGTTCACTGCTTGAGAAGTTGCTTTTTTCACGGCATCAACGCCATCTGAAGTTTTTTCTTTGATTGTGCTACCAGCGGCTGTTACGCGATCCTGTAAGCTTGTTTGTGATGCGTCAAATTCTTTTTGTGTTTGAATATCAACTACTTCAACATTTAACTCAACTAGCGTCAAACTTGTTGTTTCTCGCACCTGTTTTGTGATTACTTCTGTTAGTTGCTTATAAATATCATGTGCGTTGTGCCCATATGCCATGATAATATTTAAATCTACCGCAACTTGTTCTTTTCCGACCTCGACACCAATGCCATCAGTGGGGTTATCCGTATTCACAATTTTATTTTTAATGTTTGCGACAAAACCACCGTCAACACCTAGCAATCCTGTCACGTTTTCAATTGCATAGCCCACTACTTTTTGAATCACTTTGTCATCAAATGTTAATTCACCTTTAGGTTGACGATTCTCTGTTGCAGTACTTTGTGTAGTTGTTTTTTCTGTAGACATAATTAAATCCTTTCTATATCTAAATAATTAATTTTTACGTGTAAATATTTTAGAGACAATTGACAAATCGACATTATACGCTTCGAGCAAGTAGCCAATCCAACCTGCTAGTAAGGTGACAACTATAATCAAAATCGTCTTCCAAAATCCTACAGTTACCAATAGAGTTGACAGAATGAAACCCGCAAGACCACCAACCCAAATATTAATTGATTTTTTGTCTTTCATTAATATCCGCACTCCTTTTTAAATCACACGTGTGACTTTACGCTTTGAGTTTGATTTCTGATTTACTTTAATATCAACTTTAATGGGGATTCGATTTATGCCAGCGAGTAAATCATTCAAGCTTTTCGTTAAATCGTATGAAATACGAGGTAATTCTTTGACTGTCGCCTGTTTATAAACTGAATCAGCAACAATATAAAATTTTCGTTGACGACGAGTATTTTTCAATCTCACTTTAATATTTGATAAACCTTCACCTGAGAGCTTTGTCTGAATAAACTGGTTGATACCATGATTACTCAACGCAAGCCGTCCTTCTTTGGTTTGCTTTAAAGGAATATCTGGTAATTCTACCGGCCATATCAATATGAGTAAAAACACAAGCACGGTCAGTGCCAGCAGTACAAGACCATAGTAATAAATGAAAAGATCACTCTTAAAGTCTAAATGTATATTAAACTCTGCTAAAAATTTGAAAAATTCATCAATTATTTTTGGCCATATCAACAAACAAAGCCCAACCAAATATCCGAGGCTGAAAATACTCAGAACAAATTTTTGACTTTTCTTCATATCATACCTCTCTATTACCTTATGCTACTTTTTTGCTCTCATACCAAACACCATTGACACGGCTAGTACAAGAATCACAGCCCCAATTATCGAAGGAATGAGTGCCATTCCCGCCAAGCTAGGTCCCCATTGACCCAACAAAGACTGGCCAATAGCCGATCCGACTAGACCAGCAATAATATTGCTAATCCACCCCATTGACTCACCACGATTTGTGATAGCACCTGCAATGGCACCAATAATGGCACCTACAATTAATGACCAAATCATAATCTTTCCTCCATTCTCTTTTCTATGAATTATGATATCCAACCCACTAACCTAAATATAACACTATCGGAAAGCGTTTGCACAAATAACGCTTACCCCCCTTACAAAACAATGAAATTATGAGTTATTTTTAAAAGATTAAAAAACAACAGCTCCTCATCAATAAGTTGCTATCGTTATTATCTGTTCAATGATTCAATTATGGATTTCCTCTTCCAAACGGTCCCCAACTTTGTCGATGCCTTTAGCTGCAAATATGGTCCCTCCAACCGTTATGCCGCCTAGAATTAATGTAGATGCCAACAATACCTTAAGTACAGTTTTTAACATAGTTTTCCTCCTTTATGCCTAAAATGAAAATTTGTTAATCTTCTTTTGTTTTCTTCCAATTTCTGACAAAATAATAGAAACTGAACAATAATTGAGATAACGCCAAAAGCATCGATAGTTTATCCCAAAAGCCAAATTTTTTATTCTTTTTATCCATCTTTTCTCCACTTTCTTCGTTGATCCAACCAAATTTCTAATTAGTATCTTCGAAATTCAAAGGAGCTCATGATTTACTTTAAGCCACCAGTAACATTGCTCAGAAGTCAATGAATTGGACTATTTTTTTAGTATAAGAGCACATTTAGCAAATGCTTAATTTCAGATTTCACCTCCGGCTCTTGGTTTATCTGATCCTCAATATCCTTATAAATTAACTTTAACGTTGTGGCGGAGTTAACATCAGCGCCGTAACTAAACAACATGTAAGTTTGTAATCCACAAATAGATAATTTTATGTAATTGCACGTCTTTTTATAGTGTGCAATTAGTGCAAATAAGATACTTTTAAGTTCTTCTGATAGATCTCTATCAAAACCCTCAAAAGCTAACTTTCTCAATTGTCTACGACGTCTTTTATCTAGTTCGCCCCATTCTATTAAACCGCCAACTATTGCATAAAGGTCAGCTTTATCTCTCAAATTTAGTTTTGAATAGTTAGGCAATAATAAGTCTGTAATGATGTTGTCTAATTGTGCCTTAGTAATCCTAGTCATTAAAAATACCTCCATGGTGGCGTCAAAATGAGCAAATACGGGCTAATTTAGGGAGATTAGTTGGCATTATTACCCAAAATCAATTTGATCTAACATTGTTTCGCGACTTGCTTGATCTAACCCAAGATAAGTAAGCGTCATAGCCTCACTCGAGTGATTCAATAAGTACATGACTAAACCAATATTGTAGTTTGACTGTGTATAGACACGGTAAGCGCCCGTTTTACGCATGGTGTGTGTGCCTAGCATAGTTGATACCTAATAGATCACCAACACGTGACAAGACCCGGGTCAGGGTCGTCGGAGCGTATTTCAGAAGCCGAAGGGTGCTCAAAATAGCATAACTGCTCAACTATACACATTCCAAAAAAGTCCCCCACCCAGCAGCAAGTCACTCACCCATCACATCTTCCGCCAGACCTTCAGCATAATCAGCATCGTCACAATCAAGGCGACAGAAATCCCCAAAGCCAGCATCCAAGCATATTGCATCTCGGCTAACGGGAGTTTCACGTTCATCCCATAGAATCCGGTAATGATCGTTGGCACAGCCATGGTCAGTGACCAAATTGTCAAAAATTTCATTGTATCGTTCAGGTTGTTATTAACAAGGCTGTTGAAGGTATGATCGATTCGGTCAACGACTTGGGTTTCAATCTCAAACATCCGTTGGACCTGTTCTCCTTCAATTTGCACGTCTTCGAATAAATCAATTTTATCTTGGTCAGCACCGACACCAAAATGGGTCTTTGGCAAACGATCGAGTTCACTGAGATTGGTCTGGACCGCGCTGGACAAAAAGGTCAACGTCTGTTGAAGATATGAAAGTGAAACCAAGTCACTGTTCTTCGTCTTCCGGTTCAACATTTTATCCAAATAGTTGCGTTTCTTGGTAATGGCGCGAGAAATTGGGATAAAGCTGACAACAACTGTAAACAGTGTTTCCAGAATAAATGCATCGACGCTCTTAACCTCGGGATTATCCAATGCCGAGTAAAGTGCCGTATTGACTTCAGGTATGTCGCTTTGATTAAACGTGAATAAAACGCCCTTATGGAGCAACATGCCAAATGGCTGGGTAATGTATCTCAGCGCATCTTTGTCGAGGGCATACGGCGCCAGAAAGATGAATAATTGGTCGTCCTCATTGATATCATAAACATAATTAGTACTTTCATCATTATCAGTGACGTACTCAATAATATCTTCATCGATGCCATACTGATCTTCGAGGGTTGCCCGTTCTTCGGCATTGATTTGAATCGTTTCAATCCATTTGGTTCCATTGATTGTCTTTTCGGGTTTGATCATTTAGTAATTCCCCTGTTAGTTATTAACCTCTATATTAGACTAAAAGAAAAGAAGCTGCAGACAAATTTTTAAATTGTCAACGACTCCCAAATAAAGAATATAACGGAAACCTACTTATTTTTCATAAAGGTCTTTAAGAAGCTGTTTAGTATCTTTATTAGTATCTAAGTTAGTCTTATATAGATTGTGTCCGATTTCGTGATGTCCGCTTGTATCAAGGGTTTCAGCCGTTTCTTGTCGGCGTCCGATTTCGTGATGTCCGCTCATATCAAGGGTTTCAGCCGTTTTATTAGCAAAATCCTGTTTAATATACACGTCTTTTGCTGTAACTTCTAAATCAGCAAGGTAAAGTCGATTGGGTAGATTTTTCTTTTTCTTGGGATCAAATCCTTGCTTGATTTGAAATAATAGTCCTGCTATATATGATCCATTATACCATTTAACAAAAAAACAGCCCCCATTATCTAACCGGTAGATAATGGGGGCTGTTTTAATAGTCTTTCCTAGGGGCGATTATGTAATTATAGACCCTGAATGGAAGGGCATTTTAGTGAGTGCCTAGGCACATATCTAGCTCATAACCAAAGCCCTGGTATTTTCCTTAGAAGTCAATAAATTAATTGGACTGTTTTACTGCGACAAGAATTTCCTGTACATAAAAAATAAATTTTTTTCATTCTAAACCACCTATAATTTTAATTTGTATAACACCATAAACTTAAATGCAATGCTTCCATCATAAAGGACTCCCCGCGGGACTGCAATTAGGAGTCATTACTTCAACTGTTTTTGTTCATTATAGAAATTACGGTAAGCTAAATAACACGCAATGATTGACCCCAAACTAGTCGCTGATAAGAGCATGAACGTGACCATAATTTGATACTTAATGGCCCGTACTGGATCGACCCCTGCAAAGATCAAACCGGACATCATCCCTGGCAGACTGACTAGACCCACAGTCTTTGCCGAATCAATGGTTGGTGACATCCCCGTACGAATCGCCTCACGCACGATGGCAATCGAAGCATCAAGTAGACCAGCCCCTAACGCCAACCGTTCAAGCACACCTTGACGCTGGTCATGAAACTGACTATTGAGGCTGCGATAAGCCAGCCCAATTGCGACCATTGAATTCGACGCAATCATACCAGAAATGGGAATCATTTGCGATGGTACAAACTTAATCGCACCAGATAGCACGAGGACGCCGAGTGTTACCCCCGTACTAACAAAAATGGCTAATAACGAAATGGCTAATGCATGGTCAATCCCCGGCCCCCGTTTTTTCGCATTCCAAGCCGCATTGAAGATAATGAAGCCCATCATCGCCAGCGTTAGCCACAAATTGTTGACTCGGAAAATATACTTTAGCAAGTAACCCACGATAAATAGTTGTACAACAGCCCGCACGACACCAATGACGATGTCCCTATCCAAGCCAAGTTTCTGCCACAAACTAATTCCTAACGCGACGAGCACTAACATTGCCGCCAAAAATAGCGACGTATTATTAACTGCTAAATTCATGCGTGTACCTCCAATCTACCAGCAACCACTTTCGCTAATTGATCTGCCGCAGCAATCTCTGTCGCGTCATGAGTAATCATGATCGTTGTCACGTGATCCTGCTCATTTAACTGTCGTAACCAGGCGTGCACGATTTGCTTATTATTTTCATCCAAACCAGCTGTCACCTCATCTAATAACAACACTTTTGGTAAGAATAAGATGTTGCGAATCAGCGCGACCCGCTGCCGTTCACCACCGGAAAGCTCGATAATCGGCTGATGCAGGGTTCGTTCGGACAGCCCCACATTATTTAACGCCGTTACCACTCGTTGCGTATCCATGACTTGCTTACGAATTTGGTACGGGAAAGCTAAGTTATCTGCCACCGTCTCACCAAATAACGTCGGTTGTTGGAAACAATATGAGACTTGCCGCCGATACATGATTGGGTCATAACTTTCAATCGGCTGCCCATCAAAAATCAAGGTCCCACTTGTTTTAGAAATCATGGCCGCAATGATCCGTAATAACGTACTTTTCCCACCACCGGATGGTCCCGTCAATGTAATATGAGCCCCAGCTGGAATCTGCCAATCAACATCATGTAAAATATGTTGATCAGCGATTTGATAATTAACTTTTTCTAAACTAATCAATGAATTCATATGCCCACCCCCGATTACCAATTTATAATCATTATAACCTGACTGTTAATCGACTTTCAAACAATCCTCCTCAGTTATCCTGTGTCTTTCCACATGCTATAATGGATGCTCTTATACTAAAAAAAATAGTCCATTTTTTTAGTATAAGAGCATGTTTTTATTTTATTTCAATACCTTTTTTTCTCAAATTTTCAATACATTCAATTAAATAGTTATGGTTGTGTTCAGGATAAATAGGATAAGTTGATACTTCAATAGGCAGGGACTTATAAGGAATCATATTATTTCCACGATACAAAGGATTTAGCCAATTTTCATTCGGTTTGTATCCGCGATTTAACATCTCCGTCATAACTAATTTGTGGTATCTAAACAATTTATATGGAGAGTAAATAAAGACATAATCCACTGTTGCGTGCCTTTTCCCCCACCCGCCGCCACGAAGTGCACAGCACTCTCTATGTTGTCCAAGCAATTGTTGACGTGGTAATTTTGTAATTAACGATTCGTGCCATAACCTCATTTTTTGTCTACCTTTCTAACATTAGAATTGTTAGTAATTCCGAGTTAACATAATGTGCTTTCCTTTACATTAATAGCTGCTAATAGCTTATCGGCTTACCACTCAAAGGGTTCAAAATAAATACTGCTATCCGCCACGCCTCTATTTTTCAAAAAATTTCGCCAATATTTGGTCATGGCATGCGGACCAGCTAGCAAATAGATACTATTTTTTTGCATTATGTCCACAATTTGTGTATCAGAAAACCGCCCTACTTGATGTTTGAAATAAATATCGCTTTGATTAAACTTCGTCAATTCGTCTAAATAAATAGTATCCTTTTCGTGTTTAGTTGAGTAAAGAAACGTCACTGTTTGTTGTCTTTCCACTGCCATTTGAGCAATAGATATAAACGGTGTAATGCCAATTCCACCAGCAACAATAATCAATGGCTGATCTTCATGATGTTGCTTCAAAAGCTGATGATACTGTCCATAATCTTGACATCAGCGCCATTTGAATATTCTAACTCTCATACTGTGAAGGAAGCCGCTGAAGCTATTCAATTACTGAAAGGAATCAACCTTTTAATAAGCCAACAAAGAAATTCTGCTTTAAATCATATTGGGGTACCACAAATACTTTACAAATATGTTTTGCGTCGCAGCAAAAACCAGCAAATTAGGCTTAGTATAACAGAGATAATCAGCACAGCAAAAATACCATAAGAAGATTTTTCAAACGGACCATCGACAGCGATTCCCCAAAAACCAAAAATGATTGCTGGAATAGTCAAAACGATTGATATCTCTGTTAGAGTTTTCATAATCATGTTTAGCTGATACGAAATCATATTGTTTATCATATTTTCCAAATAATCCAAATATTGACTGTAACCTAAAATAATTCTATCCATTGTGTCGCTTGTATTGTATATCTCATCAACTATTTTTTGGGTGGTAAAATCAATATCATTAATAGTTGTAAAATTTTTTTTAATGAAATCCAGCGCTTTGTGATTAGCGCCATAGGTTGTTGACAAAGCTATCATGTATTTTTGAAGAGTCAATAAATCACCAAACGTTGGTCTGAGTGAACCGGACGTTGATATTTCTGAGTCTAAATCATCAATTTTTTCCTTGACTCCACGAAGGTCGTCAAGCATCACATGGAAATCTTTTTGCATGATCTTTAAAAGTACTTCCTGCATGAAATTATCGACATCATGTAAAACCATATTGGATAAGAGTTCGGGAATGAATTTTAATTTTTGTTTTGTAAAAATTATCAACTTATTTTTAAATACCAAGAAAACAACAGATGTCGTCAGATTATCTAGATGCCCACCTTCATGTATCTCGGGAAACAAAAAACTTACGAGCAAACTTTTTTCATCGTTCTGATCTATCATCGTGTCATATGCAACTCGATCATCAAACGTTAGTATATTGTCTATGTTAACGTCAGATTTATGTTCAAAAGATTCGATATATTCTCGTTCGTCACCATAAACATAAACAACAGAGGAATTTTTGATATTTGATTCTGACGAAACTAATAATGTATTTTTTGTTAAAGAATAAGTTTGCAGCATTGTAATCCTCCTGCTTTATTTTTTTCTCAAAAATAAATGCGTAATTGTTGTGGAATAAATACGTTACCAGTTTTAAAAACATTTTGTCTTATGTATGATAACCTGCTAAAAATTTTATCTCGCACATTATCTAGACAATCTCGTTGCTCATAAGTTAATAATTGAATACTTGGTACCAAATATAAAACTTTAAAAGGCGTAGATTGCTCTTTAGCTAGTGCTTGAGCAATTTTTAGACTAGTAAAGGTCTTACCAGTTCCTGGGGCCATAATTAATTGTCCGCGATCATGCTCTTTAAAATGATTAAGCGCGTTCTCTTTAGCCGTTTTTTGATAACCACGCAACTGCTTTTGCTTTTTAGTAGATACTTTCTCAGGACGTTCAAAACTAAACTGTGCCCAGTCAATTTGAGAGTTACGTAGATCGGACAATCCGATAATTTCAATACCTTTTTCGTTTTGCTCAATCGTTTCACGAGCATTGCTATTCCATTCATCGACTGTAGAAATTATCAAACCTTGTTGATAATAGCTTTTACCTAGTTCAGCCCCAAATGAATTAATAGCATCCTTGCCAACTTTATGGGTATAGAACTTCGCTTGAATTGCAACTAAATCACCATTTTTCTGTTCGGCAACTAAATCTATACCAGTATCTTTTTTAGAAATACCATAATTATCAGGTACATCGGATAACAACCAAACATTTTGATACAAAGCACTATAAGTGGGCTCATGTTTTAAGTAAGCTAAGACTAATTTTTCGAAAAGCGTTCCCCGTTCGCGTTGAACGTCACCTGCAGCCTGATTAATTTGCTCGATTAAATCATTGAACGTTTGTGTCTTCATCACATTCTCCTACTAAAGTGCCACCATTTTTTATTTTGAGGCTCTTTTACTCTATTTTCTGCTGAATTTTCTTTTGGAATAGAATCGTCTTTTTCACTACCTTGTTTAAGTATACTTAATGATTTTAATTCTTTGATTTCTGACTTATATTCTTCCAACAGTTTTTTATCTTGTAGTGCTAATCGTTGTTGTTGATCTAACAAATTTTGCATTTGAGATATTTGTGAATCTTTATTTTCTATTTGCTTATCTTTTACAGCTAACTGTTGTTCTAAGATTTTAAATACATAGCTGTTATCTGTTGTTTGCTTACTATCGCTGGTAGTATCTACGTTACCAGTGTTACCACCAACGTTACTACTTACTTTTTCACTATCGTTACCACTAGAAAAATGTTGTTTTAAAAGCATGTAACCAGTAACTGTTACCACCAACGTTGCTACTCCGTTTCTATCTACAGTTTCTACGTAGTTTTCTCTAAATTCATCTGTTAATCTTTTTCTAACTGCTTGCTTAGATACTTTGAATTCATCAGCAAGTTCTCGAATTGTTTTTAAATTTTCACTCATGATCTATATCCTGCCTTTTAACGATTGGTAGATACTGTTCAATCGATTTTTTAAGATACTTAGCAATATTCTTTTTCGAATAGTCATCTTGTTTGTCTCTGATATAGGCTAAGTGTTCTTTCACGCCCTTTAAACCACGTAACTCTTTTAATTCATCATAAAGTGGATAAACATTTTTCTGTAACCCTGACAAAATAGCCGTATCCGTTAAATCAATATATGACAATAAAAACTGCTCCATAAGTAACTTTGTATAGGGACTTTTTATTGCCTTAACAGTCAACATATCTTCTGTTTCTTCTTGACGGATCTTGCCCTCGATATAAACGGGATCGTCTAGCTTGTAACTAATATCATCTGCCACTTGTTTTTTAGTGATATGAAAGACAATACTATCAATACTCCGCCCTTTTTTGAGCTTTTCGTAAGTTACATTGAAAGTTGTGTGTTTAGTAATTTCTGACAATGGTTCATTCAGTACTCTTTTTTCAAAATGATCAAATCGTTTATATTCATCAATTGTATCTGTCATTTGACGTAAATCTCGCATGTTTATTTCGGGATTACGGTAACTTTCAACCTGTTCCTCTCTCCGTCCACCTTTAACGCTGTAATGCTCGTATTGATTGTAATTCATCGATAACCAACGATACAAAATTATTGCATATTTGCTGTTCAATTCTGCAATATCTGACAAAGCATGTTGCGTAAAATTATTTTTGAGATTAATTAGATAAGGCATAATTTCACGATGAAATTCAATTTTTACTTCGTCATTATAATCTGTCCATTCCACATACGGGATCGGTACAATACTAATAAATTTAAAGCCTTTATCTTGTTCTTTTTTAATCT
>NZ_CP016330.1:0-38640 GCF_001998805.1 Leuconostoc garlicum | reverse complement strand
CAATTTTGAATAAAATAAACGTGACAGTACCGAATTGAGATGAGACACCGTTAGTACAATTCGAAAACTGTGATAAAAATAATTTAAAAATTACATCTATTCTCTATTATACGGACCGATTAGGAGCGGTCCGTTTTTAGAATATATTTTTTTTAGATAATGAAAGAAAGCATAATGGCATTATTAGAAGTAAAAAACGTTAGCAAAAAATATGGGGCACGTGCCGCAATGGATCAAGTTAGTTTTGATGTTGAAGCCGGCCACATTGTTGGATTAATTGGACCCAACGGTGCTGGAAAGTCAACGACAATGCGTGCGATTACTGGATTAATGAGTTATTCATCAGGTACAATTTCGTTTGATGGACAACCTGTGACGTTTAGTAATCATCAAGCATTGGATAAAATTGGTAATTTGATTGAGTATCCGTCAATTTATCCTAATTTGACAGCCTTAGAACATTTGAAGTTGTATGCAATGGATACAACTTCACCTGCAGATTTTAAAATGCTCATGCATAAAACACAAATCGATGGCGATAACTTTGGAAAACGAAAGGCCAAAAACTTTTCATTGGGGATGAAACAACGTCTTGGTATTGCAATTGCGCTGATTAGAAATCCAAAACTGGTCATTTTAGATGAACCAATGAACGGATTAGATCCACAATCAGTTCATGATTTGCGTGAATTAATTCGCTCTTTGGCTGATGAAGGCACAGCATTCTTGATATCAAGTCATTTGTTAGATGAATTGCAAAAATTGGTTGATGATGTTGTGATTATTAATCATGGCAAAATTATCGAAAAAGACACGATGTCTAATTTCTTTAGCCACGATAAAGTGCGCTGGACAGTTGATACTAATGACAATGAGGCAGCATTGCTAGTTGTTCAAGAGCATAATTGGCAGGCAAGTATTGATGATGGGGATCTGCAAATTACTGGGGCGGAAAGTTTGCAAGAAGTTATTTCAGCGATTAATCAAGCTAATCTTAAAATTTTAACACTTAATACCATCACTGGGAATTTGGAAAAGTCGTTGTTGGATATGTTGGCAGCAGACGATGAGGGGGAATAAGTCGTGTTAACATTGATGAAACAAGAGTATTATAAAGCTTTTAAGCAAAATAAATTATATATTTGGTTAATTTTGAGCTTCGCTTTTCCGATAGCTATTATTGGTATTTTTAAATCACAAAGAACTATGGCATCAGTAATTAATTTGGGCCAAGCACTACTGTACGTACAAATGGCCGGTATTATTATTACTGCTTTGTCAGTATCCCAAGAATTTGGCTTTGGCACTATTCGACCATTGTTATCACGTCGCTTTAGTCGCGGCAGTGTCTTTGTAAGTAAGCTGTTGTTGAACTTGAGTGTCTATATTGGTTTGTTTGTCACAGCATTTATTGGGACTGTCTTAGCGGTTGCTTTGTTTATACCAAATTATGATTTCAGTAAATCTCTCGGGTATACAGGTAATAGCTGGCAAACTATGGGTATTGGCATGCTTGATACAGCCATCCAAATGATATTTGTGGCTGCGTTAGTGTTGATGATTACGAATTTAGTTAAAAGTTCTGGAGCAGCAATTGGATTAGGTGTTGTGATGATTGTGGCAACACCAATATTAAGTGCTATTTCATTAAAATTAATTGATTTAGCGCCGTTTCTAAAATGGAATCCATTTAATATTTATCTCGGTATGTCTAACATAGGAATGTTGTCACCAAACATATTGAAACAAGCGATGCACATATCACAAAATGGGGTAATTGTAGCTTATTTAATCTACATTGCACTGATGTATGGTATTGCATATCTGATTTTCAAAAAACGTAGTGTATAATAATTTTTGTATATTTAATCATAAAATACAAATGTGCTCATAAGTCAATAAATCGGACTATTTTTTATCTAGGGCTGAACTGATTAGGCTACTTTCATGTTTCGATTGGCGAGACTGATTCTTTCGTCGTTGAACCATTGAATATATTTGGACACATCTAAAATTAGATGAGCAATCGATGGAAAACGGAATTGATAAATCATTTCACACTTTAATAGAGAGTGAAAACTTTCAATTTTGGCGTTATCATATGGATACCCTAACTTTGAATACGAATAATCAATTTTATGTCGATTTAACAAATTTTCAAAGCCAAAACTAGTCAACTGACTGTCCATGTCAGTGTGTAAATGATTTGGTTTTTTATGAGTTGATAGCGCTCTTTGTAGTTTTGTAACTACTAATTTGGTATCCATCGTGGCACTGATTTGATGGGCTAATATCTTATGTGTTCGTAGATTTAAAACTGACGCTAAATGCTCTTATGCTAGATTTACGGACAGATTTTCTTCTGCCCTGTAAACTAATAGCATAGGAGCATTTTTTAATATGATTCGATACAAAAAAGAATTTAAGCAGTCTCTTGTTGAGATGCACAATCAGCGCCACCAGTCTAAAAAAAACGTCCTCAGCATCAAAAGTGAGGACGTTTTTTTAGATTTCTTTTTCTAAAATCGGACAAATACGATCTTGTTTTCCTAAAGGAAAATGTTTGATCCCTATTTTTTTAAATCCATGACGTTCATAAAAACGAATACCTGCATGATTTTTTTCATAAACAGTCAAACGTAAATAACGTTTTTGTTTCGTTTTAGCATAACGATTCGCTTCATCGAGTAACCTTTGCCCTAACCCTTTGTTTTGATAATCTTTGAGCAGATAGATCCGTTGAATCTCTATAGCATCTTTTTCATCATTGACTTTCATATAACCAATGAGTATTTGATGATCCTTAATACCAATAAATTTACTGGTTGGCTGTGCCAATTCTACTGCCAATATTTCAGTTGTCAATTGTGTCTGTAAATATACTTGCATATCAAGTGGATCTGCGCCATCGATAAACGATTCATAAAAACTGACAACACTTACAACTTGTAAAGCATCTAGATCATCATAATCTAAATACGCTAGTGTGATTTGATTGTTCATCTAACTACTCCTTTTGACATAGTATACTATAAATCTAGTATCTTTCAGAACTCATAAGGAATTGCTCCTATACTAAAAAAATAGTCCATTTTTTTAGTATAAGAGCAAACTGTAGTGTAGTTAAAATGATGTTTTGTTTTTAAATATGTTGTTCCCTTAATCTTAACATACCAATAGTTTAACAGCGAATATGATTGATCAACCATTTTTCATCGGAAGTATTCTAGCAAAATCTTACATTTTCATTCCCATTTTTTCGTACGACTCCATACCTGCCATCCAAAGATTAGATAACTCAATACCACGCTCCTCAGCTAACGCATTCATTAAAGTATTCATATCCATTAACTGATACTTCTGATGCGGCTTTTTTGGATCTACTATCTCTATTTGTGCCATCATACCACCATCTTCATGTTCTAAAATATGGCAATGATACATATAAATACCAGGTAAATCAAACTTAACTAGTATTCGAACAGTTTCCCCTGGGTTAACTCCAATGGTGTCTTTGAAACCGTTCTCATTTGGATATGGATCTTTTCCATTACGTGTTAGTACTAAAAAGCGAGTGCCGTGTATGTGAAATGGGTGAACCATTCCCGGTTTTTCGTTACTATTCGTGACATCCCAATATTGATACTCTCCAACTATTTGCTCGGCATCAATGCGTTCCATAGCAAATTTCTTGTCATCTATGGCAACACTTTCATCCATTCCTTGCATGACAACATGTCGAATGGGTAATGACGTTTCAACTGCCAGTTTCTTTAAATTAATTAAATGATCGGGAATTTTTGTAGTATCTTTTGCGAAATTGTGAATGCGGAACTTTAATAGTGGTACTTGATCAGTATATAAGGTTACCTCATCACCTTCATGATATTGGTTAAAATCAATAATGACTTCTGCACGTTCAGCACAGCTCAACATTAAACCTGTCAGCTTGATTGGCTTGGGTAATAGAGAACAATCCCCCGCAATCTGATCAAATGGCAAATCATCGGAAAAATGCAAACGCCATTCCCGACGGTTAGCACCATTTAGAAAACGTAACCTTATTTTTTGTGTTGTGACATCGAAGTATGGGTTGACTGTTCCATTGATAACAGCCGTGGGACCTGCAACACCATCAGGATCATAATCGGCACGATAATCAAACTGATTATATTTGTGAAAATGTCTATCTTGTAAAATAATTGGAATATCATCTACTCCATAATTTCTTGGTATTGATAATTGAGATTCATGCTCATCTTGAACAATAACCACTGTAGCTAATCCTTGCCACACCTGTTCTGCTGTGGATGGACATGGGTGAGCATGCAACCATAATGTCGCAGCGGGCTGATTCAACGTAAAATTTAATATGTTTGATTTCCCCTGGGTAAACAGGCGCGTGACAACCCCCATCAACATAAGGGCCACTAACATCAGCTCCATGCCAATGAAAAGTAGTTAATTCTGGCAGGTCATTCTTCAAAGTGATATGATTTTTCTGACCGCGGTGAAATATAATAGTCTTACCTAAAAAATTAGCATTGTAACCCCATGTCTGTGTCTTTTCCCCTGGCAATATTTGCGATTTCCCTGATTTTACAGTGACGGTATAGTAGATATCATTTTTAGACTCTCTATCTGCTTTTAAAATAGGTGGTATATTTAAAGGCATTTCCGGGGCATTATTTACTATGAGAGGTACATATCCGCCATCATGTAGATCAAAAGCTGACTCATCAAAGAAATATTTTTTATTGGACTGTTCCATTTTAATTTTCCTCCATATTTTTAGCAGTGTACTTACTGAAAATTGAAATTACAGGATATGAATGATCACTCTTCATCTCAAATTCTAGCACTTCTTAGTAATTATGAATAATATTAGCATTCTGAAGAGTGTAATTATCTTAACTATTTAATCATGTTACGCTCATAGTCGATATTATGAAAAGCTATTTAAGTAACTATAAAAAGTTATCTAATTCAGAGTGCAACAAAATCAGCGGATGACATTGGATTGGCGACGTTTTAGGGGCAATTGGACATGTATGCCATCCAGCCGACCCTCAAAAGGTTCTAGATCAATTGAATGGCAAGACGCAACCTAAACCTGGACACCAATATAGTCCATATGGGTATTATTAATTTAACGAATTAACATAACGTCGATTATCGGCACCAACCGGTAAGACACAGTTTATAAGCCGTCACTTGTGAATTTCAAAAATTCGCCTTGTGAAGGCTTATTTACCGTACGCTACAACTTGTGAAATCCGGCCGGTTTACAATCTATACCACTCGTTTTCTTCAACAGCAGGGCTGAGCCCTGTTCCGCCTACAAAAACACCCAGAAATCACGCCATTTTAGGCTGAAAGCCGGGTTTTGAAAATTTTTCGGGGTAGCGGCACTTTGCGGTGCCGAAAAAAACTGTCCATAATCTTGACTTCTGAGCAATGGGGTATGTTTTGAAAGATTGGAATACAGGTCAGTACTTCAAAATTGGAGAAAAGAATGCTGATTTTATAACAAATTAATCAATAAGGTTTTCTTATATTGTTGAGAAAGGAAGTGTGATTTTTAAATCATCACGCTTCCTTTTGTTTGATTTGTTTTCATCTGATATTAACAAATTACATTGTCAAGTATCTAGGCAAAATTTTTGTAACCGCTCTCTACTAATGATATAGTAGGCATTACAAACAAAGTGTTTGTTAAACAATATACACGTTATTAGTGCGTGTCAAGATTATGCTGAGTATTGTATGAAAAAGGAAGGAATTACATGACAGACATAAATGGAGAATATGCAAAGCAGAATTTTCCAAAACAGAGTCAACCTGAACCAGGATTACAAAGCAAGATGTCGCCAACACCAGATGATGGTGCAGCAAGTTACGTTGGGCATGACCGCCTGAAACATAAGAAAGCACTGATAACCGGTGGTGACTCAGGAATCGGCAGATCTGTGGCGATAGCGTATGCGCATGAAGGTGCTGATATTGTGTTAAATTATCTTCCTGAAGAAGAACCAGATGCACAAGAAGTTAAGGGCATTATTGAATCATTGGGTCGTAAAATCAAGCTAGTTCCAGGTGATTTAAAGAATGAAGCATTCAGCCAAAAGTTGATTGATGAAGCAGTTTCATTTTTTGGTGATTTAAGTATTTTGACGTTAGTAGCTGGTAAACAACAAGCGGAAGTTGATATAGCTAATTTGTCGACACAACAAATAACCGACACTTATGCAACAAATGTTTTTAGTCTCATTTGGCTTGTTAAAGCGGCCTTACCACATATGAAACCTGGCAGCAGTATCATAACAACGAATTCTATTCAAGCAGAGCAACCATCGTCATTTCTCGTGGATTATGCAGGTACAAAAGCTGCTATCAAGAATATGACAATGAGTTTGGCTAAACAATTGGCTAATCGAGGGATTCGCGTGAATAGTGTGGCACCTGGTCCCATTTGGACACCTTTGCAGATTGTTGGTGGACAGTTACCGGAGAACATTCCAACATTTGGCCAATCGACACCCATCGGTAGAGCTGGTCAACCGGCAGAATTAGCAGGCGCTTATGTTTTCCTAGCTTCAAATGAATCTAGCTATGTAACAGGTGAGTCAATCAATGTTACTGGTGGCTTAAAGTAAATCATGAGCTCCTTTGAATTTCGAAGATACTAATTAGAAATTTGGTTGGATCAACGAAGAAAGTGGAGAAAAGATGGATAAAAAGAATAAAAAATTTGGCTTTTGGGATAAACTATCGATGCTTTTGGCGTTATCTCAATTATTGTTCAGTTTCTATTATTTTGTCAGAAATTGGAAGAAAACAAAAGAAGATTAACAAATTTTCATTTTAGGCATAAAGGAGGAAAACTATGTTAAAAACTGTACTTAAGGTATTGTTGGCATCTACATTAATTCTAGGCGGCATAACGGTTGGAGGGACCATATTTGCAGCTAAAGGCATCGACAAAGCTGGGGACCGTTTGGAAGAGGAAATCCATAATTGAATCATTGAACAGATAATAACGATAGCAACTTATTGATGAGGAGCTGTTGTTTTTTAATCTTTTAAAAATAACTCATAATTTCATTGTTTTGTAAGGGGGGTAAGCGTTATTTGTGCAAACGCTTTCCGATAGTGTTATATTTAGGCTAGTGAGTTGGATATCATAATTCATAGAAAAGAGAATGGAGGAAAGATTATGATTTGGTCATTAATTGTAGGTGCCATTATTGGTGCCATTGCAGGTGCTATCACAAATCGTGGTGAGTCAATGGGGTGGATTAGCAATATTATTGCTGGTCTAGTCGGATCGGCTATTGGCCAGGCTTTGTTGGGTCAATGGGGACCTAGCTTGGCGGGAATGGCACTCATTCCTTCGATAATTGGGGCTGTGATTCTTGTACTAGCCGTGTCAATGGTGTTTGGTATGAGAGCAAAAAAGTAGCATAAGGTAATAGAGAGGTATGATATGAAGAAAAGTCAAAAATTTGTTCTGAGTATTTTCAGCCTCGGATATTTGGTTGGGCTTTGTTTGTTGATATGGCCAAAAATAATTGATGAATTTTTCAAATTTTTAGCAGAGTTTAATATACATTTAGACTTTAAGAGTGATCTTTTCATTTATTACTATGGTCTTGTACTGCTGGCACTGACCTTGCTTGTGTTTTTACTCATATTGATATGGCCGGTAGAATTACCAGATATTCCTTTAAAGCAAACCAAAGAAGGACGGCTTGCGTTGAGTAATCATGGTATCAACCAGTTTATTCAGACAAAGCTCTCAGGTGAAGGTTTATCAAATATTAAAGTGAGATTGAAAAATACTCGTCGTCAACGAAAATTTTATATTGTTGCTGATTCAGTTTATAAACAGGCGACAGTCAAAGAATTACCTCGTATTTCATACGATTTAACGAAAAGCTTGAATGATTTACTCGCTGGCATAAATCGAATTCCCATTAAAGTTGATATTAAAGTAAATCAGAAATCAAACTCAAAGCGTAAAGTCACACGTGTGATTTAAAAAGGAGTGCGGATATAATGAAAGACAAAAAATCAATTAATATTTGGGTTGGTGGTCTTGCGGGTTTCATTCTGTCAACTCTATTGGTAACTGTAGGATTTTGGAAGACGATTTTGATTATAGTTGTCACCTTACTAGCAGGTTGGATTGGCTACTTGCTCGAAGCGTATAATGTCGATTTGTCAATTGTCTCTAAAATATTTACACGTAAAAATTAATTATTTAGATATAGAAAGGATTTAATTATGTCTACAGAAAAAACAACTACACAAAGTACTGCAACAGAGAATCGTCAACCTAAAGGTGAATTAACATTTGATGACAAAGTGATTCAAAAAGTAGTGGGCTATGCAATTGAAAACGTGACAGGATTGCTAGGTGTTGACGGTGGTTTTGTCGCAAACATTAAAAATAAAATTGTGAATACGGATAACCCCACTGATGGCATTGGTGTCGAGGTCGGAAAAGAACAAGTTGCGGTAGATTTAAATATTATCATGGCATATGGGCACAACGCACATGATATTTATAAGCAACTAACAGAAGTAATCACAAAACAGGTGCGAGAAACAACAAGTTTGACGCTAGTTGAGTTAAATGTTGAAGTAGTTGATATTCAAACACAAAAAGAATTTGACGCATCACAAACAAGCTTACAGGATCGCGTAACAGCCGCTGGTAGCACAATCAAAGAAAAAACTTCAGATGGTGTTGATGCCGTGAAAAAAGCAACTTCTCAAGCAGTGAACGATGACGATAATCGTGTCAAGTAAACGTACAAGCGGTTTGAAGTTGCAGTAGCAAGTCTCAGCACAACGGTCTAAACGTTGTGACGTTGGCAATCAAACGTTATTTTGATGATCTTAATGTCGTTAAAATAATGTGGGCACCTTAAGGGTGCCTTTTTGTTTGCCTTTATTGTATAACACCCTATACCAGATTTTTAACGGTGTTATACTGGTCTTGGAAAACCTTTTTCGGGGAGGCATTTTTGATGGCGCACTTAAAGAAAAATACGCGTGGCGCAGTCCCCGGTTTAGCGGTTCACTTTGAACGTAAAACCGACCATCATACTAACAAAGACATTGATGTGTCGAAAACCTATATGAATCAAGAGCTCATGGCTGATGGTTCTGATATGCTCCCACGATTCAATGCGCGTTTAAATGACGTTTATTACATGAAAAGAGACGATTTAAAGGCTTTAGCGACTTGGATTGTTACTTTTTACCTGAAGAACTCACAGAAGCGTCCTACGCGCAACAGAGCGCCTTTTTTGAAGCAACCACCAATTTTCTCAATGACCGTTATGGGCAAGAAAATACCGTGGCCGCGGTGGTACATTATGATGAGACAACCCCTCACTTGCACTATGCCTTTGTCCCAGTGGTTTTTGATGATAAAAAGACACCGCGTCAATAATTATAAATATATATCATATCATTGTTAATCGACATAATTACGTATACACTTCTGACTTATAGTTAAAAGAAAGTACAACGCTATATTTAAACGCTCTACGTCAAATGTTGCCTAATTAACTGAATTATAAATAGTCCGATTTATTGACTTCTGAGCAGACGGCGCTGATGTTAAGATTATGGACAGGTTTTTTCGGCACCGAGAGGTGCCGGACTCCGAAAATTTTTCAAAACCCGGATTTCAGCTTAAAACGGCGTGATTTCTGGGTGTTGTTGTAGGTGGAACAGGGCTTAGCCCTGCCGGTGAGAGAAAACGGGTGGTATAGATTGTGAACCGGCCGGATTTAACAAGTTGTATCGTGCAACAAATAAGCCGTCACTTGTGAATTTTTGAAATTCACAAGTGACGGCTTATAAACGGCGTCGTACCGGCTAGTGCCGATAACCGAGATTAAGTAAACCAAACATTGGTCGTCGTCGGCTTCTTATATGACTTCCTGACCATGTGAGATGTAAGGCTCATCTCCTTCATGAGCTTCCAAACCAAACGATCACCAACTTCAGTGTTCAAAATGAACCGTAAAAATGCGGCGATGCGTCGGTAGCCATAGATGCCACGATTGGTGTTATAAACGGCTTTAATTTCCGTTTTCAGAGCAGTACGCCGTGTTTCTCGTTGGCTAGGTTGCCAGTTTTTCCATTGATAATACGTGCTTCAAGCAATGTTCAAAGCCGATAAAACGCTTGTTATGCGGTGTCCCATTGCGAGCGAACGATCAATGATTTCCAGTCCTAACTCGCGATTTTGCGTTAGTTGTACTTCGAAAGTAACACCGTGGCTCGTTTCGAAATCTCAAGTTCTTCGCGAAGTTTGTCGTTTTCCTTTTGTAATGCGTTTACATCAGCTTGCGTCCATTTTTCGCCTTGTACTTCGTGGACCGCGTACAACTTGACCCAGTTACGGATTGAGTCGACCGAAGGTCCGTATTCAGCGGATAGATCAGTATATGAACGGCCTTGATTGTGCATCTCAACAAGAGACTGCTTAAATTCTTTTTTGTATCGAATCATATTAAAAAATGCTCCTATGCTATTAGTTTACAGGGCAGAAGAAAATCTGTCCGTAAATCTAGCATAAGAGCGCTGATATTTTAGATACAAACTTAGACTATCTCATGGGTAGATCTACAAATCCAAAACCAATTTTGAAGAAGACGATCCTAATCTCTTCTTCAAAATTAGTTTAGAAGAAATCCCTGAAGAAGGCAGAGAAATTTTTAAAGAAGATCTAGATATTCTAAAACTATACGTTATAGAACAAATCAAAATCAGCAAAAAAGACACTTCTAAACTAAAAATTTAAAATAATATTATCGCAAAATCTAAAAAAAGAAAAGTTTAAATTCGTTAAAAATGTTGATATATAACATTTTTAACGAATTATACCTTAAAAACCAACACTATTTTTAGTAAAATACAATTATTGGCCAGTCATGGTACATACATAAATTAATTTTTATCTCTCTTCCAAAAAACGTCCCTAACAATTAACGGACGTTTTTTATTATTTATTTAAACTAACTTCAGATTGTAATTTCTTCAAACCAAAGAAAATAAATTTATTTATTTCAATCATCGATAAATCATTCAACCAACTACTTGAAGCTCGATATTCAATACGCTATGATCCTTGTATAGTTATTTTAGGATAATTCTTTAAAAATTCCCTTCCCAAATTTCCCACCCCATAAGACCGATCAATTATCGAAAGATTATAATACAACTTTCGCCCCAAACCAATTAAATAAACTACATGAGATACTTGCGAAAGTGCAGAATTTTCAAAATTTCTTAACCTCTCTACTTCACTCAAAAGTCGTCTATCAATACAAAGACTTGCTTTAACTACTGATTCAGACATTATTTTCTCCTAATACTAAAAAATATTTAGTATAAAAAATATCATAAAATCAATTTTTAAGTCAAACAATCTCTAAAATAAAAAAATCTTTTTCAATAAAAAAACTTGAAAAAGAATAATAAATATATTTGTTATATAAATATAGCCCTACCTATAACTCTACCTAATAATTAATGTTTGACATCAAACTAAACTAATGCTTTGTTTGATTTGAGGGAACTGAGTTGGTTGAGCAAAGTTTTCCCTACTGTTAAAGTAGAAAAAACCTACGGTACACTTTGCCGTCATCTCGGTCATTCGTGTATATCGCATATCATACGAGTTTTTGCATTTCTGCATCTTAACCAACTGATCTACTTTTCGATCACACCATCAAATAATGCCCTGATGGCTCCTATATCGTATATTGCTTAACGCTGACAACATAGGATTGATTAAGCTCCATGTGCCGTAACACATTCATTATTCCTAACCCAAGCCGTTTATTATGGTCGCTCTCACCTACAATTACACCGTTGGTATGACTACAACTTCTGTGTAACGCCCTGTGTTTTTTTACGGTAGCGGTAGGGAAAATCCCGCTTGTCTATTTTTTCGTACACCATATACAGCGATTTGGATCTTCCGAATTACTCAAGGTAACTACCCCCTACACGTCATATATGCCATACCCCTTAGAGTGTTTGGCTTCACTATTTTTGAAATCAACCACATTTACAACATAAAGGAAATATTGTATAATATAGACACATAACTTAAAGCAAATAAGAAATGCGTGGCTATCAAGGACGGCAATCCTTGGTGGCTTTTTCTTTATTCATTTTTATGACTCAAATATACCGTACCAATATTTCCATGTCAACAACTTTATAAAGTTGTCACGTATCCAAATCTTTTATAAAGTTATATTTTTATAAAGTTATATTTTTATAAATTGCTAATCTTATAAATTTATGATATTATAAATTTATAAATCGAGAAAAACCTAATGTTTTCAAGATGTGCAACCTGCAGACAATTAAAATATAAAAATATAAATTTATAAATTTATATTTTTATAAAAGTATAAATTTATATTTTTATATCTTTATAAAAGGAGATTTTTTATGACATACGTTATTACTACTGGTAATTTCAAAGGCGGAGTAGGAAAAACCACCAATTCAGTAATGCTCTCGTATACTTTATCAAAATTGGATAAAAAAGTATTACTCATTGATTTAGATCCACAAGCTAATGCAACTGATTTACTCCTAAATACAATGACTAATATCTATAAGAAAAAACCAGTATTTAAAGAGACTTTATTTGAATCCATAAAAAATAACAATCCAGATGAAGCATTAATCACTGTAAAAGACAATTTAGACTTATTACCTTCATATTCTGATCTACAACAATACGAACACTACCTTTATGAAAATTTTTCAGATGATTTTTCTCAAGATCATCACTTATCAACCTTTATAGAAAAAATAAAAGAAAAATACGATTTCGTATTCCTAGATATTCCACCGCAATTAAACAAATTTACTGATAATGCACTGGTTGCTAGTGATTTTGTGATTGTTATTTTACAAACACAAGAAAGAGCTTTAAAAGGTGCAGAAAAATATATTGATCACTTACTACAATTACAAGATGACTATAAGTTAAATATTGATTTACTCGGAATTTTACCAGTCCTACAACAGAACGGTTCAGAACTCGATTTAGACGTGTTACAAGACGCTACTGAAATCTTTGGAAAGAATAATTTATTCAATACACACATTAAACAAATGAATCGACTCAAACGTTTTGATAGAACAGGTATAACAGATAATATAAAAGACATACACGATAAACGTGTACATGCAATTTATAGTGAACTAATTAATGAACTACTTGAACGTATTAACATTTTTAACTAATAGGAGATAATTAATATGACAGAAGAAATCGGATTAGGAGCATTTCGAAAAAAGCGTACAGAACGACCAGAAAACATAACTCCAGAAATTGCTGATGAAACAACCCGCACAATGCCTGAAGATCTACTCAAACTACCCAACAAAAGATTAACGAGCAAAGAACTTCCTAAATCCATTCGACTTCCACTAAACACACACACGGCCATTAGTACAATTGCAACACTTCAAAGCAAAAAAATATATGAAGTAATCAACGATATTGTCGAAGAATACATTTCTGAATTGCCAATAGCAGAAAAAAAGATTATCAAATCTAGCATAGAAACAGTAGAAAAAAATAACTAATTGAAAATTGGTCTAAAAATTGTAACTTTGTGAAAAATGCAAAATTAGCGAGTTTGTGAATTTTCCGATTTCACAAGGAAAAACAACCCCTGATAAAGCCTGTCACAGCGTTACGTTCGATAGTAGTAATTATGTTAACCAATATGGGCATAGTAGATATTTATATCAGTTATGGGTTGTTAATTATGTATGTTTTAGCAAATCGTGTTATAATAAATGTAACCAAAAAAGGCATGTGATAGAGACACATGCCTTTAAATCACAAGCCCGCTCAGGCGTTGATGATATTGTTTAAATTTAAAATAACTTAAACCCCTATTACCTCTCAAAGTTAAGGGGTTTTTGTTTGCCTATTTTTTAGGCTTGTTAATCTCTTTGATTAGTTCAACTACTTTAGTAGCCAATCCAAACAAAGCCGTAATTAACACAATTACCGCGGTCCAAAAGACCATTGTTGGTTTTATCCTCTCTTATAACATGAGGTTAAATACATAAGCACCACCCCCTGCTATTGGACTCACCAACGCCTTAACTTGCTTGCCTAATTATTGTACCATATTACCATTTAACAGTTTTTAGATAGCATTCTAATAAAACCTAAACTCGTATTTTCTATTCTTTCTTCAACTCTCTAAATCGTCTTTGCTGCGTCCGAATACTGATTCCTGTTTTTCGATAAATCATTTTGTATGTCATACCCTGTTCTCGTAATTCATAAGCAAAATTAATCTGTTCATCACTATATGTTCTTGGACGCCCCTCCTTAAAGTTCGGGTCATTTTGCTTAGCATAATTTTTCCCTTCTTGGGTACGCGTCACGATCATATCACGCTCAAATTGCGCAAATGCACTAAATATTGTAAATATAAGCTGACCAGTTGGTGTACTGTCAATCAGTCCCATGTTTAATATATTAACCTTGATTCCTCGTTCAAATAAGTCTTGAATAATTTCAAGTGCTTCACGTGTATTTCTAGCAAAGCGATCTAGCTTAGTCACAATCAACATATCTCCAGACGTTAGCTGTTGGATTAATTTTTTAAACTCTGGACGTTTAGTTGTTGTTCCTGTAAATTTTTCTTGATAAATTTTTTCAGTACCAGCTTCTTCCAGAATAGAAATCTGATTTTCCAATTTTTGATCACTTGTACTTACACGAGCATAGCCATATTTCATTGTACTAACCTCATTTTCTCTGTCACTTACGTCATTAAGTTATGACGCTCTACAATCCCTTTAATTATAGGCTATAAAAAAAGGCGACACAACTGTTAAGTTATGTCGCCTTTTTTGAAATTCAAATGTATATACCTTATTAAAAAATATTTTATTGAAACTTATAATTATGTTGACCTAGATTAGCATAGTAGGTTCGTTGTGTCAGTAAAGTATTAGTTATGTATGTTTTAATAAATCGTGTTATAATAAGGGTACTAAAAAAGACCCATGCTAGGAACATGAGCCTTTTAAACACAAGCCCGCTCAGGCGTTGGTGGTATTATTTACGTTTTTAGACAAACATAAACCCCTAGAACCGTCCAAAGTTAAGGGGTTTTTGTTTGTCTATTTTTTGTTTCTAGACTTGTTAATCAAGATGACCAGTTCAACTAACTTAGTAGCTAAACCAATCAAAGCCGTGATTAACACAATTACCGTGGTCAAAAAGACCATTGTTGGTTTTATCCTCTCTTATAGCTTGAGGTTAAATACATAAGCATCACCCCCTGCTATTGGACTCACCAACGCCTTAACTTGCTTGCCTAATTATTGTACCATCTGGTCATTTCAAATGTCGCCTAATTAACTGAATAAAAATAGTCCAATTTATTGACTTCTGAGCACATTTTACGGACTGAATAAAAATAGTCCATTTTTTTAGTATAAGAGCAACACTCTTGAAAAGAAAAAATAACAACGAATCCAATAAATGAGTTGAAAAGACAGATTTAATTTATGATGAACTAAATCTGTCTTTTTTTAAATCTATAATTAGCTGAAAAACGAACGTTTAAAAATATAAGTTGAAAATTGTTCAAAAATAAAGAAGAATTTTTCTATTATAATGTGAATTGATGCACAAAGCCGTCTTAATAGAGATATGCCTTTTTTTAATGTCAATATTTGGGTGCGCCAATCGTTTATTAACAAGATAATATAATGATAATGAAAGGGTTAATAAGTTAGATATCATCGTTATTATTCCCGTAAATATGAGGAAATGAACAATAGCATGTCAACACTTTGTGAAAAAAATATGCAATCATGATCGGCTCGTCAGGAACATCAGTGCGATGAATTGCGAACAAATGTTTGTGAAGACAATTATTGTCATTGTACTCTCTCAAAAGATCAACTATGCTATGTAAACTATGTAAATAGTGACATTGGAGGAGAAAATAATGACAATATTTAAAACAAAAGCAGTTGTTCAGGCAGATGGCTACCTGAATAAAACACCACCTTTTCAGTTTATTTTACTATCACTCATGTTTCCATTATGGGGTGCTGCAGCTAGTTTGAACGATATTTTAATTACGCAATTTAAAGCAGTGTTTACGCTGTCAAATGTTGCCAGCGCATTTGTACAAAGTGCATTTTACTTGGGCTATTTTGTATTGGCTATTCCAGCCAGTCGCGTGATTCAAAGAACGAGTTATAAAGTTTCAATTTTAATTGGACTCGGACTGTATATGGTTGGGTCGTTATTATTCTTTCCAGCCAGTCAAATGGGTACATATAGCGTATTTTTGATTGCAATATTTGTTTTGGCAACAGGATTAAGTTTTTTGGAAACTAGTGCCAATACTTATTCTAGCTTGTTAGGTCCTAAGCAACATGCCACTCTGAGACTCAATATCTCGCAAACATTTTATCCTGTGGGATCGATTTTAGGTATTATATTGGGAAAATATCTTATTTTTGGCAATGGGAAAAGCTTGGCGCAACAGATGGCAGGAATGAACGCCAGCGAAAAGCTCTCATTTGGGCACAAAGCTTTGGCACACACATTGTTGCCTTATCAATTCTTACTTGTGGTGTTGGGGGTCGCTTTTATCATCTTGGTTTTGACACAATACCCAAAGAAAAGGCAGCAATCACTAACTGTTGGGCAACCAAATGCAAAGCTTCTGGACACACTCAAGTACTTATGGCAAAACAAGCCTTTTAAAAAAGGTATTTTGGTTGAATTTTTCTATGTTGGTATGCAAACAGCGGTTTGGAGCTTTACAATTCGACTTGCTTTGACGTTGAATAGCCATTTTAATGAACGATATGCTAGTAATTTTATGATTTATGCTTACGTTGCTTTCTTTGTTGGTAAATTTATTGCCAACTTGTTAATACCAAAATTTGGTGCAGGTCATGTTCTTCTGTCGTATGGTGTGATGGGTATTGTGGCGTTGCTCTACGTCACATTGGTACATGATGTTTCAGCATTATATGCTTTAGTGCTAGTGAGTGGCTTGTTTGGACCGGGTTGGGCAACTATTTATTCGGAAACGCTTAAGACGGTTCAGGTGCCAACTCATCGTGAGACAGCCGGTGCTATTTTGGTTATGAGTATTGTTGGCGGCGCCATTTTACCAGTGATACAGGGTGCTGTCGCCGATCTGACGGATATGTCTACAAGTTTCAGTATTGATTTAATCGCTTTTGCCGTTGTCGCTTGGTTTGCCAAGACAATGGTACAGCAAGAAAGAGAGGCACAACAGCATGACACAAAGAATCAATTTGCCGGAGAAGTTATTTGATAAAACACCTTATAACATTTATCAAGATGAACATTTTACGGTGACGACCATGCAATATGATACAGGCGTTGCCGGTTTGAAAATAAGTAATAATCGTGGCTACATTGTGATACTACCTTTTCAAGGTTTCATGATTTGGGATGCCGTTTTTGATCAATTATCTCTGAAAATGGCATCGGCATTTGATAAACCTTATTTAGGAACGCAGGTGACTGACACGTATGGTATGTTTCAATTTACATCCGGCGTTTTAGCCAGCGGTACGCCTAGTGAGACAGATCAGCACCCATTACATGGTGAATATCCAATGACCAAAATTGACCATATTTATTTAGAATTTGACCAAGATAATATCATAATTGGCGGCGAGTATGAGTATGTAAAAGGATTTGGATATCATTATCGAACCCATAATACTGTTATCATGCACGCAGCTTCAGCATTGATAGATATTGGATTAAAAGTGACTAATCTCAGCAACTATCAAACTATGCCGTTGCAATATTTGAATCATCTCAATTATTGCTATGTTAATGGCGCCACGATGTCAGCTAACGTACCAGAGAATGCACTGAAATTAAGACAATCAATTCCAGCCCATGTCAAGCCGACAGCCGACTGGCGGGCATTTAACAGAGAACTGCAAACAAGTGGTGAAGTCATTGAGGTGCTAGATGATGGTAGTCGTTTTGACCCAGAAATTGTCTACATGTCAACAGATTTGCGTCCGTTTGTTGACCGAGCTGTTTTTAAAATGTCACTACCAGATGGACCAACATGTGTTACAGCATTTAGCACGAAGGAATTACCGTTTGTTACGAGATGGTTGTTACACAATCCTGATCAACAAGTAGCGGCATTTGCCATTCCAGGTACGAGTCACCCAGATGGGTATAACGCTGCTAGTCAAGCAGGTACTTTGATTCATCTTGCGGCTGGTGAAACACAGTCATTTACGGTTACGACTGGAATTGGAGAATAATATGGTAAAAGATATTGATGTATTAGTCATTGGGTCAAATGTAATGGATTTAATCAGTTATGTTGATCGTTTACCTCATAAAGGCGAGACAGTTGAAGCACCAAGCTTTGAAATGGGATTTGGCGGTAAAGGTGCTAACCAAGCAGTAGCTGCCAGTCGATTGGGCGCTCGGGTTGCAATGCTAACGTGTGTTGGCAATGATGGCTTTGGCGTAAAAACACGTGCCAATTTTGTGGCCAACCATATTGACATCAGTGGTGTATTAACAGGAAATCAGAGTAACGGCGTGGCACCGATTTTTGTCGAAAGTAACGGTGACAACCGTATCTTGGTTGTGCAGGGTGCAAACACTGAACTCACCCCAGAAGTATTGTTGGATAAAATCGACTTGATAAAACGGGCAAAGGTTATTGTGCTGCAACAAGAGGTGCCCATGCCAACTAATATTAAGGCCATTCATTTGGCTAAAAAATATAATATTCCGATTATATATAACCCTGCACCGGCGCACAAATTACCGTTAGCCGTTTTGCAAATGATTGATTATCTGATTCCTAATGAATCTGAACTTGCTGCTATTACCAATATGCCAGTGTCGACAGTTCAGGAAACCAAATCTGCGGCGCGACGTTTGTTGTCATTTGGCGTGGCAAATGTCATTGTGACAATGGGCGAACGTGGTGCGCTTTGGATGACGGCAGGCCAGAAAGAAACACTAGTTGATGGTCAAGATGTTAATGCCATTGATACCACCGGTGCAGGTGATGCGTTTGTCGGTGCGTTTGCACATTATTTTGCTCAAGGTGAGTCACTTGATGCAGCAATTGCTCAAGCTAATGCCTATGCTGCGCTGTCTGTCATGGCGCGTGGTACGCAAAAATCTTATCCCAATATATGCAGTCACGTGACAAAGGAGGTTCACGCATGAAGCCTTTTAAACGGATTATGGTCATTGTTTTGGATTCGGTGGGTGCTGGCGCGGCACCTGATGCAGCTAGCTTTAATGATGTTGGTTCTGATACGATTGGGCATGTTGCACATGTGTATCATGGTCGGCTTCATTTGCCAAATTTACAAGCAATGGGATTGGCAAATTTGCATCATGGTGGTCTTGAGGGTGTTAGCGTCGAAAGTCAACCCATTGGTGATTTTGGTACCATGCAAGAAGTATCAGCAGGCAAAGATAGCATGGATGGTCATTGGGAAATGATGGGCTTACCAGTTAAGCAACCCTTAGCGACATTTCCAAATGGCTTTCCAGATGAGCTGGTAAGCAAGATTTCTGAATTTGCAAATCGGAAAATCTTGTTGAATCGCCCCTATTCGGGAACAGAAGCGCTAAGGGACTATGGCGCTGAACAGATTGTGACTGGGGGACTGATTGTTTACACATCTGGAGACTCGGTGTTACAAATTGCAGCGCATGAAAACGTTGTGCCGGTAGCTGAGCTGTACCGAATTTGTGAATATGTACGTACTTTAGTAAATCAGCCGCCCTATCAAATCGGGCGTGTAATCGCTAGACCGTTTGTGGGTCATGATGCAGGTGATTTTAAACGGACTGCCAATCGTCGTGATTTTTCTCTTAAACCCACTGGGGAAACGGTATTAACAAAGTTACAAAAAATGAGTGTGCCTGTGGTTGGCATTGGTAAAGTTCAGGATATTTTTTCCGGTGAGGGAATTGATACGGCTTATCATAATGAAAGCAATGACAACGGCATGGTTCATTTGCAGCATGTGATGGACACGACACCTAATGGTTTTGTGTTTACTAATTTAGTCGATTTTGATGCTATGTACGGGCATCGCAGAGATCCGATTGGTTTTGGACATGCTTTGATGGCATTTGATCAAGAACTTGGTGATGTGTTAGGCAAGATGAATCGGGATGATCTTATTATGGTTACAGCGGATCATGGCAATGATCCAACTTTTCATGGTACTGATCATACACGTGAAGTGGTACCATTGTTGAGCTATTCACCAAGACTGATTCAATGCGGGAAAACGTTAGGCAGACGCCGAACATTTGCTGATCTTGGGGCAACGGTTTTGGAAAATTTCGGTGGGCAGCTAGATAATGGCACAAGTTTTTTAGGAGAATTACAATGAGTACACATATTGATGCAAAACAAGGTGATATTGCAGAAGTCGTCTTGTTGCCGGGCGATCCCTTACGGGCAAAGTTTATCGCTGAAAATTTTTTGGCAAATGTCACCCAATACAACACGGTTCGTAACATGTTTGGATATACAGGTACTTATCAAGGCGTGCGGGTTAGCGTGCAAGGTTCTGGCATGGGAATTCCGTCATTATCAATTTATGCCACAGAGCTTATTCAAGATTTTGGGGTCAAAAAAATAATTCGTGTCGGCACAGCTGGCGGATTGTTACCTGAGTTAGAAATTGGGGATGTCTTGTTAGCAGAAGGGGCGTCAACAGATTCCAATGTCTTACAAGCCACTTTTGGACAATCAATTGCTTTTGCACCTTTAGCTAATTTTGATTTGTTGTGTCAAGCGCATCAATCTGCTAAACAACTTGATATTCCTGTGCGTGTTGGTAATATTTTTGCTGCTGATCGTTTTTATAATGATGAAATTGATAATCATAAATTGGCGCAGTATGGTGTTATGGCTGTCGAAATGGAGTCAGCTGGGTTATTCTTGATTGGCGCTAAATATCATGTTCAAACACTCAGTATTTTGACGGTGAGTGACAATTTAGTGACCCAAAAGTACGCTGATGCTAAAATGCGCGAGACTGCATTTCAGGATATGATGCGTTTGGCTCTGGCAACAGCTGTTGTAGTTTAATTTTGCTACTAAATTAGTGATGCATTTGTTGCCAAATGTCATCACTAATCAATTGAGTGCAATCAGTGTGCTAAATATCTTTTTGTTTGTTTCATTTAATGTTGCTTCCGTTATCCGCCCATTACTTTTGAACCAAGTGATATAGGATTTGATTAACCCAGAAGAAATATAGACATTAACGAGATATTTCTGCTGTTCATTTTGTATATTAAGTGAATCATTTAGTGACACTAATAATAATTCTTCCAGTCGCTGCACTAATTTGTAATGCGCATTGTTCAAACAAAGCTGACGGAATCCAACAAAGTTACTTTTTAAAATACGTCATAACCTACCACCATAAAGCAGTCCAATTAATTTATTGACTTCTAAGTAAAATACCAGGAGTTTTGCTATGAGTTAACTATGATCCTAGGTGGTCACTAAAACATTCCTTAACTCAGGGTCTATAATTATATAATAACCCCTCGAAAAGACTATTAAAACAGCCCCCATTATCTACCGGTTAGATAATGGGGGCTGTTTTTTATTTTATTTATAATAATAAACTCCTTAATATCGCCACATTTATATATGGATTATGATGTGATGCAACAAATTTCCCTACTAATAAAGAACCCGCCATCTTTCAAAACCATACCGCTTAATTCATGGGGATTTCAGCAACTAAACTGAAACAGTCACTTTAGTTGCTATTTTTGAAAGCGCTTTCTCTTAGTGCTATAATTAACCTATCAAATCATTAATAGGAGGAGAAAACATATTTATAAAAATGTAACTGTTGCAGGTGGTGGCATTTCAGGTGAGCAAGTTGCCTTTCAAAGGCAGTTCATGGGATTCTATGAATATCCTAACCCTGAATACCAACAAGAGTCATTTTTAAAATAGAGTATATCAACATAAAGCGTAGTAAAAGGAGGCAATTATGCGATATTCTAACGGAAATTATGAAGCTTTTGCACGTCCAAGAAAGCCCAAAAATGTGGATCAAAAATCAGCGTATATTATTGGAGGAGGGCTGGCCGGATTGGCTACCGCTGTTTTCTTGGTGCGCGATGGACAAATGTCCGGGGAAAAAATTCATATATATGAGGAATTGCCTACTCCGGGTGGATCGTTAGATGGAGAAAAGCGTGCCAATATCGGCTTTGTGACACGTGGTGGTCGAGAAATGGAAAATCATTTTGAAACTATGTGGGACATGTATCGATCAATTCCTTCTTTAGAAATTGAAGACGCCTCTTACTTAGATGAATTTTATTGGCTAGATAAAGATGATCCAAATTCATCTAATACTCGCCTAATTTATAACCGGGGACAACGCGTCCCAACGGATGGCCTGTATACTTTGGATGAAAAATCTAAAGAATTAATAGATTTAGTTTTAACCCCTGAGTCAAAACTGGGTAAGACGACTATTGAGGAATTTTTCTCAAAGGAGTTCTTTGAAAGTAATTTTTGGATGTACTGGGCAACTATGTTTGCTTTTGAAAAGTGGCATTCTGCAGTTGAGATGCGTCGATACACGATGCGATTTATTCATCATATTGATGGACTACCTGATTTTAGCGCCCTAAAGTTCAATAGGTACAATCAGTATGAGTCTATGGTTCTGCCAATTATAAAGTATTTAGAGTCATATAATGTCGAATTCATCTATAATACACAAGTTAATAATGTTGTGGTAGATTTTGAAAATGACGAAAAAATTGCCAAAAAACTCGTGATCCAGGATGGTGATGATGTTAACCTATCACGTGATGATCTTGTATTCGTTACAAATGGTTCTATCACAGAAAGTTCAACATATGGGAGCCATGATAAACCCGCTCCTATATCAAAAGAGTTGGGTGGTAGTTGGTCACTGTGGAAGAATCTGGCAGAACAATCTAATGATTTCGGTCATCCAGAAGTATTCTATGATAACCTACCTGAAAAAAGTTGGTTCGTGTCAGCGACAGCCACTATAAAATCACCAGAAATTGAACCCTACATTGAACGTCTAACCAATCGTGATTTGCATGATCACAAAGTTAATACTGGTGGAATCATTACCATAACCGATTCGAACTGGTTGATGAGTTTTGCTGTTCACAGGCAGCCACATTTCAAAGAACAAAAAGAAAATGAAACAACTGTATGGATATATGGACTATATTCAGATACCAAAGGAAATTTTGTTAATAAGACCATCGTAGAAAGTTCTGGGGAAGAAATTACGCAAGAACTCCTTTATCACCTTGGGGTCCCTGAGGCCAAAATCAAACAATTGTCTAACCAAAACAATGTAAATACCGTTCCAGTATTTATGCCATTTATTACGTCATACTTTATGCCCCGAATTGCGGGTGATAGGCCAGATATTGTTCCTAAAGGGTCTGTTAATTTAGCCTTTATTGGTAATTTCGCAGAGTCACCTAGTAATGACACCGTGTTTACTACCGAATATTCAATTAGGACAGCCATGGAATCTGTCTATACTTTGCTTGAAGTTGAACGCGCTGTTCCTGAAGTTTATGGCTCCATTTATGATATTCGAGAACTACTTAAAGCCATCTACTATATGGGAGATAAAAAAACCATTGATGAGGCTAATTTAGGAATTCCTAAATTAGCTAAAGTAGCTCTAAAAAAGAAGATAAAGGGAACGTTTATCGAAGAGCTACTTACCGAGAGTAAATTACTATAAAACATGGTATCTGTTAAAACTCTCTGGATTATCAAAAACTGTTGCAAATTATTATAATGCGACATATTTCGATATGTAATAAGCTTTTCATTTTTGAAAAAGACTTGATGATTATATTTCATCAAGTCTTTTTTATAGCTACGTATTTTTTAAGAAATAACCTAATTACGGGAAAATGTATATGGGAAGTCCGGACTGCTTTATTTCTAAATCATAATCCGAGATAATCAAATGTATGAATTCTTATTATGAATGCTAAGATATGATTAAATCAAATAATAATGGGAACCAGAAGGGGAAAAATATTATGGTGCAACAAATCGTACTCCCAATCAAAGACTCTAACGTCTTAAAAATGGTGCAGGACACCTTATTAGACAGTTTTCGGGCGGGTCGCCGTAACTACACCATCTTTCAAGTTGGCAAAGCCACCCTGCTACGGGTGAGTGATGTCATGACGTTAAAGAAATCAGATATCTATAATCCAGATGGCTCTGTTAAAAATACGGCTTTTATTCATGATAAAAAGACGGGTAAAGCGAACACGTTATATTTAAAGCCCGTGCAACAAGACTTGTTGCAATATCATGATTGGCTAGTCCAACAGAATATCAATTCGGATTGGCTATTTCCCTCAACCGCCCATCATGATCGCCATATCACAGAGAAGCAGTTTTATAAGGTGATGGCACGCGTTGGTGATCTATTAGGTATCAACTATTTAGGCACGCACACTATGCGTAAAACGGGTGCTTATCGTGTCTATACACAGTCAAATTACAATATTGGTTTAGTCATGCACTTATTGAATCATTCTAGTGAAGCCATGACCCTGACTTACCTTGGGTTAGACCAAGCTAGTCGCGAAACGATGTTAGATCAAATTGATTTTGGTTAACCTATAAAAAAATTTTGTGCTCGTATACTGAAAATCCGGATTGCTTTATTTCTAGGACATAATCCGAGATAATCAAGTATAGGTTTTTTTTATTATGAAAGCTAAGAGATACTCAACTGAATTTAAATCATCAATTGTTGCCTTGTACAACGAGGGTCGTTCTGTTAATTCGCTGGCCAATGAATATCATTTGGCTGTACAAACGGTTACGGGCTGGGTCAAAAATCTCAAATCAATCCCAACTGCTCTTATACTAAAAATAGTCCATTTTTTTAGTATAAGAGCAGAAGTCCAAGCAGCCATTGGTTGGTATATCAATTTTTATAATCGAAATCGTATCTCAAATGTTGCCTAAGTAACTGAATAAAAATAGTCCAATTTATTGACTTCTGAGCAACCCTAAAAGGACCAGCCTCATAATTTTTCCTCCTTATAAACTAAAAAAGGAAGAGATGATTTTTTAAATTATTTCATCTCTTCCTTTCCTGTGAAACTATTGTATTTTTACACGATAAGGTTATTCAATTATTTCATGTGCCAAATAACTGTTTATTTTGGCTCTAATTTCAATGTCATAGCATTGATGGCAACAATTACAGTCGAAAGTGACATCAAGACGGCAGCAACTGCTGGACTTAATGTTATGCCAATTGGTGCTAGTATTCCTGCAGCTATTGGGATCGCGATAAAGTTATACCCTGCTCCCCAAACAAGATTTTCTTTCATCTTACGTGTGGTCTTCTGAGCCAACTCGATAAAGGATGCAATGTCGCCAGGGTCTGACTGTGTCAAGATGATATCGGCTGAATCCAATGCTACTTGAGTTCCGGCACCAATGGCTATACCAACGTCTGCTAATGCAAGAGAAGGTGCATCGTTGACCCCGTCACCGACCATGATAACTTTCTTTCCTTCTGCTTTAAGTTTTTCAACTAATTCATATTTGTCTTGAGGAGATTGATTAGCTAGATAATCAATACCTAAAATTTCTGCAGCTCCTTGAGCCGCTTTTTCATTGTCCCCCGTTGCCATAATCGGCTGAATTTTGTTCTTTTTAAGGGCTTGTATTAAGTCTTTACTTGTCGGTTTTAATTCATCTCCTAAAGCTACAGCACCGATTGCTTCGTCGTTTTCTACTAAGACACTGATGGTTGCTCCTTTTGGAATATCCATATCCAGATTACGTCCATATGCTTTTTGACTGATTAATTGATAACGATGTCCGTTAGCTTGACCTTCTACACCAGCGCCAGACATAACATCAATCGAATCAAAACTTACTGGACGTATCCCTTGCTGTTCTGCGTAACTAATAATTGACTGAGCGATAGGGTGACTAGATCCACCTTCGATACCTGACAATAAGGCAACGATTTCATCTTTCGTATATTTATCATTAAAGAGTTCAACATCTAATACTTTAAACTCACCAGTTGTTAAAGTTCCAGTTTTATCTAAAACCATAACATCTGCGTTTGTAGTCAACTCCAAAGCATCCCGGTCTTTCACTAATAATCCCCGACTGGCCCCTAAGCTGGTACTACGAGCAGTCACCAATGGAATAGCCAGACCCAGGGCATGCGGACAAGCAATAACTAATGTGGTGACTGTAAAAATAACTGCCGTTGGTACATCAGCTATAACCATCCATATGACAAGGGCAATAAGAGCTGCAATAACCGCAATATAAAAGAGCCATCCTGCAACTTTTTGTGCAAGATTTTCTGCTCGAGAAGGTTGGCTTTGAGCTTGACTGATTAATGTCTGAACCTGAGAAATGAAGGACTTATCGCCTGTCTGCTTTATTTCCACATAGAGGACTCCGTCACCATTGGTTGATCCACCGATGACCTCATCTCCGGGATTTTTTTCAATTGGTTTCGATTCCCCAGTCACAAGCGCTTCGTTTACACGTGATTCGCCACGCTGGATCGTTCCATCTGCTGGAACATTTTCTCCGGCTTGAACACGAATCAAATCACCTACTTGCAAGTCAGCAACTGGACGAGTCTCAATCGAATCGTCTTCTAAAACAACATGAGCATCTTTCGGCACCAACTCAGCCAATGCTTTTTGCGCGTTCCCTGCTTCACCCAATGCCTTCATTTCAATCCAGTGTCCTAATAACATGATTAAAATTAACGTTGTAAACTCAAAGAAGAAGTCCATGACAGGTTCTCCGGTCACATATCGAGCGGCCACTGCGTAAACACTATAGGCATAAGAAACCGTTATTCCCAAAGTAATCAAGGACATCATGCCTGGAACTTTTGAATTAAACTCATCTTTCGCACCCATGAGGAATGGTTTTCCGCCAAAAATGTATAGAATTGTTGCCAATACAGCTGCTACAACGTCTGCATAAGGAAAGATAATTTGGAAAGGCAACTGAATACCCATTAAAGGAGTAATGAGTAAGATTGCAATTCCTAATGGGAGTGACTTCAAGAAAATATCCTTAAAGCTACCGTGATGGTGGTGGGCATGCCCTCCCATTGCGCCATGATCCATTTCACTGTAATCCATCTTGCTGTGATCCATCTGACTATGTTTCATTTCATTATGGTCGTGTTTTGAGTGATCCATGTCGCCGTGATGGTGGTGGGCATGCCCTCCCATTGCGCCATGATCTATTTCACTGTGATCCATCTTGCTGTGATCCATCTGACTATGTTTCATTTCATTATGGTCGTGTTTTGAGTGATCCATGTCGCCGTGATGGTGGTGGGCATGCCCTCCCATTGCGCAATGACCCATCGCACTATGATCCATTTCATTATGGTCGTGTTTTGAGTGTTCCATGTCGCCGTGATTATGATGACTATGTGACGAATGTTGTTTGTTATTCCTCATTTTTAATTCCTCCTTATTACATTAGAGACTGATTTTAAAGTTTTAGAACTTTCTCATCTAACACTGCATATAATTATCATGAAAAGGGTTCTATACTTTATCTCTATCTACTATCTATGAATAAATGGTATTCGTACTTTATGCACTTAATACTGAATAGTTAGTTTCTGCTAAAGCAGCATTGAGCGTTTCGGTATCAATCTCTGTTTGACTTTCAAGTACTGCTTTTTTAGGCGCTAAATCAACCTCTACAGATTCAACCCCTTAAATTGCAAAGGTTTGCGTCTTTCCCTCTTGGGCAATCAGTTCATACCCTGAATTATCCACCGCTTTTTGTAGATTTTCTACCGAAAAAGTTGGTTCATTGTATTCTATACTCAACTTTTCTGTTGCTAGGTTCACGGAAGCCTGTGTGACCCCACGTACTTTTTTTGCCGCTTTTTCTACTGTCTGCGCACAAGACGCACAGGTCATACCTTCTATGGCAAACGATTTATTCTCCAATTTTTTCGCTACTTATTCTCCATGATGATGTAAATGGCATTCGCATTGCCCTTCTGTACACTGACAATCCACTTCTTCTACTGCGAAAGCTTTTTTCATCTCTAATATTTCTTCTAGTCGCTGGATATCATCGAAGCTTAAGACATGATCTTCAATGATACTCCCTACTACATTCCCGACATTCTTTCGACAAATACGGTTGAAAATATCGTCTGTATAATTTCCTACGGCTTCTTTCTCTTCAATATTGGTAGTATAAATAAATTTTCTACCTTCTTGCTCTGTATTTAGTACGCCTTTTTCAACCAGTCGACCTAAGAGCGTTTTGATAGTGGCTTGTTTCCAGTCCATTTTTTCTTTCAATATGGAGATGATTTCTTTACTAGTCACTCGACCATTCGCCCAGACTACACGCATAACTTCCCATTCAGCATCTGTGATATGAGGGTTAACTACTATTGTACTCATTCTCTTTCCCTCCTTATTGTCTACATGCGTAAACGTAAATGTTTGAGATAAGTTTACTATTGTAAACCATTCTTGTCAAGTCTTTTTTAAATAAATGCAACCAGCTATTGATCCTATGTTGAAGGTTATGCAGCTAACAATGCTTCTAATTCGTCCACGACTGAGAACCCGATGAGACTTAACTCTCGTCGGGTTCTTTTGCGTATTGCGTGAACAATTTCCACACCGCTCAACGTTGCACTAGCGGTTCGAATGCTTTGAAAGCTTGCTGAGCGGACACGATGACGTTTAATGAATCGGTGGTCCTGTTCAATCAAATTATTTCGATATTTGGAACATTGGTGGGCTGATTTGCTCAAATAGTCTTGCTTTATCAGGTGCTTCACTGCTTTCAGTATTGCCCGATATTGATCAGTGACTAATCGATCAGGCCGACCATTGGTCGTCAAGAGACGCTTCAAAAAGTGATAGGATGCGGTATAATCGCGGTGTTTTCGTAGCTCAAAATCCATGGTCAAACCGTTACTGTCAATAGCGCGATACAAATAGGCCCAACGGCCTTTAACTCGAATATAGGTCTCATCGATCCGCCAACTTTTAGCGTGAGCTGTTTGATGCCGACGCCATAGAGCCTTAAAGATGGTGCCATAGTGATGAACCCAACGCATGACCGTGGTGTGATGAACAGTGATACCCCGATCTCGAAGCAATTCAACGATGTCACGATAGCTGAGACTGAATCTGAAATAGTAGCCAACGGCTACTAAGATGATGTTCTTTTGAAAGTGGCGTCCCTTAAAGTGATTCATGCGCGCAATCCCTCGTTTCTTGGCACCCAGTATACTAAAATCAAGTCAGCGAGGAAAATTTGCACCAGAACCCCATTAACCACATCGCTGCCATATTGTGCATGGTACCAATTAGAATCATCAGCACCACATTTAACGCCAGCATGAGCCAGCCCATTGTTTGCGACATTTGTTGCATGAAAATCCTCCTCAAGTGTTAAAATTCTTGTCATAGGGGGAAATCACGATGAAAAACTATACGGACTATTTCTTTGATGAGCCAGCGTTTGATCTCCACGATGGCGGATACGTGCCGCTTGAGGTCAGTGATGCGACTGAGAAGCCCTTAAATGTGCCGCCATTGTTGAAACCGGATAAAGAGACGGCGACCGACGTTTATTACACGGTGACAGCAGAGGCTGGGGAAACGCAACTGTTACCTGGGGCGAAGACCAAGACGTGGGGCTACAATACCAGTCTGTTAGGTCAGACGATTGTGTATCGCCGTGGTCAGCATACGCATGTGACACTGAAAAACACCCTGCCTGAGTTGACCACTTTTCATTGGCATGGGGCTAATGTCAGTGGCCCTTATGTTGATGGCGGATGCCATGCGCCGGTTTATCCGGGTGAAAGTAAGCATATCGACTTCACATTGGAACAACCGGCGACGACTTTGTGGCTGCACGCGCATCCGTGCCCATCCACAGCCGAGCAGGTTTGGCATGGTTTGGCTGCCATGGTGATTGTCAAAGACGACCATGAAGCCAGCCTGCCATTGCCAAGGAACTATGGCGTTGACGATATTCCGGTCATTTTGCAAGACCGGCGTTTTCATGAGAACAACCAGTGGGACTACCGGGCTGATTATGATCCTGACGGTGTTGCTGGGCCAACTGCAATGATTAACGGTACAATCAATCCCTATTTTGATGTCACCACGCAAAAGGTCCGGTTGCGTTTTCTGGATGGTGCTAATCGCCGTGAATGGCGGTTGCATTTTTCCGATGACCTGCCATTTACGCAAATTGGCGGGGATGGCTCACTGTTACCGGAGCCGGTCAAATTTACCCATTTGATGCTGACTTGTGCTGAGCGTGCCGAAGTGATCGTTGATTTTGGCCAATACCATGAAGGCGACGAGGTCACCTTATATACGGATGATGTGCCATTGCTAAAGTTCCGCATTCATGCGTTCAAACCGGATCAGACTACCTTGCCTGATAAGTTGTTCGATGTGAAGGCACCAGTGGTTGACCCGGCTTTGCCAGTTCGCCACGTTGTGATGCAGGGGATGGACGAAGGTGTTGCGATTGATGGTAAAAAGTTTGCCATGCAGCGGATTGATGCCACGCAACCAATTAGCAAAGCCCAGTACTGGGATGTTACCAATAGCAATGATGCGCCTGGAATGGTTCATCCATTCCATGTGCATGGAACCCAATTCTTAGTCTTGTCGCGGAATGGGCATACGCCGTATCCAAATGAATATGGTTTCAAAGATACCGTTGGCGTAAATCCTGGTGAAACGGTTCGGCTGCTGGTTCGCTTTGATTTGCCAGGGGTTTATATGTATCACTGCCATATCATTGAGCACGAAGATGGTGGCATGATGGCACAGATTGAAACATTTGATCCAGCCAAGCCAAAGCAAGAATATAAATTGATGGATATGGATACGTTAATGATGGCCTTGGCTAAAGAACGTGGCGTCAAACCATCTGAGATTTGGATGGGCGGTATGCAGTCTTATGAAAAAATGGGAATGAAAATGTAAACGTCCCACAATACTAATATAGAAAAAGATGATTTTAATATGAACTCTCCAACGATCAACCGTCACAACAGTTTTGGCATGCGGGATTTAATCCCTAATTCACGCATTGAATGGCTTCAAACCTCCTAGACCAATGTTTGGTTTACTTAATGCGTGTTAACCAAAGTGAAAAGCGCTATCTTTACAGCGAGTTGGGATAGCGCTTTTTTTGTTAACAGCTATATTGTGAATTTCGCTTTTTTTAATTGGTCTAGCTCTATAAACCTTGGTCTAATCACGTTGCTAGTTTTATGATTTTATAAGACAATAATGTATGTGCGTTTTAATTAAAATATAAGGGAGATTTTTTATGTGGAAAGAATTTAGAGACTTTGCCTTTAAGGGAAATGTCGTCGATCTAGCAGTGGGTGTCATTATAGGGGGTGCTTTTGGATTAATTGTAAAATCATTGGTTAATGATATTATTATGCCACTTGTGGGTATATTAATTGGAGGGATTGATATTTCTAATATGGCTGTAAAAGTTGGAACAGCTACTGTAGCCTATGGATCATTCTTACAGACAATTATCAACTTTTTGATTATTGCTTTTTCAATATTTATAATGGTTAAAGTATTTAACAAAGTAAATAAGAAACGTGTTGAAGAAAAAGTTGTTGAAGAAACCAATACAGAAAAATATTTGAAACAAATTACAGAAATTCTTGAGAAAAAATAAATTGCAATTTTTAACATACGTACTGATACCTTATTATTTGGTGTTAGTACTTTTTATTCTTTTGGATAATTACTTTCAATAAAAAGGCCATTCTGGGGGAATGGCCTTTTTTGAGAGAATAATTGATGAATAAAATTTATGGAGAGAAGAGAATAGTCATCTAATTGACTATGCTCTTATGCTAGATTTACGGACAGATTTTCTTCTGCCCTGTAAACTAATAGCATAGGAGCAGGTCTTAAATTTTAATATAGAATTATTCAAGATTAGCATGCCTCTTTTTTAATTCAAATTCGGAAATATTAAATTCATTCATATAGTTAATTACAAATAAATCTCCATATAACCAAACAGATTGTTCAAATAAACTTCCCATTGGCTGTTGTGTTATGTCGTTATTAGTAAACTTACTTTTACCTGATAGTATGGTGACATAGTCTGCTTTTTTATAGATCGTATTACGCGTGTTTGTACTCCATAGCCAAACTTTCGCTCCAATATTTTTTGCAGTGTCAACATATTGAATTAATTGACTCGTTTCTCCAGATGAAGATGCAATAATTAATAAGTCTTTATCCTGAATAGCAGGTGTAGTAGTATCCCCTACAAAAAAAGTCTCTTTTCCTAATTGCGCAAGGCGCATAGCAAAAGCCCGTAATGCTAGTCCTGACCGTCCAAATCCCGCCAAAAAAATTCTATTAGTTGAATTGATAACCACTAATAACTCATTGGAAATATTTTTATCCGAATTATTATTTAGTTCATAAATCATGCTTTCCCAATTCATAACAAACTCCTATTTATCCAAGAATTTTCTTGAATTCAGCTGCGGCTGTAGCTGGATCATCTACTGTAGCAATTGCTCCACCAATAATTAATAGATCTGGATTAGCCGACTTAATTTCCTCCGCTGCTGTTAATTTAATTCCACCAGCGATTGCGGTCTTTGTATTAGAAACATTGTTCTTAATGATATTAAAGGTTTCAAAGGGATCTTGACCCAAGGCTTGTAGATCATACCCCGTATGAGTACCAATATAATCTGCTCCAAAAGCATCTATTTCACGAGCACGAGTTGCAATGTCTTGGACCCCAATCATATCAACCAATAACTCTTTTCCAGCTTCATGAGCTGCTTTTACAGCATCCTTAATGGATTGATCTTCGGCAACACCTAAAATCGTTGTAATATCAGCTCCGTAAGCAAATGCCTGATTCACTTCATATGAAGCGACGTCCATGATTTTCAAATCAGCAAGTAATGTAATATCTGGAAATTCCGCACGAATTTTTTTTAGTCCTTCAAGTCCAAAATTAATCACCAAAGGGGTTCCATATTCAAAAATATCAATACTATCTTTCGTCTTTTGAATTAAATCAATGGCTCCTTGGACATCTTCTAAATCGATTGCTAATTGTAGTTTCATAATAAAATAACACCTTTCTTTTTAAGAATATATATATTATTTACCTTACTGGTAAAATTTAATAGAGGGCACTTCAAAGTAACCCAGTGTCTCTTTATATCTATTATCCATAAGGGAGTATTATTATGTCAGATTATTTTCGAAATACTGTTATGAAAAAGCTTAGTAATGGTGATTTTGATTGTACTAAAGAATTTACAGTATCAATGTTTAGCGGCAAGCATAAATTATTAATATTATGGATTTTAATAAATGACGGGCCGCAAGGATTTTCATATTTTATGAAACATTTGAAGAGTATCAGTAAAAAAGTTTTATCGAACCAACTGAATGAATTAATGGCGGACCAAATTGTCTCTAAACGAGAATACTTAACTGGTAAAGTAAAGCACACTGAATATCAACTAACTGATATAGGAGAAACGTTAATTCCCATCATAGTTGCTTTAAATGACTGGGGAGAAAATAGACTAACACAGGTTACTTTAGTGAAAACATTTAATAAATGATGTGTAGATTTTTATCTGCCTTGTAAGATACCAGTAACTTGCCCCACGCGGCTAGCGTTCTGCATGACATGCTCCCGCTGAAGGTGATCCTGCAATGATAAATTGCCCCGTCACGGCGTGACCCGCCGGAGGTTTTACGAGCCGGATAATAGGCGCTGTAAAATAGCAGTTTCCCCAGTAGGAAGGGGAAACGCTACGGTCATCGCTTGTCGATGACGCGCCTCGCAGAGCCTGTCCAAAATATCATTTTGGTATAACAAGCTATACCAGATTTTTAACGGTGTTATACTGGTCTTGGAAAACCTTTTTCGAGGAGGCATTTTTGATGGCGCATTTAAAGAAAAATACCCGTGGCGCAGTCCCTGGTTTAGCGGTTCACTTTGAACGTAAAACCGACCATCACACGAACAAAGAAATTGATGTGTCGAAAACCTATATGAATCAAGATCTGATGACAGATGGTTCAGATATGCTTTCACGCTTCAATGCGCGTTTAAATGACGTTTATTGCATGAAAAGAGACGATGTGAAGGCGTTAGCGACTTGGATAGTCACTTTACCCGAAGAACTCGCAGAAGCGCCCTACGAGCAACAGAGCGCCTTTTTTGAAGCAACCACCAATTTTCTTAATGAACGTTATGGTCAAGAAAATGCCGTGGCCGCTGTCGTGCATTATGACGAAACAACCCCTCACTTGCACTATGCCTTTGTTCCCGTTGTTTTTGATAGTAAAAAATCACGTGATAAAGTGTCCGCTAAAGAAGTGCTCACACGCCATGATTTACAAACCTTTCATGAGGATTTAGATCAGGATTTAAAAAAGGTGCTGCCTTTTTATGAACACGGTATTCTAAATAACAAAACTTTACCGTTTGAGAATGTCGCTGAAATCAAAAAATACAATGATCAGTTTAACGCCTTAAAAAACGAACTAGCTGACGTTGAAGAAAATATTAGGGCTAAACAGGCCGTACTTCAAATCACGGCGCAAGCCTTAACGGAAGTAGACTTAGCTGAAAAACAAATTGATGCGTTTAAACAAGCCTTATCTAAAAACCTCTTTGGTAAGACGGTGCTGAAGCCAGATGACTTAGATCGTTTTAAAAATGTGGTAGCCACGATGAAGAAAGCCACCTTACAAAGCCAGCACGAGACAGAAGAACTCAAGCAAACGTTAGGACAAGTCAAAGCGCAATTAGCTGACATCCAAGCAGACTATCAAAACCTGAAAGAAACGCATCAAGCGCTGCAGAAGCGGCAACGCGAACAGCAACAGCTGGATTATGCTATGCGTGATATGCTTAAAAATGATTATGGGGTCGACAAGCTATCGCATACTGATGTAAAGGCCCGGTATGTACTTTATAAACTAAATCATGAAGAACTTACAAAAAACAAGAAAACAGCTCAATCTTGACATCAGCGCCCTATTTCATTTTTGCTATTTGTATTTTTGATATTATTGTTTTCAAAAGCAACTATGGTGACAACAATTTTGGCGCTTTTATGGTTTATCATACTCGCCATAGTTAGTCTCATAAGGTGAAATATCATCGCCAATTAAACATAACGACTTAGAAAAAATCTTCGCAATGATTGTCAATCGTGTGTTTTCGCTTTACTGTCATTAATAGGGCAGTAGATTAATAACCATTTCGGTAACAAGTTTTTAACGGCTGATCACAGTCGAAAGTATTTATTAATTTTGAGTGATGATTCTACGAAGTATTCATATACGGGCATTTTGTTTTAGTCCAATTTAGTGAGAAAAAAACTTCTATTGGTGGAGGTAACGCTCGTAAAACTAGGTTAAAATTGGCACATGGACTCAAAGTATGAAGAAAATTAAAGTGTCTATGTGCCGGTCGACCTATATCTCATCTTCACAATAAAACAATTGACGCGCTGGTTTACCACAGCTGGTCATTGGTGACAATAATGGTTTTCCTAAAGAATATGGTTAACCGAACTACCGCAGTACGATCAAGGGGAATTGAGTGTACAATAATCCAGTGGTCGACACAGCAGAAGGGGAGCTAAAAGGTTGTTTATGCCAACATTATTGTTTTTTTAACTATTGATTTTGACATATTGTTCGATGATTCTGAGAATGCGAGCGTTAGCGTGTGGATGGTTATTCAAGCCATGGTTAAGGATAATTAGTACGTGAATTTTTGCAATCGAAGATTTGTGCGAGTCAGGCCTAGCTAATCAAAGAGATATTGGTCAGCTTATTGACTTCTGAGCCCATTGTAATATAATTCAGTTATGGTAGAAGATGCGTAGTGCAAGCTGCGCTTTTTTTGTGCACAAGAACGCTTATCGCGTGATAAGTATCGTAATTTGGAGGATATGATGAAGAAAAATAAAGTTTTAATGTTAGCGGGAACGATAGCCGTTTCGGGAGTGGTGCTGTTGAACGGGGACGTTTCCGTCGCAGCGGACACAACTGGCGTAACAACGGTCACAACAGCAGCTACCAAAAACTCGCAAAATGGTACTTACACGGCGACAGCTAAATTGTACAAATCTGGTACAACAGATGATTCAATGATGGCATCAATGGTATCACCAACCGCCTATATCGTCATTAAAGATGGTCAGGCAACGATTACATTGACGTTTAAGGATATGGCAACCATTAACATGGTTAAAACCTGGGTTATAGACGGTGTTTCTGCGGTGAAAAATGGACAAAGTGTTGTTATTGTTTTACCAACTTCTGAATTGGGTAAGACACTCAAGTCAACAATACATGTGGAGACGATGCTTGGCACGTTGCCATTTACTGAAACTCAACCAGTTGACCTGACTGTAACGGATTTGAAATTGGTAGCACGTGACCCAGATGAAGTTGCCGCCGAGCAGGCAGCAGCAGAGAAAGCAGCGGCGGACAAAGCAGCAGCAGAGAAAGCAGCAGCAGATAAGGCGGCAGCAGAGAAAGCAGCAGCAGATAAGGCGGCAGCAGAGAAAGCAGCGGCAGACAAGGCAGCGGCGGACAAAGCAGCAGCAGAGAAAGCAGCAGCAGACAAGGCGGCAGCAGAGAAAGCAGCGGCAGACAAGGCAGCGGCGGACAAAGCAGCAGCAGAGAAAGCAGCAGCAGATAAGGCGGCAGCAGAGAAAGCAGCGGCAGACAAGGCAGCGGCGGACAAAGCAGCAGCAGAGAGAGCAGCAGCAGACAAGGCGGCAGCAGATAAGGCAGCCGCAGAAAAAGCGAAACAAGCAGCTAAAGCTAAAGTAGAACAAGAAGCTAAAGCTAAAGTAGAACAAGAAGCTACCAAAAACTCGCAAAATGGTACTTACACAGCGACAGCTAAATTGTACAAATCTGGTACAACAGATGATTCAATGATGGCATCAATGGTATCACCAACCGCCTATATCGTCATTAAAGATGGTCAGGCAACAATTACATTGACGTTTAAGGATATGGCAACCATTAACATGGTTAAAACCTGGGTTATAGACGGTGTTTCTGCGGTGAAAAGTGGACAAAGTGTTGTTATTGTTTTACCAACTTCTGAATTGGGTAAGACACTCAAGTCAACAATACATGTGGAGACGATGCTTGGCACGTTGCCATTTACTGAGACGCAACCGGTTGACCTAAAGTTAGGAAATCTTGAACGAATACCATCGGGGTCAATGTCAGATAACCCAAGCAACCCAAGCAACCCAAGTAACCTGCCAAACAATTATGTGTCGCCTAACCAAGCCACTGGTCACGACGTGCCCTTGACAGCACAATTATCAAGTACATCAAAATTGCCTAACACAGCAGCTACTAACACGGCTACTAACGAGATGACAACTGCACCACTTTTGGCAGCGTTAGTTTCAGGTGTCTTGGCTTTGGGCATTTGGCTTAAGAAGGTTTTGCGTTAATGCGACGATTTCAATGGTTTATGCTAACTTGCGTTAGTTTACTATTAGGATTCATGACTCTTACCCAAACAGTATCTGCAGACACTTATTCAGTGCCTTTTAGGGTCGTCAAGGATGGCACAACAGAAACATCGGTGGCTGATCAATACTTTCAAAAGCCTGCAACGGTTGCGATTGATGGGGATCATTATGTGGTCATTATGACGATCAAAACGACACATGATTTGGGTCTTTTCCCTGTATCTGTGACTGATTTTAATGGTCAAACGCCGGCAATTTCAAGGACAACGCAAGGCAATACCGATTATTATCAGTACCAGTTCACAGCGACCAATTTGGATACGCGCTTGGATGGTCACATGAACGTCAACATTCAAGCAATTCGTTACAACCACTATTATGGTTATGGTGTGGTTTTTGATACGAGCAGTCTTCCTAAAATTGGCGAGGATAAAGAGCCTGCGTCGTCATCAGCAAGTTCAACTAATGCGACATCTGAATCAACGGGCAGCTCATCAACATCATCGCCACAATCTGCTTCGAGTACATCCTCGCAAGCGTCTTCATCATCAAAAAAACTACCAGTCAAAGTAGTGCCTCATGTGTCTGTTAGTAAGAAAACTACTAAAAAAGCATCACCAACAAAAACGAAAAAAATTATTTTGTGGCCATGGCTATTGGTGATTGTTGTAGGTATTGCAACCGTCATTTTATTTGAGAGACAATCTCGTAAATAAAATTGATATTTAATGTAATAAAAATTGTATGTAGAGGTCACAATTAATTTGAAACCTCTTCTTAAATACTATTGTTATCATATGGGCCGACTTTCGATATTTAAGGGCGTCACTTTATTTTTTTCACAAAAAGTTGTTCTTATTTGACTAATAAATACTATATTCATTTCTTGCTTAAACAAAAAGCTCATAA
>NZ_CP016329.1:877500-1663492 GCF_001998805.1 Leuconostoc garlicum | reverse complement strand
CGCTGGTTGTTGACGTAACTTTAAATACACTCTTCGCACACCGTAGTGATTATCAGCTTCCCAGATTGTCCTAATAGCCGCACGAAGGGGTGCATCAGGGTCATCATTTTTAAACTGTCGTTTCCAGTAATGCACTGTACTTTCTGCGATTGGCAGAACCTTTAGGATAGCCACCAATTTAAATTGCGCCTCGAGCCGGCAAGCTACTTCTGCGAGTTGTCGGTTCGTTGCTGAATCGAGGCTAATAATTTTAACGCTTCATTTTCAATCTTTAGTCGTAGGTTTTCGTCTTCTAGTTGGGCAATGTGTTTTTCAGTTTCTGTGAGCTGTTTTACTTGCTTAGGTTTCTTATTAGCCATTCTAGGTGATCGTCCTTTTTGAATAGATAATAACCCATTTGGCCCTAGTTGTGAATAGATCTTCTTCCACGAAACAATTTGGGCAATGCCTGTATAGCCGAACTTAGCAGCCACTTGACTATGAGAAGCGTTATTTTGAATGGCCCATGATGCCACTTTAATCCTAAATTCAGGTGTGATTGCTGGTGGATTAAATAATATATCTGATCCAAAACTTTTGTATGCGGCAATAAGCATGCGAAAGACACTGTTAGCAATACCATATCGAGCAGTAATGCCACGTATGGAATATTTTCCAGACAGATAATCTTGAATTGCCTGAAGTTTAATTTGTTTTGAAATTTTAGTCATAAATAAAACCCCGAAAGTTGCTTTAACTTTCGGGGTACGCCACATAGGCGTGCTTTTTATGTATTATGACTCATTATGCTAAAATAAAGCCATGATTATTTACGAGACAATGCCATTTTTACAACGACAACTGACGGTATTCAAGCAAGATGACGCCGTAGTTTTTGTGAGTTTAGCGGATGATGGGCGTCAAGAATTTTTAGCAGACTATCCCACAGCGACAATTCAAGCGGGACATGTGCCAGAACTCGATCTATTTCGGCGTTATGCTGCTGGGGAATCAGTGGACTTTCGGACGATTAAGATTGATTACCTGCGGGCGACGCCGTTTCAACGTGCCGTCTGGACGGCCTTACATGAAATGACGCCAACTGAAACACTGACATACTCGGATTTAGCAGCACGGGCTAATTATCCCAAGGCGATTCGCGCTGTCGCTACGGCCGTCGGCAAGAATCCGCTAACGATTATTAATGCCTGTCATCGGATTTTGCCAAAGCAGGGTGGGATTGGGAAATATGCTTACGGGCCTGATATCAAGCAAGTTTTACTATCATTAGATATACCGGAAAATCCGCGTTAAATCTCGGATTTCAGCACACGTCGTGTTCGAGTGCTAAAAAAGTTCAAAAAAGGGGTTTACTTTTACCATAATGGTGTTATAACGCTAAACGTATGACATTTACCTATTTCAATTCTGACTGTCTGAGTGATGCAGTTAATGGGGGAATGCGGTCGTTATGCTTGTTGAAATGCAATGTAGCGGATTATGTGGTATGACAAAAGGCGTAACGACATCAGATTCAGTACCTTTGGCTGTGTGACAACCGACAACAATGGTTGGGAGGGTTATAATAGCTATATAGGAGGAGAGAATAAAATGTCAGACGTATTTTACACAAAGTTGCGCTCGATGGTAGGGCTTCAAGGGTTACTATCTTTGATCTTTGGTCTTTTGATTGTCTTTTGGCCAAATCGTACAGCCGCAGCAGTTACGGTTATGGTTGGTATCGCCTTTATTGCCATTGGTGCAGCTTATGTTGCCGCAATCGGTACACATGATGACGAATCAGCTTGGGCACGTTTAGGTAGTTTCTTAGTTGGTGTGATCTATTTGGTGGCTGGTGTCTTCAGCTTCATCAACTTGTACGCAGCGACAGCTTACCTATTCTTAATCGTTGGTTTGTTGGTTGGTATCACTTGGATCGTTGAAGCTATTGTAACCTTTGCCTCATTGAAGTATTTTGAACGTAAGGGCTGGGCAGTATTTTCAGCATTGATTAGCTTGTTGGCCGGTATCGTATTGCTATTCTCACCACTTATCGGTGCAGTAATCTTGTGGCTACTACTTGGTTTGGCAATGATCATTGTGGGTGTTGTGAAGATCTTCCAATACTTCACTTGGTCACACCGTCACGCCTAAGCACAACATCTGCCAGTGGTCATAAAAGCTATGCTATAATATTATTATGACAAAAGAAAATTATTTTAAAGTTGGCACGATTGTCAACACCCACGGCATTCGTGGTGAAGTTAAAATCTTAGCGATTACCGATTTTGCTGATGAGCGCTTCAAAAAAGGTGCGGAACTACAAGTTGAAACAAAAGATGGCTTTGTCCCATTTAAGGTGAAGTCGTCACGTTTGCACAAAAATATGTGGTTAGTGCTTTTTGAAGGCGTGAACAACATTAACGATATCGAAAAATATAAAACACACGATGTCTATGTCTATGGCGATGCACGTGAGACACTAGGGGATGATGAATACTATTACGACGAAATTATAGATAGTCGTGTATTTGACCTAGACGGTAACGACATCGGTGTGGTGTCAGAAATTATGACCACTGGGGCTAATGATGTCTGGGTTGTGCAGCGACCAGGGCAAAAAGATGCATTAATTCCGATGATTGATGACGTGGTAAAAGACGTTGATGTCGACAATAAGCGCATCACGATTGATGCGTTGGAAGGATTATTAGATTAATGCGAATTGATGTCTTAAGTTTATTTCCAGATATGTTTACACCGTTGAAACAATCGATTTTGGGGAAAGCGATTGACAAAGGGGCATTAGACTTTTATGTGACAGATTTTCGTGATTATACGGAAAACAAGCATAATAATGTCGATGATTATCCTTTTGGCGGTGGTGCGGGGATGCTTTTGATGGCGCAGCCAATCTTTGATGCGATGGCTGCCGTTGAAGCAGCAGCAGGTGATAAGGGGCACGTGGTGCTGCTTGATCCCGCAGGGCGTAAATTTGACCACCATGTGGCAGAAGAATTAGCGCAAAAAGAACATATCACTTTTATTGCAGGACATTATGAAGGGTATGACGAACGCATTCGCGAGCTCGTTGACGATGAAATCTCATTGGGAGATTACGTGTTGACAGGGGGAGAGCTTGGGGCGATGGTCATCATTGATGCCACGGCGCGCTTTTTACCAGATGTCTTAGGTAATAATGTGAGTGCTGAGGAAGACTCATTCCAAGATAATTTGTTGGAATTTCCACAATATACGCGACCTGCTGATTTTCGGGGCCGTAAGGTACCGGAAGTTTTGATGAGTGGTAACCATGCGAAAATTGCCGAATGGCGATTAAAAGAGTCCTTACGTCGGACGTGGTTACGTCGGCCGGATCTCTTAGAGAAGCGACCACTGTCAAAGCAGGAACGCGATCTGTTAGACGATATTAAACATGAATCTGAGTAATCAGATCATGCGATCATGACAAAAAGTCCAAGCGATTGCTTGGACTTTTTCTTTACTCTAAAACGTGATGTCATGACACGCTTTGCATACGAGGACACACCGTTATGACAAATCACTTGCCAATTGTGGGCAAATCTGCCCTGACCATCTTAAGTAGCACCATTATCGTCTTACCTTTTATGCTACTAATTCAGCTCAGTAATGGGCAGTCGTTACTAACTGTTTTACCGTTCGTCTTATTTTATACGTTTCGGATGACGGGGACTTTCTTTATTCGAGGGATTAAGACACGCTTACATAGTTTGAGCCTGCTAAAGTTGGCGCTTTATTGTGGGTTACTAGGATGTGGTTTTGGTATTTTGGGGATCCTATACTTTCCTAATTTTATCGTGGTGGGCTTTTTCCTCGGGCTGGGCTGAGTGGGGCGTGGTTACTACCAGCTAATGCAGCAATTGGGCAGTATCTGAAGACAAGAGATGCGGTGTTACGCGGGAATATGCTTGGGTCGTTGGTGATGTTGATGTTGCTTGGGGCGGCGCTGCTGTTGCCCGCAGGATTTAAGTATCTCGTGTTCTTCGTGATCTATGGTGTGATGTATGGCTTGGCGTTGCAAACGCCCAACGTCATCACCCATTATCAAGTCGATGCTTATGACTTAGCCGAGACATCGTATCGTTATCTGATTTTGTTCGTTGTGTTCTTTATCTTACTATTTGGCTTGCGTTCGAGTCGACTATTGGCGGATATGTTAGCCTTTGATGCGGTGATTAATAGTTTCTTCTTGATTGCACTGGTCACCGTCGGGTTGGTGACTTTCTGGCGGCGCAAAGTCCAGCGTAATGTGCCAAACCAGTTGTTGTATTTAACCTTAATTAACGGGGCGGTCGGGAACTATTTGTTTTTGTTTAGTTCGCTGTATACAGCGGCTTTTTATGGGCGTCGGGAAGCTTTTTTCTACTTTTACTTGCCTTATGTATTGGGTACGCTGTTGGCACCGAAGGGGATGGCGCTACTTGGGACAGACATCAAACGTCGTTCGCTGTTTGGGATTGTGGTCGGTTTACTGATGATTGTGGGGACGCCGTTGTTTCCAATTGGGCTATTCATTGTGAGTCTCTTTAAGGGGATATTGAATGGCTGGTTGACGATGAGCTATCAAGCGACAATACCTATTCCTGAAGATAAGCGACTTTGGGTCAAGTATACCTTGCAAAATATTGGCAGTATTCTGACCCAGTTTTTACTGATGGTTTTGGCTTCCGTGATTATTATTAAAGATGGCCATACGATTCAAGACTTTTTCATCATGACGACGTCTAGTACACCGACTGCTGAAAGCATCCAAGTGATGCATGGCTGGAATGTTGTTGCGACGACTTTGGTGCTGGCAGCGATTGTGTTGTATGGTGTCATATTTTATTATTCTCAAAAGAAAGGTATGTCAAAAAGCGAACGCTCGTGAGAGGGTTCGCTTTTATTATGGTTTAATATTATAAATAGAAACAGAACATTAGTTGTCTACGATGCCATGCGCTATAATACTAGATATATGACTTATTAATTAATAGATGTTGCGGATTTTGAAACCAAGCAAGTATCTCCAGAATGAGGTGAGAATATTGAGAAAGATTAAGCTAGGCGTTAGTGACCTAAATGTTTCCCGAATTGGCCTTGGTGTGATGCGCATGGGTACGCGAAGTGATCTGGAGGCGCAACAGGCAGTCGAATCTGCCATTGGCAATGGGATTAATTTTTTTGAATCAGCAAACATTTATGGTGATGGCAAATCATCCAGTGCATTTGGCCGCGCGTTAAAAAATGCTAACGTGGCACGGGATAGTATTCTCATTCAGTCTAAAGGTGGGATTGTTCGTGGGGATGGCTTCAAAAGAGTGGACTTTTCAAAAGAAAATTTGATCCAGTCAGTAGAAGATGAACTTAGTCGTATTGGCACAGATTATTTAGATGTCTTTGTATTGCACCGGCCGGATGTGTTAGTGGAGCCTGAGGAAGTTGCGGAAGCATTCAACTATCTAGAGCAAAGTGGCAAAGTGCGTTATTTTGGGGTGTCAAATCAGAATTCATTGGATATTGAACTATTAAAAACTGCCGTTCAGCAACCCTTGATTATCAATCAACTGCAATTCGGGATTATGCATACGGGGATGATTGATCAGCAGATTCATGTCAATATGACCGATGATGCAGCGGTTATGCGCGATGCGGAATTATTGGCGTATAGTCGGATTCGGAATATGACAATCCAAACCTGGTCACCATTGCAATTTGGTTTTTTTAGTGGCGTATTTGTGGACAACCCTGATTTTCCAGAATTAAATGCCGAACTTGGGCGCTTGGCGGATCAGTATCAAACCAGTAAGAGTGCGATTGCGGTAGCCTGGATTTTGCGTCATCCGGCCAACATGCAAGTGATTATTGGGTCGATGAGTGCCCAACATATTCAAGAGATGGCTGATGGTGATAACATCACGTTAACGCGACAAGATTGGTATGATATTTATCTGGCTGCCGGGAATACATTGCCTTAATTACGTCGAATTTGGTATTGATAGTGATTTTGTTGTATCGTTTAATATTTTCTTACAAATAAAAAGTAAAGATTTCGAAAAGCGAACACGCAAAAGCGGTTCGCTTTTATTATGGCTTAAAAAAGTTATATGAGAGAAAATAACCTTGCTCAAATCGTAATATGACAAAAAGAAAATTTTGTTTTATAAAGGTAATATTTTTGACATTTTCACATGGTATGGTTGGTTATATGCGAGGGTTTGAATCGCAAAATTAATATTAAATTTATAATAGTAACACAAATTAAGGAGCGGGTATGATTGATTTACATAGTCATCTGCTACCGGAGATTGATGACGGTTCAGCATCAATGCGTGCCTCGTTACGGATGGCACGTGACGCTGTGGCGGAAGGAATCGAAGTGATGTTGATGACGCCCCATCATATGAACGGGCGTTATCGCAATAACAAAGCGGATGTGGTAGCCTTAACAGCTGACTTTCAAGCGATGCTTGATCAAGAAGGGATTCCTCTACAAGTCTTTCCGTCACAAGAAGTGCGGATTAACGGTGAGCTAATTGAGGCATTAGCAGCAGATGAGATTCTCTTTGCTGATGAGGGGAACCGGTTCTTGCTGCTGGAATTTCCAGATGATGATGTACCGACCTATAGTGCGGACATGATCTTTAATCTGATGCAGCGAGGGATTACGGTTCAAATTGCCCATCCCGAACGCAATACGAAGTTAATGGCGCAACCAGAGATTTTGTATCAGCTGGTTGAACGGGGTGCTATTGCTCAAGTGACGGCAAGTTCGTATGTCGGCGCTTTTGGGAAAAAAGTACAAAAGTTTGCCGAGGCGATTGTGTCACATAATCTGGGACATGTCTTTGTCTCAGATGTGCATGATCTGCCAAATCGAACCTATAATATGCAGGCCGCTTTTGCCAAGTTGCGAAAACAACAAGGCGCTGAAATCAGTGACCTATTTGCGCTGAATGCGGAAGCCATTATTGATGGTCGTCCCATTCAGCGCTTATTACCGGCGCCAATTGTCAAACGTTGGCTACGCAACCGTTTTTAATAAAAGAATAAAGGATTAACACACTAATGAATAACGTACTTGAGTTACTTTTGCTGTTTGGGGTTATTTCAATAATGACGGAATTCAGGGCCTAAGTATCAACGTAATATGGTTACAAATGCTTGAAACACTTGGCAAAATTGGTGTTGACTTATTTGTCTTGATTACAGGATATTATTCGTTAAATGCAAAGCCAAAATTACAAAAGGTTTTTCAACTAACAAATAAAGTGAGACTTTATTCCTTTAGTATTTTTGTCATATTGATATTTTATGGACAGATACAATTTGGACCAAGGTTATTAATATCAGCTTTAACTCCTACTTTGCGTTTTGTGTATTGGTTTATAACAATTTATGTCATCCTTTATCTGTGTTCGGGTTATTTGGCTATACTTATAAAAAGCTTAAATAAGTCACAAGTTCAGAAATTAATCCTTTTTAGTGTCCTTATTTTTATGGTGATTCCTACATTTTTGTTGAGTTGGGATAGTCTATTGACAGACTTGATTCCAGTATTCTTTTTAGGACTTTATATTCGAATATATCAAGTTTCGGATAAATTTTTAAAATTTTTAAAAATTGGATCAGTACTTTCAATTGTTTTTATTCTTTTTTGTGTTGTAATTGCAGACAGTCTTAGTTTGTTTTTTGAAAAAGAAATATTCATTACATCAGCGACTCGTTTCATTGTGACTGAAAGTTCACCATTAGCATTTATATTGGCAGCATATATTTTTAGTCGGACCGTTATTCTAAAAGCACGAAATAACAAATTAATTAATTGGGCAGGTGGTTCAGCATTAGCAATCTACCTTATTCAAGACTATGAACCGTTCCGTCCGGTCTTATGGGAAAATATTTTTCATGTACGAGCATTCACTGAAAGTATGGTAACGCCAATTTTCATGATATACTCAATTTTAGTTATTATTGTGATTGTTGTTGGCGCTATTCTCATTGATAAATTTTTGAATTTGTTACTTAGTCGACCAGCATTGCTATTGTTAGCATTGGAAATGAAGGTGACCCATTATACTATACAATTTTTCAAAAGAATAATAGTTAAGTTGACAGGTTATCAACCAAACTTATAATTTAAAATACTTGGCTAGCGGACATGTGCAGCCAAGTATTTTTTATATGGAGTAACTTGATGTGTTGGTAAATAGCGACGCTAAATTCTAGTAGGCGAAAATGACTAATAATCGCTTAATATTTCTTAATCTATTATGACAACCCATACATAATCACGTATAATAAAAATAATAGTGTAAAACGTGATGGGAGCGTTGGGATTGGGTTAATGGTTAAGAGAAATTCAAATATTGAGCTATTGCGATTGGTCGCAATGGCATTTATTACGGTGCATCATTTTGCCATTTGGGGTTATTTTATTGGTAACGAGGTACATACCGTTCAGCCGAATACGGTGTGGTTGCAGTTTTTAGAAATTTTTGGGAAGATTGGGGTGGACTTGTTCATTCTGATTACTGGCTACTTTGCCATCAATCCCAGACCCACATTTCAAAAAGTTTGGCAATTAACCAATACGGTGCGGTTTTACGCGCTCGGATTATTTATTATTTTACTGGTTTGTGGACAGTTGCAATTTAATACCGACTTGATGTGGCGTTCGGTATTTCCAACGATCCGGAGCATGTATTGGTTCATTACAATTTATGCCATTTTGTATATTTTTTCGGGTTATTTATCCCAGTTTCTCGGCCACTTACGGCGCGCCCAAGCGGTGAGTTTCATTGCGCTGGGTGTCTTAATCTTTATGGTGTTACCAACGTTTTTGAAGGGCTGGGGGAGTCAATTAACGGACTTACTACCGGTATTCTTCTTTGGGTTATACCTGCGCATGTATGGAGTGTCCAAGCGATTGTCCACGCTACTTAAGGCCTTACTAGGTGTCACGGTTGTGATTGCGGTGTTGTCAATTGGGTTGAGTGATATGATCGGGAATAACCGACCAGAGAGTCAAGCCATTGCGGATGCAACCAGTTACTTTGTGACAGGTAGTTCGCCACTGGCATTCATTGCAGCGGCTTATATTTTTAGTCAGACGATTCAACGCCAACCGCGTGGTAATCGTCTGATCAACTGGATGGGTAGTTCCGCAGTCGCGATTTATTTGATCCAAGACTACGAACCGTTTCACAATACGCTGTGGCAGAATATTTTCCATGTGCGCGACTTTGCAGAGACTATGGCAACGCCAGCCTTCATTGGTTATTCATTTTTCGTGACAGCCGTGATTGTGATTGGCGCAATTCTCATTGATAAGCTATTGAGGTACCTTTTGATGCGACCATCACAGGTGTTACTAGCACTTGAAATGTTGGCCACACGCTATGTCACGCAAGGGTTTAAAAAACTAATTAAAGTAACGGGTTATCAACCTGAACACTAAAAATACTTGGTTGTCTGACGACAGCCAAGTATTTTTTTATGCGCGATAACTTTGATATACTGAGAGTAATCGTATGACACAGTGGAAAAGGGACAGGATGGCCAAACAGCAACCAATCAATTTAAACCAACTCAGCAGTTATCACCAGCAGGCACAGACTGCCCAATATCTGAAACAGTTGGGGGACACGACAATTCGGGCGCAGGAATTAACTGGCATGACGAAGCTAGTGGCGTATTTTCCTGCTGGGTTACCCGCATGGCAGGCGGTGTATGTGGATTATGCCGTCCCGCCAATTAGTAAAGAGTTTGATATGCTGTTCATTAATGCCGAAGGCCACATCATCAATATTGAACTCAAGAGTGACGTGCATTACGACATTGAAAAAATCCATAAACAATTACGCAATAATCGTTATTACTTAACGCAGGACAGTCAGCACGTTGCCTTATTTACGTATAATTCGGACTTGGATCGCATTTATCATCTAACTGATCAAGATACATTGGACGTGATCGACTTACAAGATGAGGTTTGGCAGACATCGGTGTTTTATCAGGTGGTCATGGGGTTTAAAAGTGTTGCCGTAGCCGATTTGGATGATGTATTACGAGTGGCGGGTTATTTAGTCTCATTGTTCACCCAACTGGCGTGTTTTCTCAAAGGGCAGTATTTATTGATGCAGTCGCAGCAACAATTACAAGCCGAACTATTAGCCACGCCAGCGCCTGGGATTTATGCCATGAAAGCAGCCACTAGTGTGGGACAGACGTTAATGATTTGTGATACGGTGAGAATCCTGCGTGAGCAGGGGCAGGTGTTACTCGTCCATATTGGCGCGCTGAAGTCGGCACAAGCGACGCTGCGGCGACAGTATGGCTGGCATATTTTACCTGAATGGCAGTTTTTCAAGAAGATTAAGCGCCAACGCCTACAGTCGTATGATGTCATGATCATCACCGATGCACAGAAGTTATCCATTCGACATGTGAATAGTTTAAGACGTTACTTTGCGGCACGCCACACGCGGGTGTTTCTTATTGGCGACCCTAACCAGCAGAGTAAGGCGACTATCAGTAATCGTGACTATTTTGCCACGCTCACGTTTGGGCAACAACATCTCATCAAATTATCTGATGAATTGTAAAATTTTGAGATTGTGAAAAAATTTGTGCGAACCAATGCTGATTGGGTGAAAAAGTGGTACGATCGACTATGCGTTATCACGTTATTAATTTATTCATCACATCACGAAAAAGGAATGCGAACAACCCAGTAGTATGACGAATTTTGAGTTGTTCATAGGACATGGTATGACGAGCAAATATGAAATCTTCAAACATCACATTTTAGAACAAATTTTGAATGGCGAATTGGTGAAGGGACAAAAATTACCGACCGAAAGTGAAATGATGGCGGCATTTTCTGTCAGTCGTTACACGGTTCGCCGTGCCATTTCAGATTTAGAAAATGATCATTACGTTTATCGGGTGCAAGGCGGTGGTTCTTATGTCGCCGACTGGCAAGCCAAGCAGAAGCAGGACAAGGCGCCGAGTGTGATTGGAATTTTGTCGACCCACGTCGCGTCGTATATTTTCCCGGCAATTATTGATGGGGCTGATCAAGTTATTAGTGAAAATGGCTATTCATTGGTTTTAGCGAACACGCATAATGAGCCAAAGCGCGAACGTATCGCCCTCATTAACATGATGAAGCAGAACTTGGCTGGTTTAATTATTGAACCAACACGCAGTGCCACCGCAACGCCGAATAGTGATTTGTATGACAAATTACGAGAAGATGGCGTACCGATGATTTTTATCAACGCCACTTATCCGAATTTCGATGAGGTATCGGTGATCAGCGATGACCAAGCAGCGATTTATCAAGCGACGAAGTATCTCATGGAGAAGGGACATAAGCTCATCGTGGGGGCATTCCAAGTGGATGACCGCCAAGGGGTGAACCGCCTCGATGGCTTTATGCGTGCCTATCAAGAACAGTCGGAACTCTTGACGGAATTTACGCCAGTGATTTATAAGTCTGACGAAACCACGCAGGTACTTCATCACATTAACGACATTTTAATGCGAAGTCCGGAGTTACGGCCAACAGCCATCATTGCCTATAATGATCAGCTGGCCATTCAAATCATTGCTTTAGCGCATGATTTAGGCTTGCGCGTACCGGAAGACGTGTCAGTCATGGGCTTTGATGATTTTCAAATGTCGCGTTACGTCACGCCACCACTGACCACAATGTCGCATGAAAAGGAGCGCATGGGGCGCGATGCTGCTAATCTACTCCTGCAACAAATTAAGCATCATAAAGTTGAGTCAATTTGCTATGAACCACGACTGGTTGTTCGTGATTCGGTACAAGATCTGCCGACAACCAACAAACTATTAAATGTATAATATTAATACTACTTTTATAAATCCTGACACTTAAACTGATGTCAGGATTTTTTTTTGAGAATTTATTGTCTGACAAAAAATATAGCATTATCTTATACGGATAACTATGATGGTCCAGGCGTCGCTGAATTGTCGCTTTTTCAAAAACCAACGTGTGGTAAAATAATAGTAATTATTTATTTCTGAAAGCGGAGGCGTTCATCGCTGATGGACGAATATAAATTATGAAAATAGCGATTGCAGGATTTGGCGCACTTGGCGCACGTTTGGGCATTATGCTCCAAGCGGACGGTCATGATGTGACCGGCATTGACGGGTGGCCAGCACACATTGCCGCCATTAACACCAAGGGATTGACGGTTGTCCATGATGATCAAGATCCAAAGGTTTATTATTTACCCGTGATGACCCCACAAGAAGTAACGGGGACGTTTGACCTGATTATTTTGTTGACCAAAACGCCACAGTTGGATCGGATGTTGACGGATATTGCGCCAATTATCACTGATCAAACACAATTACTCATTTTGTCTAACGGTTTGGGTAATATTGAAGTGATGGCAAAGCACGTGGACAAGTCACAAATTGTGGCTGGTGTGACGTTGTGGACGTCATCTTTGGTGAATCCTGGTGAAATCCACACAACTGGTTCCGGTTCAATCAAGTTACAAGCACTGGCTGGCGGGGAGGCGCAACCGATCGTTGAGGCATTGAACGAAGCCGGCTTGAATGCCGAATTGGTACCAGATGTCATGACAGCCATTTGGCATAAAGCTGGTATCAATGCTGTTTTGAATCCGTTGTCAGTGTTGTTAGATGCTAACATTGCCGAATTTGGCACAGCGGGTAATGCCATGGATATGGCGTTAGATATTTTGGATGAAATGAAGCAAGTCGGGGCCTCACAAGGTATTAAAGTCGATGTCGCTGGCATTATTGCGGACTTGAGTCGTTTATTGAAGCCAGAAAATGCGGGTAACCATTATCCGTCTATGTATCAAGACATTCAAAATGGTAAGCGAACAGAAATTGACTTTTTAAATGGTTACTTTGCGCGTCTGGGGCAACAAGAGGGCATTCCAACCCCATTTAATGCGTTGGTCACACGATTGATTCACGCCAAGGAAGATATTGTGCGCACGAAGTTAGCCAAAGAAAAAGAAAATTTTGAAATTTGAGTTTGATTATAGTATGATGAGAGAGACGAAGAACGTTTCTCTTTTTTATTTTAGCAACGAGATAAGGACAAACTCATGACAAAGACGACGGAAACAGCCATTTTTGCTGGCGGATGCTTTTGGTGCATGGTGCAACCATTTGATTCACTGCCTGGCATTGAAAAAGTACGCTCCGGTTATACCGGTGGCCACACAGAAAATCCAACTTACGAAGAAGTAAGTTCACACACGACGGGGCATACGGAAGCAGTGAAAATTTGGTTTGACCCAGCACAATTGTCGTATGCCGAACTGGTCGAAATTTACTGGGAACAAACGGATCCAACTGATGCCATGGGTCAGTTCCAAGATCGTGGTGACAATTACCGGCCAGTAATTTTTGTCGCTGATGACACGCAACGTGCCATTGTGGAAAAGTCCAAAGCGGCATTAGCAGCTTCTGGTCGCTTTGATGCGCCAATTGTGACGACAATTGAAGACGCGCAACCGTTTTATGAAGCTGAAGAATACCATCAAGACTTCTATAAGAAGGATCCAGCGCGCGAAGCGATGGTCATGGCCAGTCGTGTGGCTTTCCAAAAGACCCATTGGGATGACAAGTAAACAGCGTGAGCTGTTTTTTATTTTGTCTTCAGATCGCTATCAAGTGTTGATATATGGTAAAATAGTTAAGTTATAGATGATACAAGATCGTCTAATTGATAAGGGGAAAAACGTGCCAGCCACAGCGTTAAGCGATGTGACGGGACGCTTAAGATAACATGCAACTTGAATTTTTAGGCACTGGTTCTGGTCAACCATCAAAATTTAGAAATGTGACAAGCATTGCGTTGCGCCTTCTTGACGAACGCAATGCCGTTTGGTTATTTGACGTCGGGGAAGCGACCCAACATCAAATCCTCAAGACAACATTGCGACCACGCAAGGTTGAAAAAATCTTTATTTCACATTTGCATGGGGATCACATTTTTGGGTTGCCTGGCTTTTTGAGTTCACGGTCATTTCAAGGGGCTGATAAGCATGAACCCTTGACCATTTATGGGCCAAAAGGTATTAAAGATTTCGTGCAAACGGCATTGCGGGTTTCAGAAACGCGCTTATCTTATCCCTTAATTTATGTTGAATTAACCGAAGGGGTTATTTTTGATGATAAGACTTTCCGTGTGATTGCGGCTAAGATGCGTCATCGGATTGATACTTGGGGTTTTCGTGTTGAAGAAAAAGACCATCCAGGCGAACTGTTGGTCGAAAAGTTGCGTGAGCAAAATGTGCCATCTGGCCCCGTCTTTGGCCAATTGAAGGCGGGTAAGCGGGTAACCTTACCAGATGGGCGAATGCTAGATGGGCGCGATTATATTGGCGCGGCGCAAAAGGGTCGCGTGGTGACCTTTATTTTGGATACGCGCCCCAATGACAACATTGAAGTATTGGCGCTCAATGCCGACGTTTTGGTTCATGAAAGTACTTATGGTGCCGGTGATGAAGAAGCCAAAATGGCACGGGCGCACGCCCATTCAACGAGTGTCAATGCCGCCAATACAGCCCGACGGGCCCATGTTGATAAGTTGATTTTAACGCATTTATCCGCACGTTATATTGGACCAATGGTGAAAACTTTGGTCGCCGATGTGCGCAAAATTTTCCCTAATACTGTGGTGGCTAGAGACTTAGATGTCATTGATGTGCCATTTAAGAAAGACAAATAAAGGCCGTCGGCCAGTAAGTTAAAGAAGGTTACAATGAGTCAAAACAATTGGCGTTTGCTGCCCCAACCAACGGAAAAAACAGTCCGCCAGCTCACGTCACAACTAAATATTGCCCAATTGACGGCCACGATTGTGGCGCAAAAAGGCTACACGACACCCGAAGCGGCGTTTGCTTATCTCCAACCAAGCATTGATCAACTGCATGATCCAATGCAGCTCCATGATTTGGATAAAGCGTTGGAACGGTTGATGACAGCCGCTTTTGAAGGCGAAAAAATCGTCGTCTATGGTGATTACGATTTAGATGGGGTGACCAGTACAGCGGTAATGCTTGAAGCTTTACAAGTGCTTGGTGCCGACGTGACTGCCTATATTCCTAATCGTTTCCAAGACGGCTACGGGCCAAACTTAGCAGCATACCAACGTTTGATTGCAGATGGTGCGCAAGTCATTGTGACGGTTGATAATGGGGTGAGTGGCCACGAAGCGGTGGCTTATGCCATGAGTCAAGGCGTGGATGTCATTATCACCGACCACCATGAAATGGGACCAACGTTACCGGATGCCTACGCCATTGTCCATCCAAGACATCCCGAAGGCGACTATCCATTTACTGATTTATCAGGAGTCGGGGTCGCATTTAAACTGGCCCAAGCGCTATTAACTGACGGGGAACCGGTACAAGATAAAAGCGAATTGCCCACGGAGATGCTTGATTTGGTGGCGTTAGGCGAAATTGCCGATATGGTATCACTGACGGATGAAAATCGAACGTTGGTTTCTTGGGGGCTCAAGCAAATGGCGGAAAGTCCTCGGCCAGGAATTGCCGCCTTATTAAAAAGTGCAGGTCAGCTATCCGACCAACCGATTATTTCCGAAACGGTTGGCTTTAAGCTGGCGCCACGGTTGAATGCTGTTGGTCGGTTGGGGGATGCGCAGTTAGCATTGGATTTGCTACTGACGCAGTCATCCGATGAGGCAACGGCACTAGCAACGCAAGTGGAAGCGATTAACGCCCAACGTCAAGAAATTGTTGAAGAAGTTTTTGGTGCGGCCAAGCAATTGGCGTTGTCAGACGCCCATGCCAACGATCAAGTTTTAGTGGTGGCTGGTGATGATTGGCATCAAGGTATTTTGGGAATTGTGGCAAGTCGACTCGTTGAGTTGATTCACAAACCAGTGATTGTCTTGAGTCTAGTCGATGGGACGTATAAAGGTTCTGGTCGAACGTATGGTGATTTTGATCTGTACGCGCTCATGGGTCAATATCGTGATTTGTATGACACGTTTGGTGGTCATGCCAGTGCGCTTGGCTTAGGTATTTCCCCAGCAAACTTAGCTATTCTGCGGGAGCGGTTATCAAGTTTGCCAGCCTTAGTGATACCTGAAAAACAAGTCGCAGTGAACATGATGTTACCCGTTAACCAACTGGCGCCAACGCTTTATGATGCGTTAAAGTTAATGGAGCCTTTTGGGAAGGACAATCCGGAACCAGTCTTTGGTTTCCAAACGCCTAAAATTGAAAAAGCCATGACAATGGGGGCAACCCAACAACATGTCAAGTTAACGCTAGCAAATCAAATTGAAGCGGTTGGCTTTAATCATCCAGATTGGACGCGCATTGTGCAACAACCGGCTGGGGTATCATTTGCCGCCACTTTGGGCTTGAATTACTTCCGTGGGCAAGCGAAGTTGCAGTTGTTATTAGCAGATGTGGCCTTACCAGAACCAGTGGAAAACACGGCGCATAAGCAATTTTTTGCGCAGGTTTATAAGTTTATTTATGCTCATCAAGACTTAAACTTTGGGCAGAACTTGGCAAAAATCGCTAAGCAACTCCAACTCAGTCCCAAAGACCTCAATATTATGATTCAAGTCTTTATTGAGCTGGGATTTGTCCGGATTGTGGACGGCTATGTTAAAATTATTCCAAATGCCCCACAAAAGTCATTGACGACATCAGTGACCTATCAAAAATTTTTGGCTAATCGTTAAAAAGTAAATAGAAAGCAGGGTGTGTTCGTACAAGCTGAACGCGCTCAGAGAAAAAATATGACAGTAGATTTACACAATTATGTTGCCACCGTAGAAAACTTTCCTGAACCAGGGGTTAGTTTCCGCGACATTTCGCCTTTAATGGGCAATGGTGTGGCTTATCATCAAGCTATTGATGCCATTGCTACATTTGCAAAGGATTTGAATGTGGACTTGATTGCCGGACCCGAATCACGTGGTTTTATTGTCGGTTCACCTTTGGCTTACGCTTTGAACGTTGGCTTTGTGCCAGCACGTAAGGGTGGCAAGTTGCCGCGTGAAGCGGTTAGCGCGTCATATTCACTTGAATATGGCAAGGAAAATGTGTTAGAAATTCACAAGGATGCCATTCAACCTGGGCAACGTGTTTTGATTGTAGATGATTTGCTCGCTACAGGCGGCACGATCAATGCGACCCGCGAGATTATTGAAAAGCTTGGCGGTGTTGTGGCGGGCGTTGCCTTCATTATTGAACTCACTGAATTACATGGTCGTGAAAAGATCATGGCTTCTGGGGATGTGCCATTTATGGCCTTGATGACTTACTAAAAAAGCAACCACAAACGTGGTTGCTTTTTTGTATTAACGTATTTCAACTTATAGACATTAGAACTATTAAGATAGAATGTACCATTTTGGACTATTTTGGACTATTTAAAAAATATGCAGGACAAATTTTGAGATGAAAATAAAGGGAATTATACCGCTCCAAAATATCATTAAAACATTGCGTGCTACGGGTTGTTTCCACCAAAGAAAATCGTCCATATGATTTGACTTCTCTACTTTTATACCACGAGTTAGTGGGTATTTTTCATTCATCTTTAAATGCCAATTTGATTTCATATATTTCATGAGATAGGCACTTAAAAGGAACAAGCCCACCCACAAGATGCCTAACATACCTTGAACATCGTTTGGAAATTTACTGATAAAGAATGCTAATAGAAGAAGTGAAATAAAAACGACTAATCTTTTGATGTTAAGTAGTTGCTTTTCTGATTTTCGTTTTTCTATCTGTATAATTTGTTCTTCAGAAAAAAGGTCAATTTCATTTGCTTTGGTTGCATCATCCACCGTTTCAAATAATTCATTTACTGGTACCTCTAATGCATTGGCCACTAAACGTAGAGTTTCTAAACTAGAATCTTCTCCAGATTCTAACCGCTGAATGGTTCTAATACTGAGATTACTCTTTTCAGCTAGTTTTTCTTGTGTAAAACCTTTTGATTTCCGTAACATAGAAATACGTGTTTTTTGCATAATATTTTCCTCTTTTATGATTATTTGTATATCAAGCATAGCTATATTCTAAATATTTGAACACGTCATCAATCTGACAAGGATATGACAAGTAAGCGACAGCATCTGATTTCCTAATAATTGATCCTGATTTAAGTATTTTTTTGGGGGCTGTATTAATTAGAATTGTTGACGAGGTAGCAGATAAGGGAACAACTGTTGCAGAAACGTAAGTCAATCTATACAACATCGGATCAGTCACCAGATAGGCCAAAGTAAATTTGTTTATGAAGGTTAATTGTGCTGAATAAAAAAATAAAACAAAAGGCAGTACCTACTAACAGTAGATACTGCCTTTTGTTTTTGATGCATAGTAGAGAAGACAGTTACCGGTATTTACTAACTGTCTTAAATAGACCATTTAATTTTTTATCAAATAGTTCAAACGTTTTAAGAAAGTAATTTTCGAACCATATTTGCAGAGATATAGACCATAACGATAGCAATCGCAGCAAATCCCCAAACTGAGAATTCATTGATATGCATGATATATAAGATACCACCTAATAACATTAAACTGATAACGCCAACTAACGAATATTGTTTTTTCATAAGTATCTCTTTTCTGTTTTCCATTTCTTATTTTACCACAGTTAATTTTAATTAAATTGATAAAAATAATGTATGATAGAAAACAGTAATATAGGGTTAAAATACTATTTTGTTGTCTAACCAGGTCAGTATCTTTGCTATTCTAAATGCACAATGATAAGATGAACCATAATCTGATCATTGCATTTATTTTGCATGCGCTATGGGTAAAAAATGATGAAAAATACCAAAATGGCAAGAAAGCACTTTAAGACGAGATACCTACTAATGGCTGTTTTGACGATCGGGATGTTGTTGTGCATATCAGTGCCAGCGATTCACCGGACTACGACAACAAAAAAAGCAGCGCAAGCGCTGAGTCAGCGGGTAGCCAGTGAAAATGCAGCAGTGACGGGTCTGTATGGTAAAGAAAAACGACCGACTAACGTACCGACAACTGCTGGAGAAAGTGTTGCAGCCAGTGCGCCAGCAACACAAGCTGGTCAAGATACGACTGCGAGTCCAGTTTATTTGATGCAGGTGGACGGGGTTTGGCTCTTTAGAAATTTTGAGACTGGTCAAGATCATCAATTAACACCGGATAAAATTCAGCAATATGTCAGCCAATCAACCCAAGACGTTGTTCAAAAGGTCAGCAGTCAGTGAGTTATAAAAGTAGGCAAACAAAAACCCCTTAACTTCGGCCAGTTCTAAGGGGTTTACGTTTGTCTAAAATGTAATCAACACCACCAACGCTCAGCGCGCTTGTGATTTAAAGGCTCATGTCTCTAGCATGGGTCTTTTTTAATGGCTTCATTATATCATGGATTTTATAAACTTAGCAATGAACGAATTGGATTAGTCAGCGACAGAACCGTTGTATTTTCCTGCAATATTTAAAAAATTCAAAAATTCTTGATTAAATAACAAAACATCAGGTGATGCCATCCGGTAAAGCTTGCCATCTTGGATCCAAATAATCTCGTCATATCTTTTAAGTAATGCCATATCAAACTTATGCGTGATATAAAGCAATGTCAAATCATCATGATTTAATAGATTGTTCTCAACGTCATGGGCCAAGCTTGAATTGAGACCAGACAAGCTTTCATCGAGCACAAGCAGCGGTTTTTGTTGATACAATCCTCTGGCGATGGCGATGGCGATACGTTGTCGTTCGCCGCCTGAATAATTCGTACCATTACTGGTGATCTGATTGGCTAACTGGGTGCCATTTGTTAAAAACTGTTTCGCGCCACTGTCTAGAAGTACTTTTCTAATTTATCGTTATCAACTTTTTTGTACATCACAATATTTTGTTCAACGGTCATGTTAAAAAGATAAGGGGATTGATTCACATAAGCCACAATATCAAACATTTGGTCGTTGGCGTTGACGACTTGATCGTCAACGCTGATTTCCCCGTCGAAATTAGTGATAAACCCTGCCAATACATTGGCTAACGTTGGTTTTCCTGAACCACTTGGGCCAATGATCAGATATTTCTTATTTTTGATGAGCGACAAAGAGATATCATTAAGAATTGTTTTGTCGTTAAGGTTGACCGAGATATGGTTTAACGTAATACGTTCGTTAAAGACGCGTTTTGGTAGGTCGCTTTGGTGATCATCCTGACCTTTGGATAGGTTTTCAATTTTTTGCACAATGGGCTTGGTGCTTTTCATTTGAGGAATTAGCTGAAAAATGCCAATCAATGGATAGACTAGCGTGTTCATCGTTTGCACCATCGTTAACATGATACCAATAGAAATGGCGCCTTGCATGATGAACCAAATCGCCGTCAGGACTGCGGCGTACTGAACAACTAGGCCAAGCGTGGCTGAGGTGGCATAATTCGACATAATCCATTGGCCTGATGAGATGCGAGATTGTGTATATTTTTGATTTGTGCGCTGAAAATCTTTTAAAAAATAAGGTAATGTTTGCGTCGCTTTGACGGTTGCAAAACCATTCAAAATATCCGTCACGGATTCGGTCAAATTTTCTGATTTTTCGGAAAGGGCTAATTGCTTTTCCTGCAATTTTTTACTCATCAGCGTAGGAATCAAGAACACAAGTGCTGAACCCAAAATGATAATCAAGAATACCGTTGGTTGATAATATAAAATGACTGCTGAAGAAATGATAACGACGATGATTTGAGAAATTAAATCGAAAAAGGGTTCAATTAAGTTGATTTCAATTAATTCAACATCGTTGAGTAAATTAGACGTATAAGAACTGACTTTATTCTGACCAAATTCAGACACTTGGTTAGCCGTGATGCGAGCCATGGTTTTTCCCGAATACCGTACATGATTTTGCCCACAAATTTAACCATCAGTGTTTGATTGATGACATCAAACACATAGCGGAGTAAGACCACCGTAATCCCAGCAACAATCATCATAAAAAACAACGTGGTATCTTTATGATGAGAACGTTCGACAATATAGCCATAATAGGCCGCACTGACCACACTGGCCAGGGCATATAAAGCAGATGTTAGACTAACGATTAGGATGCTCCACCAATTTTTTGCTATGATTTCTGTCATACTTGATTTGCTCCCGTCATGCTAAGACATATACTTGAATCGTTTTTCTATTACTGATGTTAAAAATGATGAATTTCTTATTTGGTTATCATGTCACTGTAAATTAATATACCATAACTATGAATTTAATGTATATTTAATGCAATGTTAATCAATTTGGTTCATAAGTCTAAAAAATAGGCAAACAAAAACCCCTTAACCTTGCTCGGTGCTAAGGGGTTGTATTTATCATAATCGTCAACAATCACACCAACGTTAAAGGGTTATGATTGGTTATCTTGATTAACGTAGCGCATGATGGGTTTGCCGGAGATGCTGGTATTGATAGACGCTTTCTAGGACAAAGACGGCAATACCGGCCCAAATAAAGACAAACACCACGATTTTATGCCAGCTTAAAGGTTCGTGTAATACGAAAACGGCGACTAGGAGTTGCATGGTTGGATTTAAATATTGAATAAAGCCAAGCGTCATAAATTGCGTATTTTTGGTGGCAACGGCAAAGAGGGCGAGTGGCACAACAGTCACGGCACCACTGGCAATAATCAAACCGGTTACTGTTGGCCCGTTTTGTGTGAGGATATGGGGCGACAAAAGTAAATAAATGGCGGCAAATGGCGCCACACATAGGGTTTCTAATGCGAGTGAAATTGTTGCTGGCAGTGGCACTTGTTTTTTAATCAAGCTGTAGAGGCAAAAAGAGGCCGCCATCAGTAACGTCGACAATGGCAACGCGCCAGTTTGCTTAGTCAACAGTACGACGCCAATCACAACCAGGAGTAAGGCGATCATTTTAGCTGGCGATAACCGCTCGTGCAAGAACAATACCGCAATGGCCACATTCATCAAGGGCATCATGTAGTAACCAAGACTCGCTTCGGTTGCTTGATTATGTGTCACCATATAAATGTAAATATACCAGTTGACGGTAATCAGTAGACCACTCAGCATGATCCAAAGAATTTTTCGGTTTTGTGTGAGGGTGACAATGGTTTGCCAGACAGTCCGCCAACTATTTTGAAAAAGCAGCACCACGAAAATGGTCACCAAGGACCAAACAATGCGGTAAGCTAAGGTATCGAGTGCCGGAACGGCATGGAGTAATTCCCAAAAGATACCCAGAACGCCCCAAAATACGTAGGCCAGTAAGCCTGAAGTCACACCAACTCGTGTATTGCCCATCTATTTTTCTCCTGTCAAATTAAAAAGTTATGATTATCATATCATGGTTGAATTAAAAAAATGATAAAACTGTCATTTTTATGCAAAAAAATAAATCCAATCGACTGACTGGATTTATTTAACGAGATAGACGTGATCATGGATGTTGTCAAAACTATGATGATGTTGATTGAGTAGCGGTGGCACTGTTAACTGGGCAGTTGCCCAAAATGCAGGAGAATTGGTTGCTTGCATTTTCTCCCCAATGATAATGAAATCACCAGCAAAATGTGCTTGACGTAATGCCTGTAAGACGGCCAAATCACTGTTATCCGTGTCGGGTGCCCAGCTCATAATTACCACCGCATGGGGATAAATACGCAAGGCTTGGTCAGCAGCGCAAGGTATCACAGTTGTCCAAGGATCAGGACGTTGATTATCTTGGCCTGACCAGACAAAGTTGTCGGTCGCGACCACATCATCACCCCGCGCGCGTAACCCATGCGAAATCACGCCATTACCAGCCATTATCTCCAGTACTGGACGTCCGGCAACGAAGTCGTGCAAGTCATCCAACCAGCGGTTGTTGGGCAAATGCCAAATCCCATAAGTCGTAATTAACGCCTGACGAAAGTCAGCTAGTAGGGTTTCTAATGCCATTAATGCTGGCTGGTTGACGAGTTGGTGGACACTAAAACTGAGTGCTGGTAACGGGTCATCGGGTAATTGTCGTTGGGCTAAGCCTAGATAGGTGGCGAGTGCCGCGTTAATTTTGCGTTGTGCGACAGGGTGATCAGCGAATTGTTGCTGAAACTGTTGGAGTTGTTTAAACATCGTCAGTGACATCACGACGGTTATTCGGGTGACGCTTTGAGAGGGTTTCAACATGATAACGCTTGCCGTTAAAGACAAAATCAACGCCACCACCATGTTTTAACTGGTAGCGCATACGCCAAAAAGTCATTAGCGCAACAACGCCACAGATGGCTAAAACCAACAAAACAATTAAGAAAATAGCTGCCACAAAAATCAGAATGGCTGGGACAGCCACACCAATTACGGCAAGTGAGACAGGGATAGCGACTACGAGGCCTAATATCACGGTCACAATAGCGCCAATAACTTCAAATATTTTTCGCATCTTAACGACCTTTCCGAGAATAATGGCATTAGGCCAACGCTTCAAGTTGTTGTTGGAGCGCCAAAGGGGTCATGTGATTGCCCAAGTGCGGCCCAAAGGTTTGCACTAAGTTCGCCACTGAGAAGTCCGTTACCAGTTGCATTTCGTGGGTGAGCATATCGTCAATAGCAATTGCCGCTTCTTGGCGTTGCAACATCGTTTGCGCTAATTTTTGATCCGCAATCACAGCCGCCAGCGTATCATCCGTGACCCGATTGTGCAAGAAATCATCTGTATTGAGGCCAACTTGTTGCGCTGTGGCAACTGACAGGGCTTCTGAATAAGGTAGATTTTGGTTTGTCACACGTTGTTGGATTTGCACCAAAAAGTTGCGGGCTTTTTTGTTACCTTCGATTTGGGCTGCTTTATAATCACACACCACGTGGAAAATTGTATCGGCTAGCGAAGTGGGTTGGTCCGTTAAAACTGCGCGGTGCGTCGCATATTCGGTAACTGTATCGGGGTTGATCAACGGAATGAACCGTAGACGGGTGCGCGTGGCGAGACCAGGGGTAATATAAAGTAAGCGTTCTTCAGTTTTTAAACAGGTTGGTGAAAATGGGTTGGAAAAATGATAAATATCAAGCATGTGATGCCTCCGTATCAAGATAGTGAGACTTAAAATGAGCTATTGTCCAGAGAGTTATTTTACCCGCAAAACACGTCCTTGTCGACTGATACGCTCAAAACCAAACAAGATCTGTGTTAAAATAAAATGTGAGGGCAATCAACAATTTCAGCCACACTTATTTCATGATCATGACCTTAAATGATAATTAAATGAGTTGCTGTATTTGAATAAGGGACAACGACGTCTGCCTGAATGATAATTATGTTGAGAAAGAGGTGTCATTATGAATTGGGACCAATTCTTCGTGCCATATGAGCAGACAGTGACAGAATTAAAAGTAAAGCTGCGTGGGTTACGCGAACAGTACGAACAAGATGGGAAAAATTCACCCATCGAATTCGTGACTGGTCGGGTAAAATCACGGGCATCTATTGAAGAAAAAATTGTACGACGCCACTTGGACGAATCACGTTTAGCGCTTGATTTACAAGATATTGCCGGCGTCCGCGTGATGACAAAATATGTGGAAGATGTGTACCGCGTTGTTGAATTACTGCGGGAACGCTCTGATTTTCAAATTTTAGAAGAACGTGATTATGTGATGAATGCGAAGCCGTCTGGTTATCGCTCATATCATATTGTGATTGAATATCCAGTTCAGATGTATCATGGTGAGAAAAAAGTGTTAGCCGAAATTCAAGTTCGCACGATTGCCATGAATGTCTGGGCAACGATTGAACATGATTTGCGTTATAAGCATGGCAACGAACTCCCAGCTGATTTGGCAGAACAACTAACCTTGTTAGCGGATGAAAATTTTGAATGGGATCAACGTGTCAGTGAAATTCGGGCAGCAGAATGAAAATAGCAATTTTTAACAATCATGACGCCAGTTCACAAACGATTACCCAAGCGTTAATCGTTGCGCTGGAAAGAGCGGGACTAACCATTGATCATGAACGACCAGACGTCGTCGTGTCGGTAGGTGGTGATGGGACGTTTCTAGGGGCGTTTCAACATTACGTCGATCAAATTGATACGGTGCGTTTTGTTGGCTTGCATACTGGCCACTTGGGGTTTTATACGGACTGGTTGCGAACGGAACTACCGCAGTTGGTCGCAAGTCTCCAACATGATAATAATGAACGGGTCAGCTATCCCTTACTGGAAATGACGGCTGTTTATGACAGTGGGGAACAGTATCGTTTTTTGGCGTTAAATGAAGCGGTCATTAAGCAACCCATGGGGACGCTGGTGGCCGATATTTATCTTGGTGATCAATTATTTGAACGGTTTCGTGGCGATGGGATTGCGGTTGCAACACCGTCTGGGTCAACAGCCTATAACAAGGCCAATGGTGGGGCAGTGCTACATCCCAGTATTCCGGCCATTCAAATGTCGGAAATTGCTTCCATTAACAACCGCGTATTCCGAACACTAGGTTCACCACTGATTGTGCCAGATGGTCAAGAAATTGTGATGCGACCAAAAAGTGATCATTTTTTGGTGATGTATGACCAGTCTGATATCAAGGGTCAAAACATCGCCGAATTACGTTTCCGCGTGGCGGATAAAAAAATTCATTTTGCTGCTTATCGGCATGTGGATTTTTGGCAGCGCGTGAAACGTGCGTTTATTAGTGACATCAGTTAATTAAATGAGAGGAAATGTTTGACACGTTTTGTGTGTCAAACGTGGCATAAACATGCAATTTACATGGACCTATTCAGGGACTGAACAGCGCAAAGTGCGCACATTTTTACAAGCACACGGTGTGTCGCACCGGATGTTTAGCCAAATGAAACACAATGGTGGGGCGATTTTAAAAAATGGCCAACCGGTGTACACATCGGATTATTTAGATGATGGCGATGAAGTGACCATCGTGATGCCAACGGAAAAAAGTAATGATTTGGTGGTGCCGGATTACAAGCCGTTAAACATCATTTTTGAAAATGAACATTGGCTCGTTGTTGATAAGCCCTATGGGGTGACGACTGTGCCTGGCCATGCTGACCGGTTGCACACGTTGGTCAACCAAGTCAAGGGGCATCTAGAAGAAACAAACGCCGAAGATTTGGTGCCACACGTCGTCACACGACTTGATCGCGACACGTCAGGGATTGTGTTGTTGGCTAAGCATCGCTTTGCGCATGCCGTTTTGGATCAACAACTGCAAGAGCATACGGTGGAAAAGTTCTACCTAGCCTACACCAGTGGCATTTTGACAGAGGATCATGGTGATATCAATGCGCCAATTGGTCGCGTTGAGGGTGATTTTATTAAGCGTGAAGTCCGTGATGATGGAAAGCCATCGCGGACAGAATACTGGGTTGAACGCCGCTATGATGAAGATGGCGATAATCCGATGACGCGTGTGCGCGTGCAATTGCATACTGGTCGGACACATCAAATTCGCGTTCATTTCCAAAATATTGGGTATCCTTTAGTTGGCGATGATCTCTATGGTGGGCCACTTTGGCATGGCTTGGGACGACAAGCCTTGCATGCTTACCATATGAAGTTTTATGATCCTTTTATTGAGGATTACCGTGAGTTTAATACGAAGTTACCAGAAGATTTAAAAGGGCTACGCGATTTGGCATAATCTGATCGCGTTTTTGTTTGATAATTGCTGGTGACAAGTCAAGATAGGTGGGTGATAACATGGCAGAACAAACTGAACAATTAGATGAAACAATTCAACTCCTATCTGACTTGTTACAGTCAGGGCAAGACAGTGAGTTCATTGAGAGCTTTGAAGCGTTGCACGATTTTGAAATGGCGCAGGTTTATGCCGAATTACCAGAACAATTTCGTGCAGTGGCGTGGCGTTTATTACCAACAGATGTTTTGGCCGCGGTATTTGATAATTTAGATGTCGATGAAGTGGACATTGCTGGCTTGTTAGCAGAAATGCCGCCACAACGAGGCGCACAAATTTTACAAGAAATGTATACCGATAACGCGGTTGATTTATTGCAAGAAATGCCGTCAGGACAAATTGCCACGTATCTCAGTCTTATGCCAAAGGCCGATGCTGATTCGGTTCGTAAGCTGATCAACTATGATGATCAAACGGCCGGCTCACTGATGTCGACGGAATATTTGGCGGTCAAAGAGGATTTGAAAGTCGGCGAAGTCATGCGGTTGGTTAAAAAACAAGCGCTTGAGGCCGAGTCCATTAGCTACGTTTACGTATTAGACCAACAAGGGTTACTGGTTGGAGTTATTTCACTGCGTGATTTGTTGACGCATCCAGATGACATGCCCGTTTCAGAAATCACCAATGATCGCATTATTAGCGTGCGGGCCGGTGATGACCAGCAAGAAGTTGCGCAAATTGTGGCTGATTATAATTTCTTGTCAATTCCCGTTACGGATGATAAGAATCATTTATTGGGTGTGATTACTGTCGATGATATCGTGGATGTTATTGATGAAGAAGCAGTTGAAGATTATTCTGGTTTGGCTGCCGTGAACGTGAGTCAAATTAATGATTCACCTTGGCATTCAGCGGTGAAGCGCATTCCGTGGTTGATTGCTTTGTTGCTGTTGGGGATGCTAACGGCGACGGTAATTGGCTCATTTGACGGTTTGGTACGACAAGTGGCCATTTTGGCCGCGTTTATTTCCCTGATTACGGGAACTGCTGGTAATGCCGGCACCCAGTCCTTGGCCTTGGCTGTGCGCCGGATTGCCGTCGGCAGTGAAAATAGTGGCTTGCGTGACTTTCTGAGTGAAGTGATTGCAGGCTTGATTGTTGGGTTGGCAACAGGGATGTCAGTGTTCGCGATTGTCACTTTTTGGAAGCACAATATGATTCTCGGCTTTGCCGTGGGGGTGGCGATGACCATGGCCATCATGGTAGCGAATTTGGCCGGCTATCTTATTCCTTTGTTGATTGACAAATTGGGATTTGACCCAGCGGTCGCCAGTGGCCCGTTTATTACCACACTATCTGATTTAACGTCCGTGTTGATTTATTTCAATGTGGCACAACTCTTTTTGGTACATCTTGCTGGTGGCTAATCTTGTTGTGACGTGATTGATTGTGTATACTATTGAATTAATAAGGCAAGGAGAAAAATAATGCCAACGCGTAGCGACATGCATCAAAGACACCAAAATGGTGGGAAACAACCGAAAAAAAGACATTGGGTACGACGTATCTTGATCACAGTTGTCTTATTATTGCTGTTATCCGGCGTTGCGGTTGGGGCTTTGGCCTATTACAAAATGAACCGAACGGTCACTAAAATGCAAGCACCGTCAAAAATGACTAAAAAAGCGGATCAATTAATCGATGATAAGAAGCCAATGTCTTATCTGTTGCTTGGAACCGATACTGGTGATTTGGGTCGTGATTACAAGGGACGTACTGACACGATGATTGTGATGACGGTGAACCCTAAGACCAACACGACAACAATGACGTCAATTGCCCGTGACACGTTGGTGACAGTCAATGGTCAACAAATGAAGCTCAATGCCGCCTATGCCTACGGCAATGCAGATTCAGCCATTGAAGCTGTTCAAAATTTACTCGATATTAAAATTAATGGCGGCTATATTTTGATTAACATGGGTGGCTTGGTCAAGATGGTCGATGCCGTTGGTGGCGTGGATGTCACGTCACCAATCACCTTTACAACTGAAGGCGATGATACCCAAGCTAACGCAGCTAAGCAATACAGCTTCACAGCCGGTCAAACATATCACATGGATGGAAATGAAGCTTTGGCCTTCTCACGGATGCGACACGAAGATCCTAACGGGGACTATGGCCGTCAAATGCGGCAACAGTTGATTATTCGGGCAGTCTTGAAGAAGGCGACGAATGTTGGGACATTGTTTAATGATACATTGTTAAATACAGTATCAAATAACGTACAAACAGACATGTCAACACATGCCATGCAAAAATTAGCGATGGATTATCGTGGTGCCTTTGCGAATGTCAAGCAAGACCAATTGCATGGCACAACACGAAATATGGGCGCCCTTGGTGCTGTTGAAATCATGAGTCCAACGGAAATCACGCGTATTCATGACGAAATTACCGCCCAAATGGCAGAATAATCGTATTAAACAGGTTGCATAACCTGTTTTTTTGTGCAATAAAATACACAAATTCACGCAATATACACACTTTTAATGTATATAAACGAATTTATGTTGAATAAATAAACGTCTCGCGGTAGTATTAATGCATAGATAAACACGGAGGTCGAGCACATGACAGAAACATTGGTATTAGCCTATTCAGGCGGATTGGATACTTCGGTGGCCATTCCTTGGTTGAAAGAAAAAGGGTATGACGTCATCGCCGTTGTCTTAAATGTTGGACAACATGGTAAAGACATGGACATGATTCAAGCTAAAGCCCTCAAGGTTGGGGCAAGCCAATCGATTGTGATTGATGCCCAAGCGGAATTTGCAACGGACTATGTTGCGCCAGTGATTAAAGCTAACATGTTGTATGAAGGCGAGTATCCTTTGGTTTCAGCCTTGTCTCGGCCCTTGATTATTAAAAAGTTAGTTGATATTGCCCATGAAAACAATGCAGTAGCCATTGCGCATGGCTCAACGGGACATGGAAACGATCAAGTTCGTTTTGAAGCCGCGATTCATGCACTAGATCCGGACATGAAAATTGAAGCCCCGATCCGTGACTTCCAGTGGTCACGAGAAGAAGAAATCGCTTATGCCAATGCACATGGCGTGCCAGTGCCGATTGTGTTGGATTCGCCTTACTCAATTGATGAAAATCTCTGGGGACGTGCTATTGAAGCCGGTATTTTAGAAAACCCCTGGCATCAAGCGCCTGAAGAAGCGTATGCGTTGACCAACGCAATTGAAAATACACCTGATACGCCAGCGTTTGTGGACGTGACTTTTGAACAAGGGGTACCAGTCGCCCTTGATGGCGTGGCCTTGCCGTTGGCTGATCTCATTAATCAGCTTAACGAATTAGCGGGGGCACATGGGATTGGCCGAATTGATCACATTGAAAACCGCTTGGTGGGGATCAAATCACGTGAAATTTATGAAGCGCCAGCTGCTGCCGTGTTGATGACGGCGCATAAAGATTTGGAAGATTTGACGCTGGAACGTGACGTGGCGCATTTCAAGCCAATCATCGAGCAACAACTAGCTAATTTGGTATATGAGGCCAAGTGGGTCTCACCATTATTTGACAGTTTAATGGCCTTTATTGATGACACCCAAAAGAACGTTAATGGGATCGTGAAAATGAAGTTGTTTAAGGGAAATGCCATTGCGGTGGCGCGTCAATCGGCACATAACTCACTTTATGATGAAGACCTGGCCACGTATACCAGTGCCTCATCCTTTGACCAAGAAGCAGCGGTTGGCTTTATCAAGCTATGGACATTGAGTAACACGGTTTACGAACAAGTCAACCACGTCCACAGCCAAAAGCCAGTTAAACAAGTCGAAGTCTAAAAATAGTGGCTTTGCCACTGTACATAGCTTAAGGAAAGGAAAGATGAGTGGTGTTCACCACGCATCAACAAAGTCACATGACAACGAAATTATGGGGTGGTCGTTTTACCGAAAATGCTGCGGCCTGGGTCGATGCCTTCGGTGCATCAATTACATTTGACCAAGCAATGGCCGCTGAAGATATTGAAGGCTCAATTGCGCATGCAACGATGCTAGGTCGCCAAGGGATTATTTCTGACACAGATGCGGCCCAAATCGTGGCCGGTCTCAAGGCATTACAGCAAGAACTGGCTGCGGGTGAGTTAGCCTTTGATGTGCAACATGAAGATATTCATATGAATATTGAAGCGTTACTGACAGCCAAAATTGGCCCAGTAGCGGGGAAATTACACACTGCCCGCTCACGAAACGATCAAGTCGCTACTGATTTTCATTTATGGGTGAAACACCGTTTGCCGCAAGTCATGGCGGCGATTACCGAACTCCAACAAACATTATTGACGTTAGCCAGCACACATGCGGGCACCATTATGTCAGGTTATACACATTTACAACATGCACAACCAATTACCTATGGGCACTATTTATTAGCCTATGTCGAGATGTTTCAGCGAGACTATGAACGTTTTGAATTTAATCAAAAGCATACGGATATCTTGCCACTTGGGGCAGCAGCCTTGGCAGGGACAACCTTTCCAATTGATCGTGAATTTGTCGCAGCTGAACTCGGCTTTGCGGATATTTATCATAATTCGTTAGATGCTGTTTCCGATCGTGACTTTGCCGTTGAATTTTTGGCAAATGCCTCCCTGTTAATGATGCATTTGTCACGGATGGCAGAAGAATTGATCCTATGGTCAACCTATGAATTTAACTATATTGAACTCTCAGATGACTTCTCAACCGGCTCATCAATTATGCCACAAAAAAAGAACGCCGATTTTGCCGAATTAGTCCGTGGTAAGACAGGGCGCACTTATGGCGCATTGATGGGCTTATTGACAACCATGAAGGCCTTGCCATTGGCGTATAACAAAGACATGCAAGAAGATAAGGCCCAGGTCTTTGACGTCATGGACACGGTAATTGCTGCCACTAAAATATTTACTGGCATGCTCAGTGGTTTAACGGTGCATGAAGAACGCATGTTGGCCAGCACTCAAGATGATTTTTCTAATGCGACCGAATTGGCTGATTACTTGGCAACCAAAGGTGTCCCATTCCGTGAAGCGCATGCGATTGTCGGCCAATTGGTGTTGTTAGGGATTCAAACGGCAACACCATTGCAAGCGATGCCATTGGCAACGTTACAAGCAGCCGCACAAGAGATTGAAGATGATATTTATCAAGTCTTGCAATCCGAGACAGCGGTCAATCGCCGGACCTCGCTTGGTGGTACAGCAGTGGCCAATGTTAAAAAAGAAATTGCACGGCATCAAAAGCAACTGGAGGCACGGGGATGATATCACATTTTCAGGGTAAATCCTTTTTAAAAGAAGTAGATTTCTCAAAATCAGAATTAGAGACACTGATTCAATTAGCTGCACATTTCAAATATTTAAAGCAGCAACATATTCCCCATCCTTACTTACAGGGTAAAAACATTGCGCTCCTGTTTGAAAAAACGTCAACCCGAACCCGTTCAAGTTTTACCGTGGCGGCTAATGACTTGGGCGCACACGCCGAGTTTTTAGGAGCGCAGGATATCCAATTTGGCAAGAAGGAATCCTTGGCAGATACAGCAAAAGTCTTGGGCCGTATGTACGATGGGATTGAATATCGTGGCGCTTCACGACAGGTGGTCGAAGATCTGGCGAAAGATGCTGGTGTGCCTGTATGGAACGGACTAACTGATGACTGGCACCCCACGCAAATGCTGGCGGACTTTCTAACGATTCAAGAAAATTTTGGGACGCTGTCAGGGATCACACTGGCCTATCTTGGGGATGGGCGTAACAATGTGGCACATTCACTTTTGGTCACGGGCGCTATTTTAGGGGTGAATGTGCATATTGTCGCGCCTGAAGCGCTGCAACCAGCAGCAGAAATCCAAGCGTTAGCAGCCGAAAAAGCCCAGGTTTCGGGGGCACAACTCTTGATTACTGATGATATTGCTGCTGGGGTGGCGGGGGTTGACGTGTTATACACGGATGTTTGGGCCTCGATGGGGGAAGAAGCAAGCTTTGCAACACGTATCGAGCTGCTTGCACCTTACCAAATTAATCAGACATTAGTTGATTTAACGGGCAATGATCAAGTGATTGTGTTGCATGACTTACCAGCTTTTCATGATCTGGAAACAACCATGGCGCAGAAAATTTATGCTGAGTTTGGCCTGACGGAGATGGAAATTACTGATGAGGTTTTCCATGCGCCGTATGCGCGCCAATTTGACCAAGCAGAAAATCGGTTACATACGATTAAAGCGGTGATGGCTGCCACGTTAGGGCATTTATTTTTACCGGAACCCAAATAAAAAAACACCGTGTTATGTGGTGTACCCAAAAAGTTAAAGTAAAATATTTTAGCTAATCAAGCGGCCAGTTGTCGGTATTCTACCGGTGAGTGGCCGTTTAATTTTGTTTGGATGCGTGTGTTGTTGTAATATAGTATCCAATTATTGACGGCATCTATCAACGCTTTAGCTGATGAATACTTGTTTAGTGGCCCGATTTCAACTTTAAGCTTATTAAAGAAGCTTTCCATAACCGCATTGTCTAGAGCAGTCGCACGACGCGACATGCTTTGGATAATGCGGTTTTTCTTTAGTGTTTTACGCCATGTTCTATGGCGATATTGCCAGCCTTGATCAGTGTGAATTGTTGTACGATACGAAAGTTTTGGCAATTGCGCTACGAGCTGATTAAGCGGTTGTAAGGTAAAGGCGAGATCTGGACGCGTGCTAATGGCATAGGTAAGAATCTCATTGTTATACATATCAAGAATCGGTTCTAAATAGACCTTTTCACCAGTCGCTGAAATCTTAAATTCAGTAACATCGCTAGCTAATTTTTGTAATGGCCGATTAGTCTTGAAACGACGGTGAAGCTTGTTCTTCACACGTTTTCCTTCAGGTCCTTTGGATGAATCATACTGACGTGATTGCTTATTGTAGCCAACACCCTTTAGCCCCATTTCATGCATTAGCCGTTGTACTTTCTTGTGATTTACCGCTTTAAACGCTGGTTGTTGACGTAACTTTAAATACACTCTTCGCACACCGTAGTGATTATCAGCTTCCCAGATTGTCCTAATAGCCGCACGAAGGGGTGCATCAGGGTCATCATTTTTAAACTGTCGTTTCCAGTAATGCACTGTACTTTCTGCGATTGGCAGAACCTTTAGGATAGCCACCAATTTAAATTGCGCCTCGAGCCGGCAAGCTACTTCTGCGAGTTGTCGGTTCGTTGCTGAATCGAGGCTAATAATTTTAACGCTTCATTTTCAATCTTTAGTCGTAGGTTTTCGTCTTCTAGTTGGGCAATGTGTTTTTCAGTTTCTGTGAGCTGTTTTACTTGCTTAGGTTTCTTATTAGCCATTCTAGGTGATCGTCCTTTTTGAATAGATAATAACCCATTTGGCCCTAGTTGTGAATAGATCTTCTTCCACGAAACAATTTGGGCAATGCCTGTATAGCCGAACTTAGCAGCCACTTGACTATGAGAAGCGTTATTTTGAATGGCCCATGATGCCACTTTAATCCTAAATTCAGGTGTGATTGCTGGTGGATTAAATAATATATCTGATCCAAAACTTTTGTATGCGGCAATAAGCATGCGAAAGACACTGTTAGCAATACCATATCGAGCAGTAATGCCACGTATGGAATATTTTCCAGACAGATAATCTTGAATTGCCTGAAGTTTAATTTGTTTTGAAATTTTAGTCATAAATAAAACCCCGAAAGTTGCTTTAACTTTCGGGGTACACCACATTAACGGTGTTTTTTAGTGATTAGCTTTGAGTTGACGAACTAGGTTAGCATCAGGCGTGACATAGAGGGTTTGTTGGCCTTCAAAAATCACAAATCCTGGCTTTGCGCCGTTTGGCTTGCGCAATTTACCTGCCGGTAAATAATCAACTGGCACATTGGCAGACTCTCTGGCCTTGCTGAAGTAGGCCGCTAGCTTGGCTGCTTCAAGCAACGTTTCGTCAGATGGCTTTGCGTCACGAATCACAACGTGTGAGCCGGGTATTTTTTGGACGTGTAGCCAGATATCACGCCGATCAGCTTGTTTCAATGACAAACGCTCGTTTTGTAAATTGTTCTTGCCGACTTCAATCAACGTCCCGTCAGAACTGATAAAGCGATCCGGTTGTGAAACCTTTGGCTTTTGCTTGTTCTTTTTGTTGGCACGAATATAACCGCCAGTCGTTAATTCTAAGCGGATATCTTCAACATCTTTGGGTGAGGCAACATCTAACTGTGCCACAATGTTATTGAAATAATCAATTTCGGCATCCGTTAAGGCCATTTGCTCATTGACATAGGCGACGGCTGTGCGTAACTTGCGGTACTTATTAAAGTATTTTTCGGCATTCTTCAACCCATTTAATTTAGGATCGAGTGGAATGGTTAACAGGTTGTTATTGTCGTAATAATTTTCGATTGCGACTGAAGTCATGCCTTTTTCAACGAGGTGTGGGTAGGTAATCAGCAAATCGCCCATCACCTTCAACTCATCAGCGTTTTCGGCATCTTCAAGCGTGGCCAGCAATTTCTTGCGCTTAGCTTGATTTTTCTTGAGTTCGTTTTTAACAACACGTACGAGTGAGCCAGCTTGTTGATTAACCCGTTCGCGCTCGGCTTTACCGATATAATAAGCATCAAGCAGTTCACCTAACGTCTCAAAAGTTGTGATGTCTGCGGCTGGCTGCTGCCAAGGGAAGGCAGCATAGCTGAGCGCACCTTTATCACTGGTAAACAGCGTTGGTGTTGGCGCATCAAAATTGCCTAGCCAATCGTGGGCATGTTGCAAGGGATCACCAGGTTGAGCAATCGCATTAGCTAATGCCGTGGCGGCATCGCGGCTAAAACCTTGATAAGTGGCCTGAATGATTTGTGGCCACTCGTCAGCCGGACGATCTAAAATCATGGGTGCCAAGGTCGCAAAGCCAGCCGTAAATGGGTTTAAGCGATCTTGTGCTGGTGGCATGATATAAGTGGCACCAGGCATGAGTGAGCGTACCCGATTTTGATCAGCTGGCACATGTTTAATCAATTCTAAAATACGTTGATCGTGTTCACGCACTAAGAACAGGTTAGAGTGGCGACCCATCATTTCCAAAGTTAAGCGAATTTCTTCGATGTCACCGAGTTCATTGCGGGCATTGACATAAAAATTAATGATCCGATCGTTGGCAATTTGTTCGATTTTTTGGAGTTTTGCCCCTTCGAGGTAACGACGCAAAAACATCACAAAGTTTGGTGCTGTTTGTGGATTTTCGTAAGGAATCCGTGTGATTTGTGCTCGAGCATAAGTCGGATGGGCACTTAAGAGGAGGGGATAGTTAGTCCCGTTATTGCGCACAACGAGCACAATTTCATTCGGATAGGGTTGGTGGACCTTTGTGATTCGGCCACCGGTCAGTAATGTGTTAAATTCATGCACTAAAGCATGGGTAAATAGCCCGTCTAATGGCATTATAACGTCCTCGTTTTTCTTAATATTGGCCACGTGTGCGCGACTGAAAGGTGTGATATAAAAAAGTCACTTCACACAAATGTTAAAGTGACCAGTCAAGCTTGTAAGTTTAAACAATTTGAGACCCATGAATTTCCGTGACACCTAACGAATCCGCTAAGCGTTGGGCATTGTCAGGGGTGATGCCACCGCCTGGCAAAATGGTGAGGCCGGCAGGGGCCGTATTAACGAGTGTTTGCAGGTGTGGCACACAATCAAAAATCGGTGTTGCAAGTGGACCACCGTGCATTAAAATACGCTTGACGCCCTGGTCAGCTAGCCAAAACATTGCGGCCGGTTGCGCATCAACGGCGATAGCATCAAAAGCCATATGCATGACGACTTCTAAATCTAAGTCAGTTGCCACTTGAATGAGTTGGGCCATGGCTGTTTGATCCAATTGTTGGTCGTGGACGACCCCAAAGGTGACATATTGACCACCAACATCAGCAATTTGTTGGAGACTATCCTGCATTTGTTGTAATTCCAGGTCATTGTAGGCAAAATCGCCTGGCCGTGGCCGAACCATAATAATGACTGGCACATCATCGATTGCCATTAGGGTATCAATAATTGTCCGGGTATCTGGGGTTAACCCACCAACTTCAAGATCGGCACTTAATTCAATACGGTTTGCGCCTTTACGGCGCATCAGTTTGGCGGCTTCGACAGAGTCAACCGCTGCTTCTCTAATTGTAATTGTCATGACACTATTTTACCACATAATCGCAATGTGTTTGTTGTTTGTGTGAAGTTGGACCAATAGCAGGGAAAACAAAAACCCATACCGTAAGGCATGGGTTAATTTGCAATATTACTTCTTTTCAGCAACTTGCTTGCCGTTGTAAACACCAGAAGGTGAAACACGGTGGGCAACACGGTATTCACCAGTTGCTTGATCCAACAAAATGTTAGGAACATTCAAACCGATGTGTCCGCGGCGGTTACGCTTGTGAGACTTAGAGTTCTTGTTTGATGGGGTAGCCATAATGGCACCTCCTTTCGTTTCAATTTATCAACTAGTCAAGTTTATCGAAATTTAACGCTTTTGTCAATAGGTTTTTCAAAAGTCGTGTCAAGTGTTTATACTTGACATCTTAAATTTAGATCAACTTACCCATGTAACGGTTTGGTGTGATGTCAAAGAAATCATAGTCAGCTAGTTCGGCAGTTGATGTAACATGCGCATCAGTACCGAAAGAAAGCATCAAGTTAATTGGGTGTTCGTCAAGGTTACCGTCAAAAACAGACACAACAGGTGTGTTAGAGGCAACAGAATAACCTAATTCCATCGCTGTACCACTGTCTGGATTTTCGGCTTCAAACACAGCAACCGTAATATCTGAGTTATCAATGGCCTTAATATCAGCCTTATAAGTCATGGCACCCCATTCAAAGCCTGGTTCGTTGTTTGATTCACCTAAAGCGACACCGCCATATTGGTGCAAAAGCGGCACGTGAATGTGAGCGATTGAAGGGTTCGCACTTAATTTAATAAAAGCGTCTTTTAGGAGCTCTTCTTGCTTGTCAGAGAACCAACCAGCAGCGAGGTAGACGTTCTTTGCACCTGGCAACTTTTTGCTGTTGTCGACATTGCGATTGATTTCTTCAAGATCTTGAATGAGCTTTGCTTCGTTCATGGTGTTTTCTCCTTGGGATTTTATCCAAATTAACTCGACATAGGCGTCAGTCAACTGTATCATTTTTAACACAATAACTGACCGTGTCTATCTATATATCTTACCGTATATTTGGTAAAATTGAAAATGTCATCACAAGTTGGCATCGGAGTTTAACACGATGGCATATTTTTTATGGTACACTTAATTTATTCAAAAAAATAACGTATAGGAGAAGTGTACAGCACAGCTTTATTGCTGAGCGGTACACAAAAAATACATGTTTCTGATTGATTTCATCCTTCATATTGACAGCCATATTGCCAGTTTGGTTACGCAATTTGGACCATGGACTTATCTTATTTTGTTTACTATTATTTTTGTTGAAACAGGCGCTATCATTATGCCGTTTTTGCCAGGTGATTCTTTACTATTTGCTGCCGGAGCCGTTGCTGCAACGCCAGCGGGAATTGCAGCTGGTCTTAATCACTGGGTGTTTATGGTATTGTTCTTCGTTGCCGCAGTTGCTGGCGACACCTTGAACTTTTGGATTAGTCGAACGGGTGGGGCTAAGTTACTTCAGCATCCGTTCATGCGCCGCTTTATCAAAGAAGAACATATTCGTGAAGCCGAAGGCTTCTTTGAAAAGCATGGGGCGATGGCCATTATTATTGGTCGTTATATGCCAATTGTCCGGACGTTTGTGCCATTGGTGGCCGGTATTAGTCAATTCCCATTCAGCCATTTCTTCAGAAATACATTGATTGCGGCCTTTTCATGGAGTTTCATTGCCACAGGTGCAGGGTACCTATTTGGTAATATTCCATTTGTGAAGGACAACTTCTCAATCATCATTATTGGTATTGCCTTTGTGACAATCTTGCCAACAATTATCAGTATTATCCGTTCAATGGTGATTAACCACCGCGCTAAGCAAATTGCAAAAGAAAATGACAACAAGTAAAGCTGCCGCCAGGTGGCTTTTTTTATTGCAGTGACACTGAGACGTGAGTTAGCTATGTACGCCCAAACGGGCATGCGTGTGTTTAGTTACTTGTTTGGGAATTAATGATTTTAGCGTCCATCGACGGGGCGGTTACTTTATCGCCTTGATCTGTTTGATAGGCTTCGATCCCTTCAATCACACCGGAAAAAGTCACTTGTTGACCTTCTGATAGGTTTGAACCGCTCAGCAAATCTTGATCCACGTCAACAATCAATAGGTTGTTGGGGTTGTCATTGACTGCAAGCCGAACTTTATCATCACCATCAGTTGGCACAATTTTGACCACTTTACCGCTAAATTGCATTTTTTCGCCAGCAAAATTAGCTGGGGCGTGGGCAACTTGCTCATACGTGATGTCTGTGTGATAGGCAATGGGTTCATTATTGCTAATGTTAGGTGACACCTCAGTTATCGTATGAATATTATCATCAGGTTCCACATCGACATCAATTTCAGAGTCTTGATTAGTGCTACTGTCATCATCAGATGTGATAGCTAAGTTGTCAGACTTTGCGACATTTGAGGATAAGCCCCGGGCCATCTCGGCCCCAACATCGGCCCCAACATCGGCCCCACATGAGGTCACTAAAAGTATCAGACTCATCACAAGTGTTGTGATCAATACGCGTCCGCTGACGCTACTGTCACGCTGTTTAACTTTGTCGATCACAAAAATGATCAATAGAACAAAAAATGCCACCAATGCGATCAAGGTTATGATCCAAAGTAAAGATAACATTCCTCTCATATTCTCACTCCCAAAGCCTTTTAATGTGGTTGCTCAGCACATGATGATAGGCTATTGTTAAACGTTAAGCAATTCATCGAAAATTATTCAGGTTATGTTGCGATAACATAACCTGAAGATGCGCTTATAACGCTACAACAAGCCATTATACTACCGTATTTGATCAGCCGTCAACTGGCTTTAGCTCGGGTGAATTAGGGATGATAATGCCTATTATGGTGCTGTTTTTCTAGCATAGGGTGAGGTGTTTTTTAGACAATTTTGTGACAAAAATACAATAAATGTGATAAATTTTAGATACAGCGCATGGTGCGTTGACCCAACATGAATTACGCCTGTTGATCGGTCGCAAGACTGTCTAAAACTACTTTCTTTCACACAAATTTCCACATTTTGTAATTCATGCTGGGTTTTTGGAGAATCATGGGTCACGATGACAATGCCTGTCAATCGTGACTTTTTTTATAGGCACATCGTGATCAGTGCTATAATTTAAGGAGTGACTATAAAGATTGGGGAAAGTTGTGACCCAACGGGCAAACGTTCGTGTCGCAACGCTGTATCATAAAAATGAATAATATTGAAAAATTACAACAATTAACACACATTACCACACAAGAAATTGCGGACGCCTTGGATGTTAACGCTGATTTGGTCAAAGAATGGCAAGATGATGCCAGTTTGCCAACGATTGCGGAACTGGAAGCTTTAGTCGGTATTTTTTCAAGTCAACTCGATGCCCAAGGCATTGAAGCCCAAACCAAATCACATCCGATTCACATTCGTTTGTCGATTGATTACTTGTTGAATCTTGGTTTGACAATGTCAGATTGGATCACGTTAAAGTGGGCTGTGGAAGGTCAGTGGCAAGGCGATCAACTTGTGGTTGGTTTCTTCCATAACGGCAAACTTACCCGTGTGGTGGTTTCTGATGACGAATTTGTCGCTGCCTTTGCAGGATATTTGATTTTGCAAACGGAAGGCGAATTTGAACCTTATATTGATGAATTTGATGATGATAAAGTCTATGATTGGCGCTTGTTACGGCTACATGGGGACGATTACCACGATGTTACCCGTGAGTTAATCGCAACAGACTTACCGGAGATAAAAGCATGACGGAAAATGTCATTTTGGCAACGGATGCCTATAAATTAACCCATCATTTACAGTATCCTGCCCAGTTAACAAAATTATATTCTTATGGCGAAGCGCGCGTTGGCGGCCAATATGAACAGGTGAGTTGGTTTGGCTTGCAAATGATTTTAGACGCCTATTTCCGCCAACCCATCACGGATGAGATGATCGATGAAGCGGCTCGTGTGAGTGAACTCACGTTTGGCACAGCAGCCTTTTTTAATCGCTCAGTTTGGGAAAAAGTCCGTGATCTGGGTTATTTCCCCGTTAAAATTAAAGCATTACCTGAAGGTATGACAGTGCCAGTGGGCAATGCGCTCTTTACGATTGAGTCAACGGCTGATTGGTTTGCCACTAGTTTGAACGCGTTAGAAGACGTTTTGATGCATGTGTGGTATCCAACAACCATTGCCACGAATTCAATGGTCATTCGGCAACGGTTAACGCCATTATTTGAACAATCGGGTACGCCAGCCAATGTGTCGCTGGCAGTTAATGATTTTGGGTTGCGTGGCGCGACGTCATTAGAATCTGCTAAACGAGGTGGTGCTGCCCATTTATTGCACTTCCGTGGCTCTGATAACATGGCAGCTTCGGCGTATTTTGACTTAGTTTATGGCGTGCCTGGACGGGCTTTGTCTGTCTGGGCAACGGAACATTCGGTGGCGACGTCATATGGTGCTGACGCCGGTGAATTCGCCTATGTCCATGCGCAATTGGATCGGGCACCGGATGATGCTATTTTATCCATTGTCATCGATTCATACGATGCGCTCAATTTTGTGAAAAATGTGATTGGGTCACCGGAAATTAAAGCACGGATTATGGCACGTGAAGGCCGAATTGTTCTCAGACCAGATTCTGGAGATCCACTAACCATTGATTTGCAAGTACTCGACCTGCTTGCTGAAATTTTTGGGACGACGACAAATGACAAGGGTTATCGCGTTTTGCAACATAATGTCGGCATTATTCAAGGCGATGGCATGAAAGCAGACACAATTATTGCCCTTTATGAAGCTTTGATGGCCGCTGGTTGGTCAGCGGATAACTTGGTGGTTGGCTCTGGTGGTGGTTTGTTACAAGAAGGCTTTACCCGAGACACCGCACGCTTTGCTATCAAAGCAGCCTATGCGGAGACCGCCACTGGTGAGCACATCAACATTCAAAAGAAGCCTAAAACGGATGCCACAAAAGCGTCAAAAGCTGGACTACTTAAAGTGATTCGCCGAGATGGCCAAATTGTCACAGTATCACAAAGCGAACCAGGAGAAGATCTCTTGACAACCGTTTATGAGAATGGCGTTTTTGCCCCCGTTGATGGGCAAGCGATAATACAACGTGCCCAAGTGTGAGGAATGATCTTGAATTACCAATTTAAAAAAGCCAGTGACATCACAACGGATGTCACAGTCGAACAACTAGACATCAAAGCTGCTGCGCAAGCTTATCGTGAACGCGATCAACGTGACCACAAGCCTAAAAGTGAAATGAGTCAAGCGCTCGTTGGCCGTGGCGTACAAGCGCTTGGCACAGAGGCAGCAATCGGTAAAGATGAACGTAAGGCTAAAGTACTCGCCTTGTTTAACGCCGGGATGACAAGTTATATTGATTTAGCTTTTGAAATGAATTTATCAGAAGCAACAATCCAAAAATATGGCAAAGAATTAGGATTAACTTTCATTGACACGCCATATTAAATTAAAAATTTGACATTTTTAAATGCGTAAGCTATTATAATAACAACATAAAATTTAATTTCACATAGAGGTTGCGATTGACAGGAGTCGCTTATCTGAATTGTTGTAGCAATTGGGAGGGTAAGTCAAAGGGGAAATCGCCGAAATGAACGAACACTACAAAGTTGGTTTGTTGGGCTAATGGTTAAGAACTATTAGACTGTCGTTAGAAATAACGGTGAGCTATGGAAACTGTCAAAAATGCAAGCTTTAGAAGCCTTTTGTCCGTGACCATGTCTCGAACAGAAGGCTTTTTATGTTATCAATTAGGGCATCGTTAAGGTGGAGAAGGTATATGAATTATTCAACAAACGCACAAGCACATTTGACCATTGACGGTGTTGATGCCGTCACATTGGCCGACACTTATGGCACACCGTTATATGTTTACGACGTCTCTAAAATCCGTCAAACGATGCGTGCGTTTAAAGCAATTTTTGAGCGCGAAGCTGTCCCTTATGTTGTGAGTTATGCCTCAAAGGCATTTTCAACGAAGGCCATTTATCAAGTTGCCCAGCAAGAGGGTATCCACGCAGATATTGTCTCGGGTGGTGAATTATACACGGCTCTGGCAGCAGGTTTTCCAGCAGCACATTTGAGCTTTAATGGCAATAATAAGAGTTGGGATGAGCTAAGCATGGCGGTGCGTGCTGGCGTGGGCACGATTATTGTTGACAATTTCTTAGAATTGCAATGGTTATCAGAAATTGCTGCTGCGCACCAAGTACAACAAGCTATTTTACTGCGTATTTCGCCAGGCATTTCAGCACATACCCATGAATTTATTAGTACTGGTCAGCAAGATTCTAAATTTGGCTTTGATTTATTAACTGGTCAAGCAAAACGTGCTTACGAGATTGCACGGTTGGATACAAACCTTGTTTTACGTGGCTTACATGCACACATCGGGTCACAGATTTTTGATGTCACGGGCTTTGAAAAGAACGCAGCTTTACTTGCCGATACAGCTCATAGTTGGGGTTGGACGCCAGCCGTTATTAACGTTGGTGGTGGTTTTGGGATTCGGTATACCGATGATGATACGCCATTGCCTGAAAGTGACTATGCTGCAGCAATCATTGCCACGCTGAAAGCAAAAGCTGAAGCATTTGCCTGGCCAATGCCGGAAATTTGGATTGAGCCAGGGCGTTCGATTGTTGGGCCAGCCGGGCAAACACTTTATACAATTGGGTCACGCAAGAATATTCCGGATTTACGCCAGTATCTTGCCGTTGACGGAGGCATGGGGGATAATATTCGACCAGCCCTTTACCAAGCGAACTACGATGCGGTGTTAGCCAATGATCCCAATGCGCCAACGACTGAAGTTGTGCGGGTTGCTGGTAAATATTGCGAATCAGGGGATGTTTTAGTTTGGGAGCAAGCGCTACCGCAAACCAAACCTGGCGACATCTTAGCCGTTCAAGCAACTGGCGCCTATGGTTATGCCATGGCTTCCAATTACAACCGCAATCCACGACCAGCAGTAGTTTTCGTGGAAAATGGCGCACATCAATTGGTTGTGGCACGGGAAACTTATGCTGATATTGTCGCGTTAGATCGTGACTACGACCTTGCCAACACACCAGAATAATCAAAAGAGGATAAAAACATGACAACGACAGAAAATGCAGCCCAAGAATTGATTGATTTCATCGCCAATGCCAAAAAAGTCACGCCGGTGAAGGTGACTTATAAAGGGGTCTTAGCCGGTGAAATTCCGGTAACGGTGCAACAATTTGGCGGGGTGTCATTTGGACAACTGATCGGCGATTGGGCTGATATTGCGCCACTGATTGCTAATTTACCAGCTGAAAATGTTTATATTGAAAATGATGCACGGCATTCAGCTGTCCCATTGCTCGACAAAAAGGCTGTGAATGCCCGTATTGAGCCAGGGGCAATTATTCGAGATCAGGTCACAATTGGGGATAATGCCGTCATTATGTTAGGCGCAGTCATCAACATTGGTGCAGAAATTGGGGCCGGCACGATGATTGACATGGGTGCCATCTTAGGCGGTCGTGCGATTGTGGGTAAGAACTCACACATTGGCGCTGGCGCCGTCCTAGCTGGGGTGATTGAACCCGCTTCAGCAGAACCTGTCCGTGTTGGCGACAACGTATTGGTCGGGGCAAACGCCGTTGTCATTGAAGGGGTTCAGATTGGTGACGGTGCCGTGGTTGCGGCTGGCGCCATTGTGACCAAAGATGTGCCAGCTAATACTGTAGTGGCTGGTGTACCGGCGAAAGTAATCAAAAAAATTGATGCCCAAACCCAACAGAAAACAGCTTTAATTGATGCTTTGAGAGGACTATAATGCAGGACACAGCAGACATTTCATCGGCCATACGGACCTATCGACGCGACTTACATGCAATTCCCGAATTGGCCTTGGCAGAATACAAAACGCATGATTATTTGTTAAAGCAACTCAAATCTTGGCAAAATGACACAATGACCATTCGAACGGTTGATGCCTTACCAACGGCTATTTTGGTGCGTATACAAGGAACGGCCCCACAGCGAACAATTGGTTATCGGGCAGATATTGATGCGTTGCCAGTGACAGAAGCAACAGAGCTACCATTTGCGTCAATGCATCCGGGTAAAATGCATGCGTGTGGGCACGATGTGCATATGAGTATTGCCTTAGCTATTGTGCAATATTTCAGTCAGCATCAGCCCAAAGATAATTTGATTGTCTTCTTTCAACCGGCTGAAGAAGCGATGAGTGGTGGAAAATTAGCTTATGATCTCGGGTTATTTACAGGCGAGTGGCGACCAGATGAATTTTATGGGATCCATGATCAGCCTGATTTACCAGCAGGGGTGTTGAGCACACGGCCAGGGACTTTGTTTGCCGGAACGGCTGAACTGAAGGTTACGATTCATGGTCAAGGTGGCCATGCGGCTTACCCCCATTTGGTCAAAGACCCGATTGTCGCTGCTGCAGAATTAATTTTGCAACTGCAAACGGTGGTGTCGCGTTCGGTTGATCCCATGCAAGGTGGGGTGGTGAGCATTGGGGTGATTAATGGTGGGATTGCTAATAATGTGATTCCCGATGCTGTGCATTTTGAAGGAACTGTCCGGAGTATGACGCAAGCGGGCCTTGACATCATGATTCGTCGTATTCGTCAAATTATTGATGGTGTTGCCTTGGCCAATGATTTAGAGATTGCGGTTGAACTAGAAAGTGGCAGTTATTTACCAGTTGAAAACGATCCAGTCTTGGCACAACAAATGATGACGTTTCTGCAGCAGGCAGATAATATTGACTTCCAAGTGGCGCAACCAGCCATGACTGGTGAAGATTTTGGTTATTTGTTGCAGCACATCCCCGGCGTGATGTTGTGGCTTGGTGTCAATGATACCCATCCCTTACATAGTCCAGAACTATCAATTGATGAAGCAGCGCTGGTCCCCGGATTTGAAGCCTTAAAAGACTTTTTAATTTGGCGGATGACAGTTGCAGCGTAAGCCTTAGTAACCAGTGCTTGGAATTTTTAGAGGAAAAGTTATGTACGAAAATATTCAGCTGATCACGGCAGTGGTCACACCATTTGATCATGCCGGCCAAATTGATTATGCCGCACTGACGAAAGTGATTGACCACTTGTTGGCGCATGGCACACAAGGTCTTGTTATTGCTGGGACAACTGGTGAGTCCCCAACTTTGACCCATGATGAAAAGTTGGCCGTTACAGAATTTATTGCCAGTTATGTTGGTGATCGTGTCTTATTGATTGCGAATGCGGGAACCAATAATACGGCAGAATCTGTTGAAATGGCGCGTGAATTAAGTGCCATTTCAGGTATCGATGCTATTTTGGCTGTGACCCCCTATTACAATAAGCCAAGCCAATCAGGGATGATTGCCCATTTTAGTGCCATTGCTGATGCCGCGACAAAACCCGTCATGCTGTATAATATTCCCGGTCGTTCTGCCGTTGGTTTGACGGTTGATAGTGTCGTGCAGTTGGCACAACACCCCAATATTAATGCTATTAAGGAAACCACGTCGGCGGAATTTATCGGGGCAGAAGTTGAATTGACTCAGCACGAGGATTTTGCCGTTTACACCGGTGAAGACGCGCAAACTTTAGCCGCATTTAGTCTGGGGGGTGCCGGGACAATTTCTGTTGCAGTACACCTATATGGGGATGAGATGACGGCCTTATTTACAGCTATGTTGGCCGGTGATTGGCGGCAAGCTGGTCAAATCCAGCGTCAATTAACGCCTAAAATGACGGCTTTATTTCATTGGCCATCCCCCGCACCGGTGAAGGCTAAGTTGGCTGAACAAGGCTTGTTGCACAACATCACTCGGCTGCCGATTCAACCTTTAACAGCTGAGGAAACCAAACAATTAACGACACGATTGGAGGCAAGGGCATGACGCGGGTTATTTTGGCCGGGGGCTTTGGTAAATTAGGCCAAGCCATTCAAACTGGTTTAATGGATTCAGCGTTTGAAATTGTGGGGATTTTAAGTGGGCACGCACATGACAGTGCCTACCCGGTTTGGACAACCTTATCAGAAATTGATCAACCAGCAGATATTTTTTTGGATGTGAGTACGCCAGCAACGGTGTATGACAATGCTGTGTGGGCGATTGCACATGATATGGCCGTTGTCATTGGTGCGACGGGACTAACGGATGACCAAGTAGCTGATTTACGCGAACGTGCAGCTGGTGGACGTGGGGTATTGATTGTCCCTAATTTTAGTTTGTCAGCGGTGTTACTCATGCAATTTTCCGAGTTAGCAGCGCGGTATTTTCCGGATGTCGAAATTGTTGAAGCGCATAATCCTAAGAAAATCGATGCCCCTTCGGGGACAGCTGTGACAACAGCTAAGCGCATTGCGGCTGCACGGCAACGTGACCCGGAGCCAACAACGACAGGGCCAGCACGTGGTGAAGTGATTGACGCTGTTCCCGTACATGCGCTGCGCTTACCAGGCTATATTGCACAACAAACCGTGTATTTTGGTGGTCTGGATGAACAATTGACCTTGAGCCAAAGTACGACGAGTCGTGCGGCGTTTGTGCCAGGGGTACTGCGTGCTTTACAAGGCGTAACCCAGATGAGCGGCTTGGCAATTGGCCTTGATCATGTGCTTTAATTGTGGTGGCTGGTTATTTTTTAACATATTTTGAGCAATTATCGAATGGATTGCGTACAATAGTAATATGAAAAAAATTACGAAAATCGCAACCCAAAAGCAAGCAGGACGCTACAGTATTGACTTAGACAACGTTTTTGCTTTCGGCGTTGCAGAAAGTGTCTTGATTAAATACGGTTTAGCCAAGGGCCGAGAATTAGATGATGCCTTAATTGCACAAATCAGATATGATGATGCCATTGCCAAGGCACTGAATACAGCGTTAAATTATTTGGGCCATGCGTTACGGACTGAAAAACAAATCCGTCAAAAATTGTCGGATCAACAAGTGACTGAGACGATTCAAGATGCCGTATTGGCACGATTAAAAGAGTTAGGTTATGTTGATGATTTCAACTATGCCAAACATTACGTGGCAACTAAAAAGCGCTTGTCACCCAAAGGGCCGGTGGCGATTAGTTTGGCATTACAGCAAGCGGGGGTACCAGCATCAGCGATTACCCAAGCACTGGCAACTTATACAACAGCTGAACAGCTAGCCGTTGGGGAACAACTCGCGCTAAAATTAGCCCAACGCTATCAACGTGAAGCCACACGTGCTAAACAACAAAGGATTGTCCAAGCGCTCATACAAAAAGGCTTTTCGTTTGATATTGCCCAGACCGTTGTGGCGCAGATTGATTTTGCTAATGATGAAGACACAGAACGTGCCAACGTGATTCGGCAAGCTGAAAGGCTGTGGTATCGCTATCGCAATGTCACTGAGTCGGAACGACAATATAAAGTTAAAAATAAACTTTACACCAAAGGCTTTTCGGCAGAATGGATTGACGTGGCTCTTCAAACCGTTACCCAAAGTGATGCGCTGACAGAATTTTCTGAGTAAAGATAAAGGCTGTCTTTGGCACTCTTTTGGTAAAGTGCTTGTAGTCTATCATTTACGTATAATATTTGATACAATGAAATAGCATTCGGTGTTAGAAGAGTAGGTACGATCATGAGTTTTGATAAGTCAAGTCGCGGGCCACGCGAAGGTGATTTCATCACGATCAAAAGTTATAAGCATGACGGCTCGTTGCATCGAACTTGGCGCGATACCATGGTTTTAAAAACCAGTGAAAATGCAATCATTGGATTAAACGATCATACTTTAGTGACAGAAGACGACGGACGACGGTGGGTGACACGTGAACCGGCAATTGTCTATTTTCATAAAAAGTATTGGTTTAATATTATTGCCATGATTCGTGATAATGGGGTATCGTATTACTGTAATTTAGCGTCACCCTTTGTCTTAGATAAAGAGGCGCTAAAGTATATTGATTACGATTTAGATGTCAAAGTTTTCCCTGATGGGGAAAAACATTTGTTGGACGCTGATGAATATGCAGCGCACAGCAAAAAATGGCATTATCCACCAGAAATCGATAAGATTCTGAAGGCACATGTTAAGATTTTAGTTGACTGGATCAACGAAGGCACGGGCCCTTTTTCACAAGGATATGTCGATGTTTGGTATACAAGATACCAACATTTGATGCAACAGCGACTTAAAGATCGTCGTTGATAAAGCAAGTAGCACGTCAGAAATGACGTGCTTTTTGTATGCTAAAATAGACAGTATGATGAGAAATTAACGTCACACAGATGTGTGTTAAAGTGATGAAAAGAGGCGTAAATGGCGGTAACAATTTATATGGCGCATGCCCAGGCTGATTTACGGGGTGCGTTATTGGCAGATGCTCAGAAAAAATTAGCGCAAGATGCAGCAACCACAGTATATTATATCGTGCCCAACCACGTTAAATTTGATAGTGAAGTGACGGTTTTACAACGGCTGGCGCAACAAAATGGCTATGATCCTCAGTCAGATTTGTATGCACAAAGCCGTTTACAAGTCTATTCCTTAACCCGTTTAGCTTGGGCATTACTCAAAGACATGCCCAATCAGCAGCCAGATATTGTGCAAAATACTGGGTTATTTATTATGGTGTCCGATATTTTACGTGAGTACGCGCCACAATTACCAATTTTTGCTCGAATGCAGGCAAAACCAGGTTTTATCGCCGCTTTAGTGACCCAACTGGTTGAGTTGCGCGCGAGTCGCATTACGCCTCAAGATTTGTTACAAATTTTGAATGACACAACGGATGATGCGACGTTTTTACGACAGACATTGGCTGCCAAACTCAGAGACTTAGCGATTGTAGCCGATGCGTTGGCTGTAAAAATGGGCACTGACCGCATGACACCGTTGGAAGTGTTACCATTTTTAGCGACGCAATTGGCCCAACATCCCCTTGAAAATGTGGCCTTTTATTTTGAAGGGTTCAACGGGTTTACGAGTGCCGAATGGCAAGTGGTGCAACAATTAGTGCAACGCTATCCTGTGACAATGGCCTTGTTAGGTGATGGGGACCAATTAGGTCGGCAACAACCAGGGGATGTTTTCTTCAAACCGATGACAACAGCCCAAGAAATCATGCGCTTGGCAAAGCAAGCCCAGCAGCCGGTGGGACTTGAACAGCCACAGACCAGACGCACCCTCAGTCAAACAAGTGCGCAATTATTGACAGCTTGGACTCATCTTGGCGAATACCGATCATATCAAGCCGATCAACCAGCGCTGGACTTGTCGGTGTTTGCTGCGGAAAATCCCATCGTTGAGATTCAGGAAGTGGGGCGACGTATTCGACGCCTGTTATTAGCCGATCCTGATTTGCACTTGCGCGATATTTTGATTTTGGCGCGTGACCTCACGCCATACACCGATCATATCCCTGAAGTCATGGCGCAATTAGAATTGCCTTACTTTTTGGATACCGACCAAAAAATGGTTAATCATCCTTTAGTGGAATTGTTGTTGAATTTGCTCATGCCAACGCATGAACGTTTGCAATACCAAAATGTCATGGCAATTTTAAAAACGAGTCTTCTGCGACCGTTTCAAGATCAAGTATTAGTGCCGGAAGCTGAATTTTTTGATGTGGTGAGTTATTTTGATAATTATCTATATGCCAATAAGCCATTTGAAGCACGGTGGCGGAATTTAGACCAACCCTTTGAATTGTTTACAATGACAGATGAGGTTGCTGATGATGATGTCACCTTAGAAACGGCAGATCAACAGATTAATCGGCGTATTGAAACCTTACGTCGGTTTATTTTGGCGGCCTTTGATGCGTTACAAGAAAGTTTTGATCACGCTAAAACGATGCGGGAAGCGGCAACCGGCTTGGTCATGTGGTTGCAAAAGTATCATGTAACAGATGCCATTTTGGCACAGCGTGATCAGTATCTTGCGGCCGGTGAGCTTGCCCGCTCTCGGCAAGGCAGTGAAGTTTGGCAACTGTTCACGGCCACGCTAGATGAATTGGTCGCCATTGATGGGGATGCAGCGTTTGACCTCGCGCAATTTAAAGCGATTTTAACGGCTGGGTTTGCGGGCGCCAAATTCTCTGGGATCCCCAATCATTTAGATCAACTGACCATTTCTGAAGCTGGGATTGTGCAAAGTAACCGCTATCGGCATCTATTTTTTATTGGGGGGACACGGACAAACCTACCGGCACAAGCTAAGACGACGGCTTTGATCAATGATGCTGAGCGTTTGATTGTCCAACCAGCCTTACAAGCCGGTGAGCAACCGAAATACCTACAAAACACTGCGCAACAACAAATGGCCGAAGAAAATTTGCTATTTTATGGTGCTTTGTCATCGGCTAATACCAGCGTTACTTTGTCTTATCCAGTCCTTGATAGTGCGGGGAAAATTGCGGATATGTCGCCATTTTATCAACGACTCGTCTCGACGTTCCAAACACCAGTTGACAAAATCACACGAGTACCAGCAGATAGTGCGGCATTGTTGAAAAATTACACAAGTACGCCACGAGCAACCTTGTCTGAATTAGTGAAATTAATTCCTACTTATCAACAGTCGTCGGCGTTTAAGGCCTTACAAAATGCCATTAGTATGACGCAACAAGAGCGATTAGAACGGGTGTTATCCGCACCAAATTATCGCAACCAAACAGAAATTTTACGTCCTGAATTTGTTCAGTCCTTATTTGGTCAGCAGTTAAATGTGTCCATTTCGCAATTGGAAAGTTATTATAATAATCCGTTGGCTTATTTTTTGCAGTATGGGTTACGGCTTAAAGAGCGCACGACCAACGAACTGAATGTGGCCCAAACGGGAACGTTATACCATGCCGTGTTAGAACAAGTGATCCGCGAGTTGATCCAGCGGCAGGTGAGTTTACGCGATGTGACAACAGACGACTTATTAGACCTTGTCTCACAGGCCATGACCGCTGAATTGTCGCTACCAGTGTATCAATTACTGGCGACTAATGGGAAAATGCGGGCAGTGCGTGACCATTTAGCCAAAATTAGTCGACAACTCATGCTAAACTTGCAACAAGCTGCCCGTGCTAATGGGTCTTATCCACAAGCAGTGGAACAGCTCTTTGGCTTTCCGGTTAAGGGTTCATTGCCAGCGCTAGAATTTTCTGGCCGACGGGGGCCAATTAAAGTCCGCGGTAAAATTGATCGGTTAGATCGTCAAGATCCCAATGGCGTGTTTGGGACGATTATTGACTACAAATCTAACGGAAAACAATTTGATTGGGCGCAAGCATTTGACGGGGTACAAATGCAATTGCTGACTTATTGGCAGGCCGCGCAAAAAAATACGGAAGCGCTTGGTGTTGAAGCCATTGGCGGTGCCTTTTTTGCTAAAATCGCGCCGGAACGCCGCCGCATTGCCGACTTTAAGGGCGATGTTGATGCTTTGTTGGCAGGTCAGGTGCCACCGGAAATTTTCAAATATCGTGGGTTATTTGTGGCGGAGCCAGATTATCTCGATAGTTTGGAACTGCTGGATGACGGTGAAGCCGCGCTATTTTATCAGCTGAAAAAGAAGAAAGATGGGCAATTGTATGCGACGAGCGATTTTGTCGAAGCAGACGATTTTGGCTTATTGTTGCAACACAATGCTGAAAATATCACACAAGCTGGCGACCACATTTTAGGTGGTGAATTTCCTTTGTTGCCAACAATGGGGAGCTTGCAGTACACACCGTATACCGATATTTTACGTTTTGATCGCTCATTGGGTGATCGTTATCGGCCTGAATCTCCCAAGGGAAAAACAGCCATTTTAAAGATTTTGCAAGAGGAGACGGCAGATGAGCACGACATTCACAGTTAACCAACAACGTGCAGTTGATGATACAGGGCACAATATTTTAGTTGCCGCATCAGCGGGCTCTGGGAAAACGACGGTTTTAATTGAACGTTTGATTCAGAAAATTTTAAACGGGGCCAGTGTGACCAACTTTTTAATTGTGACCTTTACCAATGCGGCAGCGCAAGAAATGCGGGAACGTTTAGAGGTAGCGATTGAAAAACGGCTGCCAGCAGTTGATGCAGCAACCAAACGCTTTTTACAAGAACAGTTGTTACTTTTACCAGCGGCCAATATTTCAACCATTGACGCTTATGCGTTACGTTTGATTGAAAATTATTATCATGTCATCGGGTTGGATCCACAATTCCGATTGCTTTCGGATACAGCCGAACGTGATATGTTACGCCAAGATGTTCTCGCTCAAGTTTTGGCGGCGTTCTATGAAGAAGACCACGAACATCACGCCGATTTTTTGGCCTTAGTTCATAATTTTGGGCAACCAGGACAAGATGATGCGTTACAAGACATTATCTTAAAACTCACGGATTTTGCAGAAGCACGGCCTGATGGTGCCGCGTGGTTAGCTCAACTCGCTGACAATCAGTTAGATTTGACAACGGCGATTACGCAATCTGACCTGTACCAACAACATATCCTACCAACGCTGACAACCACTATCACACCGCTATTGGCAGCGGTTAAAGATGCCCAAGTTCTGGTGTCCGGGGCGCCAGAACTGAAGAAAACAACGCTTGCGTTGGCCACAATACAAGACTATTTGCAACAAGTGCAGACAATGGCCACTAGTGCGCAATGGGATGATCTCCGCCAGATGCTGTTACAGCCACCTAAGGTGAGTTTGGAAACGAAGGCCAGCAAAGGCGTGGCGGATGAGCCAGAACTTTTGGCTATTTTGGCCCAAGCTGTCGCGGTTAAAAACCAAGTGATTGGCGCCAAATCACAGTTAAAGCAACTCACGGAGACGTTTTTCCGGTTCACTCAAAGCCAGTGGCAAACGATCACTGACGCCTCACAACAACTCGTTGCGACGCTAGTTTTGGTGACCCAGACGTTTCGGACGGCGTTTACTGATGCGAAGCGTGCCGCTCAATTAGTGGACTTTCCTGATTTAGGTGCCTTAGCATTAGAGATATTAGCCGATACGGCAACCCGTGAAACGATTCAGAGTCAGTTTGATGAAATTTTGGTCGATGAGTATCAAGATATTAACCAATTACAAGAAACCTTACTGACACAAGTTGCCAATGGTCATAATATGTACATGGTTGGTGATGTCAAACAAAGTATTTATGGTTTTCGCCAGGCGGAACCGTCGCTATTTACGCATAAATATAAACAGTTTGCGCAAGCCGACAACGATAATCAGCGAATTGAATTAGCCGATAATTTCCGGTCACACAATAATGTCACGGCCATGACCAACTTAATTTTCACACAGCTCATGGATGAAAAATTAGGGGACATTGCGTATTTGGGCGAAGCTAAGTTGGTACCAAAAGCTGACTATCCAGCCAGTGTACCGCCGGTCTTTTCAGTGGACATTATTACTAAGCAGGCACAGGCAGCTGAGCCAACAGAAGCTGACGAGACGGTGGAAAATTTTGAAAAACGACAGGCCCAGTATGCCCGAGTAGCTGAAAAGATACTGGCATTGCGGGAAACGACGATTTATGACCGTAAGGCAACGCCGGCGGGGATGCGGCCAGTACAATACGGGGATATTGCGATTCTGACCCGCTCAAAGGCTGGCTATATTGACTTAGTAGCGAGTCTGCGCGCCGCTGGTATTCCGGTGCAAGTGGATGCGGTAGGGAATTATTTTCAAACCATGGAAGTTTATCTGATGCTGGATGTTTTGCGGGTCATTGATAATCCCCACCAAGATATTCCGTTAGTGGCTGTATTACGGTCGCCAATGTTTGGGTTAACGGAAAATGACCTGGCCGAGATTCGATTAGCGGATCAACAGCATGATTTTTGGACGGCTTTAACAACCTATGCGACAACGCATCCGGCTGCGCAAAAAATTATCGACCAAATTGGAAAATGGCATCAACTCGCGATTCAAAATGATTTAGTGACGTTGATTTGGACGATTTTTGATGATACGGCGTGGCTCGATTACGTGGCGGGGATGCCGGGTGGCGGTCAGCGGCAAGCGAATTTGCATGCGCTCTATGCCTATGCCCGAACTTATCAAAACAATACAAATGCTGGCTTATTTCGGTTTGTCCGGTATATCGAACAATTACAGCAAAATGATGGTCAGTTGGGCGAAGCACCCCAAGAAGCAGACGAGCAAGCAGTGCGTGTTATGACCATTCATGCCTCAAAAGGGCTAGAATTCCCCATTGTATTTATCCCAGAATTCGATAAAGCCTTTAACACCAAGGATTTAAAGGGGAAAGTCTTGCTGCAAAAAAATGCCGGTATCGGGATTAATTATCTACAGCCAGATGCCTTGGTAAGCATGCCAACTTTGCAACAATTGGTCGTCCAACAAGCACTCAAACGCCAGAGTTGGTCAGAAGAAATGCGCCTGCTGTATGTGGCTTTGACCCGTGCTGAACAACAATTACACCTTATCGGGAGTGCGTCTGTTAGTGAAACGGGTCAAAGCGCAGCGTTACAAACGTTATGGCAACGGGCTAAAAATACTACGGGCCAATTTTTGGGAGAAGATTTACGTCTGACGGCGAAATCTTACCTCGATTGGTTAATTTTGGCTCTTGCCCGCACACAAGAACCAACGTTGGAAGCTTGGTTGGGTGAAGGGGACAAACCACGTCTTCTAGGACCAGAAACCACGCAAACGGGTCAATTGACAGTGAATTTAATACCGGAAGCAACCATTCATTTACCAACGGATAACACGACGCCAACTGAGGTGGCAACGCCGAATAGTCAAGATTACGATGCCAAAGATTTCCAGGCGGCGCAAGCCATGTTGGGCTATCAGTATCCGAATATGGCGGCGACCCAGACGGCGGCGTATCAATCTGTCAGTGAGATGAAACGATTATTTGAAGATCCTGACCGTAAGCAAATGGTCTCCTTGACAGTGGCGGAAAATGGACAGCTGTCCCCAGCCAATGATTTAGTGCCAGAAAATTTAACGTTACCAACGTTTATGACGGATGGGTCACAACAACCTTCAAGTGCTGCCATTGGGACGGCAACGCACTTAATGTTGCAATTGTTAGATTTTATCGTACCGCAAACACGTGAGTCATTGGCGGTGCTGCGGGACCAACTGGTGGCTAATGGACGGATGACGCAACCAGTCGCTGACTTAATTAATTTAGATCAAATTTTACAATTCCTAGCGACACCGTTTGCACAACGGGTCATGCAACATGCAGCAACCTTAACGCGTGAAGCGACGTTTGCCATGATCATGCCAGCTAACCAGATTTATCAAGGGTTGGCAGATCCGGCACCGGTGTTGGTTCACGGAATTATTGATGGCTACTTTATTGATCATACGACCCAATCAATCACGCTTTTTGATTATAAAACGGATTATATCCGACCAGATCGTATGACAGAAGATCTGGCCAAGTTAGCCCAACGTTATCGCGGTCAGCTCCGTTTATATCAGCAAGCCTTACAACAAGAATATCCAACTTATACTTTCCATGCCCCACAGCTCGTGGCCTTGAGCGTTGGTCGCGTGGTGAGTTTGGGTGTACAATAAACACATGATAGATGCGATTCAGATACAATTTAAAAAAGCCCCAGTAACAGTTAGTCTCGTGGCGATCAGCCTTGCGATATTTGTGGTGGAGGTCATCATGGGCCATGGGCAAACAACTAACGGGCAATTATTAGTTGCGCTGGGCGCCAAGTGGGGACCAGCGATTGCCATTGATCACCAGTATTGGCGATTACTCACGCCAATTTTTTTACATGCTGGTTGGTTACACATTATCACCAACATGTTAACGCTTTGGTTTATTGGCCCCTTAGCAGAAGCGGCCTTTGGTCACCGCAAATTTTTAGGCTTGTACTTATTTGGTGGCGTGGTGGGTAATATCATGTCCTATCTTTTCGCACCCTTGACGGTGTCTGTCGGTGCTTCCACTGCCTTGTTTGGGTTGTTTGGTGGTTTGCTGATGTTTGCCAGTCAATTTCGGCATGATCCAGAAATTCGTGCACAAGGGACAACCTTGTTACTCTTTGTCGGTTTGAATTTGGTGACGGGTTTTGGCGCCAATGGTGTTGATATGTGGGGCCATATTGGTGGCCTGATTGGTGGGATGATGTTTGCTGTCATGGCCGGATTTTACGGACGTTCAGGGAAGTTTCCGCTGTATATGCGTTGGACACTTGTTGGGGTGAGTGGGTTGTTAGTGCTCCTAACATGGTTATCAAAAGGTGGTATGGGATGAAAAACTTTTATGATATTTTGACGTATCTCAAGCGTTTTGGGGTTTACATTCATGTTGGCAAGCGTTTGTGGGATATTGAAGTGGCCGCATTGGAAGTGGATAATTTGTATAAAGCTGATGTGATTGACCGGCAGGAATATGCACGAATGAAGATTATTTTAGTGCATGAGCATGAACAAGAAGTCGCCAATCCGAGTGACTAAAGTGCATGAAAATTGTTTTGAAAACTATGAAAACGCTTGCATATCGTCGGTGTTTTCTGTTAGAATAAATGGGTAATAAATTTCTTAGGAGGAAATGTATGTGGCTCGGTAGGGCATGTGAGTGACCTACCATATTGGCGACATACACCAAAAAACAATGGCTAAAGATAAGCTCATCGGTGTTGACCTTGGTGGGACAACAATTAAATTTGCAATCTTGACTGATGCAGGTGAAATTCAACAGAAGTGGTCAATTAAGACAAACATTTTTGATGAAGGGTCACACATTGTACCAGACATTATTGCGTCAATTAATCACCATCTTGACTTGTACCAATTGGATCGCGAACGTGTGATTGGTATTGGGATGGGAACACCTGGTACGGTTAACCGTGAAACAGGAACAGTCACTGGTGCCTTCAACTTGAACTGGAAGACAGAACAACCCGTTAAGGCTGATATCGAAGCTGGTACTGGTTTGCCTTTGACGCTTGACAACGATGCCAACGCTGCTGCACTTGGTGAAGCCTGGAAGGGTGCCGGTAACAATGATAAGGATGTGTCATTCGTGACACTTGGTACTGGTGTTGGTGGTGGTTTGGTTGCCAATGGGCAATTGATTCACGGTACAGCCGGTGCTGGTGGTGAAGTTGGTCACGTGGTTGTTGAACCAAATGGTTACTTGTGCACATGCGGTAACCGCGGTTGCTTGGAACAATATGCCTCAGCAACAGGTGTTGTACACTTGGCACAAGATTTTTCAGAAGCTTACGTTGGTTCATCAAAGTTGAAGCAATTGATTTCTGACGGTGACGAAGTGACATCAAAGATTGTCTTTGACTTGGCAAAAGATGGTGACTTCTTGGCAAATGAAGTGGTGGATAAGGTGGCTTACTACCTTGGTTATGCCACAGCGGCAATGTCAAACATTTTGAACCCATCAGCCGTTGTTATCGGTGGTGGTGTGGCTGCAGCTGGTGAATTCTTGCGCGCACGTGTCGAAAAGAACTGGCAAACATTTGCTTTCCCAACTGTTCGGACATCAACGCGTGTTAAGTTGGCCGAATTGGGTAATGATGCCGGTGTTATTGGTGCCGCTTCATTAGCACGTGCCTAAAAAATAACTCAAATGAGATGCCAAAGACAACCGTTAGGTTGTCTTTTTTTGCGACGGATTTTAATAATACATGCTTAAAAGCTTAAAAAAAGGTATAATGAATAGTAATTCTTATTGAAAGAATGATCTTAACTTGACTTTTTTGATTTAGAAAGAAGATATTGAAACATGATTACTTTAAAATCACCAAGAGAAATTGAAGCCATGCGCCAGTCTGGTGCCATTATTGCTGGCATGCATCATATGTTACATGATTTGATTCAACCAGGCATTGATACTTGGGAAATTGAGACAAAGGCGCGTGAGTATATTGAAAGTCACGGTGGCGTGCCTTTGCAAATTGGTTACGAAGGCTTTAAGTATGCCACGACTATCAGTATTAATAATGAAGTGGCCCACGGGTTGCCACGCAAAGGCCTCAAATTAAAAAACGGCGATCTCGTTAAAGTTGATACAGTCGTCGGCCTTAATGGCGCGGTTTCAGATTCTGCTTGGTCCTATGCAGTTGGCGAAGTGTCACCCGAAGTGGCACAATTGATGGACGTGACAAAAAAAGCGATGTATCTTGGTATTGACCAAGCTGTTATCGGTAATCGTATTGGTGATATTGGGCATGCCATTCAACAATATACAGAAGTTGAACATGGCTATGGCGATGTGCGCCAATATATTGGTCATGGTGTTGGCCCAACGATGCATGAAGACCCACAAGTGCCACATTATGGTAAGCCAGGTCATGGCGTTCGTTTGCGCGAAGGCATGGTCATTACTATCGAACCAATGATTAACCTTGGTGGTTGGGAAGTTGAAACGGACGATACGGAAGCAGACGGCTGGACAGTTTCAACCCTTGATGGTTCATGGTCAGCACAATATGAACACACCTTAGCAATCACGAAAGACGGTCCTAAAATCTTGACAAGTCAAGATCCAGAATTTGATGCAAAATATTTGTAAAAGTGAGTTGGAAAATTGAAAATAAAGCCAAAACGTCGATCATACTTGATTGCAAAACGATGCATCGATATTGTTTTTGCGTTATTGGGATTGATCGTACTGTCGCCGATATTTTTGATCGTTTATATCTTATTAAAAGTTGATAGCCCACAGTCGCCGGCATTTTTTAAGCAACAACGGGTTGGTCGCAACGGGAAAACATTTGATATTTATAAATTTCGTTCAATGGTACCCAACGCAGAAGACATCTTGAAGTCGAACCAGGCATTGTATGACAAATACGTCGCCAATGGCTATAAATTACCGACGAAGGAAGATCCACGTATTACCAAGCTTGGGGCTTTTTTACGCCGATCAACAATTGATGAATTACCGCAGTTTTGGAATATGCTCATTGGGGATATGAGCCTGGTCGGTCCTCGGCCGATTGTTGCTGAAGAGTTGAAAGAATATGGCGATCAAGTCGCTTTGTTTTTGTCAGTAAGACCTGGTGCCTTAGGCCTTTGGCAGGCCAGTGGTCGCTCATTGATTGAGTATCCAGAACGAACACAAATCGAATTAGAATACGTTGCGAATGCTGGTTTTTGGTATGACATTAGCATTGTGTTCCGAAATATCATTGCGATATTTAAATCTAAAGGTGCCTATTAAAGGCTGCCTGTATTTGGTAGTATGAATGACAAATAAAACGCAAATTTTAATGGCAGCGCACAAAGTTGTACCGGTGCCAGATGAAACAATTTATACGCCAATTCAAGTTGGTGCCGCGCTATCAGCAGAGCGATTTCCCGGCTTTATTTCAGATGATACTGGTCGCAATATTTCTGAAAAAAATCCGTATTTCAATGAATTGACCGCCATTTACTGGGCACGTCACAATAGCGATGCTGAGGTGATTGGATTGGTCCATTACCGCCGGTTCTTTTCATTTTCTCGGCAAAAAGATTTAGCCAAAATTTTGACGTCAGCGCAGTTAGCAGACTTGTTGGCCAAAAATGATGTGATTTTGCCAAAAAAGCGGCGCTACTGGATTGAATCCAGTGATTCCCATTATCGGCATGCGCATCATGAAGCGCCACTCGATATTTTGCGTGAGGTCATTGCGACAAAGCAGCCAGACTATTTGGCAGCCTTTGATCGTAATATGTCACGGACATGGGCGCATATGTTTAATATGTTTATTATGCGGCGTGATCGATTTGATGCGTATGTTGATTGGTTATTTGATATTTTATTTGCCGTGGAAGCCCGTGTGCAAGCAGATGTTGAAACGTGGGATAGTTATGAACAACGGGTGTACGGTTTCTTGAGTGAACGCTTACTGGACGTCTGGTTGGAAAAAAACCAGATTCAGTATCAAGAAGTCCCGGTTGTTTTTATGGGAAAGCAAAATTGGCTGCTCAAAGGTGGCCGATTTGTCGCACGGAAAATTGGGTTTGGTCGATCACATTAAGGTGATTGGCCTTTTTTTGTGCCATAAATTAGGGTGGTGATGCGGCATGTTATGAACATACTGTGGCAAATCGCTATCATGGTATGATTTTTGATATGCAAAACGGGGTTGTCTCAGGTATAATAGAACTACTATGACAAATAAATTTAATACGAAGAATTATGACTACTTAGTTGTTGGTGCTGGACCGTTCGGCATGATTTTTGCCTACGAAGCTGCCAAGCGTGGCAAGCGGTCTCTGATTGTTGAAAAGCGCCCTTATATTGGCGGTAACATGCATACCCATACTGAACATGGGATTACGGTGCATGATTTTGGCGCACACATTTTCCATACAGATAATAAAGAAGTGTGGGACTATATTCGTCAATTCGCCGAATTTAATGGCTATCAAAACCAAGTGGTGGCGAACTACAAAGGCACATTGTACAATTTGCCCTTCAACATGAATACGTTCTATCAAATGTGGGGAACCAAGACACCTGCCGAAGCACAAGCCAAAATTGCTGAACAAAAGGCTGCGGCTTTGGCTGACTTAGGCGATCGCCAACCACGTAACTTGGAAGAACAAGCGATTTCATTAATCGGAACTGACATTTACGAAAAGCTCATTAAGGGTTACACGGAAAAGCAATGGGGGCGTAAGGCCACTGAATTGCCAGCCTTTATTATTAAGCGCTTGCCAGTACGCTTTATTTACGATAACAACTACTTTAACCACCGCTATCAAGGGATTCCGGTGGGTGGTTATACGCAAATTTTTGAGCGTATGGTGGCCCAATCGAACGGCTTGATTGATGTCTTAACAGACACTGACTTCTTTGATCATAAGGACACGTTATTAGCCGAATTCCCACGGGTACTCTACACGGGCATGATTGATCAATTCTTTGACTATAAGTTTGGGGAATTAGAATATCGTTCACTCCGTTTTGAGCATGAAGTAGTGGATTCAGAAAACTATCAAGGTAATGCTGTCATTAACTATACAGATGCCGAAACACCTTACACGCGTGTCATGGAATGGAAGCACTTTGATGGTTTGGCTGACGAAGGTAAAACAATCATTACGCGCGAGTATCCACAAGAGTGGAACCGTGAAAAAGAAGCGTATTACCCAGTCAACGATGACAAAAACACGCAAATCTACAAGCAATATGCGAAAGAAGCACGGACAAAGCACGCAGAAATTATTTTTGGTGGTCGCTTAGGGAAGTATCGTTACTTTGACATGGATCAAGTGATTAATGATGCTTTGAACACGGTTCGTGAAGAATTTGGGGTCGCTCCAGATTTCAACTTCGCGCATGACAACGTTAAATAAACAGGCCCTTTTGGGCGTACATATAACACTTTAGCGTGATTCGTCTGACTAATTAGCACTGAATCGGTGATTTAGCAACTGGACAGCGACACGATGGCGTAACGCAACATTTAAATTAACATCGAAAGGCATAATCGGTAGATGTCTGATCGTACAATGACTGGCACAGTGAGATTGCTTAGGCAAGAAGTGTACCAACAGTGTGCGACAGCGATGTTATTTTTTTGTGCCATTTTGTGAACAGCGCAACTGTCTAGTCGCAGGTTGCCAGCATCAAGGTGAATTTGGCGATCGGCTAATGTGTGATGTCTGTGGGACACAACACAGTCTCTGTGACCGCAGTAATCAATATCATAATTGAAGAGGGAAAACATGACTGAACCAACTGTAACAGCGATGATTGTCACGTATAATCGGCTACCGTTATTAAAAGAAGCGATTCAAAAAGTGTTAGCACAAGACACGTCTGCTTTAAAACATCTCATTGTGGTTAATAGCGCGAGTACCGATGGGACACATGAGTATTTAGATCAGTTAACTGATCCACGCTTAATTGTGACCCACATGTCGGAAAATCTGGGCGGTGCTGGCGGTTTTAATTGGGGTATGCGAGAATTTATGATGCTTACGCAGGATGATTATGTCTGGGTGATGGATGATGATTCGATGCCAACCGAGGATGCTTTATCCAAATTGTTGGCGCTATTTGCAGCGCAGCCTAAGGCAGGTTGGGCGGCTAGTAAAGTGATTTGGACTGATGGCGATTGGTCTAAGATGAACGTCCCAGCACCACTGGCAGGAAACGCCGCAACGTTATTACAGGATCAGGCGCGCTGGCTGCCAATCAAGCAGGCCACGTTTGTCTCAACCATCTTTTCACGGGCAGTAATTGCACAAATTGGGTTACCGCAAAAAGAATATTTCATCTGGGGGGATGATATTGAATTTACCCAACGTGCCACGCAAGTCAGTGCGGGATTTTTTGTGCGAGACTCGATTGTGGTACATGCGAGTCAAGCCAACCCCAAGCCTGGAGATATTGTGGGTGAAGTAGATATCACACGCTTACCCCGCTATTATTATGAGTATCGCAATCGCATTCTGACATCGCGGCGGCGCCATTCGCTCATTAAATTAGGCAAAACGCTCGCACACACTGGGCTTGATTTTACTAAAACGCTATTGTTACCAAGTGTGCAGTTTCGTGGTCAAAAATTAAAGATTATTGTGGTAGGCACTTATCAAGGGCTTAAATTCCGGCCGGCGATTGAATATGTGCCACAAGTCTGTGAGAGTGCTTAGTGACGATCTTTATGAGAGACATATTTATGGGTTGTCAACGCGAGTCCATCAGTGTTAAACTGTATTATATTAAAAAATACGTGATATAGTGTCGGATAATGGCCGACTGTTTCTACCCAGCACCGATGTTGGACTATCACAAATGCGGGATCTGTCCATCATTTGTGGTGGGCAGATTTTTCGCGTTTAGGAGAGTATTATGTCGAAGTTTTTTAAACTGGCTGAAAACAAAACGACTGTACGTCGTGAAGTTTTAGCAGGGATAACGACCTTTGTGTCGATGGCTTACATTTTCTTTTTGAACCCTCAAATTTTGGGGCAAGCTGGTATTCCTGAACAAGCCGTCTTTTTGGCAGCCATTATTGTTGCCATGTTTGGGACGTTGTTTATGGGAATATTTGCCAACGTACCGTTTGCATTGGCGCCGGGAATTGGGATGCAAGCGTACTTCACTTATACCATCGTGTTTGGCTTTGGCTTTTCATGGCAGCAAGCCTTGGCGATTGTCTTTTTGGTTGGTGTTGTCGATATCGCCATTACGTTAACACACGGCCGTCGCGCAATTGTTAAGGGCATTCCAACCGAATTAAAGGCCGCCATTGGTGGTGGTATCGGGATGTTTGTGACGTATATTGGCTTAAAGAATGCCGGGTTCATTAACTTTTTGGTGGATGGCAACAACGTTAAGACAGTCAATGACGAAGCTTACACAGGTAAGACGAGTGGGGCGATTCATTCACTCTTAGCCAATGGTGGTGTTACACCAGAATTGACAAAGTTTAACGAACCATCAGTTTTGTTGGCTTTAATTGGTTTCGTGTTGCTCCTTGTTTTGGTTATGCGTAAAGTACCAGGTGCCTTTTTGATTACGTTGGTTGCCACAACTTTGATTGGTATTCCAATGGGCGTGACGAACACACAAATTCAACCAGGGACATCAATTGGTTCTGCCTTCCACCAACTTGGTGATGTCTTTGGACAAGCCTTTGGTGCCAAAGGAATGGGCAGTCTGTTTTCAAATTGGGAAAACACCTCAATGGCTATTGTGACAATCTTTGCCATGGGGCTAACTGGTTTGTTTGATGCAATCGGGACGTTGATTGGTATTGGTAATCAAACGGGTATTTTTTCAAAAGCAGACACGAAAGCGTTTGAACAAGAAGATGGTTTCAACTCAAAGATGGACCGCGCTTTGGTGGTTGATACCTTTACCACTGCTTTAGCGGGTGTTGTTGGGACGTCAAATACCACAACATTCATTGAATCAGCGACTGGTATTGCAGCTGGTGCCCGCACCGGCTTAGCCAATGTTGTCACAGCGATTGGCTTTGGTTTGATGGTGATTTTTGCACCGTTTGTTGGGGTTGTGCCATCAGCGGCCACATCACCATTGTTGATTCTAGTTGGGATTATGATGATGGGTGAATTCAAGAAGATTTCTTGGGAAAACTTGGAAGTTGCCATTCCAGCGTTCTTCACTTCTGTCTTTATGGCCTTTTCATACTCAATTTCATATGGGATTGCCGCTGGCTTCATTTTCTTCATTGTGGTGAAGTTAGCCCTTGGTAAATTCAAGGAAGTGTCACCAGTTTTGTTAATCGTGTCAACGTTCTTCTTGATTAACTTTATTATGTTGGCATTCATGTAATTCAATATTGATTTCAATAAAAACCGCCGTTATGGCGGTTTTTTTGATACAATGTTAATATGAAAACAGGAACAGTAAAAATTTGGCAAAAAGAACGTGGCTATGGCTACATTACTCCGGACGAAGGCGGCGCTGACGTCTACGTTCACTTTAACGGCATTGATATGGACGGTTTCAAATCGCTCAATCAAGGGGAACGTGTCAGCTACGTCCTCGTTCAAGGCTATAAAGATTATCAAGCAGCAGAAGTAAGACCCATCATGAAGAAGGCATCAGAAGTATAATGGCGGAACGCGAGCAAGTACAAGATACCCAAATCGTCTATGAAGGGCCTATTTTTAGTGTCGAAAAACAGGCAGTCTCGTTGTTTAATGGTAAGACATCACAACGTGATATTGTCCGACATGTGCCCGCAATTGCCGTGTTAGCGTTTGTTGATGACGACCATATTTTGTTGGAAAAGCAATATCGGGCGACAATTGGGGATTTTATCTTAGAAATTCCTGCGGGTAAGTTAGATGAACGTGATGTTGATCAACCAGAACACGCCGTTGTTCGTGAGTTAAATGAAGAATTACGCGTGTCAGCTGGTGATATCCAACGGGTGACCGGTTTTTATGAAACGGTTGGTTTTTCAGATGCTTATATGTATCTCTACGTGGCCCGCGATTTGCAGCCACTGCCCGTTGCTGAGCAATTACCACGGGATTTAGGTGAATCTTTAGACATTGAGACGATCAGCTATGACGAGATGAAGCGTTTGTTTGAAGCCGGCGCGTTGAATGATCAAAAGACGTTGACGGCCTTCTTATACTGGTCATATATACGAGGTTAAGATGGCAGAAGAACTATCACGGCGTGCCGCAAAGAAAGCACAAAAACAACGCGAGAAGGAACGTATTCGGGTCGAGAAAGCGTATGCTAAAGCGCATCCCACCCCAATCACAGTCGTGACACCAGAAACACGTGAAGAAATGCGCCTGACCCGTAAAGGGCGCTACGAACTGGGGTCAGATGGTAAACTCACCGCTAATGGTAAATCTAAACGATTACGGCATCGCTATAACGTGGCGATTGTTGGCTTAATTGTGCTGATTATCGCGACTTATGCGTATTTCTTTTTAGTCAAATAATTGGGGCTTAAATCACACCGAAACTGGTGGTAAATTAGGAAGGAAGAGATGACCGAATCGCTTGGCTGATTCAGCGTCATAAATGACAACATGAAAATTGGAATTATTACGCCAATGGCGGAAGAAAAAATCACACTGATTGCTGCCTTAGAAGATGTGACAACTAAGCAACACGGTGGGACTGAAATCACAAGTGGTCACTATAAAGGTCATGAGGTGATTTTAACCGAATCAGGTATTGGGAAGGTAGCTGCGGCTTCTGCGACTGCGTTGATGATTGATAATTTTGAACCTGACTTAGTAGTCAATACTGGTTCTGCTGGAGCGCTTGATCCTGATTTGAAAATTGGGGATGAAGTGATTGGCACACAAGTCGCTTATTCAGATGTTGACGTGACGGTGTTTGGTTATGTTTACGGACAAGTTCCAAACAAGCCACTTTACTATGAAGCCGACCCAACAGTGGTTAAAGACTTTGAACAATTAGCCCCAGTAAAAGAAGGCTTGATTGTATCGGGCGATCAATTCGTGCAAGATACGGCAAAAAAGCGTATTTTAACACATTTCCCAGAGGCTTTAGTGGCCGAAATGGAAGCTGCTGCGGTTGCGCAGGTTGCCTACCAATTTGGCACACCTTTCATTGTCTTGCGTGGGGTGTCTGATTTAGCAAATGGTGATTCTGGCGTGGTATTTGATGATTATGTCGTTGAAGCAGGGCGGGCTTCAGCAAAATTGTTGCTATCTTATTTGGATAGCAAAGCATAATTGAGACCGTGAGAGCGGTCTTTTGTGCTTTAATCACGCAATATATAAATTTAAAATAAGGATTTTAAAGATGATAACAAGTTATAACTTACAAGGGATGGGTGATGTTTTAGTCATTATTTTGGCCCCAAATGCTGCTGAACAAACAGTAACAACAAATGGTCAAGTGACGCGTATTCAAGATGCTGCAACACAAGCCACAACTGGTTTTAACATTGCTGGCGTTGGCGCACAATTGGGCTTAACTGACGTTCAAGGACAAGTCGTATTGGATGCGGATCAAGTTGATCAGGTTAATAGTTTGCTAGCAGAAGCTGGCTTTGAAGATCGCTTGACGGTGTCACCCTCAAAGCTAGTCATTGGTCGCGTTGAAAAAATGACGGCGCATCCTGATTCTGATCATTTGCATGTGACCACAACCACTGTTGGCGAGGGTAAAACGCTACAAATTGTATCAGGTTCACCAAATATGCGTGAAGGGATCAAAGTCGTGGTCGCACAACCAGGAACAATGATGCCATCTGGTGCCTTGATTTGGGATGGCGCTTTACGGGGCGTGCAATCAAGTGGCATGATCGTTTCAGGACGTGAATTGCAATTGCCGGCAGCACCAGATAAGCCAGGGGTACTGGTATTACCTGAAGACTTTGGTGAAGTTGGCGCGGTTTTTGACTTTGATAAAGCACAGAACTTGTATACGGATCACTTAGTGGATACGAATTATTAAGATGGCAACACAAGAAAAAATTCAAAATGCGCGGCGGACGTATCGGACGTTAAACGATGAAAACGCGCAATATAAAAAATTAATATTTGAGTTACGAAAAGGTGAATTACAATACTTTACCTTCGTTTCAGTTGAGGAGCAATAATGGCGAAAACATATTATTTTATCGGTATCAAAGGTACAGGTATGGGGCCATTGGCACAAATTTTACATGATCAAGGCCATGTGGTATTAGGCTCAGATATTGAAACTTATACTTATACACAAGCACCGTTGGAAGCAGCGGGGATTGAAATTTTACCATTTGATGCGGCCAATGTGGATGCTCATACGGATGCGATTTTTATTCGAGGCAATGCGTTTACAGACGATCATGTTGAAGTTGCTCGCGCACTGGCGCTCGGGGTGACCATGATGACCTATCCTGATGCAGTGCAAGATCAAATTGCGCAAACAACCTCGATTGCTGTCGCTGGTGCGCATGGGAAAACATCAACCACTGGATTACTTGCACACGTCTTAAAAAACATTGCGCCAACCTCTTATTTGATTGGTGATGGTACGGGGCGTGGGGTACCAAATTCACAATTTTTTGTGGTGGAAGCCGATGAATATCGTCGTCATTTCAAAGATTATGCCCCAGATTACGCCATTTTGACCAACATTGATTTTGATCATCCAGATTATTATCATGATATTAACGATGTGACAGCAGCTTTTTCAGACTTTGCTGGCAACGTTAAAAAGGCCATTTTTGCTTGGGGCGATGACCCACATCTACGTAGTTTGCAACCAGCCGCTGACGTGTACTATTATGGGACAAATGCGGATCGGGATGATTTTGTCGCCACGAATATTCGGAAATCAACCCAAGGGTCACATTTTGAGGTGTTGTTCCGTGGGGAACCTTTAGGCGAGTTTGCAGTGCCGTTGTTTGGTCAGCACAGTATTTTAAATGCTTTGGCTGTCATTGCGGTGGCTTACATGGAAAAGGTTGATCTCAACTTGATTCGTGAGTTCTTAATGACCTACCAAGGGGTTAAGCGGCGTTTTAGTGAAAAGCAAATTGCCGATATTACAGTAATTGATGATTATGCGCATCATCCTACGGAAATTGATGCGACTTTGGATGCGGCAAGGCAGAAGTATCCCAATAAACAAATTATTGCGATTTTCCAACCGCACACTTACTCACGCGTGATTGCCTATAAAGACGAATTTGCGAAAAGTTTAGAAGCCGCAGACAAAGTCTTTTTAGCTGATATCTTTGGTTCAGCGCGTGAAAAGGCTGGCGCCGTGACTTCAGCAGAAATCGGTGCGGAAATTAGTAAGTTTGGTGGCATTATCACAGAAGATAATATGAGCTTACTGATGCCATTTGAAAACGCGGTGATGGTCTTTATGGGTGCCGGTGATATTGAAAAATATGAGTTCGCCTATGAAAAGTTACTGGGACAATTGCGGACAGATTTGCAGTAAATGCTGTAGACATTAGCGTATTGATATTATTTTAAATGCGAGTTTGCTATAATGATAGTAACCAGGCATTTCTATAGCAATATAATATATAGAAACGGTAATATTTTACGCTGGTAAAATTATGAAAATACGGGGAGACTCAAATGGATAATTTTGACATGAATGCCCGTCGCGATGTGACAGGCATGGACGCAGGAATGCGTGCGTTCTTTAAACAAACTTATAGCTTTATGGGCATTGCAGTCTTAGTGACAGCGTTCACTGGCTTCATTGTACAAAAGTTTTTCTTAGCACAAGTTTATGCCTTGATTGCCGGTAATTTGATCGGAACATTGGCCTTGTTTGGGATTCAAATCTTGATCATGACCATGATTGGTCGCGCTACATTTAAAAACCCAGCACGTGCGTTTGGTCTCTTAATGGCCTTTGCCGTGATTGAAGGGTTGACATTGGGCTTGTTGTTGGCGGTTTATACCGGTGCTTCAGTCATGATGGCTTTCGCCTCAGCTGCTTCAGTCTTTGGTGGTATGGCACTTTATGGTGTGTTCACGAAGCGTGATTTAACAGGTATGGGATCAATTTTGTTTGGCATGTTGATTGGTTTGATCATTGCATCATTGATTAACCTATTTTTCTATAATGGTATTGTCTCATTATTGATTTCAGGGGTAACCGTGATTATCTTTGCTTTGTATACAGCCTATGATAACCAAAACTTGAAGGTGATGTACGGTCAATATGCTGGCCAAGTTGATACAACGGGCTTGGCAGTCAATGGGGCCTTGCGTCTCTATCTTGACTTTATTAACTTGTTCTTTGCCTTTATTCAAATCTTTGGTATTGGTAACTCAAGAGATTAAGTTTAATTGTCGAAAGACAAGACAAAAGCAGCCGAAAGGCTGTTTTTTTGTTACACTAGAACTACGTAAAGGAAGATAAAATGACAAAGACACTACTTTTAATTGATGGTAATTCGCTCGCATTTCGTGCGTTTTATGCCATGTATAATCAATTGGATCGGATGATTGCGCATAATGGGCTCCACACCAACGCCTTGGTCGCTTTTAATAACTTTCTAGACCAAATCGTGGATCCCATGCAACCTGACCTAGCTGTGGTAGCCTGGGATGCAGCATCGGGCAAAGAAACATTCCGTGGTGACTTATTTGCAGGTTATAAAGACGGCCGATCAAAAGCACCAGAAGAGTTCAAAGAACAGTTTCCCTATCTGCGTGAAATGGTCGCCTTACATGGCTTACGCAATTATGAACATCCTGGATTGGAAGCCGATGATATCATCGGGACATTTTCACGTTTAGGCGAAGCTGCCGGCTATCAGGTGACGATTGTGACGGGCGACCAAGATTTGATCCAGCTCGCAACGGATAACATCACGGTGAACGTGACGAAAAAAGGTGTGACGGAAATTGAGCGTTTTACACCAGCCTATATTCAAGAAATGTATGGCTTGACACCGCTACAAATTATTGAGAAAAAGGCCCTAACTGGTGATACGTCTGATAATTATCCTGGCGTTACTAAGGTTGGGGAAAAGACAGCGTTGAAATTGTTGGCCCAGTATCACGATTTGGATAATCTTTATGCTCAAATCGATGAGATGAAGCCGTCAAAAATGAAAGAGAATTTGATTAACGATCGCGAAGCTGCTTACACAGCACGGCAATTAGCAACGATTCGGACAGACGCTGATCTTGAATTACCACTGACGGAAATTGAATATCGCGGTATTGATTATGATGGGTTGGTACCGTTCTATGAAGATATCGATTTTACACAACAATTGGCTAAAATTAAAGCCTTAAAAAAATCCGGTCAGTTGACTAGTCAAGCGATAGTGTCGGAACCAGTGGTGAATGTTGTGCCATTGCAGGCAGATAATTTACGAGCGGTGGCGATGATGGGCGACAAAATTGCCTTGCATATCGAAATGGTCGGCCAAAACTATCATGAAGATGACATGATTGGTTTTGTTATTGGTAATCCAACAGTGGGTTACTATGGTAGTCGTGATTTGTCCTTACTGCAAACACCGGAACTGCGCGCGGTAATTGAAAACCCAGCTATCATCAAAAACGTTTTTAACGTCAAAGCACAATTGGTGTTGTTTAAGCGCCTGGGCTTAGCGTTGCAGGGTGTTGATTTTGATTTTTTGTTGGCAGCTTACTTGCTCGATACGACAGCAAATGATAATGAACTCTCAACGTTGGCCCAACGTTTTGATGTATATGTGCAGCCAGATGAAGAAGTTTATGGCAAGGGAGCCAAGTTTGCGGTGCCAGAAGACGTCGATCAGGTCTTGACGCATCTTGGTCAAAAGGCGGATGCGTTAATGCAGTTGGAAACGTCCACTTTGGCGGCTTTAACTGATCATGAGCAAATGCATTTGTACACTGATATTGAGTTGCCTTTAGCCCACGTGTTAGCCGATATGGAATACCGTGGTATTGCCATTAACCAAGCGCGTTTAGTAGAAATTGGGACAGATTTAACTGGTCGTATTCAGGCGATTGAAGATGCCATTTATCTAGAAGCTGGGGAAAAATTCAACATTAATTCACCGAAGCAACTCGGGGTGTTGTTGTTTGAAAAAATGGGCTTGCCAGTCATCAAAAAAACGAAAACTGGTTATTCAACGGCAGTTGATGTCCTGGAAAAGTTAGCACATCAAGCCCCAATTGTCGATTATATTTTACAATACCGGCAATTGGCCAAGCTAAAATCCACCTATGTGGATGGCCTATTAGCGGTTGTCAATCAAAAAGATAGCAAAATTCACACGCGTTTCTTACAGACCTTAACGCAAACGGGCCGCTTGTCATCAGTTGATCCTAATTTGCAAAATATTCCGATGCGTTCCGATGAAGGGCGTCAAATTCGGACGGCTTTTGTGCCGAGTCAACCAGATTGGCAAATTTTTGGCGCGGATTATTCGCAAATTGAATTACGCGTGCTGGCGCATATGACAGGTGACAAAAATATGCAACAGGCGTTCTTAAATGGCGAAGATATTCATGCCGAAACGGCACGTGCCGTCTTTGGTTTAGATAGTCAAGCACCAGTTAATGCGTTACAACGGCGAACGGCAAAAGCGGTTAACTTTGGGATTGTCTACGGGATTTCTGATTTTGGTTTGGCCAATAATCTGGGGATTTCCCGTGCGCAAGCCAAGCAGTTTATTGAAACGTATTTTAAAGAATTCCCTAAAGTACATGAGTGGATGGAAAATATTAAGGCGGTTGCACATGCACAAGGGTATGTGGAAACCATTGCCAAGCGGCGCCGTTACTTACCTGATATTCATGCCAAAAACTTTAACCTGCGGAGTTTTGCGGAACGGACAGCGATGAATTCACCAATTCAAGGATCCGCTGCAGATATTATCAAGATTGCGATGATTAAGGTGGCCGACGCCTTAGCAGAAAATAACATGCAAGCACGGATGTTACTGCAGGTCCACGATGAATTGATTTTTGAAGCACCAACGTCTGAAATACCCGCATTGACAGCGTTAGTGACCCAAGTGATGGATTCAGCTGTGACTTTGGATGTCCCTATGCAGGTTGAAAGCCATTATGGTAAAACATGGTATGATGCCAAGTAAGCGTGCTTTTAGCACGCTTTTTTGCGCGTTAAAATAGGGACCTTATTTTCTCATGTTATAAAAGCTGACATGTATTATCAAAATCGCCAGATTTAGCTTAGAATATAGATATGTTAACGGAGGTTGTTAAATGAGCGAACGTGAATTGAGAAGAAATTTAGCAATTCTGCCGATTGGCACCGTCCGTGAATTGACCCTATTAACTGATCGTCAGATTCGATATTATGAACAAAATCAGTTAATTACGCCAAATCGCGGGAAGGGCGGTCAGCGTCGATTTTCATTGAATGACGTGGATCGCTTACTAGAAATCAAAGATTTTCTAGATGCGGGTGATTCAATCAAAGATATTCAAGAAATCTTCGCAAAAAAGCGCCGCAAAGCAGAAGGGCAACCTGATTCGGAAACAGCATTACGTCGATCATTGCAAAAAGAATTTGCGCAAATTGGTCGGTTTGGTCGTTAGTTTTGAAATGCTGGGCATTTCAATATTGGTGTAGGAAGAAAGGAAAATCATGGCACGCAAGTCATATACAAAAGAAGAAATTAAGCAAATTGTTGCAGATGAAAATGTGGAGTTCATCCGTGTCACATTTACCGATGTTTTTGGTGCAATCAAGAACGTTGAAGTGCCAACATCACAATTGGACAAAGTGTTAAACAACAATTTGATGTTTGACGGGTCATCAATTGAAGGATTCGTGCGTATTAACGAATCAGATATGTATCTTTACCCTGACTTGTCAACCTTTATGATTTTCCCATGGGCAACAGATGAGCATGGTGGTAAGGTTGCACGTTTGATTGCTGATATCTATACGGCTGATCGCGAACCATTTGCTGGTGACCCACGTTATGCTTTGCGCAAGGTTTTGGCAGAAGCTAAAGCTGCTGGTTTCACATCATTTAACGTTGGCACAGAACCAGAATTTTTCTTGTTCAAGTTGGACGCCAACGGTAACCCAACCACTGAATTGAACGATAAGGGTGGCTACTTTGACTTGGCCCCACTTGACATGGGTGAAAATGTCCGCCGTGAAATCGTGTTGACTTTGGAAAAGATGGGCTTTGAAATTGAAGCGGCTCACCACGAAGTTGCGGAAGGGCAACATGAAGTTGACTTCAAGTACGCTTCTGCTTTGGAAGCAGCCGACAACATTCAGACATTTAAGTTGGTTGTGAAGACTATTGCGCGTAAGAATGGTTACTTTGCGACATTTATGCCAAAGCCAGTTGCTGGGATTAACGGGTCAGGCATGCACACCAACATGTCATTGTTCCGCGATTCAGAAAATGCTTTTGAAGACACATCAGATGAAATGGGCTTGTCAAAGACAGCTTATAACTTCTTGGGCGGTTTGTTGGCGCACGCGACAGCTTTCACAGCCTTGGCAAACCCAACAGTCAACTCATACAAGCGTTTGACACCTGGTTTTGAAGCACCGGTTTATGTGGCATGGTCTGCCTCAAACCGTTCACCAATGGTACGTGTACCGGCTTCTCGTGGTAAGTCAACACGTTTGGAATTGCGTTCAGTGGATCCAACGGCTAACCCTTATACAACATTGGCTGCGGTCTTAGCTGCTGGCTTGGATGGGATCAAGAACGAACTTGAACCATTGGCATCTGTTGATAAGAACATCTACTTGATGGATGAAACAGAACGCACAAAGGCTGGTATCACAGACTTGCCAGACACATTGTTGGCTGCTGTGCGTGAATTGGCGAAGGATGATACGGTGATTGCGGCTATTGGTACGCATATTGCGGATAAGTTTATTGAAGCTAAGAAGATTGAATATACATCATATCGTCAGTTCGTCTCACAATGGGAAACTGACGCCTATCTTGAAAACTATTAATGGCTGCTGCTTTGGCCATTAGGGCACATTAATTCATCAGAAAAGCCACGACAAGTCGTAGCTTTTTTGTTATGATAAAGGGAGTGTTTTAATAGACTGAGGAGCGTGTCAACGACATGAAAAACATAACAATTGACTGGCGAAAAGCTTGGCTAATTGCGATTGTATTTATCGCAAGTGCCTGCGTCCAAGTCTTGGCTTTGAATGCCTTCTTAATCCCTAATAATGTGTTCTCAAGTGGGTTTAACGGTATTGCACAGCTTTTAGCGATTTTCTTTGCGCAAGTCTTTCATATGAATGTCCAAACTGGTGTGTTCATTATGATTTTCAACATCCCAATTGGGATTATTGGCTGGAAGTTAATCGGTGGTAAATTTACAATTTTGAGTTTTTTGAATTCAATTTTTGTGTCATTTTTGCAAATTCTTGCCCCAACACAAGCTTTGACAACTGAACCCTTACTTGCCTCACTGTTTGGTGGTTTATTGTTAGGTGTATCAATTGGGCTGGCCATGCGTTATGGCTTTTCGACCGGTGGGATGGACATTGTTGCCATGGTCGTTCAGAAGCGTACGGGAAAGTCAATCGGCGCCTTGATGAACGGGATTAACTTTGTTGTGGTGATTGTTGCTGGTACCTATATTGGTTGGCAAAATGCCTTGTTCACGTTAATCGGGATTTATGCCACTGGTCGTGCTGTTGATGCCATTTATACCGGTTATCAAAAGTTAACGGCCATGATTGTCACCTCAAAAGGCGACGAAGTGGTGACCGCTTTGCATAAGGATCTGATTCGTGGGATTACTATTTTGCCATCAAAAGGGGCTTATACAAAGCGTGATTCTATGACGTTGATGATGGTATTATCACGTTATGAATTGGTTGAAATGCAAGAGATTGTCCATCGGACAGATCCCAAAGCCTTTATCAATCTGATGAGTACGGTCAGTGTGTCAGGGGAATTCTTTGACTCTGACCGCCAGTTGCAAATGAAAAAAGCCGTTGCCGTACCAAAATTTGAAACGGTTGAAGCACAAATTGAAGCTGATCTGCAATTAGAAGCGCAATTAGATCAAATTGAAGTCGAACAAAGAAAGGATATCTAACTATGCCTATTGTACAAGTTGAATTATTAGAAGGTCGCACACAAGCACAACTCGCCAAAATGGTGAAAGACATCACGGATGTGATTGTTGAAGATGCTGGTGCAGCACGCGAAGCGGTACACGTTATTGTACGTGAAATGCCTAAAGACCGTTACGCAGTTGGCGGCGTGTTAAAGAGTGATCAATAAGTGAATAAAAAGCGTGTGTCATACGTGACACACGCTTTTTTTATTGTTTTGGTTGCGTTGAATCCCGAATAACCAATTGGCCATCAATCACGACACGTTGGATAGCTTGTGGCTGTTCATCACGGACTTTAGTAAACAGCTGATAGAGCTGTTTACCTGCTTCAAAAAAATTAAATTCAAAGCTAGTTAGATTTGGGGTCACGGTTTCGCTAAAAAACGATTGACCAAAGCCAATATATTGTGGTGTTTGCTGCAATGCGTAGCCAGCCTGCATGGCACCAACCACAATACGGTCAGTGGCGCCAATCACAAGATCGTACTGATCGGCGGCCATAGCCATTTTGGCATCGCGCTTGGCGGTATCGAGTTTAAAGTCGGTAATCACTTCGGTATAGGGAATATTTGTCAGCGCGGCTTTAATCCCCATGAAACGTTCATAGCCAACAGCATGATCCGCTTTGGCATCGACATTTAACAATAAAACATTTTCAGGATTTAAGGTCTTAATATAGGCACCAACAGCCTCGCCGCCCTGACGATCAGCCATAATGACACGGTGAAAATTCGGTTCGTCTTGGCCTTGAATGACAATTGGCAGTGGGGAAGCCATTAAAGTCTCACGAATGGCGTCAGTTAAATTAGCCGTTAACAAAATGATGCCGCCAACATTTTGGGCGTGTAATTTTTCAATTGCGGCTAATTCGCGCTCAGGATCTTGATAGGCATTGACAATTAAAAAAGTATCATCATGGTTGTTTTCGTCCAAACCACGAAGCATATCGGATTGGGCAATGGAATCCAAGCGGGGCACAATGACGCCAATCGTATGATTTTTTTGTTGCTTAAGACTTTGGGCAAAAGTGTTGGGGGTATAACGATATTCTTTTACAATCCGATCAATTTTTTGTCGGGTGTGGGCACTCACAGAGCCACCATTGAGGTAACGGGAGACCGTACTTTTGGCAACATTTGCCATTTTGGCAATGTCATTAATTGTGACTTTCTTATTCATAACCTTAATCATATCAGAAATACCAACGGTTGTTGCGATATTCAGCAAAAAAAAGTGGGGGTTGCAAAATAATTTGTAAGCGGTTACAATGACAGTGTAATAAAGAACCGGTTCCGTAATACGTATTTGTAAGATTGGCAGTGCTGTTTTAACAGCTCGTTTTAAACTGAGTAGAGGAAAATCCAATGAAGTATGATGAAGTAGCAAAGCGCGTGGCAAACGCGGTCGAACAAGACAACATTATTGCTGCAGCGCACTGTGCCACACGGTTACGACTTGTCGTCAAGGACGTCAAGAAAATTGATCAAGACGCTTTAGACAATGATCCGGATTTGAAAGGGACCTTTAACGCAAATGGTCAGTATCAAATCATTGTTGGACCTGGCGATGTGAATGGTGTTTATGATGAATTTGTGAAGCTAACCGGCGTTAAACAAGCCTCAACAGATGACTTGAAGCAGATTGCCGCACAGTCTGGTAAGAAAAATCCAATTATGGATTTGATTAAAGTTTTGTCTGATATCTTTGTGCCACTGATTCCAGCCTTGGTTGCTGGTGGTCTACTAATGGCCTTGAATAATATCTTGACCGGTGCTGGCATGTTTGGACCAAAGTCATTGGTTCAGATGTTCCCACAAATTACTGGCTTAGCTGAAATGGTTAACCTAATGGCGTCGGCACCATTTGCCTTCTTACCCATTTTGATTGGGATTACAGCGACACGGCGGTTTGGTGGGAGTGAAATCCTGGGTGCTGCGGCTGGTATGATGTTGGTGATGCCAAGCCTGGTCAACGGTTATAACGTGGCTGAAGCGGTGGCAACTGGTAAGATGCCAACTTGGGATTTGTTTGGTTTGCATGTTGCCCAAGCTGGTTATCAAGGTCAAGTGTTACCAATTATCGGGGTTGCCTTTATTCTTGCCACTTTGGAAAAGTTCTTCCATAAGCATTTGAAAGGGGCGATTGACTTTACCTTTACGCCAATGCTTGCGATGTTGATTACAGGATTTGTGACCTTCATTGTGGTCGGACCAATCTTGCGCGTCATCTCAAACGGTATCACCGATGGGTTGACTTGGATGGTGACAACCTTTGGCTTTATTGGTTATGGTATCTTTGGATCATTCTATTCAGCCATTGTGATTACTGGCTTGCATCAAAGTTTCCCAGCGATTGAAACACAATTGTTAGCCAATATCGCCAAAACTGGTGGTGACTTTATCTTCCCAATTGCTGCTTCAGCTAACGTGGCGCAAGGGGCCGCAACCTTTGCGATCTATTTCTTGGCCAAGGGAAATCCAAAGATGCGTGCCTTGGCATCATCAGCCGGCGCCTCAGCGATGCTTGGTATCACTGAACCTGCCTTGTTTGGGGTCAACCTTAAGTACAAATTCCCATTCTTTATCGCCTTAGGGGCTTCTGGTGTTGCTAGCTTGATGATGGGCTTGTTCCATGTGATGTCCTCATCACTTGGCCCAGCTGGTTTGATTGGTTTCATTGCAATCCCAGCAAATAAGTGGGTTGGCTTCTTTATCTCAGTGATTATTGCCTTTGTGCTCGCGTTTGTGGTAACGTTTGTTTACGGCCGCTCACACATGCCTGCTTCAGATACACCAAAGGCACCAGTTGTGCCTGATGAAACAGTCGTTGCTGTTGGCTTGTCTGTAAATGCGCCAGTTGCTGGTGCATTAGTGGATATTGCCACGGTAAATGATCCAGTTTTCTCAAGTGGTATGATGGGACAAGGTGTTGCGATTGAACCAAGTGATAATCAAATCGTAGCGCCAGCCGATGGCCTGATCACCGTTGCTTATGCGACAAAACACGCTTATGGATTAAAAACAGATGACGGTGTTGAAGTATTAATTCACGTCGGAATTGATACGGTTAACTTGGAAGGTAAGGGCTTTACGTCAGAAGTTGTTCAAGGCCAGTATGTCACGAAGGGGACAGTGCTTGGTACATTTGATAAGCAAGTCATTGCTGATGCCGGCTATCCGGTCACAACGATGGTTGTGGTGACCAACAGTCAATCATATGAGAAAGTAGTCCATGACAAGCCGTTTGGGTCAAAGGTTGTCCCAACTGATGTTGTTCTGACTGCTGTACCCGAAGCAGCGGCTGAAAATCTGATTGTTGCACCAGTTTAAGGAGTTTAAATGTTAGTTACAAATGATACGATTGCTTTTGAGAAATATCACTTATATCCAACCAAAGGGTTACTTAATGATCCCAACGGCCTCGTATTTTTTAAAGGCCAGTACCACGTTTTTTACCAGTGGAATCCAAAGGCTTGCGACCATAAGTATAAAGAGTGGGGCCATTTTATTTCAGATGATTTGAAGACATGGCGTCGGGTTGAATCCGCTTTAAAGCCGTCACTGGAAAATTTGGATTCGGCCGGTATCTACTCGGGCGCCGCTTTTGTCAAAGATGATCGACTCTACGTCTTCTATACTGGTAACGTGCGCGATGCGGCTGGTCACAGTGTGAAATCATCGCAAATGTGGGCGGTGAGTGATGATGGGATTCATTTTGAAAAACTCGGTGAATTATTTCCTCATCCGGCAGGGTTTACCAAAGATGTGCGAGATCCAATGGTTTGGCAGGGTGATAATGGACATTATTTCTTGATTTTAGGGGCGCAACACGATAATCAAGTTGGCGATATTATCATTTATGAATCGGTTGATTTTAAGAACTGGACATTTAAAGGCTCATTGCTAGGTGATCAATTACGCGATGTTCGTGGTTATATGCTGGAATGTCCAGGATTGATCACTGTCGATGGCAAGCAAATTTTGATGTTTTCTCCACAAGGGTTAGCACCAGATCATGTGCATCATCGATATGAGAACATTCATAACACGGGGTATGTGATTGGCACTTTTGATGAAACAACGGCACGTTTTCAGGTCGAAACAGACTTTGAAGAAGTTGATCAAGGGTTTGAATTCTATGCCCCACAAACGATGAACGCACCTGACGGGCGACGCATCATGTGGGGATGGGCTGGCATGATGACACCCGAACGGGAAGCAGCTGTGCCAACAATTGCCACAGCCGATTGGGTACATGTGTTAACGGTACCACGGGCATTACACGTCACAGCCGACAATCACTTAGTGCAACAGCCAATCCAAGAAATATTGGCGCCGACAGTACTTGACATTCAGTCGCTTGATCATCTGACGGTTGGTCAATATCGTGTACAGACTGATGCGGATTGGTCGGTGGCCCTGGGTGATCATGCCACATTAAAGCGAGTGGGCCAAACGTTGTATTTTGAACGGCAACAGTGGGAAGATCATCGTTTAGATACGCGTCAAATGACGGGCAACCTTGATGAACTCTTGCTGATTGTAGACAATGATGTGATTGAAGTTTATACTGAAGATGGTTTGCAGGTTATGACGGGACGTTATTTCTAGGCAGCTATTGTGATATTGAAGACGCTAGTACGTAAAGGTGTTGCTCAAAATAGGGTTAACATCGCATAAAGAGGTAAAAGAATGGGACTATTAGGTGCAATTGAAGCAGGTGGTACAAAGTTTGTGGTGGCTGTTGCCGATGAAGACTTTAACATTATCGATCGAACAGCCTTCCCAACATTGGATGGCGAAAAGACGTTAGATCAGGTGATTGCGTTCTTTGACCAATATGATAACATCGACGCCATTGGGATTGCCGCCTTTGGGCCAATTGATATTGTGCCTGAATCAAAGACTTACGGCTATGTGCTGGACACGCCAAAACACGGCTGGTCAGGGTATAATTTTTTAGGCCGGATGAAGGCTTGGCGTGATATTCCTTATTACTGGACCACGGATGTCAATGGGGCTGGTTGGGCGGAGTTTACGACAGGCGCTGCCAAAGACGTTGACAATATGGTGTATTTGACAGTCGGCACGGGTGTTGGGGCCGGTATTGTCTCTGGTGGACAGCTTGTTAGTGGTTATGGTCACCCAGAAGCCGGTCATATCTTCTTGCAAAAGCATCCAGAAGACACGTATGCGGGTCATTGCCCATTCCACGGTGCGAACTGTTTGGAAGGTTTGGCAGCTGGACCAGCCATCGAAGAACGCTGGGGCATGAGTGCTAAGGAAATCCCTGATGATCATTTGGCATGGCGCATGGAAGCCTTCTACTTGGCACAAGCGATTTTGGACTATACGATGATCTTGCGTCCAGAAAAGGTGGTACTTGGTGGCGGCGTGCCACATCGTGAGATTCTTTTCCCCTTAATTCGGGAAAGCTTTGCGGAACAAATGAGCGATTATTTGGCAGTGCCACCATTGGATGACTATATCGTGCCAGTGGCTAATGGCGATAATGCCGGCATCCTCGGTTGCTTCTATTTGGCGAAAACATTACTATAAAAAATAAAACCGACAAGCCATTAATTGGTTTGTCGGTTTTTGAGTGCCTGTAAGGCTAAGTTGTGGGCGCCAAGATTGTCTTTTTCTGGCAACCATTGACTAAGGACGAGGGTACGAGACGCTAGCAATGCCAAAATGTTATCGACTTCGGGTTGATAATGTTTGGCATATTGTTTGTGTAACGCCTCAACTAATAATTTAGAATCACTGTAAATGGTTAAAATATCCGTGTTAGGAGGTAATTGCTTTAACGCCCAAATCAAGGCTTGAAACTCCGCCGCGTGGTTATCCAAAGATTCAAATAGGGGTGACTTAAATTGTTGCTGCTGTTTTTGTTGAATCAGTACGGCACCGGCAGCGCTGAGGCCAGTGTGGGGCTCACGTGCGGCATCGACGTAAAGGGTAAGCAATGGTTTTTCCTCGACAAATAGTTTTTTTAAGACAAATCTGATTGGGATACTGTCATATTGTTTCCTATTATAGCGGGTTTTTAACCAAAAATGTACTATTTTTAAGTCTGTGGTTGAGGCACGTTAGTTTTTAAAAGGGGCGCCGAAAACAGCTAAGCGATCAGCTAAACTTGCTTCAATGGCAGTGACACCTGGTGCCAATAATTTTCTTGGATCATAGTTTTTACCAATTAAATCTTGGTCGGTTAAAATAAATTCGCGTAATGCTTGATGAAAGGCTAATTGTGCTTCAGTATTCACATTAACTTTGGCAACACCTAGGCGAATGGCTGTTTTGATTTGATCATCTGGGATACCCGATCCACCATGTAAAACAAACGGCACTTGATGGTTGGTGATGGCGTCTAGTGTGGTTGTTAATTTTTGGAGATGGGGCAGATTTAGTCCTTGCCAATTAGCGGGGTAACGGCCGTGAATATTGCCAATACCTGCAGCGATAAAGTCAATTTGAGTCTCAATCATGGCAATGGCATCAGCAATTGGGGCAATTTCACCAGTGCCAATGATGCCATCCTCTTCGCCTCCGATACTGCCAACTTCAGCTTCCACTGAAATATCTTGCGCATGGGCTAACGCGACGATTTCACGCGTTTTGGCTAAGTTTTCCGCTAATGGTAAATGCGAGCCATCAAACATAACCGACGTAAAACCAGCTTGAATAGAGGCTTTGGCCGCCTCGTAGTCACCATGGTCAAGGTGAATGGCAATGGGTACCGTAATATTTAGGGCGTCATCAAGGTTGCGAATCAATTGTGCAACGGTTTTAAACCCACCCATATAGTTAACAGCGCCCATTGAGATAGCAATGATCGTCGGGGCTTGTTTTGCTTGTGCGACTCGGAGGATTGCTTGTGTCCATTCAAGATTATTGGTATTAAAAGCACCCACGGCGTAGCCGTGATCACGGGCTGTTTGTACAATAGCTTTACCAGAAACAATTGTCATAATTTATTCTCAACTTTCTTTGGTTTAGATTGTGTTGTCGCGAAAAAGTGGGTCATCATGCTGTTGAAATTCGGCTATTTCAAAGGCTAGTTAATAAGGCGTTTAGACTAGACCAATTGATCGTTTTTGTTAAAGGGATTAAGCCTGCTAGTCGATAAACGTCATGTATTAGCGATGTTCAAGCCATCAATATTTGGTGAACAGCGGACGATCCTCTGTTTTGGAAACGCTTACATTTTCGCTATAGAAAACATTATACCGTGTCAAAAAAATAAAGCAACATAGACCAATTTTAAAATTGGTCTTATATTTGATTGTATAATTTTGGTAAAAGTGCCACGCTTTGTAGGTTAGATCCACAGAGCGGTACCAACGTCTGACAACTATTTGTGGTACAATAGTTCTAGCTAATTTCCGATAAAAATTTAAGAAATATGACAAAACAACTTGAAAAATAGTGGCAAATGCCATCTGAAAATTGTCAGATAGCGCAGTAATAGCGTATATTTTCATTGAATGAGAGGTAAACACATGATTCCAAAGCGTGGGTTCTTTCAACCCTTAGAAATAACGGGCCAAATTAGTTGGTTATGGTGGGGAATTGCGCTGTTGGCTGGTCTCATTACTTGGAGTGAGTTGGAGTTCAAACTCGCCCTACCAGTGATTGGTTACCTAATCATCGTCCTCCTGTTAGGTCTGATACTTGTTTTACGCCGACGCCTATATATCGTCGGACCACGACTATTTTTAGGGCATGTCTTGACGTCAGAATATGAAGAAATTTCATTTGTGAAAGTTGAAAATTGGCAATTAAATGGGCACGTATTACAATTCACACGTGCCGGCCGTGATCGGAAATATTGGTTGAGTAAAAATATCACACAACAAATTAAGGATTATATGAATACCCATGACGGACAAAATCACAATTAATATCACAGATCAAACGGGCCGAATTGATGCCATTTTGGCAAATCAAGATCTACCGTATTCCCGTACAGTTTTAGCAAATTGGGTACAATCAGGCGAAGTGCTTGTTAACGGACAACGGGTGAAGCGCTCGTACAAAGTCACTGCCGGCGATGTCATTAGCATTCAGCCACCAGTCGTACAGCCAACCGAAATTGTCGCCGAAGCGATGCCATTAGATATTGTGTATGAAGATGCAGATTTATTAGTGGTCAATAAGCCACAAGGGATGGTTGTGCACCCAGCAGCAGGGCATACGTCTGGCACATTGGTGAATGGTTTGTTACACCATGCACCATTATCGATGATTAATGGCGAATTCCGACCAGGGATTGTCCATCGTATTGATCGTGACACCAGTGGGTTGTTAATGGTTGCCAAAAACGATCAAGCCCATCAAGCACTCTCTGCACAATTGAAAGCGCATAAAAACGACCGTATTTACTATGCACTCGTTCGCGGTGAATTTGAAGAAAATACTGGGACAATTAACGCACCAATCGCCCGTCATGCTATTGACCGTAAAAAGCAAGCGGTCCAAGAAGGCGGACGTGAAGCGGTGACGCATTTTGAAGTGATCGCCCGTTACGTTGGTTATACATTACTCAAGGTACGCTTAGAAACTGGTCGTACGCATCAAATCCGTGTCCATTTAACTTACATTGGCCATCCTATTGTTGGGGATCCGGTTTATGGTGGCGCACAAAAGCTACCTGGTGTGACTTTAGCAGGTCAATTATTACATGCCAAAACACTATCGCTAACCCAACCAACAACCGGGGAAACCCTTACGTTTGATAGTGAAATACCCGCATATTTTGCGCAGGCTTTAGCAACTTTGACCCCAATTAATCCGCAACATGATTAATAACAGATTAAGAAAGGAGCTGTGTGGTTGTGTAACCGCATAACGAGAATATGGCAAATAAAGAAGTATTAGATAACGCATCATTACAACGTGCGTTGACGCGTATTACTTACGAGATTATTGAACGTAACAAGGGCGGGCAAGATCTTGTCTTGGTCGGCATTAAAACACGTGGTGAGTTCTTAGCCCATCGGATCGCGAATCGTCTAGAACAATTAGAAGGGGTTAAGATCCCAGTGATGGCCATTGACATCACTAATTTTCGTGATGATGTCTTGAATCGTGATGATAGTTTAGGTCTCAATGCTGAAGAAAAAACCAATATTTCGGATAAAAATATTGTGTTAATTGACGATGTGTTGTTTACAGGTCGCACAATCCGCGCCGCGTTGGATGCCTTGATTCATATTGGCCGACCAAATACCATTGCTTTGGCGGTACTGGTTGATCGTGGGCATCGGGAACTCCCAATTCGCGCAGACTTTGTTGGGAAGAATATTCCAACGGCGCAAAATGAAAAGATCAAGGTCTTGGTCCAAGAAATTGACGGCCGTGACGCCGTTGAAATTGTCCATTAATAGGAGATATAAAGTAGGTTATTTGGCAATTTTGTGACCTATTGTGAGTAATAGATATGAAACGGCACTTAATTCTTGAGGATGGCACGGTATTTCAAGGCTTAGGCTTTGGTGCACCGGCAACGACATTTGGCGAAATTATTTTTCATACAGCCATGACTGGTTACCAAGAAATCATCACCGACCCGATTTATGATGGGCAGATGATTGTTTTTGCGATGCCAGTTGTCGGCGCCGCTGGGATTCATGCAGAGGCGTATGAATCGGTGAAACCAACGATTCGAGGCATGATTGTGCATGATCTGGCGGAAGTCTCTGTTAATCGGCAACGTCGGATGAATTTAGACCGCTTTTTAAAGCAAAATAATATTCCTGGTTTGTACCAAGTAGACACACGGCAGCTTATCCGGCATTTGCGCGAGACGGGACCACAAAAAGCCACTATCGTGGATTATGCTGATGAACACGCAGTGGATCAATTGGTGGCCACGGTGTTAACCAATAAACAGGTGCAAAACACCGCAACGCCAAAGCCCTATGCCAATCCAGGGCGAGGTCGTCATATTGTCGTGATTGATTTTGGTTTAAAACACGGCATTTTACGGATGCTTGGTGATTTTGATGCCAATGTCTCTGTTTTACCTTATACAACAACTGTTGAAGAAGTGTTGACGCTTGATCCGGATGGTATTGTACTGTCAACTGGACCAGGGGATCCGCGCACATTGCCAGAAAGTGTGTTAACGCTGATTCGTGTTTTGCAAACCAAGGTTCCAATGTTGGGGATTGGCTTAGGGCATGAATTATTTGCGATGGCCAATGATGCGGAACTTAAGCCACTTCAGTCCGAACATCACGGGATGAATCATCCTATTCAAGAAATTATTTCACAACAAATTTTTTATGCGATGCAGGGTCAAGGTTATGCGGTCGATGAAGCAACTATCAATCGAAAGAAAATGATTGTGACGTATCGTGACTTGGTTGATGGCGCTGTCCAAGGGTTGCGTCACCGTGAATTTCCCGCTTTTAGTGTCCAATTTTTCCCTGATGCTGCCCCAGGGCCATTAGAAGCCACCGCTGTATTTGCAGATTTCTTTGAAACGGTAGAAGATTATGTCGAACATTTCAACCAATACTAATATAAAAAAACTGCTCTTTATCGGTGCGGGGGCCAATGACTTTGGCCGCGAGGCAGAACATGATGCAGCAATTTATCAAGTCATGCCAGAACTTTGCGGGCATGGCATTGATGTTTTTGTCATTGATGAAAATCCGTATGCGCTGGCTTTAGAGAGTTTAGCAGCGACTACCTATTGGCAACCGCTGACAGTCGCCAACATTAAAGCTATTATCAAGGAAAATCATATTGATACGGTGATGCCACTGTTTGGTGGCGAAGCCTCGCTGCGGATCTGGGCCGAAGTTGTCCAAAGTTGGTCACACGGTGATGGGGCACTACCGCATACGCTTGGTCTCAGCATTGAGATGTTACTGAAAGTGAATAATTTACCGGCATTAACGCAGCTGATGGCCGAAAATGGCTTACCGGTAATTACGAACTACGTGCTCAAAGCACAGGACGAAGCGAATGAGTTATTACGTGAATTGCATTTACCGTTAATGGTGCGTGCCTTACATCCTAACCAAACCAACACACGTCACATTATTGAACGATTAGATGACTTTGAAGACGCGATTAACCTCGCGAAGTCGCAGTCCGTGACGCAAGAAGTTATTCTTTCACGGGCTATCAATGGCCTCAAAGAAGTCAGTTTAGAGATTTTACGTGATGCACGCGGGAATAAAATGCAAATTGGCGCGAGTGAAGATATGGATCCAATTGGTATTCATACGGCTGACTCCCTCAGTGTCTCACCAATTTTGACGATTCAAGATCAGTTGATTAGTCGTATGCGAGACTACGCTTTTCGAGTTGCTGATATCTTGCAATTGCAAGGGATTATGCATGTCCAATTTGCAGTCGATGACGATACCGATAAAATTTATGTCATTAAAGTATCCCCTTATATTGACCAAATGGCGACGCGCATGGCTTTGGCTACGGGGTACCCAACGATGCTTGTGGCCATTAATCTAGCAATGGGCATTCCGTTGGAAGAAATTGTGTTACCACACAATTTTGGACCACAAACAGCGATGATGGAACCCATGATGGATCACGTGGTGGTTAAATTACCAATCTTTCCATTTGGTGAACTGGCTGAAGCTGGGGTACATGTGAAACGCCAGCTTAATAGTGTGCAGAAGTCCGTGGGGACAACCCTTGGCTTTGGCCGGACGTTTATTGAGTCTTTAGAAAAGGCGATTCGGTCGGCGCACTTTAACAATGCGAGTTTCTCGCCAACGAACATGGCCCACATTAACGATGATGAATTGATTCAACAATTGATTCATCCACAAGATAACCGTGTACTCTTGTTGGTTGAAGCGATTAAACGCGGGTATGAAATTGATGAACTCGCGGAATTAACAGATATTGATGAATTCTTCTTCCATCAGTTGCAACATTTACACCAGTTGGAAACGGCTATTGAAGCCGATGTGGATAGTATTGCTGCACTAAGACGTGGGAAAAGATACGGCTTGTCAGATGGGTTGATTGCCCGTTTTTGGCATACGGATTTTAATATTATTCGGACCTTAGCCCAGGAACATCACATTGATGTGACCTATAAGGCGGTTGAACCATCTGCTGGTGAATTCCCAGAAAATGCGCGGCAGTATTATGCAACCTTTGAGTCAGAAAATGAGTCTAAGCAGGTCGCAGAAGACGCGATTTTGGTGATTGGCTCGGGCGCTTTTCGGATGGGGGATGCGGCATCTGGTGGTTATGCGACGACAATTACGCTGTCAGAATTGCGCCGGTTGCAGTATCCAACCATTATTATGAACAATAATCCCAGTGACGCGACGTTGTTACCACATTTAGCGGATAAGCAGTATTTGGAACCATTGGAAATTTCTGATGTGATGCAGGTTGTTGAATTAGAACAGCCAAAGGCAATTGTTATTCCTGGTAACCGGCGCAAGTTGATTCGTGCTTTACGTGAATTGGGACAGCGGGTAATTATTTTGCCAAAGGAAAAGCATACGCCTAGCGGACCAGATGAAAACGAGTCAGAGTTTGCGCTAAACGTCTTTTTTGATGGCGACAAAGTCTATCCAATCAATATTACCCAACACATGGCTGGCGAGATGCGGGTGATTGCCCCTGCTGGTGAGGTACCAAGCCGGTTGCTGGCAACAACAAAAACACTAGAAAATCCTGGTGTTTACCAAGTGATTTGGTATGAAAAAACGGTTCAGTGGCGTCGGGAAGTTGATTTGGCACCGATTAATGATGGTACTTGGTTACGCCCAATGCCATTTGGGCAAATTGCTTTCTTGACAAAAGTTACGCATATCGAATGGTTACGTTTAACGATTCGGGCAGCTTTGCATGAAATGACCGTACAGGATTTGCAACTATTAGCTGATATTGCGCATCATGCCAAATCACAACCGTTGGCATTGGTGGCAGCTGACGTGAATTATCGTTTGCATTTGCAACCGAGTGAAGTCATTGATGGTACAAGATTTGAAATGGGAGTAGGTGTGAGCGACTATGGGCGATCGGAAGAAGTATGAGACGCACCTCTTTAAGGGAATTCTCGTGACGCAAAATGCATCGGGGCGTTTTGAACCAAAAGCCGATGCGATGCCACATTTGTGGCGTACGGGAAAACATACCAAGGGGCAATTTAAACAAATTGGGCAAATTTTCTTAACGGAAAACGGCCAATCGGTGGCGGTGTTACAGCAAGATAAATTAGCTTTTAATCAACGCCATGATTTCACCCCGCTACAACGGTGGACCGCAGAATACGTGCCACTTGAATTATTGACCAAGTGGTTATAAAAAAACCTGAACAACATGATGTTCAGGTTTTTTATATGCGGGCGGGTTTAATATGCTTACTTGTAAAGTGAAAGAGTGTAGCATTGATGATAATAATGAGGCCGCTGAAAATGAAAATAGCCCGATAATCATATAGACTAGCGACAATGGCCCCCATCATGGGACCAATCACAGAACCTAATGACTGAAAACTTTGGTTATAACTGAAAATACGACTGGTCATTTCAGTGGGTGAGTTTTTAGAGAGTAAGGTTTGAACGGCTGGTAACATGGTTGCATCACTAATACCGACCAAGAATCTAAAGAACATTAACATACTGATACTGGTCACAAAAGCGGTAGGAATAAAGGCAATGACCCCAATCATAAACCCAATTTTAATCATGCGATGGGTTCCGACGCGATCACCAATTCGGCCAAAATGCGGCGCCGCAATCACGGTTGCGATACCTGGCATGGCAGCCACAATACCGGCGATAAACGTGGTGTCGGCACCATGATGTAAGATTTCTCGAACAAATAAACTCACAATCGGGTTAATCGCTGTGTTGACGGTTTGAACTAACATGGTGGTCACAAACAAGCCGACAATAAGTGGTTTATTAGGGATATTTTGCCAAAGCGTTTTGGTGGAGACACGTGATACGCGTAGGGCAGCGGGCCGGGGCGATTCCTTAACCAGGAACAACGTTAATATAAACACGAGAAACAGGATGATGCCGGTAATATGAAATGAGGTGCGGTAACTGAAAAAAGTTGCCAAAATCCCACCAAACAGTGGGCCAACCAAATTACCAGCGGTCATGCCCGTCACTAAAATACCAAGGGCTTTCCCAGCATGTTTTTTCGGTGTTTGAGTTGCCACTAGGGCATTCGCATTTGAAATGAAGCCACCCATAGCACCTTGCAGGGCGCGTAGGATAAATAATTGCCACACATTGGTCACATTCCCCATTAAAAATAAGACAATTGACATACCAAAGGCGGCGCGTAACAACATGAGCTTGCGCCCTTTGCTATCGGCTAGTTTACCCCAAAATGGTGACACAATTGCCGTGACTAAAAACGACACGGCAAAGACAGCACCAGAATAAAAGCTTAATTGGTCTTTATCAAATGTCCCTAGTGTGTCAATGTAAAGGGACAAAAACGGCATGACCTCACTCAATGCAACCCCAGTCATAAAGACGCCAAACCAGAGGACAAAGACATTTCTTTGCCACAATGGCTCGCCATCCGACTGAGATTCTTGCGTGTTTTCAGGCATATAGATCTTCCTCCGAGAAAAAATTGATAGTCTTAGTGTATGCTTCTTTGTCAAAATATGCACGTTATAAGACTTAGCTTGTGAATGTATTAAATTTTTATTATAATGAAACTACGTTTGAAAACGTATCAAGGCATGTTGCGGTTTTTAAAATAGTGATGTGTCTTCCGGAATTAAATGAAGGGAATGTGCTTTCTTGCATACACTTGTTTGAAGTACATCGACCAGATTTGGTGATCGATCAAACGACTGTGTGCCAGATAGCGCGCAAAACAATATGGCAAGAACTAAGAGTTATTCAGGGCAAGAAGTCCTTGATATGGTTGGGCAATATATGGCACCAGCAGATGCCGAAAAAGTCAAATTGGCTTATGACTGGGCGTCAGAGCTCCACCACAATCAGTTCAGAAAATCTGGTGAACCTTACATTATTCACCCCATTCAGGTGGCAGGGATTTTAGCCGAGCTTAAGATGGATACGGCAACGGTTATTTCCGGCTACTTGCATGATGTGGTGGAAGATACACCAGCCAGCATCCAAGACATTGAAGAGAAGTTTGGCGCAACGATTGCGCAAATTATTGACGGTGTCACAAAGATTAGTAAAATCGAATACAAAAACTCACGAGAACAGCTTGCGGAAAATCACCGAAAGCTGCTTTTAGCCATGTCCAAGGATATTCGTGTCATTATTGTCAAACTCGCCGATCGTTTGCACAATATGCGCACGTTAGGCGCGTTGCGAGAAGAAAAGCAGCGTCGTATTGCGAGTGAGACGTTGGATATTTATGCACCATTGGCCGATCGCTTAGGAATCAGTACGATTAAGTGGGAGCTTGAAGACCTCGCTTTGAGTTATTTAGATCCAGAAAAGTATTACATGATCGCGTCACAAATGAATATGAAACGTGACGAACGGATTCAGTATGTTCAAGAAGCGGTGACGGAAATTACGCAGGCTATTCAAGATCTTGAATTGGGAAATGTGAGTGTTTACGGGCGGCCAAAGCATATTTATTCGATTTATCGCAAGATGACGGACAAGCATAAGGCGTTTGAAGAAATTTATGATTTGTCAGCGGTTCGGGTCCTCACTGATACGATTCCAGATACGTATGCGGTCCTTGGTGCGATTCATTCCAAGTGGATGCCATTACCTGGTCGCTTCAAAGATTATATTGCGTTACCCAAAGCCAATGGGTATCAAAGTTTGCATACCACAGTGATTGGCCCAAGTGGCCGTCCTTTGGAAGTGCAGATTCGGACCCATACCATGCATGAAGTTGCGGAGTTTGGTGTGGCAGCCCACTGGGCCTATAAGAAAAATAAGGGCTCAAATAAAGAAGCCAAAGTCAATGACCAAAACCAGCAGGCATTGAACGTGATTCAAGGGATTCTAGAATTACAAGAGGATGCCAAAAACGCTGAAGACTTCATGGCTGGCGTACAAGGGGATCTCTTTAGTGATCGTGTTTATGCATTCACGCCACGTGGGGATGTCTTTGAATTGGCAAAAGGCGCTGGACCACTTGATATGGCTTTCTCAATCCATACGAATGTGGGCATTAAAACAACAGGGGCCAAAGTCAATGGTCGCATTGTGCCACTAGATTATAAAATCAAAACTGGTGATATTATTGAAATTATCACCAGTTCAACAGCTAAGCCAAGCCGCGACTGGTTAGACATTGTCTCCACGCGTCGGGCACGCAATAAAATTAAGCAATATTTCAAGCAACTTGATCGCGAGGATAACATCGAAGCGGGTCGTGACTTGTTAGCGCGTATCTTACAAGACACTGGCTTTGATCCGGCAGCTATTTTAACGGTTGATCGGTTGGTTAAAACAGCTGAAGCCCTGCATTATCATACGTATGAAGATATGTTGGCGGCGCTTGGTTATGGCGATGTTGCCGTACCAGGGGTAGCCAATAAGTTAACGGAAGCCATTCGTGAAGCCCAGCAAGAAGCGGAAACGGCGGAATTGCAACGGGAATTGCTTGAAGAAGGTCACGAAATTAAACGGGTTGAAACAGCACTCACCCAACGGCAAAAGGCAACTGCTGATGATATTGTGATTGCTGGTGTTGATAATTTACTGGTACGTTTGGGGCGTTGTTGTACGCCAGTCCCAGGAGATGACGTCACTGGCTACATTACCAAAGGTCGCGGCATTTCGGTTCACCGCGTCGGTTGCCCAAATATCCGCGCGGCCGAGACACAAGGGCAACGTTTGGTGGATGTACAGTGGGAAGATGAAAAGGGGCTCAAGCCTAACTATGACGCTGATTTGACGGTTCATGGTGAAAACCGTAATGGGTTACTCAATGATGTCTTACGGGCTGTCAATGGTCGGACAAAGTTTGTCAACTCAGTGAACGGACATGTGACTAAAAACGGCATGGCGCAAGTGTCATTATCAATTGGCGTGAAAAATAGTGAACAGCTCGGCAATATTATGGATGCTCTCAATAATCTGCCAGCTGTCTATGATGTGGAACGGACATTCCATTAAAAAACGGGCAATGTAATTTTTTATCAAACGATTAGGCGTGTTTTCATGTTATATTTTTAATATTACTTTTTAATTTGAAATGAGCGCAAAATGAAGACCCCAATTTTAATGGCCATTGCCCCCATTACTCAGTCACAGCAACCAGGGATGTTGTTAGTCGATAAACAGGCAAAAAAAGTGTACTTTACAGCACAACAATTACCGGAACCAAAGTCCCAAAAATGGTTACTCTGGCTACTGATTATTAGTAGTGTCTTAGTGACCCCATATTGGTTGTTTGATAAATTACTGCATTTACCCCATTTTCCAATTCATCAGCCCATCGTGTGGTGGCTTGTCTTAGTTATTACATTGGGCATTCCAATTATTGCTTGGTATGTGGGTCGGCAAAAAGTCCACTATGACTTTCAGCAAGTAAAACCCTTAGCCGTGGACCAAAGTACCTTAGACAAAGCGTTAAAATACTGGTGGTTTGAACGGTTATGGGTCGCGACAGTCTTGTTGTTGTTACCACCAACATCAGTCCTGTTTTTAGTACTTTATATGATTAAACGTGATCCATTAGATGCTTTATTGATTACGGTGCATGCGACACTGTTTATGCGGCGTTTGATCCCGCACGCCTTTTCCCGTATCATGGTATCTAAACGTGATATTGAGGAGTGGGAAAAATGAAAGTTGTGTTACAACGTGTCAAATCGGCACAAGTCACGATTGATGACCAAATTGTTGGGCAAATTAAAGCTGGCTTTGTGTTATTAGTGGGTGTTGCTGATGACGACACAACGGCTGATATTGATTATCTGGTTCGAAAGATTAGTCAGTTACGTGTCTTTGAAGATGCGGATGGGCGGATGAACTTGAGCATCCAAGCGATTGCTGGCGAAATTTTGTCTATTTCTCAATTTACATTGTTTGCGGATACGAAGAAGGGCAATCGGCCGAGCTTTACCAAAGCTGGCCAACCAGCCTTTGCCAGCATGATGTACGACCAGTTTAATGATGCCCTACGGGATGCAGGGTTACCGGTTGCAACCGGCCGATTTGGTGCCGATATGGCAGTGTCATTAGTGAATGATGGCCCAGTAACCATTCTATTTGATACAAAAGACAACTAAAAAAGGTTCGGCTAAGCCGAACCTTTTTTAGTTGTGATGTGTTTGTCGATAATGATAATACCAACCAAATGGGACGAGACTTTCAGTCCCGTTTTTAATACGTTGGATATTTGAGCGGTGCCGGTAAAAGACAAAGCAAGTTAACGCGGCCGCTACTAAAGTCAAAATGAGATCGTGATAGAAAAATGACGTGATCAGGGCAAAACTAAAGCCAACCATTGAACTCAACGACACCATTGACGTGAGCAGTAACATGATAATAAAGACTGCCGAGACTAGGATGAAAAATTGTGGGTTGTAGGCGAGTAAGACACCAGCTGAGGTGGCCACCGCTTTGCCCCCTTTGAATTTAATCCAAATTGAGAAGGTATGCCCAATGATGGCTGCAATACCAACCAACATGGGGTTGATCGGACTGTGGAAAAGGATGGGTAACAAGCCAGCAGCTGTCCCTTTTAAGAGATCAAGGACGAGTGTGACGGTACCAGCGACTGGACCAAGGACGCGAAAGGAGTTGGTCGTGCCGATATTACCGGAACCTTCATCACGAATATCCTTGTGATAAAAAATGAGGCCAATCCAATATCCCGGTAGTAATGACCCGAGAAAGTAAGCACAGACGAACATCAGTATTGTAGAAAACATAGTTTAACTCCTCAATATTGTGAATAAACACAAAGTTAATTCTATCATAAAAAGTCATCGTAAAGGGGGAGACATATTGAAAATGTTATTTTGAGTCTTGTCAGAATAAGTTTTTTAATCTATGATAATATAGATTGACGCATGATCACGAACAGTTGTTCAATCATGACAATGTTTTAAAATAAGAAAGATATGAGTATTCATGGCAGAAAAAAATCACTATGATTCAGATTCAATAAAAATTCTTGAAGGTTTAGAGGCGGTTCGTAAGCGTCCAGGGATGTACATTGGTTCAACTGACGGCCGTGGTTTGCATCATTTAGTTTATGAAATCGTTGATAATGCAGTGGATGAAGCCTTAGGTGGCTTTGGTAATGATATTCGGGTCACAATCCATGAAAATAATGCCATAACAGTGCAGGATTTTGGCCGTGGGATGCCAGTTGGCATGCACGAATCAGGTAAACCTACGCCTGAAGTTATTTTAACAGTGTTGCATGCTGGTGGGAAGTTTGGTCAAGGTGGCTATGCCACTTCTGGTGGTCTCCACGGGGTGGGGTCATCGGTTGTTAACGCCTTATCTGAAAGTTTGCAAGTCACGATTGTGCGTGATGGTCACAAGTGGCAAGAAGACTTTGTGAACGGGGGCCATCCCGTTGATACGCTCCGTGATCTTGGGCCAACGACTGAGCATTCAGGGACAACGGTTAAATTCAAGCCAGATCCGTCATTATTTAGCGCGACAGTCTACAAGTATGACACGTTATCTGAACGTTTACGCGAATCAGCCTTTTTGATGTCAGGCGTGAAGTTTACCTTAACGGACGAACGTGTGCAACCCGCGCGGGTAGAAACGTACCATTATGAAAAAGGGTTAGAATCATTTGTTGGTTTCTTGAATGAAGATAAGGCCACGATTGGCCCAGTCATGACATTTGAGGGCGAACAATCAGGGATTGTGGTTGAAGTTGCGGCGCAATACAATGATGGCTATTCCGAAACGCTCCTATCATTTGTTAACAATGTGCGGACGCAAGATGGGGGAACCCATGAAGTAGGCTTCCGGACGGCTTGGACAAAAGCCTTTAACGAATATGCCCGTAAGGTCAATTTGTTAAAAGATAAAGATAAAAATCTCGAAGGTACTGACGTGCGTGAAGGCTTAGCTGCCGTTATTTCGCTACGTGTGCCGGAACAATTCTTGCAGTTTGAAGGCCAAACTAAAGATAAACTTGGGACACCAGAAGCGCGCGGTATTGTGGAGTCCGTTGTCAATGAAACGTTGAGTCGTTTCTTGATGGAAAATGGTGATTTTGGTCAAAACTTGATCCGTAAAGCCATTCGGGCACGAGAAGCGCGTGAAGCAGCGCGTAAAGCCCGCGACGAAAGCCGAACGGGGAAGTCCAAGGGACAAAAAGAACGGCTATTATCGGGTAAGTTAGCGCCTGCGCAATCAAAAGATGCGACGCGTAATGAACTCTTTTTGGTCGAGGGTGATTCAGCCGGTGGTTCTGCTAAGCAAGGCCGTGATCGTAAGTTCCAAGCGATTTTGCCTTTGCGTGGTAAGGTTTTGAATACCGAAAAGGCTAAGTTGGTCGACATTTTAAAGAATGAAGAAATTTCAACGTTGATTTATGCCATTGGCGGTGGTGTTGGGAATGACTTCAAAGTCTCTGATACAGCCTTTGATAAAATCATCATTATGACGGATGCCGATGATGATGGGGCGCACATCCAGACACTCTTGTTGACGTTCTTTTATAAGTACATGCGACCATTGATTGAGGCCGGTCGGGTGTATATTGCCTTACCACCGCTTTACCGCGTGAAATATGCATCAAAGAAAATGGCTGACCGATTTGCGTGGACAAATGACGAATTGGAAGCGATTACGAGCCAAAGTGATGCGCGTTATGAATTGACACGCTTTAAGGGGCTGGGTGAAATGAATGCGCCACTCCTATGGGAAACAACCATGAATCCTGAAACACGGACTTTGATTCGTGTGAAAATCGATGATGCTGTACTGGCTGAAAAGCGCGTGACAACATTGATGGGCGATAAGGTTGAACCACGTCGTGACTGGATTGAAGCCAATGTTCACTTTACATTAGATGAAGCGGGTTCAATTTTGGATACGGTTGATGGTGATCCGACAAATGCAAGTGACGTATTTGAAAAAGCCCGTCAGCATGAAAATAAACCAGTCGTCGCGACGAAGTCAGCAGCATCAACGGGACCAGTGATTACGAACTGGCAAAATGGACAAGACAACGGCGCTTGATTTTTGCGTTGTTGGGATTAATTTGACGAAAGTCTTAGTCGCCGCGTACGTTTGTGCGCGGCCTTTACATCTGACTTTGCATGCATTCTATTTGAAAGGAAATGTGTCTAATCGTGTGACGGCTGTTAGACACTCGTATATATGGCAGATCGTATAACTGAACTCTCACTGGAAGCAGTGATGGGGGAGCGCTTTGGGCGCTACTCAAAATATATTATTCAAGAACGTGCGTTACCGGATATTCGGGATGGGCTTAAGCCTGTGCAACGGCGGATTCTTTTTGCGATGGACCAAGATGGTAATACGTATGACCATCCTTATCGTAAATCAGCTAAATCTGTTGGAAATGTCATGGGTAACTTCCATCCGCATGGTGACTCATCAATTTATGAAGCGATGGTACGGCTATCACAAGATTGGAAAGTGCGTGAACCGTTAATTGACATGAACGGTAACAACGGGTCAGTCGATAATGATCCAGCAGCGGCGATGCGTTATACCGAAGCGCGTTTGTCCAAGATTGCTGGCGAAATGATGGCTGATTTGGGACAAGAAACGGTTGATATGGTGTTGAACTTTGATGATACGACCTATGAACCAACTGTATTGCCATCACGTATCCCAAGTTTGTTTATTAATGGGGCAACAGGGATTTCTGCGGGTTATGCCACCGAAATCCCACCGCATAACTTAAAAGAAATCAATGCTGCGTTAATTTACTTGTTGGATCATCCTGAGGCACCGTTATCAGCGTTGATGCGCTATGTCAAAGGTCCTGATTTCCCAACTGGTGGGATTATTCAAGGTCTTGACGGGATTAAAAAAGCGTATAAGACAGGACGTGGTAAGATTGTCGTTCGTGCCAAAACGGAAATTTCTGACCTTAAAGGTGGGAAGAAAAAGATTGAAATTACCGAGTTACCTTATGAAGTTGTCAAGTCAAACTTGGTATCAAAAATTGATGCCATTCGCTTGAATAAGGAAGTTGCGGGCATTGCGGAAGTTCGTGATGAATCAGACCGTGAGGGAATGTCAATTGTGATTGAACTTAATAAGGGAACGAATGCCGAAGGTATTTTGACTTATTTGTTCAAGAAGACAGATCTTCAAATTTCTTACAACTTCAACATGGTGGCCATTCATGACCAACGGCCAGTGACAGTTAGCTTAAAGCAAGGCCTACAAGCGTTTTTAGATTTCCGAAAAGAAGTCGTGTTGAAGCGTTCTGCCTTTGAATTAGCAAAGGCACAAGCCCGTCAACACATTGTTGAAGGCTTAATTCGGATGTTGTCAATTTTGGATGAGGTCGTGACCACCATTCGCGCTTCTCAGAACCGTAAGGATGCCACGCAAAACTTGATTGACAAGTTCCAATTCACCCAACCGCAAGCAGAAGCGATTGTAACTTTGCAACTTTATCGTTTGACTAATACAGACGTTACGCAATTAGAAGCCGAATTTGCGACATTAACCGCTAAGATTAATCATTTGAATTTGATTCTAACAGAAGAATCAGCCTTAAAAGATGTGATTCGTGAGGAATTGACAGCCATTACGAAAACGTATACTACCCCACGTCGCTCACAAATTGAAGCTGAAGTGGAAGATTTGGTCATTGATACAGCGGTTACGATTGCCGAAGAAGATGTCCAAGTATTGGTTTCCCGTAATGGTTACTATAAGCGGGCCTCATTGCGTTCTTATAAAGCATCAGATGCTGACAATGGGTTGGCTGACGATGATTTGCCAGTCTTTGTGGGTCAGTTAAATACCACGCAACATTTGTTTATGTTCACGAATAAGGGGAGTGTCATTTACCGGCCAGTTCATGAATTACCAGACTTCAAGTGGAAAGATACTGGCGAACATTTCTCACAACAGCTAGCTAATTGGCGACCAGATGAATATGTGATCCAAGTGGTCGCAGTTGATCATCTGGCACAAGGTGGGGCGTTTACTATCGTGACAAATGATGGGTTCATCAAGCAAACGGCCTTGGCTGACATGGTGCCTAAAGCTTATAAGAAGAAGACGGCAATGGCCATTAAGCTCAAGACTGATGATAGTCAGGTTGTCAATGTGGCTTATACGCCAACCGTTACGGATCAAGATGTACTCTTGCTCTCACATAATGGTGTTGGGTTACGCTTTGGGCTAAGTGATGTACCAGAAATTGGTGCCCGTACGGCGGGTGTCAAGGCGATGGATCTTCGCGGGGATGATACCATTCAGGCTGCCTTAATGGTGACCTCACCAGATCAACAGGTTGCCATTGTGGCGGAAAACGGCGCCTTTAAATACATGCCAGTTGCTGAAATTAATCATTCAAAGCGTGCTAATAAAGGCTTATTGATCTTTACACAAAAGAAGACCGTGCCTTATCATGTGGCGGCTGCGACGTTGTTTGATCAAGATGTGACCGCACTAGAAATTTTGACAAGTCGCTGGCAAGTACAAGATTTGCAGTTAAGTGACTACAGTCCGTCACAACGTGTGGGTAACGGCCAATATGTTGTGGACGTGAAGAAAAACGGCACGCCTTGGCTGGTTCGGCCTTTGGCGATTGCTGGGACAAAATAATTTTTTTCTGCTAAAATAAACGTATATTGAACGAGGAGACATTCACGCATGGCTAAAACTTTAGTTTTCGGACATAAAAACCCAGATACAGATACAATTGCTTCAGCAATTGCTGCCAGTTACTTCTTAAACCAAATTGGTGAAGAAACAGAAGCAGTTGCACAAGGCACACCCAATGCGGAAACGCAATTTGCTTTGGACTATTTCAAGGTTGCTGCACCGCGGGTGGTGACGTCAGCGGACACAGATACAGTCGTCTTGGTTGATCATAACGAAGCAGCGCAATCAGTTGATAACTTGGCTGATGTCACTGTAACGGGTATTTATGACCATCATAAGTTTGCCTTTACAAATGCAACACCACTTTATATTATTGCTAAGCCATGGGGCTCAGTCGCAACAATCTTGTATTACGAATTCAAGCAAGCACAAATGGCTATCCCAGCAGACGTTGCTGGTTTGTTAGCTTCAGCAATTATTTCAGATACATTGTTGTTAAAGAGTCCAACAACTACAGACTTTGATGTTACAGCTTTGAAGGCTTTGGCTGACATTGCTGGTCTTGAAGACTACGAAGCTTATGGTTTGGCCTTGTTGAAGGCGGGTACAGATTTGTCATCACGCACGGATAAGGAATTGATTGATGGCGATGCCAAGTCATTTGACATGGGTGGTCACCAATTCCGCATTGGTCAAGTCAACACAGTAGCCATTGAAGATGTGTTGTCACGTCAAGCTGGTATTGAAGCGGCGATGACTGAAGAAGGCTATGACAACTTCTTGTTTGTGATTACAGACATTTTGAATTCAAATTCAAAGGCCATTTTCTTGGGTGAAACAACAGCTGCTGTAGAAGCTGCGTTTGATGGCCAATTGGTTGACAACGTGATCGACTTACCAGGTGTTGTCTCACGTAAGAAGCAAGTTGTTCCACCACTTGAAGCACAATTTTAAGTCGTGATACCGTGAGTTGTTGGGCAGGGATTATTTAATTTTAACGAACAGGTTTTCGTCAAAATTGATAAAAACGCTTTACACTGATAGGCGGTTCATGTATAATAACTAATTGTATTGACAAGCAAATAATTTTAACAAACCACATTAAGGAGTAAGGATATGCGTATTCACGTGATTCTAGGAAATGATGAAACTGGTGAACGTATTTACTTGACGTCTAAAAACCGTCGTAATACACCAGATCGTCTTGAGTTGAAGAAGTACTCACCAAAACTTCGCAAAGTTGTAACATTTAAGGAGATTAAGTAATATGGCAAAGAAGTCAAAGATTGCTAAGGCACAAAAGCGTGAAGCTTTGGTTGCAAAGTATGCTGAAAAGCGTGCAGCATTGAAGGCGGCTGGCGATTACATTGGTTTGGCTGCATTGCCAAAGGATTCATCTCCAGTACGCGTACACAACCGCGATTTGATTGATGGTCGTCCTCACGCTTATATGCGTGAATTCGGTATGTCACGTTTGAACTTCCGTCAATTGGCACACAAGGGTCAAATTCCTGGTGTGCGTAAGGCTTCTTGGTAAGATCAAGTTTTCGTTGAAATTGCGTAACTTACACCGGTAAGCATTACGTGGGCGCGTTAAAAGTCAATTATTATAGCATCAGCTAAATACAGTGACTGCCTCAATGAGCATAGCGAATGGGGTCATAAAGGTTCACACACAAGTAAAACCACAGCAATGTGGTTTTTTGTTTGGTCAAAAATAGCATGTTGTTTGCACTTTCTTAAAAATTGCGCTATACTAGAGAGTGTTAATTTACATAGATATTGTAAATGAGCGGGTCACAGTATATGGGGCCGGCTCATTTTTTATGAAATTGGCACTTGCTTGCAATACAGATACAAATTCATCAAAGGAGGGTAGGTAAATGGCAAATAAAGTCGAACAAGAAATCACGGCATTGATCACACCGATCTTAGTTGAACAAAACGATTTATTGTGGGATTTAACCTATACAAAAGAAGGTGGCCAAAAGATTTTGCGGATCATGGTTGATAAACCTGATCATGCTTTTATCACGATGGCAGACATCACGGACTTTACCCAGGCCGTTAACGAACTTTTGGATACGGTTGAGTCAGATCCAATTCCGGAAGCATATTTATTGGATATCTCATCACCTGGTGCCGATCGGCCATTAAAGCAGCCTTGGCATTATCGTTGGGCTCAGGAAGCTGACGAAACAATCCTAGTTGCGCTCTTTGCAGCCAAAGAAGGCCAAAAGAAGTGGCAAGGGAAAGTGAAATCTGTGACTGATGATGGGATTGTTTTGTCAACAGCGCAGGGTGACTTATCACTTCAATTTGATGAAATTGCTAAAGCAGTGCTGGATATCCAGTTTTAACGCAATGGGTTGATCCTGTTGTTAAAGGGTTTTGATTGTTGTATCAATACAAAGCTGGCAATCGTTGCCGGAAGAAAGCACACTATTAATTAAATGAGGATAGGCGAATGAGTAAAGAATTAGTCGACGCGCTCGATGCCCTTGAAGCTGAACGCGGGATTGAACGCGCGGTTGTGATTGAAGCCTTGGAAGACGCCTTAAGAGCGGCTTACAAGAAGCAATACAATGCAGAACAGAACGTTGAAGCCGTTTTTGACACTAAAAAAGGGAATGTTGCCATTAAGCAAGTCAAAGTCGTTGTCTTAGACGAAGATTTTGAAAACGAAGATACGGAAATTCCTTTGGAAGATGCTTTGGCAATTAACCGTGCCTATGAACCAGGCGATGAAATTCGTTTTGATGTCACACCAAAAGATTTCGGTCGGATGGCCGCACAAGCCGCAAAGCAAGTGATTGTGCAAAAAATGCGTGAAGCTAGCCGCGAAGCGATTTATAATAAGTTTGCGGACTATCAAGATGAAATCATCACGGGTGAAGTTGATCGTCAAGATACACGTTTCTTGTACTTGACTTTGCCTGGTAATCAAGAAGCAGCCATGGCACCGGCTGATCAAATGCCAAACGAACATTACCGAATGGGTGATCGTATCAAGGTTTTGGTCAACAAAGTTGAAAATAATGCTAAGGGTCCACAAATCTTTGTGTCACGGACAGCGCCTGACTTGGTTAAGCGTTTGTTTGAACAAGAAGTACCAGAAGTGTATGACGGTACAGTTGAAATCATGAGTATCTCACGTGAAGCGGGCGATCGCTCAAAGATTGCGGTTTATACGCATGATGCTGACCTTGACCCAGTTGGGGCTATGGTTGGGCAACGTGGTGCCCGTGTACAAGCCGTTGTTAACGAACTTGGCGGCGAAAACATGGACATTGTGGAATGGGTGGAAGACGAAGCGCAATATATTGCCAACGCCTTGAACCCATCAGAAGTCACAGATGTGATTTTTGATCCAGAAAATGACCGTGCTGTCACAGTCATTGTACCAGACAATCAATTATCATTAGCAATTGGTAAGAAGGGCCAAAACGCCCGTTTGGCAGCCCGCTTGACTGGCTTTAAGATTGATATCAAATCTGAATCTGAAGCCGCTAACAGTCTCGTAGCGGAAGCACCAGTTGTTGTCGAAGACGAAACAAACGAGTAATCTGATAGAAAGGAAACGTGTTTCTGCTCAAACGGGCACAAAGACACGCTAGATATTATGAAACCTAGAAAAATACCTATGCGAAAAGACATCGTTACCGGTGAAATGTTTCCTAAAAAAGAACTTGTGCGTGTTGTGCGCGACAAAGAAGGACATGTGAGCTTAGACCCCACATCAAAAGCCAATGGTCGCGGTGCTTATATTGGTTTGGATCGTGAGATTGCAGCCATTGCAAAGAAAAAGCGCATTTTTGATAGAGCATTTGAGGTGAAGATTCCCGATGAGTTTTATGACGAGCTTATCGCTTATGTTGACCATCAACAAGCGCGACGGGAGTTGTTTGGTGATAAGTAAAGACGACCAAATTTTAAATCTCCTTGGCTTAGCCATGCGTGCTGGTAAGTTAGTATTGGGTTCTGACCCCACATTAACGGCCATTCGTGGCAATAAAGTACAACTGGCTTTTTTCCCAAGTGATGGTGGCCAAAGTCAAGCAAAAAAATTCGCTGATAAAGCAGCGTTTTATCATGTCACACTGATTCAAGACTATACCAAAGCGCAATTAACCGATGCTATCGGCGTAAATCGCAGTGTATTTGCGATTGCGGATCGCGGTTTTAGTCGCAAAATTAAACAATTAATTTCAGAAAAGGAGCGGAACTAAATGGCAGAAGAAAAGAAATTCTCAGGCTCAAACCGTCCTGCACGAAAACAGGCAGTCCCAGAACGTAAGGAATTGCCCGCATCACAACGCCGTCATGCGGCAAAATTGACAGAAGGATCAGCCTCACAAGCAGGTGCTGGTTCACGGTCAAGTCGTCCTGCACGCCCAAATAATGGTCAAGGACAAACACGCAATACCGCTCGTCCAAATGGTACGGCAGCTAGTCGTCCTAACAATGGTGGTAACCGTAATAGCCGTCCTGGCTCACGTTTACAACCAACTGGTGGTCGCCCAGAAATTCGCGAAAAGAAGAGCTGGTCAACTAAGCCACGTGAAGGCCAAGTGGATTACTCAAAGCAAACAGATAACAGCTTGAAGCAATACGTGAGTGAAAACGAAAAGCGTAAGCAAGCTGCCGCTGCGGCTAAGGCACCTAAGAAGCCTGCTGCACCAGCAAAAGCTGCTGCAAAGCCAACTGATGCTAAGAAGCCTGCGGCTAAGGCAGCAACGACAACAACGGCACCAGCAGCTGGCGCAGGTAAGTTTGGTGGTGCTTTGGCATCTGGCAACAACTCAGCACGGAATAACTCACGTAAGCGCAATACCAATGGTACTGGGCAACAAACACCACGTCGTAACGATAAGCCACGTGGTTCAAAGAAGTCACGTCGTATTGCGGCTAAGAAGGGCCCAGTAACGCCAGTGACTGAACGTAAGGAACAGCCACTACCACAAGTATTGGAGTACCGTATTGGTATGAACGTGCAAGACTTGTCAAAGTTGTTGCACCGTGATACAGCTGAAATTATCAAGAAGTTGTTCTTGTTGGGTATCGTGACCAACCAAAACCAATCATTGGATTCAGATACCATTGAAATTTTGGCAGCCGATTATGGCATCGATGCGCAAGTGAAGGAAGAAGAAGACGTCGCTGATATCGATAAGTTCTTTGATGAAGATAACATCGATGAAGACAAGTTGGTATCACGTCCACCAGTTGTTACCATCATGGGACACGTCGATCACGGTAAGACAACTTTGTTGGATTACTTGCGTAACTCAAACGTGACAGAAGGCGAAGCCGGCGGTATCACACAACATATTGGTGCTTATCAGACACAACTTAACGGTAAGACAATCACCTTCTTGGATACACCTGGTCACGCGGCCTTTACGGAAATGCGTGCGCGTGGTGCTAACGTGACTGATTTGACGATTTTGGTTGTGGCGGCCGATGACGGTGTCATGCCACAAACAATTGAAGCTATCAATCACGCCAAGGCGGCTGAAACACCAATCATCGTTGCTGTTAACAAGATTGATAAGCCAGGGGCTAACCCTGATGATGTCATGAACCAATTGATGGCCTATGATTTGGTGCCTGAAGAATATGGTGGTGACACAATCTTTGTTAAGATTTCAGCGAAGTTTGGTCAAAATGTTGACGAATTGTTGGAAATGATCTTGTTGCAAGCTGAAGTGCTTGAATTAAAGGCCGATCCTGATATGCCAGCACGTGGTTCAGTTGTTGAAGCACGTTTGGACAAGGGTCGTGGTCCAGTGGCAACTGTCTTGGTACAACAAGGCACAATGCGTGTCGGTGACCCAATTGTTGTGGGTAACACTTATGGCCGTGTCCGGACAATGACTAATGAACGTGGCGTTGAACTGGAAGAAGCTTTGCCAGCCACACCAGTTCAAATTACTGGTTTGAACGATGTACCACAAGCTGGTGATCGTTTCATCGTTATGGCAGATGAAAAGACAGCGCGTGCCGCCGGTGAAGAACGTGCTAAGCGTGCGCAAGAAGCAGTCCGTAACTCAGGTTCTGTTGTGACTTTGGATACATTGTTTAGCACAATGTCTGAAAAGGCCATGAAGACAGTGCCAGTTATCGTGAAGGCGGATGTGCAAGGTTCTGTTGAAGCACTTTCTGGTTCATTGAAGAAGATTGAAGTCGATGGCGTACGTGTGGATATCATCCATACAGCTGCTGGTGCAATTAATGAATCTGATGTCACTTTGGCATCAGCGTCAGGCGCTATTATTATTGGCTTCAACGTTCGTGCCACACCATTGGCCAAGGCGCAAGCTGACTCTGATAAGGTTGACATTCGCTTCTACAACGTCATTTATAACGCAATTGATGATGTTGAAGCAGCCATGAAGGGTCAACTTGAACCTGTTTATGAAGAGAAGGTTATTGGAACTGTTCTCGTTAAGGAACTGTTCAAGTTCTCTAAGGTTGGTATTATTGCCGGTGCGATGGTTGAAGAAGGTAAGATTACCAAGGACTCAAAGGTTCGTATCATGCGTGATAGCGTTGTGGTTTATGATGGCGAAGTGGCCTCATTGCAACGTGGTAAAGACGCTGTGAACGAAGTGAAGATGGGCTACGAGTTCGGCTTTACAGTTTCAAAGTTCAACGATATTCGCGTCGGCGATGTGGTTGAATCATACATTATGGAAGAAGTTAAGGTAAAGTAAGCCAATCGGCACTTTATCGCTTGTATTAAAAGAAAAAGGGGGCACAAGTTATGGCTAATCCACAACGTGCAGGTCGCCTCGCACAAGAAATCCAACGTGACGTGACGGATCTTTTGCTTAAGCGGATCAATGATCCACGCGTAAAAGACGTGACGGTAACGAGTGTTGATTTGTCTGGTGATTTGCAAATTGCAACAATTTATTATTCAATCTTGTCTGATTTGGCAAGTGATGGGCAAAAAGCGCAAGCTGGTTTGGAAGCGGCAAGTGGTTTGATCCGTAAGGAATTAGGGGCACGCTTGACGGTTTACAAGACACCTGAATTACGCTTTGTTCGTGATCAATCTGTCCAATATGGTAATCATATTGAAGATTTGATTCGCAAGCTACATGCTGAAAATTAATAAATGATAACATCTCAACGCTACTCTAAAAGGGGTAGCGTTTTTTGTGTTAGAATAGACTTATATTAATTTGACTAAAAAATGAGGACTTCGAAAATGACAAGCTTGCCACAATCTTTAAACCCAATCATTGCCGATATGGCACCTGATCGGTTATTGGGCTTTCAAGAAAAAGTGCGCGATATTCCAGGTGTGTTAAAGCTGACGTTTGGTGAGCCTGGCTTTGCAGTTGATGATCGTATCAAACAGGCAGCGGTTGCGGCGATTGAAGGTGATCGTTCACACTACGCCGAGAGCCAAGGTGAACGGGCATTACGCTTGGCAGCAGTCGATTATTTTAATCAAGCCTATCATTTAAATTATGCTGGTGAAGAAAATGTGATTGTCACGCTGGGTGTCAGTGAAGCCATCAACGTGGTTTTCCATACCTTGTTGGCCGATGGAGACGGGTTATTAATGCCTGAACCCGCTTACGGGCCATACTTTACCTCACTAGAATTGGCGCGTGGGACGCGGATTACCATTGACACCACGCCTAATCGTTTTAAGCTGACACCAGAAATGGTTGAAGAAGCCATTGCCAAAGCCACGGTACCAGTGCGGGCGATTTTGATGAATTACCCAACCAATCCAACGGGTGTAACCTATTCACGTGATGAAATTATGGCACTGGCCGCCACGTTCAAAAAGCATGGCATCTGGGTCATCTCGGATGAAATTTATGCGGTGCTGACTTATGATCAAGAACACGTGTCATTTGCGGAAATTATTCCTGATCAAACGATTTATATTAATGGTTTATCAAAGTCACATGCGATGACAGGTTATCGCGTCGGCTTTATCTTGGGGGCCGCAGAAGTAATTGCGCAAATGCAAAAAGTCCACGGGGCGTTGACGTTTGCCATTCCAACGTTTATTCAAGATGCCGCATTGGTCGCCTTGCGCGATGTGACCACAGCGCCACAAGCAATGCGTGATGTTTACAAAAAGCGACGTGATCGCATTTTGCCACAATTAGTTGCGTTAGGTTTTGATGTCGTGGCACCAGAAGGGGCGTTTTATTTGTTTGCCAAGTTACCAGCTGATTTAGGGGATGATGGCGATGAATTTGCGTTACAGTTAGCAAAAGAAGGTAAAGTTGCCGTGATTCCAGGGTCTGGTTTTAGTGCGGCGGCCAAAGCTTATATCCGGATCTCTTATGCAGCATCCGATGAAGATTTGGATGAGGGTATGCGACGGTTGACAGCTTATATTAAGCAACGTCGTGGGAATTAAGTGAGAGGTAGTCTATGAACTGGTGGCAAAATTTATTTATATCATCCAGCAAGCACGCAACAGTGGCATCAACCGGACAATTAAATGCTGTTCAGATTGCGCGTAAATCGGAATTGCCTGTCATTGTGGCACCAGTCACGGGACAACTGCAAAGAATTACGCTCGATAATGACCAGTTAAACAATCGTCATGGTTTTATGATGATTCCAAACGGCCGTGATATCATGTCACCAGTGGCAGGGATTGTCACAGATGCGGTACCACAGGCGATCACAATTCGCAGTGAACGTTACGGGACTGTTACCGTGCAAGTGATGTGTGAAAAGGCTCAGGATGTCAGATTGGCATCTTATCGTGCGGGGCAACAATTACACGCAGGCGATTTGATTGGTTCAGTTCGTCAGCACGATCAGTCTGTTCGCGTGTATGTCTTATTTGAAGCGCAGGCGACGCCATTTGTCAGCTATGGTGCAGTTTATGCTGGACAAAATATCTGGCGGTCGCAAGAGGAAATCGATGCAAAAGAATAATCCAGTTGACGGCATCTTGGTCGTCAATAAACCAAAAGGGGTCACGTCATTTGACGTCGTGGCCAAAGTAAGGCGCGCTGTCGGTCAAAAAAAGGTCGGTCATGCTGGGACGTTAGATCCCAATGTTGATGGTGTCTTAGTTGTCGCTTTGGGAAAAACAACCAAACTAATTGATGAATTACAAGCACGACCAAAACGTTATATCGGCGAAATTACGTTAGGTTTTGCAACGGAAACTGAAGACCTTGACGGGGACGTGGTAGCCGAACAACCGATTACAACGCCTTATACGGACGCAGCCATTGATCAGGCTATTGCGCAATTGAACGGGCCAATTCAACAAGTACCACCGATGTTTTCAGCTGTTAAAGTCGCCGGCAAACGTCTATATGAATACGCACGGGCAGGTGAAACTGTGACGCGACCAGTTCGTGATGCCATGATTTATGATTTTCATCGGACATCAGCAGTGCGTTATCAGCAACAACAGCAAAAATTTAACTTTGAAGCAACAGTGTCAAAAGGGACGTATATTCGGACACTGGCCGTTGACACCGGTAAGCAATTAGAAGTCCCAGCGACCATGACCAGCTTAACGCGAACGATGGGGAGCGGGATGCCTTTGTCAGCGGCAACGCCATTAGAAACGATCACGTCGTTGCCACGAGAAGATGTCTTAAAGCTAGTCGTCCCCATTCAAACGGTGTTGACATGGCCGGTGAAAGCTTTGACGGATGACGAGTGGTTTGCGGTCAAAAACGGGCAAAAAATCACCACCTGGCCAGCGGCCGACACTTATTTGCAGTTAACTTATCAAGGGGAATTAAAGGCAGTTTATGCGTATCAAGCTGCTGAACACCACTGGCAATCACGCTATGTGTTTACAAACGAATAACTATGATAGAAACCGTTCCGTTACATTATCCAATTCAAAATTTTGAATCATCGCAACCTCAAGTGGTGACGATGGGCTTTTTTGATGGGGTCCATTTGGGTCATCAAGCAGTGATACAAGCAGCTAAAGCGGAAGCTGATCGGTTAGGGGTACCGCTAGCGGTCCTAACTTATGATCCGCATCCAGTTGTGGTGTTTAAGACCCTCACGCAGCCCTTACATTATTTAACGCCACTTGATCAAAAGGTGGCCTTATTTGAAGCGCTGGGCGTTGATCGCGTGTATGTGATGCGCTTTACCTCGCAATTGGCACAACTTGCGCCCCAGCAGTTCGTCGATGAGGTGCTATTGCCCTTACAACCAATGACTGTGGTTGCGGGGTTTGATCACCTCTATGGTGGTGATCAACAGACGGCCAATATGCAAGTATTAGATCAGTACGCCGCCAACCGCTTTGATGTGATTACGGTACCACCTTTTGAAGAGTCACACCAAAAAGTAGGCTCTTCGGCAATCCGACGTGCGTTAGACGCTGGCGATATGCAAACAGTTAATCATCAGTTAGGGCGTGTTTATCAAACGACTGGCACAGTTGTTCATGGTGAAGCACGCGGACGTGAGTTGGGTTTCCCTACGGCTAATATTCAAACACCAGAATTAGAATGGCTGCCTGGTATTGGGGTTTATGTGGTTGGGATTGAAATTGCTGGACAGTGGTATCAAGGGATGGCAAGTATCGGCCGAAACGTCACATTTGGTGATGCCCGACCAATCACTGTTGAAATCAACATTTTAGATTTCAAACAACAAATTTATGGGGAAGCGGTGACGGTTGCTTGGCATCATTACTTACGCGGCGAAGTCAAATTCACGTCGGTACCTGATTTAATCACGCAGTTACAGCACGATGAACAGGCGACACGACAGTATTTTAAAGCACTTAACAAGCGTTAAGTGCTTTTTATTTGGCACTCGAATAAAAAGAGTGCTAAAATGCTTGCATTTTTTTCGGAAAGGGTGTATGATAATAGATGTTAGCAGTTGGTATCTATGAGTGCTAAAACGGAGGTGATGGCATGCTAACAGAAAGACAAAAATTAATTTTAAGCGCCATCATTTACGAGTACACACACACTGCGCGAGCAGTCGGGTCGAAAAGTTTGCAGGAACAGCTTGATATTAAAGTGAGTTCCGCAACAATTCGTAATGAAATGGCTGCATTAGAGTCAGCTGATCTGATTAAAAAACTACATACTTCAGCGGGACGGGTACCGTCGTGTGCTGGTTATCGTTATTATCTCGATCACCTCATGGCGACACGTCCCGCAACACAGCAAGATGTGGCGATGGTGATGCATTCGTTTCGTGGGATTTTTCATGAAATTGATGACTTGCTTGATGAAGCTGCGCGGACGCTATCAGAATTAACCGGTGCAACTGCTTTGATTTTGAAGCCAAAAGGGTTAAACATCAAAGTGTCGGGGTTCCGTTTGGTGCCGTTGGAGAATCATCAGTTAATTGCCGTGCTGGTAACCAGTGACGGTAAAGTGACCAGTCAGACATTCAAATTACCGCGCGAGTTAGCGATATCATCGTTAGATAGTATGGTTAAGTATATCAATGATCAGATGATTGGCCATCCGATTTTGGAAGTGTTGCAACTGATGCAATCAGATGAGTTGCCAACGCAAATGAATCGGGTGATTAAGACACCAGCTGCCTTCTTGCAATTGTTTGGCGACGTCTTAGCGCGATCGATTGGCGATAATGTGCATATTGGTGGTCGACTGAACGTGTTGGATTTCGGTGAAAATGTTGATGAAACACAGAAAGTGAAGCATTTGCTAGAGTTTCTGTCATCAGCACCTGATATCCGACGTGTGGCGACAGCTGTCCCACATCAGGTGACAGTTAAGATTGGGCAAGAAATCGATGAACCCTTATTACAATCCTTTAGCTTGATTACGAGTGCCTTTCAGGTACCAAATCAAGGGGATGGGGTGATTGCATTGCTTGGCCCAATTCGGATGCCTTATGCGCGCAACGTCTTGTTGATGGATGCCTTTGGTGAAGCGTTAAGCCAAAAGATGCTCGAATATACATAAATTAGGAGGTCACTTACGTGGCAGATGAAGCGAAAGAAGCAATGAAGAACGACGAAGAAATCGTTGTAGAAGATGGCGCAGTTGATGATGAAGCTGTAACGGAACAAATCGAAGCAGAAACTGATGTTTTGCAAGAAGATGAAGCACCAGTAGAAAATTCAGAAGCAAGTCAAATTGCAGACCTTGAAGCTAAGGTTGCGGAATTAGAAGACAAGCTGTTGCGTTCACAAGCGGAAATTCAAAATATTCAACAACGTCATGCCCGCGAAGTGCAAAATGTGCGCAAGTATGATGGTCAGAAATTGGCCGGCGCAGTTTTGCCAGTGGTTGACAATCTTGAACGCGCATTGCAAGTTGAAGCAGATGATACAGTAACAAAGCAAATTAAAACAGGTGTTGAAATGACACTGAAGACATTGGTGCAAGCCTTAGCTGATAATGGTATTTCAGCAACGGGTGAAGTTGGGGAAGCATTTGACCCAACGAAGCACCAAGCCATTCAAAGTGTTGCCTCAGAGGATGTTGCGTCTGATGAAATTGCCGCTGTTTTGCAAAAAGGCTATATGATTCAAGATCGCGTCCTTCGACCAGCAATGGTTGCCGTGGCGAAATAACAACAATTGTCATGGTGATTCAGCGTGTGCACCACACCTTAAAAAGTTAAAAAATAAAAGATTAAAAAAGTAAAGGAAGAATTAATTCATGTCAAAGATTATCGGTATTGATTTAGGAACAACAAACTCAGCAGTTGCCGTCCTTGAAGGTGGCGAACCAAAGATCATCACAAACCCAGACGGCGGTCGTACAACACCATCTGTTGTGTCATTTAAGAATGGCGAAACACAAGTTGGTGACGTGGCTAAGCGTCAAGCCATCACGAACCCTGACACAATTATTTCAATTAAGTCACACATGGGTGAAGCTGGCTACAAGATCAACGTTGACGGCAAGGACTACACACCACAAGAAATTTCAGCCATGATTTTGCAATACATCAAGGGTTATGCTGAAGACTACTTGGGTGAAAAGGTTGAAAAGGCTGTTATCACAGTGCCTGCTTACTTCAACGATGCACAACGTCAAGCAACTAAGGATGCTGGTAAGATTGCCGGTCTTGAAGTTGAACGTATCATTAACGAACCAACAGCTGCTGCGTTAGCTTATGGTTTGGACAAGTTGGATAAGGATGAAAAGATCCTTGTTTACGACTTGGGTGGTGGTACATTCGATGTGTCTATCCTTGAATTAGGTGATGGTGTCTTTGAAGTTTTGTCAACAAATGGTGACACACACCTTGGTGGTGATGACTTCGATAACAAGATCATTGATTACTTGGCTGAACAATTCAAGGCTGAAAATGGCATTGATTTGAAGGAAGACAAGTTAGCTTTGCAACGTTTGAAGGATGCCGCAGAATCAGCTAAGAAGACGTTGTCTTCAGCAACTGAAGCACAAATTGATTTGCCATTTATTGCTTCAGGTGACCAAGGCCCATTGCACTTGCAAACATCATTGACACGTGCAAAGTTCAACGAATTGACAGCTGACTTGATCAAGAAGGCTGAACAACCAGTTTTGAATGCTTTGAAGGATGCTGGTTTGTCATTCTCAGACATCGATGAAGTCATCTTGAACGGTGGTTCAACACGTATTCCAGCCGTACAAGAATCTGTTAAGAAGTTGACTGGTAAGGAACCTAACCACTCAATCAATCCTGATGAAGCGGTTGCCCTTGGTGCAGCAGTTCAAGGTGGTGTGATTACTGGTGACGTGAAGGACGTTGTCTTGTTGGATGTGACACCTTTGTCATTGGGTATCGAAACAATGGGTGGTGTCTTCACAAAGTTGATCGATCGTAACACAACGATCCCAACATCAAAGTCACAAGTCTTCTCAACAGCTGCCGACAACCAACCAGCTGTTGACATCCATGTCTTGCAAGGTGAACGCTCAATGGCGGCCGACAACAAGACTTTGGGTCGTTTCCAATTGTCAGATATTCCTGCTGCAAAGCGTGGTGTGCCACAAATCGAAGTGACATTTGACATTGACCGTAACGGTATTGTTTCTGTATCTGCCAAGGATTTGGGTACGCAAAAGGAACAAAAGATTACGATCCAAGCCGCTGGTGGTTTGACTGATGAAGAAATCGAACAAATGATGAATGATGCAAAGGCTAACGAAGAAGCCGATGCAAAGAAGAAGGCAGCCGTTGATACACGTAACGAAGCTGACCAATTGATCTTCTCAACAGAAGCCACACTTGAAGAAGTGGGTGACAAGTTGGAAGAAGATGCTAAGAAGGCAACAAAGGATGCCCTTGAAGCATTGAAGCAAGCTAAGGAAAAGGTCGGCGACGATGTTGAAGCTGACTTGACTGAATTGAAGGAAAAGTCAGAAGCATTGGCTAAGGCTGCACAAGAATTAGCCATGAAGCTTTACCAACAAGCTGCCCCACAAGAAGGTGCTGAAGGTGAAGCAAAGCCAAAGGATGATAACACAGTTGATGGTGACTTCGAAGAAGTTGACCCATCAAAGAAGTAATCCTTTGACGACAAATCAATTCGTGACGATCATTTAAGCATAAACGAACCGCATCCAGTTGGATGCGGTTCGTGTACATAATATGGAAAAGGAGCGGGCTGTTGAATAATACAGAATACTATGACCGTCTTGGCGTTGATAAGAATGCCAGCCAAGATGATATTAAAAAAGCATACCGAAAATTATCAAAAAAGTATCATCCTGACTTGAACCAAGAACCAGGTGCCGAAGAAAAGTACAAAGAGGTTCAAGAAGCCTTTGAAACGTTAGGCGATCCCCAAAAGCGTGCCCAATATGACCAATTTGGTCCAGCCGGCGCCAATGGTGGCTTTGGGGGCCAAGGCTTTGGTGGTTACCAACAAGGTGGCTTCGGTGACTTCTCTGATTTGGGTGATATTTTCAGTCAAATGTTTGGCGGCGGCTTTGATCCGAACCGACCACGCAAGGGACAAGATTTACAATACCGGATGCGCTTAAGCTTCGAAGAAGCCATTACTGGTAAGGAAGAAATCATCAAGTTTAATCGTGGTGATGGCCCTCATGAAATTAAGGTGACAGTTCCAGCCGGTGTTGAAACAGGTCAACAAATGCGTCTGGCTGGTCAAGGTGAAGAAGGCGTTAACGGTGGCCCACGGGGTGATTTGTTCGTGGTCTTCCAAGTTGCCCCTTCAAAGGACGGCTTTGAACGTGATGGTGCTGATGTCTTCCTTGAACAAAAGATTAGTTTCACGAGTGCTGCCTTAGGGGATGAAATTCAAGTTAAGACAGTACAAGGTGACGTGAAGTTGAAGATTCCTGCTGGTACGCAAACAGGTAAGCAATTCCGTTTGCGCGGTAAGGGTGCACCACGTCTACGTGGTACAGGCAATGGTGACCAATATGTCACAATCTTTGTTGAAGTGCCAACGTCAATGACTAAGGATCAAAAGAAGGCCTTGGAAGCCTTCCAAGAAGCCATGACTGGTAAAAAGAAGAAAAGTTTCTTTGATAAGTTAGAAGAATTAACAGAATGAAGACGATAAAACGCACAGGTCTCCCCGTGCGTTTTTTTATGATTTTTATATGATGAAAAATGAAAAAATAAAGTGAATATGCTATAGTAAAACTTAATATATTTTATGAGGAGATAGATGATGCGTTTAAAAGCACAATTGGCTGGTTTTAGTACCTTGCAGACTGAGCGCTTGATATTACGTCCAGTGCAACCGGATGATGCTGAGGCGATGTTTGATTATTTACGTGACGAAGAAACAGTCCGCTTTATCACGGTGCCACCGGTAAAAACAGTGACGGAAGTCATTGAAAACAGTATTCAAAGTTATTTTATGCTGGATCCGATTGGAAAATGGGCGATTGTCTATGACCAAAAAATGATTGGGACGATTGATTTACGCCTCAATGAAGCGCACCGGCAAGCGGAAATCGGTTATGTTTTAAATAAGCGTTATTGGGGCCAAGGTATCATGCCAGAGGCGGCACAAGCCATTTTGGCGGTGGGATTTGATCAGCTGCAATTAGTACGTATCTTTTCTGAACATGACACGCGTAACCCAAAATCAGGTCGGGTGATGACTAAAATTGGTATGCAGCAAGAGGGCGTGGCACTTAAATCACAGATTATTAAAGGTGAAATAGTAGATATGGTACATTATGCCATCACAGATACGCAATACAAGATGTTGCAACAAGCAAAAAAGTCACAGGCAACCCTGTGACTTTTTGGTTAATCAATATATTTTGTGTCGTCGTTGACTTCCCAAGGAGCGGTCATATCAATGTGATCGTAGTACAAGTGGCCATGCAAGTGGTCGATTTCATGTTGGAAAACGATAGCAGGATAATCACGTAACTTAATCGTCTTAGTTTCACCTTGTTCGTTTTGATAACGGACTGTGATCCGGTTAGCGCGGGGGACAAAACCAGGCACATCTTCGTCAACAGATAAGCAGCCTTCACCAACATCTAGGGCAGCACGCTTAACAGATTCTGAAATAATGACAGGATTGAAGATCGTGCCCTTAAAGTAAGGTTCATCATCGCGTTCGTGGGGATCCAATGAAGGAATCAACACAGCTGCCATTTGGAGTGATTCGCCAACTTGTGGGGCCGCTAAACCAACCCCTGGCCGCAAACCGTACTTTTCGTTTTGTGCTTCATCTTGTGAGATCATCAAGTAGGTCATCATATCTTCTGCTAGTTGTGCGTGTTCTTCACTGAGTGGGAAAGGTACTTTCTCAGCAACTTGTCTGAGAACTGGCTCCCCATCACGTGTGATTTTATCCATTGTAAATCGAATTGTCATGTCTTTTCACCTCCATAATAGTATATCAAACTGGCCAACAGGTTAAAACTCCTAAACGCGTTAGGCAGCGCAGTTTTATACCGATTTTTATTTTTTTGTGCCACCAGCGTCGCCGTTAACGCCTTCTTCGGTACCTGGATTCCACCAATTAACGTGGGCATTGGTACGTTGGGTACGTAAATTAAACAAATCAACAATATCTTGCGGTGCTTGTTGCCAAGTGTAGTGGGTTTTCAATGCTGCATGGGTGATAATACGGTATTGCGTTGATGGGAAGAGACAACTAATAATCGTGAGTGTTGGCGCTTTGGTTGGATTAAGGACCGCAATGTCATTTTTAGTCACTGTGGTTTGGCCGGTAATCTCATAAACAAAAAGACCCGAAGCATTAGCTAAAATAACCGGCTCACCATTCAACCAGTCGGATCCCTTCAATTGGCCGTTTTGAATGTAGGGCCAATCATGATTATTAGATTCTTGCAAAGCACTAAAGCCAGATTGGCCATCGTTGAAATTATGGCCAGCCAAGCCGTAGTTACCTTGACCCATAACAGGTTTTTGGGTACCGAGCGGATCGACTGCTGACCGATTGGCGTAATTGGCACCAGCATCTAAACCTTTATTTGAATAGGCATCATTATAAATAGGGAGGAGAATAAAGCGGCTGGGGATGGCGACAAAACCTTGTTTTTCTAAGCCCTTTTGCGCTTGTCGCATGACCATTTTGGCAATCTGATCGCGTGAAGTCGTATCGTTTTTGGCTTGACGCGTTTGTGCCTTTTGCCGCTGTTTTTGGAGCGTATTGAGCGTGTGGTCTTTGAGTTGACCAACATTATTTTGGTAGAGATAGTCTAGCCCCAAGGTGATGCTGGTGACCAAACTCGCCACCATGAGTGCTTGATAAAACCACCGCAAGGATTGTTTTTTAGGGCGATGTCGCAAGTAAGCTAATCCAAAAACAAACAACATCACGAGTCCAAATGTGAGACCCGCCAAGTATAGTGGGTGCCAATTCAAAATATTTAAAAGACCTTGTATCATCTGTTGTGCCCTCATGATTGATTTGACAAAGTGTTAAAACTTGTCAGCGTGTTGTTTAATACCTCCAAATCATTATACAAAGAAGCGCATTGATTTCATAGGTTTTCACACGCCGATACACGATCGCGACGCTATCATTAGCAGCCACTAATTGGTTGGCCGGTAAATCGGTTGCAAGGGGATGTATGTTACAATAATTTTAGCTAAGGATCGCTAAAATAGTGGCTGAAGCGGTAAAATAGAGATAAGTGATGAAAAATTTGAAAGATTGTAGAAAATAGAGTAATGAGTGAAAATTATACGTTACCAATCGATGGTAGTTGGACAGTTGAAGATATTGTGGCGGTATCTCATTTTATTGACAGTGTGTTAGCTGTTTATGAAACTGGTGTCGCTAAAGCCACGTTACTGGCACGTTATGACGCATTTCGTGATGTGATGCCGGCAAAAAGTGAACAAAAGCGGTTCGATCGTGATTTTGAACGCCAAACAGGTCACAGCATTTATCAAACGATGAAACTGGCGCAAAACACGACCAAAGATCGGGTACGCGGATGACACTGAGCCAATTTGAAATTCAAGAAATTGACCAAACCGTCCTGTTGTGGCTTGATGATGTACGCCAACAAACCTTAGCGGCAATGACGCAGGAATTAAACGTCGGCACCAAAAATAATCCGCGGGATTTGGTGACCAATGTTGACCGCGCAAACGAAACGTTTTTAAATACTAAAATTCGCGCCTTTGATCCGGAAGCCCATATTGTCAGTGAAGAAGGCTTTGGCGATCAGCAACTGGATATGCAAGGGCATGTGTGGTTTGTAGATCCCATTGATGGCACGATGAATTTCATCAAAGAAAAATCGGACTTTGCGATTATGATTGGCCTTTATATCGATAATCAGCCCGTTTTGGGGTGGATTCTTGATGTGATGAATAATGTTGTTTATCACGGCGGACCAGAAATAGGCGTCTATGCCAACCAATTACGCGTTAGCGCCCCTAAAAATGAACCTTTGTCTGAAGGGTTAGTCTTGTTAAGTGGTGCGCGCTTATTGTATGGGATGTTTGGCTATGATGACATTGCCAAAGCCGCTTTAGGTTTTCGGATTATTGGGGCTGCGGGTCCATCATTTATTCGCGTTATTTTAGGCCAGGCGGTCGGTTATTCCTCTAAAATGATGCCGTGGGACTTTGCGGCTGGCCAAGTTTTGGCACAAACGCTCGGATTGTCAGTTTCAGATATTGACGGTAAGCCCCTAGATATGTTATCATCTAACATAGTATTAGTGGCTACAAATCGTGCGCATCGTGATATTTTAGCGTTGCATCAAAGCTAGGGCACACCAGTCCCTAGCTTTTACTATGAGAAGAGTAGCATTTAAATTAAAGGAGCACTAGGAAATTGGCAAATCGCGAAGATATTCGTAACATCGCTATCATCGCCCACGTCGATCACGGAAAGACGACGTTGGTTAACGAACTTTTGAAGCAATCAGATACATTGGACTCACGCAAGGAATTGGGTGATCGTGCAATGGATACAAACGACATCGAAAAGGAACGTGGAATCACAATCTTGTCAAAGAACACAGCCGTTAAGGTTGGGGACAAGCAGATCAACATCTTGGATACACCAGGACACGCGGACTTCGGTGGTGAAGTTGAACGTATCATGGGTATGGTTGACGGTGTTTTGTTGGTTGTTGATGCCTTTGAAGGCACAATGCCACAAACACGTTTCGTGTTGAAGAAGGCCTTCGAACAAAACTTGACACCAATCGTTGTTGTCAACAAAGTTGATCGTCCAGGCGCACGTCCAGAAGAAGTTGTTGATGAAGTGTTGGATTTGTTCATTGAACTTGGTGCCGACGAAGAAGATTTGGACTTCCCAGTAATCTTTGCTTCAGCAATGAACGGGACATCATCATTGTCACCAGATGTTGCTGACCAAGAACACACAATGAAGCCAATCTTTGACAAGGTGTTTGAAACAATTCCAGCACCTGTTGATAACTCTGACGAACCTTTGCAATTCCAAGTGGCAATGTTGGATTATAACGACTTCGTTGGTCGTATTGGTATCGGTCGTGTTAAGCGCGGTACGATCAAGATGGGTGATAACGTTGACGTGTTGAAGCTTGACGGTACAACACAATCATTCCGTGTCACAAAGCTTGCTGGTTTCATTGGTCTTGACCAAGTTGAAATCGAAGAAGCTAAGGCCGGTGATTTGATCGCGGTTTCAGGTATGGAAGACATCTCAGTTGGTGAAACTGTTGCTGATCCTGCCCACCCAGAGGCTTTGCCAATCTTGCGTATTGACGAACCAACTTTGCAAATGACTTTCCGTCAAAACGACAGCCCCTTTGCTGGTCGTGAAGGTAAGTTCGTGACAGCACGTCAAATCGAAGACCGTTTGCGTCGCGAATTGCACACTGATGTTTCTTTGCGTGTTGAAGACACTGACCAAGCTGGTGCATGGTTAGTTTCAGGACGTGGTGAATTGCATTTGTCAATCTTGATTGAAACAATGCGTCGTGAAGGCTTCGAATTGCAAGCTTCACGTCCACAAGTTATCTATCGTGACATTGACGGCGTGCAATCAGAACCATACGAATCAGTTCAAATTGATACACCTGATGAATATGCCTCAACAGTTATCGATTCATTGAACCAACGTAAGGGTGAAATGATCAACATGGAATCTGTTGGTAACGGTCAAACACGTTTGACTTATATGGCACCTTCACGTGGTTTGATTGGTTACTCAACTGAATTCATGTCAGCAACACGTGGTTACGGTATCTTCAACCACACATATGCTGAATACCGTCCAGTTGTTCGTAACTGGGAACCAGGTCGTCGTAACGGCGCTTTGGTTTCAATTAACCAAGGTACTACTTCTAACTATGCCATCATGGGTGTTGAAGACCGTGGCCAAATGTTCGTTGGTGCCGGTGTTGACGTTTATGAAGGTATGATTGTTGGTATGAACTCACGTGACAACGATATTTCTGTCAACGTGACAAAGTTGAAGCCACAATCAAACGTGCGTTCATCAAACAAGGACCAAACAGCCTCAATCAAGACACCACGTGTCATGAACTTGGAAGCTAGCTTGGAATTCTTGAACGATGATGAATACGTTGAAGTAACACCTGAAAACGTTCGTATCCGTAAGGCAATCTTGAACACGGCTGAACGTGAAAAGGCTGCTAAGCGTCGTAAGGCATCAAAGTAATTAAATTGATTAAGAACCACTTGTGGTTCTTGCTCATGGAGATATGGCACAATCTGGTACTGCAACGGACTCGAAATCCGTCGAGCCGCGTTTCGCGGTGTGCGGGTTCAAATCCCGCTATCTCCTTAGATATATTTCAATAGCTTTCATAGGGTGCTATAATCCTTGATATGACAGCGTTTTATATGATTAAAATTTCATAGCGTGCTATGGGGTTTCAAGTATTCAGGTACTTTTTAGGTACAAAAATCAAACAAGCGAGTGGGCATGTAACAGCAGCGATGCTGTTTTTTTATGCAATAAATACATATTAGATTTATAAATATCCATAAGTACATAATTCTCCAGTAGTGGAGAAAATTATTTGTCGACAGAAGTGTCGATAAACACGGTTGTTAATTGCACAACAAAAGCCCCTGATTTAATCGTCAGAGGCTTTTTTTTATTTAAAAATGAATGCTTGGGAACACTATTGGAATGAATACTAATAGATTTAAAACACTAACAAATGCATAAGCGGAACCAGCTAGCCACTTTTTATCACGGAAGCGGTCAAAAGCATAAGAGCCGACTACCACTGATATTAATAGTGATAAAATAGCCCTTGCATAAGTATTTACTACACTATGATCTGGGTAAATAAATGTGACAACAGCTAAAATGATCGCGACAACAACTAACAGTACTCTGAATTGAGACATCTTGTTACGTTTATTTAAATCTTCCATATTTTTTATCCCTCCGTCTCTGGCTTATCGTCAGAGGCTTTTTTATTTTGGGCTTCTAAACTTTTAACTAACTTTGTAAACGTTTCGATAGTATCTTTGTAGTCGTTATCGTCATCAATTGTATTGTGAATCATATTATTTAGCGCATGTAGTATCACAGTTATGTTTGTTAATTCATCTGAATCATCATCATATCTATCGTACATATCCAAAACCATTTGAACAGCGTATGCAATGTTTAATGATTCAAAATCACGAAATTTTGTTTTGCTTATACGATCGAGTTGAGTGCTCAACATCCTATCATTGCTTTTCCTGAATGTGTCGACAATATTTGATACTTTTTTACTAATATCGCCCATATTCATCAATTCGTTTAACGGAACGTCATAATAATCAGCCAATGTCACCCATGTCTCGAAAGATGGATTTCTACCTCCCTTGTTTGGCCATTTTTCATACCTTGCTAATGAAGTAGGTGTTAATTTTAAACCGAGATCATTCAGTTCAGTGACAGCTTTTGACAAAGTCAAACCTTTTTTAGTTCTTAATTCTTTTAGTCTATTCATGCTTTAATTATAACAAAAACAACTATAAATGACCACTTGGTAAAAAAACTATTGACAAATGACCAACTGGTCAGTTATACTTTAGATATTGTTAAATGACCAACCGGTCAAAAGGAGCGGAAATGAAAGCATTAGAGAAAAAATTTGTCGACAAAATTGTTATTGCAAAAGCTTTAAACAGATTGAGTATTAAAGCGTTGGCTAATTTAAGTGGCGTCAACCACGTTACAATGTCAAAAATATTGAGTGGCGAGCAAACTATTGTTCATCAATCAACGTTTGATAAATTAAATAACTGGTTACAGGAGGAGAAGAAATGATTTCATGGATTGAACAACTTATTGGCATCATCGTGGTAGTCGGTGGAGCATTCTTAATCGGCTTGGTAATGGGGGAATCGCTACATGAATGAGGATACAAAAAAAGCCCTTGAAACGAAGTTTGGCGACCGAGTTCAAGAGACTAAAAATAAATTTATCAACTCAAATTATATCATAAAAAGTCATGAGTTGATAGAGCAAGGTTTCAAAGTGTATTTGTTAGCACAGGGGACGAACGCCCCGTATAAAGGCTCACAAGGACATTTAGATGCCACAAATGACGTTTATAAGCTGATAGATATGTTCAACCAATATGGCGCTAACAGCAACATAGGCATCAGTTTGGCTGATACAGGTATTGCTGTGCTAGATGTTGATAAACACTCTACAAACGGCTTTCAGAGCCTCATACAGTCAGGGCATACATTAAACCTTGATGACCAAGTGTGGGAAATGACGCCAAGAGGCGCTCACGTATTCTTTCAAATACCAGACGGTGTCAAGGCTGATGAATTAAAACATGATTTAATGGCTGGCGTTGAATTACTCACTGGCAAAGTGACAGTCGCTCCGTCCGTTAAGCTAGTAGACGGCACAGAAGCCGAATATAAGCACTTTGGTGGCAATATAAGCGAGTGTAGCGTGATGCCTGATTGGTTGGTTGACCTAGCTTCTAACGTACCCACAAGTGGGCATACAGCTTCGAAGCGTGTTCCTAAATATTCAATAGATCAGCGGATTCAGATGATTATAAATGGATTTACCGAGGGCGAGCGAAATAACCAGATTATGAGCTTTAGTGGTTGGTTACTTGGCATTCGGAACATTGATCCAAATGGTGTGTACGAATTAGTGCAAAAAATCAATTCTTATTCAGCCGTTCCTTTACCTGATAAAGAAGTAGATGCTATTTTTCGATCAGCGTACAATCGGGAAGTTAAACGTGCATCTATGGGAGGACGTTAATGTCAGAAATTTATAAAAAAATTGAGCGAATTGAGCCTGATTGGTATTCAGAATTTATCAGAAACAAGAATGGCGATATTAAAGAAAAGGTTATGACAAACGTCACGCTCATTTTGCAAAATGATCCATTATTCAAAAACCTTTTTAAATTTAACGCCTTTGCTGAAGAAAAAGAAATGTCTAAAGATTTACGTGTGTCAGGCGGTGTTATCCAAAAAGGTGCAATGCACGATGTCGATGCCCTGTTTTTAATCGCTTATATCGAACGAACATATCACTTTGCTGTGACTGAACAACTGATGTATTCATCAGTGACTATGGTTTCACAACTCGAGGATAACTGTTATAACCCAACAACTAATTATTTTGATTATGCCGAGGAACATTGGGACGGTATCGAAAGAGCAAGCACCTTTTTAGTTGAATTTCTTGGCGCACCAAAAACAGACATTACTACTTTGATTACAAATATATTTTTTATTGGGGCGGTTGCAAAGGCTTATAACCCTATGACGAAGTTTGATTTTTCTCTCGATATTGTGGGCGATCAAGGTACTGGTAAAACAACGCTATTAAAGAAATTAGGTCGCGAATTTTACGTAGATACGATTCAAGACTTCAAAAATAAAGATGAATACATCAAAATGCAACGTGCTTTGATTGTACACGATGATGAGATGCAAGCAACTAATGCCAGTGGGTTTGATGTTTTAAAAAAATTCTTATCAACTGAAATTCTAGAATATCGAGCGCCTTTCGGTCGAAATAGTGTTCGTCATGCGAGACATTTCGTAGTTGCCCGAACGTCTAATCAAGTCGATTACTTGAAAGATAAGACAGGGAACAGGCGTTTTCTACCAATCTTATCAAGTCGTGAAAAGCAAGTGAAACACCCATATACAGATTTAACAGATGAATTGGTCTTGCAATTTTGGGGCGAAATGGTGCATAAGTACAAGACGATCGGCATTCAATACCCAACAATAGAAGAAAGTGAAGCGTTAGAAAAGTACCGCGAAAACTTTGTATATGTTGATGAGATTGAAAACCAAATAAATATTTTTCTTGATAATACTGATTTGGAATGGGTAGCTAGCTCTGATATTGCTGATAAAGCGCTTGGCGGAGTTGACTTAGTTAAAAATCAGAGCATTTCTAGAAAGATTAATAACATTATGAATAATAAACCTGATTGGCGCAAAGGACGAAAGGGCAATGGACGAGTTTGGTGGAGAAAGTAACGTACAACACGTACAGTTCACGTACTGAAAAAGTTGTAGTAGTGTACGTAAACAAACGTTGATATATCGGCACTTATTCACGTTCACGTACAGTACGTATATGAAATTAAATATTAATTTAAAAAGAATAATTCTAACACTTACAAATACTATATATATTGTTGGATAAGAAAAAGGTGTACATACTGTACGTGAACATATGAAAGTCATGTGGCAGTAGCAACAAGGTACGTACACTAAGAATTGAATGGTGGCGTCAGGTGTACGCGAGGAGAAAAAAATAATGAAAATGGATCAAAACAAATTAGTAGAAATTATTGAAAAACAGAATAGCTACATTGGGCAATTAGAGGTAAGTACCCAGAAGTTTTCACAACAACAGCGTGAAATGGCAATTGAGTATCAAAAGTTGTTCGACATGGTACAGGTGCAGAGGCTCATGGTTAAACTACTTGGCACTGATATGAAAAAGATAGCAGAGGGCGACTACTCTGTTAATCCAGTACCAGCAAAAGAGATGAAAGATATTAAGCGCAAGATTATGGATATTATTGGGAAAGAGATTTAAGGAGATAAAAACATGGAAGATAAAGATTTGCTATTTGATTATTTATATCTGACAATCGGTCATTTATTGTCAGATATTGAAGATGTGAGAGACTGTAATGCTAGTTTTTACGGTCATCATGAACATTTAGACGATCAGACCGAGTCGATGGGGACCACAGTATTATTATTGGGGGATTTAGTAGATAAGCTCAAGGAGGTATCAAAATGAATTGGGTTGTATTGGTCATTATGTTGGTGTTGGTAGCATACATTTTTTGGCAAAGACATCTGATCTACGTTTTCCGTGAAGCGGGTCGATTTAACAGCTTTTATGCTAAACAGTTACGAGCATTGGCAGACCAAGAAAAGATACAAGTGCAACGAGCTAATTTGTGTTTACGTTCTATTGGTTATGATTTAGATAAAGTTGCTAGTGGCGACTTAACGTTTAAAAAGCCAACACAGCAAGAGGTGGACGACATCATGAAAGAACACTACGCATTACAAAGCAAGTCTAAACAGATTGATGCACGCCTCGAAGTTGAAATGGAAGAATATGACGGTGGGAGGGAATTTGATAACTATGGCGGATAAGACAGATGCACTTTTAACAGATTATTATTCTGGTGTGATTGACACTAAGATTCTATTACGCAGATCTGAATTACAGTGGCGACCGAACGATGACAACGCTGGTATCAAGTCATTAAACAAGCACACACGCCCATTAGATGATTTACTAGCTAGATATGAGGCGGATAGTATCTTACACGAGTTGACAAGTCAATATGATGCGATTAAGCGCTTAGAGTTGACGTTCAGTGCTGAAACACGCCAGATTGTTCAGATGCACTATGATAGGCGTTCACGATTATCTTGGGCGATCATATCCATGCGAATCAACTTATCTGAACGAACGTGTCGCACCTATCAAAAGGCATTCAAGGACAGTGTAGCCAAAGCCTTTGCTGAATTGGATATAGCAGTGTAATTGCCATTAGTCTGCCGTTTTATATCAGTAAACCGTGGCATAATTGTAGTATGGAAAAATAAGCGGAGGTACTCAATGAGATTACATAGATGTGCCGAAGTTGGTTGTCGTGAGTTGATTAAGTTGGGATTTGATTATTGCGATGAGCATTACAGTAAACGTATGGCATCATATCATGATAGACGAGCCAAAGCAGATGAGCTTAACTCTCGAACATTAAGAGGTCAGCGTGATAAGGCTGAATACTTTAAGCAGTACAACGATAATGTCAGACCAGAGTTAGGACACGAGTTCTACCAGTCGAAGCAATGGGAACACATTAGTCTATACATTAAGCAAAGAGACATGTATACTGATGCAGTTGACGGTAAGGTGTACGATCAGGGCGACTTAATTGCAGACCACGTTGTCCCGCGTAGATTGCTCAAGTCGAAAGCCGAGCAGTTAGATATGGATAATCTATGGTTGCTTAGTCGCTCGCATCACAGCCATAAGACAGCCATTGAAAATAAGATGACAGATGACAAATTAAAGCATTTAAGCCGTGAATGGTGGAAGAAAGTTTTGAAGAATTGATTGCGGTCAGTTCTTTTTTTTATTGCGTACATGGTTGGAGGGTGGGTACGTGAAAGTGAAGTGAGTCTTTTATCATCGATAGCTTGAATGTTCCAGTCGCATGGTGGGTGGGTGTTGTTCTATCGTTGATGTTTGTACCGTTTCAGTTTTTCCTTATTCCGTTTTAAATTTTGAGCGACATCAAAATTACCCCGCCCTTTCGTTGTTAAAGGGAAGCAATTCACAGAGTTGGCTTTCTCGTTAAAATAACGAGTTATTTTTTCGTTTTCAGTCAACTGCTGGGGCAATATCCAAGGTTGCCTTTGCGTACATATAAAAAAATTAAAGGAGGTAGATAATGCCTAGAAAAGCTAAAATAACAACTTCAACAAGTGATGAAAGTTACCAAAGAGAACGTACTGAAGCCTTGAAAGAAGCAAATTCAGAATTGAATCAACTACCAAAGACAGCGCCTAAACATCTAACTGGTGTGGCAAGTCGTTTATGGACTACTATCGTGCCAGCGCTTAATCAATTGGGTTATATCACAGTGGCGGATAAGTCAACACTTGAAGCCTTTTGTATCAATTACAGTGTTATGCGTGAAGCCTATGAGTCTATTAAGTCCGTTGGAGCTGTTTATATGAATGACGGTAAAGTGATCAAGAACCCAGCCACAGCGGTTTTAAACGATGCCACAGGTAAGGTTAAGTCACTGGGTGGAGACTTAGGACTAAGCCCAAGCTCTCGTGCTACGTTAATTGATATGGCAAGTAGCGATGATAATTCTTTGAGTGCTGATGCTATTGCTGATATGTTTGGCGGTAGTAAATGATTGAGAAATATCAAGATGTCATAACTGAATATGGGGCAGATGAACCCACTATTAAATATGCGATTGGTGTTTTAACAGGGAAGATCATTGCGGGCGATAAAATCAAATTAGCGGTTGAGCGCCACTTATCTGATTTGCAACGTGTTAAGAGTGATCCAGATTTTCGTTATGCTTATGATGTAGAACGAACGGACAAGATTATCAAGTTCAGTACACTACTGGTTGACCTTGAAACACGTGAGCCGTTTAAAATCAGTCCCTATGAAGCGTTTATAGTAGGTATGTTAGAGGGCTGGAAAGAGCCTGATACAGGCGGTAAACGCTTTGATAGAGCTATCATATCAATGGCTCGTGCGAATGGTAAAACAGCCATTATGGCGCTGATAAGCCTATTTAATTTCTTATTTGGGCAACCAAACACAAACAGACAGTTAGCCGTAGCGAGTGCAGATACAGCGCACGCTGATGCATTGTTTAAATACATGTCTAGCCAATGGGCGAACCTTGCAGACGGTACATTTTCTAAAATGGCGAAGCAATGGGGTATTGAATACAACCAACGTGAGATGCGTATTAAAAGCCAGTCAACGACTATGCGTAAACTAAGCGCATCATCAAGCACGACAAGTGACGGTATTGGTCATTTTAGTTATGCAGTTGTTGATGAGTATCATCTGTTTAAAGACCGTGCTTTTATCAATTCAATTACATCGGGTCAAACGTTTCTACCGTACTCACAAACGATATTTATTAGTACCAGTGGTACAGATGTCCGTAGTCCAATGTTTGCAGATTATAAGCGTTACAGCTCTTATCTGGAGCAAAAGACGTGGCATGAGATTGATAATATTCTGTTTCTAGCATGGGAACAGGATAGCGATGATGAAGCCTTTGGAGATCCAAGTGTTTGGCAGAAGTCTAACCCACTATTTGAGTTAGAAAGCAAACGCAAGTCAGCAATTCCAAAGATGACCGCTGAACGTGATGAATTAAACTCACAGGGACGATTACCTGACTTTCTAACCAAGAACATGAACAGGTGGCAGAACGCTAAAGAGAATGCATTCCTGCCAGTTGACCTGCTCACACAGGCGATTATTCCAGAGTTCAATATGCAAGGCAGAGATGTCTATATTGGGTTTGATTACAGCCAGACTAATGATGACACCGCCATAGCCTTTGTATTCCCTTATACAGACGAGACAGGCAACCAAAAATTTCACTTGTATCAACACTCATTTATTCCATTGGCTAAGTTGGGAACGATTGAAGCTAAAGAACAGCGTGACGGCATCAACTATCGAGACGTTGAAAGCAAGGGCTTTGCGACAATTACTCGTGACAGATTTGGGCTGATTGATGAAGATGAGGTGTTCAATTACATGTTGTCATTTATTGAAGCCAATGATCTGAATGTAAAGGCAATTCTTTACGACCAGTGGGGCGCTGGTAAGTTTATCAGGCGACTTGATGAAGTCAAAGAAGAGTATCTGATTATTCCAGTTCGTCAGGGTATTAAGTCGCTCAATGAACCCACAAAGTTCTTACAAACAGCGTTTATCAAGTCACAAATAACCATGCTTGATGACAACGCCATGTTTGGTGCGTTATCTAATGCAGTTATTGTGCAAGATAACAATGGTATCAAGATTGATAAGAACACCAACAGCGCAAAGATTGATATTGCTGATGCCATAGTCAATGCTTTGTATGAGGGCATGTGGTACTTTACGCAGTTTAGCAATGCACCAGACGAAAAAGACAAAAGCCCCTTTGCTGGTATGAGTACAGATGAAATTAATGACTATTTTACAAGCGGTTTCACATTTTAGAAAGGAGCGCCAATGAAAAATATGATCCAGTATTTACCATTTATCCTGATTGTGTTGGGTATCATCTCAATCGCAGTCAGTGCATTTATGCTATTTAAACCATTGGGATTCCTAGTAATTGGTATTGGGCTATTTACTTTAGCTTATATCCTAGCACCAAAGGGGGCTAATCCATGAGTTTAAAAAATCCGTTTGAAACAAGGCAAGTGATTACGACAGGTAGTTACATGCCTTTTATTTTTGCAAATAGCGGGACAATTATTGTCCCTAATGAATTAATTAGTGCTGATATGGCACTCAAAAACAGTGATCTATACAGCGTTACCAGCCTAATCAGTGCAGATGTGGCGGGTGCAAAGTTTATTGGTAGCAATGCTCAAGCGCTTGCGGTGCTAAATAAGCCTAGTCATCTAACCAACCGTTACAACTTTTGGCAGACGATCGTATTAGAATTGCTGATGTCTGGTAATGCTTTCGCAACTATTGGCGAAAACGAGTTACGTTATATCCCTAACCAGAATGTATCGCTTGACTTAACAAACGATGTCTTGACTTATCAGATTACACCGCATGGCGATTACACAGGTGGCACATTTCAAGCTGATGCCGTTTTACATTTCAAGATTATGGCTCATGGTGTGAATGGTACAGAACTCATCGGACACAGTCCTTTGGAAAGTTTGGCTAATGAAATTCAACAACAAGAACAAGCGAACAGATTATCACTTGCGACACTAGCACAAGCGATTAATCCAACGTCAGTTATCAAGATCCCTGATGCAGTTGTTAGCCCAGAAGCTAAAGAGAGCGTTAGACGTGAATTTGAAAAGGCGAATACTGGTAGCAATGCTGGTCGAACATTAGTGTTAGATCAAAGTGCTGATTTTCAAAGTCTCTCAATTAATGCAGACGTGGCTAAGTTCCTAACTAATGCAACCTATCAGCGGACACAAATTTCAAAAGCGTTTGGTGTACCAGATTCTTATCTCAATGGGCAAGGCGATCAGCAAAGCAACATTGATATGATCAAAAATATGTACGTCAATGGATTAAATCGTTACATTGAACCAATTGTAAGCGAAGTGCAGGCTAAATTTAGTGATGATATTTCACTTGATATGAGCAGTATTTTAGATTACTCAAACAGTATTTTTAAGCAAGATTTACTTAATTTTGTTGATAAGGGCATTCTCAACGGCTCTCAAGCGCTCGATATTTTGAAAAGTAAGGGGATTGTTCAACTATGAATGATAGAGAGCGACTTACAAGAGGCATTAAAGGGCTAGAAGTCAGAGATTTAACTGATTCCCAATTTGTTGGGAAGATTGCTGGTTATGCCGTTGTTTTTAATGAACCGAGTGAAAACTTGGGCGGGTTTATTGAATATGTGAACCCTGATGCTTTTAATAATGTTGATATGAGTGACGTGGTTGCTTTATACGATCATAATTTCGCAAACGTATTGGGCAGAACGTCAGCTAATACATTACAACTTGAAGTTGATAAAAAAGGCTTACATTTTAGCTTAGATATTCCAAATACTACTTTGGGAAACGATGTGTATACCAACATCCGAGCAGGCAACTTGCAAGGCATGAGCTTTGGTTTCACAGTTGATTCTGATGTATGGAGTAAAGAGACAGACGGCACACCAAAACGCACCATACAAAGCGTGGGAGCGTTATATGAGGTATCAGTAGTCACAATGCCCGCTTATCAAGAAACAACCGTAGCAATAACCAGAACGCTTAAAAATGATGCCTATAAGCAAAAGATGTTGGCAGTGCTGAAATTATACGAATAGGAGATATAAGATGAAAATTTCAGAAATTGAATCAAAGTTAATGGCTTTGAAAGAACAAAAAGCGACAAAGGTAACAGAGGTACGTGCATTGGCGAGTGCTGATGATTCAGATGTTGCTGATGTGCAAAAGGGTGTTGCTTCCGTAGATGATTTACAGAAGCAGATTGATGCGTTACAAGCGCAATTAGATGCCGTTAAAAAAGCACAGGGGTTATCAGATGATTCTGCTGATGACAATACACGAGATGATGAGCCAGAAGAACCAGAAGAACCAACCGAAGAACGTAGCTTGAAAGGACAAGAAAAAATGGAAATTAAAGTAAACCAAGAACAAGAAACAGCAGAAGTACGCGACTTTATGCACTACCTCAAGACAGGGGAAAAGCGCGACAACGGCATGACAACAGTTGATGCTGGTGTAGTTATTCCAAAGGAAATTTTGGACGTTCAAAAAGTACCCACAGACAACCGTAACTTATCAGCATTGATTAATCGTGTGACAGTGACATCAGGTATGGGAACGTTGCCAGTATTACAAAAGAACACAGCCCGCTTGACGACAGCCGAAGAACGAGCTGTTAATCCAGATATTGCTAAGGCAGTATTAAAGAATGTTGATTATAAAGCATTGACATATCGTGGTATGTTGCCACTCTCAATGGAAATGATTCAAGATGCACCAAACCTCAAGACGTTGCTTAATACGTATGTTCAAGAAGCCAAAGAATTGACTGAACAATATCAAATTGGACAAGTTTTGCAAACAGCCACAGCGGTTGCAGCTGCCACTACTGATGATTTGAAGACGGCATATAACACTGGTTTAGCTAATTACAACCGTCAATGGGTTGTGACTGAATCATTTTATAACGCAGTTGACCTGTTAAAGGACGGTAACGGTCGTTACTTGTTACAAGATTCTATTGCATCTGCCACAGGTAAGACGTTGTTTGGTGCTAGTGTGACAGTGGTTGCTGATGATGTGTTTGGTGGTGGAGCAAAAGCCTTTGTTGGAGACCCTAAAGCCTTTGTCATTGAAGCATTGCGTTCTGATGTATCAGTTGAATGGGATCACAACGAAAACTATGAACATATCCTAGCGGTAGCATTGCGAGCTGATTTCAAGCCAGCAGACACAAACGCTGGTAAGTTTATCACATTTGGATCAGGTAAGTAACATCATATCCCCAGAAGTGGGGAAGTACATATAATTTAAAAAGGAAGTGACGGCATGGCATTAGTAACATCTCAAGAATTAGCAGACGAGCTTAATATAGATACCAGTGACAATGAAATAAAAACCCTTGATAGTTTAATTGAATCAGCAACAGCTATGATTAAGTCATCAATTAAGTTAAAGGTAACAGATGATGATATTTTGACAGTCAATGCTGATTTGTATAATCGACTGATCAAGACAATGGCAACATCACTATACTATGATCGCGAGTTGTCTAGTGGTTATTCTAAGGGTGTCATGATTATGATGACCAACTTACGAAGTGAAGTATTGGGGGCTGATGATGAATTACAAGCCTAGTGACTTTAATAAGCGAGTGAGTTTTGGAAAAGTTGAAACGGTCGTCAATGAGATAAACGGTAATACGATGCAAACGTTTGTACCGCAACTTATTCTTAAATATGCACCGAAAATGCGTACAATGACCCAACAATATACAATTTTGGGGACAAAGTTTGAAGATAGTATTTTGATTGTTGTACGGCATAATAAGAATTTACAAAAAAATCTATTGGCTAAGATGCCAGACAGTAAATATTATGACATCGTTGGCATTAGCCCAGACGATTCAAACAAGGTCATTACTTATGACATTGTGACATTGAAATTAAATCAAAGAGGTATAAAATAATGGACGTACAAGAAGCGTGGCCAAAGTGGTTGAAGCGAAGCCAAGCGCATCAATATTTGAGTGTGGCAGACAATACATTTATGAAGCACTATGTACAGACGGGCAAGGTTAAGGCTTATCCAACAGAACACGGTACGAGATATGATCGTGATGAAATTGATGAAGCAGTACGGCATTATTTCGATTAAATCGTGGCAACAAATAGAATAGTGTGAAATAATGAAAGCGTGTTAGTTTGAAATTACCACGCTTTTTTATTTTGTCTTTTGTACATAGCTCACTCGCTAAAGAACAGAGGAAAGAAAATGAAAATTCAACAAATTGACACACCAAAAGGTAAAGTATGGGAGGTAAATGGGTACTTAACCTATGATGATGAACGTGTTCGGGTCAAAAAAAGAGGGTTCGAGACAAAAAAGAGTGCGCAACAGTGGTTTAATGCAGAAATGGCGCGCTTTATCAATGGAGAAAGTAAATTCAATAAAAAAACAACTCCCAGTGTGATGACTGTTAAAGAGTTGTATAATATGTGGCTTGATACCTATCAACATACAGTAGAAGAGAGTACGCTCAACCGCACAATGATTGTATTTAAAACCCACATTATTTCAGAATGGGGCGATACATTGGTTACTGATATTACGCCTATTAAGTTACAACGATATGTTAACACATTACAAGGTAAATTGCTCAGGTATCGTAAGGTAGCCGGATACTTTAGACGTCTGTTAAATATAGCGGTCAGAATGGATATGATTCCAGTAGACCCATTTACCAAAATTGAGATGCCAAAAGACCGTAGACGGACTGATAAGCCAAAGCAATTTATGGACGTAGATGAGTTTAGGGCATTTGTTGACGTTTTAGATAATCAATATAAATTTATCAATCCACAAGCATATACTTTATTGAGATTAGCCGTGTTTACGGGCATGAGAACAGAAGAGTTACTAGCCTTAGAATGGCAACACGTTGATTTTAATAATGGGTATATCAGTATTTTACAAGCATTAGGACGCGGGTTGAATGGTAGTACCTATATTAAAGCCCCTAAAAGCAAAACTAGCAGACGTACACTTAAAATAGACAACAACATGATGTTAGTTTTAGCAGATTGGTATAATCAAACAAACTTTAAGGACAGTCATGATTATGTTTTCAATCACGAGGGGAAGACATTACAAACTATTCGACCCAACAAATGGTTACGCAATGTTAGTGAGAAATACGGTGTAGCAGTGGGGTTATCAATGCACAAGTTGCGTCATACATGGGCGACATTGGCAATAGATCAGGGCGCAAATATTAAACAGGTACAGACATATTTAGGTCACGCAGACGTTTCTATGACATTAAATATATACAGTGATGTGACTAAAAGAGCTAGTGATGAAACTGGTAGTATTTTAAATGGTTTAATTGACTAGGTACACAGAATGGTACAAAACGCTGTAAGCCTTGGTATTATTGGCTTTAAAATAGTCCCGCTATCTCCTTTTGAACGTGTGTTCGCATGTAGCTATATGTACAAAAACGTTGTTAAATCAACGTTTTTTTATTTCACTAAACGTAAAATAACGTGAGAGAACAGCTCTCGTGGAGCCAAATTGGAGCCACACTCAACTTTTCTTAACCTAATCCCAGATACCCTTTACCTTATCGGATTCAGCGTTTGCAACCTCATCTAAAAGCGCATGATAGTGCTTATGAATGATTTCAATTGTGTGACCAGATATTCTCGCGATATAATCCAATGAAATACCTTTTTGAATCAGGATAGTATCGTGGGTAGCTCTCAAAGTTTTAGGCGTTATGCTCAAACCGTCATGAGTTTTTAAAGGAATATCAAGTTGAGACAGAACATTGCGCAAGACTTTACCGGTGTTGGCTGCGGAAGATAATAGTCTGTCACCACGAGAGGTTGGCGGACAATCATTTCTAAACATTAAATTATGCTCGTTGCTTATATTATAAGTAGCGAGCCTTTTTTGTTTGTCTTCACTGAATGAAATAATTAACTCCTCTAATTGCGGAGAGACAGGCACGTTTCGTTCGGAACGAGTTTTAGTGTAAGGCTTGATAGCGTTATCTTGTTCCACATACGTATTGTGAACATGTAGTAAGTGCCTTGATACATTTAAATCATCAAACTGCAATGCTTTAGCTTCACTAGGTCTTAGCCCACACTCTAACATGATCAGCAGTGTTAAATACTCCTGATGAATCAAATTAGTGTGTTCATAGAAATAGTTTCGCAACTTAATTGCATCATCCATGCTCAAACTAGCTACTGGTTTAAATAGCCCCTTATCCACACCTGTAGTCTTTATACGGTTTTCTGATGGCATAGGTGTCTTTCTGATTAAACCGTCATATTCAGCGTCAGAGAACGCCTTAGAAAGAAATGAGCGATACTTATTGACGGTACTAGTAGCATAGCGTTTTCCTAATGAATTAAAATAGAGTTGAATAGCTGTTTTGTTACCATCGAAAAACTTTAGTGGTTTTCCGGGTAGGTCAATACGCAATCTTTTGGTCAGCGTATTGTAGTTATTCTTACTATTCGTTTCAAGATATGGTTCAACGTTTGATAGATACCATTGTTCAAAATATCGCCACAATGCCATAGATCCGTTGGCGGCTATATAGCCACTTGCGAATGCAATTCTGTCTTCGCTCTCTATCTCCTTTGCCTCTTGATAAGAATCAACATATTTTCTAGGTGAAAAATGGCGTTTTCCCAATTGGTCACGAGTTGATGTTCTTACAACATATTTTCCGGCAAATCTGCCAGTAGTAACTTTTTTTATCATACTGATATTATCCTTTCTTTTTACGAAGGTATAATAGGCGTACAGATATGATAATAGGGCAGTTTAGAGTCATGACTTTGTGGACTAGTTATGTACGCCCGATAGGGCATGGATTAATTAACGAATGAAGTGTTTTTTGCTTTCCAATCTTCGAGTTTGATAAAAACCCAAAATCCGTAAATGCCTAGTGTCACTACTGTTAATGCTAGCCATTTGATCCAATTACCAAACAGTCCGACAGCACTACCGCTGAAACGCAAACGATGACCATCGATAACAGTGTGGTTAATTTTCCAACCGTAAACCATAACCAAAGCCCAAGGGTAGAGTATTCCAAAAGAAATGGCGGTAACTATGAAACCTAAAATAGACCAACCTATCCATTCTAATAAACCACCATCAAAAAAAGAATTACGCCCGAACTTCTTTTCGGGTCCATATTCCGACTCCATATAATCTCTCCTTAGTTTTTTATTGTGGACGCTTAGCACATAAACCTCTATTCTACAACGCTAAGAGACTTAAATGTTGCTCAGAAGTCAATAAATTGGACTATTTTTATTCAGTTAATTAGGCGACATTTGAGATACGATTACTATTATAAAAATTGATATACCAACCAATGGCTGCTTGGACTTCAGTTAATGTTTGGTATGCCTTCAAATAAACCTCTTCACGCTTCAATATTGAATGAAACGCTTCCATACGGCCATTATCGTACGGATGGCCTTTGAGTGAATAAGAATGTTTCAAGCCATAATTTTGACATTTAATATTAAACTCAGCACTCGGGTATTGTGACCCCATATCTGAATGAATAATGAGTGGCTTTCGATGCTTATCTAACGCCATCTGTAAGGCACTTGTGGCTAGCTCGGCTGTCATTGTATCGCCAATTTTATAGCCCAATACTTTTCTCTTCTCAGGATCCAAAACGGTCGCTAAATAGACCCATCTATGATTAGTCAACTGAATATAAGTGATATCTGTTTGCCAAACACCGCTTAAATCATGCAAATGTCTAATCAGATTGGGTTTTTGATCAACCGTCACAACAGTTTTGGGTTTGCGATAATGTTTTTGCATGCGTGATCTAATCCCTAATTCACGCATTAATTTGAGTGTCATATATTCAGATATTTTTGGACAGTCATTGTTTAGGTGACTATAAGCAGCAATACGACGATAGCCATAAAATTTAAAGGTTTTCCAAACGTCTAAAATATAAGGTTTCAGGGATTCTCTACGCTTTTCTTGTCGACTGGGCTGCCAATGGCGCCAATTGTAATAGGTACTAGATTTGATTTTAAGTGCACTTAAAATACGCACAAGCGCGTAGCCTTGTGCTAAAAATTGATTAACTAGCGGCAATCCCACATTACGGACTATTTTTTGGCTAGTAAGATGGCCGCTCAATGCCTGTCAGGCTATGCGTGATAAAATTTCGTTTTCTTCCTCCAAAATAGCGAGGCGCTTCTCTAGTTGCTTGACGTCTTTTAAAGTCTTTGACTGACCTTTGATCATGATTGGGGTAGCTTGTTTAACCCAAATAGCAATAGAATCTTTTGATGGTCCAAATTCTTCTGCTAATGATTTGAGTGAACGGCCTTCTTGGTGAAGTTTAACCAATGAATCTTTGAAATCTTGTGAATAACGAATTGACATAAAAATACTCCTATACTTTCATTTTACGGACTGAATAAAAATAGTCCATTTTTTTAGTATAAGAGCATGTCCAAGTATATTCATTGGTTCAACAACGAAAGAATCAGTCTTGCCAATCCAAAAATAAAAGTTGCCTAATCAGTTCAGCCCTAGATAAAAAATATTCCGAATTATTGACTTATGAGCATGTCACATCTATAATAGTTTTAATATTGTAATTATTTACTTTGCGCTGTGGTCGAATTTTTCTATCATTTATAAAATTACAACGAAATTAAAATTTTCTTTCGTATTTTCAATTACTTATGTATTAACTGCGGGAGTGGGTAATGCAATTGCTGATAATGTGCCTATTAGCCGCATTGAGTATATGACTCTATATGCTTCAAACATTGTAATATTACTTGCCCCAGTGATAATTTCAAGTTTTTACAATATTATTTTCTTAAAAAAGAATAGCACATGGTTAAGAGCCGCGATATATAGTAGTATGGCTGTTATGTTGTCTGTACCAACAACTTTAGGAATCGTATTGACTGTTATTGGTATGGTTGTCGTAGCAGGTGTTAAACATCAATTATCATGGATGACAATCAAAAAACTATTTTTAACATTAGTTGTGATACTATCATTATCATCTGTCTTTATTTTTCCGTTTTTACAACAACGGACAGCTAATAATTGGGCGAATCTTCCTAATAATCCAGATTTGTTTGGTGCTGATTTCAACACATTTTTTAATAGACTATTCGGGCTAGGGGATGCACTATCATTAACAATTATTATCTTTACGGTGTGGTTAGTTCTAAGTAAAAAATTTAATTCAACATATAAGTTTTTAGGGATCTCATATCTTGCTTCTTTGTTGTTTTTATACTCAAATTTATTTCCATGGTATTTAGTTAACCCTACTCTAAGTGGCGCGTTACAAATGACATATCGTTGGAATTTTTTACCGGCGTTGTTTGGTAGTTTGTATGTCGCGTTTGCAGTTAATGATTTAATTAAGGTTAAAAAAAGTGTTCTACCTATTGTTTACTTGTCATTGCTGTATTTGGCATTTAACGCTATGATGTTGAATACGTTCGCAAAGAAGTTTTACTTAGATGGATTCAATAATTTAACAAATCAACTCATCCTGCCAACAAAAGAAAATATCAGAACAGATGGATTATTTAACGTAAATAATTCAAGTGTTCAAATTATGTTAGAAAATCCGGATCTTGCTTTTGATGATTATCGTGCTACAGGTCAAACAAAAAAGTTTAAAAATGTCTATATTGATTCTCTCGTAAAGTTTGATGAAAAAACATATATCGATAAAACCAGTGTGGACGGTAATAATTTTTATATCCGAGATATACCTAATAAGATAAGTAAGGTACAAGCCCCAATTACTTACCTTGAGGGATTTGTAGCATTTGATGAGAAGGGAAAGAAGCTTCCTGTTTATAAGGATGCAGACGGATTTTTTTCGATTTCTCCAAGAGGAGCAAAAAGTATTCGTTTGGACTATCACAAAACTTTGCTACATCAGGCTAGCATATTGACTTTTGTGTTTAGTTGGATAGTATTAGTAGTATTTTGGATTATTTATATTTGGAAGGATTACATTCATGCAGACACTGTCAATAGTCGTACCGGCATATAATGAGGAAAAAACACTAGATTTATTTATCAAAGAAGTTAACAAACAGACGGTTGACCTGCCACTGAAAAAGACTTTTATTTTTGTAAATGATGGTTCGCGGGATAATACTCTCGTTACACTGAAAGAATTAGCAAAAAAATATAATAATGTAAAATATATTAGTTTCTCGAGAAATTTCGGTAAAGAGGCTGCACTCTTAGCTGGTTTACGCGCAGCAAATGGTGACTATGTTACCGTTATGGATGCAGATTTGCAAGATCCACCTGAAATGTTAAATACTATGTTTCAGAAAATACAAACTGGTTATGATGTAATTGGAACTAGACGTATTTCTCGAGAAGGTGAGCCTTTTATTCGTTCAATTTTTGCAAAACTTTTTTATAAAATAATCAACAAAATTTCCAACACGCAAATGGTAGACGGTGCTAGAGATTTTAGACTAATGACCCGCCAAGTTGTAGATAGTATTTTACAGTTATCCGAACATAACCGTTTTTCAAAAGGTATTTTTTCATGGGTTGGATACAAGGTATATTATCTAGAATACAAAAATAAGGAGCGAATAGCTGGTGAAACATCTTGGAGTTTCTTTGATTTGCTACACTATTCTATTGATGGTATTATCAATTTTTCTGAGACACCACTAAATATTGCTACATTTATCGGTATTTTTAGTTGCATTTCGTCGTTTATCTTAGGTTTATTCTATCTTGTGAAAACACTTTTTTGGGGAGATGCAGTTAGTGGCTTTCCTACTTTAATTGTCCTTATCTTACTTCTTGGTGGTTTGCAATTACTATCACTGGGAATAATTGGGAAATATATTGCAAAAATCTTTCTTGAGACTAAAAAAAGACCTAATTATATTATCCGTGAGAGTAATTTTATCGATTCAAAAAATTAATATGATTGAGCCATGTCCATGGCTATCTAAACTGTACGAGCTATAATTTTTTTCATAATAAGGTAGATTTCAAGAATTAACCGAACCCTGCAAACTGTTGAAAAACCTTTCGTGGTGATTGCCAGTTGAGTGTTTTCATTGGTCTCGCATTGATCCAATGATTAATTTGATCTAATTCTTTGGCGCTAACTGTTTCAATTTTGCGTTCTTTCGGTATAAAACGACGGACGTATTGATTTAATATCTCATTACTCCCACGTTCTTCTGGTGAATATGGGTGCGCAAAATAGACTGGAATGCCTAGTTTTTGCTCGATTTCGTTATATTTTGCAAATTCTCGCCCTCGATCCACAGTGATTGACTTGGCATTTTTGATTCCTTGAAAAAAACGAATTAAGACTGGTGTCACTGCCTGACTATTGCGCCCAGTGACCCGTCTCACGATATGTTGTCGGCTTAGTCTTTCAGTAATTGTCACCAGCACATCGCCACGTCTTTTACCCGATTGCATGGTGTCAACTTCAAAATGTCCAAAGGTTTGTCGTGCTTTCACACTTTCAGGTCTCGTTTCAATCGAACGACCATGCACAAATACTTGTCGTCTACCATCAGATTGACGCTTTTGACGGATACCTTTGTCAGGCAAATCAGCCAATGATAGTTTGAGTCGACCAGCATTGAGCCAATTATAAATCGTTTTGAAAGGTAACCCTAAAACATGCGCAGCGGTTTCTGGTGACCACTTCAATATACCAATGTGGTGATTCAAAAAGACAGCGATAGCTGGTGTTAGCGTGTCATGACGACCACGTAGATGACGTTTTTTCAATGCCAACGCATGAGCAATCTCAGCTTTATAGGGTGTAACTTGATGAATTTCAATCGAAACGGTTGAAGGAGAGCGTTTAATAAAGCGCGCAATGGCACGAACAGAATAATTCAATTCGAGTAAAGTTTGAATGACAGTGCGTTCTTGAGATGATAAATTAGTCATGAGTCGCAGTTCCTTTATGGTTGTTTTGGACAATTACCATTAAAGGCGCTGCGGCTTTTTTATTCAAGTGTTCGGTTTAATTTTACAATCTACCATAAGTATGTGGCTTCACTTTGTTGTAAAGAAGCTAACGTTATAATGTTTTTTACTTATTTTTATAATTGAAACGAATAATGATGATTAACTGCTCTTATGCTAGATTTACAGGACAGAAGAAAATTTGTCCGTAAATCTAGCATAAGAGCACAGTTCATGATTATGTGAGCTGGGATTTTGTCGATAAAGAACAAACCGAAATGATATTAAAGCCAAACTATAAGTTTGGCATGTATCAGTTTGTTAATAAATTTTGAATATAAAACTATCACTAGAGGCGAGAGTTTAATTGAAAAGTGGATTAAGTAACCATTTGACGATCAGTTATAATAATTTATTTAATAAAAAATATCGTTTCGCCCCGTTTTAAAAACCATCAACCATTACCTTGAAAAAGGGCATGCCAACAATATAGTTCTGTATTTTTTACACAAATAAGTTACGAAATGTGATAATATTGTCAAGTATAAAAATTTATAATTATGCTTCATTGGAGAAAAATATATGTTTAAAAACATAACGACAAAAAATAAAAAAATATTAGCCGTCATTTTGATAGCATTTCTAATAATTTTAGTACCTAACTGGTTTATGCCCTTTGTCTCAGACGACAGCTTTTACTATCTGATTCCTGGTGACCAGGGTTTCATCGCTAACTTAATAAATACATCCGTGGATCACTATTTGACTTGGTCAGGTAGATTATTAACTGATGTAGAATCTAGACTAATGTTACAACTGCCATTTTTCATGAGAGCAATATTGAAATCAGCAATTTTGATTAGTCTATTGTCAATGATTGCAATCTTGCCAAATTTAATTTTAAAACGTAATACTAGTAAACAGTTTATTCCAACGTTCGTTGCCTTATTTGTCATTTATTGGGTCTGCAACCCAAACTTAGGACAGACAACTTTTTGGAACGTCGGTTCGTCAAATTACCTGTTTACAAATTTTTGGATCGTACTTTACCTGACACTAGCATTTTATCTATTCAATAAACAATCAAGCGTATTGAAAAGTCTTCCGCTTATGCTAATTGCCTTTGCAGCTGGATTATCTAATGAAAATACCGCTCCTGTTATTGTATTGTTTAGTCTTGCAATGATTGTATTTGCCTACTATAAAAAGCGTTACATTAGTTATCCATGGCTATTTGGTTTATTCGGAAACCTTGCTGGAGCTGCTATCTTAATTTTATCTCCTGGAAGTAAAGCACGACTTAGTACATCACCTGATTTTGTCGAAGAATCGTTATCCTTAAAAGTCTATAATTTTATATCAGGCGGGACATATACATATACGTTTGAAAATTATGGTTTCTTGTTTCTCATTTTTGTAGCATTACTGCTAGTTAAGTTAATACAATCCAAATACGATAAAAAATATCTATTTCTAGCTGCCATTTTCTTTTTGATGGCAATTATTGCCAATGCAGTGTTTGTTATGTCACCTGAATTACCAATTAGGTCATTGCAAGGCGCGTTTGTATTCTTTCTAATATCATTTGTATTCCTTCTGCATGATTGCTTGAGTTATATTAGTTCAAAATATGACAAATCTTCTATTTTGATTCTTTTCTCAGCAGTTACAATATTATTTACTGTTAGTTATGCACTCATGGTTCATTCTATTTATCTGGCTAATAAGGAAAGCCAAATCAGAGCTCAAGCCGTGTTAACTGCTCGAAGTAAAAAAGCGGATACTGTGAATATCCCTTCATGGTACGTTTCGTCACTATTGCGTCCTAACAATGATCCCTTTGATCGTTTTTTCAATCCGAAGTTTGGGGCCTTTTATGATTATTCTGGTAATGTTAGAGAAATTTCAACGCCTTTTAACTACACAGATGTCAAAAAACTTAAAGCACAACAATATGCAATCAACTCTAAATATGTTAATAAAATTAATATATTCAACAACGGTGAAAAATTCGGTAATCAAACCATGGTCATTTTTATCAAAGACAAAGCACCTTTGAACTTTAAAACAAAAGTTTTATTATATACACAAGCAGGCGTTAAAGAATTCAATCCACAATCGACGGATAGTGTGACTGTTCATGGTTATCGCTTTATATCTGTTGATCTAGGTAACTATGTCTATAAAAATCCTATCAACAAAATAACCGTGGAAAATAATCTTCAATAATCAACTTAATTTTATTGACGCCTAATTGTCAAACAACTAAAAAATAATTTTGAAACTTAAAAAAAGCCTATCACATGTGAGGTGTACCCCGAAAGTTAAAGCAACTTTCGGGGTTTTATTTATGACTAAAATTTCAAAATAAATTAAACTTCAGGCAATTCAAGATTATCTGTCTGGAAAATATGCCATGAGCGCCATTACTGCTCGCTATGGCATTGCTAAAAGTGTCTTTCAAATGCTTATTGCAGCATACAAAAGTTTTGGACCAGATATATTGCTCAGAAGTCAATAAATTGGACTATTTTTATTCAGTTAATTAGGCGACATTTGAGATACGATTGCGATTATAAAAATTGATATACCAACCAATGGCTGCTTGGACTTCAGTTAATGTTTGGTATGCCTTCAAATAAACCTCTTCACGCTTCAATATTGAATGAAACGCCTCCATACGGCCATTATCGTACGGATGGCCTTTGAGTGAATAAGAATGTTTCAAGCCATAATTTTGGCATTTAATATTAAACTCAGCACTCGTGTATTGTGATCCCATATCTGAATGAATAATGAGTGGCTTTCGATGCTTATCTAACGCCATCTGCAAGGCACTTGTGGCTAGCTCGGCTGTCATTGTATCGCCAATTTTATAGCCCAATACTTTTCTCTTCTCAGGATCCAAAACGGTCGCTAAATAGACCCATCTGTGATTAGTCAACTGAATATAAGTGATATCTGTTTGCCAAACACCACTCAAATCATGCAAGTGTCTAATCAGATTGGGCCTTTGATCGACCGTCACCACAGTTTTTGGCTTGCGATAACGTTTTTGCATGCGTGATCTAATCCCTAATTCACGCATTAATTTGAGTGTCATATATTCAGATATTTTTGGACAGTCATTGTTTAGGTGACTATAAGCAGCAATACGACGATAGCCATAAAATTTAAAGGTTTTCCAAACGTCTAAAATATAAGGTTTCAGGGATTCTCTACGCTTTTCTTGTCGACTGGGCTGCCAATGGCGCCAATTGTAATAGGTACTAGATTTGATTTTAAGTGCACTTAAAATACGCACAAGCGCGTAGCCTTGTGCTAAAAATTGATTAACTAGCGGCAATCCCACATTACGGACTATTTTTTGGCTAGTAAGATGGCCGCTCAATGCCTGTCAGGCTATGCGTGATAAAATTTCGTTTTCTTCCTCCAAAATAGCGAGGCGCTTCTCTAGTTGCTTGACGTCTTTTAAAGTCTTTGACTGACCTTTGATCATGATTGGGGTAGCTTGTTTAACCCAAATAGCAATAGAATCTTTTGATGGTCCAAATTCTTCTGCTAATGATTTGAGTGAACGGCCTTCTTGGTGAAGTTTAACCAATGAATCTTTGAAATCTTGTGAATAACGAATTGACATAAAAATACTCCTATACTTTCATTTTACGGACTGAATAAAAATAGTCCATTTTTTTAGTATAAGAGCACGATCAGCAGCAGGGGAGACGTTAGATTCTTATACGAATGTCCGACCAGCGGCGATTGAACTATTCCCAGCAAAGTCAAAAACAAAGGTGAAATTTGTCGTTTTGAGTGACAAAAATGACTTCAAGTCTGATGGGATTAAAATTGCATTACCAGATGTTGCCAAAGATGGGTCACAAAATGAATCTTATACTGGCGGCACATTCTACTTCAACAAGTAACCACGCAGCAGTGCTATAACTGTAAAAGCGGCAATCTGACTAGTAAGATTGCCGCTTTTTGTATTAAGATAACTTTTGACACGTGATCATTCAGTTATGATTTGCGTTAACCAGTTAACTATGGTATTCTTATTAAGTTAGCTCAGTGATTTTGCGATCACCATATTTCTTTTATCTAGATTGAAATATATTCCAGGGGCTGATGTACATAGTAATACAATATTTAAACGCCGATTTCGGCGTTTTTATTTTGCCATAATGGCATAATAAGTGAACAAACAAAAAAGCGTTGGTCGCGATAAGGCGGCCGACGCTTTTTTAGCTCAGGTTAAACTGACGCTTAACCAAGGCGTGAACTTACTTCTTTTCTGACAAAAGTTTAACGATTTCTTGCAAGTACTTTTCAGTCTTTGTATCTTCAACTTCAAGAATTTCTGCTTCTTTAGCAGACTTCTTGTTCATTGTGTTGAAGACTTTAACCATCATGAAGATTGCGGCTGCAATAATCAAGAAGTTGATGATAGATTGCAAGAACAAACCATAAGCAACAGTTGCTGTGCCAACTTTAATCGCAAGATTTGAGACATCAATCCCACCAATCAAAATACCAACAAGGGGCATGATGATATCGTTAACCAGTGACTTCACGATCAAACCGAAAGCGCCACCAATGACAACGGCAACGGCAAGATCGACAACGTTCCCTTTAAAAGCGAACTCTTTAAATTCTTTCCACATAATATATTATCTCCTTTTTTCTATTATATCACACAACAAACGTCTGTATAAGTCGATAAGGGGCGTGAAAATATGCACAATAAGCCACAACGGCCAACATTAAAATGATGTCCTGTTCGTATCAGGCTGAATAATACTTATCTGTTTCGAGTTAAATGAGAAAATAGTATAATAGAGGCGTTGGAAAAAAACAGTGACAACGCTGCAAAAAAATTTTTAAAACTGAAAGGATGTTGATCGTCATTATGTACGCAAAACGCTTTATTCAACTCTTTGTGATGTTTTTAGTCGCAATATTTATCGCCCTATTCGTTGTTGTTTCCCTTGGGATTCAAGGTTATTTGGCGCAGGCGCTCGTATTAACCGTTGTGGGCTATATTATCTTGGTGATGCCACTCACAGCATTAACAATTATGAAGCAACGCAAGAAGTTCAGCACGAGCACTAATGCAACAGCCGATAATGTGTTTCAAAATGCGCTCAACATGCTGGACAATATTCTTGTTTTATCAACGGTTTCGGCCGATAACGTCATCAGTGCCAGTGTGATCACGTTTAAGCAATCAAGCACAGCTGAGAATGTGTTTTATATTGTAACAGATAAGACAACCGCGCGCGTGAAAAATATCAAAGCGACGCACACGGCTGCCATCACGACGTGGTTTGACAAGCAAACGGGTACTCGCGTGAGTTCAAATGCCGTGGATGCGTTGGTAATTGCTGATGAAGATGTTAAACAAGTGGTGGCTGCCTATCCAGAAATTAAGGCGTTATCTGAAGATTTCAACCATAACGCCATTATTCAATTGACGCTCCGCTCAGCATTAGTTGAATCATTCAAGACTAGTCCGACAGTGGTCGACTTTCAAGCCTAACTAAAAACCACGCTGCTGTGGTGTACCCCGAAAGTTAAAGCAACTTTCGGGATTTTTAATTGTATCATGATGGTAAATAGGCGTTGTATTTTGTTTGACAATCATTTTATTCAGTGTCAAGATATAGAGTAAGCAACGGGAGGGAAGACGATGTTAACGAGTTATAAAGAGTTTTGGACGAAAATTTTGACTTGGAATGCGACGGCAACCAGGTCACAATACTGGATCCCAGTGATCATTAACTATTTTTTGGGTGGTCTTTTAGTCAATGTGATTGAAAAATTGCAAGGTCACGAGCTTGGCGATATTTATAATATTGCTGATTTAACGACAAATACGACCGCACAAGTCATCTATTTATTGGTTTGGGTTGCCACATTAACGTTAAAGGTTCGTCGTTTACACGACACCAATCATAGTGCAGGGTGGATCTTGATTCAATTTGTGCCAATTATTGGTACGATTTGGTTCTTTGTACTCATGGTACTACCAACAACACCAGAATCACGCTGGGTCATTAATCAATCACGTGTTTAAATGAAGCGCCAATCGGCGCTTTTTGTTTTGGGATGGCACTGTAGTGGTGACATGGCGCAAGTGACTTGTATCTCATTGAAAAAAGGACTAGTATAGATATAGCGCTTATTATGATAAAAATCGCGTAATATTTAGTAGAGATAAAATAAAAAAGGCGGATATATGTTACCAATCAAGCAGATTTTACACAAATTATTACATCATCCAAATACCCTACCATGGGTGTTTGTCGGGATCATGGTGGCAGTAATGTCCAGTTATAATACAATCATTCGTTATGGTTTTTCAGAAAAAATGTTATTGCGGGTAGCGATTGTTTATCCATTTGTTGTGATGTTTATCTACTATTTGCGGACTTACGTGTCGTTGCCCATTGCCATGATGTTACATCGATATTTTCCAACAATTCTGACTAAAAATGTCCCTAAACATGTCAGTGTTATGGTACTTGTCATTACTTTTAACGTTTCGGTTATGATGGTGTGGTTTACGGAAATACATCGACAATTATACCCGCATTTTATTTCGGGTTACGTCGGCAATTGGGCCAAAACTTTTTTTGTTGCGATACCGTTATACTTTTTTATTGTCCGTCCGATCACTTTAAAACTGTTTAACAAGTTGAAACAAGCGCATCCAATATCACACATTGTGCCGCTGGAAAATCACTAAAAGTCAGCATATGATAAACTGATATCAATTTGATATAAAATTTTGATAAAGGCTTGACAATTTTGGTGGGGATGTGATAAATTATTCTTGTAACGTATTGGTTACGTTAGCCCAGTACATGACGTCCACGTCTGTTGAAACACATAACACACACTTTAACATAAAATTAGCAATATTTTCCCGAGAACAAACGCTATACTTTTAGTCTACTCAATTCGGATAGTGTGCTGGGTTTTATTTTCCATATTAAAAAGCGCCACGGTTAGTACTATACTAGTCGGGCGCTTTTTTGTAGTCGATTATGAGAGTATTTAAGCATAAAGGTTAGGAAACCACATCATGCTGTCATATTTCGCGTGTTGACGTTGTGCCTGTGGTATGCTTTAGTGAAGGGGAGAATGACAATGGCAAAAACTAAAAAAGATCTCTTAACAGTATTGGCACAACTATCGCTTAATCCAGCGGAGCAAGTAGTTGTAGATCGTGCGATCGAGCGGCTCAAAACAACGCATGACAATGAAACTGTTGTGTTGGGCTCATTAGAAAGCGGGTTTAGACGACTGGCATTAGAACAAAAATTGTCAGAACAAGGGTTGGCGTTTTTTACCGAACTCCAAAAGCCTGATTTTGCCCGAGACAACGGGATTATGTGGTCGATGTGGCTGAGCAACATACATTGAGAACGGATACACTAGTATCGAGATAATAGCGCGAATTCCAGCGCTTTTTATTTTGCATCAAAAAAGCATCATCTGAAGTAATGATGCTTACAGGCTAAAAGGCTGAACGACCAGTTTCGACACCGATTTTAAAGCCATGGATAAAGTCGGGAATTTCATTGAATAAAAATGATACCACGATGGCTACAAATAGTATCGTTAGCCAGGTTTGTTGCTTACGCGTTAGCGTATGAAAAATTGGGCGCAGGGTGATAAATGATCCGATGGCACTGACGATGATGATAAGACTAATAAAACTAAGTGTAAATTCTAACATAATTCCCCCTAAATACTTATTTAAAAGTATAGCATAAAAAGCGCCGCAGTCAAACGCTTAACATTTTACCGAAGGAACAGCAGTTGAGGTTTTAATGGCACGGACATTATTTATAGAACTTTAACCATAAAAAATACAGCAGTCCAAGAATAACAACTACGGCCGCAACGCCATAAATCAACATAAATAGCCATTGGACTTGGTGGATACCGTATTTGAAAAAGTAGTTCATAATCATCCTTTCAATGATGACACATGCGTTAACATGCAGTGATCGACATAAGGCTAGAAATAACGCGATTATTTAACCGATATATTGTCGTTTAAGCATAACATTTATACGACGTAATTGCAGGAAAAAGCTTTACCCAGCTTGACATAAGGGGATGTTTTTATAATTTTGATAAAGGTTTGACAATTTGCAGGTTGATATGATAAATTATTCTAGTAACGTATCAGTTACGCTATCCCAACACATACATAATATTTATTACTGATCATTGTTGAAAACAACCAGCGTACTTCTTTGCAATATTTAAGCGTAGACTAACATAATGTTTTTTGTAAAATGCATACTCCAAATTAATGTAAGTGTTGGGATATGGAGAGAAGGTAAGTCATGATTTACAGCGCCTGTAAGTCATGACTTTTTTGTATTATTTAAGTCAATCCAAAAAGACTAGCGTCAAGCTAGTCTTTTTTCTAATGCACTGCTGGTGCCAGACAATATCTGGGCAATCTCACTGGCAAAGGCCTGTCGACTGATGGGTCGTAATTTTTTAACATACGGGATACCGTCTAAATGTGACAAAATGCGTCCTAGGAAATACGAGCTCAAACGTGCTTTGTCAAAAATAATCCCTGGATAAACCATATACGCGCGTTCGGGTAAAAGGGCGTGCATCCGCGCCTCAACGGCTCTTTTGGCTTTGAGATAGGGCGCCATGAAAAATGGCCCACCATTTGCCGAGATAAAAAGCAATTTCGCGTGTGGCGCGGAAACCAAGGCATCGATGAGATATTTGGCAGGTGCATAACTGCTGTTGTGATAATTTTGTTTTTTAATTGGGTTGGGGAACAAGATGCCGACCGCGTCAATCACCCAATCAGCATCTTGGATGATTGCTGACACACTTGGTGTATCAGACAAATCGACGACGTGGTAAGTTGTTTTGTCATTAGTGTGGGGGTGGTACACGTGGCGGGATAAACTATGAACGTCATATTGTGTTGGATCAAGTTGCTGGATGATGCCTTGACCGACAAATCCTGTGCCGCCAGCAATGACAACTTTTGTTTTCATCATTGTAATTTCCATATCTGATAGTTGTTGCCCATTAGTGGTGCGGGCAGGTTAAGTCATTATACCTGATAACGCAGTGGGAAAGTGCGTGAGTTGGCGATTCGGATAAGCCAATTAGACATCAAATCATATTGCAATTGAGATGAAAAACCCTGATTCGTACAATTGTTCGGAAATTAAAAAATATCTTGGTAATATTTTCTGAAAAATAGACATTTATGTGCCCATTTGACTAAAAAAGGCGTATGATGAAAGGTAATGTTAGTCTATATATCACAGAATTACGGAGGATTGCAAGAAGTATGAGTTTAGTTGATGAATTGGTTGCGGTTGTTGGCAAGAAAAATGTCATCACGAATGCCGGGAAGACGTTACGTTTTCGTAAAGGTTATCGTTCAGGACATGGTGATGCCGTAGCAGTGGTTTTCCCAACCAGTCTCATGGCCATGTGGCGTGTATTGAATGTTTTGCATGAGCATAACATCGTGATTATTATGCAAGCAGCCAATACAAGTTTGACAGAAGGGTCAGTCCCAGCACCTGGTTATGATCGCCCAGCTGTGGTTGTCAACGGCATGAAAATTAAGGATTTGGAACTGATTAATCATGGGGAACAAGTTTTGGCCTTTCCGGGCACAACGCTTTTCCAGTTGGAGAATGCTTTACGACCCTTAAATCGTGAACCGCATTCGGTTATCGGTTCATCAAATCTCGGTGCCTCAGTCATTGGCGGCATTAACAACAATTCTGGGGGTGCCTTGATTCGTCGTGGCCCAGCCTATACTGAATTGTCACTTTATGTCTGGATTGATGAAAACGATGAGATGCATCTAGTGAACCATCTTGGCATTGATTTGGGTGATACACCTGAAGAAATTATTACCAATTTGGAAAATCGCAACTTTGATTTAAACCAAGTGCCAGCAACTGAGCATCACGGCTCCATGCACAATCATGAACAGGTCGTTCGTGATGTCGATTCTGATCAACCGATTCGTTACAATGCTAATCCAAAAGAATTATTTGAAGTTTCCGGTTCTGCCGGGCACGTTGCCGCATTAGCGGTCCGGCTAGATACCTTTCCCAAAGATGAGACCACACAGGTCTTTTACATCGGGACCAATAACCCAGATGAATTAGAAGATATTCGGCGTCATATCATGACGCATTTCAAATCTTTGCCAGTGTCTGGTGAGTATATGCATAAAACAGCCTACGAACTCGCTAAGCAATACGGGAAAGACTCGCTAATTGTGATTGAAAAAATCGGGACTGGCCACTTACCACAAATGTTTGCCTTGAAAGCGTGGGGTGAACGTTTCTTAAAGCATGTGCCATTCTTTAAGCCTTATTTCCCAGATCGGTTATTGCAAGGTGCCAGTCATCTTTTCCCCAATCAATTACCAGAACGGTTAGAAGCGTACCATGACAAGTATGACCACTACTTGCAACTTAAAATGGCTGGGGATGGGATTGCTGAAGCACGTGAGTATTTGGCGTCATTCTTCCCAACTCAGGACGGGGATTATTTTGAAGCGGATGCGAATGAAACCAGTAAGGCAGAGACACACCGCTATGTGACGGCCGGTGTGGCGATTCGCTATCAAGAACTCAAACAAGATACCATCGACATTTTGCCGTTAGATATTGCTTTTGCAAGCAATGAATATCATTGGTTTGAGCAGTTACCAGCTGAAATCGAAGAGAAAATTGCCTATAAAATCTACTATGGTCACTTACTCGATCATGTGATGCATCAGGATTATATCTTGAAGCCTGGGGTCGATGCTCATGCACTCAAACAGGAAATGTTAAAAATTTTGGATGCCCGTCATGCGGTGTATCCGGCCGAACATAATGTCGGCCACTTGTACCTCGCAGCCCCCGCATTGGTGGATCACTATCGTAAAAACGATCCAACTAACAGCTTTAATCCTGGTATTGGGCAACAATCAATGTCTAAGTATTGGGGTGAGTATTAATAACGCTAAAAGGCGCAACTGGATAATGTGGCGTACCCCGAAAGTTAAAGCAACTTTCGGGGTTTTATTTATGACTAAAATTTCAAAACAAATTAAACTTCAGGCAATTCAAGATTATCTGTCTGGAAAATATTCCATACGTGGCATTACTGCTCGATATGGTATTGCTAACAGTGTCTTTCGCATGCTTATTGCCGCATACAAAAGTTTTGGATCAGATATATTATTTAATCCACCAGCAATCACACCTGAATTTAGGATTAAAGTGGCATCATGGGCCATTCAAAATAACGCTTCTCATAGTCAAGTGGCTGCTAAGTTCGGCTATACAGGCATTGCCCAAATTGTTTCGTGGAAGAAGATCTATTCACAACTAGGGCCAAATGGGTTATTATCTATTCAAAAAGGACGATCACCTAGAATGGCTAATAAGAAACCTAAGCAAGTAAAACAGCTCACAGAAACTGAAAAACACATTGCCCAACTAGAAGACGAAAACCTACGACTAAAGATTGAAAATGAAGCGTTAAAATTATTAGCCTCGATTCAGCAACGAACCGACAACTCGCAGAAGTAGCTTGCCGGCTCGAGGCGCAATTTAAATTGGTGGCTATCCTAAAGGTTCTGCCAATCGCAGAAAGTACAGTGCATTACTGGAAACGACAGTTTAAAAATGATGACCCTGATGCACCCCTTCGTGCGGCTATTAGGACAATCTGGGAAGCTGATAATCACTACGGTGTGCGAAGAGTGTATTTAAAGTTACGTCAACAACCAGCGTTTAAAGCGGTAAATCACAAGAAAGTACAACGGCTAATGCATGAAATGGGGCTAAAGGGTGTTGGCTACAATAAGCAATCACGTCAGTATGATTCATCCAAAGGACCTGAAGGAAAACGTGTGAAGAACAAGCTTCACCGTCGTTTCAAGACTAATCGGCCATTACAAAAATTAGCTAGCGATGTTACTGAATTTAAGATTTCAGCGACTGGTGAAAAGGTCTATTTAGAACCGATTCTTGATATGTATAACAATGAGATTCTTACCTATGCCATTAGCACGCGTCCAGATCTCGCCTTTACCTTACAACCGCTTAATCAGCTCGTAGCGCAACTGCCAAAACTTTCGTATCGTACAACAATTCATACGGATCAAGGCTGGCAATATCGCCACAGAACATGGCGTAAAACACTAAAGAAAAACCACATTATCCAAAGCATGTCGCGTCGTGCGACTGCTCTAGACAATGCGGTGATGGAAAGCTTCTTCAATAAGCTTAAAGTTGAAATCGGGCCACTAAACAAGTATTCATCAGCTAAAGCGTTGATAGAGGCCGTTAAAAAGTGGATACTGTATTACAACAACACACGCATACAAACAAAATTAAACGGCCACTCACCGGTAGAATACCGACAACTGGCCGCTTAATGAACTAAACTATTTTACTTTAACTTTTTGGGTACACCACATAATCTGGTTGCGTTTTTTTTGTGTCTATTTTTAGGCAAAATAAGTGCATTAGCAACTTTTAGCTTGTCAATATTGGTATACTTAGCACTTAAAACCACAAGAAAAAATAGCATATAAAAACATTTCTATTGTGATATTTCATCTGCGTTTGATTTATAAAAATTGGAAATTTATTCGTACAAATATTGGTATACCAACATTTGTTAGCACTTACATTAAGTGAGTGAAATTCATTTTATACCTTTTGGAAATGAATAAGATTCAATTAACTATATGGAGAAAGGGCGCTACATTATTAAAGTTGTGTGAATGTAATAACATAAAATAGAAAAGAAGGCTATATGAAAATCAACAAATTAGTGGTTGTCCTGGCAGTCACAGCAATGACCCTTATGGGTGGGAAAATATTGGCAGATTACGCGGGGTGGACAGGAAGCGCCTCGATGAATCAGATCAAAGGCATTATTGATCAGTTGGATAGTAAGTTGACCGTGCAATCTCAAGCGATCTCAAATTTGACACACCAAAATAATGAATTCCAGAATCAGTTAACGTCTGCTCAGAACGATGTATCAAATTACAAAACGCAAGTAGCGCAATTGCAAGGCGACTTGCAACGAGCAAATGATGATAAACAAAAAGAAATTCAACAAAAGATTGACGAAATTAATCAAAAAATTGCGGAAGGCAACCAGAGAGTTGCGGATAAACAAAAAGAATTAGATGGTATTCAATCTCAGCTGAATGATGCCAATCAGAAGGCGAACCAAACTCAGGCACAATTACAAACTGCACAAAACGATTTGCGTGATGCAAATACCAAGGGAAATCAGTTACAGGGTCAACTTGATAACGCAACCCAAGATGTGCAGCAACTTGATCAGTATGCGCAAAGCGTTTTGAACAAGCACCAGAACTAATAACGGGATTGCACGCACAGCATCGAGAGATCACGATGGTTTCTCGATACATATGGGGTCAACAACGGGGATAAAAGACGCAAATAAGGACGTCTTTTTTTATTTTGATAAAGGTTTGACAATTTAATAACGCATATGATAAATTATTCTAGTAACGTATCAGTTACGTCATCCCAGCACGTTATAATATTTGCATTGTTCACAACAACCAGCGTACTTCTTTGCATATTTAAACGTAGACTGACATAATATATTTTTTATAAAAATACTCCTGATTATTATAGGTGCTGGGATGCTGGGAGACGCGAGCCATGATTGACCTTAAACGGTAATCATGGCTTTTTTGTTGGCATTTTGTCGGGAAAATTATTGCAACTTCACCACAACGCAAAACCTTGCGACAACAACGGTTACACAACAAAAAACGCGGCATCAACAAACGGAATAAATTGACAAAAATATATTGATTTGTTTATTTGCTTGCTATTTCATTGTGATCCGTGTTATAGTAAATGAGTAATAAAGTTTTTGATTTTGATTTCTCTTTTCTTGAAGGACACTCAGTACCAATTATTTAAATTACAAAAAAGATTGGTGAGTACACCAAAGGAGAAACATATAATGGAAACAGGCACAGTAAAGTGGTTTAATGGCGATAAGGGTTTTGGATTTATCACACGTGAAAACGGTGATGATGTCTTCGCCCACTTCTCAGCTATTCAAAGCGATGGCTTTAAGACACTTGATGAAGGTCAATCAGTGACTTTCGATGTTGAAAATGGCGATCGCGGTTTGCAAGCCACTAATATCGTTAAAGGTTAATCAGTAAAAGCTCACTACGGTGAGCTTTTTTATTTACACAATTGGTGATAAGAATAAAAAAGAAACCAAACTAACAGGTATGTTAGTTTGGTTTTAAAAAAATATATAGTAGAAAAACCAGCATATTATTTGCTGGTTTTTGTGTAGCCATTTTGTAGCACTACGCTCGAAAAATAGTGAAAAACAACGAAAACTACTGATAACTCTAAGCAACCAAAAAACCTTACGTACTAAGGGTTTAAGCGACAAAAAAACCGCTCTACCAACAATTGTGGTAAAGCGGTGAAAATGCGCTGGGGGGAGTCGAACCCTCGACCTGCCGGGTAGAAACCGGCTGCTCTATCCAGCTGAGCTACCAGCGCAATACAACTAATATCATAGCATAAATGATGCGATTGATAAAGAATGAATACGCCTATTTTGTTCATTAGAAATTCATAGTATACTATATACAATGAAGACATGGAGAAGTAACTCATGAGAAAAGCATTTATTGCCCTTGGCGTGATCGTCGTTGTGCTGTTATCCGCATTGTTTATCGCAAATCAGCAACCTAAGTATGCGGGTGTGTCGATGCCAAAATCGGATTATAAGCAATTGCAACGATCACAGCGTGAAATTAAAGATTTCGTACAAGCGTTGGATCGGTTTGATTATAATAAGCCAAAGACAATGACTGCCATTGAAAATGCCGGCAATGTGATTATTAAAGACAATAGCGAGAACTTGAGTAGTGCTGATGCACAAGCCTTGCGCGATGCTTTCTATGGCGATCAGGGTATTATCACGATTGTGCATGCCGCGCAAAAGGGGCACTACAACATTGATGGTAGTGTGGCGTCACGATTCCATGATAAGTTTGATACGATTATAACGATGTCAGTGAATGCCTTGAATAAGAGTTCAGCGCAACGGGCAGATATCGTCAAGCAAATGAAAACAGATCTTAATATTGAATCAGCCATCTATAAAATTGGTGCAAGAAACGACGAGTAAGAACGACTTGTTGCGTGTGGAGAAGTGGAATGGTTAAAAGAGAAGATGCTCGTGTTTTAAGAACCAAAAAAGCGATTGAAGAAGCAACGGTAAGCCTAATTACGAGCCAACCGGATTTTTCAATCACCACACTTTTGAACCGTGCGCAAGTGACGCGGGGTACTTTTTATAAGTACTACAAAAATAAGGAACATTTGATTTCAGAAGTGAATAATAACTTGTTGGTAGAATTTACCCAACATATTCAAGGTCAATTTCGTGTTGCTAAAATGATTCAGGCAATTAGTGCCCGCGCTGCCTTTTATAATGCCGTGTTGAATTTGCATAGTGATGGCATTTACTTTGCCACCTTGATGTCGCGTATGCGTACCCAAATGTTGACGCAGCTCGGCAACTTAGAAGATGAGGCGTATCACCGGCAAATGGTTTATCAGTGGGAAGCTGTCATTGGCGCCTTTTGGGCCTTAATTTCAAAATGGTTGTTAGATAATATGGATTTAAACCAGGTGGCGCTCTTGCAGGAATTCACGGATATTTTACGCGTGAATACCACTGCGGTAAGTCAGACAGGTCTGAATTTATTTGATTTTGACATGATCAATTGAGATTGTGACGCCCGTTCTTGACGAAATGTTTAAGATTTGTTATAATTGAAAAGTTGTTAGCAGAGCTACAACCACTCAGAACAGGTTGAAGTACGTGTCGGACTAGAGCCGGCCCGCCTGGGATGGTGAGTCTAAGTATAAGGAGAATTCAATAATGGCATACGCAGTTATTGTTACAGGCGGCAAGCAATATAAGGTCGCTGAAGGCGACACAATCTTCGTCGAAAAGTTGGATGCAGCTGAAGGTGAAAAGGTAACTTTTGACCAAGTTGTTTTGGTTGATGGCAAGGTTGGAACACCTTTTGTCGACGGTGCAAAGGTTACTGGTACTGTTGAAAAGCAAGGTAAGCAAAAGAAGGTTATCACTTTCAAGTACAAGGCCAAGAAGAACATGCATTCTAAGCAAGGCCACCGCCAACCATATACACGCGTGAAGATTGATTCAATCGCGTAATCATTACTTGTAAAGGAGAAATAGACTTATGTTGATGAATCAAGAAAACTTGCAAATGTTCGCGCACCACAAGGGTGGCGGATCTTCAGCCAACGGTCGTGACTCAGCTGGTCGTCGTCTAGGAACTAAGGTTGCTGACGGACAAGCTTTGAAGGCTGGCTCAATCATTTATCGCCAACGTGGAACACACATCTATCCAGGTGTGAACGTTAAAAAGGGTGGCGATGACACATTGTTTGCTTTGACAGACGGTGTTGTTAAGTTCGAACGTAAGGGTCGTGACAAGCGCCAAGTATCTGTTTACACACGTGAACAATACAACGAAATCTTGGCAGCTGCTAAGTAATTTCGATTAAAAGACACAACCAATTAAGGTTGTGTCTTTTTTATGAGCTTAAATTAATAATTATGAGATTGTGTTATAATAGAAACATCGATTAAATAAAAAGGATGTGTTGCGATATGACGAACTATTTTGAATCACGCATTGCTAAATTACAAAAACTCTTAAAAAAGCTCGATCTCGATGGGTTGGTGGTCTATCAAGGCGCCAACACAAAGTATTTGACAGGGTTTGACGGTGGCACTGGCGATGGTGTGGTCGTGGTTGGTCCCGATCGGGCACGTCTGATTACTGATGCCCGCTATGAAGAAGACTATAAGGATCGCTTGCCTGAAGGGGTCGATTTTATGGTCACGCGGGCCTATTATGAAGCAGCTGCTCAAACAGCGGTTGAATTTGGCGTTAAGCGGTTGGGCTTTGAAGCTAGCATGCCTTATGCTGTTTATGATGTGATGGATGAACTCCTACCAGCTGATATCAGCTTTGATGCCGTACCAGAAGCGATTGAAGCACTTCGTGAAGTTAAAGATGAAGCTGAATTAGCTGCGCTACGCCGTGCAGCGGATGCGTCAATTAAGGCCTTTAATGACTTGATGGCTTTCATTAAGCCGGGTATGACAGAACGTCAAGTAGCGAATGAATTGGACCGTTTGCAAAAGTTTTATGGCGCAGAAAAAGCTTCATTTGATACGATTGTGGCATCTGGTTATCGTGCGGCCTTGCCTCATGGGGAAGCCACTGATAAAGTGATTGCACCTGGTGAATTGGTGACGATTGACTTTGGTTACTATGTGGATGATTACACTTCAGATATTACACGGACCATTGCGATTGGCGAAGTGGATGAAGAATTGCAAAAGATTTATCACATTGTCAAGCAAGCGAATGAAAATGCCATTGATGTGATTAAGCCAGGTATTTCTGGTAGTGAAGTTGACCGTGTTGCGCGTGAATACATTACTGAACATGGTTATGGCGAGGCATACAACCACTCAACAGGTCATGGTGTAGGCTTAGACATTCATGAAGGTCCAGCGCTAAGTGCACGTTCAAGTGATGAAATGCAAGCTGGTCACTTACTCACGATTGAACCAGGCATTTACTTAGCTGGTAAGGGTGGTGTACGGATCGAAGACGATGTGATTGTGACACCAACTGGTTATGAAAACTTAACGGCAAGTTTGCCTAAGGACTTGCTGGTGATTGAGGCATAATATGGCAAGTCGGCGATTAGATTTTTTAGTTTTCTATCGTGGTAACTTGGCAACGGGCTTTGACTACGTTTATCTTAAGCGCCATGAAGGGCATGCCTTTTTACAGATTGCCGATAAGACGCAGCCTGTTAAAAATATTACAGATCCAGACTTTGATTTTTACAATCCGCATTTTAATGCGGCTGGTGAGCCATTCAATTGGCGTTACCGTGAAGACTGGCTTGATATGACTGCACAATGGGATGATATTGCGGAGACTGCTTGGCAATATCTTGAGACATGGATGACGGCTTACCGTGGCCCTTCTTATCCGGATCCGAGCTTAAATGATGAGTGGGGAGTTAGGTTTAAAGCCCCTGGTGCGCAGGAACGGATTATTTGGGGATTAAACGCCTTTCCAGCAAATTTGCAAGATTTTTCAGATTATTTGTATCAATTGGCGCATTAAGACGTTGCTCAACGCAACGTCTTTTTGCCCATTGTGGTAGAAGAGGGACGAGATGAATTTCTTTACGGCTGATACCCATTTTTTTCATCGTGACTTACTGTATGGCGGCTTTTTTGCGCCACGAGATCAATTTGTGACCGTTGACCAAATGAATGAAACCATTGTTGCTAATTGGAATGCGCGGGTAAAACCAACCGATACGGTGTATCATTTGGGTGATATCATGCTGGCAGTTGATCGACCAGCGAAGCAAATGATGGCGGAGATGCTGGTCTATTTGCAACGGCTTAATGGCCGACTGGTGCTGATTAAAGGCAATCACGACACATCAGCGTTTTTAAAATATTTATTGGCGCATAATGACATAGACGACAAGGGACGACCTAAATTTAGCGTCCATGAAGTCGGCACGCGCATGAAATTTGCCCACTACGAAGTCTTTTTAACACATTATCCGTTGTTATTTGATTTGACTAAAAATAAGATCAACTTACATGGTCATATACATCATGCCAGCATCCACCATAAAGAAAATATTAACGTCGGGATTGATTCCCCTGATCGTGATTATTTACCGACAAACAGTGTGCCTTTTGGCGCACCGTTAAGTGAGGCAGAAGTAGTCGCAATTATTTTAGGTAAACGACGCGATTATTTACAACGGCAATAACATCATGATCGAGAGTAGAAAGGAGACCGATGGCAACTGAAACCATTCATTTATTACACACTAATGATGTACATTCGCACCTTGAAAATTGGCCGCGGATTCAACGCTTTTTGTTAGACGCACAAGCAGCCCCAACGACGCATTATACGTTTGATATTGGCGATGCCATCGATCGCCTACATCCGCTCACTGATGCCACGATGGGTCAGGGAAATGTTGCGCTAATGAACCAGGTGCATTATGATGGCGTGACAATTGGCAATAACGAGGGCTTAGTTTTACCGCATGAGGCGATGGCAACGTTGTATCAAGACGCCAATTTTGATGTGATTTTGAGCAATTTAAAAGCCTCATCAGCAGGCGAACAGCCATCGTGGGCGAAGCCGTATAAAATCATGACCACGCCGGCTGGGACACGGGTGGGGGTCTTTGCCTTAACAGCACCGTATACGTTAACTTATCCAATGCTTGGCTGGTACCCGCAGGCTGTTGACGAAACGATTCAGGCATTGTTACCAACATTGCGGGCACAGGCCGATGTGGTCGTGTTATTATCGCATTTAGGTTTGCCAACTGATGAAAAAATCGGGGCAAAATATCCCATTGATGTTGTGATTGGTGCGCACACCCATCATTTGCTGCCACATGGTAAAATAGTTAATGGGACTTTGCTGGCAGCGGCAGGTCGTTATGGGAACCATGTCGGCGATATTACCTTGACGTTGCGTAATCATCAGATTGTGTCCCAACAAGCGCAGGTGACACCGACTTATGAAATGGCCGAAGCTGATGATGATTATTCAGCGGTGCACGGTTGGTTACAGACGGGACAATCACTTTTAAAACAGCGCATTGTGACCCATTTGCCACGTGACATTTCGGCTGATGAGCAGAGTTATGATGCGTTGCGTGCGCTAAAAGCATATTTTAATGTCCCAATTGCCATGGTCTCAACCGGCATGTTTGTAGATGAGCTACCAGCAGGTGAGTTGAGTGACTATGAACTGCTTGAAAGTATGCCACATGCCATCAACCCTATGGTTATGACACTGTCGGGTGATGAGATTAGTCAGTTAGTGACGACCATTAGCGACCAGCAGGCCGAACTGTCGACGTTACCGGTTAAAGGCAGTGGTTTTCGTGGTAAGGTGTTTGGGTATATGCGATTTAGTGGGTTAGATCGTGACCGACACGGTCAAATTTGGCTTGATGGGCACAAGCTTGACCCCGCGCGACAATATCAAATTGCGACCCTTGACCACTATAAATGGGTGCCTTTTTTCCCAGTGATTCAACAAGCACCAGTAACCATTGCGCAGGATCTATTGTTACGCGAACTTATGGGACAGTATTATCAAACAAAATATGCGCATATTTAAAAATATGAAAGGCGGTTGACAACATGGATCGCGATACTTTGAAAGAACGGACCTTATTACAACAGGCAGAACGTAAACAGGCGTATGCCATAACCCGACAAGGGGATGAAATTGAAATTGACCGCTTAACACTTGAACTGGTGGAAGATTTTAAGTCAGCATTCGACCTTGATATGCTTGCGGTTCGCTACACGCCATTGTTGGCACAATATGACTATATTGTCGGTGATATTTCCGCTGAACAATTACGGTTGAAGGGTTTTTATCGCAATGATAAAAACGTTGCCAATGATGATAAAATCGAAGCCTTACAAGATTATCTTTATGAATATGTGAACTTTGGGGCGCCGTATTTTGTGCTAGAAAATGTCAATCCACGACCGCTAGAACAAGAAGCGCGGCCTAAAAATGCGAATCGTTCACGGCGCAATCAGCGTCGTAAGTCGAATTCCGAAAAGGAAAAGCGGGTCACAAAACCACCGATCGCTCACAAAACGGCCAAGTCAAATAATAAAAAGCCCGGAAAACGCGCTTTCGTCATTAAACAAAAATAACAGCCATCTCGGCTGTTATTTTTTTGATTAAAAAGACACATAAAAAGCCACAACCGAAGTCGCGACTTGATATAGCTCGTGAGAGAATCGAACTCTCGATTCCGCCGTGAAAGGGCAGCGTCTTAGCCACTTGACCAACGAGCCATGGTCAGTAATGTCTGATCTGTATCAGACAACTATATTAGTATACCAACTCGAAAAAAAGTTGTCAACAGGTTAATCAGAAAAAATGTCACCAAATTAAAAAAACCTAGACGCTAGGTCTAGGTTTTGGTATTTAATCAAGTGGGACATCAACAGCCCAACCTTCAGGGCCTTTCTCATCGCCATATTGAATCGCTGTGAGGCGGTCATACAACTTTTGCGTCCATGGCCCAACTTCTGTTTCTGAATAGAAGACGTGCTTTTTACCGTTGTGTGTAATTGAACCAACTGGTGAGATTACAGCAGCGGTTCCCATGGCACCAGCTTCTGCGAATTGATCCAAATCATTGATTGAAATCGTGGTTTCTTCTGCCTTAAGGCCAAGTTCTTCAGCCACAGCCAACAATGAATACTTGGTAACTGATGGCAAGATTGAAGGGGACTTTGGTGTTAAGAAACGCCCATCTTTGGTAATACCAAAGAAGTTAGCTGATCCGAGTTCTTCAATGTTTTCATGCAAACGTGGGTCAAGATAGACCACATCAGAGTAGCCAGCTGCATGCGCTTCATGACCAGCAAGCATAGAAGCACCGTAGTTACCACCGGCCTTAGCAGCACCTGTACCGCCATGGGCAGCACGATCATAATGATTTGTCACATAAGCGGTTGGCGTCAAACCACCCTTATAGTAGGCACCTACTGGTGTGGCGTAAACTTCAAAGACATAATTGTCAGCAGGATGCACCCCAACCACTGGACCACCACCAAATTCGAAGGGACGCAGATAAAGCGTCGCACCTGTGCCATAAGGTGGGATAAAGTCTTGGTTTGCTTTGGTGACTTCACGTAACCCACGGAGGAATAATTCTTCAGGTACGGGGGCCATCATCAAACGAGCAGCTGAATCTTGGAATCGCTTGGCATTACGATCAGGGCGGAATAGATTAGCACCACCATCTTTACGCCGATAAACCTTGAGGCCTTCAAAAATATTTTGGCCATAATGAAGGCCAGTGGCTGCTTCATTGACTGGCAAATTTGAGTCCGTTTCGAGACCGCCTTCACTCCACTTGCCATCCTTATAGTAGGCACGGAAACGGTAAGGGAGGTCGTGGTATTCGAAACCAAGTTCAGACCAGTTGAAATCAGAGGGTTGTGCTTTCTTTTGTGACATAATCTATTCTTCTTTCTGATAAAATTATAATAATTCTACTATAACGCGTCATTAAAAATTAAACAACATCTAAATGTAAATCATTTTCACGGGTTTTACCCATTTTCTTAAGCGTATAGTACATTGTCATGCAGGCTACGACAGGGACGACGATACCAAAGACAACGAGTAACAAGAGGCCAGTTGGATTGGTTGAAGCGAGTGCCAATGGGGCAATGAAGCCATTTAAGCCAAGACCGGCGATGGCAAATGGGACTTTCAAATGGAACACACCAACGGCTACCATGGCTGACAAACCAGCGACAACGGCGGGACCAAACATCAAGACGGGACTCTTTAAGAGGTTAGGGAATTGGACTTTTGGTGTGACAATTGTTTGGGCAAAATTAGCACCAAGATCATTTTGCGTCCAACCCATAGCAGTGTAAACGACGAAGCCAGCTGTTGTGCCGATCATGGCTGCCCCACCAGAAAGCGGATCAAGCATGACAGCGATCGCCAAAGCGGCTGAAGAAGCGGGGGTCATTAAGAAGAGGAACCAAACAAATGCGACGACAAAGGCGCCAAGGAATGGATTCACTTTCATTGTTGAGGCGAGTGATTCAGAAACCCAGTTCAAAAATGGTGTGGTCACGGCGGCAGTCCCAAGACCAAAGAAAGTACCGGCCAATGTTGCAGCTAATGGCACCAACATCATGTCAAGTGGTGTTTTACCAGTTAGCCAGTTACCAACCAACACGGCCAAAATAGCTGCAAGAACGGCTGAGATGGGTTGACCTGACGTCATCACCAATGAACCAGCGGGTTGATTAGCGAGCCAACCAGTTGCGGTATGGGTGCCAGGCACAACCGTTGTCGTGAAATAAACGGCGTTTGAGCCGACTGTGGCCGCAATTAACGCCGCCCCAGTCGTTAAAATGTTGGCGCGCATCATAATGGCAATGCCTACACCCAGAGCAGGGGCGAGCATTTTTTGCCCCATCAAACCGGCTTGGATGAGTGGTGTGTAGTGGAATAAATTACCTAATGACGACATCAAGAGGCCCATGCCAAGCACTGCCAAAATGGCATTAGAAATACCGGTTGAGACATCAAAGACAACCTCTCTGGCCGTCTTTGGCTTAGCTTTTTTGTCAGTTAGGGATAGGTCGCTTTCGGCCATTGTTGGGGTTGCATTTGCAGTAAGATCCATGTGATTTTCCTCCGTGGTGGACTGTTGACGTGCGCGCCAACGTAACAGTAGTACAGTGCCATTAAATCAAAAAGAAAAGAGGCGCTAGTTGAATACTAGCGCCTCTAGAAAATGTCGTTTTGAGCAACATTTTTGCGCCAGTCGAGAAACCTTCTCGACTGGTAGCAAAAATAGACCAGCGAGAAGTCACATAATAATGACGGCGTTGATCTTAATGACGTTTGTGAAGTTGTCAGTTGCAAGTAAGTACATCGTTTTATTTCCTTTGATTTGTTGTTTTAAATTATGGCATGAAGTTAATTAAATGTCAACGTTTTAATTTAAAACTCATTAAAATCACGCGAACCGTTAGAAAATAATGCGTTATGATAACATTAGAAAACAGATTGGAGAAAATCAGATGTTACTATTAGCAGTGAAAGCCATTAGTGAAGAAGATCGTGCTTTTTTGGCCGAACACGATATCGACGTTGTGACGCCAGACACGATTACTGATGCACAAATTTCCGATGTTGTGATTAGCTATGCCTGGGACAATCGCATTGGCGATAAGATACTGGCCCAACCAGACTCAAAATTGAAATGGATCCAGACCCAATCAGCCGGTGTGGATTATTTACCCTTGCAAATTCTTAAAGAACGTGGCATTATCGTGACGAATGCCAGTGGTTTAAAGGCCGAACCAATTGCGCAAACGGTGTTGAGTTATATTTTGTATTTTGCCCGTGGCTTAAATGTGTACGCGACCCGACAGCACTGGGAACCGTTTACCGATCAGTATATGGTTAGTGAGCTGCCGGTCTTAGTTTTTGGGACTGGTCGCATTGGGCAGCAAATTGCAGCACAAATTAAAGGATTTGGGGGCACTGTTTATGGTGTCAATACGACTGGTCGTGCCGTCCCAGGCTTTGATGAGGTTTATCCGATTACAAATTATCAAGAAGGGCTTTCAAAAGCCCGCGTCGTTGTGGATGGCCTGCCGGGCACAAAAGACACAGAAAACTTTTTTGATGAGTATTTTTTTGAACAAGTGAATGAGTTGTTCCTCTTTGTCAACATTGGTCGTGGCACGACTTTAGATCAAGACGCCTTGTTAGCGGCAATTGATGATTCACGTGTGCGCTTTGCGGCACTTGATGTCACGACACCCGAACCCTTGCCAACACACCATCCTTTGTTTGAACGACCACAGATTTTGTTAACACAGCATACCAGTTGGGGTGAACATGAAAACTATGGCCGGACAGGTGGACTCTTTCGATTATTTAAGAAAAATGTTCCAGGTTTTGTTGCTGATGGCAGCCTAACTTATAATGTTGTGAATTTAGATAAAGGGTATTAACCGTTGCAAAAAAGTCAAGATGATCACATCTTGGCTTTTTTTGTTGGCTGACGCTTTACAATTGTTTACATATTTTAATCATTTAGCTGACTTGGTGTTGACATGGTCTTGTTACGATTAAATCATTAGGAAAGGTAGGGATTTGTATGATTGAGTTGAAACGACTACAAAAAGTCTATGATCAGCAGCAAGAAGCGGTGATTAAAGATGTCACGGTGTCGATTATGCCAGGTGAGTTTTTTGTGATGGTTGGCCCATCTGGGTCGGGTAAATCAACCCTTTTAAGAATGATTGCCGGTTTAGAACCCATTACTGGTGGTGATTTAATCATTGATGGGGAGCGTATGAATGATTTGCCACCAAAGGCCCGTCATTTGTCCATGGTATTTCAAAACTATGCGCTTTATCCCAATATGACCGTCGCCGATAACATTACTTTTGGGTTAAAAGCCCGGAAGGTAGACAGCGCTACCCAGCTTCAACGGCTATCCGATGCCTTAGAGATGGTCAACATGACCGATTATGCGTATCGCTATCCGCGTGAATTGTCCGGTGGTCAGCGTCAACGCGTGGCCTTAGCACGGAGTATTGTCTCTGGTGCAGAAATCATTTTAATGGACGAACCGCTCTCCAACCTAGATGCCCAACTACGAGAAAGTATGCGTTATGACATTAAAGCTTTGCAACGTAAGCTTGGCATCACGGTGGTCTACGTTACCCATGATCAAACCGAAGCAATGACGATGGGGGATCGGGTGATGATTTTAAATGATGGGGTGGTACAACAAATTGGTACGCCGATGCAGCTTTATCAGCTCCCAGCCAATACGTTTGTGGCCCAGTTCTTTGGGACACCAAAAATGAATGTGCTACCTGGCGTGACGGACTGGCAAAATCAGGGGGTCGTCATTGATACGCCCTATGATCCGGATGCTTTGGTTGGTATTCGACCAGAAGCAGCCCGACTCACACCTGAAAATGCGGATGATTTAGCGATTGATTTCTGGGTCACAACGGTGACGCAAATCGGGTCGGAAACCTTATTGTTTGGGACAATTAACGGCCGAGAAGAACCCTTGCAATTTAAAATTGCTGGCCAACATGATCTGACGGCGCAACAATTTATCACGTTGTATGTCCCACGATCAGCACTACACTATTTTGATTTGGCTGGTAAAATGCTCGCCACGGTGGGGGTGTGATATGGCACAAGTAACACCGGCACTTTACCAACAAGCAGGTACCAAGCAACGCTGGCGCCAAGCGCTGAGAACGCATTTGGTGGCCTTGGGTTTTCTCACACCGTCGCTTATTTTTCTTGGCGTCTTCATTTTTTATCCGCTGGTTAAAACCGTTTATTACAGCTTCTTTTTAACCAACGCCTTAGGGGAACCGGTTAAATTTGTTGGTTTTGCAAATTATACGACGATTCTTAAAGATCCGGTCTTTTTGACAAGTTTAGGAGTGACTTTAATATTTGTGGTCGCTGTAACTGGTTTGACCACGATTTGTGCGTTAGCTTTAGCAAATTTGGCTCGTAAGCATTTGCGTGGGACGGTCATTTTTAGAACCTTATTTGCGTCAACCATGGGTGTTTCAGTGTCAGTGGCATCAGTTTTATGGTTATTCTTCTTTCAACCAACCACTGGCGTATCTGACATGATCCTAAACGCCTTACATTTACCACCGATTCACTGGCTGACTGGTAACGTCTGGGCATTGGTAGCTGTGATTTTGACGGTTGTCTGGATGAATATTGGGTTTGCTTTCTTGGCCATTTCTGGTGCGTTAGAAAATGTCCCAACCCATTTATACGAAACGGCTGAAATTGAAGGGATCACACCTTGGCTTAAGTTTCGCTATATTACGCTTCTCCACATTAGCCCCACTTTGTTTTTTGTGGCCACAGTGACAATGATCAATGCCTTCCAGACGTTTGGACAAGTGGATTTATTGACCAAAGGCGGCCCAAATAATCATACGAATTTGATCGTTTATCAGATTTATCGGGATGCTTTTGTGAACCTCAATATTGGCAAAGCCTCAACGGAATCGATTATTTTAGCGCTTTTGATTGCGCTGGTGACCATGGCGCAATTTAAACTCACAGAAAAGCGGGTGATGTATCAATGATTATACCAACACAAGAAAAAATCTGGCGTTATACGCTCTTACTATGTCTGTCACTTTTAATTTTTGCGCCGGTACTGGTGGGCGTTTGGGTCTCGTTGCTACCAAATACAGCGATTTTAAACGGCCAATACTTGTCAACCGCATTGTCTTTTGATAATTATCGCCAAGCGCTGACACAAACCCCAATTTTGCGATATTTATTCAATTCATTTGTGGTTGCGAGTTTGGTCATGGTAGGACAAGTTGTTTTTTCAGCACTAGCCGCATATGCATTTGTCTTTATCCCATTTAAAGGTAAAAATGTTATCTTTTATGCATTTATTGCAACGATGATGCTCCCGTTTGAAGCACAATTGATTCCAAACTTTCAAACGTTACGTTGGCTAGGGTTTTTAAATCATTATGCCGCATTGGCACTGCCGTTTTTTGCCACCGCGTTTGGCACATTTTTATTGCGACAGGCATTTATGCAGGTGCCCATGGCGTTACGTGAATCAGCGTTAGTTGAAGGTATTGGCCACGGTCAATTTTTATACCGCGCCGTCTTACCTTATGCCAAAACGAGTTTGCTGACCTTGGCAGCGTATTCATTTTTGACGACTTGGAATATGTATCTTTGGCCACTGATCACCAGTTATAGTGATAACGTCCGTACGGTACAAATTGGCCTACGCCAGTTACAGGCGACCGAAGCGGTTAATTCTTGGGGTCTCATCATGGCGAGTGCCATTTTAATGATGATCCCAAGTTTGGTAGTCTTGTTAGTCTCACAAAAAGCCTTTAAATCAGGATTAATTGACGGGGCGGTGAAATCATGATGAAAAAAGTGACCACCATTACCATCGTATGTCTGACGATACTGGCTGTGATTGGCATCGGCATTACTCATGGCAAGACACCAACAGCCAGTGCGAATCAACGCACAACCATTGTTTTCTGGCATTCGATGGGTGGCAAACCGGCCGCTGCTTTGAAGCAATTAGTGGCCAAATATAATGCGTCACAAAGCAAATACACGGTTGTACCGGAATATCAAGGCGCCTATACGGAGTCCTTACCAAAATATTTAAACGTGGCGCAATCTTCAGCAGCACCAGCGATTGTGCAAGCCCAAGAAATTGCCACAAGTACGATGTTAGCCACGAAAAGCACGCTACCTATGAATCAACTATTAACCGCGCAAACAACGGATCAAATTGAAGATAATATTGCGCGCTACTATACTGTCAATCAGCAGCTGCAAGCCATGCCTTTTAATTCATCAACGCCAGTTTTGTATTATAATAAAGGTCTCGTCGAGCAGTTAGGTTTAACGCCTTTGCCACAAGATCCCAGCTATACGGACGTATTGGATTTGGCCAAAGCGATTACTGACAAGACGGGTGGTCAAACCAAGGGGATGACGATTGAAGCGTACGGTTGGTTATTTGAAGAATTAACCGCCAACCAAAATCAACTGTTAGCCAATCATGACAATGGTCGCGCAGCTGGCCAGTATGCGACAAAAATTAATCTGAATACGCCGGCAGCCAAGCGTTTAATGCAATTTATGACGCAAGCCATTCAAGATAAGTCATTTGTGAATTACGGGTCCGGTGATATTGCCGAAGCGAACCAACAAACAGCATTTTTAGCAGGCAAGTTGGGGATTTTCATGCAATCGTCAGCGTCAACTGGTGATTTGCAAGCCAATGCTAAGTTCAAACTCGGTGTGACGTATGTGCCACATGCTGATGGTGTGCCACGCAACGGACTCGCGTTAGGTGGGGCGGCGTTGTGGGCAAATAAGAACCAACCCGCAACAGTCAAACAAGGCACGGCGGACTTCTTGAAATTCATGGCATCGGCTGAATCACAAGCCCAATGGCGTTTGGCAACAGGGTATCTTGCCATGAACAAGCACGCCAAAGATTTACCACAGATCACCACCGCGGTCGCTAAAGATCCTAATTTGGGTGTTGCGACGCAACAACTCGCAACCAGTCAAAAAAATCCAGTAACAGCTGGGCCGTTGGTGCCAATTATGCCAATTGCTCGAACTAATATGGAAACGGCGATGCAATCCATTGCCAACGGGGCGCCGATTGATAAAAGTCTGCAAGTGGCCGAAGATGCGACTAATCAAGCGCTGGCAGCTTATAATGCTGCAAATCATTTAAAAAAGTGAGGAAGACGCATGATAAAAATTGCGCATCGCGGTATATCCGCTCAAGCACCCGAAAATACGCGGGCAGCGTTTGAACTGATGTTACCTCTGGGGGTCAATTGGTTAGAAACTGATATTGATATGACGTCTGATGGTCATCTGGTGTTGATTCATGATAGTAAAGTTGATCGCACTTCAAATGGCAACGGGACGGTCAATCACAATTCACTGATGGGGCTACAAAAGCTTGATTTTGGGCAGTGGTTTGCGCCAGCATTTACGGGAGAACGCATCGTCACGTTGGATTGGTTAATTGATTTTATCAATGAACATCACATCAATGTGAACTTTGAGCTCAAGACGAATGTCCGCGGTGAGCAGCAAAATTTTTATCTGATGCGTCTGCATCAAGCAATTCATCGCATTAATCGTGAAAATCAGATCATTGTGTCGAGTTTTGATGTGAAATTACTTAAAAAATTTCATGACTTAATGCCAAAAATTACGATTGGACTGTTACTGGCCGAGCCAATTTCAGATAACACGGTCGCGCTCGCACGCTCGGTCGGTGCCACCTACGTCCATCCTGATGTTAATGGCCTCACTGAAGCAGCCGTCCAACTGTTATTAGCTAATCAATTGGGTGTCAATGTGTGGACAGTTAACGATGCAGAAACGGCACAACGGCTGGCTGATTGGGGTGCTCATGCCATATTTACCGATTTTCCAAAGACGATGTAAGTCGTCTTTTTTGATTGCAAATTATTTGCTGCACAAGGTAATTTTTGCGGTGACATGTGATAAAATTAAGGGCATATTAATTGTCGGAGGCTGGATGTGGCTAAATTGAGAGAGCGGCGTGCCGCACGGGTTGCAGCAAACTATAAGCGGGTGATTAACAGTTTGGATAATCACTGGCATGTGTTAGACGATACACGTGTGGCGGTGGTGAAAGAAGTATTAGCATGGCTTGGGCATCCAGACCAAAAACTCAAGATCATCCACATTGCCGGCACGAATGGCAAGAGTTCTACAGGTGCTATGCTGGGGGCTATTTTACAGGCAAATGGCTATTCTTATGGCCATTTTTCGAGTCCTTACATTCTGTCAGATCGTGAGCAAATCACCGTTGATGATGAGATGATTTCAAAAAGTGATTTTCTCCGTCATTATCAAGATCTGGTGGCTTGTTTTAAACGCCATGGGGTATCTGCCGATCATTTGACGTATTTTGAGTATTTTACCGTCATTTCACTGTTGCATTTTGTCGATAATGCGGTTGATTTTGTTATTTTTGAAGCCGGTCTGGGCGGATTAAGAGATGCGACAAATGCGATTGCCACGCCGATGTTGACCGTCTTTACTAAAATTAGTGTTGATCACCAGCTCACGATTGGCCGTAGTCTCCAAGATATCGCTGAAAACGAAGCGGCCATTATCAAACCAGGGACCGTGGTGATTGATTATGCCGGCCAAGACTTGACTGTGCATCGTGTTTTAAAGGCGCAGGCTGAGGCGGTTGGTGCTAAGTGGTTTGAGCATACACCAGATCAAATTATTATTGCCAATACGACGCCAGCCGGTGTGGATCTTATTATTAATGGCACACCAGGTTATTTTTTAAGTATGCCTGGGGCGTTTCAGGTACATAATTTTGGGATTGTCTTACAAATTAAAGCTGCTTTGAAGACGATGGGGTATACGTTTACTACTGAGAAAACGCAGGCCGGCTTAGCCAACGTGAGCTTGATTGGTCGGATGAACTATCACCCAGAAAAAAACATTTTATTTGATGCCGCCCATAATGTTGACGGGATCACCGGTTTGGTGGCGGCGTTGAATGCTTGGCATTTGAAAATCAAACCCACGTTAATTTTAGGGGTCTTAAAAGATAAAGACTACCATGAAATGTTGGATGAAATTATTCCAGTTGTCCAGCGGGTGATCACCGTCACGCCGAAAAATAAATCGCGGGCTTTGTCAGCGGAAGAATTGGCTGCTACCATTATTATGACCTACCCGAAAGTCGAAGTTGAGATTGCCAATGATGCTTCGGCTGCGATTTCATTGGCCATGCGGGTCCGTGAATCATCACAGGCATTGATTGTGGTGACGGGATCCTTTTATACGCTAAGTGCCTTGCAAAAAGATGAGCGCATTTAAGCTGTGAGCAGCGTTTTTGAGATTTATCTCGAAATATGGTATGATAGTATGCGTTGACTTACATTAAATAAGGAGAAATCTTCATGACGCAATCGTCTCCGCAACCGCTTTTCTGGGACGAAGTTGTGGCTAATGCACAAAAAGGCCATGACTCGTCTGAAAAGCGACCATTCTTCAGTTTGGCACCCATGGAGGCCGTGACGGATACGATTTTCCGTCGTGTGGTTGAAAAAGCTGGTGCCCCTGATGTTTACTTTACAGAATTTACGAACGCAAGTTCAATGATTCATCCCAAAGCAAAGTTTTCCGTGCAAGGGCGTTTGGCCGTCGCTGAAAACGAGACACAACCAGTGGCACAAATTTGGGGCTCACGACCAGAAGATATTGCTGGGGCAGCAAAATTATTGCCCGACATGGGTTATCGAGCAGTTGATTTGAACATGGGTTGTCCTGATCCAACGGTTGTTAAAAACGGTGCTGGGTCAGATTTGATTCGCCACCAAGATTTGGCAGCACAACTCGTCTCGGCTGCCAAAGAATCTGGGCTACCAGTGTCAGTTAAGACACGTCTTGGCTTTTATGATCCCATGGAATTCCGTGACTGGTTGCCCGTGATTTTGCAGCAAGATGTTGCGGTGTTGACGGTTCACTTGCGTTCGCGCAAAGAAATGTCAAAAGCACCCGCACATTTTGAATTAATTGACGAAATCGTGGCGATGCGTGATGCCATTGCGCCAAACACATTGCTCCAAATCAATGGTGATATCAAGTCACGTGCCGAAGGGGAAGCGTTAGCTAGAGCCCATCCAGGCGTTGACGGGATTATGATTGGTCGTGGTATTTTTGAAAACCCTTATGCGTTTGAAAAAAGTCCACGCCAACATACTTTGGAAGAATCAATTGCCTTGTTAAAGTTGCAATTAGACTTATTTGATGAGGTAAATGCTACGGTAACGCCCAAGCATTTTGAAGCTTTGAAGCGTTACTTTAAGATTTATTTGCGTGGCTTTGCGCATGCGTCAGCTTTGCGACAAATGTTGATGGAAACTCATGCGACTGATGAAGTGCGTGAGGTGTTAGATCGCGAATTGGCGCGTGTCTATGCGGCTGTTGCCGCTGATCAGCACATTTATCGTGATAATGCAGCAGCTAGTGCCGAAATGGCAGCAGCCAATGCGGCAAAACTAGCACGTGAAGCAGCAGAATAATAATTGAATCGTTAAACTGGTTGAGTAGACACTCAAGGCGAACGTTTGTGGGGGAGCAACGTTAGTTTTTTGTGTTTGCTCTTTTTGTTATTTGATAAAACCAATACAATCATGTAGAAAGGATGTATTGCAGCACGCAATACAGCAAGGGAATATGACATTTTATTTAGATTTATTTTTAATGTTAGCCGCAGCCATTATCATGGGCTTAGGGGCACAACGCATCGGGATGCCGATTGTTGTTGGCCAATTGTTAGCGGGCGTGGTACTGGGGCCGAGTTTGTTGAACATTGTTCAGATTTCGCATAGTATTGAATTTATGGCTGAAATCGGGGTTATGATTTTGATGTTTATTGTCGGACTGGAAACCGATATCAAGCAATTAAAAGCAAACATCAAGCCGTCACTGATGGTAGCCGTTTTAGGCGCCGTCTTCCCAATGGTGGTTTTCTACTTCCTCGCACAAGCTTATCATTTTGATACGAAACAAGCGATATTTTGGGGTGTGGTGTTTGCCGCGACATCAGTCTCAATTACGGCGGAGGTCTTAAATGAATATCACCAACTGAAAACAAGAGCTGGTGTGACTATCCTTGGCGCAGCCGTAGCGGATGATATTTTAGCGGTTGCGAGCTTGTCTGGCTTCATTGCGATTTTCAGTGGTCAAGCTGACAAACAGCAACCACTTTGGCTCCAAGGGTTATTAGCAGTTGGCTTTTTCGTTGGGTTATATGTTGTCAGTCGCTATGTGTTACCGACATTTGTGCGGGTGGCAACGAAAATGAGTTTGCCAGCCATGAGTGGTTTGGTTGGGATGTTGTTGGCTTTGGGCGCCGGCACAGTCGCTGAGTTTGCTGGCATTTCCGCTGTGGTTGGATCATTCTTTATCGGGGTGGCCATTGCCAACTTACCACAAGCCCACAAGATGATGTCTGAGATGGTGTCAATTGGCTACGGTCTATTTATTCCAATCTTTTTTGCAAGTATCGGCTTAAAGATTTCATTTGACGGGTTTGGTGATAAGTGGGGGCTGCTACTCGTGATGTCATTAGCTGCTATTTTGACAAAGTGGGTCGGTTCCGGATTAGGGGCCAAAATGACTGGTATGAGTTATCATGATGCCAATGTTATTGGCTTGGGGATGGTGTCGCGTGGTGAAATGGCCTTGATTGTAGCCAATATCGGCTTGCAAGCCCACGTCATTGGTAAGGATACGTATTCCGAATTGGCAATTATCATCCTCGTCACGACAATTTTTGCACCAATTGCGTTGAGAAAAGTCCTTGTGAAATAATTAAAAAAACGTTGTGCCTGTTCTGGGTGCAACTTTTTTTGTATAATAAAGCTTATGGAACTCACAAGTAAAACAATTGAACAATCACTCACTGCACATCATTTGTTAGTCGCTAAGCCGGATAGCGATCAAACATTTGATTTTTTACATTATGATACCCGTCAAGTCAAAGACCAGACACTATTTGTTGTCAAAGGGGCTTTTCGGGTAGAATATTTGGCGCAAGCCGCCGGCGTGACTGGCTTAGTCACGGAAGAACTGATACCGGTTGATTTGCCACAATGGCAAGTCACGGATGTCCAAAAGGCGTTATCAGTCTTATCGATGGCCTTTTTTGACTACCCACAAAACGACTTGTGGATTGGTGCCTTTACGGGGACAAAAGGGAAAACAACCGCGGCGTACATGGCCTTTCAAATCTTACAGCACAAGACGCATCAGCATACGGCTTTGTTTTCAACGGTTGATCGCATTACTGGTAATCAACCAGCTGATAAGAAAAAGTCAGATTTGACCACGCCAGAATCTTATGAACTTTTCAAAGATATGCGCCGCGCTGTTGATAATGGCATGACGCATTTGGTCATGGAGGTCAGCTCACAGGCCTATCTCAAACAACGTGTCTATGGCCTAGAATTTCAAGTTGGCGCCTTTTTGAACATTTCACCTGATCACATTGGGCCAAATGAACATCCCAGCTTTGAGGATTATTTAGCCCATAAAATGATGTTACTGGATCATGCTGAACAGGTTATTGTTAATGCGGCAAGTGATCAGTTTTCAGCCGTGTTAGCACACGCCAAAACGCATCATGATCACGTCTATACTTATAGTCAAACCGACCAAGGTGGTGCGTATACGTATCAATCTCTTGAAAGTGCAATTCATGAGAGTCGTTTCACGGTTGCTGAGAGTGATTTGGCTGAGATGAGTGGGACTTATCGCTTGAATTTACCAGGTGATTTTAATGAATCAAATGCTTTAGCAGCGTTGATGATGACTGCCTTGGCAGGGGCCCAGCATGCTGATATGGTGGCTGGTTTAGATACGGTCTTTATTCCTGGTCGTATGTTGAGCTTACCAATTCCCGGTCATGGTGTCGCGTTTGTCGACTACGCCCACAACTATGCGTCCATGCGGGCACTGCTACAATTTGCGCAGAGTCAATATCCTGATGGTAAAGTTTCAGTGGTGATTGGTGCACCAGGCAATAAAGGTGTGTCGCGCCGTGCTGACTTTGGTCGGGTGGTGTCAGAGTTTGCGGACACGGTCTTTTTGACGGCTGATGATCCACAATTTGAATCGCCAATGGCCATTGCCAAAGAAATTGCGGCCCACATTACTAATCCTGATGTGACGGTACATTTTGAAATGGATCGTATCCAAGCCATTCAACAGGCGATTGCACAGGCCAACCCGCATGATATCGTGATTGTTGCCGGCAAAGGTGAAGATCCGTATCAAAAGATTAACGGTGTTGACGAACCCTATATTGGTGACTATGCGGTTGTCCAAAACGTTTTAAACGCGAATAATGCCTAAGAACACGCCCGATACGGGCGTGTTTTTTTAATGAGATATCATGTATTGTCTTCTTTGACATAAATGTGATATCATTAATATATGAAAAAGATTGGCGAAGAAAAAACTCATAAATCAGGTCGCATTCCATTGCGGATTGCGCCTGAATTGCATGAAATATTAGCGGAACAGGCCGCGCAAGAAGGGCGCTCGCTGAATAGTTATTTGACGAAGTTACTCGAAGCAGGCGCGCAACCGGACACTTTTGAAGAACGGCAGATTGTCGGTCAAATTATTTCAGGAGAAAACTTTGATTTGTTTAATCGATTAGTCTTAGTGTCAGGGATATATTATCGCTATTTAATTGATAATGCTGCGACGGCTAAAGTGGATAGGCAATATGTTGTGATTGAAGCGACTGGCAATATTTTAACGTTGCGCGAATTAAAGCCAGTGCTTGCTGTTTACGAATCTTAATATACGGGGGAGAAAGATGCTATTTTTTAAAATTGTGCCACAAAACAACGCAGGTTTAGTTGAAACGCTTGGTAAGTACCGCACGCGGAAAGAAGCTGGCCTTCACTTTTATGTGCCGTTTGTCCAACGCATTCGAAATGTCAGTTTGGCCATGCGACCACTGCGATTGCCAGATTATTCAGTCATTACGGCGGATAATGCTGACATTAAAGCCAGTGTCACATTGAACTACCATGTCACGGATGCGGTTAAATATATGTATGAAAATACGGATTCGGTCGAATCCATGGCACAACTTGTACGTGGTCACTTACGTGATATCATCGGCCGGATGGAATTGAATGAAGCTTTGGGATCTACGACTAAAATCAATATTCAGCTCGCCTCAGCGATTGGTGATTTAACGAATACGTACGGGATTAATGTTGACCGTATCAACATTGATGAATTACGCCCCTCAGCTTCTATCCAGGAAGCAATGGATAAGCAGTTAACGGCTGATCGTGAACGAGTGGCAACTATTGCAAAAGCTGAAGGTGAGGCACGCTCCATTGAGCTTACAACCAAGGCTAAAAATGACGCGTTGATGGCAACGGCGAAAGCAGAAGCTGACGCGACGAAAACCCGTGCTGATGCCGAACGTTACCGAATCGATACGGTACAAGCCGGTTTGGCTGGGGCGGATGACAAGTACTTCCAAAACCAATCGATTAACGCATTCGCAACGTTAGCCAATTCACCTACGAATTTGGTCGTTGTGGATAGTAAGAAAATGGCAACGCTTGGCCAATTACCGGTGGCTGGCAAGTTGTTTGATAAAGGCCTAAAATAAAAGCGCTGTTAATTCAGCGCTTTTTTGCGTGACATCAGCAGGGGTTGTGAGAATATGTTACAATTTTTTCAGTGAGTGACGGGTATTTTAGCTGCGGTCACAAGAATTAAAGGCATGCACACACTTTGCTGTGCTTGGTAAGGAAAATGTTTAAAGAAAAAAATGTGCTGGTCGTTGTCACGGGCAGTGTATCAGCTTATAAGGCGGCTAGTTTTGTCCGTTTGCTCGTGAAGGATCACGCCCATGTACGGGTTGCGATGACACAATCAGCACAAGAATTTATTACTAGTAAAACACTGGCTATTCTATCTGGGCATGACGTGCTAACTGATTTATTTGCTGGCCATACGACTGAGGTGGTGCATATTGACTGGGCTAAGTGGGCGGATATCATTTTCGTGGTCCCCGCCACCGCAAACATGATTGGTAAGTTGGCTAACGGCTTGGCTGATGATGCACCGACTGCAACCATTATGGCCGCAACAGCTAAAAAGATTATTGCACCGGCCATGAATGACGTGATGTTAGCGAATCCCGCGGTTACCCGCAATTTGGCAACACTTGCGGTCGATGGTTGGTTGGTGATTGAACCAGCCGAGGGTTTTTTGGCAGAAGGGTATGCCGCTAAAGGGCGCTTGCCAGAACCAGAAGCCATTTTGGCAGAAGCGGCCATCCGACTCCGCGCCCAAACGGGTCATCTGCGTGGTAAAAAGATTGTGATTACGGCTGGTGGGACGCGTGAAGCGCTAGATCCGGTGCGCTTTTTGACCAATAAATCAAGTGGCAAAATGGGTTATGCGTTAGCCCAAGCTGCCGCGGAAAATGGGGCCGAGGTCACGCTTATCACCACGGTTGATCGTCAGACCATTTTTGGCGTCACCAAGGTCATGGTTGATTCAACCCAAGCGATGTATGAGGCCGTGATGGCGGCTTTTCCGACCGCAGATATTTTTATTGGGGCTGCAGCAGTGTCAGACTTTAAGCCTGCCACACTGGCCCAAGATAAAATCAAGAAGCAAGGGGATGTTGGTTTGACGTTAACCCTCGTTCAAAATCCGGATATTTTGAAAACAGTGGGGCAGCAAAAATCAGCCAATCAGTTGGTTGTTGGTTTTGCGGCTGAGACCCAAGATGTCATTGCCTATGGACAAGCTAAGTTGAAAAAGAAGCGGGCAGATATGTTGATTGTTAATGATGTGAGTTCGCCAAACATTGGCTTTTCATCGGATGATAATGTGATTACAATCTTAACGCCAGATCAGTCAGCAGAAACCTTACCGCAAGCAGATAAATTAACCTTAGCACGTGAGATTATGCAACGGATTAGTACGTTGAAATAGCAGCGTTTTTGTGGTAAAATATGGTGTTACACATCGATTACAGGAGGAAATGTGACTAGGACAGTTGAAAAGCGCAATGCGCATTGTCCTTGCAATTGCGCTGTTGACTTGTAAAGCAACAGCCAAGACGTCACAGCTGACAAACATGGCAGACGAAGAAGAAAACAAGGCCTCTAAGTATCATATTGGCGACATTTTACTCGCACCAGCTTATGGTAATTTGGAAAAGCCATTTACTGGACAAGTTGAAAAAGTTTATGAAAATTCATTGTTGGTTGAAATTACGGAAAATGATCCAGCTGACCAACCCACTGTTAACGAAATGAATCATCGTGCAGTGGTCCGAATGGATGAAATTGAAGTGATTAAGCATGCCCCAGCACCAAAAACTGCTGAGGTTGACGTTGAAGAATAAAGATGTTTCGGTAATTCATTACCAGCGAGTCTGAGTGGGTGTGAGTCAGATAATGAAGGAAACGGCGCGTATTTGGAGTCAAACAATTAGATATTGAGTGGCGAAAGCTATTAGAGTGGTACCGCGGGTGAAAACTCGTCTCTTGTGATATATCAAGAGACGAGTTTTTATTTTGCAGGCAAAAAATACGGTATAATAAAAACTAATATAAAAAAGGATACGGACACATGGCAGATAACACACAAGTTGTCTCAGCACTTGCAGCAGTGTTGACAGATTTAACAGCATCAGAAATTGCTGAAAAATTAGAAGCACCAAAATCATCAGAATTAGGTGATGTCGCATTTCCAACATTTACGTTGGCCAAAGTTTTGCGCCAAGCACCACAACAAATCGCCGCTAATATTGTGGCAGAAATTGACCAAACAGGTTTTGAAAAGGTTGTCGCAACCGGCCCTTACGTGAATTTCTTCTTGGATAAAGTGGCAACATCTCGTGAAACTTTGCAAACGATTTTGACATTAAAGGCAGACTACGGGAATAACACCGACGGTCAAGGTGAAAATGTCACGATTGACATGTCATCACCAAACATTGCCAAGCCAATGTCAATGGGCCACTTGCGTTCGACTGTGATTGGGAACGCTTTGGCCAATATCACAGCCAAAAACGGTTACCAACCCATCAAAATCAACCATTTGGGTGATTGGGGCACACAGTTTGGTAAGTTGATTTATGCTTACAAGACTTGGGGATCAGAAGATGAAGTAAAAGCTGATCCGATTGCGACGTTGTTGCGTTATTACGTTGAATTCCATGACAAGGCCAAGGAAGATGACAGTTTGAACGATGCTGGTCGGGCTTGGTTTAAAAAGCTTGAAGACGGTGACGAAGAAGCACTGGCATTATGGGCATGGTTCCGTGAAGAATCACTGAAAGAATTTACAGAAATCTATGATCGTTTAGACATTGGGTTTGATTCATTCAACGGTGAAGCATTCTATAATGACAAAATGGACACAGTTGTGGACCAGTTGACGGAAAAGGATTTGTTGGTGACGTCGCAAGGGGCACAAATTGTCGATTTGACAGATATCAACCCGAACTTGACACCTGCCATGATTAAGCGCACAGATGGGGCGACTTTGTACATGACCCGTGATTTGGCGGCAGCAGTTTATCGTAAGGATACTTATGATTTTGCCAAGTCTTTGTACGTTGTGGGTGGTGAACAACGGGAACATTTCGTTCAAATGAAGGCCGTGTTGTCATTAATGGGCTTTGAGTGGGCCGATGATGTTGAACATATTTCCTTTGGTTTGATCACCTTTAACGGTAAGAAAATGTCAACGCGTAAGGGTGATGTTGTCTTGTTGAAGGATGTCTTAAATGACGCCCATGATTTGGCTTTGAAGCAAATCCAAGAAAAGAATCCAACCCTTGAAAACAAGGAAGAGGTTGCCGAACAAGTCGGTGCGGGTGCCGTCGTCTTCCACGATTTGATGAATGACCGTACCAACAACTTTGACTTTAACTTGGAAGAAGTGGTGCGCTTTGAAGGTGATACGGGACCATACGTGCAATATACCAATGCCCGTGCTAAGTCAATTTTGCGTAAGGCGCCTGTTTCAGTTAGCTTGGATGCAGTGACGCTGGATGACCCAATGACTTGGGATATTATCACGACGTTGAACAGCTTCCCAGCTACGGTGCAACGTGCTTGGCAACAACGCGAAGCTAGCATCATTGCCAAGTATGCTTTGACGCTATCACGCGCCTTTAACAAGTACTATGCCAACTCAAAGATTTTGACGGATGATGACCAATTGCAAGCACGTTTAGCCTTGGTTGAAGCCGTTACCATTGTGTTGACAGAAAGCTTGCGTTTGCTTGGTGTGAAAGCACCAGAAGAAATGTAACCAGGCGTTGCATGGCCGCTGCTTAAAGTAGTAGCATTTATTCTCATGTAGGAGAAAAATATGATTTCAAAACAACAACGGCAGGCATTAATCCTTGAGATTATTCAAAATCAAGTGATTACAAGCCAAGAAGATTTACTCAGTGAGTTATTGAAAAATCAAGTTGAGACAACGCAAACAACAATTTCTCGTGATATTCGAGCGTTGGGAATTGTCCGCATTAAAGATATTGACGGCCAACTACGCTATCAACAACTATCATCAGATGATGACCAAACAGGTAATCCGGTGACAGCAAATGCTGTGGATTCAGCGATTGCTGAATATGCCATTTTTGTCAAGCGCGTGCAATTTATGACGATTATTAAGACGACAGATTCTAGTGGCAACGCTGTTGCAGGGATTATTGACGATGCCGATTTGCCAGAAGTTGTTGCAACGTTGGCCGGTTTTGACACCATTTATGTCACCAGTCCAGATGAAGCAAGCGCGGAAGTGCTGACGGCTCGCTGGTCAGCTTTGATAGGTTAAGGTATGAAGGCGTTGAAGCAATTGATTCAGAAAATGCGTGATAAGATCAGGCCGGTTGCCCAGCGTTGGCAGTTGTGGCGATTACTGGTGGTTATCTTTTTAACCGGTTTTCTACTAATGAGTGTGTATTTAGTGGTCTTGGCGAAAACTGCCCGTGTGCAGAACTTGCAAGCGACGCTGGCGCAAACCACGTCAGTGTACGATGATGCAGGTGATAAAGCCGGGGAATTGTATTCGCAAAAAGGGACCTATGTCAGTTATGATAATATTTCGCAAAATATGCGTGATGCGGTCATATCAAGTGAAGATCGTAATTTTTACAAAGAACATGGTTTTTCCATCAAAGGAATTTTGCGAGCGGTGGTGCTCAACTTGAAAAATAAGTTGACGGGCTCGTCAGCAATCGCCGGTGGTGGCTCGACCTTAACGCAACAGTTGGTTAAGAATGCCTACTTGACGCAAGAACAAACGATGACGCGTAAAGCCAAGGAAATTTTCTTGTCGATGCAGGTTGAGCAGGTGTATACCAAAAATCAGATTCTCACGATGTATCTGAATAACGCATGGTTTGGTCATGGTGTTTGGGGTGTTGAAGATGCTGCCCAAAAATATTTTGGGGTGCATGCTCGTGATTTAACCACGTCTCAAGCGGCAACCTTAACGGCCATGTTGCCAAGTCCGGCATTGTATAATCCAATTGATCATCCACAGGCTGCGCTTGACCGGCGGAATGTGGTACTTGGCACAATGGTTGCCAATAAAAAGTTATCGGCTTCTGAGTATAAGTTAGCTAAAGCCGCGCCGATGACGTTACGAGATACGTATAATAGTCAAAATAATTATCGTTATCCGTGGTTCTTTGATGCCGTTATCAATGAAGCGATTCAAACGTATGGTTTGACCGAAACAGACGTCATGAACCGTGGCTATAAGATTTATACAACGTTGAACCAGCAAGATCAGAAGCATTTGCAAACGGATTTTGATAATCCGGCCATGTTTAATTACAATACTGACGCACAGGCGGCCAGTGTGATACTGAATGCCAAAACTGGTGGTGTCCGGGCTGTCGTTGGGGCGCGCGAAGACACGCATACTTTCCGTGGCTTTAACTATGCAACCCAATCAAAGCTGTCGCCAGGTTCAGCCATTAAGCCGATTGCCGTTTACGCGCCAGCCTTGGAACGTGGTTACAGTATCGATACGATGCTACCAAACACGACGCGGACTTTTGGGACGAATCATTATTCGGTGCACAATGCCTTAGATGTGCAAACGGCAGACGTACCGATGTATTCAGCTTTGGCGCACTCGTATAACGTGCCGGCTGTTTACTTACTCAATAAAATTGGTGTTAATGCCGGGTATGCCAGTGCCAAGAAGTTTGGCCTACCGTTGACTGAGAAAGATAAAAATCTTTCATTAGCATTGGGCGGCTTAACGAACGGTGTGTCACCGATTCAAATGGCACAGGCTTACACCGCCTTTGCCAATGATGGGGTGATGAGTGATGCGCACTTTATTACCAAGATTGTCGATGCGACGGGTAAAGTGGTTGTCTCACAACCAAAAGCCAAGCGGACACGCGTCATCAGTTCACGTGTTGCCGACAATATGACGCGGATGATGCTTGGGACTTACACTAACGGAACGGGTCTTGGCGCAGCGCCACGCGGCTTTACCATTGCAGGTAAAACAGGCACCACTGAAAATTCCAATGATACGCAAAATGCCCAATCATCGAAAGATTCATGGGCGCTGGCCTACACGAAGGATGTGGTGTCTGCCTATTGGATGGGCTTAGATACGAAGAATAAAGATAATAGTTTACCTTTGGGACTGACAGCAACAATGGGCCCATTAGTAAAGTATTCGCTCCAACAAATTTTGCCAAATACGCCAGAGACGAACTTCTCAGTCACTAATCCTAATAGCACGTCAGATAATAATAATCAGGCGAGTCAAGGGATTGATTGGGGCCGTTTGGGCTCTGATTTCTCAAATGGGGTTAATCAGGCAGTCGATGGTGCGGGCAAAGCTTGGCAAGCAGTTAAAGGCCTCTTTGGTGGCCAATAATCACGTAACGTAAACAATTAAAAATAAGAGGATAATAATATGACAGTTAACATTTATGATAACGCCAACGAAATGGCAAATGTTTTAAAAACAACCCCACAATACACAGCTTGGCAAGCAGCATTTGATGCGATCCAAGCTGATGCAGAAGCAAAGGCATTGTTTGATCAATTCCAAGACATCCAAATGGCTGTACAACAAATGATGCAAACACAACAACAACCAACAGTAGAACAAGAAAAAGAATGGAATGCTGTTACTGAAAAAGTACAAAAAAATGACACAATCACGGCATTGTTGGCAGCGGAACAAGCTTTGAATACATTGTTGACGGAGTTAAACGATATTGTCACAAAGCCAGTAGCGGATGCTTACGCAGCTTTGCGTCGCTAAATTACAGCACCGGACGTGATGACAGCGTTCGGTGTTATGAAAGAGGAAAATGATGTTAAAGAAGTTTTTTGAGTTTTTCAAAGAATGGCTTGTGCCAATCGGTTCAGCATTAATTATTGTCATCTTAATTCGCACGTTCCTATTTACTTTTGTTCACGTTAGTGGCCCATCAATGACGCCTAATTTGCAAAACAACGAATTAGTGATTTTGAATAAGATTACTAAGTATCAACGAGGCGATGTGGTTGTTTTTGATGCGCGTCAGGAAGATCCAAGAATTCGACCTGGTGAAAAAGATTACGTGAAGCGCATTATTGGTGTCCCTGGGGATACCATCTCTTATAAGGACTCAAATCTTTATGTTAACGGCAAGCAAGTTAACCAAGATTATATTGGGATTAATGAACGGACCGAAGGCACAGAAATGTCATTTGGTAAGAACTGGTCATTAGCGAGTCTGTCAGCGAGTGATTTGTGGCAAAAGAAGGATCGTAACAAGGTGAAAGTGCCAGCCGGAGAATATTTCGTGATGGGTGATCACCGCTCAGTTTCTAACGACGGCCGTTACTTTGGTTTCGTTGATGCCAAGCATATTGAAGGTAAGGTAATTGTCCCATTCTGGAACTCAAATCAAACAGCTAAAGCAAACGTCAACCAACAAAATAAGCATTTCTTTGCAAAATAGCATTTGCAACTGAGCCAAAAAAATGCTACTATATGTGAAACGATAAAACCTTTAATTAAGTCCAGAGAGACTTGCAAGGCATTTAGATACTCGGGGTCGTAGTCTATACTATTGACCGTAATTTTCTAGAACCGCGTAAGTCTGCCGACTTACGCGGTTTTTGTATAAAGAGGGGTATTATGCGAAATTTTCTGAATATAAATGCACTCGATCGTGGTGATGTGTTAAAGTTGGTGCAACGGGCATTGGCCTTAAAAGCTGGTGCAACGCCAAAACAGACACCGTTCACCGTTGCCAATCTATTTTTTGAAAATTCAACCCGAACGCATACAAGTTTTCAGATGGCTGAAAACAAGCTGGGCTATCATCAGATTGTGCTTGATCCACAAACCAGTTCGATGTCAAAAGGGGAAAGTTTAGCAGATACCCTAAAAACCCTTAAAGCAATCGGCATTGATGTTGCGGTAGTCCGGCATGCCGTCAATGATTGGTATGTGCCAGTGCTTGAAGCAGCTGGTCATCCCATCCCACAATTAGTCAACGCGGGTGACGGGAGTGGACAACATCCTTCCCAAAGCTTACTTGACTTGGTGACCATATATGAACAATTTGGTCATTTTGATGGGTTGCATATCCGAATTGTTGGTGATTTGTTACACTCACGGGTGGCACGTTCCAATGCGGAAATCTTGCATCAATTAGGTGCTAACGTCACGTTCTCAGGACCGGACAGTTGGTTGCCGGATGATTTTCAACAATTTGGTCACTTCGTTGCCATTGATGAGGATTGGGACAAACAGGATGTGGTCATGTTTCTCCGTGTTCAGCATGAACGGATTACCCAAACGGAAAACTTAAGCTTTTCAGCTAGACAGTATCACGAACGATTTGGCTTAAATCAGGCGCGTTATGCGCGTTTGAAAGCGACCGCGATTGTGATGCATCCGGCCCCAGTCAATCGTGATGTTGAAATCGCAGACAACTTAGTGGAAGCACCAAAATCTCGCATTTTTGAGCAAATGACGAACGGTGTTTATGCCAGAATGGCAATCTTAGAATATACAATGGAGACTGAACATGCAGCTGATTAAAAACGCAAACCTGCTCGTAGACGGTGAGCTTAAGCAACACGATGTCTTGATCGATGGCCAAACAATTGCGCAAGTCGCCGAAACAATCACACCCCCTACGGCAGAAGTATTTGATGCCAATGGCGCTTTTCTCACCAATGGGTTGGTGGACGTGCATGTGCATTTCCGTGAACCAGGCTTTACGTATAAAGAAACGATTGCTTCTGGTTCTGCCGCAGCGGCTCGCGGCGGTTTTACAACCGTTGTTGCCATGCCAAATCTCAATCCAGTACCGGATAGTCCTGAACGCGTTGCCCAACAGGTTGCGCTAAATGCCAAAAATGGGGTTGTCCATGTCGCACAATACGGCGCTATTTCAGCTGGATTAACGGACCAAACGGTTTCAGATATTGCAGGCATGTCAGCCGCTGGAGCGGTTGCCTTCAGTAATGATGGGAAAGGGGTGCAAACAGCCGATACGATGCTGCAAGCCATGACGGCGGCCGCCAGCGTCCATAAGCCATTGGTTGCGCACTTAGAAGATGACTCCTTACTCCATGGTGGTGTGATGAACGCTGGCGCAACGGCCAACAAATTGCAATTACCAGGTATTACAGGTTTGGCCGAAAGCGCACAACTTGCGCGTGATCTTGTCCTAGCGCAAGCAACTGGGGTGCATTACCACGTGGCTCACATTTCAACGCAAACGTCTGTTGAACTCGTGCGTTTAGCGAAAGCACAGGGCGTGCATGTAACGGCTGAAGTATCACCACACCATCTTTTATTAGCGGATTCAGATATTACAGGGGATAACGCCTTGTTCAAGATGAACCCACCGCTACGTTCGCAAGCCGATCGCGAAGCGGTGTTAGCAGGTCTGCTGGACGGTACCATTGACATGGTAGCGACTGATCATGCGCCACACGGGACGACAGAAAAGGCACAATCCTTTAAAACAGCCCCATTTGGCATTACAGGTATTGAAACAAGCTTCCAATTGCTTTATACGCATTTGGTGAAATCAGGGGTGATGACGTTAGAAACGTTGATCCACCGTATGTTGGTCGCGCCGGCTACCGCCTTTGGTTTGCCAGCACCAACCCAAATTGCTGCTGGCGAAACGGCCGATTTGGTCTTGTTTGACTTAGCAGCACGGGACACGATTGCTGAAGCAGACTTCAAATCACTCGGTAAAAACACGCCGTTTGTGGGTTGGCCGGTCTATGGGCGCACAATGGCCACTTGGGTTGCTGGTGACATTGTGTATCAAGCATGACACGGCAGAACGTAAATTACAGTAAGGATAAGGGACAAATGAAAAAGCGATATTTAGTACTTGAAAATGGATCAATCTATGAAGGTGAAGCCTTTGGGGCTGAGACAGACGTGATGGCAGAACTGGTATTTAACACCGGTATGTCAGGTTATCAAGAATCAATCACAGATTTATCCTATCGTGGTGAAATGATTGTCTTCACTTATCCTTTAATTGGTAATTACGGCATCAACCGTGATGACTTTGAAAGTTTACGGCCAGCAGCCTCAGCCATTGTTGTACATGAAATTGCGCGTTGCCCAAGTAACTGGCGACAAATGATGAGTTTGACGGAATGGGCTGAACGCATGGGGATGCCAGGGATTACTGGCGTTGATACGCGTGCCTTGACACGTGAGTTGCGTGACCAAGGCGCCATGAAGGCGGCTTTGGTTGATGAAGTGACGGACGATGTGTTTGTGCAATTGCGTGATTTTGAAACATCAGCAGATTTGGTTGCCGAAGCGACGACAAAGACGCAATACCAAAATCCAACGGATGGTGTGTCAATCGCCTTGATTGATTTTGGTTTGAAGAACTCGATTTTGCGCGCTTTAGCGAAACGTGGCGCTAACGTGATGGTCTTTCCAGCTGATGTGTCAGCCGAAACAGTGCTGGCAGCTAATCCAGATGGTATCCTTTTGTCAAATGGCCCTGGTAACCCTGAAGATGCCGCATACGCCATTCCAACCATTCAAACGTTACAAGAACAGTTGCCATTGATGGGTATTTGCTTGGGTCACCAGTTGTTTGCCCTGGCTAATGGGGCCCAAACTTATAAAATGAAATTTGGTCATCGTGGCTTTAACCACGCGGTGCGTCATTTGGCACATGAGCGTTTGGACTTTACTTCACAAAACCACGGCTATGCTGTGGATCGTGATAGCTTGGGGGACACTAACCTTGAAGTGACTCATGAAGAAATCAACGACTTAACAGTCGAAGGTTTGCGCCTCAAGAACCACCACGCTTTCTCAGTTCAATTCCATCCAGATGCTGCCCCAGGGCCACACGATGCGGAATATTTATTCGATGATTTTTTGAACATGATTGCGGAAGCACAAAAGGAGACAACACAACATGCCTAAGCGTACAGACATTAACAAAGTATTGGTGATTGGTTCTGGCCCAATTGTGATCGGACAGGCTGCTGAATTCGATTATTCTGGCACGCAAGCTGCCTTGAGCTTGAAAGAAGAGGGTTACCAAGTCATTTTGGTAAACTCAAACCCCGCCACAATTATGACGGATGCAGAAATCGCTGATAAAGTTTATGTTGAGCCAATCTCAATTGACTTCATCGAACGTATTTTGCGTAAGGAACGTCCAGATGCCATCTTACCAACGCTTGGTGGCCAAACTGGTTTGAATATGGCCAAAGATTTGTCTGAAGCAGGTATCTTGGATGACTTGCATATCGAATTATTAGGCACAAAGCTCACGGCTATTGAAGAAGCGGAAGATCGTGAAGCGTTCAAGGATTTGATGGAACGTTTGAACGAACCGATTCCTGAATCAACGATTGCGACCACTTTGGAACAAGCCTTGGCATTTGCTGACACGCATGGCTATCCAGTGATTGTTCGTCCTGCCTATACTTTAGGTGGTACGGGTGGTGGAATTGCAACCACGCATGACGAGTTAGTCGAAATTGCCGCCAATGGGCTAGAATTATCACCCGTGACGCAAGTATTGATTGAACGTTCAATTGCCGGTTATAAAGAAATTGAATTTGAAGTGATGCGTGATGCCAGTGATAATGCGCTGGTCGTGGCATCCATGGAAAATTTTGATCCCGTCGGTATCCACACGGGTGATTCAATTGTGACGGCACCAGTGCAAACTTTGTCAGATCGCGAAGTGCAAATGATGCGTGATTCAGCCTTGAAAATCATCCGTGCCTTGAAAATTGAAGGTGGTGTGAATATTCAAATGGCTTTGGATCCAAAGTCTTATAAGTATTACATCATTGAAGTTAACCCACGTGTCTCACGATCATCAGCGTTGGCTTCCAAAGCAACAGGTTATCCTATTGCCAAAATGGCGGCCAAAATTGCGGTTGGGCTAACATTGGATGAAATCATTAACCCTGTAACTGGCACGACTAAGGCCGAATTTGAACCAGCCTTGGACTATGTCGTCTTTAAAATTCCACGCTGGCCATTTGATAAGTTTGCCACTGCCGATCGCCGATTGGGTACGCAAATGAAGGCCACCGGCGAAGTCATGGCGATTGGTCGTAACATGGAAGAAGCCATGTTAAAAGCGGTGCGTTCGCTTGAAATTGGGGCAACAGGCTTAAATGACATCACCTATGATGATATGACAGATGAAGCATTGCTTGATGCTTTGATGCCTGCTCGTGATGATCGTTTGTTCATGATTGCTGACTTGTTGCGTCGTGGTGTCAGTATCGAAACGATTCATGATAAAACGCAAATTGATGAATTCTTCTTGGATAAAGTGTCACACATTATTGAAATCGAACGTGATTTGGCAGCGCATGTTGGCGATTTAGATTACTTACACTACGCGAAGAAAAACGGTTTTGCAGATGAAACAATTGCCGGAATTTGGCAAAAAACAACGGCAGAAATTCGACAATTACGCCAAGAAGCCGGGATTATCCCAGTTTATAAGATGGTGGATACGGTGGCTGCTGAATTTGAGTCACAAACACCTTATTTCTACGCGACCTATGAACGCGAAAATGAGTCTGTAAAGTCAGATATGCCATCTGTTATCGTACTTGGTTCAGGGCCAATTCGTATCGGGCAAGGCGTGGAATTTGATTACGCGACCGTGCATGCCGTTAAGGCGATCCAACGGGCCGGTTACGAAGCCATTATCATGAACTCGAACCCTGAAACGGTCTCAACAGATTTCTCAATTTCAGACAAGCTCTACTTTGAACCGTTGACACTTGAAGATGTTTTGAATGTGATTGACCTCGAACAACCTTTGGGTGTTGTGGTGCAATTTGGTGGGCAAACAGCGATTAATTTGGCTCAACCATTAGCTGAAAATGGCGTGCATATTCTTGGGACAACGGTTGAAGATTTGAATCGTGCCGAAGATCGTGAAGCCTTTGATCAAGTCATTAAACAATTACAACTTCCACAACCCATTGGTAAAACAGCTACCACAGTCGAAGGCGCTTTGGCAGCCGCCCAAGAAATTGGCTATCCGGTGTTAATTCGCCCATCTTACGTGTTAGGTGGTCGGGCAATGGAAATTGTGTCATCAGATGATGAACTCCAAGACTATATGCAACGGGCCGTCAAGGTGTCAAATGATCACCCCGTTTTGATTGATTCTTACTTGGTCGGCCAAGAAGCAGAAGTGGATGTTTTGTCAGATGGTGAAACAGCGGTTATTCCAGGTATCATGGAACATATTGAACGTGCCGGTGTGCATTCAGGTGATTCGATGTCAGTCTACCCACCACAATATTTGTCACAAAAAGTCCAAGATGAAATGACACAAGCAGCCATTAACTTGGCAAAGGCGATGGGGACAATTGGGTTGATGAACGTACAGTTTGTGATTCATGAAGACACGGCTTACGTGATTGAAGTGAACCCACGAGCTTCACGTACGGTGCCATTCATTTCAAAGGTGACCCATATCCCATTGGCACAACTGGCAACGCGGGTGATGTTGGGCGAAAAGTTAGCGGATATGGGCTTTGAAACGGGTCTGGTACCAGCTGATGATATGGTCCATGTGAAAGCACCAATCTTTTCATTTACTAAGTTACCAGACGTTGATTCACTACTTGGGCCAGAAATGAAGTCAACTGGTGAAGTTATGGGCTCAGACGCAACTTTGCCAAAAGCTTTGTACAAAGCCTTTGTGGCCTCAAACATTAAAGTGCCACAATATGGTAATGTCCTCTTTACAGTTGCTGATGACGATAAGGAAGAAGCGTTAACGTTAGCCCGTCGTTTCAATGACCTTGGATTTGCCTTGTTTGCCACGGCCGGCACAGGCGCTTATCTTGCTAGTCAAGGCTTACCTGTTGAAACATTGGACAAAATTGCTGAATCTGACAACAATTCAGTTGAAGCTTTACGCGCACAAAAGCTCCAAGTTGTGATTAACACGACACAAGCGGATGATCGTGCCGAATCAGACGGTCGTTTGATTCGAAATGCGGCCATCGAAAATGCAGTGCCGCTGTTTACGGCATTAGATACCGTTAGTGCTTTCTTGGATGTTCTGGAAAGCCGTAGCTTTACAGTCAATGAAATGAAATAATACCTGCAGTACTAATAAAATTGTCCGGTGAGACAAATTAGGAGAAAAAATGACGCAACGCTTAGCAGTAAAGTTACCAGGCTTAAACTTGAAGAATCCGATTATGAATTCATCAGGGGCTGTTTATTTTGGTCTGGAAGATATGTACGGGATTGAAAAAACTGGGGCCTTGGTGACGAAGACGATTACCATGGCGCAACGTGCGGGTAATCCGCAACCTTGGGTCATTAACATCACCAGTGGCGTGATGAACTCGGTTGGTTTGGCTAATCCTGGTGTTGAGCAGGTCATGGCTGATTTATTGCCAAAAATTACGGCAAAATATGCCGGTGAAATCCCCGTAATGGCCTCTATTGCGGGTGAATCCGTTCAAGAATATCGTGATTTAGCGCAGTTGTTATCCGCAACGGGACATATCACAGCCATTGAAGTGAATTTATCTTGCCCAAACGTGGACCGTGGCGGTATGGCCTTTGGGGTGGATGCGCAGGCTGCTGCAGAAGTGGTGACGGCGATTAAAAGCGTGACGGATTTGCCAGTGTATGCCAAATTGTCACCCAATGTCACGGATATCAAACCCATTGCCAAAGCTGTCGAAGACGCAGGTGCTGACGGCATTGTTTTGATTAATACGGTAGTGGGGATGCGCTTTGACTTGAACACCCGTGCGCCACAATTAGCGCGTGGCACAGGCGGTATGTCTGGGGCAGCGATTCATCCGATTGCAGTCCGATTTGTATATGAAGTTGCCAAAACTGTGGCGATTCCGGTGATTGGGGTTGGTGGCATTCGTACGGTTGATGATGCCTTAGAAATGCTAATGGCTGGTGCGAGCGCTGTTCAAGTCGGTTCCGGGTTGGCTGAAAAACCAGACATGATGTTGGACATCATTGCAGCGCTGCCTGAAGCCCTCGATCGCTATGGTTTTGACGATGTGCAAGCCGTGACGAACACGTTTAAGAACTCACAGAACTGAAGTTGAAAGGAATGCTGATGACCGCACCTGTTTTTATTGCCTTAGATTTTCCGGATGCTGCCAGTGCGCAAGCGTTTTTGGTACCATTTCGTGATTTACCCGAACAACCAGCTGTGAAGGTTGGGATGGAGCTATTTTACGCAGTCGGACCGGAATTTGTGCGTGAGTTACGCCAACAAGGCTTTACCGTCTTTTTAGATCTTAAACTTTACGATATTCCAAACACTGTTGGGCACGCTGTAGCACGCCTTGCACAACTGGACGTGCAATATTTGACTGTTCATGCCGCTGGTGGGACCAAAATGTTGCAGCAGGCGGTTGCCAATAAGGGCGCTGACATGAAAATTTTGGCGGTGACGCAACTCACATCATTTTCAGAAGCGGACATGCAAGCAACACAGCAAACACCATTATCAATGGCTGATAGTGTACAGCATTTGGCGAAGTTGGCTTATGCCGCTGGGGTGGATGGGACGATTAGTGCACCGGGGGAAGCAGCGCTCATTCAGGCGGTGACAGCTGATGATTTCTTACGGATCACGCCAGGTATTCGTTTGGCTGGTGATGCCGCTGATGATCAAGCACGCATTACCACACCGAAAGTTGCCCGACAATCAGGGGCCACTGGCTTGGTGGTGGGTCGTTCAATTACAAAAGCACACACGCCAGTTGTCGCTTACCAACGCGTGATGGCAGAATGGGGAAATGAAGCATGACAGAATATGCAACACAAGTCGCAAATGATTTATTAAAGATTGGGGCCGTGAAGTTTTCACCGGAAGCGCCCTTTACTTGGGCCTCTGGCATTAAAAGCCCAATTTATACCGATAACCGCATGACGATCGGTTATCCTGAAGTCCGTCAAAATATTTTTAAAGGTTTGGCTGAACTCATTACGACCCATTATGGGGATGTTGAAATCGTCGGTGGTGTTGCCACGGCCGGTATCCCACACGCGGCTTGGGTAGCTGAAACGTTGAACAAGCCCATGATTTATGTTCGCTCAAAGCCAAAAGATCATGGTGCTGGTCGGCAAACAGAAGGTGCCGAAGTGGCTGGTAAAAAAGTGGTTTTGATTGATGATTTGATTTCAACTGGTGGGTCAGTTTTGGGCGCTGTTGAAGCGGTTCGCAAGGCAGGCGCTGACGTGTTGGGCGTTGTCTCAATCTTTTCATATGAATTACCGGCTGGCGTGGATAACTTTGCGCAAGCAGGGTTAACATTTCAGTCCTTGACAACCTATTCACAACTCATCGATGCCGCCATTGCGCGAGGCGACTTGAATGCTTCGCAATTGGCAACCTTAAAAGCATGGCAACAATCACCAGCTGATTGGCAAGCTTAAACAAGTAAAAAAGCTGAACGACGATGATCGTTCAGCTTTTTTGATTAATAAATGGCATCGCGGTACAAGCCAATAACTTTACCGAGAATGGTCACATTATCTAAAATAATTGGTGCCATGGCATCATTTTCAGGTTGTAATCTGAAATGATCGGCTTCACGGAAGAAACGCTTAACAGTTGCTTCGTCATCGTCATTCATCGCGACAACAACATCACCATTATCGGCATTATCTTGTTTCCGCACGATCACTTTATCGCCGTCCAAGATACCGATGTTGACCATTGAATTGCCACGGACGTTGAGCATAAACATATCGCCGTCAAACTGCATCAAGTTATCTGGGATTGGGAAAAACTCAGTGGCTTCTTCTTCAACTGCGAGAATTGGCGTACCAGCTGTCACTTGACCTAGAACCGGAATGCGACCAGGTGTGGTGGACACACCTAATGCTTCCAACCCTAAATCTGTTACTTCAATAGCACGGGCGCGTGGCTTTGAGGCGTCTTTTAACAAGTAGCCTTTTTTTACTAAGCGTTCGATGTGCCCGTGAATGGTAGAAGACGACGATAGGCCGACTGCTTCACCAACTTCACGTACTGTTGGCGGATAACCATTGTTGGTTTGTGCTTCATGAATGAAACGCAAAACTTGGAGTTGTTTGCTTTCTTGAATTTTGATTGCCATGATGGGTATATTCCTTAATAATAAACGATTTAATATGATTTCATTATAGCGAAAGTGGGAACAGAAATCAAACGTTTGTTCGTTTTCGGCTCATGACACCCGATAAATTGGGGGAATCTTTACCAAAAATTTGAAAACAACGCCCACAGGTGGCCGCTGAGTGGTAAAAAAAACGTGCTATAAGGTCGTTTACTGCCGGTATTCATCGGGTTAATCGTCCTGTCAACCTGGATTTTGTGTTATAATGGTTGGTAGACAATTTTATTAAGGGGTTATTTAACCATGAACACAGGACTTTCAATCTTGATTTTCGTTATTGGCTTGGTTATCGGCTTGATTGCAGGTTTCTTCCTCGCACGTAACGCCATGAAGAACTATCTTGCCAAAAACCCACCGATTTCAGAAGAAATGATGAAATCAATGATGATGTCAATGGGACAAAAGCCATCACAAAAGAAGTTGGCACAAATGATGGCACAAATGAAGCAACAAAGCGAACGTGCACAAAAAAAATAAGCCAGAAGGCTTATTTTTTTTCGTGTTTTGGATCAATATAGACAAAATCAGGATTGATTTCTTGGTCTAAGCGATCAAACGCATCTTGAATCATTTGTGTATATTTGGTAATGTTTTCTTTGTCCAACTTATCTTTGCGATCAACCACGATCGGTTCCCCGAAATTAATCGTTGTATTGTTACGCTTGAAGAGTTGACTAAACTTAACTGGCCCCTGATATACAGCTGGTACAATTGGCTTACCAGACATCTTGGCAATTAAGATGGTACCAGATTTGAGTTCAGCGCTGTGGCGTGAACCGGAAGGGAACATGATCAATGATCGGTCACCGGATTTCAATTCGCGCACGGGGACTTTAATCACACTGGGCCCAACGTTTTCACGATCCACGGGGAACGCACCAGCGGCTCGGATGAGCCACGCAAGTGGGGGGAACTTAAACAATTCAATTTTTGCCATAAAAATGAAGTGCTTGGGATAGGCGGCGACGGCATACCAAACGGGATCCCACCAAGAACGGTGAGGGCCAACGAGGATATAATTATCGTTGACAGGGAGACGATCACGGTGCATATATTTAATGCGACCGTTAATCGTCCAAATCAAGCCAACGACAATGCCGTGGAGTACGTCATAAAATTTCATGCTAATTCACCTCATAAACTGTCCTAACTATTTTACACGATATTGCGAGAAAAAAACAATGATTGAACCAATTCTTAAACAAGGTGAACGACTTGATGGTTTGCCAGCACAAAACATTCGTATTATTCAAAATCCAGATATGTTCGCCTATTCGCTCGATGCGATTTTATTGGCTTATTTTGCCGGCGTGAAAGGCAAAGGTAGCGGGTTAACTGTTGATCTTGGTGCTGGCACTGGGGCGGTTGGCTTGTTTTATGCTCCAAAGGTGACGGGGCCAATCACTTTAGTTGAAATTCAACCTGAACTCGCTGAGATGGCGCAACGTAGTGTGGCGCTAAATGGCCTGCAAGATCGTGTGTCGGTGGTGCAAGCGGATATGAAAGCGATTTTTGATGTCATTCAACCAGGATCAGCCGAAACGGTGCTATCTAATCCACCTTATTTTCCTTTAAATGACACGACGAAGACTAACAACGACCAACATTACGAGATTGCTCGACACGAGGTCACGATTGATTTACCTGGTCTGGCACAAGTTGCCAATAAATTACTTAAAAACAACGGCAAGTTTTACATGGTGCACCGGCCAGATCGGTTGGCTGACATTTTTGCCGCCTTTGCGCAGCGCAAGTTGATGATTAAACGCGTGCAGTTTGTTTATGGTAAGGCCGATCGGGAAGCCAATATGGTACTCGTCGAAGCAATTAAGGCAGGGAAACCAGGTGGTGTGCGTATTATGCCGCCTATTGTGACCTATACCGCCGATAATGACTACACAGAGACGGTTAAGACGATTCTGCATGGACAAGCGTGGTCAACATGAAACACTACTTCTTTTATGTGCTTTATACCGCGGATGGCTACTTTTATGGTGGCTTTACCGATGATGTACAGCGGCGGCTAGCCACGCACGCAAAAGGGCAAGGTGCGAAATTCACCCGAGTTAAATCACGGCATCCGTTGCAACTCGTTTTTTCGGAAGCCTTTGATACAAAAGGGGATGCATTACGTGCCGAAGCGGCTTTTAAACGGCTAACCCGCGCTAAAAAAGAAGCGTTCCTAGTGACGCGTGGTGTTTCAGCCACAATTTGGGAAAAATAGCTTGCTTTATATCTGGAAAACTGTATAATATTAACTGTTGTCAAAAGCAACAAATACACACGGCAAACGAGTTCACATAGGTGCAGCAATGTCAGTGTGAATGTCGAATTTGTCGGCGGAAAAAACCTAGGAGGCCACATCATGGCAGTTATTTCAATGAAAGAACTCCTCGAAGCAGGAGTACACTTCGGTCACCAAACACGTCGTTGGGACCCAAAGATGGATGAATTTATCTTTACAGAACGTAATGGTATTCACATCATCGATTTGCAAAAGACAGTTAAGTTGGTTGATGAAGCTTACAACTTCATGCGTAACGCATCAGCTGATGGCGCAACTTTCTTGTTCGTTGGAACAAAGAAGCAAGCTTCAGATGCAATTGCTGAAGAAGCAACACGCGCTGGTCAATACTACATCAACCACCGTTGGTTGGGTGGTACTTTGACAAACTGGAACACAATCAAGACACGTATCCAACGTTTGAAGGATTTGGAAGCAATGGCCGAAGACGGCACATTTGACCAATTGCCTAAGAAGGAAGTTGTGTTGTTGAACAAGCAACGCGAAAAGTTGAACAAGTTCTTGGGTGGTATCAAGGACATGCCTGGTTTGCCAGACGTTTTGTTCGTTGTTGATCCTAAGAAGGAAGAAATCGCCGTTAAGGAAGCTAACATGTTGAACATTCCTGTTGTGGCAATGATCGACACGAACGCTAACCCTGAAGTGGTTGACGTTAAGATTCCTGCAAATGATGACGCTATCCGTGCCGTTCGTTTGATCACTTCAAAGATGGCTGATGCTATTATCGAAGGTCGTCAAGGTCAAGATTCAGCACCTGAAGATGCATTCGTTGAAGGCGATGAAACAACAGAATCAATCGAAGAAATTGTTAGCATTGTCGAAGAAGGCAACAACTAATCAGTAAGATTTAAATGACATTTGCCGTTCCTGCGGACCTGTTTGGGACGCGGGAACGGCATTTTTATTTGTTCGAAACCAGAACAAATCATGCTATAATAAACTTATAAACATTTTTAGAGGAGCAATATAATGGCAATTACTGCTGCACAAGTAAAAGAACTACGTGACAAGACATCTGTTGGTATGATGGATGCGAAGAAGGCTTTGGTTGAAGCTGACGGTGACCTTGACAAGGCAATCGACTTGCTCCGTGAAAAGGGTATGGCTAAGGCCGCTAAGAAGGGCGACCGTATTGCTGCTGAAGGTATGACTTACGTTGCCGTTAAGGGTAACAAGGCTGCCATCATCGAATTGAACTCAGAAACTGACTTCGTGGCTGGTAACGCTGAATTCAACGACTTGTTGAAGACTGTTGCTAACACAATCGTTGAAAACTCACCAGCAGACGTTGAAGCTGCTTTGGCTTTGGAAGTTGAAGCTGGTCAAACTTTGAACGAAAAGATCATCGGTACAACACAAATTACTGGTGAAAAGATCACTTTGCGTCGTTTCACAGTTGTTGAAAAGGCAGATTCAGAAAACTTCGGTGCTTATTCTCACTTGGCTGGTTCAATTTCAGCATTGGTTGTTGTTGAAGGTGCCTCTGAAGAAGCTGCTAAGGACATCGCAATGCACGTTGCTGCCATTGCACCACAATACGTATCAGATGCTGATGTGCCTGCTGAAGTTGTTGAAAAGGAAAAGGCTGTTCAATTAGCTTCTGAAGACTTGGCTGGTAAGCCTGACAACATCAAGGAAAAGATGGTTGAAGGTCGTATCAAGAAGTTCTTGGCTGAAATTTCATTGTTGGATCAAGCATTCGTTAAGAATGGTGATCAAACTGTTGCCGAATTTATTGCATCACAAAATGGTTCAGTAAAGTCATTTATCCGTTACCAAGTTGGTGATGGTATCGAAAAGAAAGTGACTGACTTGGCCGAAGAAGTTGCTAAGCAATTGGGTTAATTGCTTATAAAAGTGCGTTATTTTCATATAACGCACTTTTTTTGCGGAAAATTTTGGTATAATGGACTAGATAATGAAAATGAGGTAAATCATGACTGATATTAAATACAAACGTGTATTGATGAAACTTTCGGGCGAAGCATTAGCTGGCGACAAAGGCCAAGGTATCGACCTTGCCGTAGTTTCTGAAATTGCGCAAGATTTGAAAGAAGTACACGATCTTGGCACACAAATCGCCATTGTTGTCGGCGGTGGTAACCTTTGGCGTGGTGAACCCGCATCAAAAGTTGGCATGGAACGTTCTCGTGCCGATTACACAGGGATGCTTGGCACAACCATGAATGCTTTGGTGTTACAGGATGCCTTGGAACGCGCTGGCGTTGATACACGTGTACAAACAGCCATTACAATGCAACAAATTGCCGAACCTTATATTCGTGGGCGTGCGATTCGTCACCTTGAAAAAGGTCGGATTGTGATTTTCGCGGCCGGAACTGGTTCACCTTACTTCTCAACAGATACAACGGCAGCTTTGCGTGCTAATGAAATTAACGCGGATGCCATTTTGATGGGTAAGAACGGTGTGGATGGGGTCTATGATTCTGATCCAAACAAGAATGCAGATGCCGTTAAATTTACTGAATTAACACACTTAGATATTTTACAAAAAGGTTTGAAAGTGATGGACTCAACTGCTAGCTCACTTTCAATGGATAATAACATGCCACTTGTGGTCTTTAACTTGAACACCCCTGGCAATTTAAAGCGTGTCGTATTGGGTGAAAATATTGGAACAACAGTTACAGGAGGAAAATAATGGCTTTTGATATAACAGATGCAAAGGCGCGTATGCAAGGCGCACAAGATGCATTACAACGTGAACTTGGTAGTATCCGGACAGGACGTGCGAACCCCCGTATTTTGGACCGCATTGAAGTTGAATATTATGGGGCAATGACACCCTTGAATCAAGTGGCGTCAATCTCAGTACCAGAAGCACGTATCTTGTTGATCACACCATTTGATAAGTCAGTGCTTGACGAAATTATTCGGGCAATTAACATGTCTGATCTTGGCCTAAATCCAGCTTCAGATGGGAATATTGTGCGTTTGGCAATTCCACAAATGACAGAAGAAGGTCGTAAGGAATTAGCTAAGCAAGTGAAAGCTGAAGCTGAAAAGGCGAAAGTTTCAGTTCGTAATGTGCGTCGTGATGCAATGGATAGCGTGAAAAAGGACAAGGAATTGCCTGAAGACGTTGCCCGTAAAGCGGAAGATGCTATCCAAAAGTTGACGGATGACAACATTAAGGCAATTGATGCGATTGCGGCTGAAAAAGAAAAAGAATTGCTAACAATCTAACACACGTTGGTATTTTCTTATGCAGTGTGAGATAAACACATGAAACAAAAAGACTTGGTAACACACCAAGTCTTTTTGTTTAAATGATTGGAGACGGGATGCGTAGGTATTGGCAATATTGGCGACTGGGGTTGAATTTTCGTGAAGGCGCCTACCGGTTGGACTTTTGGTGGATTCGGGCCATTAATGTCGTCCTGGAACTCATGCTAGTAGCGATACCTGTCATCTTTTTTCAGTCATGGTATTGGGGATTTAAAAGTCTGGCGATATTTTATATTATCAAATTTGTGCCAGATAGGGCGTTACTGACACGCCGGCTAAGAGATACTGGTTTGGCACTCAACCAAATCAAGTTTGTGATCCTAAGTCCAGCCTTATTGTGGGTTGGTGTACTGATTGTTGCGGCATCTAGGGTTATTTTTTTGCTGCCGATTGTAGTATTGGGCTATTTTGGTTGGTTTGTATTGATGGTTTCTCGACGATCAGCGTATTGGACACCACAACTCAACAAAAAACAAAAAATGGGTTATGGTATTGGATTTGTTGGCTTGATCATGTTGACCATGACACTAACCGGCTACCTGATGGTAGCGGGGCAAACGACAATCAATTGTCTCATACAACCTGTTTTATCCGATCCGAAAACAGCGACATCTGGTTCAGCAGCTAACACGGCTGCATCAAAATCGTCATCATCAAGTGCTGCGCAACATAACACAGCGGCAGTCGCGTCATCAGTGCCCGAAAAACCAGTGACGCGACAGGCTGATGATAAGCCGACAACGGCTTATCGGCAATTGCCGGCGATGACGATTGGGGATGCGAGTTTTGGTTTTATGACGGTGAATGGGCAGTGGCAACAAGATCCAACAACCTTACAATGGTGGCAACTCGCGCAGAATATTGTGATTGATACCCGCGATCGTGGTCAGGGATTTGGGGTTGATACGGCGAGTTTTACCTTTAAAACCATCAGTAGCCAAAGTCACTTTCAATTAACTACCCAAGGTGATGTGTCTGGGACACGCTACGATGGAACTTACCAGTCACCAACTGCAACGCAACCAGATGCGATGAGTTATTTGGAGTGGCAGACGCCAGATCATCACTTGCGCGCAGTGTATGTCATTGCGCCGACGCTGGCCTTACGTAATTTGGTCGTTGATCAAATCATGCAATCATATCGTGTGTAGGGCTTGACGTTTTGTGCATGACAAGGCATAATAAGAGATAATAACGTTGGTAAACGATGAGATCATGTGGCGATGGTTGAGGGCATCAACGCTTCGAGTGTCTGCTTCGGCAGGAAATCAGGTGGAACCGCGCGTAAGCGTCCTGATGTCAATTGATTTTGGCATCGGGACGTTTTTTGTTTGGATGCAGAAAGGACAGATTGTGATGACACCAGCAAAAGAATTTGAAGCTTATTTTGATGATCCCGATATCCCTGAACAACACTTGGCGCAGTTGCAACGCGTGCGTCAGTTTGTCCATGAGATTTATCCGGACATTACGGAACGGGTTGCCTATGCCATGCCAGGTTTTTATCCGGTGGAAGGGAAAAAAGCAACCGAAACACTGCTCTTTGTAATGGCACAAAAAAATTGGTTGGGCATCTACGCGTTGCCAGAATTTAATGAGACATATTAAGATTTTTTAACTGCTGAGCACCTGCAAATGGGTAAAGGGTCAATTCAAGTCCCTTATGATTATCCAGCCGATAAATTACGCACATTGGTTGGAAAAATTATGCTGTATAATTTGAAACGATTTCATTTCAATGTGCCAGCCACCACGTTACAATTTGCCTAACTGGATGGTGCGAATAAGTAGCCGTCAGGGCGTCAAAAATAAGGAGTAAAACATGACAAATAAATTATCAATGCAAGATATTATTTTAACGTTGCAACAATACTGGGCGAAGCAAGGCGCAAACCTGATGCAAGCCTACGATAATGAAGTGGGGGCCGGTACCCAATCCCCTTACACATTCCTGCGCGCTAATGGACCAGAACCTTGGAACGCAGCTTATGTTCAACCTTCTCGCCGACCAGCCGATGGCCGTTATGGGGATAACCCCAACCGTTTGTTCCAACACCACCAATTCCAAGTGGTGATGAAGCCTAGTCCTGTTAATATCCAAGAGCTTTACTTGGGGTCATTGGAAGCCTTGGGTATTAAGCCACTAGAACATGATATTCGTTTCGTTGAAGACAACTGGGAAAACCCTTCAATGGGTGCGGCTGGTATTGGTTGGGAAGTTTGGCTTGACGGCATGGAAGTCACGCAATTTACGTATTTCCAACAAGTTGGTGGGATTGAAGTCGATTCTGTCACAGCTGAAGTAACGTATGGTTTGGAACGGTTGGCTTCTTATATTCAAGATGTCCCAACTGTTTATGATTTAGAATGGGGCAATGGCGTCCTTTATGGTGATATTTTCAAGGAACCTGAATTTGAACATTCAACTTACGCCTTTGAAGCGTCAGATCAAGACATGCTCTTGCGTCATTTTGACGAATATGAAGCCGAAGCGACACGTTTGTTGGGCCTTGGCTTAGTGCATCCAGCCTATGACTACATTTTGAAGTCATCACATACCTTTAATTTATTGGATGCCCGTGGCACTGTATCTGTGACGGAGCGTGCAGGGTACCTTCACCGGATTCGAACAATGGCACGCCAAGTATCAAAGGTTTTCATCGAAGAACGGGCTAAGTTAGGCTTCCCCTTGTTGAAAGACGAAGCCTTGCGGGAAAAGTATCTGGGTGAAAATGGTAAATACACGGTGGATGAAACAGTCTAACGGATTGCAATAGACTTGACGGCCATTCGTCAGGTTGATGTGGGTTACAAACTAAAATTGGAGAAATCAAGATGTCAACATTTTTACTAGAAATTGGATTGGAAGAAGTGCCGGCGCATTTGGTCACCCCATCAGAAGCGCAACTGGTAACGCGGACAGCAGCCTTTTTAGCCGAACATCGCTTAGCTGTAGGGGAAATTAAGGCTTATTCAACGCCTCGTCGTTTAGCTGTACAATTATTGGATGTCGCTGCTGAATCAGAAACTTTGTCAGAAGAAAAGCGTGGGCCTTCAATTGACCGTGCAAAAGATGAACAAGGCAACTGGACAAAGGCAGCCCAAGGCTTTGCGCGCGGTCAAGGGGCAACGCCGGAAGACTTTGAAGAACGTGATGGCTATGTCTGGCTAACAAAGACAACGCCTGGTGTGCCAGCGGCAGAAATTTTAGCGCAAATTGGCGATGAAGTTGTCGCACAAATGAAGTTCTCAACGTACATGAAGTGGGCCAACAACGCCTTCTTATATGTGCGACCAATTCGTTGGTTGGTCGCTTTACTGGATGACAAAGTGCTGGATTTTAGTATTTTAGATGTTCAAACAGACCGGATCACGCGGGGTCATCGTTTCTTGTCAGACGAACAAGTGACAATCCCAACTGCTGAGGATTATGTGGAAACGTTAAGAGCTGCGCACGTGTTGGTTGATGCCGACGAACGTCGGGCAACAATCAGCCAACAGTTGGCAGCCATTGCGCAAGAAAATGGCTGGGTGTTGCAACTTGATTCTGACAAGTCACAAGACTTATTGGAAGAAGTTAACAACATTGTGGAATGGCCAATGGCCTTTGCGGGTAGCTTTGATGAAAAGTATTTGGCCGTACCAGATGATGTGTTGATGACCTCAATGCGTGAACACCAACGTTTCTTTTATGTGACCGATCAATCAGGTCAACTCTTGCCACATTTCCTATCAGTTCGTAATGGGAATGATGAACATTTGCGTAACGTGATTGCTGGTAACGAAAAGGTGCTGGTGGCACGTTTGGAAGATGCTGAATTTTTCTATCATGAAGACCAACAAAAGACGATTGCCGATTATATGGCAAAAGTTGAAAAATTGGTGTTCCATGAAAAAATTGGGACAGTTTACGAACATATGCAACGTGTCGGCCTTTTGGCTGCTGAATTAGCGGATCGATTAGGTTTCGATAATACGAAGAAAGCCGATTTGGCACGTGCAGCTGACATTTATAAGTTTGATTTGATGACGGGCATGGTCGGCGAATTCGACGAATTGCAAGGTATTATGGGTGAACACTATGCGCAATTATTCGGTGAAAACACTGCAGTTGCAACTGCCGTACGCGAACATTACATGCCAACGTCTGCTGCCGGTGAAGTAGCCCAATCAGATATTGGGGCTGTCTTAGCGATTGCTGATAAATTAGATACTTTGGTGACATTCTTTGCAGCCGATCTTGTCCCATCAGGGTCAAATGACCCTTATGGTTTACGACGTGCAGCGACAGGGATTGTCCGTACGTTGCAAGCCAAGCAGTGGCGAATTGCGTTAGCGCCATTGCTTGAAAGCTTTATTGCCAAAACAGGTGAGGTATCAAGTCATGTTGATACTGCCGCTATCCATGCCTTTATTTTAGATCGTGTCCGCAAGTTAGCCCTTGATGCTGGCACACGTCAAGATCTTGTGGCAGCCGGTACTGCTAATGTCGTGAATTTGGATGTTGTGTACGTGGCACAACGTGTACAAACATTGGCCAAACATGCTGATGATGCGAACTTCCGTGATGTCATTGCGTCATTGACACGTGTGTCACGCTTGGCTGTGAAGTATGACATGGATGCGACAGTTGATCCTGCTCTGTTTGAAAATGAAGCTGAAGTGGCGTTGTATGCGGCAACGCAATCACTTGATTTGCACACGCTAGTGATGGCGGGCAGTGAAGCTGTTTACCAAGCATTGGCCAACTTACAAGCCCCAATTGCGGCTTACTTTGACGAGACAATGGTCAATGTTGACGATGAAGCCGTTAAAAATAACCGCTATGCACAACTGCACTTAATTAACCGCTTGATTTCAGGATTGGGTGATTTAGAAAAAATCGTTATCAAGTAATTGAGCTGCCGCAATAGACTGAAAGATAGAGGCGACAATAACATGTTAAATATTGCTTATGTTGGTTTTGGTAAAAGTACGAATCGTTACCATTTACCGTATTTAAAGTTACGTTTGGATAAATTCCGCGTTGGTCGTGTTGTGACGCCAACCCTTGGCAAGCGGCCGGCTGATCAAGCTTACTGGGAAGCAACTGGGACGATTTTTTCAACCGATATACAAGATATTTTAGACGACGACACGATTGATTTAGTGGTGGTCGTCACGCCTTCTAGCAGTCATTTCGCTGTTGCCAAGCAGTTGTTAGCCGCTGGCAAGAACGTGTTAGTTGATAAGCCAATGGCAGCTAATCTCGCTGAGACACAAACATTAGTCCAACTGGCACGTGAACAACAGTTGTTTTTGATGCCATACCAATCACGACGCTATGACAGTGATTTTTTAACCGTACAACATATTTTGAATCATGGTTATTTGGGACGTTTGGTGGAGCTGGAAGTGCACATGGACCATTATCGACCTTCAGACGGGGTGGTCTCAGGCCCTACGATTGATGGGTCACTCTTTGGTCACGGGGTCCATTTAGTCGATCAAGTGGTGAGTTTACTCGGGGCACCACAAGCTGCAACCTATGATTTACGAGCAACGCGTGAATTAGGGGCAGACGTCGATGATCAAATTGAAGTGAATTTATTCTATGAGGATGCCGTAAAAGCGACGGTACAAACCACCGAATTAGCGATGGTACAACACCCAAAGTGGCAATTACGTGGAACAAAAGGCACGTTTATCAAGTATAATGTTGATGAACAGGAAAATGATTTAAAAGCCGGCGTGATGCCAGGTACACCAGGATTTGGTCTTGAAGCGCCACAAAATTATGGGCAACTGGTTTATGTGAATCAAAGCGGCGATCGCATTGAGAAGCAGATCCCAAGTATCCCAGGGGACTATGGGCGCATTTATGACAGTGTTTTTGATACGCTCACACATGGCGCACCCAAATTGGTGAGCGATGAACAAATGTTAACGGTGATGACCATCTTGTCGGCGGCTGATTTTAATCATAGTCCGAGTGTCGTAAAATTTTAATCACGTCCTAACACATTAAGTTTGGCAATTTGCTAAACTTTTTTCATTTTGTCACTTAAAAATGATGGGACAACACATACTGGAGAAAAGATGACGAATAGAACAAAAGGCTTGCTGTTTGCAATCCTTGGGCCACTGTTGTGGGGAATTAATAGTGTCGTAGTTGACATGTTATTTGCGCAGGGCGTCAATGCGCGTTGGTTTGCCACCTTTCGATTGATAGTGGCAGGCGCGGTCTTGCTCGTTTGGGCCTACTTGAAACAGGGGAATCAAATTTTTGCGCCGTTTAAGCGCTGGCGAGATGCCGGCCATTTGTTAGTATTCTCGTTTTTGGGCATGTTATTTGTCCAATACACGTATATTATGGCGATTGAAGCGGGGAATGCCGCTACCGCAACGGTATTACAATTTACGAATCCAATTATGATTGCCATTTTCTTGGCGATTCGACATTGGCAACTGCCAGCCCGACAAGATGTTATCGCCATTATTTTTGCAGTTGTCGGCACGGTCTTAATTGCCACACATGGCCAAATTGGCACCCTGGCAATGTCGACCCCTGCATTAGTTTGGGGGTTGCTAGCTGGTGTTGGCGCGGTCTTTTATACGTTATTGCCGCATCAACTGATTACAAAATTTGGTGCAGTCACGGTGAGTGCCTGGGCGATGGCGATTAGTGGCATTGGGATTAATTTTGTGAATCCGGTTTGGGTTGACGCGCCAGATTGGCGTTTACCAGTCATTGGGCTGCTTAGCTTTTCAATTCTGATTGGTACAGCGTTTGCTTATGTCGTGTTTATTCAGAGCTTGGCTTGGATTAAACCAACGGTGGCCAGCACATTAGGTGCCCTGGAACCGTTGATGGGGACGATATTAAGCATCCTGATTTTCCATATCGCATTTGGCGTGGCGGACATGATTGGCTCAATCTTAATTATTAGCACCGTCTTTATTCAAGCGTTGCGTCGAACAATCTAAAAAGGTGTGTGGTGTTATGTTAGAAATAGCATGCCATCACGCTTTTTTTATCGGTTTCATGATAAAATGAATAGGATAGAATAATTGAAAGAAAGCGCGTTTTTCACGCAATATAAACATGACAGAAATTAATTTAGAACAACTTAAAAAGAGACAAAAACATATCCGTAATTTTTCCATTGTGGCACATATTGATCACGGGAAGTCGACGATTGCCGACCGTATTTTGGAACATACCCATACGGTGGCAGAACGTGACATGCAAAATCAATTGTTGGATACAATGGATTTGGAACGTGAACGTGGGATTACCATTAAGCTAAATGCTGTCGAAGTGCAGTATGATGCTAAAGATGGTGAAACGTATATTTTTCACTTGATTGACACACCTGGGCACGTTGACTTTTCTTATGAAGTGTCACGTTCTTTGGCTGCCGCCGAAGGGGCCATTTTAGTCGTCGATGCCTCACAAGGCGTGGAAGCACAAACGTTAGCCAATGTTTATTTGGCCTTAGATAACGGCTTGGAAATTTTGCCAGTCATTAATAAAATTGATCTCCCAGCTGCTGATCCGGAAAAGGTTCGTGCTGAGATTGAAGATGTGATTGGGATTGATGCTTCAGAAGCCGTGTTAGCTTCTGCTAAAAAAGGGATTGGCATTCCAGAATTGCTGGAAAAGATTGTTACGGATTTGCCTGCACCAACAGGGGATTTGGAAGCACCATTACGGGCCTTGATTTTTGACTCGGCTTATGACCCATACCGTGGTGTTGTGGTCAACATGCGTGTGCGTGAAGGGATTGTGAAGCCTGGTGATAAAATTCGCATGATGAACACTGGTGCCGAGTATGAAGTCAATGAAGTCGGCGTGATGTCACCAAATGCGCAAAAGCGTGATTATTTGATGGCTGGTGATGTTGGTTATTTGACGGCTTCTATCAAAGACATTCATACGACGCATTCTGGTGATACGATTACCAGTGTGGCGAATCCTGCCTCTGAACCGTTGGCCGGTTATAAGCCGATGACACCAATGGTTTATTCAGGACTATACCCATCTGATAATGCCAAATATACGGATTTGCGTGATGCGTTAGAAAAGTTGCAGTTAAACGACGCGGCGTTGACATTTGAACCGGAAACATCACAAGCCTTGGGCTTTGGTTACCGTGTTGGGTTCCTCGGGTTGTTGCACATGGATGTGATTCAGGAACGACTAGAACGTGAATTTGATTTGGATCTTGTGACGACAGCACCTTCGGTTACTTACCGTGTGTTGACCAACGATGGCGAAGAATTAGAAATTGAAAACCCATCAGAAATGCCTGAACCATCTAAGGTGAAGGCGATTGAAGAGCCCTATGTTGATGCCCAAATTATGGTCCCCAATGAATATGTTGGCGCCGTCATGGAATTGGCACAACGTAAGCGTGGTGAATTTGAAACGATGGAATATTTGGATGCGTCACGTGTTAATGTCAAATATAAGATGCCATTGTCAGAAATTATTTTCAATTTCTTTGACAAATTAAAATCAAGTACACGTGGCTATGCCTCGCTAGATTATGAAATTTCTGGTTATCGCCCATCTGACTTGGTCAAGATTGATATTTTGTTGAATTCTGAAAAGGTCGATGCGTTGAGTTTCATTGTGCATCGTGATTTTGCTGCTGAACGTGGTCGTATTATCACGTCAAAGTTGAAAGAAATTATTCCACGACAAAACTTTGAAATTCCCGTACAAGCAGCAATTGGCGCAAAGATTTTGGCACGAACGAATATTAAGGCTTACCGTAAGGACGTGACGGCCAAGATTCATACAGGTGATCCTGATCGTCGTGCTAAATTGTTGGATAAGCAAAAGCGTGGTAAGGCACGTATGAAGTCCGTTGGGACAGTCGACGTCCCACAAGAAGCCTTTATGGCAGTGTTGAAGACGGAGGATGATACACAATATGCCCGAGGAAACTAAGGATTACCCAAAATCACGGATGGCCAAATATTGGGGCGGGGCACAAAAGACGTTTGTGCAACGTTACCGTGTAATTATTGTGACAGTTTCAGTCCTGGTGATGCTTGGTGTTGTTGGTTTTGCCATCGCACGGATTGGTTTTAACTATGACGGTGTCAGTCAGGCAACGCGCCAAAAGTTAGCCAAAAAAGAAGCAACAACCGCATTATCATTTGGTTTAACAGGGCAGGCATCTGCGCCAAATGTGAAAGATGTCGTGCATTTAACCCCGGCCGCTTGGCAAAAGGAAATTACGACGAGTATCCAACAAGCGCTTAATCATGGGGATGCTGTGGCTGACCAAGTGGACTTTGATGGGAAAACCTATCACAAATCAGAAGTGATGGCAGCGTTATCACGCCATTATTTGGCAACGCTACAACACGATCGCCACTACCGCATTAATCAGATTACTTTTGATCGTTACCATAATGCGACCGTGTCTTATACGGTTGTGCCAATTGATCTTCCAGCGGCACAAAAGAAAGTACGAGATTACGTCGATGGCGAATTGAATAAAAAGGCTGATGACGTGCACAAATTATCTGAGCCACAGCTCAGACTCGTTGCTTATGCCATGGTGTCGGATAATTGGCAAAATGTGTTACAAAATCAGTTGCCAACAGCTAAGCCAATTCAAGCTAAAATGACCTTACTTTATACCGGTCGCTGGTTACATGGCGACTACCAAGTATCAAAGGAAACACTCAATAATATTTTAAATACGGGATTAGCAGAATAGGAGTCTTAAATGTCATTACTTGATACTTTCAAACAATTGTGGCCTTTTGGGCAAGATAAGATGTGGGCGGTTGGTTTTGACCAAGCCTTACCAGTTGAAGATCCTAATGTCTTTCTGGCTAAAAAGGTCGCCCGACCACGGCCAGCAGCGCATGAATTGTTGGTTAAAGTCGCTGCCAGTGGTCTCAATCCAGTTGACAGTAAGATGCGCCAAAGTTATCAAGACACTGGGGTTTTTCGCATTCTTGGTTTTGATGCAATGGGTGAGGTGGTCGCAACTGGCGCTGAAGTATCAAATTTTGCCGTTGGGGATAAAGTTTATTATGCTGGCGCACAACGGCAACAAGGTGCGCATGCGGATTATCAAGTTGTCGATGCCCGTTTAGTGGGACATGCACCCCGTGCTTTGACGCCAGCAGAAGCCGCTGCGGTGCCTTTAACTGCCATTACAGCAGTGGAAATTTTACACGATGCTTTTGGATACGATATAACAGCCGAAACCGCTGCCGGCAAGAGTATCTTAATTTTAAATGGTGCTGGTGGTGTCGGTTCGATGCTCATTCAACTGGCAAAATATTTAGGTATGACGGTGATTACGACTGCTTCGCGCTTAGAATCAGTAGAATGGGTGAAGCAACTAGGCGCTGATTATATCTTAGATTATCAGCAAGATATCAAAGCGCAATTGATCAAAATTCAACATGAACAAGTCGATAATATTGCGATTTTGCAAGGTACCAATACGTATTGGCCATTGGTTTTGACAACAATTCGCCCATTTGGTCGGATTGCCAGCATCGTTGAAACAACTGGACCAATTGATATGGGGCCATTGAAAAATATTGGGGCCCAATTTAGCTGGATCTTTATGTTTGCCAAGGGCAACTATGGTGTCGATATGGCATCACAAGGTGAGGCTTTGAATACGGTCGCCAACTTAATTGATCAACATATCATACAATCGACACTCACGACAACATTTGAGGGCTTAACCGTTGAAAATCTGCGCCAAGCAACGGCCATGGTTGAAGCTGGCCACATGATTGGTAAAGCGGTGATTAGACATGAGGAAATAGGATGAACTGGCAAGCAGTGCAAATTACAACACAACCTGAAGCAATCGAAGCGGTATCAGATATTTTGTTACGGGTTGGCGCGGAAGGTGTTCAAATTGAAGACACGGCTGAAGTACAAGTCATTGCCTATTTTGCTGATGATGAGCAATTCCCCAAAGTCTTATCTGCCATTCGTGCAAACCTAGATGAATTAGCGCATTTTGGAATCCAGGCGGCACCGGCTACAATGACTGTGAACGGGATTGCCCAGTCTGATTGGGAAAATAATTGGAAGCAATACTATCATGAGCAACGGATTACACGACATTTGACAGTTGTGCCATCTTGGGAGCCGTTTGAACCACAGCAGGCTGATGAAAAACCAATCGTGATGGATCCCAAACTAGCTTTTGGGACTGGCACACATGAGACAACGCAGTTGATGATGCAAGCCCTTGAAACAGTTGTACGTGGTGGTGAGTCGATGATTGATGTGGGAACGGGGTCCGGTGTTTTGGCCGTTGCGGCCAGACAATTAGGCGTTGGCCCAATTTTAGCCACGGATATTGACGATATGGCAGTGGCTGTAGCGAAAGAAAACTTGGCGTTAAACCCAGTAGCCGCAGATATTCCTGTCGTAGCCAGCGATTTATTAGCGGATGTGACCGTTGCGCCAGTTGATTTAATTGTGGCTAATATTTTGGCCGATGTCATTGCGCGTCTCATTCCACAAACAATCCCACTCCTGAAACCAAACGGTTATTTCTTGGTATCTGGGATCTATGACGCGATTGCCCCAGAAATTGAACAGCAACTGGTATCACATGGCTATCATGTGGTGCAAAAAGCACAGATGGGTGAATGGCATAGTTATATTGCAAAACGAGAGGAAACGGAGTAATGCAACGTTATTTTCTTAAGCAACCAATTGCTGATGACATTGTCCTCAAAGCTGAGCAAGATGTTTTTAAGCATTTTGGTAAAGTGTTGCGTGCACGCGTCGGCTCGCAAGCAGAGTTTGTCAGTCAAGATCAAGAGGTGGTCGTTGGTGAAGTCGTAGCGATTACACCAACGGAGATGACCCTAAAAGTGGTCTCGCGGTTAACGGAAAATGTAGAATTGCCAGTTCAGGTCACGGCAATCGTGTCGCCGTTAAAAAATGATCGGTCTGATTGGTTTGTTCAAAAAGCCACGGAACTTGGTGTGCATCGCATTATTTTTACAACGATGACGCGCACAGTGGCTGATTGGCGGAAACAACAGCTTAAAAAAGCAATGCGTTTAGAAAAAATTGCGCAAGCAGCAGCAGAACAGTCGCATCGCTTGATGATTCCGACCATTGATTTTTTGTCATGGTCAGAAGTCTTGTCGTTACCCAAGCAAGCTGGGATAGTCGCCTGGGAAGAATCTGCGCGTGAGGGCGAAGTGGGGACGCTTGTTCAAGTCGTCAAGCCCTTACCAGCAAGGGCGTCACTGGCCCTGGTGTTTGGGCCTGAAGGTGGCCTCACAGCTGATGAAGTAGCGGCTTTAAGTGCACATGGGTTTAAACCAGCAGGGCTAGGGCCACGCATTTTACGTGCCGAAACGGCACCATTGTATGCCTTATCGGCAATTAGTGTTTTAAAAGAATTAAATTAATTTTTTGCCACAAAACATAACATTGGGCTACTATATTAACGTGCGCTGTAATATAATCAGATAAGATAGAATTGTTATTAAAGGTGGTCACGGATGAAAAAGACGTTTAAAAAATATTATGGTTATCAATGGTTGGCTGCGATTATATTTGGCTGGAGCCTACCTTTCTTGGGTGAACTAGCAGGTTGGACGAGTTTGCATAAAGTGATCTTTATTTATATCATCCTTAATAGTGCTTACATGTTGTATCTCGGTTATGATGTTCGCCGCCATGGTTATTCACCTGTCACATTATTATTAATGCCAATCATTTTTGCATTAGTTGCGACACTTTGGTTAGGTTTAGTGTCGATATCATACGGCTTTTATTTCAGTTTATTATACGTTGTCTTAAGCCTCTTTACTTTTTTGGGTGATACACGAGATGATCCAGATGAAAATTTGATTCCAATTGAAAATGGTTTTCATGATTTGAATTCTGGTGAGTCCGAAACGTTCCAAATACCGGTTGAAGGTGGCTTTAAATCGTAATATCAACCCAGATTATTCAGGGATTGTGTTGGAATAAAGTTATGAAAAAGCGCGACCTTTCGCGCTTTTTCTGTTATAGTTATAACAGGTATTTTTACAGAACTGTGTTTGGTGATTGAGATAAAACAACCTGAACATAGCGATAATGGAGGAAATTTAATTGATCACAGTATCAGACATGAGCTTCAGCTTTGCTGGGCCTAAATTATATCAAGATGTTAACTTAAAGTTGACGCCTGGCAATACTTACGGTATTATCGGTGCCAATGGTGCCGGTAAGTCAACTTTTTTGAAGTTATTACAAGGTGAATTGCAACCAACAGAAGGTGTGATTGCGATTGGTGAAGGTGAACGGATGTCATCTTTGCAACAAGATCACTTTGCTTTTGATGAATTTACCGTGTTGGACACAGTGATTCAAGGGCATAAGCGTTTGTATGAAGTCAAGACGGAAATGGATGCCATTTATGCCAAACCGGATTTCAATGATGAAGACGGTGTCCGCGTTGCGGATTTGGGTGCCGAATTCGAAGAACTTGATGGTTGGAACGCAGAAGTTGAAGCCGGCCAATTGTTGAGCAAGTTAGGTATTCCTGACGATATGCAATATACATTGATGGGTGAACTAACTGAAAATGATAAAGTGAAGGTGTTGTTGGCGCAAGCTTTGTTTGGTAACCCTGACATTTTGGTGCTTGATGAACCAACCAACGGTCTGGATGTGCAGACAATTAACTGGTTAGAAGATTTCTTGGCTGATTTCCCGAACCTAGTGATTGTGGTATCCCACGACCGTCACTTCCTAAACGCTGTATCAACCAACATCTTGGATGTTGACTTTGGTAAGATCACACCATTCGTTGGTAACTACGACTTCTGGCGTGAATCTTCTGAATTGGCGCAACGTTTGGCTTCTCAGCAAAATGCTAAGAAGGAAGAACAAATTAAGCAATTGCAAGAATTCGTGGCCCGTTTCTCAGCCAATGCTTCTAAGTCAAAGCAAGCCACTGCTCGTAAGAAGCAATTGGAAAAGATTACATTGGATGATATCAAGCCATCATCACGTAAGTATCCATTCATTAATTTCCCAATGAACCGTGAATTGGGTAACGACATGATCCGTGTTGAAAATGTCTCTAAGACAATTGATGGGGAAAAAGTGCTCGATAATATTTCATTTATCGGTCGTCCTGGCGATAAAATTGCGATCTTGTCACGCTCTGATTTGGCAACGACAACCCTGATGCAAATTATTGCCGGCACGCTTGAACCAGACACTGGGTCAGTGACTTGGGGTGTGACAACCTCACAATCTTATATTGCCAAAGATTTGAATGATAACTTTGACGATCAAGAAGCAACGATTTTGGATTGGTTGCGTGATTTTGCGGAAGAAGATCAAAAGGACAATACAAGTCTTCGTGGTATGTTGGGACAAATGTTGTTCCGCGGCGACGATTCTTTGAAGCAAATCAAAGTCCTTTCTGGTGGTGAGAAGGTGCGTATTACCTTGGCTAAGATGATGTTATTGAAGGCAAACGTCTTACTCATGGATGACCCAACGAACCACTTGGATTTGGAATCAATTCAATCATTAAACGATGCCGTGGTGAACTTTAAGGGTGGCATTATTATGACTTCTCACGATCACGAGTTCTTGGCAACGACCGCCAACCACGTGATTGAAGTTTCAGCCAAAGGTGCTGTGGACCGTGTGGATACAACGTATGATGAATTTATTTCAACACCAAGTATCCAAGAAAAGGTCAAGGAACTTTATTAAGCTGTGTGTTTAACCCATATATCGTAAAAAAGGCGTCTGAGGACGCTTTTTTGCGTCAACGCACATGATCAAAGGAAAGACAATAACCATGACAATAGGGATTGATAAAATCGGATTTTACACACCAAATTATGTGTTAGATCTTACTGAACTCGCGCAAGCACGTGGAGATGAACCAGAAAAATATACGATTGGCATCGGCCAATCGCAACAAGCTGTCGTACCCAACTATGAAGACATCGTGACGATGGGCGTTAATGCTGCCCAAAGTATTTTAACGGATGACGACCGTGCAGCGATTGACATGGTCATTTTTGCCACGGAATCAGGGATTGATAATTCCAAATCAGCTGCCGTCTACGCTCAAAAATTGTTAAATTTATCAGAATTTTCGCGTACTATTGAGTTAAAGCAGGCTTGCTATGCGGGGACATTTGGTTTAATGCAGGCGCGCGACTACGTGACCTTGCATCCAGAAAAGCGGGTTTTGGTGATTGCGGCCGATATTGCCCGTTATGGTTTGGGAACACCAGGTGAAGTCACACAAGGGGCTGGTGCCATTGCCATGGTTGTGGCGAGTGAACCGAAAATTTTAGCGATTAATTCAGATTCTGTTTATATGAGTCGGAATGTCGCTGATTTCTGGCGACCGGTTGATCGTGAAGAAGCGTTAGTTGACGGGCATCTCTCAACTGATGTTTATAAAGAGATGTTTTTGACACTTTGGCAACGTTATCAAAAGCAAACGCAACATGTCCTTGATGATTTTGCTGGCTTTGCGTTCCATTTACCTTATACAAAAATGGGGAAGAAAGCGCTGGATCAAATTATGGCCGAAGCGTCACCTGCCCAGCAAACCCGTTTGGCTGAGCATTTAACTGCTAGTCAAGTCTATAGTCGTCAGGTGGGAAATTTATATACTGGATCAGTTTATTTGAGTTTGCTATCTCTTTTAAGTCAGGCAACGGATTTAGTGGCTGGGGAAGATATTGCTGTCTTTAGTTATGGTTCTGGCGCTGAAGCTGAATTATATTCAGTGACCTTACAAGATAACTTTGCTGACTATGTGCCAAACACTATGACGGATGCCTTATTGGCAAACCGCCATCAGGTCAGTGTGGCTGAATATGAGGCCATGTTCACCTCACACTTGTATGATTCGCATGTTGACGCGAAAACCCAAGCCCGCGATGATGCCAAAACGGTACAATTTTTAGGTTGGCAAGCCGGCGAACGGTTGTATCGTTAGTCGCAAATCGCATTCAGTTAATGACAAGGGCGCGGGTCTTATTGTATAATACGTAAAATAACTTTTTTAAAGAGGGAAAATCATGGCAAAAGCAGTTGTAACCGTAGTTGGAAAAGATAAGCCAGGCATTATTGCCAGCGTAGCACAAACTTTAGCAGCACATGATGTGAATATTTTAGATGTCTCACAAACGATCATGTCTGATATTTTCACAATGAGCATGTTGGTGAATCTTGAACAACTAGATGAAACCTTTAATGGCTTACAAGATGATTTGAATGTTCTGGGGCAACAGTTAAATGTTGAAATTCATACCCAACGTGAAGAAATTTTTGATGCGATGCGTCGTGTTTAAAGCTTGACATTAGGGGTTATTTTGATGTGCCATTGCTGTTGACCAATGGCCAAAAATTTGGGAGAAGTCATGGAAACCACGCAAATTATAGAAACAATCAACATGGTTGCCGAAGAGCATTTGGATATTCGTACTGTAACAATGGGTATTTCACTGCTTGATACAATTGCTGGCACACCGGCAGATACGGCAAAAAATATTTATGATAAAATTACGACTTACGCCAAGGATTTAGTGGCGGTCGCGCAACAAATCGAACGTGAATTCGGGATTCCAATTACCAACAAGCGCATTAGTGTGACACCAATTGCTTTAATTGCTGGGAAGGCGACACCAGATGAGATGTTGTTATACGCGCATGCCTTGGATGATGCGGCTAAAACCGTTGGGGTCGACTTTATTGGCGGCTATTCAGCGCTTGTACAAAAGGGGTTTGCCAATGGTGACCTAGCTCTGATAAAATCATTACCCCGCGTCTTGACTGAAACAGACTTGGTCATGTCAAGTGTGAATATTGGCTCATCCAAAGCAGGCATTAACTTGGATGCGGTGAAGTTAATGGGTGAAACGATCAAAGCCATTACGGATAAGTCAGACACAGCCAATGCGAAGTTAGTCGTATTTGCCAATGCCGTGGAAGATAATCCGTTTATGGCAGGGGCTTTCCATGGCGTGACAGAAGCCGATGTGGTGATTAATGTCGGTGTTTCTGGCCCTGGTGTCGTGAAGCGTGCACTTGAAAAAGTGAAGGGCGAACCAATTCAAATTGTTGCAGAAACGGTTAAAAAGACTGCCTTTAAGATTACACGTGTCGGTCAAATGGTTGGGGCGTTAGCAGCCGAACGGTTAGGCGTTGAATTTGGCATTGTGGATTTGAGTCTAGCACCAACACCCGCTCGTGGTGATTCAGTGGCAGAAGTCTTGGAAGAAATCGGCTTAGAAATGGTTGGGACTCATGGGACAACGGCAGCTTTGATGTTGCTCAATGATGCGGTAAAAAAGGGTGGCGTGATGGCGTCACAACGTGTTGGTGGCTTATCAGGGGCCTTTATTCCTGTTTCTGAAGATGCGGGCATGATTGATGCGGTTAAAGCTGGTATTTTGTCATTGGCCAAGCTTGAGGCGATGACATCCGTATGCTCAGTTGGGTTGGACATGATTGCCGTGCCGGGTGATACGCCAGCAACAACGATTGCGGCTATGATCGCTGATGAAGCAGCAATCGGTGTACAAAACAACAAGACAACCGCAGTGCGTGTGTTACCAACCAACGGGACTAAAGTTGGGGATATGGTCGATTACGGTGGCTTGCTGGGGACAGCGCCAGTGATGCCAGTCGTACCGAAGTCAAGTGCTGATTTTATTAATCGTGGTGGGCATATTCCAGCCCCAATTCATTCCTTTAAGAATTAAAAAGCAACGCCCATCTGGGCGTTGCTTTTTAATTACTGCGTTGTTGTGTATTTGGGCTCGTGATTTGTGTGGTGTGATTGCTCTTAGCTTGCGCAAACATAATCACTGTATAAACCAGCAAAACCATAATCACCAGCACCGCGATCACGCGAGCGGGGTGTTGCCATAAAACCCGATACCAGTGTTGACGGGTAGGTTGTGTCAAATTATCCGCTTGATTTTCGGTCATTTCAGCTGTTAGTGCGTAAGCAAAGCTTTCGGCATCAACTGCTTTAGGTGCGGCTTCATAAGATACAATTGAGACGGCGTGGGAATCCGTCTTAGATCGTGGGTGCTTGGGTACGTGTTGTGCATCACGGTTTGTCAAAATATTTTTACGGAAAACCGCAATCCCTTGCTGAAGCTGATGTTGCATCGTGTTGATGGCATCACGTAATTGTTCAAGTGGTGTTTGTATTGGAATTTTCATAAGGATACTCCCTGACGTCTACTCATATTTTTCAATCAAGAATAAAATTTAGCTACTTCTATCATAGCGAAATACGTTGTTAACAGGGGGATGTTTGATTGATTATAACCAAATTTAAAGGTTCTTAAGTTTTTCAGGTTATAATAAGAATATGATAACCAAAGAAGCACAATTGTATCAAGATTACCTGCAAGCTGAACGGCAATATTCTGATTTAACCGTCAAAGCTTATCTAACTGATATCGAAGCCTTCACCACGTTTTTAGCCGAAAATGGTGGTTTTACGACTTACCGTGCGGTACAGACTTTAGACGTTCGGGTGTATTTAAATGAGTTGTATGAGCGCCAGTTGGCACGTACAACGATTGCCCGTAAAATTAGTAGTTTGCGGATGTTTTTTCAATTTATGTTGGCCAATCAATTTGTCAGTGATAATCCGTTTGAAAATGTGGCGTTGCGTAAACACCAAAGCCATTTACCAGAATTTTTTTACGAATCGGAATTGACGACATTGTTTGAAGTGGCTTATGCAGAAGATGAGCCACTTTGGCAACGCAACGCGGCGTTACTTGAATTTTTGTATGCAACCGGTGCGCGTGTGGCGGAAATTGCCAATTTAACCATTGCCCAACTCGATTTTGCCCAACGATTAGTGTTAATTCACGGTAAAGGGAACAAGGATCGCTACGTGCCATTTGGTCATTTTGCAGCCCAAGCCATGACCCAATATTTACATGAGCTACGACCGCAGTTAGTGGCGAAGCAACCCCCGCATGATCGTGTTTTCGTGAATCATCGCGGCGAACCGATTACGGCGGCTGGGATTACTTATATTTTAAATGAATTGATGAAAAAATCAGCGTTAACTGGCACCATTCATCCGCATATGTTGCGTCATACTTTTGCTACCCATCTGTTGAATCACGGGGCTGATATGCGCACAGTTCAGGAATTATTGGGACATGTGAACTTGTCAACCACGCAGATGTATACACACGTGACGCGGGAAAGCCTGCAAAAAAATTATCAGTCTTTCTTTCCACGTGCAAAAAAAGACTGATCAACGCAGACAGCACAACATTTTGTAAAAAAATTTGGTAGAATATAGATATTATGATTACACTAGAAAATAATGACTTAAAAGTTCAGATTAACGAATACGGCGCTGAATTGACAAGCGTTTGGCATAAGCAGGCTAAATTGGAATATATTTGGGTTGGAGACCCTAAATATTGGGGACGCCATGCGTCTAATCTTTTTCCAATTGTTGGCCGTTTACGCGGTGATCAATTCAAAGTCGCTGGTGAAACTTATTTTATGAATCAACACGGTTTTGCGCGCAATACCTTGTTTGAGGTAGTTGAACAAAGTGAAATCCGTGTGGTTTTCCGGATTCATGACACAGATTCAACTTTGCGTATTTACCCATTTAAGTTTCAATTTGATATTAGTTATGAGTTAACCGATGACAACGAATTGAAAGTTGCTTATATTGTGACGAATACGGATAAGGAAGAATCGCTCTTCTTTAGTGTTGGTGGGCATCCGGCCTTTAATCTACCATTGGATGGCGGTAAGTTTTCCGATTATTACGTATCAATTGAACCAGAAAAAATCTATGATCGCGTACGCTTGACTGGGCCATATTCAAATCCTAATGCCGCAACACCGTTTAATGCCAATATTCCATTACGGTTGCGACAGGAAGATTATCATGATGACGCTATTATTTTGAAGTTGGATCGTCAAAAAACGTCATTCTTGCTGGCACGTTTGGCGAACCAACACGGCCTACGGATGACATTAGATAATGCACAATTTATTGGCATCTGGACACCAGCCGGTAAAGAAGCACCATTTATTGCCCTTGAACCTTGGTGGGGCATTGCGGATACGGTGGATTCAACGGGTAACTTCAAAGAAAAGTTTGGCGTGAATGTTTTGGCTGCCGGCGATACCTTTAAGGGTACCTATAGTATGCAATTCTTTTAAACCAGTTAATATCCGTTTTGATAACATTTTAGGTGCTGTGATTAATCATCATCATGACACTAGACGTTCTGAAAATATTGTTCACACAACTATTTTTAGAACGTTTTTATTTGTGTAAAAATGATAAAATGAACACTATTAAGCAGATTAAGAGGATTATCACCAAATTATGACTAAAATTAACTTGAGTGGGCTAATGAATGTGGCGGATGCTGATCTCGTCAATACGCTCCAACCTGATATGGCGAGCGTGATGCTCGCGCCAGGACATCGACACAGTGTTGGAATTATGACAGCGATGCAGATTCGTGAGCAGTTGGATAAAAACATACCACTATATGGTGTGTTTGAAGCGCAAAATGTGATGGATATCCTCACTTTTTTTGATAATGGGGTGATTCAAGGGGTGCAGTTGCCGAGTCAAACAACTGAAGATGCGGTGACTTTGTTACACGATCGCAGTGTTCCCGTCATTCAAGTTCGACAACCAGTAGAAGTCATGCTAGAGACAGTGGCTGATATTATTGTGATAGATACTGCTACTGAGATTGAGACATCTTTTGATTGGCAATCAGTACCACCCAAGCCGCTTCGGAAAAAGCCAATCATGTTGGCGGGTGACTGGACAGTTGACAATCTACAAACTGCGATGACGCAGGTGCAGCCAGAATGGGTCGCTATTGCTACAGCTGTTGAAGTCGACGGTGTGAAGGATTTGGCCTTGCTGTCACAATTAGTCACGATTGCCCATCAAAATTAATATCATGACCACAAAAAAGGCACACAATTTAACGCGAAATTGTGTGCCTTTTTTATGTGTCGTTGAGTTGGTTTAGCGGGCTGATTTAAAGTAAAAAATGAGTAGGCCAAAAATTAGTAGGGATAAACTAATTGCCAATAAATTAAACCAACCAAATCCAATTAAGACGCCGCCGTGTGATTGGAGGAGCGCTGCCACGGTGGTCCCTAAAGCGCCCATAAACATTTGTGTTGATTGAATAATGGCTGTTGCATCAGATTTTACCGCGTCAGCTTGTTCAGCAATTGCAGCGGTTTGTGCATTCGTATACGACATATTTCGGCCAAGAATAAACAAGATGTAGAGCACAATCACTAAAATGAGACTTAACTGTTTCGTCAAAATAGTCAACACGATAACCGTAATGGTGAAAACACTATGACCGATATATATCGGCGTTTTAGCACCGGTTTTGTCATACATACGACCAAATAAGGGGTTAAAAAAGGCGCCTAACAGGGTACCAGGTAATAAAGCAAACCCTGCCCAGAAACTTGACGTGTGTTGAACATTTTGAAGATAGGTTGGGATAATTAAATTTAACCCCAACATGACAAACATATACAACGAAATCGCAATTAATAAGGCGGTAAATTTTAATTGTGTCAGCAGTTTCAAGTTTAAGAATACTTTTTGTGAGGTATTGCTACGCCGAATAAAAGCCAGCAGCATGATGACGGCTAAACTTAAATAGGCCCAATTCAAAGTGCCAGATTCAAGTTTATTGACCACTAGCAAGGCTGCCGTTAGCGACACAGCGAGGAGCGCGAAAGCCACAGCGTCAAATGATTTGGTGATGGGTGGCTGTTTAATTTTACCGATTGTCCACCAACCCAGTAGTAAAGAGACGAATGGTGCGATTAATAGGATAAAGAAAATAGACCGCCAACCCAAAATTTCAACTAAGGCACCGCCATAAGTAGGACCAAATGATGGTGCCAACCCAATCACGAGTGAGGCGAGCCCCATATAGGTACCAACGTGTTGCGCTGGCACGACATCAACAACATAGTTGAAGACTAACGGCATGGCAATGCCGGCAGCAATGCCTTCTAAAATACGACCGATCAAAAGCCATGTAAGTGTTGGGGCAAAACCACTGAGCAGCGTGCCAATCAGGAAAATGAACACACTGCTCAACCATAGCCACCGACTATTAAAACGCTTAATTAAAAAAGCACTGGTGGTGATCATAATCGTGACGGCTAAGAGATAAAGTGTTGTCACCCACTGAATCATATTTAAGTCGCGATTAAATTCTTGTGATAACACCGTGAAGGTGACATTCATGGCGGTTTCAGCCATAATACCTGAGAAGGCGACGACTGATAGGGCGACAATCGCCAAAAGTTCTTTTAACGCTACTTTTTCTGTCATGCATAAACTCCTTAAAAAAGCTGACATGCCTTTCCAGACATGCCAGCTTTGCAATACGATCAATTGCACTGATTAAAATTGAATTACAATTCATTTAGTCTATAATGAATTTTCTGGCATGTCAAGTGATTAGTGACAATTTGGCACGATATATTATTAGAATAATTTTTTATTCGTCAATAGGCAGTATAGCATTAAAATTTATTAAATCTTTATTTATGAGATACTATCTCATGATACGATCATAATAGTAGAAATTTAAAAGGTGTGACAGAAACAATGAAATTAAATAAAATTTGGTTGCTGATGGCGTTATTAGTAGGTGTGGGGAGTGTTTTTTTTCATCATGAAGACGACACAAGCAACGCGTGGTTTTAAACCAGTACCAGCTGCTCAACTTGATCAACGGCTTAAAAGTCAATATCCTGAATTTTATAAAACAATTGCCAATAACAAAGGGACGTTAACAGCTAATCATTTAATTGGTGTACCTGGATTAGGGGGCGCACGTTCTGTTGGGCAGACAAAGCAATGGCAATATACAACGAATATGACGCCGCAAAGCCTTACGCTAAATGACAAATATATCTTTGTGAGTGCTTATGACCACACGAAGCAATTAAATTCGGTGTTGCTTGTGATTGACCGCAAAACCCATCAGCAAATTAAAACAATTGCCTTACCAACACGGGCTCATGTTGGTGGGATTACCATTGACGATCGCACGCAAACCCTATATCTATCAGATGATAGTCAAGGCGTGACAAAATTAGGACGCATTCAAATTAGTAAACTGATTAAGTCCAAAAAAGACCAAATTTTGCCGCAATTTGATGATGTCATCACGTTGGCAGATATCAAAACTGCGGCGGCAATTGAATACTACCAAGATGCCATTTGGGTTGGGACGTTTAGTGCTAACAAAAATGGGCTGATTCAACGATTTCCCATTAATCGCACGACCAATACGTTGCTGACTGATCCAGATGGACAAGCACCAACGGGTAACCTGAATCGTGATACTAAGCTTCAAACAGCAAACGGTCACATTCAAGGCATCAATTTCTATCATGGAAATTTATATATTACTTTTTCCTATGGTAAGCAGCCCGCTGCTATCATGCGTTATCAGTATGATGCGACAACCAATGAGTTTACCTATGCTGGGACGATGGCGCAGTTGCCACCTTATTTAGAAGGTATTGATTTTCAAGGGGATAATATTTGGCTTATTTTTGAATCCGGCGCTAAAGCTTACCGCAAGAAAACACCAATCATCGTTGACCGAATTTTACAAACCGATATTTCAAATTTTGAGTTTAAGTGATAAAAAGTGTCTTTACTGACAAAATATCAGAATTTAATCAGGAAATAATCAAGCTTCACACGCAACATCAGTCTATACTTGAGAGAAACCGAACATAAAAAGGATATCAACACATGTTAACAGGGATTATTTCAAGTTTACTCAATTTTAATGTCTACTTGCCGCAACTGGCACACCAAAATCCACTCTTAGTTTATGGGATTTTATTTGCCCTAATCTTTATTGAAACAGGGCTGGTAATCTTACCGTTTTTACCAGGTGATTCCATCTTATTTTTAGTCGGATCATTGTCGACGTTATCGTTTAATGGCCTGAACTTTTTGCTGTTGGTGGTATTGTTAGTGCCGGCAGCAATTCTGGGTGATTTTGTGAATTTTGAAATCGGGGAACATTTTGGGCCTGTCCTGTCTTCGAGTCGTTGGGAGGCTAAGTTAATCAGCCGTGACAAAATGGAAAAGTCGCAAAACTTTTTTGATAAGCATGGTGCCAGTGCCATTATTTTGGCACGTTTTACGCCAATCGTCCGAACGTTCATCCCATTTTTGGCCGGTATGAGTCATATGCAATACGCTAAATTTGCCGGTTATAATGCGGTTGGTGGGGCAAGTTGGATTATTTTGATGTTGTTAGCAGGGACCTTATTTGGGGCCATTCCGCTAGTCAAACAAAACTTTGAATTGATTACGGTGGGGATTGTGTTCATCTCAATTTTGCCAATGATGGTGTCGACGCTACGCAATAAAACTAAACAAGGCTAAGTCAGTAACGCTCAAAATCGTCGTGAGAACACGGCATTGGGCGTTTTTTATTGCCTGTAACCATAGATCGATGCATGACAGCAGTGATATTCGTCTTGTCAGTAGGTGATTTATGGTACAATATTTTCAGATTGGTAAAAAATAAATGATCAGCATGTACGCATAATCGTAGTAAAATATCATCACGATGTGCTAAGGAGACGAACGATGGGAATGATTCATTTGCCAAATATGCGGTTTTATACCTATAACGGCGTATTCGATGAAGAAAAGAAATTAGGTCAGCAAATTGCAGTGGATGTCACGGTCCATTATCCAATTGAAACGGCGGTGAAGGATGATGATTTAAGCACAACGATTTCGTATGTTGATGTTTATCAGCGGGTTGAAGCCATTGTAACAACCAGCCAATTCAATTTGATGGAAAGTCTAGCCAATGCGCTATTAGTGGCATTGTTAACCCAATTTCCACAAGTTGATAAAATTGACGTTGCTGTTCATAAGGATTATATTCCGTTGCCTGGTATCTATGATCCGTTTATCATTCAAGTCAGTGGCACACCAACTGACCTATCGAAGTGGGCTGAAGCATGACGCGGGCCTATTTGAGTATGGGGGCTAACATTGGTGATCGGTTAGGCAATCTACAACGTGGGGTGCAATTGTTGCACGCCATGCCAGCCATTACCGTGACGGCTGTCTCCCAAGTTTATGAAACCCAACCGGTGGGTGGCGTGGCCCAGGATGATTTTTATAACATTGCGGTCCGATTAGAAACAACCTTGTCAGCACCAGAACTGTTGACCAGCTTACATGTGATTGAACAACAGCTCAAGCGTGTCCGCGAAATCCATTGGGGACCACGTACCATTGACCTCGATATTTTAGTGTTCGGGGATGAAGTCTGGTCAGACGATGTCTTGACCATTCCGCACCGTGAAATGGCAAACCGACGTTTTGTCTTGCAACCACTTTTAGATGTGATTGCCGCAGATCGTCGACATGAAATTGAACGATTATTAGCTAGCACGACCGACACCAATTGGGTGCGCGTTGTGACTGGTGCGAGAGTAGAATATGAAAACATTTAATAACGAACAAATTTTGAAACTGCAAACAGGCGTCACCAATTTATTGGCAGCAATTGGCGATGATCCAGACCGTTCAGGCGTTATTGAGACCCCTGAGCGTGTCGTTAAAGCACATGCCGAAATCTTTGCCCATACCGGTGAAACGCAATTTTCCGACTATAAATTATTTGACACCACACAAGATGCCGATATGGTCGTTGTCGAAGGCATCCCGTTTTATTCAATGTGTGAGCATCATCTATTACCTTTTTTTGGTACTGTTGATGTGGCCTATGTACCGGATGGTGAAATTATTGGGTTGAGTAAGGTGCCACGTTTAGTAGATTGGGCGAGCCGTCGCCCAAGTGTGCAAGAAAATTTGACCCATTTGATTGCGGATGAAATGCAACGCATTGTACATCCCAAGGGGTTGGCCGTTAACGTCACAGCGCGCCATATGTGCATGGAAATGCGTGGTATTAATCAACCAGGGACGCAAACCAATACGTCAATTTATCGTGATTTATTAAAAACCGATACCTTTTTGCGGGATAGCTTTGCCCGTCGGGTCAGTCAGCGTTAATCAGATGACTTATCAAACCATTCAACAACAATTAGATAAAGGTTGGCGGGTGTTTGATCCCAACCGGTTAACATTTTTACGCCAAGTGCTACAATGGGTCGGGCAACCAGATCAAGATTTGACGATTATTCAAATTGCTGGGACCAATGGGAAAGGCTCAACTGGGGCGATGTTGCGTGAAGTCTTACGCGCACATGGTGAAACAGTGGGGCATTTTGCTAGTCCAGCAGTGTTTAACGACCGTGAACAAATTTGGTTAAACGGCCAGTTCGTGACCGAGACGGCTTGGGTAACAGCTTATCACCAATTGCTACAGGCTTTAGTTGCTCATGACCGGACGATTGATGACTTGTCTTATTTTGAAGTGTGGACGATTGTAGCCCTGTTGGTGTTCCAAGCTGAACACGTGACTTATGCTATTTTGGAAGCTGGTTTGGGTGGGCGTGATGATGCGACACACATGGTGGGACAAGCTGCCGTAGTCGCCTACACCGAAATTGGTTTGGATCATCAAAATATTTTAGGCCAAACACTGGCTGAAATTGCACAAAATAAAGCTGATCTCATCACGCCTGGGGCGTTAGTTGTCAGCGATTTAGCACAATCAGCTGAAGTATTAACCATTCTAAAAACGACTACCCTGGCGAAACAAGCCACTTGGGCTGCGCAGCCAGTGACAGTGACGGTGCGCCAGGATACACCAGCTGGTTTAGCCGTGTCAGTCGCTGGGGAACACTACCAACTTGGTTTAGTGGGGGCGTTTCAACGTCGTAATCTCAGCGTGGTCTGGCAAATTCTAGCGGCACTAGAGCAGCGGGATCAGGTGATGTTTGATGTGGCAGCCCGGCGTCGTGGGCTAGCACAGGCGCAAATGTTAGGGCGCATGCAAGTCGACCAAACGCGACATATTTTATGGGATGGTGCCCATAATGAAGATGCCGCACAAGGCCTCGTGGCATCATTGACAAACTGGGCATTACCGGAGCGGCCAATCTTGGTCCTTGGGGTGTTAGCGGATAAAAACTACCACCAAATGCTTAATATTTTATTACCCTTGGTTTCAGCGGTGATCACGGTCACGCCAAACAATCCGCGCGCGTTATCGGCCACAGCATTGGCTGAAGCCGTTCAAGCGATTGATGCCAACTTGCCTGTGACGGTTATGGACCAAGATCCCTTAACGTATGCCATGGCACAACGCACATCACCAAGCCAATATATTATGGTGGCGGGTTCATTTTATACGTTAAATGCAGTTGGAGGTTTTTCATGATTAATCGGCTTGTGATTGCATCAAATAATTCGGCAAAAACCCGCGAAATTGTGGCTGTTTTTGCCACATTTGGTATGACTGCTGTGAATTATCGCGAGCTGATGCCAGAAAAAACATTTCCGGCAGAAACAACGGATGATCAATTTGAGAATGCGTTTGTTAAAGCACGGTTTATCCAGCAATTTTTACCTGATGAATTCATTTTAGCTGATGATACAGGGGCTTTTTTTGCGGCCTTCCCTGATAAATTCGGCCTAACGATTGCCCGAGATTTTAAAGCAATGGGCTTTCAATCGATGCAAGAAGAGGATGATTATTTACTCGGCTTATACGAGCCAGGCATGGATCGCGGGGCCTATTTGGCGGCATTGTTTGTTTTGCTTACGCCGACAGGGGCCGTTTATCAGAGTACTGGTCGTGGTGGTGTAACCCTTGCGTTAGCACCACGGGGAACTTATTCAGCTGGTTTTGATACATTATTTGAAGCTGAAAATGGCTTGACGTTGGCTGAGATGCCAATGGCCGAGCGCGTACATTATTCGCATCGTGGACGCGCAGCAAAACAGTTATTGGAGAAAATTGGGCATGCATTTTGAACAAATCACAATAGAAAATCCGGTGTTAGCACAAATGGCTGTACGCGGTGAAGGGGCTGCTTGGCGAATTACTGCTGCCGATCAACAGTGTTTGGCTGAATACAGTGCGATCCCACTAACCGCAGATACGTACTGGCTGAGTCGCGGTGCGATTGTCGCGTTGCATGAACGTACTGCTAGTCCTGAATTACAACAGTGGTTAGTCGCGATTGATCATCTTTGGGTCGTGAATGGTAAAACCTTGCATGATGCTGATGGTATTATCTATGGTGTGTTAAATGTTAGTCCGGAATCATTTTACAACGGGGACCAAGTCGCGGATGTTGATACGATGGTTGCCCGAGCTGGTGAGATGTTAGCCAAAGGGGCAGATGTGATTGAAGTTGGTGGGCAAACGACCAAGCCAGGTTTTGAAGCAGCGGGTCTTGAATTAATACCAACTGCAGAAATTGATCGCATTGCACCAGTTATCACAGGTATTAAGGCGCAATATCCTGACGCTGTGATTGCCGTAGATACCTATAAATTTGATGTCATGGTCCGCGCCGTTGCTTTAGGCGTTGATATTATCAATGATGTGAATGGCTTTTTGGATGATCCGCGGAAAGCATCATTTCTGGCAGACCATCAAGTTGGGCTGTTAACGATGTGGAATCCACGTGGCGAAACTGTCGTGAACTTACAAGCGGAAATGCATGCGTGGTTTGAAGATAACTTAGCGCAATTAACTGCGGCAGGCATTGCGCGACAACGTATTGCGTTAGATCCAGGAGTGGGTTACGCGAAAAACTCTGATGTTGCGCAGGATTTGGCGATGATGAATACCATTGGTCATTTACAAGATCTGCAACGGCCAGTTATGACTGCCGTTTCTAATAAAGGTTGGGCCAAGTTTTTATTGGGGTTGCCAAAGTTGGCGCGTGCGGATGTGTCATTGGTGGCGGCAACAGAAATGTTTCAGCGTGGTGCACGCATTTTACGTGTGCATGATGTACAATCAGCCAAGCAAATGACCCAAGTGGTGCGTGCGATTGCGCAAAGTTTTTGGCAAAAATAGTGTCATTTTTAACTTGTTATCGTTTGGAAAATGAGGTATACTACTAGTGACCAACTGGGTAGTATCTATCTACCTACCCGCCAGTAACATGAATTTGTTACTGGCGTTTTTTTATGGCCTTTTTTCTTGCAAACATGTGGTGAAAGGCGCAAAATGAAGCCATATTATAGTGAAAATTTGGAGTGAGCTGCTGATGGCAAATGACGTTTTACAGGTGCAAAACTTGGACAAGTTTTTTGGTCGGTTTCATGTTTTAAAGCAAGTCACATTTACGATTCACCAAGGTGAGGTATTTGCTTTACTGGGGCCTAATGGCGCGGGGAAATCAACCTTAATTCGTACTATTTTGGGACTATTAAAACCAAAATCTGGGCAAGTGACGTTAAATGGCCACAATGCCTTAACAGATATTGTGGCTACCCATCAACGGATTGCTTACGTGCCAGGGGATGTTTATTTGTGGCCCAATTTAACCGGCGGTGAAATTATTGATCTGTTGTTGCGGATGGGCGGTCACGACCATACGGCCAAAACAGATGTGTTGATTAAAAAATTTGCGCTCGACCCAACCAAAAAAGCGCGCACTTACTCGAAAGGTAATCGCCAAAAGGTGGCGTTGATTGCCGCATTTTCAGCCGATGTCGACTTGTATATTTTTGACGAACCAACCAGTGGGTTAGATCCCTTACAGGCGCCTAATTTTCAGTCGGAAGTATTGGCGCTGAAAGCAGCCAATAAAGCGGTGTTATTAAGTTCTCATATTTTAGATGAAGTTGAAAAGACAGCGGATCAAATTGCGATTATTCGACAGGGCGAAATTATTGAAACTGGTGAATTACAAGATTTGCAGCATATCGCCAACCTTAATGTGTTAGCGATTGTCACCAAAGACGCCACTGGATTGGCCACAACGTCTGGGGTGACGAACTTGAAACAAGACGGTCAGCGTTTGACTTTTACTGTCTCGCACGATGGGCTAGCGGTAGTGACCCAACAATTGGCACAATTTGGTTTAAAAGATTTACGCATAACGCCACCAACTTTAGAAGAAATCTTTTTGACTTACTATCAGGATGGGACAGCGCATGAACAATAAGCTTGCAAAGACCACTCAGTTGACGTGGTTTTACCTCAAAAAAGATTGGCTGGTCTTGACCCTTTGGTTCGTGATTGTTGGGGGCTTGAATTTGGTCATTGCCGCCATTTATAACCAGATTTATGGGACACCTGCGCAAGTACAAAGTATTGTGACAACTTTAAAAACGCCGGCCATGGTCGCACTTTTTGGCTCATTACCACCATTAAAGACGTATACGACCTTTGATATTGCAGTAGGGGAAATGTTATTATTTACCATCATGATGATGGTGGTGATGAATTTTCAACTGGTCATTAAAAATACACGCGCCGAGGAAGAAAAAGGCGTCAATGAGCTGTTACGTAGTCTCGCCGTGGGTAAATTCGCCCAACCGATGGCCGTCTTAATTGAAGTGATGAGCATCAATGTGGCGATTGCTTTAACTGGTCTATCCTATCGGGTGTTAAATGGGGCTACCTGGCCGGCGACACTGTTATTTGTAGCGGGATTATTGAGTAGTGGCTTATTGTTTATGAGTATTGGGCTGCTGACCGCACAGCTTGCACGGCAGGCACGATTGGCGACCGCCATGGGGTATTTGATTTTTGGTGTGATGTTTGTTGGGCGCATGGTGACAGACACCGTCAAGCCGCAACTCACTTGGTTATCACCGTTAGGTTGGGTGGAAAAGAGCCAAATTGGCGCGACAAACAATTGGCTACCCGTGATATTATTAGTATGTTTAAGCCTCGTGATCATTGGTGGGAGTCTGTTGTTGTTAGCGACGCGCGATTTGGGGACAGGTCTTGTCAGTATCAGTGCTGGACCTGCGACGGCACCCAAATCCTTGCGTGGTTGGCTTAGCTTACAAGTGCGTTTAGAACGGACCAGTTTTGTGATTTGGTTACTGGGGTTGAGCACTTTGGGGATGAGTTATGGCGCCATTTTTCATCAAATTAAACAACTAGCGGCCAACAACGCTGTCTTAAAAAATTTATTGGGCACGTCAAAAATGACGCAACTTGGTGATCAAATTGTGCTGGTCTTCATGCACACCATTTTAATTATGCCAGTCACGGTCGCCAGTATCGCTGGGCTCATTGCCATGGGTCGCTTTAAGCGTGATTTAGAAAATGGCACGATTGATTTAATTAGTGCGCATGCCATTAGCCGATTACGCCTATATGTCGGCTATGTTGGCAGTGGGGTGCTGTTCACATTAGGCGCATGGCTTGCTGCCATTTACAGTATGTTTGTAGCTCAAGCGATTGTGATGCCAACGCCCATTACGATTACCAAATTTAACGCGGTAGCAGTTAATGCGTTCCCGATTTTGCTATTTTTTGTCGGTTTAGCGGCAGTTTTGTTGGGATGGTTGCCAAAGTGGTATCGATTGGTTTATTTGGCCCTAGGGCTTAACTTTTATATGCTGTATTTAGGTAAAATGCTCAAAATGCCAGAATGGTTGATTCAAGTTATGCCGAGCTCATGGGTTGCGCAAGTACCGCTATCGGCAATTGATTGGGGATCATGGGTCGTCGTATTAACGCTTGCCTTAGCGTTGATTGGGTTAGGCTATCTCGGTTATCGTCAAGGAGATTTACGTGATTAAACATGTCACAACTTGAAAATAGAATCGATTTGATTGGCTTGGGTAACTTACGATAGAATGAAAGGTGTTGTCTGATCATGAGATGAGGCAATAGCGAAAAGAGAGTAACGGAATTTAAACATGACAGAATTAGTTTTGACCGAGTTATCAGCAACAGCGCTTGCAGCGCGTGTTGCAGCAAGCGTAGGCTTGTCGCAAAAGCAAACCCAAGCAACTTTGACGTTATTAAATGATGGGGCAACAGTGCCTTTCATTGCACGTTATCGTAAGGAAATGACCGGCGAATTAGACGAAGTGCAAATTCGTGACATTCAAGCAGCTGCTAAAAAAGTGCAGGATGTGGTGGATCGTCAGCATACGGTGTTAAAGGCGATTTATGAACAACAACAATTAAATCCACAATTGCAGGCAGCTATTCAAGCCGCAACAACACTACAAGCAGTGGAAGATTTATATTTGCCTTATAAGCAAAAGCGGCGGACAAAAGCCATGATTGCGCGAGAAATGGGCTTACAACCGCTAGCTGACCGCGTGATGGCAGACCTGGCGGCACCAATCAACTATGCTGAATTTATCAATAATGATTTACCAACAGTCACGGCTGTGCAAGCTGGTTTACATGAAATTTTAGCTGAACAAATTGGTGAAAACGCGACCTACCGACAATGGCTGCGGACACGCATGCAACGCGATGGTGTTTTAGTGGCTACGCTAAAGCGTGGTGGGCGTGAAAAAGACCCACAAGAAGTTTATGGGCAATACTATGCGTTTAGTGAACCCATCAAGACACTGACTAACAATCAGTTCCGTATTTTAGCTGTTAATCGTGGGGAAAAGGATGGCGTGCTGTCTGTTAAAATTGATTTTCCTGAAGCACGTATGTATCACTTTATGCAAACGACAATGCGTCAGGGACAAGCAACAGATGGAGAAGGTTTTCAGGTGCTCCAACGCGCGATTGAAGATGCCTACAAGCGCTTTATTCAACCTGCGGTTGAACGTGAAGTGCGTCAAACCTTAACGCAAGGGGCCCAAGCACAGGCAATTCAAGTTTTCGGTCAGAATTTGTATCATTTACTTATGCAAGCGCCGTTAAAGGGACAAGTGGTAATGGGCTTTGATCCAGGGTTCCGAACGGGTTCTAAACTGGCCATCATTGACGCGCAAGGTAAATTCCTGAAAAAGCAAGTGATTTATCCGCATAAGCCCGCCAATGCCCAACAACGGGCAGATGCGGCCAAAATATTTAAGACATTGGTGACGACGTTTAACGTGCAATTGGTCGCTATTGGTAATGGGACAGCATCCCGTGAATCAGAAGAATTTGTGGCGGCGAATTTACCGCAAGGGGTAAAATATGCCATTGTGAACGAAGCAGGTGCGTCAGTCTATTCAGCATCGGATGCCGCGCGTCAAGAGTTTCCTGATTTGCACGTGGAAGAACGATCAGCGATTTCCATTGGTCGTCGTATTCAGGATCCACTGGCTGAACTGATTAAAATTGATCCAAAATCCGTCGGGGTTGGTCAATATCAACATGATTTGAATACGAAAGCTTTGGATGAACAAGTTGACGCAGTGGTCGAGACAGCTGTTAACCAAGTGGGGGTCAACTTAAATACTGCAAGTGCGGCGCTTTTAACCCACATTGCAGGTTTGAACCAAACGTTAGCACAAAATATTGTTGCTTATCGTGAGGCTAATGGTGAGTTTAAGTCCCGCGTGGCGTTGAAAAAAGTGCCACGCTTGGGACCAAAGGCGTACGAACAAGCAGCTGGTTTCTTACGAATAGTATCAGGTGATAATGTGTTGGATAATACAGATATTCACCCAGAAAGTTACGCCGCCGCTCAGGCGTTGTTGGCGTTAGCCCAAGTATCCCATAATGAGTTAACCACACCGGCGGCTAATCAAAAGTTACGCCAGTTAGATACGATGGCAACAGCTAATCAATTAGGTATTGGGGTACAAACGCTGCATGACATTGTTGGAAGTTTACAAAAACCAGGCCGTGATGGGCGATCAGAAATGGTGGGCGCCTTGTTAAAGTCAGATGTTTTACATATTGATGACTTAAAGCCCGGCATGAAGTTGCAAGGCACGGTGCGCAATGTCGTTGATTTTGGGGCTTTTGTTGACCTTGGTGTCAAGCATGATGGGTTGGTGCATATTTCTCGGCTAGCGAAACACCGTGTTAAAACACCGGCCGATATTGTGGCTGTTGGGGATATTGTCGATGTTTGGGTAGTTGAAATTGATACAAAACGCCAACGTATTGGTTTAACGATGATTCAACCGGAGGAAAGTACTGCATGATAATTCGCGCTGCAACGCAAGCTGATCAAGATGCAATTTTACAATTAGAACAAACAATTTTTGATGCCATGGATTTGGCGATCTATGATGAATTAAGTGTGGCTGATGTGCAGGCAGCCTGGCGCTTGGCTGTGACACAATCAGATCAGTCGCGTTATCACTACCGGCGCGCTTTGGTGGCACAAGATGATGCCGGTCAGGTCATTGGGGTTTTGTTTGGTTATCCAGATACTGATGAACCCGTGCTAGACACCGCAATGCAAACTGTTTTAGCTGATCAGTATAGTTATCATCGTTGGTTATTTGAAGATTCTGAAGTCTTTGAGAACGAATGGTATATTGATTCTGTCGTTGTCACGTCTGCGGCACGTGGTCAAGGTGTCGGTCAGGCGCTGCTGAAAGCCGCCGAAACGCGGGCACGACAAGAAGATCGCCATGTGATTGGTTTAAATGTCGATGATTCAAATCCTGACGCAATGGCGCTGTACCAACGTTTAGGGTTTGTGCCGACAGGAGACTTAATGATTGAATCGCACCACTATACACATATGCAAAAAAACCTAATCTAAAAAAGGATGCCATTGGCATCCTTTTTTAGAAGAAAAAATATTTTTTCTTTGGGCGTAGATAAGAGAAACCTTCACCCAATTGTTCTTGCGCTGTGAAGATTGAAACAAACGCTTTTGGATCAATTTCTTCAATAATGTGTTGAACCGTGTTGACTTCAGAAGGGTCGACAACAGCGTAGACAACGCGTTGTTCGCGGTGAGAATAACCCCCCTCAGATTTTAACAAACTAGTCCCACGTTCTAATTCTGCCATAATGGCATGTGAAATTTCTTCTGGATAGTCTGTGAAAATCATAAATGACCGAGCCGTATAAGCGCCTTGCTGCGTGAGTGCTAGGACTTGAGCAAAAACGAACGAGGCGATTAAGGTATACATCATGTGCACAATATCAATGTAGATCAGGGACAAAAGTAGGACTACTGCATCTAATGCAAACATAGTCCGACCAATTTGAATGCCAAATTTTTGTTCCATAATGCGTGCAACAACATCTGTCCCGCCGGATGTGCCACCAAAGCGGAAAACAATTCCTAGACCAGCACCGGCAACGATACCGGCAATCAAACCAGCGATTAGCATATCTTGATTCAGAGCTGGTGGCGTCGGAAACACTTGCCAGATATAGAGCCAAATTGACAGTGATGTAATCCCCCAAATGGTATATATCAGGGCACGCCGACCGAGAATGCGGTAGCCAATAAAGAGCAATGGAATATTTAAGATAAAGGTTGTATAAGCCGGATTCCAGTTGAATAGGGCTTTTAAAATCAAAGTGATCCCAGATATACCACCTTCAGCCAAACGGTTGGGGATGTTCACATTGATTAGTCCCCAGCCGTAGAGGCCGGTACCAACGGCAATCATAATCACATCTTTGATTGAGATACGTTCTAAATTTGTTTTGAGCATACGTGATTTTTCTCCTCAAAGGCACTAATCTAATCTTATCATAAAATCAGTTAGCAGAAGCAGAATGATAGTTATTCTATGTTATAATAGAAAACAATGAGAGGTAAGGTATGACAGATTACGATTATCATCGCCCTAAATTTAAGAAACAAGGCCATCCTATTCGCAATTTTTTCATTGTGTTAGCCGGCCTTGTTGTGATTAGTTTAGGTGTGTTTCTCTATATCACCTATTCAACATCACAAAGTACGTCGACGAGGATTCAAACGCAGACGCAATCCAGCAAAACGATTGATGAAACGATTGATTCGACAACAGGTAGTGCCGCCAGTCAATCTTCGAGTCAGCAACATTCAGCTGCATCATCAAGTAGTAGTCAGGCAACACAAAGTTCAAGTGCTTCAAGCAGCCAAAATGATAGCATTAAAGAGTCAGCGCAACTTAAAGGGAAGCCAATTAGTGAGGCAATAGCTTGGGCAAAAGCGCATGGCCGTTATTATTCATGGTCGATTACGTCCGGTGGTAACAATGCGGTTGTGACGGCTGTGATCGATGATGGGCGCAATATTAATTTTGTCGCCTCAGCACCATAAAAATTAAGTAAAGAAGTTTAGGCTATGCCCCACAAAATTTTAACAATCGCTGGTTCCGATACCCTTGCAGGTGGCGGACTTCAAGCGGATTTAGCAACATTTTCCAACTATAACCTTTTTGGCCTAAGTGTGACCACAAGTATTGTGACGGTGACACCAGATGACTTTCAAATTTTCCCGCTTGATTTAGCAGTGATTGCGGCACAATTAGAATCAGTTTTAGCGCTTGATGATATTATTGCTGTTAAGGTTGGCTTATTGCCAACACTTGATATTGTTCGCCTTGTTGCCAAATATCTACGGGATGTTAATATCCCGATTATTGTTGATCCGGTGATGGTATTTAAGGAAACCACGCAAGTCGAGACAAAAGATATTGTGGCTTGTTTAATCGATCAGTTTGTACCGTTAGCAACGGTGGTGACACCCAATCTACGTGAGGCTGAAATTTTAACCGGCCAAACTATTACTTCGCGGGCGGATATGGTGCAAGCGGCGCAACGACTCGTGGCGCTTGGCGCCCAAAACGTCTTATTAAAAGGTGGGACCTTGTTGGCCGGTGATGAGGCGGTTGATGTGTTATATGATGGGACAACAGCGACATTTTTGACGCAAGCGAAAATTCCGGAAGCTAAGATGTACCATAACGGCGCCGGTTGTACCTTATCAGCTAGTTTAGCGGCAAATCTTGGTCAAACGGCTGATGTTTTAGCCGCCGCACAAGATGCGAAAGAATTTGTCTGGTATGGGATTAAGTATGGTGTCGATTTAAATCACACTTTTGATGTTGGAAATGTCTGGCAAGGCGCACGGAGGGCCGAAAAATGAAAGAAGCACAACACACAAAGCACTTGGCAATTTTGGCAGTGATTATTGCCTTTAATGTCGCCTTATCTTATATCGTTAAAATTCCCGTACCAGCAACAAACGGTTTTGTGAATTTAGTTGAAGCGGGTATTTTTATTGCGGCACTATTAGGTGGTGCACGAAGTGGGATGATTGTTGGCGGTTTGAGTGGGTTGTTGCTTGACTTGCTTGCTGGTTATCCGCAATGGATGATTTTTTCATTAGTGATTCATGGTCTTGAAGGCTATGTTGTTGGATACTTTGGTTATCAAAAGCGCGTCTCAAGTCAGGTCGTTGGCTTGATTTTAGGGTCAGTGATTATGGTCGTGGGTTATTTGTTGGCTGGGGCCTTGCTTTATAATTGGGCTGCCGGCGTGGCTTCCATCATTGGTAATATTGCTCAAGCCGTCATGGGCTTGATTGTTGCATTAGTTTTGATGCCAGTCTTTAAGTGCATGCCACAAGTGAATTTAAAAAATTAAACATAAAGCGACGGGTTCTGCCTGTTGCTTTTTCATGTGAAGAGGTAGCAATATGATGACATATCACGAAACGCGCGCGTTGGCTCAAAGCGACTTACAGCAACTCTATGCGGCACTTGAAACAACTGAATTTGGCGCTTACTTTGCGACACCCACTGATAATACTTTACGTTTTGGCATTGGCGCAATCGCTACGGCAAAAACGGCTCAGGCATTACAAGGTGCGGTTGTTTTTGGTGCGCAGTCATTTGATGAACAAGAGTACCCGCAGTCTGAATTGATGGCGGGTTTTTGGTTTGTCCCCGAAGTGATGGTGACCATCGCGGCAGATAAAATCACGTTCGGATCAGATACCGTATCTGATTTTACGACGTGGCTGGCGCAGTTCGTGCCAAAACAGCCAAATACGGTGACCACTAGTCATGTGACAGATGAAGTGGATTGGATCGAACGGACAGAGAATTTGATTGATACCTTAGCCATCGATCAAACCTTAGCCAAAGTCGTTTTTGGTCGGCAACAGACCCTGCAGTTATCTGACACGTTACGACTGGCACAAATTATTCGTGCGTTAGCTGAGCAGACGAATACGTATCATGTGGTTTTAAAGCGACATGATGAATTGTTTATTTCAGCAACACCGGAACGATTAGTGGCTATGTCAGATGGTCAGCTCGCTACGGCGGCGGTCGCTGGGACAAGCCGCCGTGGTACGAATGGAGCTGACGATATTGCATTAGGCGAAGCGTTGTTAGCCAGTCAGAAAAACCGCATTGAACATCAATATGTCGTGGCAAGTATCACGACACGCTTGCAAGACGTGACGACGTCGCTAAAGGTGCCGGCCACGCCAAGTTTACTCAAAAATAAGCAAGTTCAGCATTTGTACACACCAATTACAGGGGACATTGCGGCACATTTAAGTGTGACCGTGATTGTTGACCGTTTACATCCAACACCAGCACTGGGTGGCGTCCCACGTGAAGCGGCCCTGCATTATATTGCGACCCATGAGAAGACACCTCGTGGCTTATTTGCCGGTCCGATTGGTTATTTTACTGCGGATCATAGTGGCGAATTTGTGGTTGGTATCCGTGCCATGTATGTGAATCAAACGCAGCGACGGGCAACGTTATTTGCTGGTGCCGGGATTGTGGCTGACTCCGATGCGCAACAAGAATATGAAGAAACTGGGTTGAAATTTGAACCCATGCGGCAATTGTTAAAGGACTACAATCATGTCGAATGAGACGTTAACAAAAAATACGAAATATTTGTTACAGGCGCTTTTCCAAAGTGGGGTGCGACATTTTGTGGTCTCACCTGGCTCACGGTCAACGCCCATTGCTTTACTGCTGGCTGAATTTGCCCATCAACAAGATCAGCTGCAGCTATATATTGATGTCGATGAACGGTCAGCAGGCTTTTTTGCCTTAGGGATTGCCAAAACGTTACAGCAACCAGTCGCTTTGCTAGGCACTTCTGGCACAGCAATTACAGAATACACGCCAGCGGTAGCAGAGGCTGCTATTTCACATGTTCCTTTGATCATTTTATCAACAGATCGACCAGCTGAGCTGCAACAAAATGGCGCACCGCAAACATTGTCACAACAGCGTCTATTTGGTGACTTGACGAAGCAATATCTTGAAGTCACGTTACAAGATCCACATCCGGATGTGACCGCTTATATTGATTTTATGGTCCAAAAGATGGTACAGCGCATCGTATCTGCGCCGCAAGGCCCATTACAAATTAATTTGCCCTTACGGAAACCACTGATGCCAGTGCTTCATGATCCGGAACCGATTATCATTGCGCCGGTTGATTTTGAGACACCGACACCACACTTTGCTCCACAACAACTGGCTTATCAGCAGGTTGTGATTTTAGCCGGTCCGAATGAGGGGCCATCTTATCAACAAGCGTTGGCCCAATTTTCTCGTGCTAATCATGTGCCTGTGATTGCGGATGTGTTGAGTCGGGCGCGTACCCCAGAAACGATTTATGGGGTTGACGCTTTAATTAAAGCGGGCAAACTGGCAACTGTGCCCAAACCAGACCTTGTTATCCGTTTTGGGGCAACGCCTGTTTCGGCCAGTGTGCTGCAATGGTTACGCCAAGAAAATATTCCTGTCTGGCATGTTGATGAACAGGCTGGTACCGACCATTCAAGGCATATTTCACGCGCGATTATGCAAACGCCACAGACGTTTTTAAAGCATGTGACAGTTGCTAATCAGCCAACGTTTTATGCGCAATGGCAAACACTGAATCAAGTGCCACGCCACCCAATTGGTGAACTCGCATTACCACACGTACTAGATCAAATTGTTGCCCCCCAAACCCCGATTTTTGTGGCCAACAGTATGGCGATTCGTGATATGGATGATGTCTTTACTGGGCAAAGGACGCAACAAATTTATGCTAACCGTGGTGCCAATGGCATTGATGGGGTTGTGTCAACGGCAATGGGGATGAGTAGCACCACGCAGCAGCGTAGTGTGTTACTCACCGGTGATTTGACCTTGTTCCATGACATGAATGGTTTGATGATGGCCCGACAATATCAATTGCCGATTGATATTATTGTGGTCAATAATGATGGTGGGGCGATTTTCTCATTTTTGCCACAAGCGGCTGAACCAGATTATTTTGACTTATTGTTTGGGACACCGTTGGGCTTAGATATGGCAAAAATTGCCGCTTTATATGAGATGCCCTTTGTTGATTTGACGACACCTGATGATTTAGAAAAGGTGCTGGCACAGACGGTCAACGGACCGCGTCTTATCGCCTACACGAGTGATCGGCAGGCCAATGTGGTGGCCCATCACCGCTTTATAGGTGAGCCAGATGACTGAGCAAGTGGTCAACATTGCGGGTTATCCGTACCAGGTGACCTATCAAGAAAATTCTTCAACTCAGGATAAGTGGCTGCTATTACATGGTTTTATGGGCTCGCGGCATGATTTTGATCAGTTAATCTCGGCATTACCCGGGACCGTGTTGGCAATTGATTTATTAGGTTTTGGCGCTAGTGCACCTGAGGTGACGCGCGTTGAACGCTTTACAATGGCGAACCAAATCGCTGATTTGCAAGCGATTTTGATCGCTTATGATTGGGAAAAAGTGCATGTATTCGGCTATTCAATGGGCGGACGTTTGGCTTTGGGATTTGCGATTGCACACCCTGAACAGGTGGCGAGTTTAATCTTAGAAAGTGCGACAGCTGGTCTCCCAACTGCTGCCGATCGCGCGGCGCGACGGCAAGCTGATGCGGCAAAAGCGGCGCATATCAGACAAGATTTTCCGAGTTTTGTGACAGCCTGGGAAGCACTCCCATTATTTGCTTCGCAACAACAATTACCAGCGCACCAACAACAGCAAATGCGACAACAACGGCTGCAACAACGACCTGAAAATGTGGCGCAGTCACTGATTGGTATGGGCACCGGGTCCCAACCGAACTTTTGGCCAAAATTGGCAGAGGTGACGGTCAAAACCTTACTGATCGTTGGCGAAAAAGATGTTAAATTTAACCAGTTAGCTGATAAAATATTACAACAATTGCCAAATGCACAAAAGGCTGTGATTGCTGATGCGGGACATAACGTGCATTTTGAACAGCCAAACCAGGTGATTGCGAGGTTAAAAGCCCATGTATCACGTTAAAAAAATGGTCACTTGGTCAATTCAATTAACTTTAAACCAACCATTTACAACAGCGCATGGCATCACCACAACCCGACCGCTCACACTGGTACAATTGACCGTTTATGATGACACGACAGTGCAAACGGCCATAGGATATGGCGAAATTCAATCGTTTGCGGATTATCATTATGCATTAGAAACGCAAAGGACCAGTCAAGATATTGTCGACACTTTAATCAAACCAGTGATTGGTACTTGGCAATTTACCTCACCGAGTGATTTTGCTGCGCAGCTGGCGCGGATAACCCCCTTTGGGTCGTTTGCGAAAGCGGGCGTTGAAATGGCAGTTTGGGATGCAGTCGGTAAGCTCACTCAGCAGTCATTGCAGCAAATGTTGGGGGGCGTCAAACCGGAAGTCCCAGTCGGGATAGTACTTGGAATGCCAGTAACGGACCAAGCCATTCGTACAGCCATACAGCAAGGATATCGACGGATTAAATTAAAAATTGATGGTCGACAAACGGATCTACCAGCGTTAATGAACGTGTTAGCGCGCTATCCCGAGCAACAGTTTTCGCTGGATGCCAACAGCAGTTTTAATCCTGAAACGGCTATGCAATTAAAGGCACTTCCTGCCAATGTCTTGTTTGTGGAACAACCCTTTGGCGAACACGATTTTACTCAGCATGCTGCGCTGCAACGCCAAATGAAACAACCGCTGAGTTTGGATGAAAGCGTGAATAACCTAGCTGACGTGGCAACCGCCATTGCCTTACATGCTGCTTCAGCAGTTACGATTAAGCAAGGGAAAATTGGTGGGATTACAGCTGCTGTCACGGCGATTAAATTATTACACCAAGCAGGCTTTCAACCATGGATTGGTGGGATGTTAAGCAGTAATTTAGGACGTGGGGTTGATTTAGCCTTAGCGAGTTTACCAGAAATCAGCATCCCCGGTGATATTTCTGCTAGTTCACGCTATTTCACTTCAGATATCACGACGGCGGATTTGCAGGTGCGCCAAGGTTTGATGACCGTGCCAACCGCACCGGGGATTGGCCTAACCCTAAAAGATAGCCAAATTATGGTATGATATTACAGTAGAAAGAAGGGTATAGTTCATATGAATAATTTTAACTTCCAGAACAAAACGGCGATCCGTTTTGGGAAAAATGTGATTGACACCGAATTACATGATGCAGTGGCCCAATTTGGTCAACGTGTATTACTTGTATTTGGCGGTGGGTCAATTAAGCAATCTGGTTTGTATGACCGCGTACGGGCCGCCTTAACGGATTTGGAAGTTGTCGAATTATCAGGCATTGAACCCAATCCGAAAATTGATTCTGTTCGTGCCGGGCAAGATTTGGTAAAAACACATGACATTGATGTGGTTTTGGCTGTCGGCGGTGGTTCGGTGATTGATGCGGCTAAAGTCATTGCATCATCAAAGTTTTATGATGCTGATCCATGGGATTTGGTCGTTGAGTCATCAAAGCGTTATGAAATTGCGCAATTACCTGTGGTAGATATTTTGACTTTGTCAGCCACCGGCACAGAAATGAACTTGGGGTCAGTTATTTCAAATCCCGAAACCAACCAAAAGCTAGGCACTGGTGGTCCTAACTCACCAGCCGTATCCTTCTTGGATCCAACGCTGACATTTTCTGTGTCACCATGGCAAACAGCCGCGGGGGCGATTGATATTTTCAGTCATTTGACGGAACAATATTTTGACCAAACACCAAACGATGTCACGTCAGGGATGATGGCAGGGTTATATCGTGCAGTAATCAAAAATGCGCCCATCGCGTTGGCTAATCCTAATGATTATGACGCGCGGGCAGCTTTAATGTGGGCCTCAACAATGGCATTGAATGGCTTAGTTGACGTGGGTAACACGAATGGTTGGACTGTTCATCCTATTGAACACGAATTATCGGCTTACTATGACATTACGCACGGCGTTGGCTTGGGAATTATGACACCACGTTGGATGCAACGGAGTTTGTCAGCAGAAACGCAACCACGTTTTGCCCAATTTGGTCGTGATGTCTGGTGCTTGACCGGTGATGATGCAACAGTTGCGCAAGGTGCCATTCAAGCCACATTTGATTGGATTAAGTCATTGAATGTACCAACAACTTTGCCAGGTGTCGGGATCACGGATGATACCCATTTTGACGCGATGGCCAATAGTGCTGTGACAGTTGGCCATCTTGATCAAGCGGCTTATGTAACGCTACAACCGCAAGATGTCGTGGCGTTATTCCAGGCAGCGATGACGGATGACGGCTTTGTCAAGTAACACTTTAAGTTCAGCACTTGTTGCTGGCTTTTTTGTTAGGGAATTATGAGTGAATAGTCATAATGTGACGTGTTATGATATACTAGAATTAAAGGAATTTAACCATGGATAGTGTCAATTTATCGCCCCGTTTAGCCGCGGTGGCAAGTTTTGTACCAAAAGGTGCACGCCTGGCAGATATTGGATCTGATCATGCCTATTTGCCAGCACATTTATTATTAAAATCACATATTGATTTTGCGGTTGTCGGTGAGGTGGCCAAAGGCCCTTTGGAAAACGCACGGCAAGAACTGAAAAGACAACGGTTATTAGCTGCTACAGCGCTTCGTTTAGCGGATGGTTTAGCGGCTGTGACGGACGACGATCAGGTGGATACTGTGACGATTGCTGGTATGGGCGGGATTTTAATTCGCGACATTTTAGCAGCAGCTAAGCAACGGGGACAAAGTTTTACAACACTAATTTTGCAACCCAATACGGATGAACAGGTTGTGCGCGAGTGGTTAGTGCAGCATGGGTATCAGATTACGCATGAACGTATTGTGCAAGAAGAAAAACATTTTTATGAAATTATTGTGGCCAAGCCAGGCAACCAAACATTATCAGCGCAAGATCTCGTGTTTGGACCGTTTTTACGCGATGAGCAATCACCTGCCTTTAAAGCGAAATGGCAAAAAGAAGCAGATCGGATTAGCTTGATTTTTGAACGTCTGACTGCGGCTGGTAAAACTGATACACCAGCTTATCAACAATGGCAAGCTCGTTTTCAAGACATTCAAGAGGTGTTGTCATGATTACAGCACAAATGTTAATTGATCAAATTGAACAGTTTGCACCAAAGACATTGGCCGAAGTGGGTGATCCCACAGGCTTGCAAATTGGTGATCCCAAGCAACCGATTCACCGGGTGATGACGGCACTTGATGTGCGGCCAGAAGTGGTGGCTGAAGCGATTGCGCAGTCGGTTGATTTTATCTGGGCACATCATGAAGCGATGTTTTTCCCGGCTAAAAATTTAGATTTGAGTCAACCACAAAACCAAATGTATGCTGATCTGATCAAGCATAATATTGTGGTCTATGCCTCACACACTAACCTAGACAGTGCTGCGGGCGGCATGAATGATTGGTTGGCTGATGCGTTAGCCCTCACCGCGGTTGAACCCCTAGTGCCGAATGCCGATGGGCGTACCGGTTTGGGGCGCATTGGCGTGTTAGCCACGCCAATTTCGGTGGCTGATTATGCTGCCCAATTACGGACGCGCTTTGGCGTTCAAACTCTGCGGGTTATCGCCAATGACTTGACTAAACCAATTCAAAAAGTAGCCGTCTTGGGTGGTGATGGGGGGCGTTATTGGCAACAAGCTCAAGCAGCCGGCGCCGATGCCTTTGTGACCGCTGATGTTTACTATCATGTTGGGCATGATATTTTGGCGGCTGGGTTTGTGGTGATTGACCCTGATCATCATATGGAAGCCATTGCAGCTACGCCGATGGCAGCCAAAGTACATGAGTGGTTTGGCGAGCAGCTGACAGCATTTCCGACAACAACTAACACGGATCCATACACCTATATCTAAGATTTCGGGGACGTCCGGACAATTTGTCGGCCAAAAGATAGAAAGGATCGCGATTCGACATGCACAGTGTCGTGAATCAAGAATAGATTATGACAAGCGAAAAATATCCTGAATTAGTATCACGTTTTTTGAAATATGTTGCGGTGGATACCCAATCAGATGAGACGGCAACAACAGTCCCATCTTCCCCTAAAGAAGTGGCCTTTTTGGCTGACTTAGCAGCTGAATTACAAGCAATTGGTCTGGAAAATGTCCGGACCATGGCGGATGGTTACGTGTTTGCGGAACTGGCAAGTAACGTTGATGATGACAGTGTGCCAACGATTGGTTTTATTGCCCATGTTGATACGGCAGACTTTAACGGCGCCAATGTGCGACCACAAATTATCGAAAATTATGATGGTCAAGCAACGATTCCATTGGGTAACAGTGGCTATGAACTTAACCCAGATGATTTCCCAAGCTTGAAAAAGTATGCGGGTCATACGTTGATTACAACAGATGGGACAACGCTACTTGGCGCTGATGATAAAGCTGGGGTTGCTGAAATTATCACAGCGGCGCAATATTTGATTGCCCATCCTGAAATTAAGCACGGCCCATTGCGTTTTGCCTTTGGACCAGATGAAGAAATTGGCATCGGCGCGGATCACTTTGATACGGCAGCCTTTGGGGCGGATTTTGCTTACACGGTTGACGGTGGCCCAGCTGGTGAATTAGAATGGGAAACTTTTTCGGCTGCTGGTGCAACCGTGACAATTCAAGGCCGTAATGTGCATCCAGGTACGGCAAAAGACACCATGATCAATGCAATTCAAGTGGCTTTTGATTTCCATGCGCAATTACCAGAACATGACCGACCAGAACATACTGCTGGCCGTGAAGGTTTCTGGCATGTGATGCAAGTTTCTGGGAACCCAGAAGCAGCGGAATTACGTTATATTGTTCGTGATCATGATCGCGCAACATTTGAAGCGCGTAAGCAACGCTTGTTAGACATTGCTGAACAATTCAACCAATCATTTGGGGAAACCCGTGTGACGGTCACGCTTAAAGATCAATACTATAACATGGGTGAAATCTTAAAAGACGACATGCGTTCTGTTGACTTGGCGGAGAAGGCGATGCAAGAATTGGGCATAACACCCTTGATTGAACCTGTACGTGGTGGCACAGATGGTTCAAAGATTACGTTCTTGGGCTTGCCAACACCAAACCTATTTGCTGGTGGCGAGAACATGCATGGCCGGTTTGAATATGTCTCAACGACAACCATGGCGCAAGCAACGGATACCATTTTGAAAATTATTGCCTTAGCTCAGCAATAATATAAGCGCAATCGCTTGATTGCGCTTTTTTTGTTACAATAGAATAGATCAAATTTTTAGGGGACAAGGATGCGAAAGTATGTGACGATTGGCAGTATTGTGTTGTTACTGGTCGGTTTAGGCGTCGGCATTTGGCTGACCATGAAAAAACCAGCACTGAATACAGCGACACCGCAACAAGCTGCCAAAATAGCCAAGGTGAATAAAGTGGCATTGGTCGCATTGGGTGATTCACTGACGGCAGGTGTTGGCGATGATGGCAAGCAACAAGGCTACACGGGTCGGATTGCCAAGCAGATACAACAACAGTATGCTGTCAAAGTAACCATGGCCAATTATGGGCGTTCGGGGGATCGCTCTGATCAAATCCAGCATCGCTTAGCAACACAACCAAAAATGCAGTCAGACATCCAACACGCGCAAGCGATTATCCTGACGGTTGGTGGCAATGATTTGCAACAACTCCTCCTTAAAAACCAATCAGCACAATCCCCTGAAGCGTTGACTAAAGCCGTTAAAGCGGGGCAGTCGGCGTACCGTCAGCAGTTGCGGACACTCTTTGAGACGATTCGACAGTACAATCCCGATGCACCGATTTACATTTTTGGGAATTATAATCCGATTTTTGTTCATTTTCCGAATCGGCAAGATTTCAATACGGATGTTGCGCTGTTTAATGCGATTAACCAGGAAGTGGCCAAAGCGGATAAAAATAGCCACTATGTCGACGTATTTGGTTTAACTTATGGGCAATATCGCACCGAAAGTGCGCGTCAAAAATTCATCGCATCAGCAGAGATCGCCGATCAAACAACTAAAAATCCCGATCAGTTCATGACAAAACTAGCTGAAAAGCCAGCCTTTACGAACGACTGGATTAGTACAACAGATCATTATCACCCCAATAAAAAAGGGTATGACTTTATGACGACCCAATTATTTGAACAAATGAGACGAGGACAAGCTGCATGGCTGACAACCCCTTAACACGACCGAAAGTTGCAAAAAGATCACCAAAAATTTGGTTTTGGGCTTTTTGGACCTTAGTGCTCTTCTTGCTTCTAGGTATCGGCACCACTTATTATTTGGCCACTCAAAAGACGCCAATAACTGATTCACCGGCTAAAATTGCCAAAAGTGATGCCACCTTTGACGTGACGTTAAATACCAAACAGGTCAATGCCTTAGTTGATTATTATTTGAAAGATACGCACACTGAAAATTATACTTTTCGAGTTGGCGACACGATTACTTTGTACGGGCAGACAAAAATGCTGGGCGATACCTTTCGTTTTGGCTTAGCCATGACACCAGAAGTGACCAAAAATGGGAATGTGATTTTAACGGCAAAAACGTTACGCGTTGGTAATTTACCCTTACCAATCGGTGTCGTGATGCAATATGTGAAACGCAGTTATCACGCGCCAAAGTTTGTGACGATTAATCCTGGTAAACAGCAGATTTTTATTGATATGTCAAAATTACCAGTGACAAATGGGCTATCATTTCGCGCCAAAATTATTGATTTAAAAGCAGGGCAGTTTGTCTTTGAAGGGGGGCTTGAAAATGGCAAATAGTGCACGGTCATTTTATGATTGGTTGATGACAAATCGTAACGCGGTGGCTGCAGATGAAATACAGCAGTTTGCCAATAACGCTTTTTTGGACTTAACTTTTCCAAAGCAAAGCACAGATTTTGATGATATTTCAAATTATTTAGAAGAAAATGCGTCTTACTTGACCGAAATGTCAATCTTTGATCAAGCTTGGGAACGCTATCAAGCAGGACGATAAAAAATAGGATGGAGGAACTGCTGGCACAAATTGTTGGCAGCAAGGACGAATATGGCACAAATTATTCAATGGTTCCCTGGTCATATGGCCAAAGCCTTTCGCCTGATGCGCGAAAATTTAAAGTTAGTGGATGTAGTTTTTGAACTGGTGGATGCGCGCATTCCTGAAAGTTCTCGTAACCCAGAAGTTGATAAGTTAATTGGTTCAAAACCACGCTTACTCATCATGACGAAAGCTGATTTAGCGGATCCTGAGCAAACACGTGCTTGGAAGCAACACTTTGAAGCCCAAGGGCACACAGTGCTAGTGTTGGATACCCGTGACCCACGAACACCACAGTTGGTGACAAAGGCGGCGCGCCGTGCCGTGGAAGCTAAAAAGGCCGCGCAACTGGCCCGTGGGATTCAAGATCAACCCATTCGGGCACTGATTGCGGGGATTCCTAACGTTGGTAAGTCCACTTTACTGAACCATCTGGTGATGAAAAACGTTGCCCCAACTGCGGATCGACCTGGTGTGACGAAGAAGGTTGCGTGGCTTAAAACGCCAACCAAGCTCGAATTGCTTGATTCACCGGGTGTGTTGTGGCCGAAATTTGAAGATCAAACCGTTGGGTTGAAATTAGCCTTAACTGGCGCCGTCAAAGACACGATTTTTGCTAAGGATGATGCGGTCTTGTTCTTACTTGATTTCTTCCGTAATTACCGACCAGAGGCGATTATTTCACGCTACCATTTAGATGCGAACGTGTTTGATGAGGCCAGTGTGCAAATTTTGCTGGACATTACGCAAAAACTTGGCTTCAAGGACGATTATGAAAAGGCCAGTGAACGTGTCTTAAATGACTTGCGTAAAGGCAAACTTGGGCCCTTTACTTTAGATCTTCTTGACATGTAAGTGATATGGCAGAAACAATTGCACAAATTAAAAATAGTCTTAAAGCCATATCGGATCCAGCTGATCCGCGTTTAGCAAATTGGCGGCAAGATAGTCGGACTGGCGTTCAACAGGCGTTGCAGCAATGGGACAAGCAACAATTGAAATTAGCAGCCAAACGCGAGAATTTCAAAACCCGTTTTACCTTTGAAGCCCAACAGTGGGATCAAGGGCTGTCTCATGTTGCTGGTGTTGATGAGGTTGGACGCGGGCCCTTAGCAGGGCCAGTGGTGGCAGCAGCGGTTATTTTGCCGCATGATTTTGCAGAACTCGACGTGATTGATTCTAAGCAACTGTCTGAAAAAATGCGCGACCAATTATTTGATCGCATTATCGCCCAAGCACTGTCGATTGGGATTGGCGTGGTTGATGCCGCGGTGATTGATGACATTAATATTTACGAGGCAGCGCGCTTGGCCATGACGCAAGCAGTCGCTGAACTGGCACCTGAACCAGATTACTTATTAATTGATGCGATGACGTTGCAGACTGATATTCCCCAGTTATCGTTGATTAAAGGGGATGCTAGGAGTAATTCCATTGCGGCGGCTAGTATTATTGCAAAAGTGACCCGTGATCGCATGATGACCGATTACGATCGGCAATATCCGGGTTATGGTTTTGCACAACACGCTGGTTATGGCACCAAAGCACATTTGGCTGCACTGGCAGAACTTGGGGTGACGCCAATTCATCGCCGGTCATTTGGACCAGTCAAATCCGTGATTGCAGAAAAAAAATAACAAAAAAAATACCAAGCACAGGGTGTGTTGGGTATTTTTTTGGCTGTCATCGAGTCAAACGTCACAAAAGTGTTTACAGTATTAGAGTGACATAATATAATTAAAGTCTGTCTAAAAACTTTAAGTGTTTACTGAGTGAGTAAACAGATTGTTTTTAATCAAACAAAAAATCTATTCGAGGTATGTATGAGTTGAAAAAGATGCTTTTACTGATGAGTTCAGTTGTCGTTATTGTAGGTGGGTTAGCGCTACTTAAGCAGCAGCTGTTGCGTGAGCAACCCGGGAAACAGGGTCGTCACCAAAAAATGCTGCATATCTATAATTATGGTAGTTACATTGACCCTGACCTACTAACACAGTTTACGAAACAAACGGGTTATCAAGTGAGTTATGAAACCTACGATTCCAATGAATCCATGATGGTGAAATTAAAACAAGGGGGATCTAATTACGATCTAGTGTTCCCCAGTGAGCCTTTTGTTACAAAATTAGCCCAAGATCAGTTATTAGCATCCCTAGATCCTCAAAAGATTCATGGGTTAGAAAATTTAAATCCCATACTATTAAATCAGTCATTTGATCCAAACAATCACTACTCGTTGCCTTATTTTTGGGGAACAACGGGAATCATGTATAACACCAAGGTCTTTTCAAAGGATGAAGTTGATACCTGGGCCAAATTGTGGGCACCTAAGATGAAGGATCAAGTCATGTTGATCGATGCACCACGTGAGTCAATTGGCATGGGGTTGCAAGCCTTAGGTTATTCTGAAAATGATCATGATCCAGCACACATTCAGGCGGCGCGAGAGAAATTGGCTGCCCTAGCACCAAACGTTAAGGCAGTTTTAAATGATGAAATTCGCGCCTATGTGACGTCCGGTGAGGCCAACGTGGCTGTGGCTTATTCTGGTGTTGCAGATTATGCGCATGCCATTAACCCAGATATTGACTATGTGATTCCCAAAGATGGCGGGTCAGTTTGGACGGATAATATGTCGATTCCGAAAAATGCCCAGAATAAGGCGGGGGCCTATGCCTTTATTAATTTTTTACTTGATCCAAAGAACGCTGCACAAAATGCTGAATATGTCGCGTATTCAAGTCCCAATCTTGCCGCTAAAAAGTACTTATCAAAAGAGATTACGTCAGATAAGATTCTCTATCCTCAGCGCAGTAAATTAGCGAAGGTGGAACATTATGAAAATTTGACAGATAAAACGGTACAAGATTATAGTAATAACTGGTTAGAAGCCAAAATGGCAATGGCTAACGGAGGAAAATAATGGTAACTTTGTTAAAAAGTCAAGCAATCTTTGATGTTGATACACAAACAACTTTTGCTGGATCAATTGCTGTTGATGGGCAAAAAATTACGGCCGTCTATCGCGAACCAGTTGATGAAGCGGCGTTTGATTTGGTTCGCAATTTTGGTGACCAAATGATTCTGCCAGGATTTGTTGATGCGCACCAACACACCTATGTGATCTCATTAGTGCAGGCTGGGGCATTAACACCCATTGATTATGGGACTGTCCCAGAAGTTTTGGCTCAGTTGGCTGATGTCGCCGTTTTCTCTGGTTGGAAAATTGCCATGGGTTATTATGCGAGCGAATTTGGGTCTGATGTCCCCCCAACAGCAACAGATATTGATGCTGTTGAATCAGAAACACCCGTGATGTTAGTCGCTGGTGATGTGCATTCAATTTGGCTGAATAGTGCCGCATTAGCAAATATTCATGTTTCTGAAGAAGATTTGGCTGTTGCAGGTGGTGAAATTTTCCGTGATGAATCAGGTCAGATGACAGGCTTTTTCACAGAAGGTATTGCCACGCATATTTTAAACCAAGTGTTGGAAACACTGGTTGAGAGTATGCCGGAAACTTATTTAAACTATTTTCGCGAATTAAACCAACAAGGGGTGACGAGTGTTGGGGTTTTGGCCGTTTCTGGCCGTGCTGAACAAGATCTCGTGAATGAACAGTTATTTAAGGCGATTGAAGATAACATGACGGTACGCGCAGCCTTATTCCCAGGGATGCGGCAAGACGAAACACGTTTGCAAGCACTGTTAGCTGATTTTGAGAACACCGATCGCGTCCAAATTGCTGGGACTAAGCAATTTTACGATGGGGTGACCAGTACACAAACCGCTTACATGGTGGATGAGTATACGCCAGGTTCCGGTGAAAAGGGTGCACCAATGTTACCTGACGAGACCCTGCATGCGTTAATTGCCCGCTCTAATGCTTTGGATTTACCAATTCGTGTCCATGCGATTGGCGATCGTGCCATTCGCGAAACGTTAATGGCCTTTGAAGAAGCAGAAAAGACAGCGCCTTTGTCAGCTGGCAAGCGTAATGTCATTGAACACCTAGAGGTCTTCAATCCAGCTGATTTACCACGTCTACAACGCACCAAGGCGATTTTATCCGTGCAACCTAGTCACGCACTGATTGGTTATGAACTCTTGTGGAAAGAAGTTGGTTACCATCGTTTACCATGGATGTTTACATTCCGTGATTTTCTTGCACACGGGGCCACACTTGCCTTCAGTACTGATGCGCCGGTGGTGATTGGCCAAACACCTTTGCAAACGATTTTCCAAGCTGTGACGCGACGGACGTTAGCCAATAAAGCTGGGGTTGGCCTTGGCTTTGACCAAGGTGTAACGATTGGGCAAGCAATAACAGCGCATACGCTGCATGCAGCGCAAGCCAACCAACAACAAAATGTCGGTCGTATTGCACCTGGCTATTTCGCTGATTTAGCCATTGTCAGCCAGAATTTATTGACCACACCAGCTGATCAATTATTGATCGTTGAGAATGTTGCCACGATGTTTGATGGCCAATTTGTTTGGGAAAAATAAGAAAAAGCAACGATTCCGATCGTTGCTTTTTTGTTTATAACAAAGTAACTTCGCGCTTGTTTAACATAATCACACCGTTGCGCGTTAACTTTTTGAGTAGTCGGCTCAATGTTTCGGGTGCAATTTGTAAGGAGGCCGCGAGTTCTTTTTTGGTCACGGTTAATTGAAAAGTTTTGGTTTGTTTTGCTGCAGCCATGTCTTGAAAATACTGTAACAACCGTTCGTCAGCGTTTTGTAAGGACAAACTGATTTGACGCTGTTCTAGCGTTGTTAAACGCTCACCGTAGGTATTAAGCATTTGAATCGCGAGGCTCGTATTTTGTTGCAATAATTTCTGGAAATCAGCACGACGAATCATGCAAATTTGAGAATCGACCTTGGCCCGTGCAAAATGATGATGCCGTGTATCGGTAAAAAGAGCCGCTTCAATATCCATTTGGTGAGCATGCAAAGAATACAACAGGAGTTCTTGACCACTGTCGTTAATATTAAAAATATCGACTTGCCCAGAATCAACTAAAATAAGGGCAGATAAATCATCATCAGGTTCGTAGATATAGCTACCAGCGGGGTAACTTTTTTGATGGACAGAAATGTTAACGAGCTGGGTGATGATATCATCGGATAATTGTGAAAAAATAGGGGCCGCTTTCACGCAATTAAATTCTGAATGTGACATTTTTCACGCTTTCTTGACCTAAGTCAATTATTTTGAGGTAATTTGATTATACAATAAAACTATCAAGAATGGAAAGTTCTTATGGAGGATACACATGAAAATTGTTATTATTGGCTCAACCCACGCAGGAACAGCCGCCATCAAATCAATCAAAAGTCATCATCCAGAATCTGAAATCGATGTTTATGAGAAGAATGATAATGTGTCTTTCTTATCATGCGGCATTGCTTTATCAGTGCAGGGTGAAGTTAAAAACATTGATGACCTCTTTTACTCATCCCCAGAAATCTTAAGCGATTTAGGTGCTAATATTCACATGAAACATGAAGTGACACATGTGGATACAAAAAATAAAACAATTACTGTCAAAGATTTAACGACTGACGCAGTGTCGACGGTGACGTACGATAAATTAGTCGCCACGACGGGTTCATGGCCAGTGGTACCACCAATTCCAGGTATTGAAGATGACCGCATTGTGTTGTCAAAAAATTACACACATGCTAAAGCATTGCTTGATTATGCCAATGATCCAAAAATTCAACGCGTTGTTGTCGTTGGTGGGGGGTATATTGGTACTGAACTTGTGGAAGCTTTCAATGTGAAGGGACGGGAAGTAACCTTAATTGATAATCAACCAACGGTTTTGAATCGTTATTTTGATGCTGAATTCACACAAAATGTGGCCGATTTATTTGCATCACATGGCGTGACGGTCGCAACCGGTCAACTGGTACAAAGTTTTGAGAATACGCCGGATGCTGTTGTTGTGAAAACAGATCAAGGTGACTATCCAGCTGACTTAGTCATTATGTCTGTTGGCTTCCGACCTAACACACAATTATTTACTGGACAATTAGATATGTTGCCAAATGGCGCTTTAATCGTCAATGACTATATGCAAACTAGTCACCCTGATGTTTTTGCTGCCGGTGATTCAGTTGCAGTGCACTATAATCCAACAGGAGACCATGACTATATTCCTTTGGCCACAAATGCCGTGCGTCAAGGGACACTCATTGGCTACAACCTGGTGGAACCAACGCTAAAATATATGGGCACCCAAGCAACATCAGGGCTTAAGCTTTATGATTTGAACATGGCTTCTTCTGGTCTGACTGAGGCCCACGCTAAAGCATCTGGCATTGATGCTGATAGTTTGACAATGACTGATAATTTCCGACCAGAGTTTATGTCATCAACTGAACCGGTATTGATGACCATCACTTGGGAGCGTCAAACAAAGCGGATTCTAGGTGTGCAACTTCAGAGTAAATATGATATTTCTCAATCAGCTAATGCCGCTTCAATTGCCATTCAAAATCAGATGACTTTGGCTGATCTCGCCTTTGTGGATATGCTTTTCCAACCATGGTTCGATCGCCCATTCAATTACTTGAATCTCTTAGCACAAGCAGCTATGGCAAAGGTGGCGCAAGAAGAAGCAAACGCCTAACTATTGTTAACAAACAGGAAAACGACCAAGATCATCATGATTTGATGATCTTTTTTTGTAAAGAATATAAAGATTGTGTGTCATGGTTGAAAAAACCGTGCAGGGGGGTTAATTTTTAGCGTACAATGTTGGTGTGTCAAAAGTATTACGTTTAGAATTTTTTGCTCAGGTAAACGAAACAGGAGAAAAATCATGGCAAAAACCGAGCGCGCTAAGTTGTTTTCAGCAACAGTGATGACGGGGATGCTGGCCTTATCGGTAACAGCTGGTCTTCGTTAGGTGCACGCTGACATGTCTGGCTACGCAGTGCAAACAGCCAGCACAGTTGGTGGATTTGGGGGCAATACCACTGGCGGCAGCCAAGCCACAGCAGCACATACCTACACGGTTACTGACCGTGCGTCTTTGTTAAAAGCGTTGGGCGGTGAGCATAATGCCACACCAAAGATCATTTATGTGTCGGGTAAAATTGACATGAACGTCAATGCACAAGGCCAGACGCTCACTGCAGCTGATTATGCTAAAGGCACCGGCTATAACTTTAATAGCTATTTAGCTGCTTACGCGCCAAGTACTTGGGGTAAGAAAAAAGTCAGTGGTGTGCAGGAAGCTGATCGAGTAAAGGCACAACAAAATCAAGCCGTGAAAGTGCCGGCAAATACGACGATTATTAGGGAACCTGGTGCGCAACTCATTGGGGGTAATCTGGTGATCCAACAGGACAATGTGATTGTGCGTAATCTTTATTTTGAAACACCGTATGATGATTTCCCCCAATGGGATCCAACGGATGAAGACACCGGTAACTGGAATTCACAATATGATGCCATTTCAGTGCAAGGTGCGCGTAATGTTTGGTTAGACCACAATACCTTTGATGATGGCACCCATCCAGATGCACAAAATGGGACGTACTTTGGTCGCGAATACCAACATCATGATGGTGACACTGATTTAACTAATGGGGCTGACAATATTACGGTCTCAGACAATATTTATCGAAACCATGATAAAACCATGTTGATTGGCAACAATGATACTAAAAAAACAGATGCCGGCAAACTTCATGTGACGGTCACCCATAATTTGTTTGAAAATACTGTTCAACGGACACCGCGGGTGCGCTATGGCGAGGTCCAAGTCGTGAACAATCTGTATCAAAATGATGGGACCAGCACGTACAAATTTAAGTACGCGTGGGGATTGGGTAAGAACGCACAAATTGCTGCGCAAAACAATGTGCTTAATATTGCGAAGCGTCAGCGTCAGACATTATTAGCAAGCTCAAGGGGACACAGCTAGCAGATGTTGGCACTCAATTTAACGGGGTAAATGTCAGTGCATCAAAACTGAGTCATACAGCACCGCTAACTTGGCAACCAACGACGCCAGCCAATTTAACGCCAACGAATCAAGTCCAAGCAACGGTGATGAACCAAGCTGGCGTAAATGTTTTAAAGTAGGGTATATTACCGAAAGGGACGTGAAGACGTCCTTTTTTTGTCAGCAATAAATAAATTAAATGATGATAAACGCTCGTCATTTTTGTTTGACTTTTGGGACGTCTTTTTCTAAAATACAGGGTATAAAGCAAGGGGGATAACATGTTAGACAAAACCATTTATAAGCAAGTTTTCAAGGCGAGTTTTAATGCGCCAATCGAAGTTGAATTTTGGGATGGTGAATGCGTGCGTTATGGGGAGGGGGACCCAATAGCTAAAATTATAATCCATGAAGTGATTCAGGTTAAGGACATTTTGGCACACGCTTCGCTCACTTTTGGTGAGGCGTATATAGACGGTATTATTGAGATACAAGGTGATTTACAGCAATTGATTACGGCTGTTTATCAAGCTAAGGATAGTTTTTTAAACCACGCGAAGTTTAAAAAGTTTTTGCCTAAGCGCTCACACTCAGAAAAAATGAGTAAAGTCGATGTGCAAAGCCACTACGATATTGGCAATGACTTTTACGCAATGTGGCTTGATCCAACGTTGACGTATTCTTGTGCTTACTTTGCTAGTGAAGAAGATACGTTGGAACAAGCGCAGTGGAATAAAGTCCATCATATTTTAGATAAGTTGCATGCCCAACCAGGCGAAACGTTACTGGATATCGGTTGTGGTTGGGGCACTTTGATTTTCACTGCCGCTAAGGAATATGGCTTAAAAGCAACAGGGGTAACATTGAGCCAACAACAATATGATTTTGTCACGGAAAAGATTGCGGCAGAAGGTTTGACTGATCAAGTATCTGTCTATTTAAAGGATTATCGAGAAATTGAAAAGACCTATGACCATGTCACTTCGGTGGGGATGTTTGAACATGTCGGTAAGGAAAATCTTGGCGAATACTTTGCCCAAGTGAGTGATCGTCTGGTGCCAAATGGGACAGCGTTAATTCATGGTATTACTGGCCAACATGAAGGTGCTGGTGTGGATGAATGGATTAACAAATATATTTTCCCAGGTGGTTATATTCCAAACCTTGCTGAAAATTTGACACATATTATGCAGACGGTCCTACAAGTGGACGATTTGGAACCACTCCGTCGTCACTATCAAAAGACGCTTGAAATTTGGACACAGAATTTTCATGACGTTCGAGCAGCGGTTGTTGCCCAATACGGTGAACGTTTCTACCGTATGTGGGATTTGTATTTGCAAGCCTGCGCCGCTTCATTTGAGTCAGGGAACATTGATGTTGTTCAATATTTGTTAACAAAAGGGCCATCAGGGACGAATTTGCCAATGACACGTGCCTATATGTATCATGCCGATGTGGCACACGGTGTGAAATAAGAAAAAGCTATTGCAGCCTTGTTGCAATAGCTTTTTTTCTATTCAATTTGTGATAACCACTTTTTTATTGTTAACACCGTTTTAACATCATAGTTGTTAAGATAGCGTTATCAAAAAAAGGAGGCACTGCGCCATGCTGTTAACGTTTTTAGGCGGGCTGGTCGTTGTTGGCTTGGTTGTTTATTTATTTTACATTTTAATGTGGGGGGGATCAATCATGATTTGGTGGCGAGATGTGATGATTATTGGCTTTATTGTGGGGCTCTCCATCCCCGTCGGGCGCTATATTGCTGCGGTGATGGCGGGGGAAAAGGTGTGGTTGAGCGCGGTTTTAAAACCAGTGGAAAAACGCATTTATCGTGTCCTCGGCTACCAAGACACACCCGCTGAAATGTCGGGTCGTCAATTTGTACTGGCAATTGTGGTGTTTAGTCTCATGAGTTTATTCGTTGTGATGGGCGTGTTAATGACCCAGCAATGGTTACCGTTTAACCCCAATCATGTCCATAACGTGCCTTGGGATTTGGCTTTGAATACGGCTATGAGTTTTGTCACCAATACGGATTGGCAGGCTTATAGTGGGGAAACCGCTATGTCCTACTTGTCACAGTTTGCCGTGTTGACCACGCAAAATTTTGCCTCAGCAGCCGTTGGTGTGGCTGCGTTACTGGCTGTTATCCGCGGTTTTTCACGCAAGGAAAGCCAAACGGTTGGCAATTTTTGGGTTGATATCACTCGATTCACCTTATATGTCCTGGTACCACTGAGCATAGTCTTAACGTTACTGATGGTGAGCCAAGGGGCCGTACAGAATTTTGCCCCCAATCATGTCGTGCAAGGCATCTTATTGCCATCCGGACCAGCTTCCAGCCAATTTGCGATTTCATTGTTAGGGAGTAACGGTGGTGGCTTCTTTGGTGCCAATGCAGCCGCATTATTTCATAATCCCACAGGCTTGAGTAATTTATTTGAGAGTGTGGCGATTGTTCTCTTACCCGCTGCCCTGGTTGTCATGTTTGGTCAAATGGTCGGCCGTCGACAGGCGATGGTGATCTATGCTGTGATGCTTGGCCTTTTAGTATTGGCAGTGATTGGCACCACGTTGTCTGAATTACACCTTGGCCAGCATGTTACGGATGTGGCCGGATCAACGGCATTGGAGGGGGAAAATGTTGTCAACGGTATCGGGTTGTCAGCATTATGGAATACCTTATCGACCGCCGTTTCTAACTGGTCAGTGAACGCGTCATTGGATATTTTTACCCCGTTAGGTGGGCTGATTCCCATGTTACTCATGCAACTCGGTGAAATTGTATTTGGCGGTGTTGGTTCTGGTTTATATGGCATGTTAAGCTTTGTGCTACTAACCGTGTTTATCAGTGGTTTAATGGTTGGGCGCACACCAGAATATTTAGGCAAAAAAATTGCGGCCTATGATATGAAAATGGTTGCGTTAGCCATTTTATTGCCGCCAGTGTTAACTTTGGTTAGCACGGGAATTGCCGTGAGTTGGCCGGGTATCCGATCAAGCTTGACGAATACTGGGGCGCATGGTTTCTCAGAAATTTTGTATGGGTTTTCATCAATGGGTAATAATAACGGCTCGTCGTTTGCTGGGTTTAATGGTGATCAGCTGATGGTCAATGTGGTTGGCGCGGTGTTAATGGGCTGCACCCGTTTTGTCCCGCTACTGGCGATGGTGTATCTAGGGGTCAATTGCCGATTTTCTCACGGCAAGGTAAGGAGAATCTGATGGAAAATATTTTTCTAGCAGTGAAAAAGTTAGCACCACAAGTTCAAATCAACAATCCAGTCATGTTTGTTGTCTATGTTGGCGCGATTTTATTAACCGTTATTGATGGGGTGAACGCCGTTACGGGGACGAACTATCAGTCATTGGGTTATGACGTGGTGATTACGCTTATTTTATGGGTGACGGTGTTGTTTGCCAATTATGCGGATGCTGTAGCAGAAGGGCGTGGTCGTGCGCAAGCTGAAAGCCTGAAGAAGTCCCGTCATGCCATGCCGGCACATCGGCTTGAGAAAAATGGGCAGGCTGTTGATGTGACTTCTGATGCGCTACAACCTGGTGATATTGTCCAGGTGGTGGCCGGTGAAGTGATCCCGATGGATGGGAAAGTCATTTTAGGTACTGCTGCGGTGGATGAAAGTGCCATTACCGGCGAATCGTCACCGGTGATTCGTGAAGCCGGTGGGGATCGGAGTTCAGTCACTGGTGGGACAACTGTTTTATCGGACAACTTACAGATTAAGATTACAGCCCGGGCTGGCGAAAGTTTCCTGGATCAAATGATTCACATGATTGAGGGGGCTAAGCGTCAGAAAACGCCTAACGAAATTGCGCTGCAGATTTTATTGGTGACATTGACGATTATATTCCTGATTGTCGTGGCAACCTTATTACCTTTTAGTCAGTTTGCTAATGACAAAGCAGCTATCCAAACGATTGCGATTACTAATCTAGCGGCTTTGTTGGTGTGTCTGGCCCCCACTACAATTGGTGCCTTGTTGTCGGCCATCGGTATTTCGGGGATGAGTCGTTTAAATCAAGAAAATGTGTTGGCTAAAAGTGGTCGCGCTATTGAAGCTGCTGGGGATGTGGATATCTTACTATTAGATAAAACCGGTACGATTACCTTAGGGAATCGTCAAGCCGTGACTTTTAAACCCATTCAGGGCGTTTCTGAGCATGACTTGGCCGAAGCTGCCTGGCTGGCATCAATGGCGGACGAGACACCAGAAGGACGCAGTGTGGTCAATTTAGCACGGGACACGTACCAGATCACGACCGACGAGAATTAAATGAGCAAGCCCGTATTTGTTCCGTTTTCAGCAGCAACCCGAATGAGCGGGGTCGATATCCAGACAGACCATTATCGCAAGGGTGCGGCTGATTCAGTGCAGCACTACATCGTGTCATTAGGGGCGAGCTGGCCAGATGAGGCGACCGCTTGCGCAGAAGCAATCGCCAAAAATGGTGGGACACCTTTGATTGTGACTAAAAATACCACTGTCTTAGGCGTGATTGACCTCAAAGATATTGTCAAGCCAGGCGTGCGAGAGCAGTTTAAAGCCTTGCGCAAGATGGGCATTAAATCGGTTATGATTACCGGTGATAATCCGTTAACAGCGGCTGCCATTGCCGCCGAAGCTGGTGTAGACGACTATATTGCCCAAGCCGTTCCTGAGTCCAAATTAGCCGTGATTAAAAAGTATCAACAAGCCGGCCATTTAGTTGCCATGACTGGGGATGGGACCAACGATGCCCCGGCCTTAGCACAAGCCGATGTTGCGGTGGCGATGAATACAGGGACAGTTGCTGCCAAAGAGGCGGGGAATATGATTGATTTAGATTCTAGTCCAACCAAACTGATTAAAATTGTAGCAGTGGGTAAGCAACTGTTGATGACACGTGGCGCTTTGACAACTTTTAGTATCACGAATGATCTCGCTAAATATTTTGCAATTTTACCAGCTTTATTTGTTGGACTCTATCCACAATTGGCGGTCCTTAATTTTATGCACTTAACCAGTCCTAAAACAGCAATTTTAGCTGCACTACTCTACAATGCTTTAATCATTATTGGCTTAATTCCGGTTGCCTTGCGGGGAGTTCGCTATCGTGAATTAGGGGCTGAGCAGTTATTGCGCCAGAATTTGCTGATATATGGTTTGGGTGGTATTTTCTTTCCGTTTGTTGTCATCAAAATATTCGACATGATCTTAACGATTATTGGCGTGAAGTGAGGTAAAATATGTTTAAGGTAATATGCGGGCAAGCGGGTCGCTTGCTTCTGATACTGAGTGCTTGTGCTGTGCTTTACACTGGGGTGAGTACCCTGTTGGTACAGGTTTTGTTGCCAACCCAAGCGCAAGGGCGTTTGATCATGAAAAACAATCACCTTGTGGGTTCAGCACTTGTTGGTCAAACCACGACCAATCCGGCATTATTCATTGGACGTCCGACCGTTGTCTCCAATCTTAGCGCCGTCAGCGCGGCCGAAAAACAGGCCGTTGCCAAACGTGTCACTTGGTGGCATCAACTTGATCCGCATAATCAGCAAGCGGTACCAGTTGATTTGGTGACTGGCTCAGCTGGCGGCACGGATCCTTATATTAGTTTGGCCGGGGCCAATTACCAACGGCAACGCGTTGCCCGTGCCAACCATTTATCGTTAGCGACCGTCAATCAGTTGATTGCAGCCCAAACAACGAGTGTTTTTGCCAATTGGTTTGGGGAACCGGCAGTAAACGTTGTCACTTTGAACATTGCGCTCCAGCAACTGGTTGCGCAAACCAAGTAAATTGAGGGAACTATGGTTAAAAGCTCTGAAGCATGGCTACAAGACATTGTGGCGCAACGGCGTGGTCGTTTAAAAATATTTCTTGGCTATGCTGCAGGCGTTGGGAAAACCTATCGAATGCTGGAGGAAGCCCATACGCGGCTGGCTGCCGGGGATGATGTGGTCATTGGGCACGTTGAATCGCATGGTCGCGCGGCTACTACTGATCTCATAGCAGGGTTTGAGCAAATCCCAGAACACCTCAATGTTAGCCAACCGACGCTTGTTGGGGAACTCAATGTGCCTACAGTTATCAAGCGGCAACCAGATGTCGTTTTAGTGGATGAATTGGCACATACTAATGCCGCGTCTTGGAATAAAAAACGTTATCAAGATATTGAAGAAATTTTGACGTCGGGTATCAGTGTCTATACCACGATCAATGTCCAGCACATCGAAAGTCTCCATGATCTGGTGGCACAAATCACAGGTGTTGATGTACAAGAAACGGTGCCAGATGCTTGGTTGAAGCAGGCCGATGACATTGAATTAATTGATATTGATCCCAAAGTCCTCTTAAACCGCTTGGCTGCAGGTGTGATTTATCCAGCAACAAAAATCGCCCGGGCACAAGACCATTTTTTTCAGTTACAAAAATTAACCCAGTTGCGTGAAATTGCCCTACAGCAAAGCACGTGACAATTGAGCGAACAAAACGCGCAACAAGGGCAACAAATGCGACACTTTGTGGTAGCGATTAGTCAATCCCCGAGTTCGAACAATGCCATTCGCTGGGCTTATCGGCAAGCCAGTGCGTTTGATGCCCCTTGGACAGTTGTCCATGTCCAGCAGTCAGGTAAAAATCTGGCACCGGCAGTACAACGCCACATGAGTTTGGCAAAAAAATTGGGGGCTAAAACCGTTATTTTACAAGGGGACCACGTGGTAGCAACGCTGATTGCCTACATCAGAGAAACGCAAGTCGCTAATTTAATTATCGGCAAACACGTCACGCGTGCGTGGTATCGATTTGGCCGTTCAGATATCGAAGACCAAATCCTCGCGGCAGTACCAGCACTGGATATTCAAATTATTCCTAACCGTGATCAGGTGTCGCCTGTCCAACAGCTCTTGACCTGGCCGACAAGATTCAGATTGTCTGTCAAACTACGAGAAGTATGGTTTGCAGTCAGTATGATAGTGGCGGTGACCTTGGTTAATGGTTTGATGACTTATGTCACCAGTGATAATGCGCTCAAAATCATGCTTTACTTTGTCGGCATTATCTTTGTATCACGCTTTACCCAGGGATATATTCTCGGGTTAGCCACAACGGCGGTGAGCGTATTGCTTTTTGACTTATTGTTTGTGCAGCCATTTTATTCGTTACAGTTCTACCAAAATGGGTACGGCATTATCTTTTTGGCGATGTTTGTCACGGCAACGTTAATTAGTAGTTTAACGTCCAAGGTGACGGCGCAAATGGCGGCTTCTGTTGCTGCGGCGACACAAAGCCAAGTCTTATCTGACCTGAGTTTACAGCTGTTGAATGACGGCAAACCAGCGGCATTAAGCCAATTGACTCAACAGGCCATTTTGAATTATTTCAAAAGACCAGTCGCGATTTATTTCCAACGGCAACAATTTGTTGGCCAAATACCGACACCAGATACGACTAGTCATGAAGTCATGCAATGGGTCTGGCATCATGGCTTGCCAGCTGGTGCAGGGACCGATACATTAGCTGGGAAAAAAGCGTTTTATCTCCCTATTGGTTATCAAGGGCATACACTTGCTATTTTGGTTGGCCAAGGTGAAGATTTTACGTTGGCTGACCGGCTCATACTCGACCGTTTTCTGACGCCGTTATCAGCAGCATTAAAAACGTTCTATTTACGCCAAGAAGCGGAAAGACATGCTTTAGAAAAACTTGATGCCCACTTAAAGAGTGATTTATTGCAATCCGTTGCCCATGATTTGCGCACGCCGTTGACGGGTATTTTAGCTAGTACGGCATTATTACGTCAAGATCAAACACTCACACCAGCTAATCAGCACTTATTGACCAATATTAATCATGAGACCAACTGGCTTATTCAAATGATTGAAAATATTTTAACTGTCACACGACTCCAACAGGGGACGATTATGTTTAAAACGACACCAGAATTAGTGGAAGAGTTAATTTTTTCAGCGATTGAGAAATTCAATTGGTTGCATAGTCAAGTACACATTGATGTGCAATTACCGGATGAAGTCATTTGGATCCAAGCAGAACGTCATATTTTCCAGCAAATGCTGATTAATATTTTTGATAATGCAGTCAAGTATGGCGGACCTGATGTACAGATTCAAGTCTTTGTCACAGTAGCGCATGGGCAAGTTACCGTCACGATTCAAAACGCTGGGCAGCCCTTTACAGTGGCACAATTGCCCAAAATTAACCAACAAACACGTCCAAATATCCAACTAGGCGACCAAAAGCGCGGCCTGGGGATTGGTTTGTTTTTATGCCAGACCATCGCGAAATTACATCACGGCCGTTTAGTGGCACAAAATTGGCAAGGAGGCGCTGAGATGCAACTAGTCATCCCAGTCAATAGCACAACAGCATGATTAAAAAACACATCCTGGTGGTTGAAGACGATCAAACAATTCAACGGGTAGTCAAACAAACGTTGGTGACGGCGGGGTTTGAAGTTACCCAAGCTTTTGATGCGCACACGACGCAAGCCCAGCTGTTGGCCACGTTGCCAGATTTACTGATATTGGATTTGGGGCTACCAGATGAAGATGGGGTGGCCTTACTCAAAAAAATTCGGCTAGCCAGCCATGTGCCAGTACTTGTCCTGACTGCACGTGATCAAACCCAAGATAAGCTAACGTTATTTGAGATTGGCGTGGATGATTATGTGACCAAACCATTTGAACCACTTGAACTCGTAGCACGTGTCCGCGCTATTTTATCACGTACCTACGCCACAACGGGTGTCGGGAAGGGACAATTGCAATGTGGTGAACTCACGGTTGACCTTGACGCGCAAACGGTGATGCGATCAACTGAGGTGCTGCATTTGTCACAAAAGGAATATGCGTTATTAAGTCTCTTCATTCAACATCCCCAAAAAGTCTTAACCTATGCGGTCTTACTGCGTAATATTTGGGGGACCCATCTACTGCAGGGACAAAATGATACCTTGCGGGTAACTGTCGCCCATTTAAGACGGAAAATAGGAACCAATGCAGGGCAACAATACATTGGTACCGATATCGGGGTGGGTTATCGCTGGCTGTCCCCAGTGACAATGCATGCATTATTGAAACAGTAGGTCGTCAGCTACTGTTTTTTTCTGTTATTTTTATGGGCAAAGTTTGAGTTTCGTAGGCATTTTAGGTAATATGGTATAAGTAATTAAGCAACTATAATGTCAAAAGTAAAAAGTGGGTAGCTACATGTTAGACGAATCAAAGCCATACATGGTCCGTGCAGAAGGCTTAACAAAAAATTTCCAACTTTATGCCAATCAAACCGAGAAGTTGAAGTCAACTTTTATGGGGAATCGTGCTGAAGCTAATTTTTGGGCGTTGCGCGGTTTGTCGTTTGAAATACAAGCTGGGGATGTTGTTGGTATTGTCGGAACGAATGGCTCGGGAAAATCAACGTTGCTCAATATTTTGAGTGGTGTCATCCCGCAAACATCAGGTTTGCTAGATTTAAATGGGACGATTGGTGTTGTCGCCATCAACGAAGGGTTGAATTGGGAACTGACAGGACGTGAAAATATTCGACTTAAACAACTGATGATGGGTAAGTCAAATGAAGAAATCACGCAAGCAATGCCTGAAATTATTGATTTTTCAGAACTGGGTGAATTCATTGATCAACCAGTGAAGGATTATTCAAACGGTATGCGTGCGAAGTTAGGTTTTTCAATCGTGACGCACAATGATCCGGATATCTTAATTGTCGATGAAGCCTTGTCCGTTGGTGATCAAAACTTCTCAAATAAGGCATTAGGTAAGATTCGCGAGTTTATTGCCCAAGGGAAAACCATTTTTTTCGTATCGCATGATTTAAAACAAGTGCGTGAGTTTACCAACAAGGTGATGTGGATCCAATATGGTGAAATGCGTGATTTCGGCGAAACAGAAACCATTGCTGATAAGTATGAAGCCTTTACACGTGAGTTGGACAAAATGACCGAACAAGATCGTGAACGGTATGTGCATAAGCAAAAGCAAAATCAACAATTATTTACGATTGATCAACTGCGTGACCGCCTGACTGAAGAAGGCATGACGGAACCAGAAATTAAACGTATCACAAAATTACGAAGTTTCGAAGGATTCAGCCGACTCAGTTTATATAGCACGTTAATTGTGCTATTAGGTTTGATGGGCGCGGTCGTTTACTTTTCGATGATGGGTAGGTAAGCAGGATGTTTGTAATAATTGAATCAATTTTTCAATTGATTGCTGAACAAATCAGTCATCTGGGGATGACGATTAAATTAGCAATCTATGATACGAAGGCCAATAACGCCCACAAATATTTGGGTTCACTTTGGGAAGTCCTTGATCCACTATTTCAAGTGATGACGTATGCCGTTATTTTTGGTGGTGGCTTTCGAACGACTGCACCAGTGGCGGGGATGCCATATTTTGTCTGGATGTCTGTTGGTTTTTCGGCTTGGTATCTAGTTAACCAAGGGTTTTCTGATACGATTCGCTCAATCCAAACTCAGATTTTCATGGTACGAAACGTGAAGTTTCCAGCTTCGGTATTGCCAACGATTCGCATTATCCAAGTTTTTCCAGCCGTGTTATCGATTTCAGCTGTGGCTGGCATAAGTATGTTCTTGACCGGGAATTTCCATCCTAATTTGTACTGGCTGCAATTTATCTACTATTTTATTGCCGCGATGATTATGCTGTTTTTCTTAGGTATCTTCAGTGCAACAATTAATATTTTGATTCCTGATTATGATTTGGCGATTCGACAAGTGTTACGGTTACTATTTTTCGTTTCCGGTGTCTTATTTCCACCAGCACCAGGAAACTTCTTTAATAATGTGATTTACTGGATTTCACGTGTCAATCCGTTCTATTATATCGTTAATGGTTGGCGGGAAACTTTTTTGACAAATCAATGGTTCTGGGATTCACCTTATTTGATGGCGATGTTTTGGCTAGAAATTGCCTTATTCGCTGTTATTGGCACGCATCTCTATCTCAAGTTTAAAGATCAATTCATTGATTTTATTTAATTCAATTTTTAAGAGGAATATTATGACCAATAAAAACGTAACGGCTGCCATTGTAACCTACAATCGTGTGGATTTGCTTAAAGAATCTTTGTCAGCTGTTCTAAATCAAACGGACTATTTAAACCATGTGATTGTCGTCAACAACAAGTCAACGGATGAAACTGCTGAATATTTGGCAACGGTGACTGATCCAAGAGTGATTGTCTATAATTCTGAAGAAAATTTGGGCGGCGCTGGTGGTTTTAATAAGGCCGTGCGCTTATTTGCTGAAGAAACGCAAGATGATTATGTTTGGTTAATGGATGATGATACCATTGCTGAACCTGATGCACTAAAATACTTGGTTGATTTCATTACAGAAAATGACCATGTTGGCTTTGTTAACTCAGTTGTGCGTTGGGGAAGTCGTGATGGACATCCATCTTGGATGAATGTCCCCGCACCACGTGGCTTTACTTGGCAATACCACATGAATCTGGCTAATCCAGGAATCGAAGTTGTGAATTCAACTTTTGTTTCGGTCCTATTTTCTCGCAAAACGGTAGCCATGGTTGGGTTACCCCAAAAAGAGTATTTCATTTGGGGTGACGATATGGAATATACGAACCGTATTGCTGACGTTAATCGTGGTTATACTGTTTTGAAGTCAATTGTGGTGCACAAATCAAAAGAAAACACAATGCCTGGTGACATTGTCCGTGAACAAGACGACTCACGACTTTGGCGTTATAATTACGAGTATCGTAACCGCGTGTTAACCGCTCGCCGTGTTTCAAAACGTGAATTGTTACGTACAGTTGTCAATGCGCTACGTCATGATTTGCGTATGGTGCTGTTTGGTGGCCATGTCAAATACCGTTGGCAAAAGGCTAAAATGATTGTAAGCGGGACAGTTCGTGGCATCAAGTTTAACCCAGATATTGAATATGTTGCGGGTCTACGTGATTACGATGTGCGTTCGATCAACAAACTACTCCGTGCGCGTTATTTGTCTGATCCACAAGCCATTATCACACTTGACCAAGATATTGATTTTATCGAAAACTACACTTATGAGGATTTCTTGAATAAAACACCTGAAGCTGATAAGTATATTGCACAAATCAAAGCAGCGCAAGAAGCAGCTAAAAATACAGATACTGACAAGCAATAAAATTGGGGTCAAGACACGACACAGTTGTTAGTGTATGAAATGCTTGGGTACACCTTGAGATAATGATATGGAGACCAATATGGCTAAAAGGTATTTGATTTCAACCGCCGGCTATCCAAACTTTGGTGATGAACAGATTGTTCGCACTTGGCTAAAATTTTATCGAGAAAATTTTCCCGACGACCAATTAATTTTAGATGTGCCTTTTCCAGCACGGGCGAGTTTTCTTTTTCAGGACGAATTGCCGCATGTGCAGTTCGTAGACACGATTTGGAATTTAGTCTACTTAGCTCATGATCAGCAATTAACTCTGGAAAACGAATCAGAAGTGTCAGCTATTTTACACGGTGGGGATCCGAGAAACAATGTCCCGATTGCGGCACTATTCGATAGTGATGTGATTCATCTTTTAGGTGGTGGCTACTTTTCTACCGCATACCAGGAATTTTCTTATACGTATTTGTTTTTTATGTTACTGGCGTTGGTTAAGCGTGATCGACCAGATACTCAGCTCTATGCTACTGGTTTAGGTTTGACGCCGATTACTGACGATATTGCGGCAAATTTAGCGCGCTATACCGGTGTGTTTTCATATATTGGTGTGCGAGACCGAGCAAGTACGGTTGTGGCCAATACAACCTTTGAATATGATGACGTCGTGATGGCACCAAAACTCGAGGCCATTAAACAAGATGATCGGCCAGATAATCCAGATGTTTTATTGATGATTCAGCCCTTTAAGCAGGATACGCAACAGGAAAAATTCATCCAATTATTGGTCGCTTATTTGCGACAACCCAGTCATCGTGATAAAAAAATTGGGATTGTTGCAGCGATGATTCCTGGTGATAACTGGTTATTTTATAGTGAAGCCTTACAAGATTATCCAGATATCCAACAACGGTTGACATTCTATGGTTTCTGGGATATTTGGCAACACGGCATACCCGTGAAAGCGAATCAAGAGTGGGTCACCACCAGGTTCCACTTTCATTTGATTGGTGCCTTACTCGGTTATCGTGGTACGGCAATTAATCCTGGTGATGATTATTATGATGTGAAACACCAATCGCTCGTGGACTTAGGGACTTCTTGGCAATATATTGATTTAGCAACGGCAACCAACGTCGCGATTAAACCAACGTTTCGTCAAATTGCTAAATTGAAATTAGCATGTGCGACACAGAAAAAAATAAAACGCATGAAGCAATTATTCATTGATGAGGGGCGTAACGTTTAAAATAGCCGGAGTGTTATCTATCAAATCACGTCATGTTTTATACGGATTTAAACAAGGCAGGCATCTGCCTTGTTTTTTTTTAAGGTAAATAACGACCTTTTCTTGGCCTATCGTATGACATAAATCATGACGCTATTCGCGGTAGAATAGGACTTATGGTATAATGGGAAAGCATGTGATAGTGATACTATTCCGATACTTGAATCTTTGAGATACATAAAATGTCCTATACAAGGAGACCTAACAATGAAAGGCATTATCCTCGCCGGCGGTTCCGGCACACGACTATATCCCATTACTAAAGCGACTAGTAAGCAATTGGTGCCGATTTATGACAAACCAATGATTTATTATCCCTTGTCAGTTTTGATGTTGGCGGGTATTAAAGAAATTTTGTTGATTTCAACCCCAGAATATGTCGGCCAATTTGAAGCCCTTTTTGGTGATGGGCATGACTTAGGCTTGAACATTGAATATGCCATTCAAGAAGAACCTCGTGGGTTGGCGGACGCCTTTATTGTTGGGGCTGATTTTATTGGTGATGACACAGTAGCGTTGGTCTTAGGCGATAACATTTTCTACGGGGCCGGTTTGTCCGACAAACTGCAAGCTGCGGCACAAAAAACTACAGGGGCAACCGTCTTTGGTTACCAAGTTCATGATCCGGAACGTTTTGGCGTTGTGGAATTTGACGAAGAAGGCAAGGCTTTGTCAATCGTTGAAAAGCCCGAACACCCCAAGTCAAACTATGCCGTGACTGGTCTGTATTTTTATGATAATGATGTCGTCGACATCGCTGCCAATGTGCAGCCTTCAGCGCGAGGGGAAATTGAAATTTCCGACATTAACCAAGCCTACCTAGATCGTGGTGATTTGGATGTTCAAGTCATGGGCCGTGGCTATGCTTGGTTAGATACAGGCACGCATGAGTCTTTGCTTGAAGCGTCATCCTTTATTGCCACAATCCAAAAGCAACAAAACCTTAAAGTGGCATCACTGGAAGAAATTGCCTATCGCATGAGTTATATTGGTCTTGATCAACTCGAAGCCTTAGCGCAACCACTCAAGAAAAACGATTACGGTCAGTACTTGTTGCGTCTAGTAGCTGATGAACAAGCCCGCTTAAAGTAAAGGAGACAACATGACAGCTGAATTTTTTGAAAAGCCGTTAGCCGCTCGTCAAGTGGCAGAAATTCCCGGCATGATTGAGTTTGATATTCCGGTGCATGGTGATAACCGTGGTTGGTTTAAGGAAAACTTCCAAAAAGAAAAGATGGTACCCTTAGGTTTTCCGGAATCTTTTTTTGCCGAAGGCAAGTTGCAAAACAATGTGTCTTTCTCACGCCAAGGCGTTTTGCGTGGTTTGCACGCCGAACCTTGGGATAAGTACATCTCAGTGGCGGATAACGGCAAGGTCTTAGGGGCTTGGGTTGATTTGCGTGCCGGCGATTCATTTGGGCATGTGTACCAAACGGTCATCGATGCCAGCAAGGGCATCTTTGTGCCACGTGGCGTCGCCAATGGTTTCCAAGTCTTGAGTGAAACGGTGTCTTATTTATATTTGGTCAACGATTACTGGGCTTTAGAATTAAAGCCTAAGTACGCCTTTGTGAACTATGCCGACCCAACCTTAGGCATTGAATGGGCTGACGTCGCTCACGCTGAAGTGAGTGAAGCTGACAAAAACCATCCATTGCTCAAAGACGTGGTGGCTTTGCAACCTGAACAATTATAATTGGAGAGAAACATGACTGACTATAAAAATATTTTGGTAACTGGTGGCGCTGGCTTTATCGGGGCGAACTTCGTGCGTTACATTGTTGAAGAACATCCCGACGTATTTGTGACCGTTTTGGATAAGTTGACGTATGCCGGCAATAAAGAAAACTTGGCTGGTTTGCCAGAAGATCGTGTGAAGTTGGTCGTTGGTGACATTGCCGATACCGAATTGGTCGATCAATTAGTTGCGGAAACAGATGCTGTGATTCATTATGCTGCCGAATCACACAACGATAACTCACTAAAGGATCCATCACCCTTTGTGCAAACCAACATTATCGGGACTTACACGTTAATTGAAGCAGCGCGTAAGTACAACAAGCGCTTCCACCATGTCTCAACTGATGAAGTTTATGGTGATTTGCCATTGCGTGAAGACTTACCAGGTCATGGCGAAGGGGCTGGTGAAAAGTTTACACCAGAATCACAATACCGTCCCTCAAGTCCTTATTCATCAACAAAGGCGGGGTCTGATTTATTAGTACGTGCTTGGGTGCGCTCATTTGGCTTGCAAGCTACGATTTCTAATACATCAAACAACTATGGGCCTTACCAACACATTGAAAAGTTTATCCCACGTCAAGTAACCAATATTTTGAGTGGTATTAAGCCAAAGTTGTACGGTAATGGAAAGAACGTCCGTGACTGGATTCACACGTACGACCATGCGACAGCAATCTGGGCCATTTTGACGAAGGGTAAGATTGGTGAAACTTACCTCGTTGGTGCCGATGGCGAAAAGGATAATATCACCGTTTTGCGTGCCATTTTGAAGGATATGGGCAAGGCTGAAGACGACTTTGACTTTGTGCAAGATCGTTCAGGGCATGACTTGCGTTATGCTATCGATGCGACCAAGATGCGTGAAGAATTGGGTTGGACACCAAAGTACACCGACTTTGAAACTGGTCTAGCCGACACCATTCAATGGTATGCCGATAACCAAGCTTGGTGGCAAGGTGAAAAGGACGAAGTTGAAGCCAAGTACGCTGAAAATAACCAATAAGAGAGCGTAGACATGAAATTTCTAATTACTGGAGCCAATGGGCAGCTAGGACAAGAATTACAAAAACTTTTAACGGAACGTGAACTAGATTTTGTCGCGTTGTCATCACAAGAACTCGATATTACCGATCGTGCAGCCGTCTTTGCCACGTTTGAAACAGTCCAGCCAGATGTGGTCTTCCATGCCGCTGCTTATACCAAAGTTGATCTGGCTGAAGATGAAGGACGTGACATCAGCTGGCAAGTCAATGCTAATGGGACGAAAAACGTCGCCGATGCAGCGAAGCTGGTGCAAGCCAAATTGGTGGCTGTATCAACCGATTATGTGTTTGATGGTAAAAGCCTAACGGATTATCGTGAAACTGATCCGGTTAATCCGAAAAACGCTTACGGTCGGGCCAAACTAGCAGGTGAACTAGGCGTGATTGAAAGTGGCGCCGATGCCTATATCGTGCGAACGAGTTGGGTGTTTGGTGAATTTGGGAATAATTTTGTCTACACGATGCAACGTCTGGCCCAAACGCACCCGAAGTTGAGTGTGGTGAATGATCAGTTAGGTCGGCCAACTTGGACGCGGACATTAGCGGAGTTTATGTTACATTTGATCACGGTGAATGCGACATTTGGGACGTACCATTTATCAAATGATGATACCGCGACTTGGTTTGATTTTGCCCGGGAAATTCTCAAGACAACTGATGTCGAGGTGACACCAGTGACGAGCGCAGAATTCCCCCAAAAGGCCTACCGTCCAAAGCATTCGGTGATGAGTTTGGACAAAGCCAAGGCCACAGGATTTGATATTTTGAATTGGCGTGCAGCTTTGGCCCAATTTTTGGCAAGTCTGCAAGATAAGGACTAAATTGGAGTGGGACAGAGGCGTCCGTCATGAGAGGGTTTTTTAGATTGATATGATAGATTACATTAAAAAATTGATTTCCAATGAAAAATTCAGATTCCTTTTGGTTGGCGGATTCAATACGTTTTTTGGTTTTTTTATTTTTACTGGTTTAACATTAACATTAAAAACAGTGCCACATGGCTATATGGTTGCGTTGGTTATTTCCCAAATTGTGTCTAATTTTGTGGCATTTTATTTACATCGGAAGGTAACATTTCGTGTTCAGGGGCAGGTTGTCAAGGACTTTATTCGGTTTACGATGATTAACCTCGTGAGTTATGTGATTAACTTGGTTGTATTGCCACTATTGGTTAATTTCGGACATATGAACCCAATTGCTGCACAGTTTTTAATTTTAATTGTGACAACGATGATTAGTTTTGTTGGGCATAAGTTTTTTTCATTTAGGAGATCAAAATAATGTTAGATATTTCGGTTGTTATACCCGCATATAAAGCGAGACCCTTTATTGAAGAAACCGTGCAATCAGTGTTAGACCAAGTTGGTGTTACTTTTGATGTGTCAGTTGCAATTCAGGGACCGGAAGATGGGACGCGCGCGTTATTAGAAAAAATGGCCGCGACGGATCCACGGCTAAAAATTTATACTGCTCCACAAGGTGCAGCCAAAGAAAATTGGCAATTTGTATCAAGCAAATCCACTGGCAAATATATTAAGCTCATTCCGCAAGATGATGTTCTCTTACCAGGTACATTAAAGCGTCAATTTGAGTTGTTAGAAGAAAATCCAAATGCCGTCCTCACAGCCAGTTTACGAGAAATTATTGATGATCAAAATCATGTCATTAAAAAATCATGGGGACTTTTGGGCTTGAAGCGGGCAATGCGTGGCTCATCTGTTATTCGTCATGTTATTGGTTTGGGGATTAATGCGATTGGTGAACCAGGTGGTGTCTTGATGCGCCGTGATGCTTTTGAGCAGGCTGGTGGTTGGGATTTTACGCATCCGTATGTGGTTGATTTATCAACTTACTTGCATGTTTTGACATTGGGGGATTTTGTGCCCGATGTGACAGTGGGCGTAAAATTCCGCGTCAGTTCAGGCCAATGGACGGCAGAGTTACAGGATGTTCAGAGTCAACATGTCATCGGTATGAATGAAGCGATGCACCAAGAGTTTCCTGATATTGTAACAAAATCAGTCCTGTGGCGTGGTAATGCAATGGCAAAAGTCATGCAGAATTTACGCTTCATGGTTTATAAAGTGAGAGGTATGAAATAAATGGCATCAAAAAAATTAGCAATTGTTTTGCCAGCTTACAATGAAGAAGAGGTCATTGAAAAGACCACAGCGCGATTACATGATTTGTTGACAGAAATGATACAAGCAAATCTCGTTGCGCCAAGTAGTTTTATCATGTATGTTGATGATGGCTCAAAGGATAAGACTTGGGTACTCATCAATGCACTACATGAAAAATATGGCAATGTTCAGGGATTGCGTTTTAGCACGAATTTTGGGCATCAAAACGCGCTTATTGCTGGAATGACGTATTTAACAGATACAGACGTTGATTATGTTGTGACGATTGACGCTGATCTTCAAGATGATCCACAAGCTATTGTTGAGATGGTTGAATTGGCTAACTCAGGGAAAGACATCGTTTATGGTGTGCGTAATGATCGGACAACTGATACATTCTTCAAGCGCTTTACGGCACAAAGCTTTTACAAAGTGATGTCAGCGCTAGGGGCTGATTCAATTCCCAACCATGCGGATTTTCGTTTGGTCAATCAAAAGGTATTGCGTGCCTTTTCAGAATATCAAGAACGCGAAATGTTCTTGCGTGGCATTTTCCCACTGATTGGTTTCAACGAAGCCAAAGTTTATTATGCTCGTGCTGAACGTGAAGCTGGGGAAACGAAATATCCTTTGCGTAAAATGATTAAGTTTGCGGCAACAGGGATTACATCATTTTCAATTTCACCAATCACATTTGTTCGGAATGTCGGTTTAGGTATTTTTGGGATTAGTATCCTTAGTTTAATTTATATCTTTATCGGTTGGGCATTTGGTAAAACATCAGCAGGTTGGCCAACTTTGATGGTGTCGATTTGGATGCTTGGTGGATTGCAGTTAGTGGCAATCGGTATTATTGGTGAATATATTGGCAAGATTTTCCTTGAAGTTAAGCACCGCCCACGTTATATCATTGCCGAAGAGTTGAATGATTAAGGATCTGCATAATATGACGATCAAGCAAAGACTACGCAATAGTTGGCAAAGTACCTTCGGTGCAATAGTGCTCATTGTTGCGATTGTGTCCATTTTTAGCTTAATTCCATTGTTCTTTTTTCATCGTTTCTATTTTTTAGATGATACGCAACGTGGGGCAATTGGGCAATGGTATGAAGTTGGCAAATTAGTGATGCAGGGCCAGTTACCAATTTTCAACGTGGCTGCCCAAGGGTCAGGGAATTATTTAGCTGAAGGTCAATGGGGAACATTTAGCCCACTGGTTTGGTTAATCTCCGTTGTTGTTTATTATTCTTCTAATTTTTTGATATTTGCGACGATATTTAAAATTGTTCTGTTAAACATCTTAGGGGTTGGGTCTTTCTTGTTGGCGCGCTCAATGGCTGTTCAAAAACCATACGCGATTATTTATGGGATTGTAACGCCTTTTGTCGGTTTTACTATTTTTGCCGGAGCGTCATCTTGGGTCACTGATTTAATGGTGTCGGCATTTTTCCCTTGGTTCTGGTGGGTCCTACGACGATTTTTGAATAAAAACACAGGCCCAGTATTGGCGTTTGTGGTGGGTTATTCGATTATTACGGTTGGTTATGTCTTTGGAACAATCATGTTAATTGCCGTCATGTTGGGAGCTTTTATCGCCGCCATTGTGATGAAAAATTGGACGCAATTACGTCGAATTATCTTTTTAGGCATTAGTTTAGCTGCGACAACAATTGCTGTATACCTACCAGGAATTGCCATTTCTGGTGTGACAATGCGCAATACTGAAGGCATTTTCAACGATAATTTCTTATCGCCAAGTTTATCAGATTTGCTTTTCTCTTTTTCACCAGTCGGTTATTCAGAAATGAACTCTTGGTGGACTGTTAGCGGTGTGACTTATATGCCGTTTATGTACGTTAGTTGGTTATTAGCATTGTTGGTGTTTGTGAACTTTAAACAAACCAAAAGTTTCATTCAAAATCATAAAGTGGTGTTAATCCAATGGTTAACACCAACATTATTGACCTTTATGTTACTGTTTGGACCAGCAAATGTGGGACCATTACGTTTTCCAGTCCGCATGATGGCTTATTTTGGTCAACTGGTGTTATTGTTGGTCATTTTACTCGTGGCTAAATTAGGATTGAAATTTACTAAGGGACGTGTTCAACTTTTTGTTGGCTTAATGTTTCTTGGTACGTACCTAGAAATTGCGAATACACCGGCACGTACGCAATCTATCTTGGCTATTAACATTATTATTGGTATTTTTGTGGCAGCGATTGCGTACTTAGGTAGCGGGCACCACAAAATGCAGTTGAGACACATCAGCATCCAAGTCAAACGACCAATGCTCACCGTTATCGTATTAGCCATTATCACGACTGGCTTTTCGCTAGTTGTACAGCAACGTACGATTGGGCGGCATCATGATGAGATTCAGCAGCAGCATATTACCTATATTTATCCTGATTATAAAATGCCCGCAACGAAAGCCAATATTTTAAAAATGGCTGAGAAGTTTAAGGGGAATACCGTTATTTTAGGATTTGATAATCACGTGGTGATGGGCAATGATTGGTATACTACAAATAATGATTCAATGAATGTCTATACGCCTGTCGGGTTTAAGAAGTTTAGTGATGATTTCAGAGGTGGTGATCCAACACGTATCTCAACTGATCATTACGCGAAGCTATTTAAAAAAGACAAGCAAACACAGTTACCATTGGCAGATCTCTTGAGCGTTGATACCGTAGCGGTTGGTAATGAGGGTGATCGTAAAGTTTATCGCAATCTTATTAAGCATAAAAATGTACCGGATGGGTGGCAGGTGACGTCTCATGATCAACATTATGTTGTGATTCAGCGCGAAAAGATTAACAATAATGTCGGTGGTGTTGTCTGGAGTAACATCCCACAAGTGACGGAAATTAAAAATTCGAATTATAAAGTCACAATCAAGGTACCAGCACATCAGAATGACGCAAAGATCGTCTTTTCAAGAACAGCATGGCCTGGCTATCATGTGATAGGTGGGCAGGCAAAGTTAGCTCAACCACTACGTGGCTATTTGACGCAAATTAAAGTGCCAGCATCACAAGAAGAGCAAACGATTACGTTACAATTTGAACCACCGCTCTTTAAAGCATCTGTTGGTTTAATTAGTTTTTCAGTGATGTTAATTTTATTTTGGTCTGTTGGTCGTGGTGTTACACTGTTGAAAAGAAAATAGTCAAAACCATTCACATTTGTGAATGGTTTTTATTTTTCTTGTTACAATTGATGATGTGAATTTTGTTATAATAAGCAAGGCATATAAAGTAATTTGGAAAGTTGATTTGACAATGAAGAATAACAGAATCACTGGCGGTTTAGTGGTTATTTTAACCGTTGTAATTGGTCTATTGCTCACGACTCAGTGGTCATCACCAATTTCAGCAGCACAACAGCCGAGCGTTCAGTATCGGACGCATGTTCAAGATATTGGCTGGCAACCCTATGTCGCCGATGGTCAAATGGCTGGCACAACTGGGCAAGGTAAGCGCCTAGAGGCGACGACCATTCAGCTTGCCAATCAAGATAGTATTATGACGGGTAGTATTCAATATCAGACACACATCCAAAATATTGGTTGGCAAAATTGGACACAAGATGGGGGCATCAGTGGGACTTCAGGTCAATCATTAAGGCTTGAAGCGATTCGCATTAAACTTTCCGGTAATATTGCGAACTATTATGATGTTTATTATCGTGTTCATGCACAAAACTTTGGTTGGCTGGGCTGGGCATCCAACGGGCAGGCAGCTGGAACGGCTGGGTATGGCTATCGATTGGAAGCGTTAGAAGTGGTATTGGTCCCTAAGGGCCCACCAGCGCCGGGCAGCACGGCAAATGCTTTTTATAATCTAAACGGGGAGCCTAGTGTTCAGTATCGGACGCATGTGCAAGATATTGGCTGGCAAAACTTTGTTTCTGATGGTCAAACATCTGGTACGACTGGGCAAGGTAAGCGTTTAGAAGCCACAACGATTCAGTTGGAGAACCAGAATGCTGCCACATCAGGTAGTATTCAGTATCAAACGCAAATTCAAAATATCGGATGGCAAAACTGGGTACAGGACGGGACGCTGTCAGGCACTCAGGGCCAATCCTTGCGCTTAGAAACGATACGTATCAAACTGACAGGGAATATTGCCAATTCCTATAATGTGTATTATCGTGTCCACGCGCAAAATTTCGGTTGGCTCGGTTGGGCATCAAACGGGCAAGATGCGGGGACAGTTGGTTATGGTTATCGCCTAGAAGCCCTGCAGATTGTCTTAGTACCAAAAGGGCAACCAGCACCAGGTGATACGACAAATCCATCTTACACGAGAAAACCTGATCCAAGTATTCATTATCAAACCAATGTGCAAAATAGTGGTTGGCAAACCAGTGTTGCCGATGGTGCGACAGCTGGGACAATGGGACAAGCCCTTCGTGTTGAAGCCTTTAAGGCTAATGTCAGTGATTTACCAGATAATATGTCTGGTGGGGTGACGTATAAGGCTTATGTCCAAAATGTTGGTTGGCAATCAGCGGTTAATGATAATGCGGTTGCCGGGACTTCAGGTCAAGGCTTACGTGTTGAAGCCCTAAGTTTTAATCTAACAGGGACACTAAGTGATAGTTATGATATTTACTATCGTACTTATGTGCAAAATTATGGTTGGCTCGGTTGGGCGTCAAATGGTCAAACTGCCGGGACTTCAGGGCGCGGGTTACGCATTGAAGCAATCCAAGTCCAGTTAGTCAAAAAAGGTGGGACAGCACCTGGCGGGGGGACAGCCTATTTGCCACCTATTGCACCATCGGATTTCATCGATGTGTCTTCTCACCAGAGTTGGCTAACGCAGGCGGACTACAAGGCGATGTATGCAGCGGGTATTAAAACAGCTGTTATTAAATTATCGGAATATACAACTTATAAAAACCCATATGCAGCCACACAAATCAGCTATGCTAGAAATGCTGGAATGAAAATTGCCGCCTATCATTATGCTTGGTTTACTAATTCAACAGAAGCGGCCATTGAAGCAACATATTTTGCTAACTATGCCAAGGTGTTGGGTTTACCAAGTGATACTGTGATGGTTGATGACTATGAAGAAGGTTATGCAGTTAATAGTTCAGGAGACAAGGTAGCGGATCTTAAAGCGTTCCGCAATACACTCGCACAACAAGGTTATTCAAATGTTGTCAACTACTCATACAAAGCGATTACGGGATCGGGCAACATTGTGGATACAGATCGCCTGAATACAAAAGATATTTGGCTTGCTCAGTATCCAAATGAGGCCAATCCAGCAGCTGCACGTGCCTTACAATATAATTCAGAGTTTGCGGCATGGCAGTATAGCGCTAGCAAATATTTTACTGGCTTATCACAGAATAAGCCTTTGGATATCAGTATTGACTATACGGGAAGGTTTACAAATTGAAAAAGAGCAGATTAACTATTAGCATTAGTATCATTGTGATTGTTATGGTTGCGGTGTTGGTGGGTATTTTATTGTTAGGTCAACAGACCCAGCCAACTGACAAGCAGCCGGCACATGTTGCAAACCAATCACAATCATCAACGTCACAAGCATCAAGTCAATCTCAAGATGCTGTATCGTCATCTGCTACATCATCAAGTCAGCAGTCATTGTCACAACCTGAAACAACGCAGCAATCGGCAGAAAGCTCAAGCAAAAGTGCTGCGACCAGTGTTTCAGAGAAAAATGATCATGCTAATTTAGAAAGTCGTGATCAACCCGTGACGATTTCAGCGCGTGATATTCAAGCAACACGTAGTATCCTCAGAAATGCTGGTATTGATGATAAAAAATTTAACGATAAGCAAATTGAAGATTTAATGAACCAATCGATCGCAACTGGGAAACCGATCCCTGATTTAGCGCGTTAACACGACACAAAGCGTCCGCATTTATGCGGCGTTTTTTTATAAAAGTTATCTTATTGCACCGAATACATTGAACCATTATAATGAAAGAAATCTGATGCACGATATTGTCGTATTAGGAGAATAATCAAGATGAACAAAACAAAATTAATCAGTACCGTAGGCAAAATAGCACTTGGCGCGTTAGCACCAGAGTTGCTGGCCCAAGGGACTAAAATAGTTAATGCACAGCTGGAAAAACGAAAAGGGTATATCAAAGTACCAGATGTCACTGCACTTGATGTGGATGAGGCTAATGAGATTATGACGCAATATCATTTTAACCATACGGTTGTGTCTGTTGCGCCAGCGGTTAAATATGCCAATGCTGTGCCAAATCAAGTCGTTAAAACGCAACCTAAAGGTAATAGCCTCGTTGATCCACAGACATTTGTGAAACTCTATACGATTGACGCTGAAACCGTCCAGAAAAGTAAAATGATGGCTGAGGACCTGGAAAAGGCCAAGCAGAAAAGACAACAAGCCGTTAAAGCAAAAGTACAAAATACGATAACGGCGACGACTAAGATACCAGCACAAATCACCAGAAAATTGAAGCGAAATAAAAATAAACGTTGAGCGTTTTAGTACAAGAATCTGTGTTTTGTAATATTAGTATAGGGGGTTGCTTTTATTTGTTGCACGTGTCATAATCTTATTTATAATGAAAATAGAAAAGAGCGATTAATGTGATCGAGTCGGTAAAAGACTTCTCTTTAAAAGCCTGTTTATCAGTCTGAAGAGAAGTTAAATATCCAATAGAATACGCAGTAAAAATTAAAACAGGAAAAATTTGCGTCACCCGAGGAACTCGTTATGTCACAACAAGTAAAAACCAACCTTATGTTAATTGGGTTTGTACTCTGCGTTTGGTTGATTTACTTTATTGCTTGCTTGGCTATTGCCATGATTTTCACATCAATGATGCACGCGCTATGGTTAAGTTTGGGTATTGCGACAATCTTGTCGCTGGGATTTGTTGGTGTTCAACAATTCTTTAGTAGTTTGAAACACATGGAATAATTTTAAAAGGTCTTACAACTTGACGGTTGTAAGGCCTTTTTGTGTGTAATGGGGGGTATTCAAATCGATACTAGGGGTCTATTTGACACGTGCACATATGTGTAGTAGTATGGAAACGTTCGTGATTACAAATGCTATAATAGCAATTTACTTTGTGATAGCATCAATGAGATGATGTATAGACGTTTTTTTGGGGGACGTTTAATAAGTAGGGTGTTACTGAATATCGTATATATACAGGAGTTTAATTTTTAACTACTTCGGCTTAGTGGTGTTATTTGAAGAGGGAGAATATCAAATATGTTGACTAAATCAAGACATGTAATTGTTGGTATGCTAACGACAATTGCAGCATTATTGATGTTATTTTGTGTATTGGTGTCTGGGCATTTAGTGACAGCCAACACAACTTTTAACGATCGTTTTACTGTTTTTTCGTTGTTAGCTTATTTGGGTCTTGCCATTGGCTTACTGGGCTTAACAACGTTAGTTGTTAAGTTAACAGATCATTACGATGAGTTACTTAAAAAATTTCTTTGGACGCTCATTATATTGGTAGCTGTCGGTGCATTGTTCATACAACCTTATGCGCCAGTTTATGACAGCATGGGCGTGAATGGTCAGGTGTATGATCTTTTATATCAATATCCAGCCTCGCAATGGTCGCCATACTTTAGCGTTTTTCCAAATAATGTACCCATTAGTATCTTTATGTTTTGGCTGGATTTTCCATTTCGGCACATCCTCAAGACGCTCGACGATGTCATTTTACTGCACGCCGTTTATGGCCAAGTGTTGATGCTTATATCAAGCTATCAGTTGACTAAATTGGCCGATATTGTTTTCGGCGCAAAAGCCCGCAATGTGTTGTTATTATTTTATGTTTTTGTGCCAACATATTTGATGCAATTTACACAAATTGGCTACTCGGATACTTTTGCCTTACCATTTTTGGTGGCGGGTGTGCGTTATCTCGTCGAAATTTTCTATCAAGTTAAATCAGGAGAAAAAGCGACCAGTTTTGCAAAAGTTATTAATCGGCAAAATTGGCGGCAAGTGCTATTGGCTGCTGTCTGTTTAGCGATTGCGCTATTCCTAAGACCCAATACCGTTGTGGCATTGATTGCTATTGTGGTATTATTGCTGCTATTTTTATGGCGTGAATGGCGTTTGCTTTTAGTCCTTTTGGCTGCGTTAACGATTTGTTCGTTTACATTAAAGCAAGCCGCAACCATTACACAAGAAAAGACACATTATCAAGTGTCAAATGATAAGAATACCAAAATGCCAATTGAATCATGGTTCTTGACGGCTTACTATGTAGGCGGCCGGTCGGGTGATGAAATCAATACGATTACTAATAAGTACACGAATTATGACCAACGACAGGCTTACATTCGTGAAAAATTAGTTGGCAAACTGAAACAGTTGGGCGTTATTGGTGTACTTACAACTTGGCGTGACAAGACGAATGTCTTGTTTGGTATTAAGTCGGATTTTGGTATGCAATACTTTAACCAATTTAGAAATGGTCAAGACAGTAAGTTACAAGCACAGTACCGTACAAATTACGATAATTTAACGCCGATTATGATTCATTCAACAATGATGGTGACGTTAACAAGCTTTTTGTCATTTGCTTGGTTACCGTTTTATCTATTTAATAAGCGGCAAAATGAATCGGATGATAGTTCGACTTATCGTCAAAGGGTTACGATTATCTTAATCCTGGGTATATTTGAATCATTATCATTGTTTTATATCTTACTTTGGGAAGTTCAGGAACACTATATTTATATGATGTTCCCATTTCTGATGTTTATCGGGGCAATTTTGTGGACACAAGTTATCAATAACCTGTTGAAAAAAATTGTAAAAAAACTAGGGTCATAAAAAATTATAGGTAGGCGTTCATGCGGCATTCGTTAAATCAACATCGTGTTAATCATAAATTATTTTTCTATTTGATATTTTTAAGTATTTGGTTGGTCGTTTTTTTTTCACAATTGAATTTATATCCTCAAAATATGACAAATGATCTTAGCCTTTATCAAATACCATGGTGGCAATATTTGCATGAACATGGATTTCATGGTATTGCTACCATTAATTCTGAACTCTATTCTCAGGTTGGTGATCAACGACATTATGCTGATTATACGTCCATCTGGTATCTCATCATTGTTCTCTTTTCTAAATTTGGAATTTATCCAAATATTCTCAATGTTGCAGCAGCGATTAAGTACATTGGTGCAATATTTACACTCTTGTCGTCCCTATTTGCCTATTTGATTGTGAAACATTTTCAAAAAGGTAATACTAGTTGGCAAGCAACCATTGCTGCTAGTTTAATATTATTTATACCACCATTCCTAGGTGATATGTTGAAAACCAATTTACCAGATAGCGCCTACATTGCCTTGATTCTGTTATCATTACTTTTATTTCTTAAAAATAAATATGTGTTGTCCTGGTTGATATTTGGTGTTGCCATCTACTTTAAGGCGATGGCACTTTATATTGCACCTTTATATATCTTTTATTATCTCTATACATTCAAAGAAAATACAATCATTGAAAAGATAGCGCCGATTTTCTCCTTTGTAGGCTTGTTTATTGCTGCGCTACCAGGTTGTTTTGCCGGCTTAACATTATGGGATAGTGCGTTGGGAACCATACTAGGTAGAACTGCAAGTACATTAAGTGCTGAGAATGGTTTCTTGAGTCTTGTTGATGGCAAGGAATCTTTTGTCAATTTTCCAGTCATATCGCCAAACAATATTGCTAGTTTTCAAACAATTAGTATGGCGTTAATGGTCATTTTTATTTACTTACTAATGTTTTTGTTATTTCAAACTAAATCTGAAAAAGCATTAGCGTTTTCCATGATTGATTTAACCATTGTATCGCCAATTATTCTCTGGTTCTTTTTACCTGGGCAACATGAAAATTACTTTTCAATAGCAGCCGTTTTTGCTTTCTTAGCATTTCTAATTGTGCCAACGAAAAAATATTTTGTAGTTTTCATCATTTTGAATTTTTTGGTTTGGCAATCGTATCATTTTGGACCAAAGATCCTGTTTAATCCTTATCTATTTGTTTCGGTTATGATTTACTTCACTTGGGAAATCTTTAAACGATCAGATATCCAAGCCAATGTGTTATTAAAGCCATGATATTTCTTGTGTTTTTTATAAGCACAAAAATAACGTTCAAAAAAGTATCATTTCTAAACAACATATATTGATTCTGACAAAACGTCAGGATATTATCACAATAGATTCGACTTGGTAATATAAAAAAATACTATAATAAAATGATATATAAATTATGCGGCACATTGCCAAATCTTTAAAAATGTGAATTATTGAGTAGTACCGTCGTTACGGTAACTGTCTATCATGCGTTAATCAATTCATACAATGCGAGAAGAGGGAATATGAAAAAGCTTGTTTTGCCATCATTTTTACCTGGCATTTTAATTATCTGTTTAATCATTGGTTTAATGGCTAATGTAATTTCTTACATGGGGGTGGCGATTGTCATTTTGACGATACTTCTATATGCCGCCACAAGATTTGTTTTTATTCCGCGACTTAATCACATACCATTTTCATGTTTTCGGATAGCGATGGGAATTGGTTTTGTGGCCATGGTCATTGCACAAATTATGACCTTGATCTTTTTCCCAAATACGGTTTATCACGATCCATATCGTGTGTTGTCCCAAGCAGATCAGATGGCAGCTAACCAAAATACTTGGGACATTACTTATTTTTGGCGTTATCCCAATAATGTTTCGATCACTTATCTGATGTCACTCTGGCTGCGGATAACCCAATTGTTTGGGTTATCAACTAATACAGCGATTCACTTGTTGAGTATTATTGTGCTCGATGGCTTTATTTTGTATTTTCTGGTGGTGATTCGCCGATTAAATCAACACAATAGTATGGTGCTAGGCGCTTTTGCATTCTTTGTGTTGACGCCGTTTGCCTACACTTACTATTTGCAGGTCTTTTACTCAGATTTGCCAACGATGTTGGTTTTGTTGCTCGTGCTGAGTATTTTGTATCGGTGGCCAACGTATTCACGACGTCAAAAAATTGGGGCTGGACTAGGATTAGTTGTTACGATTTTGATTGGTGACTTGGTTAAGCCAAATTTGATTGTATTAATACCAGCATTACTGATTGTGGCGGTGTGGTTAGGGGTCAAAAAACGATTAGGTAAAAGTCAGCTCATGATCCCCATCATTTTAATTGTTTTAGGGTTTGGTTTGAGTGTGCCAACGACGCAAGCAATCCAACAAACCAGTAATTATCACACTAATCCAAAGTTTGAATTGCCCGCAACCCACTGGATGCTAATGGCGTATAATGCAGGGACGCAAGGAACTTATTCAGGGACAGATGTGATCAATGATAATGCCCAACCCAATCCAAAAAAAACGGCAAGCCTATGATTTACAACAAATTTCAAAGCGGGTTAAAAAGCTTGGCGTTTTCGGGGTTATTAAACTGTGGCTCACAAAAGTAGGGATTTTATTATCTGTCAGTGACATTCAGGATTGGTATAATGGGGGCTTCCGTGCTGCACCAGCTGGTATCAGCAGCATGCCCAATTCTTTAATGCCATGATCTCACTGATTTATACGACCGCAACGTTTGTTTTCTGGCTGTTTTTAATCACACGTTTAGCAACCTGGCGGGTTAATTTGTCAGATCAGCAACAAGTAGTGGCCTTGATCGCCATTGTGACGGCACTAGGTTATATTGCCTTTCATACGTTACTTTGGGAAGTGGAGCCACGGTACGGACAAGCCATCTTACCGCTTCTCATGTTTGCTTTGGCAGCACTTCCAGACCGGTCTAACCGTCAGTTCTTAAACTTGCGGTGGGTAACTTTGAAACGATTCAGTGCGGTGCTTATCGCCGTCATACTCTTTGTCACAGTTTGATTAGCCAAGGTTGTCGCTGCCAAAAACCCGCAGCCACTTGTGGTGGCTGCTCAGCGCACTCAATTGTCGCTCCAATATGGCGCACAACCGTATGCGATGGCACCTGAAGAAACAATTACTGAGGCTGTCGATCTAAAGGGTGCCGCTAATTATTTCTCTGTGCAAGTGCATGACAAATCAGATGTTAATGTTTATTTAAAAAATCTGAAAAGCGGTGAACAGTATCAAATGACCGATTCAGGTGATTCTTATCGTCTTTATCGGAACCTAACACCTGGTCATTATCAAATTATTGTTCGCAATGATACGAATCGCCCACAAAATATCGATATTGTGGACACCACAAATTATCACTTAGCTGATTATCCATTAGTGATTAATGGGCATCACAAGCCAACATCCTCATTGGTGTATAAGGTGATGTTGAATGTGAAATGAATGAAGAGCATATCAAATGATATGCTCTTTTTATTTTGGTGTTATAAAAGTTGGATTAAAGGGTTAATGAATATTTAGGGAGCATATCATACAAAATTAGTCAATAAAAAATATTTATCCAGGACTAAGCGAACAGTTGAGTTATCGTGAATAAAATTATGTTAATCTATCACTATTAAATACATTTTGTTAGGAGGAACACGCTATGTTGTTAATGAAAAAATATGTAAAGGTGGCCATTGGGTGGCCATTGTTGGAGCAATGCTATTTACAGGAGTAGGGGTTGTAAGTGCGAGCATAAGCCATCCAGCACCAAGCCCACTAATCGATATCTGGAGTCATGGTACGAGTGGAAATTACGGTTGGTCTAATTATTACATTCAGACGTCAAATTATGGATCACAGTCAGCAGTTCGCAACATTTATGGTATAACACTGGATGCTACAAAGAATAATTATGGGTGGGCAAACTCTGCTGCAAATAAATCATGGTATGATGTTCGCATTGATGCATTTTGGAACTACTATAGATTCTAATGTTGAACTAACTAGGGCGTTTTCGCCGTACATAAATTATGAGCAGGATAGAGATTTGAAAATTAAAATTGTATTTGTCAGTGTTGTCTATTCCCTTTTGTTGGCGCTTGGCGCGTTAACAATTACTGATACGGCAAAACCAGCACCATTGCCTGTTGATGGCGCAATTTCTTTAGTTGTCAATAACACGTCTAACAATAAAATATATCAAAATTTGAAAAACATCACTGATGAGACCGATGTTAGGTTTTATAAGTCTTATATTGATGATCAGGGCAAATTGAGTTACTATAACTTGTCTGACTATCATCAGGGTAGTCTTTTAGATAAAGTGAATGCAAATGGAATGATTTATAAGTCGGGGACGATACCTGCTAAGTCTTTAAACTAGTTGCAAGTGATTGGTGTGCGTGTCATAACTGATCAATCGTATCCCTGGTATTTGGGTGGCATTTTGCAGTTCAATAGTCAACTACGTAGTTTTTATACCACGCTATTATTTTTAGGCGCATTCATTGGTATATTTATCTGTGATGTGAAATCACTTAAAGCTAGAATGATTCGCTTATCGTTAGGGCGTAGCATTGTCTCATTACCCGACATTCTAAAACCTACTGCGATACTCATTGTTATAGCAACTACGGTTGGGCTACTTTATGCAGCTACAATCGGGCATGGCTTTCATACGTTCAGTACGCAATTATTGATAGCTTTAATGGTTACTGATTTTATCATTTTTCTACTGCTGTTGGGATTATCGCTAATTTTGATAGCCATGATGATTCACTTAGAAAAACCCATTGCTGTCATTAAAAACAAATCGGGCGGCAAAAGTATTTTTGTTATCTGGTTACTACTCATTGGGGTGATGACGGTTGCGGTTGGCAGCCTTAATCAACAGTATCAAAACAAAATTCAGCAGCTATCGACGCAGATAAACCATTTGAAACCTTGGTATAGTGTTAAAGATTGGCAAAAAACACAGCCTTTTGTTGGTCATGCCACCGCAGTGAATGGGAAAATGACTGAACCAGCTCCAAGTCAACAAGATGTTGATTTGGTCAAAAAGATAGGCAGTCAAAGCTACATTTATATTGCGCAAACCATAGCAGTTGTTCCTAAATTTTTGACAGGCGAAATTGAAAATGATTTTGCAAAACAACTCTCACAAGATGGGATTACCGCCCCCGATTTAAATCGTAAAGTTTGGTATTTGAATAATGGTGCGATGCATAAACAAGCTTTCGATAAGGCATATCCTTATGATCCAAGTAAATCAGCAACGCTATATTTACCACAAAAATACCGAGATAAGGCGCAATCATTAATTAACACAATTTATGTTGAGCAGTTGCGAGAAGTTCATCTTTCAAAAAATGATATTGAGGTGCAGATTGTGCCAGAGAATCAGACTGTATTTTTATATCGTGAAATGGCTACGCGATTTGCGGGTGATATTTCTAACCAAGAAAAAGATTTCGGCAGTTTGCGCCAACAAATTTTGGTTCGCTTGAATGATAATGTCTTATTAGCTCATAATGACAAAACATTTGCCAATAATATTTTAAATACAATGAGCCTGCTTAGTCCGCAGGCAATCAAAATCATTAGTCAGGAAAATGATGATTTAACCAATCAAACAATAACACCGTTTCAAACTGTGTCGTTGAATGTGATTGCTTTAAAGCATCAATTGGCTGTTGCCAAGTTTTTGCAGGTCATCATTTTTAGTGCGTTGATACTGAGCATGATATTTTATTTGAACACGATCTACCAGTTTGAGATTATTTCAGTGGTCAAAAAGAAAATACTGGGGTTATCAATTTTTCAGGTGTATGGCCCGTATAGCTTGTCGTTAGTTATCATGATGGTTATTGCCTATGCTATTAATATGCTGCTTGGTCAGGCAAATGGTCTAACCACGTTAGCGTTAGTATCAGGACTTATCGTAACGATCATTACGACACTAATTGTGGATCGGAAAATTGGTTCGGATTACACGCAAATTCTTAAAGGAGACAATATATGATTCAGCTTCAGGCGCTCAGTAAAAAATTTAACAAAAAAGTCATCTTTGAGGATGTGACGCTGGTTTTTGAACCAAATAAATCATATGCGCTAGTTGGCCAATCTGGCTCTGGTAAGTCTACTTTATTGAATGCAATTGGTCGACTCGAAAAGCCGACCAGCGGGGCAATTACGCTGGATAATAAGAACATCTGGGATATTAAAGAAAAGACATTTTTTAAAAGATATCTGGGTTACGTTTTTCAAAACTATGCCTTGTTAGATCATCAAACAGTATTGGATAATCTCAAAATCGTTAACAGAGATAGGGCACAGATTAAGGCTGTCTTGGAACAAGTCGGGTTAAATCAGTCTTATTTAAAGGCTAAAATATTTGAATTATCTGGTGGTCAAGCACAGCGAGTTGCGATTGCTAGAATGGCTTTAAAAGAGAAAAAAGTTATTTTAGCCGATGAGCCAACGGGTGCTTTGGACGACAAAACAGTTTCTGAGATTATTGATATTTTGTTAGGTATGGTGAGCGCTAATACCTATGTGATTATCGCCACCCATGATCCAAAAGTCTACTCTCGCGTCGACGAGGTGATTGATATAACTCAGTTGTAGGTGGTGGGGGGGATTAAGGCGTAAAGTGTGGTAAATGCAATTGATTAATGAATAACGGGTACCTCAGAATTTAAAATTAGTATATAATTAGATTTAATATATAATTGTGCCATTAACAAAAGGGGGTTGTAATGAAAGATATCGTGACGTTGTTTAAAGTTTATATGATAGATACCTTAAGTAACAAATTTGCTTTTGTTTATAATCTATTGATACCCATTGTTTACTTTATCTATCAAAATAGGCATATCGCTTTACAGAATGGGGGTCATTTCAATACAACGACATTTAAAGTTGTTAGTTATTTTTGGGCTTATATCATCGTTGTGACAATCCTAAACAACGTCATTGTTAGTTTAATAGCAGATAGAGAACGTGGCTTTTATAAACAAATGCTTTTTATCGCTGGCTCTAAATTAAAAATCATGTTGAGTGCTTTTTCGGTTCAACTCATGGTTATTTTAATAGAGATCACTTTGTTTAATGTAGTAGTCATGCTATTCGTTAAGTCCTTCAGTTTACACTTGATACTGGCTGGACTATTAACTGTTTTAATTACTGCATTACCCATAGCGCTGGTTACGAGTTTATTGTTTATGTTTAAATTCAAGCTTGAATCAGTGAATATTATTTTAAGTTTGCTTATTTTTGGCATGCTATTTTTTATGAATATTCCGAATGGACAGCGTTTAGAAAGTTTGGTGGCACTGATAAATCCTGCTAGCTACGTTGCAGCGGTTGGTTATCAAATACAAACATTTTTAATCAACTCGCCGAATCATCTCATTGTCTGGTTGGGGCTAGCCGTGGCGACATTACTTTACGCAATTATTGGCAAGTTTGCCATCGCTAAGTTTTCGCCGCAGTCAGTAATCGCAAGAGTTTAACAAAGGAAATTCGCGCATGGAAATCAAAAATTATTCGTTGTCTTTTGGTAATCGGCAATTGGCCGATCGAGTTGATGTGGTATTTTCTCGTGAGAAATTAAATGTGGTGATTGGTGCCAATGGCGCTGGTAAAACGTCTTTTTTGGATTTTGTAGCCGGTGTGGGGCATAAAAATGCAAATGGTACTAAAGTTGATATTCCCAGTATGGCTGACGTTGCTTATCAGTTGCAACACATTCATTTCTTTCCAACACTAACAGTTGCACAAACGGTGGGAATGTATACACAGTTAGGCTCAGAATCATCGCAAATGGCATCTCGTACTTTTGCGACAATTAAGCGTGAGGTCTTATCAAAAATTTGGCATACAAAAATGGGTCAGTTGTCTGGTGGTGAGCAACAAATTGTTTTAACTTATGGGCAGTGCTTATTAGATAAACAACTCTATATTTTCGACGAGCCAACTAGTGGCGTTGATGCGACAAATACCGAAACGATCCTGCAAATGATCAATGAACTCGTCGAACGACAGCATAAAGTGGTGGTGATAACATCACATCATCTGGAACAGTTAAAAGAATTTGATGTGAATCTGATTCAGCTATAAATTGTTAAAAAGACTGCACTGCAAAATGCGGTTTTTTTAATTTGTACTGCGTTGAAATTTCTGGTTGATATTTATGATAAAATTAGTGTTTTTTGTTATTTTCATGTCATAATAGAAGAAGCAGAATAGGGAGCAATTATGGCAAATGACACTACGTGAATTATTAGAAAAAATTCTGAACACTTATCTACAAGAAAAAAATAAGCCTTTGAAAGATAATTCATTAGCTGAGTGTCTCAGATCAGGACTAAAAGACGTCGTGAGTGATGATCTCATTAGTGGCAGTCTCATAACAAAGGGATCACCAGGGCAAGGGAGTTGGGCTATAGTACCCTGGATTGGGCTATTCGATACGACAATGCCCGTTTCAGCTGCCAAAGGGTTTGATATTGTTTATCTATTTTCACCGGATATGAAGTATGTTTACTTATCACTAAATCAAGGGTGGACATTTTTTAAGGAAACTTACGGTAAAAATGCGGAAAATAATATCAGTAAAGTATCTAAATATTGGCAAAATACATTAGCCAATCGAACGGATCGTATGACGGTGGCGCCTATTGATTTGACTAGTTCTTTATTGAAGAAGAATGATATGGTATCAGGTTATGAATTAAGCAACATTCTGAGCATCAGATATGATAAGGATAAATTACCCTCTAATGCACAACTGCTGACGGACCTGAAAGATATGCTATTTTGCTTGAATGAAATAAAATCTGAACTAATTAATGAAAAAGATATCGGGCAAAGTATTGCATATATCTTATCACTAAATTTGAGTTCCTTATTTTTGAAAAAGAATAGCATCCAACAAATAGCGCAAAAAATACCCGAAATCACGCTTCATGAAACGCATTTAGACGAAAAATCAATAGTTCAAACAGGTCGTCAAGTGGATTATCCTGCACTTCAAAAACAAAATACTATCATCGGCTTTTTGGGTGAACAAACTGTTCTAAACTACGAAAAAAACAGACTGAAAGATTATCCTGACTTAGCTAAGAAGGTTGAACATGTTTCTCAAACTAGAGGTGATGGCTTAGGGTACGATATCCTGTCTTTTGATGCCTACGGCAATCCAATTTATATTGAAATCAAAACCACAACGCAAGGAAAAGTAGCACCATTTTATATCAGCGACAATGAGCTGACGTTCGCCAGTCAGCATCCTAATAACTATTTTCTATATCGAATATATAATTTTAATGATTTAGTCGATACGAATGATATTGAGTTCTTTAAGTTGACGGGTCACGAGATGAAAAATGTTGAGTTGAAACCAATTAGCTACTTAGCAACAGTTAATGATCTTAATAAAGAGAAATAGTTCGGTTACTATTAATTAGTTAAGATACATATTGCGTTAAAATTGAAGATTAGTGTTAAATTTATTTGTTTTGATAGCTGTTTAAAGTATTTAATACTAAAAAACACTTTATTGAGGTTATCAGAGTTAGTAATTGAACTATTTTTGGGTTTTACTAAAGAATTCTACAAAAATCAGCTCTAAAACACAGGGAATCTGTAATTGAATTATAAAAAATCAGCCACATTAAGCCACATTAAATGTATTAATCTAAATACTTTACTTTCGATAATATATATTATGTAAACCTAAATTTTGGCGGCATTTGTCAAGTGCTAATTTAACAAAATGTGAAAAATGACGTCTTTTTATGTCTTTAAAACAGCTATATATCGGCTCTAAACGGACTTATTTACATTTTGGTTACATATTATTTGTTTTACCGTTTCTTAAACAAATATGCGTTTAGTTCGTGTTTTGGTTGAGTATTAAACACGAAAATTAAATATTCACACTAAAACACAGACGTTATTTTCAAACCTCTGGACTCATTATTTGTTATGTATTTCACTGTCAGGTATTTCAGATTAATCTATGAATTTTACGAATAAATTATGGCTAAATCGATGCAGCGATTGTGGTTTTTTGGGTGATTTCATTCATCCGTCTGACAAATTCATGTTCTGGTGTCTGATAACCAAGAACATGCCTAGGACGTCTATTAAGGTCTCTAATTGATTCTTGTAGGCGTTTTTGTGTGATTTTGGTAAAGTTATACCCAACAGGATATATGCGTCTTAATTCGCGATTTAAACGTTCGTTCGTACCGCGTTGACCTGGAGCTTGAGGATCTGAGAAATAGATCTTCTTGTTGTATGTATTTTCGACAGAATGAATAAAGTTGGTACTTGTAAATTCAATACCCCGATCGCATGTGATACTTTCACAAGCTGCAGCGAATTTTGACATGAAGGTATCTAATACTGTTTGCATATCTTCAAATTGTCTACTTCTAGCCTTAATGCCAACCATAAATCTTGTTTTTCTTTCCACAAAGGTCACAACAAAATTTTGAGTGTCTTGTGGACTCATCACACCGTCAATCTCCCAATGCCCAAATGTTTGTCGTTCGTTGATCACTTTGGGTCTTTTTTTAATCGAATGCGATTCGAGTATTGCTCTAGTACGAACAGAATTAACCTTTTTTGCTCTGAGTTTTTTTCGCCGTTTTCCCTTGAGTGGTAAATCTTCCATTTTGGAATTGATAAGGCGTTTTAGAATCCAGTTATGAATCGTTCCGGTTGATACACCAATGTTTTTGACGCCATTTGCAATTTGTTGTGGCGACCATTGCTTTTTCTTAATCAAATAGTCAATGTGCTCTCGGCGCCGTTTTGTTAGTTTGGTTGGTTTACGGTGAGCCTCAGTGGCTAAATGATCTGCTCGTCTTTGGGCTTGAACAGGTTCATAAGTATGACGTAATATTTTCGTTTTACCCTTCCACGTAACCACCCGTGCATTACGTTTTAATTCTTGTGTGATTGATGCTCTAGATCGGTATAACCGTATCGCAATTTCCGCATTTGTATAGCCTTCATCGATAAAAGTCTTCAACTTTATTCTTTCAGCATAATCAAAATGTTTGTAACTCATCTACAACCCCTCCTAATATTTTGATACATATTTGTATTTTAAATTTTTAATATTTCAAATCTGTAATAAATCCCAATATATTGGACTTTATCAGATATTTATATTAATAAGATATGTATCATATAATGCTATGATAAGAATAAGATAAGTATCATATACTAGTGTTATAAGAATAAGATATGCATCATATACTATTATGATAAGAGTTAGATAACTGATTTTGTGAAATACTTCGGGTTTACAAAAACTATAGCTATTATATAAAACAGGAGGAATCGTAATGAGAGAATCAAAATCCATCACCATCTTATATCCTAGATGCTAAGCTAATTCTTTGTTAAAAAAGATCTATTGTTCTTTACTAACAATAGATCTAAACTAAATATTTAAGTTAAACAGTGTGTATATTTTAATCAATCAAAGCGTTATTCAAAATAGAACAATTCTTCAATGGTGGTATCGAGTTCTTTAGAAATCTTGACAGCTAATTCTAGCGACGGATTATACTTTGCGTTTTCCAACCGCATAATCGTCTCCCTGCGAACACCTACTCGATTTGCTAAATCTTCTTGTGTTAATTCTTTGATGGTTCTATATGTTTTTATGTTGGTCTTGATTAGTACCATAAGTTAATTATCTCTATCGTATTTATACGTCAAATATGCCCATAAATTTGTACCTATTGCAAATGTTATACCAATTATAAATAGTTGCAGCTTATACAACAAAAAATAATTTAAATTCAGAAGACTCAAAATAATCGTAGAAACGAAAAGTAACACCATGGCGATTTTGAAAGCATCTAGACCTGCTTTTAAACGATTTTCCCTAAGTCGCTCATCATCTTGCGAGCCAAGTTTAAACCACCAAAAATTCTGAAAACCACTAAACAAAGCAAATAAAAGGAAATATTGCGGATAACCATACAAACCCGCAAAACCAGAAAATCCTATAAAAGCCAACATCCAACTGAATGGCGTAATCTTTTTGACATAACTTATTTCCTCCAAAAAGAGATATATTTGTCTCTCTACGCTACAAATATATCTCTTTTCCTCTGGAATGTCAAACAACTGCCTTATACATTGTCATGCCCCCTTTCCTTGTTCATCATCTTCGTTGTATTTTTTAGTCGGCATTTCAAAGTTGATATATAACTACTTACTTGCCTGTGTAATCGCATTCTTTTGTAGCCAAAAAAGCCCAACCTAACAACTCATCACTGAGTGTTGTTAGGTTGGGCTTTTACTGGCCAGTCGATTGCAATAGAGTTTTGTCAAAATTTCTCTAACCGGTTAATTTGTTAGTTATATCAATAGTATCTTGTATCGTGAATTGGGTATTATTCTCTAATGCGTAGTACCATTTAAATTGACAATTACCACGCCAACTACAATTAAAATTGTCCCTAGTACGGTTTGCCAATTAATACTAACGTGGAAGACAATAACATATTACAGCACATCTATGGATTTATTTTAAAAAGCACATCATTGTTGAATAGTCACTTTTCTATTTCTATCTACCTTCTTGAGTTATTATTTTTTTAACCAACGTGAAATTGGTTTGAAGAATACAATGCTGACCAATCCAGTCAAAGCAGCTGCAATACCAGCATATAGTCCACCCTTCGGCTTTTCGCCATAACTTGTGTTGGGTGTTTCTGGTGCTTGTGGGTTTGGTGTGACATTGTTCCTCACTGTTTGAGTTTGATATTCTTGGCCGAAATCATTTTGTACGGCTGTATTAACAAGTGTACCCGGCGCATTAACCTTTACCACTGGTCGGAAGACAATCGTCAACTTATGACCGGCATGAGCTTGCAAGAAGGCTTTGGGATCATTAGCAAGACGCTTTCTAAGATCTGCATCACGCTTTTCAGAGAAAAGTTGCTGCCCTTTTCTCATGACACCTTGGTCTTCAATATTGATTTCATCGAACTTATACGCTAGTTTTTGAAAATCGCTGTATTCATCATGTAGCCCGTTCTTAAAAATTTTATCCAACAGTCGATTGGTCAGATGGTTTGCTTTCGACATCTGAGTGTTTGGGGCTTCTAATGAAGTGTTTCCAACCTGCCATCGTCCCTTCATATTTTTGGGTAAAGCATCATAGATCTTTTCTAAATCTCGGCTGTATTTATCCCGTAGCATCGTATTTTGAGCAGACTCAACTAGTTCCGACTTCAAATGACCCAATCCCTTCAAAGCCTCAGTCCGCTTCTTCTTTTCAGACACAGACATGAGTTCATTACGAAATTCTCGTTTTGCGCGTTCAATAACTGCGAGTGGTATTGTGCCTTTTGGTTCTCCCTTATATGGCCCCTCTTGTTTGATCATTTCAGTGTTCATGAATTTCCTGAAAACTTCTTCAATACTTTGACATAAATTAACATTTCCCATTAACTCATTAAAGTTAAGTCAACACAACAACTAAAGAGATTAACGATAGGATCAACATCCCAAAGCTAATTATTAGCTGTAATGCATCCTATACGCGCACAAGGCCTCTCCTTTCCTAGAATCTGGGTTTACAGTTTTAACACCATAAGCACCACTTCCATTTAGGATAGCCACCATCTTAACTTCTTTGCTTTTAGCAGTATATCATAATGGCATAAATGAATTGGTTTGTGAAATGATCGCAAACGACGACTTTGTGAACACTAAAAATAGGCTCAAAATAAGTTTGTGAATTTTCATTTTTCACAAACAAAAAACAGGACTTGAAAATCCTATGATAGTGATACTTATATCAACTAGAATTGGTCTGGCCGTCAATGCCAAAACAAGAATTATTCAAAAGATATTGAATCAAATCGCCACAATCTGGAATAGAAATTGATAATTATTATCGTATTTCGAAACTTGACGTATAAATATTAAACTTAATTAATATGGTATACTGCTGAAACGGAGATTTTATTATATATTTGAGGAGAATTAAAATGATTTTATTTTTAGGTACTTTAGTTACTATATGTTCATTGGTAGCGAGTTTTTACATTGACAAAAACATTGTTATCAAAAAAGCTTGGAATAAAAAGGATATTAGACATCCTAAAGTACAAATATCAGGTGCTATCTTGCTCGCAACGTATTTTTACTTTTCGTACGTTTACGACTCACTTTGGTCCATCGGTCTGGTTTTTTGCTCTTTGTTAATTGGTTTATTACTTGTATGGATTGATAAAGTTTATACTTTGAATTTGGGAGCAAAATCTTTTTACATTACGTCATTCGGTTTGTTAATTTTTATTCTATTTAATACTTATAATCAGTACTGGAACACGACGAATGTCCCAAGTTATTCAACTAATGCTCTAGAAAGCCTTTCCCATTCATTAGATGACTTTAAACCAGGAAGCACTTCAGTAGCCAAAATAGAAAATAGCGAAGTAATATATAGAGACCTCTCGGCAACGGAAAAACCATCCAAGGCCCGGTCCTTTGGAGCTATGTTAGATGGATTTTATATGCAGGATCAAATTTTAAAAATAAAATATAAAGCATCAAATTCCGAATTTGAAAAATATGAAATCAATCAACAGTTAAACGAATTGACAGATAGTTCAGTTGATTGGAACGCATTTTATATGTTAAAAGGTCAGAACGGATATATCCATCGATTCAAAATTAAAAACAAATACTATAGTTTTTTGGTGCTAAGACAATCAGAAGATTTACGAAAGTTTATAAACTTAACAATGGGCGTTAATGTTAAACCAGTAACCAAACTATTCCCTGCGAAGTTGTCGGAATTTAGCTCAAGTGAGGAATTCGCTGATTTTATTAATCTAAGCCAAAAAATTTCGGACTCAGATATTTCAAATTGGACAAGCAATGATACAGAGACACCAATCCCATATAAAAAGCTAATAAATATTATGAATACTGGATCATCGACGACAAGTGCGACAAGTTCTAAAAATGCAAACGATGAGTCCACAAGTGAAGAACCCATTGAAGATTCCCAAGATTCTTCGAAGGATGTTTCTTCTTCTACGGATTATGCTTCCTCAACAACAACCAATTCAGATCAACTCACAGTTGATGAGATGAAAAAAATCGCACTTAAATACTTAGCAGATTCTGGAAGTACAGCCAATTTGAAGAACACATCTATTTCTGAAAATCAAGACGGCAGAGATCAGTTCAATGTTATCTATGATTTTACTGTCCATGACACTCCAGATCATGTTTTAGACATTCAAGTAAATTCGTATACTGGTAATGCATATAACTATTCATTATCTTTGGCAAGTGGCAGTGAAGATGGCGCATCAATCAACGTAGGTATCCCTACCTTCAATGATAAAGAAAGTGATCTCTTATCACAGATTAATAGTTTATCAAATATTGGCGATTTTAGAAAAGGTGGGCAAGCACTAAATATGGTACAACCTACTATAGAACATCCTGGTACCTTTGAAATGGATTTTACGAATATAAATAACCAAGACGCAATCGTGAGAGTGTATATTGATATGTTAACTTTCCAGATCGTACACTATACCGATGGCGAAATGCCAGAAATAATCCCAAATTTTGCTAAAAGTATACATTAATCAAAAAAGCAGCTACTTTATTTTAAAAGTGCTGTTTTTTTAACATTGTAGACTTAGTATTCTCTAGTCGTATATTGGCTTCAATCTATTTTTGCTTGTTTCAATAAATGATTTCATATACCCTTCTTTAATCATCCACGTTAGAATTAAATTATTATATTCATTATTCTCAAAAATAAAATTTTTGTACCCTCTCGCCTTACTGATTATTTTAGTAAATTTACCGTCGGAAAGGTTATTTACATTTAAGTAATCTCGTGCAGTGACTATTGATAATGATGAAATATTTTTTGAAAAGATAATATTATTTAACTGGCCTGGCCTCGACAAAAGCTGATCCAGTAAATATTCAGCGCTTCAGTGTGCTCTTATACTAAAAAAATGGACTATTTTTATTCAGTCCGTAAAATGAAAGTATAGGAGTATTTTTATGTCAATTCGTTATTCACAAGATTTCAAAGATTCATTGGTTAAACTTCACCAAGAAGGCCGTTCACTCAAATCATTAGCAGAAGAATTTGGACCATCAAAAGATTCTATTGCTATTTGGGTTAAACAAGCTACCCCAATCATGATCAGGGGTCAGTCAAAGACTTTAAAAGACGTCAAGCAACTAGAGAAGCGCCTCGCTATTTTGGAGGAAGAAAACGAAATTTTATCACGCATAGCCTGACAGGCATTGAGCGGCCATCTTACTAGCCAAAAAATAGTCCGTAATGTGGGATTGCCGCTAGTTAATCAATTTTTAGCACAAGGCTACGCGCTTGTGCGTATTTTAAGTGCACTTAAAATCAAACCTAGTACCTATTACAACTGGCGCCATTGGCAACCCAGTCGACAAGAAAAGCGTAGAGAATCCCTGAAACCTTATATTTTAGACATTTGGAAAACCTTTAAATTTTATGGTTATCGTCGTATTGCTGCTTATAGTCACCTAAACAATGACTGTCCAAAAATATCTGAATATATGACACTCAAATTGATGCGTGAATTAGGGATTAAATCCCGCATGCAAAAACATTATCGCAAACCCAAAACTGTTGTGACGGTTGATCAAAAACCCAATCTGATTAGACACTTGCATGATTTGAGCGGTGTCTGGCAAACAGATATCACTTATATTCAGTTGACTAATCACAGATGGGTCTATTTAGCGACCGTTTTGGATCCTGAGAAGAGAAAAGTATTGGGCTCTAAAATTGGCGATACAATGACAGCCGAGCTAGCCACAAGTGCCTTACAGATGGCGTTAGATAAGCATCGAAAGCCACTCATTATTCATTCAGATATGGGGTCACAATACACGAGTGCTGAGTTTAATATTAAATGCCAAAATTATGGCTTGATACATTCATATTCACTCAAAGGCCATCCGTACGATAATGGCCGTATGGAAGCATTTCATTCAATATTGAAGCGTGAAGAGGTTTATTTGAAGGCATACCAAACATTAACTGAAGTCCAAGCAGCCATTGGTTGGTATATCAATTTTTATAATCGAAATCGTATCTCAAATGTTGCCTAAGTAACTGAATAAAAATAGTCCAATTTATTGACTTCTGAGCAAAAGTCTTTGCAGATTTTTTATGAAATGTGTTCGGTTTAATTTTACAATCTACCAAATACATATCCACAATATAACTATCTTTTGGTACTCAAATTCACATACTGTTAAAGAGACCACTAAATAATTCAGCATATCACAATGAACAGTACAGTACATTATATCAATCGCTTATTTGATTTTTAGTTGAAATAAATTTTTAATAGCAGGATTTCGATCAAAAAATCTTATATCTTCATAAAAAAAGCACAAAAATATTTGTGCTTTTTTCTTTCTATTTTTTATTTTTATTCTTAATAACTCTAGCCATGCCTAGTAGTCCCAATGCAGCGCTTAAAACAATTCCCATTAAATTATGGTTAGAATTATTTTTAGCAGATGTATCAGGTAATTCACTTTTATGATTTGGTATGGTTGAATTTTCAGTTTCAAAATTAGGGTGCGTTTCTACAGTTTTAAAAATAGATTCATTATCAGGCAAAATATGGTTCTTGATGTAATGAATTGGTGTGTCTGTCCCTGGTGTGCTTGGATCAACCGGATAAACTTCTCCTGGTGTCAACGGCTTACCATTAGGATCGACTGGTGTGTAACCCGGAATGTTTGGAATTACTGGATTCCCAGGCTTGCTTGGATCAGTTGGATCATTAGGGTATGGTACTGGCTTTGCGCCAGGTACATCTGGTACCAATGCCCCTAATTGACTGTAAACCACTGTCTCAAGGTCATCACTACTATCTGCTGTAACTACCTTAGCTTCTACAACTGATTTATTCGCATACATACCATTAATGATTGGTGATGTCTTAGCTTCAAACGTCGTATCATTATTCTTTGCTTGCCAGTCACTGTATGTCACAGATCCGGTAACTTGATCAATAACCCCCGTACGATCAAATACCACTTGGTCTGTAACCTTTGGGCTAACTGTCTTACCCTTATCATCAACGTATTGCACTGCTTGATTGATTTCACGATGCAATGCCTTATAATCCGTATCATTCGGATACTTAGGTCCGTTTGGATTACTTGGGTCAATTGGTTGCCCTGGTTCTCCTGGTTGATCTGGTGTGACAGTCTTTGTCTGGTGCTTCATTACCACTTGATAGCTTTGATCAACGTTATCGTCATGGTCAAATACTACCCCATTCTTTGGATAATTATCTGATACTAACTCATAGCCGTGATTAGTTAAACTATCAATCGTTGGTTGCGTGCGATAATCACTTGTTTGATCACTTTTACCTGTTACCGTAGTAACCGTAATTGTATTCCCTGTAGTTTGATCGATATACGTGATGCTTGCTTTTTGTTCATTAGCTGTGTAATGAATTGGTGTGTCTGTCCCTGGTGTGCTTGGATCAACCGGATAAACTTCTCCTGGTGTCAACGGCTTACCATTAGGATCGACTGGTGTGTAACCCGGAATGTTTGGAATTACTGGATTCCCAGGCTTGCTTGGATCAGTTGGATCATTAGGGTATGGTACTGGCTTTGCGCCAGGTACATCTGGTACCAATGCCCCTAATTGACTGTAAACCACTGTCTCAAGGTCATCACTACTATCTGCTGTAACTACCTTAGCTTCTACAACTGATTTATTCGCATACATACCATTAATGATTGGTGATGTCTTAGCTTCAAACGTCGTATCATTATTCTTTGCTTGCCAGTCACTGTATGTCACAGATCCGGTAACTTGATCAATAACCCCCGTACGATCAAATACCACTTGGTCTGTAACCTTTGGGCTAACTGTCTTACCCTTATCATCAACGTATTGCACTGCTTGATTGATTTCACGATGCAATGCCTTATAATCCGTATCATTCGGATACTTAGGTCCGTTTGGATTACTTGGGTCAATTGGTTGCCCTGGTTCTCCTGGTTGATCTGGTGTGACAGTCTTTGTCTGGTGCTTCATTACCACTTGATAGCTTTGATCAACGTTATCGTCATGGTCAAATACTACCCCATTCTTTGGATAATTATCTGATACTAACTCATAGCCGTGATTAGTTAAACTATCAATCGTTGGTTGCGTGCGATAATCACTTGTTTGATCACTTTTACCTGTTACCGTAGTAACCGTAATTGTATTCCCTGTAGTTTGATCGATATACGTGATGCTTGCTTTTTGTTCATTAGCTGTGTAATGAATTGGTGTGTCTGTCCCTGGTGTGCTTGGATCAACCGGATAAACTTCTCCTGGTGTCAACGGCTTACCATTAGGATCGACTGGTGTGTAACCCGGAATGTTTGGAATTACTGGATTCCCAGGCTTGCTTGGATCAGTTGGATCATTAGGGTATGGTACTGGCTTTGCGCCAGGTACATCTGGTACCAATGCCCCTAATTGACTGTAAACCACTGTCTCAAGGTCATCACTACTATCTGCTGTAACTACCTTAGCTTCTACAACTGATTTATTCGCATACATACCATTAATGATTGGTGATGTCTTAGCTTCAAACGTCGTATCATTATTCTTTGCTTGCCAGTCACTGTATGTCACAGATCCGGTAACTTGATCAATAACCCCCGTACGATCAAATACCACTTGGTCTGTAACCTTTGGGCTAACTGTCTTACCCTTATCATCAACGTATTGCACTGCTTGATTGATTTCACGATGCAATGCCTTATAATCCGTATCATTCGGATACTTAGGTCCGTTTGGATTACTTGGGTCAATTGGTTGCCCTGGTTCTCCTGGTTGATCTGGTGTGACAGTCTTTGTCTGGTGCTTCATTACCACTTGATAGCTTTGATCAACGTTATCGTCATGGTCAAATACTACCCCATTCTTTGGATAATTATCTGATACTAACTCATAGCCGTGATTAGTTAAACTATCAATCGTTGGTTGCGTGCGATAATCACTTGTTTGATCACTTTTACCTGTTACCGTAGTAACCGTAATTGTATTCCCTGTAGTTTGATCGATATACGTGATGCTTGCTTTTTGTTCATTAGCTGTGTAATGAATTGGTGTGTCTGTCCCTGGTGTGCTTGGATCAACCGGATAAACTTCTCCTGGTGTCAACGGCTTACCATTAGGATCGACTGGTGTGTAACCCGGAATGTTTGGAATTACTGGATTCCCAGGCTTGCTTGGATCAGTTGGATCATTAGGGTATGGTACTGGCTTTGCGCCAGGTACATCTGGTACCAATGCCCCTAATTGACTGTAAACCACTGTCTCAAGGTCATCACTACTATCTGCTGTAACTACCTTAGCTTCTACAACTGATTTATTCGCATACATACCATTAATGATTGGTGATGTCTTAGCTTCAAACGTCGTATCATTATTCTTTGCTTGCCAGTCACTGTATGTCACAGATCCGGTAACTTGATCAATAACCCCCGTACGATCAAATACCACTTGGTCTGTAACCTTTGGGCTAACTGTCTTACCCTTATCATCAACGTATTGCACTGCTTGATTGATTTCACGATGCAATGCCTTATAATCCGTATCATTCGGATACTTAGGTCCGTTTGGATTACTTGGGTCAATTGGTTGCCCTGGTTCTCCTGGTTGATCTGGTGTGACAGTCTTTGTCTGGTGCTTCATTACCACTTGATAGCTTTGATCAACGTTATCGTCATGGTCAAATACTACCCCATTCTTTGGATAATTATCTGATACTAACTCATAGCCGTGATTAGTTAAACTATCAATCGTTGGTTGCGTGCGATAATCACTTGTTTGATCACTTTTACCTGTTACCGTAGTAACCGTAATTGTATTCCCTGTAGTTTGATCGATATACGTGATGCTTGCTTTTTGTTCATTAGCTGTGTAATGAATTGGTGTGTCTGTCCCTGGTGTGCTTGGATCAACCGGATAAACTTCTCCTGGTGTCAACGGCTTACCATTAGGATCGACTGGTGTGTAACCCGGAATGTTTGGAATTACTGGATTCCCAGGCTTGCTTGGATCAGTTGGATCATTAGGGTATGGTACTGGCTTTGCGCCAGGTACATCTGGTACCAATGCCCCTAATTGACTGTAAACCACTGTCTCAAGGTCATCACTACTATCTGCTGTAACTACCTTAGCTTCTACAACTGATTTATTCGCATACATACCATTAATGATTGGTGATGTCTTAGCTTCAAACGTCGTATCATTATTCTTTGCTTGCCAGTCACTGTATGTCACAGATCCGGTAACTTGATCAATAACCCCCGTACGATCAAATACCACTTGGTCTGTAACCTTTGGGCTAACTGTCTTACCCTTATCATCAACGTATTGCACTGCTTGATTGATTTCACGATGCAATGCCTTATAATCCGTATCATTCGGATACTTAGGTCCGTTTGGATTACTTGGGTCAATTGGTTGCCCTGGTTCTCCTGGTTGATCTGGTGTGACAGTCTTTGTCTGGTGCTTCATTACCACTTGATAGCTTTGATCAACGTTATCGTCATGGTCAAATACTACCCCATTCTTTGGATAATTATCTGATACTAACTCATAGCCGTGATTAGTTAAACTATCAATCGTTGGTTGCGTGCGATAATCACTTGTTTGATCACTTTTACCTGTTACCGTAGTAACCGTAATTGTATTCCCTGTAGTTTGATCGATATACGTGATGCTTGCTTTTTGTTCATTAGCTGTGTAATGAATTGGTGTGTCTGTCCCTGGTGTGCTTGGATCAACCGGATAAACTTCTCCTGGTGTCAACGGCTTACCATTAGGATCGACTGGTGTGTAACCCGGAATGTTTGGAATTACTGGATTCCCAGGCTTGCTTGGATCAGTTGGATCATTAGGGTATGGTACTGGCTTTGCGCCAGGTACATCTGGTACCAATGCCCCTAATTGACTGTAAACCACTGTCTCAAGGTCATCACTACTATCTGCTGTAACTACCTTAGCTTCTACAACTGATTTATTCGCATACATACCATTAATGATTGGTGATGTCTTAGCTTCAAACGTCGTATCATTATTCTTTGCTTGCCAGTCACTGTATGTCACAGATCCGGTAACTTGATCAATAACCCCCGTACGATCAAATACCACTTGGTCTGTAACCTTTGGGCTAACTGTCTTACCCTTATCATCAACGTATTGCACTGCTTGATTGATTTCACGATGCAATGCCTTATAATCCGTATCATTCGGATACTTAGGTCCGTTTGGATTACTTGGGTCAATTGGTTGCCCTGGTTCTCCTGGTTGATCTGGTGTGACAGTCTTTGTCTGGTGCTTCATTACCACTTGATAGCTTTGATCAACGTTATCGTCATGGTCAAATACTACCCCATTCTTTGGATAATTATCTGATACTAACTCATAGCCGTGATTAGTTAAACTATCAATCGTTGGTTGCGTGCGATAATCACTTGTTTGATCACTTTTACCTGTTACCGTAGTAACCGTAATTGTATTCCCTGTAGTTTGATCGATATACGTGATGCTTGCTTTTTGTTCATTAGCTGTGTAATGAATTGGTGTGTCTGTCCCTGGTGTGCTTGGATCAACCGGATAAACTTCTCCTGGTGTCAACGGCTTACCATTAGGATCGACTGGTGTGTAACCCGGAATGTTTGGAATTACTGGATTCCCAGGCTTGCTTGGATCAGTTGGATCATTAGGGTATGGTACTGGCTTTGCGCCAGGTACATCTGGTACCAATGCCCCTAATTGATGGTACATATACACGACATTTCGAGTTTGATCTACATAAGGATTAACAATATCTATGCGTACCTTATCATTTTGATAAGGATCGATTTGGCCTTTTCCAAGCATTTTATTTTCATAAACAATGTTATTTTGACTGTCTATGATTTTCGCGTTCATATTGCCTTGGCCATCAATTTCAGTGAATACAATTTTATATCCGTCATGGAAATCTCGAGTATATTGTGCTCCAGGCACACCAAATTGTGACATAGTTCCTCGGGCATTGTCTGGTGTTACTACATAATGTCCGACATAAAACCCATTAACTAACGTTGGTGCTGATGTAGTATATTGTTGCCCGGTTAAACCTTGCTGGGTTACTGGGTTAACCAGTTGGCCATTAGAATCTATAATTTCTTGCCCTTTTTCATTAACGTATGATACAGTTTGATTAATGAGTAAAGGAACAAAATAGGTTATTTTACCATATTGCTTACCAGGATTGGATCCATTTACTGAATATTCTCTTGACCATGTTTTGCTAGGATCAGCAGACCAAACTACACCATTAAAATTATCATTAAAGATAGTCACTTTATTTTGAAGAACTGCCTTACTATTTAATTGTAATACTTTCTGCTCTATAATTGATTTAGTAACATTGTCAATCAAGTAGACATATACTACTCCTGTACTGCCACTACGATCGGTTGAAAAAACAAGTTGTTGACTTCGATTTTGATTCAATAAGTAATTAAAAGTGTAGTGACTTGCATCTTTGTCCAACCACATACCATTTGGATACTGAGGATCTTTAATTGTCACTTCCCCTGGTGCTGTTTTCTTATTATTTACTTGTTGTGAATCTAAGTTTAGGTTCGTTGACTTATCACTTGATGTCTCAACTGAACTTTGGTTCGTTGACTTATCACTTGATGTCTCGACTGAACTTTGATTCGTTGACTTATCACTTGATGTCTCGACTGAACTTTGGTTCGTTGACTTATCACTTGATGTCTCAACTGAACTTTGGTTCGTTGACTTATCACTTGATGTCTCGACTGAACTTTGATTCGTTGACTTATCACTTGATGTCTCAACTGAACTTTGGTTCGTTGACTTATCACTTGATGTCTCGACTGAACTTTGATTCGTTGACTTATCACTTGATGTCTCGACTGAACTTTGATTCGTTGACTTATCACTTGATGTCTCGACTGAACTTTGATTCGTTGACTTATCACTTGATGTCTCGACTGAACTTTGATCCGTCGACTCATCACTTGATTGACTTCCTTGTTGCGAATTTGCTATAGTACTCGCCGACACATGATCTAGAGAATTAGTCATGCCCATTCCCAAGGACATAGCTGTTAATCCTGAAAAAACCCATATTTTTCCACTTTTATACATCTTAAATCTAGTTTTCTCATCCATAATTGTATCCCACTAATTTTATTTAACACTCCTATAATTATAAACATTTTTCCGGCTATCGTAAATGCTCAGAAGTCAATAAATTGGACTATTTTTCTACCAGAAGTCAAGTGTTTCAATGCATTTAGCTTCTTTTTATGATGCTGCAATTGGTCATCAAGCACTACTAAAATAAACCGATGTCTTCACATTGGTTTTGCAAAATGTTAGGCTTATAAATGTACAATTCTAGCGCTTTGACGCTGTATCGTAATCGTACAATTGGTTATTCAAAACCAGATAGTGCATGGTTCGTAAGAGACGTGACATCGCACCAATAGCAATTTTCTTTGTTCCCTTTGACATTGAAGATTGCTTTTTCTTTTGATACCAATCATTGATATGATTTTGATGACCATAAGTTGCCGTACTAGCAATGTTACTAATGGCTTTGAATAGCACTTTTCTGGCGATTGTATTACCTCGCTTTGTGATGAACCCAGAACTTTTATAATCACCTGAATCATTAAATCGTAAGTCAATCCCGACAAAGGCATTCAATTTGTTACTAGTCGCAAAACGATGCAAATCACCTAATTCAGCGATTAGAGAAACCACTGTTTTGTCCGAGAATCCTGGTATACTCTGATAAATGTCATATTCAGGTAAATCTTTGGTCTGATCAACCATAGTCGCTAAGACATTGGCCTTGCTTTGAGATAACGCAATTAAGCGCTGCGCATAATAACGCACCTCGGTGACATTATACGAAGCAACGGCAACAGCAGGCGCTGATAGGCTGCCAAGCGCCACTAGTTTATCAACGAGTCGTGTTAAACGCGCAACACCGATTTGACGACTGACGCTGCTTTGAATCGTATCGGATAACGTTTGTCGTGAATGCTTAGCCATTGTGGCATGAGGGATTAACGACACAATCTCCCAATATTGTTGGCTATCGGTAGTTGAAAACAAAGTTTCAATTTCTGGGAAAGTCAATTGAAGCAAACGATGTAGCCGATTTTTAGCGGACACAATATCGTGGTTTAACTGTTGGTAAAAACGACTCATATCTTGTAGTTCAATATAAATCGGATTCTGGACGTAACTTTTAGCACGCTTTAAAATGAATTGCGTTTCCGCCAAATGCTTGGCATCGTTAAGATCATTTTTGTTAGGACGTAATTGATCCAATTGCTTTTTAGCGGTCAAAGGATTCAGGTAAGTATAAGGATAATTGTGGGCCTCTAAGAAAGTTTTTAAACGGTTCTGGTGCAAATTTTCCTCGCTGACTTGATTTTAGTATACTGGGTGCCAAGAAACGAGGGATTGCGTGCATGATTCACTTTAAGGGACGCCACTTTCAAAAGGACATCATCTTAGTAGCCGTTGGCTACTATTTCAGATTCAGTCTCAGCTATCGTGATATCGTTGAATTGATTCGGGATCGGGGTATCACTGTTCATCACACCACGGTCATGCGTTGGGTTCATCACTATGGCCCCATCTTTAAGGCTCTATGGCGTCGGCATCAAACAGCTCACGCTAAAAGTTGGCGAATCGATGAGACCTATATTCGAGTTAAAGGCCGTTGGGCCTATTTGTATCGCGCTATTGACAGTAACGGTTTGACCATGGATTTTGAGCTACGAAAACACCACGATTATACCGCATCCTATCACTTTTTGAAGCGTCTCTTGACGACCAATGGTCGGCCTGATCGATTAGTCACTGATCAATATCGGGCAATACTGAAAGCAGTGAAGCACCTGATAAAGCAAGACTATTTGAGCAAATCAGCCCACCAATGTTCCAAATATCGAAATAATTTGATTGAACAGGACCACCGATTCATTAAACGTCATCGTGTCCGCTCAGCAAGCTTTCAAAGCATTCGAACCGCTAGTGCAACGTTGAGCGGTGTGGAAATTGTTCACGCAATACGCAAAAGAACCCGACGAGAGTTAAGTCTCATCGGGTTCTCAGTCGTGGACGAATTAGAAGCATTGTTAGCTGCATAACCTTCAACATAGGATCAATAGCTGGTTAGATGGTCATCTCTCACACTGTTTGCACCAGATCCTACCAAACTTATTAACCATAATGTTATTTCTCCTGTTTATAATTTAAAAAGCAAATTTAGAATTTTTTCTAAATTTGCTTAAATATGTTTCTATAATCTTTTTAGTCTGTGTCTTTTTTTAATATATAATTATTGTTTTCTAACTTTTTAAGTCTTTCTTCAATTTTTTCTATAATTATTATATTGTCTCTCAATCCACCGTTATCGAAATCATGCGAGGCTTTCATTAGTATATAATCTTTTGGGTCTTTATTTTCACTCTTTCTCACAACATCTTGATATTTTAAAAAGGTGATTAATGATTCTAAAGGTAATTTTTTTATATATTCCCATACTACGTCTTCCCATTCTGAAAACAAATACCATTGGTTGAGCTCTGATATATATTCCAACAAAATATATTCTGGTGATACATAGTCATTGACTGAACATGATTTTACTATAGATGGAATCTCCCCATAGCAACCATTTAAATACTTCAAGCCAGTAATATGAAAAGTAACGAAAAATTTTAGTTGCTGTGAAATATCATATTGGGCATCTTGCAATATTGGTCGCCATTTTTCATACCTTATTTGATATATTTCTTCATCAGATTTATCAACTAAATCTTCTGGAACAGAATACGCAATTCCACCACCATTTTCTATTTGAATTGGTACTTTATAGGGAAGGATTTTTTGATCTTTTTCTGAAACAAGGAACTTTATTACGTCACTATTATACTGCTTATTAAATAGGCTCAAGCTGGCATTCAACAGAGCTGTTTGACTCGGCTTATTTAAGTTGCGAAAAGATGAAGTAATATAATTGAAAAAATCTGAATTCGATTTTGCCATCAAATATTCATTTAATTTGTCATCATTTTGAAGTTGCTCTTCTATTTCTGAGGCCGTTAAGTTAGTGGGAGCCTCAAACAAAAAATAAATACCTGGATTCTTTTTGAATTGAACGGGATATTGGTCTTTGCTTTTATTTAAAATCGAATAAAGCACTAAATCAAAAGGGCTTTTTGATTTTTCCAGCTCTGATAATACAGTAAAAATATGATTTTTGTTTATTAACAACTTATTATATGTCGTATAGTGAAATAAATACGTATATATAATAATTAATTGGTCCTCAATTTGGACATGATTCAATTTGTTCCGAATAATTAACTCCTGTTCCATATAGTCAATAAAATGCATACGATCTCTCAAATTTTTTTGTTCATCAATAAATATTTCTTTGAATTCTTCAGAAAGATTAATACCGAATTTTGTATAAATAAATTTAAATACAGTAGTCCATATTTCACTTGGCCACAGAACAATAGGTAAATCAACTCGTCTATCAATAATCTTACTTAAAAAAATTTCGGTTTCGTCATTTTCTATGATTCTATCATAACTCCCTACAAAAATTATAGGTAATTTACCGTTGAGAAAACTAAAAAGTTTATATGCATCTTTTTGTTTTGATGCTGTTAAACGATCAAAGTCGTCTATCACTAGCACTTTATTTTTCAGTGCATGTCTACTAAACAAGTATGCATCAAATTCAAAATAATTAATTTTTAATAATTGGCTTACTGATACGAAAAGAACTAGAAATATTCCTAAAAACTGTATATAAATAAGACCTCTGGCTACTATATTAGAGATGAAAAGTATAAACGGGAGAATATTTAATTTGGAAGAATAGCTAATTACAAAGTCCCATAAGTTGTTAAGAGAGCTAAAAATAAAGGGTACTTTTATAACACCAGTCATTAAAATAGATACAATGATACTGGCAACAATGAGAATGCGAGTCAGCCAATAAAATCGTGGGATTAGTTTCCTAAATGCAGTTGTTATTAAAGATTGACTGGTATCAGTTCTCCATAAATCCATAAAAACGAAAATTTTTTTCTGATTTTTAACGGAATTTTCTTCAACATTTTTAAGAAATGTTGACTTCCCTGTACCCCATTCACCATTAAGAAAGATTGTTTGTTTTTCTTTTAATAATTGGGTAAAATTTCGTGCCGATTGATTGGTATCAATTTCATCTTCAAAAAATTTGACATTAAGTTGTTTCTTGCTCATGAATATTGCTCATTTCTTAACTATATTTTGCTATTATTATAATAAAATTAAAGCGCTGAAAATTGTTATATCGCATAGAGTATCCCAGAGAGATTACGCATAAGAATACTATTCTTCTTCGGTCACTTTTTCATCATTCGGCTTTGACCTAATAAACATAAAATTTAATATTTTATTATTTTTTTCAATTTGATTAAAAATATAGTTTACATCTTCTAATTCAATTTTATTTATTGAAAAATTTCTAGAATATTGAGTTAACATGGATGCAGATTGAATTATTTTATAGGCCATTTCACCAAATTTTTGATTGATCAACAATACTTGCCACATCTCAAGAATAATTTGATAATTAATTGCCTGATAATCATCATCTCTCTTATAATAATCCATGAATATGCTACTATTGTATTTATTTGTATCAAGTGATTTTTGAGATTCAGTGTTAATTTTCAAGTTATAACTTTTGATGAGTCCTTCGAAAAGCAAGCTATCTTGGTGTACTTGACTAAAGACTTTGCTAATTTTCTTTCTGATGTTCAACTTTTTTCCAGTATTTTTTTTCTCGTAATTCTCAATATCAAAAAATAAAACTTTGTCATTAAGAAAAGAAAAATATTCATCATTTTCACTTACAGGACGCTCAGTCAATATTAAAATAGGTATCTTAGTTTCATTTATCTGATCATAAAGGCTCGCCATATCCTTAACAACGTCAACCAGATAATCGTATTGTTCTTTATATAACCTATCATCAGAAAATCTATCAAATTTTAAATCAAAATATTTTGAACGCATGAAATCTGTGTCAAGTTTATTCTTTTTGAAGTTAGTATTTAAATTTATAGCAAACGATGTCATTGCAAATAATGCTGTTGTAAATGATAAAGAAACAGTTATTTTATCTTTTAAAGAAGAAATTTGTGGTGTACTGACTAATGGAATATTAGTACCCAATAGTAAGAAAAAAGAAGTAACTGAAAATACTAAAAATAAAAAACCTAGAATAATGACTAAAAAATCTCTCCAATGTCTAATCAAATAATTGATTACAAGCTGTACATTGTTTTTCAAAAATTGCATATTAATCGCCTGACTAAAATAGTAAACTAATTTCAGCATTTCTGAATACAGAATATACTTTACTACTTTTTTTAATTCACGTAACTTAAGTGCTAAAAAATTATCAATATTAAGTATATCACTGAAATTAACTTTTAATCGTTTGGCACATTATTAAACAAAAAAATACTGACCATATCTCTGTGCATGTATAGTCTCTCACACTTTTGTTATTTTCATGACTACAGAACCTTTGGTGTAACATACTTGCCACAGTATGCACACATCGCATCGGTACTGAGATTTTTTCTAACGGAGTAACATGTTACTTTGATTATAGTAACTGTCCTAGACTGTTCTCTCTACACTCTTTTAGAGGCTCCGAATTAGCTAATTAAAAAGCCAACCATGATTGCTATAATTTACAAAATACTTTACAATTATCTTATTGAAGATTAGTTAAGCAAACTTGATTTTTTTAATAAGGTCGTGGGGACATTATTTTATAGTAATCAATTTTTATATCTAGTTTTCAAAGTACATAATCGACTAGCCATTGGCTGGTCTTTTTTTGTGCTTTTTTGTATTTTTTAGGTTTTCTTAATAAAATAAGCCTTTTTGACAAAAATATAAGCACAAGGTATGTTACAGAAGTATTTCAACTCCTATATCAAACCTTATGCTTATTATTCTACAGACTCCGGTCAACCCAAACACCACATGTTTAATGTTTTGGTAATCTACCAGTAACTTCTGTGTAAAATAAACGATGATTATTTTTTAAGTAAGGCACAACTTCCTCAAGAATAACATGATTGTGTTTAAAAGATATCAAATAAACAGATTAATCACCATTTTCGCGTAACCATGGTCGATCACTAACTTCATTTTCAGTGATAATCCGATGCAGAGTTTGTTGCGCTTGAGGCACAAACATTTTTGGTTCCGGATGAATGGGTACAAATTGCAAATCCAATGTCTCTGTGCCATCTTTTTGCAAAAATCCACCAACCTGTTCAACTTCAAAACCAATACCAATAGTCTCTTGTGCATCACCCCAAGAATTTTTGTCCGTCACATTTGTGGCGATACCCAAGACTCTGGTTACGCTAACGTCAATATTCGTTTCTTCTTTAAATTCCCGTACAACCGCTTGCATTGGAGAATCGCCATATTCAAGATATCCACCAGGAAATCCCCAGCCAGCATCTGAATCCCAACGTTTTTCCAACAAAATAGCATCGTGAGCGTCATTCCATAAAACTCCAAACGCAGAAACAAAAATCATGCCCTCATGACCAACTTTCTCCCGCATTCGCGCAATATAATTCTTATTCATGATGTAACCCCTTAATCAAAATTTTGTGCAACAAATCACTTTTCATTATAGCACTACGACATATTAATTATGAAAATAATGATATTCGGGGATCACAAAAAAACCTGGGCAAATTTCAATTTATTTGGATTGCGCAGTAGTGTAGCTGTCCCATTTTTCTGGCAATAATGTCATTTGCCAGAAACGTAATTCTTCTGCACTACTATACATAAATTGTTGCAACAACAAATCCATATCAAGTTCATCTTGATGTTTAGTCACTAATTCATCTAATAATTGAATCATCTCATGACCGTAAGCTTGAAATGTCTCATCAGCGTACGAATTAACAAAATCAATATAAATTTGTTGTGTGCCTTTTAAGTAATCTTTTCTTGCTAACATTTCTTGGAAAATCTCTAGATATAACCATGGGCATGGTAGTAACGCTGCTAATGCATGCACTTCCCCATAACTATCAAAGGCATGGTGCATGTGGCAAGTATACTGATAAGTTGTTAGTAAAATTTCAGCCTGTTGAATCTCGTCTTCAGTCATATTAAGACCTTGATATATCCCATTTTGCTGGTCAACATCATAAGCTGTAATTGCCTGAATACCTGATTTTAAAGCACCAATAACTTGTGAATCCTGACTTGTCGCCAAAATTTTATCGTAAATTGCTAAATAATTTTTGACATAGTAATTATTATCCTGTATCAGATATGCCTTAAAGGCAGACAAAGGTAACGTCCCATCTTCAATGCCCTTAATAAAAGGATGATTCTCGCTTGACAGCCAAAGGGAAGCTGACTTTTCGTGTGCTAATTCGCTAAATTTCATGATATTCTCTATTCTTTTTTATAAAATATCTAAAAACCCCAGCTCACTGAAATTGAGCTGGGGTCGCCAAAAAGCATCGTAAAACACAACATCATGATATTGATGTGGCTAATATAATATCTTCCTGCGTCAGTCTTAACTGCTTCAGGTTCAATGGGTATGATCTCAGCTCAAGGCACCCCAGATATCTTACATAAAAATTATAACACACGTATTCATTAAAACAGTAATAAATTTTAATGATATGCAATTGATTCATCAGCTAAAGGCGAAAATGTATCATACAAGCCAAGTTATTGGATTCTTTTCACAAAACCCTTTTAAAAATTATCTTTACTTTGCCCATACATCGCGATCGCTCTTAATCGCGCAGCTTTATGATCCACAATTGGCTGAGGGTAATCATCATTTAATTTCACACCATAAGCTTTTTGTTCCGCATCAGTTAACTGATTAGGCTGATGTATTTTTTTACCCTTGATAGATTTCAATTCCGGAACATATTGCTTGATAAACGTGCCATTAGGATCAAATTTTTCTGACTGTATTGTCGGATTAAATACTCTAAAATACGGCACACTATCTGTACCTGTCGACGCAGCCCACTGCCAACCACCAATATTACTTGCTGGATCATAATCAACTAATTTTTCTCGAAAATACTTCTCACCCCACCGCCAATCAATTAATAGATCTTTGGTTAAAAAAGAAGCAACAACCATTCTCAAGCGGTTGTGCATCCAACCCGTTTCATTGAGTTGACGCATGGCAGCATCGACAATTGGAAAACCAGTGCGCCCTGTCCGCCATGCTTTAAAATGATCCTCATTATTTTGCCAAACAACATTTTGAAATGATGTTTTGATTGCTTTTTCTTGCTGATCTGGATACATGGCATAAATCATATTGTAATAATCACGCCAACACAGCTCTTTGATGAAGGTCGTACGACCGTCACTTTCCGGTTCCTGACTGACAGCATCAAAAACTGTCCGAATTGAAATTTCACCGGTCCTTAAATATCGCGATAAATGGCTGGTAGCATCGAGACTTGGTATATCACGATTTTTATCGTAGTCAGCAAGCTTATGTGATACAAAGTCGATCAATACTTGTTTAGCAAGTACTTCTCCAATTTGGTTTTCGTAAGCATAACTGTCACATGGACGGATTAGCTTTTTAAGCTCAGCTGTTGCCTCATTACACGACAGTTCCCGTTGTTTCTTGACAACTTCCGAATGCTTTAGATCATAATTTGCTGATTTTTTAGGTCGTTGTATCCATTGCTTAAAGTAAGGTGTGAATACTTTATACCCAGTACCATCTTGCTTTTTAATATCAAACGCGCTGTGCAATGTGAAATCTAAAAAAGGATGCGGCGTTACCTGCAACTCATCACGACAATATGTTGCAATTGCTTGATCTCGTTTTCTACCATAACCCCGTTCATCAAAATTAAAATACAAATCTTGCCACTCCGGCAGCTCTTTTTTTAATGCTGTAAACACAGTTGTGACATTTCCTGAGAAAATATGCAAGCTGATTTTTTTGGCTTTTAAAACTGATTTAAAATGAGAAACACTGGCAAAAAAAGCACTTTGATTGACACTGCCATTCGCTACGATTTGGTTTGGGTCAATAATAAACACTAAAGCAAGATGATCACTATTAGCGACTGCAGCCGTTAATGCCGTATTATCTGCTAATCTTAAATCTCTTCTAAACCACATCACGCTTGTCTTAGTCACAAAAATTATCCCCTAACTTATATTATTTTGACAATTGTCGTTTGTATATCTTTCTTGAGCTCAAAAACCAATAATTACGGAAGTCACCTACTAATTTTGAATATGGTAGATTGCAAGAATTAACCGAACACTGCAAACTGCTGAAAAACCTCTCGTGGTGATTGCCAGTTGAGTGTTTTCATTGGTCTCGCATTGATCCAATGATTAATTTGATCTAATTCTTTGGCGCTAACTGTTTCAATTTTGCGTTCTTTCGGTATAAAACGACGGACGTATCGATTTAATATCCCATTACTATATAAGTCTCTAAATCGTTCTAAATGTTTAATATACAAATCTAATTGTTCTGGTTTTAACCATATTTTCGTTGGCATAATTTTTTCTCTTTTCCTAATAAATAAAAAAGATAGCATAAATATTTCCTTGTGCTATCTCAACATTTAGTTAATAAAATATTCCTTAGCCATAATTATATTTTTGCTGATTATTAGTCATAAATTAAATTACTTCTCCAGGATCGTCATTTTACCGTCAATTATCTGATAAACTTTGTCTGCCATATCTTTTAACCTTAAGTCATGAGTAACTACAATAATAATTTTATTTCTTTTGTGCGCTAAATCTCTGAGTAACTCGATTACTTTCATGGATCTATCTGTATCTAATGCGGCTGTGGGTTCATCTGCTAAAATATAGTCAGGATCAGTGTATAATGCTCTAGCAATTGCCACACGCTGCTTTTGTCCACCAGAAAGTTGATTAGGATATTTTTTTAGCAGTTCTAAAAGTCCTAAATCAGAAAGAAGCTCATGCATTTTTGGTTCAGTCAAATTTTGTTTTTTTAGTTTATCTACGAATTTAAACTGTTCTTCGACCGTTAAAAATGGGACTAAGTTATAAGATTGTAAAACAAATCCTATTTTTTCCAATCTTAATTTTGTTTGTTGTTTTTTGGACAAACTGTTAATTGTACTGTCATTTATTTTTACATCACCATTAGTTGGTGTCTGTAGTCCGCCTGCTATAGTCAAAAATGTAGTTTTTCCTGATCCTGATGGCCCTACAACTAAAATAAGCTGACCGCTTTCTGCTTCGAAATTAATATTTTCTAGTGCTACGTACTTACTACTCCCTTCACCAAAAATTTTTGTGACTGAGTCGAAAATTAGATTTGACATGAAATTAACCTCCAATAATTTTGTAAGGATCAACTTTGGCAATTTGGCGAATTGGTATCAATGCACCCAACAAGGACATAACAATAATACCGATTCCAGTTACAATAATATTACTTTTATCAATGACAACGGGTACCTCGCTGGGTAACGTAATAGCTGTTATTTCAGCTAATATAATGGCTATAATAACGCCAATAACTGACATAATAAATGATTGAAATAACGTACTCAAAACAAGATACTGCGTTGAGACTCCTTGCGCCTTCAAGACACCTAAGTTGGGTAATTTTTGAACGGTCAGAATATACAAGAAAATTGAAATAACAATTAGAATAATAATATACAAAAAACCAATCATGAAGTTGAATGTGAGTTGTTGTGCACTATATCCAGGTAATTTATTAATAAATGAGTCAATGCTCAACTGATCAGTCCCTTTTGGTATTTTTGAATTATTTAACGTATTCTTGAATACCACAGCATTTGTTACACCTTTATTCAGTGATTGAATAGTGTCTGGTGAAATATAAACCACGGGAAGAGCACTTAAAGTTGCCCTGGGTGTAAAACCTGTAATTTTAATCCTCAATGATGAATTAGCAACTAACAAATAGTCACCGATTTTGAATCCATCACTTTTGAATTTATCCGATACGACGCCGGCATTGTTTCGGATATTTTTACTACCACTTGTTATTTTCAAATTTTTAAATATGAACGATTTGGCATCAAGAGCTACTAATTGAGCATTCTCTTTTAATCCATTTTCTGATTTTACAAGTGTACTATACTGTGAAATTCTGGTTCCGTTATTGGGTAAACTAGCAACCTCATCCTGTGAAAGAAAAGATTGTTGTAAACGTCCTTCAGAATCACTATTTAAGACAATACTTGAAGCATTCCACTCGTTAATTGCCGCTTTGTTTAGGTTAGCTAAACCAGTGGCTAAACCAGTAAGAATAATCAAAAGATAACTTACTAAAAATATAAGTACCACTATTAGGCTATAACGCAATTTTTCATGTAGCATCTCTTTAATAGCTAAAAACATAATAATCTCCTGTTATTAATTCTATTTATTATTAATATGTCACTTAATGTGTTTTGAAAAGGTTTTTAATAGTAATAGTAATTTTTCTTGGGGTGTCACATATACTCTTTTTGATAAATCAACGAAGTTATTTTTCATTAATTTTGTTAGGATCTTTTTGTAGACATTAATGGATAGTTCTAATGCTACTTTGCCTTTTCTATCTAAAATCTGATCAGTAATCACATCAGTTTCGGCGTACTTAGAAAGTGCTAATCTTGCTAAATATTGCAACAAAGATTGTGTTTGAATATCAGGTTTACTTTCTAACAAAACTTGTTTTTGGATATCATATTTTAATAGCAGTTGCTTGGGAATGAAATATCTATCCGCCATAGCATCTTCATGTACATCTCTTAAAATATTGGTTAACTGAAGAGCTATTCCCAAGTTTATTACTGCCTTGCGATTGTTTTCAATAGAGTTTCCAGAGAGTATACAAAAAATCATGCACCCCACGGTTCCTGCTACTTGATAACAGTAAGTTTCTAATTCTGATAGTGTGTTAATTTCAATATTATTGAGATCACGAAGTTGTCCTTGAATCATGTCAGTCATCAGCTTGGTGTCTATAGAAAAATGATTAAAAATATAGGCTACTCTATCAGCAATGTTTGATGTTTTGTTAATTACAATATTATTGGTATTACAAGCCGTCTCCCACCAAAAAATTAATTTATTAAATGTTATTCTGTCATGGTTGTCAGCAGCATCATCAATTTGACGTAAATAATCATAGATGACAAAGATGCTATAAGCTTGATCTTTGTCTAATTTTGAAAAGGCAAAATAAAATGATGATGAATTTTGTTTAATTGCTGCCTTACTACTAGAAAAAATTTCAAGAACTCTATTTGGTATTTTTGGAATAGTTACCATTTAAAAGTCCCTCATTACTTCTTTCGCGGTCAATTCTCCACTAGTAATAACGATAGGTACTCCAGCACCAGGATGCACACTGGCACCTGCAAAATAGAGGTTATCTATTTTAGCATGCTTATTATGCGGGCGGAAATAATTACTTTGTTTTAAAGTTGGTTTTAGTCCGAAAGTTGCACCGTAGAAACTGTTATAATGTGTCTCAAATGTCTTAGGCGTATGAACCTTTTTAAAAACGATATGTTCATTTAAATTATCTAAATTAAGTTCCGTTTCTACTTTATGAATTATTTTATGTGTAAATTTATCAATATCATTTTCCGACCAGCTGCTATTTTCCTTTAAATTAGAGACTGGCACTAAGACGTATAAAGCAGATTGTCCACTTGGTGCAAAACTATTATCAATTGCACTAGGATTGTAAATATAAAATGATGGATCATCAGGTAAAATACCGTTATCAATGTCGTAAACGTTAGTTTCAAAATTATTAGCCATTTTTATTGTATGAAGATTCAGTTGATCATAATTGTTATCTAAGCCTAGGTACAATAAGAAGCATGACATGGAATAATCCATTTTTTCAATATTTTTCTTTTGATATTTTCCTTTCTTGTTATCGTCCATATCCAACAAATGTGTCATTGTGTAAGGAAAATCAGCGTTCGCAACTACGGCATCACAATTTTTTAAGGTGTTATTGATGAGCAAGCCACTGACATGTTTATTATTTTCAACAATGATCTTTTCTACTGTTGAATTGTAAACTATTTTTCCACCTAACTCTATAAAGCGTTTTTCTAATGCTTTTGCATATTGAAACATGCCACCTTTTATAAACCAAACGCCATAGATTAGTTCAATCATTGGAATAATATTATATATAGAAGGACCACTAAATGGTGAAATACCAATATATAGCGTTTGAAATGACATTAAGTATTGCAGATCTGTATTTTTGATATTTTTTTGAATAGCTTCAAACGAGGACGAAAATGTTTTTAATTTGTAAGCGTTCCAAAGTGTTTTGATATTATAAAAGTCACTTGGACCTCTAAAACTTTTATAAATAAAATTATTTTTGGCATTTATATATTTACTATATATATCTGTTAAATATTTTAAAAATCCAAGCATCTCTGACTCATCATAAGATTCAAATTCTTTTGCTAAATCCACGAGATCAGAAGATAATGCAATTTTTTTGTTGTGTGTTACAACATCCATGAAGGGATTAATACGTTTCATTTTAAAATAATTTTTGTAATCAACTCCGCTATCTATAAACGGCTTTTTATAAATGTCGGGCATCATAACGATTGTTGGACCGGTGTCAAATTTAAAGCCGGATTCTTCTATAATGTCCATTTTCCCACCAGGTCGACTGTTTTTTTCATAAATAGTGACCTGATACCCATGGTTCTGTAAGTAAATTGCAGAAGTTAGACCACCAACACCTGCTCCAATTATTGAGATTGTTTTCATTTTTTATTCTCCTCTATCTATTGTAGAGTGTTGGTTATATTTTGTCGCCGTTAATCCTATTGTATATGATTTAATTTACAATTTCACTCGCTACACTAATAATTTTTAACGGTTCTGAGTAGATATGTAGCGTGGACGAACTCCTAGAAGTACGTCTGGGTGCTGGGTACTCCTTTTGTAATTTACGCATCACATCAGCAAGATTATTACCAGCCATATACTCATTTTGTGAATACCAACCAACTGCTTTATACATTGTCATGCCCCCTTTCCTCGTTTGTCATCTTCGTTGTATTTTTTAGTCGGCTTTTCAAAATTGATATTTAACTGCTTGCTTGCTCGTGTAATCGCATTCTTATTAGTTGCCATAACCAGTTTTTCTTGTTCAGCCGACAATTCCGCTGTATTGATTGCTTCAATGATTTCATGCCAGTGGCCTGTTTTCTTTAATACGGCTAGACTAGGCACAACCGATTGCAAAACCCATTTTTCAATACGCTCAACACTTTGCTTTTTTGGTTCTCTAACAAACTTCATTTTTTTACCTAAAGCAGTTAGTAACGACCACGCAGGCATTGGCTCAACTGTTGCTTCAATTTCATCACGCACTGTATCTGATTTCAATTGGTGGTCTTCAATTTTGCCATTAGTAAACCAAAGGTAGCTGTACAAAATATCAAAAGTTATATCCACCAATTTTTTATCATTGTTAAGCCACTCATCAAGGACATACTCTGCTTTGTCCTGATGCAATTCTAATTCGACACGAGTTTTAACATCAGTGTCATAGCCTTTATTCGCTTGTTCTTTATGTTTGTCATAAGCACGGATAACAAATGGTGACTTACCAAAATCAACTGTCCAGCCGTCATCAACGTTGCCATGAACCGCATAAGACTTTGATTTACTCCAAAAACGCTTTTCCTGTACAGCTTTAACAAGGTCATTCATGTTCAGCAGACCCCATTTATCATTGATTGCAATATCTAATCGTGTTAGATGCCCCCGATATAATCTTGCCTTTGCAAAAAGGTCATGCCAATTCATACTCTGCTCTAACAAAGCTTTTTCAAACAGTCGTGTGCCTTTACCAGTTAAATAAAGCGTTGTCCCAAATTTTTGATCCACTGCTTGTGTTTCTGGGTTTTGCACTGGTGCAAAGTCTTGTATGTAAATATTCTTTTCGCCAGCAAATGCCATTTCACGAGTATAAAAGTTTTGAGACGTAGGACGTTCTAAAAACAGATTTTCCTGCAATAGCAACACATCAGCAATTACTTGCTTTGAAGTTAAATCAGGGAATGTCAACGAAACCCAATCAAATTGAACCTCAATACTTTCTGCTAATTCTGGATAAGCAACCAACAATTTATCAACAAACTTATCTGATATTTTTTGAGTACCATTTTCTATACCCCAAACCGTTCTTTCACTCACACCAATCTTTTTGGCTAGCTCTGATTGTGTTACTTCAAGTAGTTGTCGCATCAATATCAAATTATTGTTTGTTAATGCAGGTACATTTAATTCTTGTGTCATATCTTTTTGTCCTTTCAATAGTTGGTATCGACCAACGTTTTTTAAATCAATTAAGTTTTCTAGTTCAGTAGAAACAGTGTTTTGTATTTTTGCATCAGACTGTCTAATGTTTGCTTTGAAACCCGACAACTCACTACCAGTAATTTCATCAATTACAATTTCACTACCGATATTAGGTAAATGTCCTAGCTCAATAGCTGATACGATCACGTTATAAGTCTCAACAATTTCATCATTCAATTTCATACCGACCATGATAAGTATTTCCAACGATAATCGTAAACTATGTTGTGTTGTGCCTAGAAACATAGGCGTATAAGCTTTTAACTCATTGTTAATCGTTATCATATCGGCTTTCCTTTCTCAAAATTGCGGTTTTGGTGGTTTCAACCCGCAATTTTTGTTTTTTTTTCTAAATGGCTTCATATCGGCGTTTGTTCCCCATATTGGGTTGACGCTTTCAGCGTTTTTACCGGTTTAACCCCCCTGTTAGTAACTGGGGGTTAAAGCCTTTTTGGTGACTTTATTTTTGGCGCATGTGCCAGTCGCTGACACACACTGGTCGTGTGTGCTTAACCGCGACCACGCACCTTGCCCCCTTAACGCTTCGCGTTGGGGCAAGGCGTGGCACTGTCTCTTCGCTGGTCGCTACGAGCCACGCCAATAATAAAGTCACTATGTACATAAAGCCCTGGTCTCTCACAGGACATTTGCTGTAAAAGACTAGAGCTTTAACAATAGTTACTTACTTGATATGTGACAATTGATCGAGCAAACCTTGAATATCTTTTGTACGATTGACACCGTGCGTCTGCAAAGACTTAGCCGTACCAAGCAAAAAACCTAAGTTCTTGCGTAGTTCAGCAAAGTAAGGTGGCAGCATTGGACTAACAGCACGTAGCTGTTCTTCATCTGCCATTGCTTTTTTAAGTTCATCACTTAGTTGAGCAAGGTGTTCAAGTCCACCTATCTTTTCAATTGCCTTCAAATCTTCAATTGATTGAGCGGACAAAGATTGAATTTTTTAACTTCTAAAGCCATAATTTTTTACCTACTTTTTCTTTTTAAACTACAAATATTTAATTAACAGCAAAGCCAAACACAGATGCTAAGTGTTGGACTTCTAGCGTGGTATTTCATCATTTCTAACTCCTATTTTCAACTAGACCAATCAAGGTTTACATAAGCTACGCTATACAAAGTAACGGTATATCAACGTTTATAGGTACTAAAAAATAGGTCATTTTCAAAACCTTTCACAAAGTCCTTTAAACGCCTATTTCATCACGTAACTTTTTAAATTTCACAAGTAAACTTGTTTTAGACCAATTTTCTAAACTCTTTGATATACGCATCTAACTGTTCTTGTGAACTTTCAATATGCTTCATCAAATCGACAATATCTTGTGTAAAGTTAAAAACATCAACATCTCTTATTTCTTTAATAAGCCGTAACGCTCTTTCATTTTCAATTGCGCCACTTTCAACATCAATATTCTTAACGATATTTCTAACGTTAGACATTTCATTGGCATCAATCGAACGTAACTTATCCAACATCAACGACATATTTCTTGAACCATTAACTAAACTTAATCTAGTACACTCAATTGCCATAATATCAACTGCCATTATTATCCCTGACTTTCTCTTATTGTGATATTTTCACGCATGTATTCATGTAAATTGAAGTCTCTTGGTACTTCCGGTGCAAAGAATGATCTAACTTGACTATCTCCAATCTTAATAAAGCCCCAGCCTTTCAAATGTGATGACAAAGGACGCAATTGTTTTTCATTATCAGGGAATACCATTTTTTCAATTTCTGGTGTTGGCACACCCATGTTAATACGCATATTCAATTGGTTACGTACTGCCATTGGCAAAGAACCTGCATCAGGTCTTTGCATACCAATCAAAATATAAAAACCAAGTTCACGTCCCAACATAGCAATCTCATTCAAATTAGACATTGCGGTATCATAACTTGCTTTAATCGGGTCATCATAGGCTAACCTATCATTCATTTCAACAAACGCCCCAAATTCATCAAAAATTAAAAAGCAAGGCTCAAAACCAAAATCCTTATAGGTGCCAATATGACCTGATGCCTTTAATTCTTCCATACGTTCTGCACGCTTCATCATTAACTGATAATACTTAATCACAGCACCGTTTATTTCAGATGCTGTACTATGAACACGCCCCTTTAATTCATCAACATATTTCAAACTAGCCAAGTCAGACCGTTTTGGGTCGATAATATCGACATACTTAGTAACTTGTAACAACTGTCCAATAATCGCAAACATAGTATAAGATTTACCAGTACCAACGTTACCTGATAGTAAAGCATTGTAAAAAGTATCATACTTCCTCCAATCAATACCCTTTGAAATTTGCAATAACCCTTTTTTAGGTTTCAATTCTTCTAACTGTCTTCTAAACTTAATCGGGTCAAAAGCAAAGGTACTAATCATCTTGTTTTTCTCAAATTCCGTGGTCTGTCTATCTGCTAGTAGGGCAATTTCAACAGTATTATCAAATTCACCCTTGGAAAAACGTTCCATATATTTTTGGCCATCTACTGGTGCTCAGAAGTCAATAAATTGGACTATTTTTATTCAGTTAATTAAGCAACATTTGAGATACGATTACTATTATAAAAATTGATATACCAACCAATGGCTGCTTGGACTTCAGTTAATGTTTGGTATGCCTTCAAATAAACCTCTTCACGCTTCAATATTGAATGAAACGCTTCCATACGGCCATTATCGTACGGATGGCCTTTGAGTGAATAAGAATGTTTCAAGCCATAATTTTGACATTTAATATTAAACTCAGCACTCGGGTATTGTGACCCCATATCTGAATGAATAATGAGTGGCTTTCGATGCTTATCTAACGCCATCTGTAAGGCACTTGTGGCTAGCTCGGCTGTCATTGTATCGCCAATTTTATAGCCCAATACTTTTCTCTTCTCAGGATCCAAAACGGTCGCTAAATAGACCCATCTATGATTAGTCAACTGAATATAAGTGATATCTGTTTGCCAAACACCGCTTAAATCATGCAAATGTCTAATCAGATTGGGTTTTTGATCAACCGTCACAACAGTTTTGGGTTTGCGATAATGTTTTTGCATGCGTGATCTAATCCCTAATTCACGCATTAATTTGAGTGTCATATATTCAGATATTTTTGGACAGTCATTGTTTAGTTGACTATAAGCAGCAATACGACGATAACCATAAAATTTAAAGGTTTTCCAAATGTCTAAAATATAAGGTTTCAGGGATTCTCTACGCTTTTCTTGTCGACTGGGTTGCCAATGGCGCCAGTTGTAATAGGTACTAGGTTTGATTTTAAGTGCACTTAAAATACGCACAAGCGCGTAGCCTTGTGCTAAAAATTGATTAACTAGCGGCAATCCCACATTACGGACTATTTTTTGGCTAGTAAGATGGCCGCTCAATGCCTGTCAGGCTATGCGTGATAAAATTTCGTTTTCTTCCTCCAAAATAGCGAGGCGCTTCTCTAGTTGCTTAACGTCTTTTAAAGTCTTTGACTGACCCCTGATCATGATTGGGGTAGCTTGTTTAACCCAAATAGCAATAGAATCTTTTGATGGTCCAAATTCTTCTGCTAATGATTTGAGTGAACGGCCTTCTTGGTGAAGTTTAACCAATGAATCTTTGAAATCTTGTGAATAACGAATTGACATAAAAATACTCCTATACTTTCATTTTACGGACTGAATAAAAATAGTCCATTTTTTTAGTATAAGAGCAACAACGGCTGGAAGATGAAAATGGGATACTTTTTGAATAGATGTTGTCCGATCCAGTAAACAAAAATTGTTAAGAAAATGCCCCAGAATGGTGTATTAAGAATATTAATCATTGTAGGCGCCTCGTACGATTTTAGTGCGCTTTGCGCTGAATTTGCCGGCAATTTTAGAAATGATTTTAGAGGTGTAGGCCACCGACAACAACAAAATAATAGTAGCTAAGATAACGACGACAATGATTTTAATGCCTTCCTCTCGGAATAAATGCAAAGAATTAGCTAACGAAATGCCTGACGGTACAAATAGTAACCCAATCATCCCCAAGAGATTTTGTGATAACTTCTCGACTTGCTCCAATCGGACCAGTCCACTGGTTAAACAAAGAAATAATAAGATTAAGCCGATCAACGGTGTTGGCACTGGAAATTGCGGTAAGATAACACTCATCCCCAATGATATTAAATAAGATACCAACAGAATCGCACTAAAAATGAGAAACTGGGTTAATATTGGCGCAGCTGGTTTTTCGTGATGATTTTTCATGATTCTCTCCTCTTTTTCTTCATGAAAGCGCTTACACTACACAAACTATTTTACGCTTTTATTCGATAATTACAACACTTATACCGTAATATAACAAATATCATTATTGCATAACATCAAGATAAATCGCTGACAATATAAAAAGCCGATCCCTAAACGGCATCGGCTTTTTATATTGATTTTTGCAGCATAATCATAATGATGAGCCATTAAATTTTGATATTCTTACCAAACCATTCTTGCAAAATCTGGTATTTTGTGTTGAATTCAAATGCAAACGGATAGGTCTTGCCTGTATCTTGACGAATCAAATCACCGCGTGCAATAAAGGCATTACCATCTGGTTCCCAAGTCGTTTTTAAGTTTACGATTTGATCCTTTTCAAACAGCTTGCTAAAGCTAGTACCCTGTTCTTCACTTTCTAAGCTTTTCGCCACAGCATCGTTGATATTTTGGCTCCCAAGATCCTGCCCATCAACATATGTACTACCTGCGTAATTGTCAGGATCTGCCAGATACGTGCCAAAGCCCGCATCGGTAAACAGCTCACCATTAATCCGCTTAACCACTTTATTTGTGTCGATTTGTGGTGCTGGGCTAGTATGTGGCTGCCCCTGTGATTGCCGGATGAATAACAACAGGATAATCCCCAACAACGCCACGATTCCTACCAAAGAACCAAACATCAACTTTTGCTTATTTGTCATGTCTTCCCCCTCTTCTCACCGACAAACAGACAAAACATTGCCGGTGCTGTTCATTCATTTTTGGCACCACTCACAACGCATAAAAACAGTTAGTTGCAATCAATGTTTCTATGCGTTGCTCCCCCAGGTACCTTTAACAGATATTATTTTATCAAAAAATTTTTTAACTCGCTACCACAATGCTCCTAAGTAGTCAATGAATGAAAATGGTGTACGTACTTAACATAAACAAAAAACAACAACCGTTTTAAAGTTGTTGTTTTTACTGTGTTGTTAAAACCTATCGCAAATAATTTTGTATCGTTTAAAAAAGCTGTTTAATTTTATTTGCCATTATTCTGACAGGTAGCAATGTTTCCCAAGGATGCGATTGATAAACACCTTTGATAAATCGATCCATTTCAGCTGTCATTTCCCAAGCGTCGCTAATAGCTACCTTCTCGAAAAAAATAGGTTGATCTTGCGGCCACTGGGCGAGTATGCCCAAATCAGCGGTCATTACTTTGGCAATGACTGGATAACCACCATGTGTTGCACGATCAGCTAATAAAATAATTGGCTGACCATCACGTGAAATTTGTATGGCACCGTTCATATTGGCTTCTGAAAGTAAGTTTTCAGTTTTAGCATTAATTTCAGGCCCGTCTAAACGATAACCCATCCGATCAATATGCTTACCTAAATGAAATGCTTGGCTTAATAATTTTTCCCAGTCCTTATTAGAAAACCAATCTGATTCCGGCCCGTCAACAATCCGAACTTTATGGCGAGTTGTCAAACTAACCAGCTGATTAGGCATTTTTGGTGATAATTTTGGCTGCAGTCGAGGCCATGCTTCTGCCAAAGATAAAATCGGTAGTACGTCGCCGTGTTCTAATGATCTCCCGTTAAAACCACCTAGTTTTATTGATAAACTCGTTGATCGTGATCCCATACGCGTCGGGACCTGTACACCACCTGCAACACTTAAATAGATAAATCGTCCCTGTGTGATTTGTGTAAAATCCAGCACATCGTTTTCTTTCACCAAAATTGGCATATCTTGACCAACCACTTCATCATTACGTTTCACTAATGCGCGCGCGCCTGTTAAAGCAACAATTGTCTGACTTGAAATTTGGATTTTTCCGCCCGTGATAGCAAACTCTATGCTAGCGGAATTATCGCTTGGACAATTACCAACCAGCGCGTTACCAATTTGATAAGCAAAGTTATCCATTACACCGGAATTTGGCAGGCCCTCACCTTGGTGACCAATTCTACCGGTATCTTGAACTGTTGCTAACGTACCAGCAGTTAAGATTTTAATTGCATTCATTGTATCGATGCCCCCGCAAAAAAGTCATTGAAATGTACACCGGCCAATTGTTGGAATTCGCGTTTATCAATTGCATAAAATTGTACCCTATCTCCAGCATGAAAGCTTATTTCGGGACGATTAGCATCAAATACGACTAATGGTGTTCGTCCGATAATTTGCCACCCGCCAGGCGATACGACAGGATAATAACCGGTTTGCTGACCAGCAATGCCAATCGACCCAGCTGGAATACGTAAGCGCGGCGTTTCTTTTCGTGGCGTATGCAGTTTCTCATCTAAACCACCAAGATAAGCAAATCCTGGTAAAAATCCTAACATGTAGATTCTATAGGTATGACTCGTATGTAAACGAATAACCTCTGCCACAGACAAATCATGATACTTCGCAACCTCAAGTAAGTCTAGGCCCACTGTTTCATCGTATAATACTGGTACGTGATACAGTCGGCTGTCGCTACTCGTATCAATATTTATTTGTTGCTCTAACTGTGTCCGTAGAAAATTTTGAAAAGCTACAATATCGATAACTAGTGGATCAAAAACAAATGTCACCACACGGTAAGCCGGTATAATATCCAACAAACCGTTAATATGTTGACTTTCTACCAATTTAGCTATGGCTAAAACCTGTCGATTAATCGTTTCGGAAATAACATTTTCAAAGACAACATTAATGCTGGTATCACCGGAAAACATAATTTTTGGTGTCATATTTTCTCCTTTTATAAGGTATTGATCAGTATTTCAATACCAGCAAATGCCATGAATAGGACAACAAGCCAACCAAAAATACTTAACAGTATTGGATGTTTATAGGTATCTCCCATAATCTTATGCTTATGTGCGCCAACTAGTAAAATAGCTAAAGCAATTGGTAAGATGAGACCGTTAATTGCACCAACAATCACTAAAATTTGAGCTGGTTTGCCAATGATATAAAAGACCAAGGTAGAAAGTGCAATAAAACTAATGACTAAGTAAGGACGATACTTTTGGAATTTTGTAGCCCCTTCTGAAGAGTGCGAATAATTTAAAAATGATACAGATGTAAATGTTGAGCCAAGAACTGATGTCATACCGGCGGCAAATAACAGTAAGCCAAAAAACTTATAACCAAAGTTACCAGCGGCAATTTGAAAGATAGCGGCTGCTGGGTTGGCAGGGTCAAGCTTATGCCCCGCCATGACGACTGCAAGGCCTGCTAAAAATAACATCACACGAATGACTGAAGCAATACCGATACCAGAAAGGGCACCTTCATTAACGTATTTCAAACCTTTTTGACCACGAATGCCACCTTCTAACAAACGATGACCACCAGCAAAAGAAATATACCCACCTACTGTCCCACCAACAATTGTAACAATTGAGTAGAAATTGATATCAGTCGGTAGAAAAGTATGTTTAACCGCTGCACTAACGGGCACAGTTGTCACAGACAGGATGTAGATTAAAACAGCAATTTTAACAACTGCTAAGACTTGGACTGTCCGATCCATTACGACTAGCGCATTGCGAACGACGAACACGATAATTGCCAAAAGCGCTGCTATAATCGCCCCGTTTTCTGCCGAAATACCAAACAACACATTTAGTCCAAGACCTGCCCCAGCAACATTCCCAATATTAAAGAAAAAGCCACCCACAACAATTAAGAAGGTTAAAAAGTAACCCAATCCCGGGAAAATATCGTTGGCAATTTGCTGCGCATGTTTACCAGAAACGGTAATAATACGCCAAATATTTATCTGCACGACAATATCAATTAAAATAGTGACCAAAATAGCAAAGCCAAAATTTGGCCCTAATTGACTTGTAAATGCTGCAGTTTGGGTTAAGAAACCTGGCCCAACAGCAGACATTGCCATAACAAAGGCAGCGCCCATTGCGACAGATCGTGCGCTTCTTTTGTTAATTGATGAAACATTATTTTTTGTGTCGTTTTGAGCCATATTTTTTATCCTCTTGTTGTGATATCACTAGTAACGTCAATTTGTTTATGGCGTAGTAACTGCTTAATGTGTCGTGCTAGTTCTACCGCCGCTTGATTATCACCGTGCACACAAATTGAGTCCACAGTTAAGGGCACAGTTTCCCCAGTGATTGCCACCACAGACTGATTGATTACCATGTCTAATGCGCGTTGTGCAGCTTCTTGTGGATCTAAAATCATTGCATTTGGTTGTGTCCGTGGCACAAGCGTACCATCAGCCTGATAGTTTCTATCGGCAAATACTTCTTGTGCAAATTGTATATGCGCTTCTTTTGCGGCATGAATTAATTCACTGTTTGCTAAGCCATAAATAATGGTTTGCGGATCCACTTGCTGAATGCCAGCTACAACTGCTTTGGCAATATGTCGGTCTTTCGCAGCCATGTTGTACAAGGCCCCATGTGCTTTGACATGATGTAACTTATGATCTGGCGTAAACGCGCTCAAAGCCCCCACCTGATACGCAACCATAGCTGTGATGTCACTAGGAGACATGATAATTTCTCGGCGACCAAAGCCCTGTAAATCAGCAAATCCTGGATGGGCACCAATTGCAACGCCCTCATCAATAGCTAATTGAATCGTTTTAGCCATGATTGTTGGATCACCAGCATGAAAGCCACACGCAATGTTCGCAGAGGTAACTTGTTTTAAAATTTCTTGGTCTAAGCCAATGATATATTTTCCAAAACTTTCGCCTAAATCAGCATTAAAATCAACTTTTATCATTTTTTCACACGATTAAATCCTTATTGGGTAAATTGGTAACTAGCATATGACCTGGTGCGTGCGTGATAGCGAAATGCGGTTTTGAAGACATTACTGCTGCTTGAGGTGTAACGCCACAAGCCCAAAAAACCGGTGTTTCGTCAGCTTTAATTGTTACAGCATCACCAAAATCTGGTTTAGTGAGATCGATAATGCCAATCTCTTCAGGATTACCGATATGAATTGGTGCGCCGTGAACACCGGGCATACGATTTGTCACATTCACTGCGGTTGCAATTTGACTACTTTTGATTGGGCGCATGCTCACAACCATGTTGCCTGAAAAATGACCTGCTGGTAGCAAAGGTATATTGGTATTAAACATTGGCACATTGACTTGTTCCGTAATATGACGAATTTCAATACCAGCTTCAATTAACAAGTCTTCAAAAGAAAAACTACAACCAATCAAAAAACTCACCAAATCATCACGCCAGTAATCTGTCACTGACAACACTTCTGCTGTCAAATTACCATCTTGGTAAATACGATACTTTGGTAGATCAGTTGTCAAATCAATATCGGCACCTAACCGTTGTAAGTGTCGGTTCCCCATTTCTGTGACTTCTAAGATCGGTATAGGTTTTGGATTCCGTTGCGCCAGTAATAAGAAATCATACGCATCTTTTTTTGGTAGAACGATTAAATTTGCTTGTGCAAACCCAGGACATATCCCAGCTGTGGGTTTTTGATACGCATTATTTCTGACTGAATGTCTAAATGCTGTTGGCGTCATAATAACAATCTCCTATTCCTCAAGTTGATGGTCGAGCCAGTCAATATCTGTTCTACTTTCCTCTGAAGTGAAGTCAGGGTGTGTCAAGATACGTAGTAATAAATCCAAATTCGTTTTAACGCCTAATATCACTGTTTCTTCAATAGCGATTTTTAAACGTGTTAAGGCTTCTTGACGATCACGGCCTGATGCAATGATTTTGACAATCATTGCATCATAAAATGGTGGTACTGTGTAACCTTGATATATAGCAGTTTCAACGCGTACGCCTAAACCGGCAGGTAAATGGAGACCGCTAATTGTACCGGATGATTGCGCGGAAACTCTTGCCTCAACAGCAAACTTTTTTTTAGTATCTACAGGTATATCAGCTAGCTTTTGACCGTAGGCTAATTGTAATTGTGCACCTACAATATCAATACCTGAAATCTCCTCAGAAATCGCATGTTCCACTTGAATTCGTGTATTCATCTCCATAAAGTAATAACGACCAGGGCCTTGATACAAAAATTCAAAAGTACCCGCACTACGATAGGCCATCTTTTTTGTTGCTTTTAACGCAACTTCTAACATCTCAGAGCGTGTGGCTGCATCTAGGTATTGACTGGGGGCTTCTTCAATGACTTTTTGATGATGACTCTGAATGGTGCAGTCACGTTCACCCAAGACAAGGGCATTTCCTAACCCATCACCTAATACCTGAACTTCGATATGTCGTGGCTGATCAATAAATTTCTCAAGATACATTCGGCCATCACCAACTGACGCTTTAATTTCATTCTGGGCAAGCTCGAATAATGATTGAAAACTATCTTGGCTTGGAATCAGTCGCATGCCTTTTCCGCCACCACCAGCAACAGACTTAAGCATCACTGGATAACCAATTTGATTAGCCTGTGTCAAACCAGCATGTACATTATCAAAAAAAACATCACTTCCAGACACAATCGGTACGCCGGTTTCTGACATGAATTGACGTGCACTAGCCTTATCTCCCATTTGAGAAATGGTATCACTTGTTGGGCCAATAAATGTAAGACCCATTGATTCGACGTTACTGGCAAAATCCGCGTTTTCAGACAAAAAGCCATAACCAGGATGAATGGCATCCGCATGTGTAATCTCTGCTGCCGCTAAAATTGCATGTTGGTTCAAATAGCTATCAATCGCATTTGCAGGACCTATTTGGACGGCCTCGTCTGCCATTGCGACATGTAGCGATGCTTTGTCGGCGGACGAATAAACCGCTACTGTTGTGAACCCCAATGTTTTTGCCGCTCGAATAATTCTGACCGCAATTTCACCACGGTTAGCAATTAAAATTTTAAAGTTGTGTTCTACTGTACTGTGCATCACGACAACCTAAACAATTTTTGTCCATATTCAATTGCATCACCATCTTGAACTAAAACCTCAGCAATCACGCCCTCATTATCTGCTAAGATGTTGGTCATCATTTTCATGGCTTCTGCAACACCAACTACAGTCGATTGGGTTACTGTCTGTCCCACTGTAACAAAGGGTGACGATTCAGGATCAGACGCGGCATAAAACGTGCCAATTGTTGGTGATACGATGTAACGCATCTCTTGCTGTGGTTGTTCTTTTGCAATATCTATGCTGTCAGCTATTTGAATCTCACGATTAATGTTTTTTGAGACACTAATTTTCGAATCACCTTTTTTAAATGAGATATGACTAAGGTTATTGTCGTTTAATATCTTTACGATAGCAGCAATGTCATCAATTTCCATGTGTTTTTCACCTTTATTAAATATAAATTAAAATTTATCACTTTATTCAAGGTGTTATGTTATTTATGTGAGAAAACCTTACTCAAAATTACATTTTTATTAATTTTTGTGTGTTGTGAATAGGATTTTTTTCAAAAAAAAAAGACAATCACTTGTCTTTTTACCACGTTATTTTATGACGCTACATAATTGCAAATACTGGTCGTCCGGCATTCCAATCAGCAGGATCGCGACTCAGCGTATTTGAAAGATAGTTAAGATCGTACCAGCCATTGAAGTAATAGCGACTGTAAGGATCATAGACCTGCGTTGCCCCGTTACTGTAACCGTAAGTGGCAATTGCGTGACCGATACCATTAGCCACATTAACATAGAAAATTACAGGAACGCCTTGTTGTAACAATTGCGCCGTGCGGGCAACCGTATTAATTTGTTCGACTTGACGACCATAATAATGTACGGTATTAATCAAGTCAATGCCCGTCGCACCGTATGATGATGTACTGATGTTATTCATCACGCCTCTTACGTTGTCTGGATTCACTGGGATACCATATGACCCATTCAAAACCATTGCAATACTAGTTGGGACACAGCCAGCTGGCCCCATTGTATAGTCATTAAAAGGATGATTTGCCCAGCGACTATCTAATTGCGAGAAGTAAACCGGTTGGTTTGCATGCTTTGTGACAACTTGATAATTTGTCGGGTTCAAATAGGCTGTCCCTGTTTGCGGTACAGCATGGCCTTTTTGAATCAGTGTTCATTGAATGGCTTCAATACGCTTTGCTAAGCCAGTTGAGCCAGCAATACCATCATTAGCTGTCCAAGCCAACCAACCCACATCTTGGATATGAACACGATAGTAAAGGTTATAGTAACTAGCTAATTGGCCGGTCAAAGTCACTTTAATGGCCTCCATTTGGCGTGACTGACCAACCGTCCCTGCTAACTGACCATCGGTGACTGCATTTTGCCAACCTGTTCCTGAAACGTGTGCCTGATAGACAACATCCCCGGTCAAGCCATTGTTATCAAGATAAATCTTGATTGCTTCTAAGCGTTTACCCTGCCCTGTTGTCCCAGCAACTGTATCATTATTACGCGTCCCTTGCCAGCCATAGTCTTGGCCTTGTACTTGGTATTGTAAGTTAGCTGTGCCAACACTTGGTCGTTGCGTGCTTTGGGTGAAGGTTTGTTGCTTCAAATTAAGCAAGAATTGAATCGCTTCAAGGCGTAACCCTAGACCAGTTGAGCCAGCCACAGTCCCGTTTGAAGCCCAATCTAGCCACCCAAAATCTTGAATATGAACACGATAGTAAACGTCATACTGGTTGGCTAATTCACCGGTCAAATGAATCTTGATGGCCTCCATTTGACGGGCTTGTCCAACTGTTCCTGCTAGCGCACCATTTTTAACTTCACTCTGCCAGCCAGTTCCGGAAACATGTGCTTATCACCTGGGTAGGTGTTGCTCGTGTTGTTAACGGTTATTTTAACCCCCTCCAAACGTAACGCTTGGCGGTGACACCAGCTGTTTCGTTTTCATGGACAGGGTTTTGCCAGCCATAGTTTTGTCCTTGACCTTGCACAGTGATATCGGGTGTTGCAACGGTTTGTGGCGTAGTCGTTACACTTTGTGCGGGGGTTGATGTCACTGCCGATACCGGTGCTGTTGTGACTGGTGATACTGCACTAGCTGTATTTTCAGTAGGCGTTTGTGGCGCTGTACTTGTGGCGTTTGGCGTAGATGCTGTCTGCGGGACAGATACATCACTAACGTTGTTAGTTGTTGCGTCAGTGCCAGTAACTGGACTTTCTGCACTAGCCGATGTTGCCGAAGAGCTTGCTGGCGTGGTACTTGTCACCGGTGATGACTTTGTCGTAGATGCATCTGCTGGCTGCGTTGCTGTTGCATCAGTCGTTGTCGCGGTCGGATTTGCTGTCACAGTCTGCACAACCTGATCGGTACTAGTTTGCGTAGTTGTGTCAGCGTGTACCTGTGACACGCCAGTTAAGGCGATGGCACCAGCAACAAAAATCCCCGTCACCAACGTTTTACAGGATTTGTATAACTTATACTTTTTTAACATCACATCTCCTCAATTCTCCCGAAAAATAAAACGACAATAGTCTTATACTATATTTTCTCACATTTTATACACAGATTACACCCATTTTAAATCATATTATGTTCGTTAGCCTATCTGACTACACCACCACCGTCGCTAGTAATTGCCGTTTAATGGCTTGCGCCACATCTTGATTAGCGCGCAGGTAAATGATGTCGCCAGCACGTAAAACCAAGTCGCCTTTTGGAATGAGCAAGTTATCCGACCGTTTGACCAATGTGATTAAACTGTTGGGCATTAAATTCAAATCGCGTATTTGCTGATCTTCCATGATGCTGCCGGCTAAAACGGGAATTTCAAGCGTGGCCATCTTAGACGAAACATTTTTTTGCTGGTTTTGTTGTAATAATCTAGCCAACAATGATTCGTAAATTGGCGCACCGTTGAGTAAATCAACGACTAAATAAGCCACTAAACTAACAAAGGCCAATGGCAAAATATGCGTGACGCTCCCAACCATTTCAAAAACAAGAATGATCGCAGTGAATGGTGCCTTGCCAATACAAGCAAAATACCCCGCCATACCAATCACTACAAAATTTAAAATATACGTCGTCGGCATCCAGTTCAAGGTCACGAACACATTGCCAATGAGGGTGCCACTCAAAGCCCCTAACGTGAGAATGGGTAAAAAGATCCCACCAGGCAGACCAGAACCATAACTCACCATTGAAAAAACAAACCGCACAGCCAATAGGCCTAGCAGTAGCTTAATGCTAGTTGGGGTATTATTGAGCGATAAAATCAAACCGTTACCACCACCCAAAATGTGTGGCCAAAGTAGGCCAACTGGCAGTACTAAGATGAATGGGATCACCCCATAAAAATACTTGGGTAGCGGTAATTTGTCATACAAGGACAAGCTAGCCAGCAGGATACGTTGATATAAATAACCAAACAACCCTAACATCAGCCCAAATACCAAGAGCAAACCGTACAACTTCACCGGAAAAACGGTTAAATTCCCCACAGCTAAGACTGGTGTTTGCCCAAACATGACCGTCGAGACAAAGTCCGATACAGTCGCCCCTGTGACAGCCCCCACCCAAACAAACGGTGAAATGCTATGATAGATTTCTTCAAGGACGAACATCACACCAGCTAGCGGGGCGTTAAAGGCCGCAGATAAGCCAGCAGCGGCGCCACTGGCGATTAAACTTTTAGCTTTGTTATGGCTTAAATGTCGGTATTTTGCTACGCCTTGACCAATTGCAGCACCAAGTTGGATCGATGGCCCCTCGCGGCCAAGCATCAGGCCACTACCAATGGCTAAAATCCCAGCAGTAAATTTGCGCCAAAGCGTTGCCCACCAATTATCCGTTATCTCTCCGGTTAATACCCCTTCAACTTGCGGGATCCCTGATCCTGATATATGCGGATTTTGCTTGAGTAACCAAGCAACTACGATGAGACAGCCAGCATTTAACAAAATAATGAGGCCCAATGAGAACAATTCACCCCGTCCGACAGCAAGGTATAAGGTCTGAAAGTACGCTAAAACTTTTTCAATTGACAGCCGAAAGAGACTCACCACGATACCGGTTAGAAAACCAATCAAGACACCATAGCCCACAATGGCTAGTTTTGACGTATTTAAGTGTAACTTCTGATTTAACATAGCCTTAGTTTACAACAGAATTTGGGGTGAGTTCAAATTCTGCTATCATGCGCTCTGGTCTGTCTAAAAAAAAGGGAACCTTAACGGTTCCCTTTCACATGTCAGCAGGCTTATCTCAGATAACACTGCTGTTATTCACTTGTTTTAGCGGTTTGCTCGAATACCGAACACAGCTGACACAATCAATACTAGGACAACTGCCCCAATAATTGAAGGAATCAAAGCCATGCCAGCTAGACTTGGTCCCCAGTGGCCAAGAACGCCTTGTCCAATAGCTGAACCAATCAAGCCAGCAAGGATATTACTAATCCAACCCATGGATGCCCCACGGTTCGTAATAGCACCTGCAATTGCACCAATAATGGCACCAACAATTAATGACCAAATCATATGAGATTCCTCCGTCCTTTGCGCTATATTCTTGTTACTTGTTGATTATATTATATCACTCTCGCAGTAATTTCACAAATCAACCCAACACAAAACGCCTTATCATAGGCTTTGGTAGCGTTTGCCAGCTGTTATGATTCACAATCAAAATCATCATCACTGAACAGCGCATTTCAATGTCAGCAAATCACTAGACTTTTTTCGTAAAACACTTTATTATACTTATAAATAGTAAGCAAAATAAATCAACAGTCAGGATAGCGCCAATGCAGCCAATTACTTACCACATGACACACCTCACGCTCGTCGCCAATGATGAAGCCCAAATGCGGCCTTTTTGTCGCGATATTCTTGGTTTCGTCGAGACAAAAATCGACGCACAAACCTATAGTTATGCGTTAACAACCACCCAACCACCAATCCTCACGTTGGTATTTAACGGGACAGCACCGAGTGCACCACGGCAAGGGTTATACCATTTCGCCCTACTCTTCCCAGATACTGCTAGTCTAGCGAGTTTAGTGGCACATCTTTTGACAATTAACTATCCGCTAGGTGGCGGAGACCATGATGTTAGTGAAGCTTTTTATTTAAACGATCCCAGTGGCAACGGGATTGAACTCTATCATGATCGGCCGCGCGAACAATGGCAATGGGATCAAAATTTTGTCCAAATGGGCACTAAAGCCGTTGACATTGCCACATTACTACAGGCACGGAAAAGTAACTGGGTAGGTTTTCCATCACAGACCACGATTGGCCATTTACATTTTGTGGGCCATAACGTAGCAGCTGGGGATGCTTTCTTCATTGATGGCTTGGGGATGGACTTGACGACCACCTTTGCTAATAGCGCTAACTTTTATTCGCATAATCGCTACCACCATCACCATGCTTATAATACGTGGTTAGGCGCCCAAGTAGCGCAACGCCAGCCGCAAGAAAATGGTTTAACTGATTGGACAGTTGCCGTTAATCCGGCCTATTTTGCGCAACTGAAAACGCGATTTGCTGATCACGGGCAATTGGTAGACGCCCATACACTGACAGTGGTTGATCCATTTGGAAGTACGTTAATTATCCACGAAACCGCTGATGAAGCTTAACCACTAGTAAAAGCCTTCGATTAACGAAGGCTTTTTGTTATGCGGATGACGTTAGTTGGTCAGGTGATAGACTTTTGCTTCATAGGGACGTAATGTCGTGCCAGTATCATCGTCATAATTACCAATAATTAGCGTTGCCGTCTCAGGGACTTGATAATCACGTGTTAAGGTGTCACTTGTAAAATTGTTAATGACCAGTAAGGTGTCATTTTCTCCAACTCGACGATAAGTATAAACTTGCTCATCAGTTGGATCTAATAATTGGTAAACACCCGTAGTGATAATTGGCAAGTCGTGCCGTAAGCGGATTAACTTCTGATAATAATAGAAAATTGAATTTGGATCGTCTAAGGCTACTGCCACGTTAATCGTTTCGTAATTATCGTTCAACTTCAACCAAGGTGTGCCAGTGGTAAAGCCCGCATTGGTGCTGTCATCCCACTGCATGGGTGTCCAAGCATTATCCCGACCTTTGGCGTGGACGTACCTTAACATCGTTGCTTCATCGGTTAAATGATCCTGATCGATTAAGTACTTAAAAGCATTTTTAATTTCAACATCGTCAAAGTCATCACGTTGCAAATTGTAGGCGTTCGTCATACCAATTTCTTCACCTTGGTAAATGTATGGCGTGCCCTGCATGAAATGCAGGAGCGTTGCGACCATTTTGGCAGAAACAACACGATATTCCGGTCGGTCATCCCCATAGCGGCTCACAGCCCGTGGCTGATCATGGTTATCCCAATACAATGAATTCCATGCTTTACCCGCCAAATCGTTTTGCCATTTGGATAAATTCGCTTTTAAATCAACCAGTGAAACTTTTTTATCATACCACTTGCCAAGCGCTGGGTTGGGATTGTTATCAAGATCCATATGTTCAAATTGGAAGACCATATTCAATTCTGAATGATCCTGATTAGCATACTTCACGGCGTTTTCAATATCCACCCCTGATGCTTCGCCAATGGTCACCATATCTGCCCGATTTAAGACCTTTTGACGCATCTCTTGCAAATATTCATGGACATGTGGGCCATTGGCGACCGCCTGATTTGAATTACCATAATCCCCACCTTCAGGTACTTCGCCATCGGGTAGGCCATCAGGCTTAGAAATTAGGGAAATCACGTCCATGCGAAAACCATCAATGCCCTTGTCCACCCAGAAATTCATCATATCAAAGACAGCCTGACGTACTTCAGGATTCACCCAGTTCAAATCAGGTTGCCCTGCAACGAATAAATGCAAATAATACTGTCCCGTAGCGTCATCAAATTGCCAAGCTGGTCCCGAGAAGAAGGATCCCCAATTATTTGGCTCATGCCCATCAACGGGATCGCGCCAAATATAGAAATCGCGCTTGTCATTATCTTGTGATTGCCGACTTTCAATGAACCACGGGTGTTGGTCTGAGGTGTGATTTACCACCAAGTCCATCATAATCTTAAGCCCCTTATCATGGGCTTGTGCTAATAGGTCATCAAAGTCAGCCATCGTGCCAAATTTCGTGTTAATGGCTTCATAATCGGAAATGTCGTAACCATTATCTTTATCTGGCGATGCGTAAACGGGGTTAAGCCAAATAACATCGGCGCCTAATTTCTTGATGTAATCAAGGCGTTGTGTAATTCCCTTCAAATCACCAATCCCATCACCGTCAGTATCCTGAAAGGACCTCGGATAAACTTGATAAACCACTGCTTTTTGCCACCATTGAATTGCTGCTGTCATATTAATGCTCCTTTTTTAATAACGCTTTTCTTCTTTGACTATCCATATCAAACAACCACCAATCATTAAACAAACACCGGCAATTGCTAACATATTGGCCATTGATTGCCCCACTGCCGAAAAGATGGCAAAGCTAGCTACCGAAGCCACAATTTGGGGGATACAGACAAAACAATTAAACAAGCCCAAATAAACCCCATCATGTTTGCCATCCAACGTATTGGTTAGGATCGTATACGGAATTGAAATCAACGCCATCCACCCAATGCCGAACAAGCTAAAACCAATCAGTGATGATAAATGCGTATGCCCATACGCAACCACCAGGAAATCAACCCCACCAATGATTAAACTCAAGAAATAGGCCCATTGGCGCGTGCGATTGTTTAATCGCTGAAACGCAATACCCACAATAATTGCTACTAACGAATAAACTGCTTGTAAAATGCCAAACCAGTTACCAGCCGCCTGATAACCTGATGAGGCAGGATCAGAAACATGCCAAATGTTTTCGGATAATGCCCCAGTTGAATAAGTCCACATATACGGAATACCAAACCAAACAAAGAATTCAACAATTCCCAGTGTCCAAAATACCTTTGGTGCGTGCTTTAGAATTGTTAGCAGTGAGTCATGCGTTTTTGTGTCGGACTGATAGCCATGATAATCAGCTAAGGTCTTTGGATTATACTCCTTCACATTCATAATCGTGAAAATCGTTGAGAACAATAAAATTGCTGCAGCCACGTAGAATGAAATTTTAACGGAATCAGGCACAACGCCCCGTGATGCTGTATTGGCGACCCCAAATGCAGTCAAAATAAATGGAAAAACGAAAGCAATGACACCGCCTAAACTACCCCAGATATTTTGTAAACTCCAGGCTTTATCGGTTTGGCGTGCATTGACTATGTCTGGAATCAGCATTTTAAACGGCTGCATCGACACATTGGCCGATAGATCCATGAATAGTACGGTCACCGCCCCAAACCACAAAGCCATCATGGAACCATATCCAAATCCTAGTGACCCCGTATTGGGTAACAGGAGTAGGACAATCAAGGAAACCAAACAGCCACCAATCAAGTATGGTATTCGCCGTCCGAGTTTTGGTAACCAGGTTTTATCAGAGAAATAGCCGATTAATGGTTGCGTTACCATCCCTGCCAATGGCGGCAAGATGAAGAAAAACCCTAGCTTTGTTGGGTCAGCGCCTAAAGTCTGAAATATGCGACCCATATTACCAGTTTGCACTGAAAATGCGACTTGAACGCCAGCATAGCCAAAAGTCATCAGGAATAACTGCATACTGGTGAGCATCGGCAGCTGTCCCCTGTTTTGCGTTGTACGATTCAACATAGTCACTCTCCTTTAAGTGATAATTTCGTCTAGTTGAGAACCCGACTACATTTAAGACTGCTAGCATATTAAACATAATCTTTTTTGGATTTTGAGTAAACGCTTTCATTTTGTTTGTCAACTGACTTTACGCTATAATATGGATTATGGCTATTACAATTAAAGACATTGCAAATCGCGCCGGCATTTCAGCGGCATCCGTCTCACGAATTTTGACAAATCGTGGGCGTTTTAGTGCGGAAACAGCCCAGCGCGTCCGTCAACTCGCCGAAGAGATGGGTTATTATAAAAATCAATCGGCTGCCGATTTGTCACAAAAGGCAAGTCGCGTGATTGGCGTACTTGTCCCTGCAACACATACCAACTTTGCTGATGAAATTATTAAAGGCATGCAACGTCAAGCATTTGAACTGGGCTATGAATTGTTAATTGTCTTTCTGGAAAATGATGTCCAGCATCAAATTAAAACGGTCAAATCATTACTCTCACGACAATTGTTAGCTGTGATGATGTTGGCGGTTGACCTTGAAACAGCTGTTTTTGATGTCTTAATGACGGCTGACACGCACCTTTTGAGTATTTCCAATCAATTAAATAATGGGATACCGTCTATTTCTTCTGATAATTATGCGATGATGCATACCATTGTTGATTATTTATATGATCAGGGGCATCGTCAAATCGCGTTAATTGGTGCCGCTGATCCAGACTCAGTGGTCGCAACATTACGGCGTCAAGGCTTCATTGATGCACTAGCAAAACATGGCATTCGGTATGATCCTACCTTGATTTGGGGTATTGAAAATGCTTATCAGACCGGCCTTGAGACCATTCAAAATTTTGGCGTGCCATTACCCTTCACTGCAGTGATTGGATCTGCTGATATTGTTGGGATTGGTATCCTGAATGGTGCTAAAGATGCTGGCGTTAGTGTCCCTAATGACCTGTCAATTATCACCGTTGATGGTACGGATCTCACCCAACTCACACGGCCTCGATTGACTGCCGTTCAGCAAAACTTTACCCAAATGGGCGAACTAGCTATTACAACGATTGCCAATCAGGCACTCTCACCTCATACCATTATTTTTACAGATGTGGTATTGAAACCTGGTGACACAGTAGCAAAAATATCACGATAGAAAAAGCCGCCGATTGATTTCGGCGGCTTTTTCTTGTTAATCAGTCGATATTGGCTTTAGCCCACATGTCCGAGTTGATGGTTCGCTAATTCAAAAATCGAGAAATTTTTTGGAAGTTGATTAGCTTGATGGGTAACCAGAACTACTGTTAAATCCGTCATGGCCGCAACATAGTTGAGTAATTTAGTCGCTAATTGCGTATCTAACGCACTGAAGGCTTCATCTAAAAATAAGACTTGCGGCATCTGATAAAGTGCTCGCGCTAACGCGATCCGCTGTTTTTGGCCACCCGATAATTTTTCAATCGCAATTTTACCATCTTTATTAGCGATATCCGTTAATGCCAATAGGTCAATCAGTTCACGATAGCGTTGTTCATCCAAATCACGCCCAAAAACAATATTGTTTTGCATTGAATCTGATAACAGTTCCGTGAATTGTGGCACAGATATAAAACCATCAGGCATTTGTCCATTTGTCATATCAGTTAATGGTTGGTGATTTACAAAAATTGTGCCAGCAGACAACGAAAGTTTTTGCGTTATGATTTGCAATAAGGTTGATTTGCCAATGCCAGATGCGCCAACAATAGCCATTTTGTCCCCTTTTTGTATCGTCATATCGATATTTTTGAAAATTGGCGTCGCTTGATCAAATGAAAAACTACCATCTTTTATAGTCAGACTCTCGAATACCTGTCCAGCTTCTTGCTTATTGTTAGTCGTATTGTGTAAAGGATACTTATCAAAGATTACCTGACTGCTGGATAACTGAGTCCAATAGGAAACGATAATTCCCAATGAATCAAACACTTTTGTGCCTAGCTCCGACACTGAAACAATGAAACCAATGGCAAAATAATGCTGCCACGCCAAATAGCCTGTTAATCCCAGTAAAAAAATCTGGCTCGAAATATTGATGATACCAATAATCGCATTGACGCCCGCCTGTCTTTTTGACAAATTTAAATGCGCTGTATTCCACTGTGTCAACACATTCGCCAATCTTTTTCGCAATAACCCAAATTGACCGAAGCTAAAAAAGCTGTCATAATTTTCGAATAATTCATTACTCTGATGCATGAGTATTTCATTTGCTTCTGAAACTTGCTTCATGCGTTTGTTCACTAATTTTTTCAGTTGTCGGGGTAAAGCTATTAAAATTAATCCGAGCACAAGCGCTGTGACAGCAAGTGACCAATGCAACCGAAATAGCGCAATACTGGCAAAAAAAGCATTACCAGAGAATCGCATCATGATGTAAAGACTATTTAACGCTTGATTCTCGACTAATTGCACATCGTTTTGTAACCAAGAAGCATAAGTCGAAGGCTTTTGTGCAACGACTTGTTGATACGACTGGGATAAGATACCATTTGTGACAGACCATCGCATGTGAGATGACATGCGATTCATCGTATCTCTTTGAAAGCGCGTCTGAAAGAAAGTTAGACCGATCGTTAAAAGCCATAAACTCAACGACTGCACAAGATACGTCATAAACTGGGATAATTGATGTCCGATTAAGCAGTTTGTCGCCTTCCCCAAGAGCAATGCCGTTTCTACTTGAAAGTATGAATTAACCCAGAAAATGGCTAACAAGCTTAAATTACGCCATTTTTCTGAAGCGATTAGTGTGTAAATTGTCATTGGTTTTTGTTTGGACATTGGCTTGTTATCCTCTCGTTTAATGTGCGGTGATGTAAATCTTGTGCTGACTATTTTTTGACCGGTGTCAGTAAAATAGTCACATCATTGTTTGGTAAATTTAACATGGATACAGTAACAAGCCTATCTTTTTGAACTGATAATATACCAGAACTATGTCCTGAGTCTTTTCCCTGAGCGGCATACATCGTTACATTAAAGTTATCTTTTTGCGTGCTATCTGGTATGACAGTCCCTTGATAAGTGGTCGTTGAGACTGAAAGCATTGATCCTGCTTTTGCTGTGGAACTGACTGCCTGACTTGTTAAGTTTCCCTGATAAGTCACGTTGTATTCGCCCACAGGCAATTGAATTTCGGGTAGATAGTTACCTGGATTTGTAATAATATAACTTTCACCAGATTTTGCTAGTGGGGCAAATTTGGCTGGTGTAAAATCGACAGTCCGTCCAGCTTCCAAATAAACGGGATCAGTATCGCTTAAAATATGACCATATTCATCTTTACCAGGTGTTAGCCCATTAGCGGACAAGTATTGGGTATCCCCACCAGTAATATGAACATCATAAAATCCAGGCTGGTACTTCAATTCACTGACACTTTTACCTGCAGTAATTGGTCCGTTCAAAGTAAATGGATTTGCAGGATTATTTGATTTTGTAGTTTTCCCACCATTTTTGGTTGCTTCTTTTTTGACTACCGGAACATAATGCTTAGCAGCATTCTTGCTCATTTGTGTGCGGACATAGTTAAACAAGATTGAGCCGACTAATACAATAATTAGAATACTAAATGTGATAATTGTTGATTTTTTACTGCTTCTCATCGGTCACGCTCCCATCCGCCATATTGATTATTTGATCGGCCAAAATATTAAGGTCTTCAGGATTGTGGCTGGCCAATATAATGGTTGCGCCGCGTTGCTTCTCAACCTCAAATAGTGCGCGCATTTCTTGTACACCATCATAATCAATTGCATTTGTTGGTTCATCTAAAAGAATCAATGCCGGTTTTTCAAAAATTGCCTGAGCAATCGCTGCGCGTTGTTTCATACCTAACGAGTATTGACGGACTTTCCGTTTATCGTTAGGATCAAGCCCAACACGACGAATTGCGTCATCAATCATCTCATCAGTCGCAACCTTTTTGATTTTGGCTAATAATTGCAAGTTTTTCCTTAAAGTAAAGTCAGGCAAAACGTTATTATTTTCAATGAGTAAACCCAATTCACTGGGAAAATCAATATCTTTGTGTAATGTTTTGCCATCAATAACAATCTTCCCAGAGTCAAGTCGAATTAACCCAGCGATAGCACGTAATAACATTGTTTTCCCGGCACCATTTCGGCCACGTAGACCATAAATTTTGCCATTTTCTAGGGTCAAGTTGATTTTATCTAAAACAGTTTTATTTCCAATGTGCTTTGTTGCGTTTGCCACGTTGATCATATTTATCCCTCACCGTAAAAATCTTTTCGTTTCATATTAATGTAGATAGCGATAATCACTAGAATTGTTAATAATATCGTTATCATTGGCTGCCAAAGCGCATTACTTTTTTGAAAGACTAGTGTCCCTAGTGCTTTTAGATTGGCACTACCCATAGCAATGGCTAATAAGGGTAAACTAATAGCTAATATTGCGATCCCACTTTTGAAAAGTAATTCTAACAATAAATAAAATGCTGTGTACAAAGCATAGGCTACAAAAAGATTGAGTGTTGACATCAATAAAAACTGATGCACCATCACTTGATTGATGATGCTGATTACACCAACGCTAATCAACACCAATACCAGGCTTTTTATGTATGCAGAGATTATCAGAGAATACATATTTTTTGTTCTGATTAATCGATTCAAATAGGCGCCAGTTTGCCAGATTGAAAGACGACCGACAATGGCTAAAAATGGTGAAACAAGCAATCCGAAGTAGGTCATCTTGACCAACAATGGTTGTGATCCATAGTCAATAAGATAGACATAATCGCCTTTTTCAGATAGTAGAAACATTAATAATCCCATCACCGATGTGATAGCAAATAATGCTTTTATGTTTACTTTACCCATTCCCACCTCCTGAAACTCCGCAGAAACCATACTTTTAAAATGTATAAGATGACAACTATGAGAATGATTGTTAGCATTGCTCGAATGATACCTGAACGATAACTTTGATTATTAAGCATTGCGGTCACTTGTGTATCAGATAGTAGTGATTGACTCAATGGCCCAAAATGTAATGAGGTGACAATAATAATCAATACTACTAACCCGATGATTATTGTCGATTGGTGCCAGTAACTATAAACTAGTAATGTTAAATTGACGATGATTAATGACCATAAAATTGAAATCACAACTTGAAGAAACCAAATGAATGAAAAATTAACCAGTTGTGTCTCAGTAGGATTGAAAAACCATATCCTGAAATAAGGCATAATCCAATAGATTAGTCCAAACACAGCCGCAAGGATATACGTTCGCCTAATGATTGCCCGTCCAAGTTGTCCACTTGCACCAAAACGAACTGTTTTTTGGATCGAGAATGAATAATTAATCGACCAGTATAATAATAAAGCGGTACTGAGAACAACTTGCCAGGTCCAATTCTGGAAATAGTTCCCGCCAGTTACCACTTCAAATCCAAGCCAATCTGAATAATTGACTGCTTCCCAACTCATATTTAAAACGTAAAATAGTGACATAAAAATAGTTATTGTGAGCGTGGAAATCCAAAATCGCCGTTCGTAGATCATGTTAATTCCCCCGAACGACGCCAAAGATAGACGACAACATTGATAATGAGTAGCGTTACGATAAATACTATCCAACTGATAAGCCACTCAGGAAATAAACTGAGATGTGCAAAGGATTGTACCAAACTACCAAAATCAAATAGTTGACTACCAAGAAGGACGGTTGCTAAGACTACCAAGGTCAATACTTAATAAAAACTATCAAATATCAAACTGATCGATACCATCATCATGGCAGTAAAAAATACAGCGACTAAAAAAATGCCCAAAAACATGAAAAAAGTTAATGCCGGATGCTCTAATTGCCACCAAACAAAATGATATTTTTCTAAGTCTGGTAACTTAGGTCTGTCCAGTAATAGTCGCATCTGGCCATCATACTTCTTAAAATTGAAGGTTTGAATTGCTAAAACAACAACGAGATTGGTCAATAAAGGAATTGTAAAAAGCAGTACACCGGCTATTCCAGCTGCTAAGTACTGCCCTCTTAAATATTTTGCCACACCCACACGACTCACCACATTGTAAGATTGGCCAACTGAAAAATCATTCAATGTCGCAGATCCTGCACCAATCAAAAGCCAAACTGGAAACAATCCCAACAAAACGCTGTTAGCATGTGACCATATGTCCCACCCACGCTACTTGCCATAAATGTATTAAGCCAAAATGACTTTGATAAAGAAAGACCGCTCAACATTACTGCATGTTGAACGGCGTCAGTTGTCGTGATTATAGTCATCATGAAAACAACAATCCAAAATTGTTTTGTTTGTAAAATACGATTTAGACTATAATTTATCATTAAATATTTTCCCTTTGTCGTCTGAAAAAAGCATAAATTGTAATTAGCATTCCTTGTAGCGTATCATTTTATTACAATACGGTCAATGAAATAACAAGCGAAAATACATCAAATACTAATTTAATGTCTTATTTATAGGAAAATACACTCGTTATAGCACTAAATTTTATGAGAAACCTAATAACAAACTTATTATTTTTTAAATTTCACCCAGTTCAACGACCACCAAAGTTCATGCCAAAACCAAATCCAAGCCCCATGTATTTATCGGCATATTTGAAATTAGTGATTTGAAGGTAGAACGGTGCCACCTTTTGAGACAAGCTATTTTTCACAGACAATGGCGTTAAACTATATTTTAAATCAGCAACAATTTTAGGTAGATACTGGTACTTTTCTAGTCTTGCTTTAGTAGCTAGTAAAATTTGCCGTTCATCTTCACGAATACTACGATCTAAAATCAGGTCTGTTATTTGCGCTAACAAATCTGCTGATTCTTCTGTTATAAAATCTTTTTGACGCATGTTACCCCCCATAATCTACTAAATTATTATACCATAATGAGAGATTTTATCATTAAAAACCGCTATGGTACATGATCTAATACCAACTTGATTATCAAGCAGCATTCCCGTAAAATAATGTTTAAATTAGAAATCACAGAAAAGTATCATCTTAAAAAATATCGTGTTGTCAATAACCGTAGTGCACAAGAATAACGGAGAAACCCCAATGACCCCAGAAGCATTATTCGAAAAAGCTAAAAAAGCTAACGCAATCCCCGAAAACGCCAAGATGCAATCGGCGTTCCAATTTGGCGTTGATCCCGATGAGTTAGCTGACCTTGTTCTAAGTGGTGTCAAAACGGCCACGACCAGTGCGCTTGATTTGTATCGAGACGATGAACCGCTACCACAAACAGGTGCCTATGATGTGGTCTTAGATAGCCAAAATCAGGCGGTTTGCGTGATCAAAAATGATCGCGTCATAGCCACAAAATACCTTGATGTTGATGCCAAACACGCCTATCTTGAAGGCGAAGGTGATCGTAGTTTAGCCTATTGGCGTCAAGTTCATCATGCATTTTTTGTTGAAGAGTACCAATCTGAAGGCCACGTATTTGATGAACAAAATGCTAATATGCTCCTGGAAAATTTTCACGTGGTGTACCCCACGACATGATATAACTCACAAAAAAAGCAACGATTGCAATCGTTGCTTTTTTGTTTAATATTCATGGCGGCGATAGTAATAATTTGGCCGTCGTAGTAACTTAACGATCAAAATAATAATCACAATGACTAGAATCAAGATAACCCAACCGGCATAGCCGCCTGATTGCGTCTGCATTTGCCCATTTTGATCATAATAAGTGTTGCTACCAAAGCCAAACATGGTATGCCATAATGAATTTCCCATATGGTTTCCAATTGCCCAACCAGCACCCCAACCAATGCCGCGCGTTAAACTACGTCCAAAATCAGACATCACACCATTTTGTCGTGATTGTGTCCGATAAGATTGATAACGCGTGTTTGAATTGGTATCACGGTTGGTACGGTATTTATTGTTATAGGTGTTGGTATTTGGCGTTTGCGTTTGAGGTCGTTGATAGCTTCTAAACGTCGACCCTGGATTGGATCGTGTTGTCGCACGGCTACCACCGGTTGCACGCCCACTACCACTAAAACTACGTGCTGCCGCGTTATCTGGGGCAATCGCAAATAATGGTGCAATCAATAATATTAGCCATAATTTGGCCATGTGATGTGTGATACGTTTCAATTTTTTCTCCTAATTACCAAACAATTTTTGCAGGAAGGATTTTTTCGGATCGCCGGTCGCTGATGCCGTTGCCCGGATTTTATCATAGCTAAAATGGTCATAACTATCGGATGTCATGTAATTTTCCAGCGATGCAAAAGCATGTGGCGAATAAATCACAATATCCCAGCCCAGTTGATGAAACATATTATAGGCAACAACATCTTCAAATGTGATTTCACCCATGGACTCTTGATGTACCACAGCGAGTAATGGCACTTCCTTTGGGTAATCCACTTCAAGACTCATTTCTAATAGCTCTTTTGGTAGGTCTAACAAAACTGATAAAACGGTTTGCTGATTTTCAGTCGTCTGAGGGACACTAAATGGCCAGTCATTGAGTAATGCCACAATGGCTTCAGCAATTTTATCTTGTAGTAATTTGTTCAGCACTTGGTAGGCCCAGGCATCCGATTGTTGCACCGTTTGTGGCGTCAAGTTGGCCATAATGGCATCAAAGTCTGCTGATGAAATACGCCAATCACTTGCGGTCATGTGTCGTGTTACCAACGCCTGCAGACCTGTAGTATCGCGAATACTGTCGAGGTGTTGCCAATATGGCTTTTCATTCGTTGGCAAACCATCAACCTTAGCAAAAACTGTTGGGATCGTGATGGTTTCCTGCGTATCATCTTGTTCAAATCCCGTACGGATCATCGCCGGCATCTCGAGTAAAATATTGAGTTCAGCCAAGGTCGTTTCAATCCGCACAACATCCATCTGATAAGCTTTTGTAGCAAAATCGCCTTGTAGCAATGCACTATTATTTGAGGCTTCAAGCAACTCATCTTGTGCCTGCCGCGCCAATGTTTTAACTGTTTTCTTGCCCATTATCTGTTACCTTCACATCATTAACGGCTGCTTTAAAATCAGTCATCATTTTGGCCATTTGTTCACGTGACGCTTCACGCTTTTTAGCATTCTCTTGTTCAATCGTTTTCGTCTCTTGAACGGCATTGAGGATTGTTGTGACAATGCTTTGCATGTCTTCAACAGAAACTGTTGGTTGCCCACTTGATTCCAAAATGAATTTATTATTAACAGCCAAACGTTCTGCGTTTTTCTTCATCAAATCGGCGGTCGCTTGCTTTTGTGCATTCAAGCCTTGTTGCGCATAATTCCCCTGCAATGCCGTCACGGCTTGTACCAAGCCAGTCTGCAAAGCCGGAATTGTATTAATAAAGGCTGCATGATACTGCTGAATTAAATTCAGATTATTATCTTGCGTTTGTTTGATTTGCGGTGCTGTAATCGTGGCCATTGCTTTCGCTTGCTCCAAATCAAACGCGCGTTTATCCAGCACCTCGGCGACTTGTTGCAGTTTTGGCAAAGCAATTTGTGCTTCTTCATCCCCACCTTGCGCGGCTAACAGGGTGTTTTGCACGGTCATAGCTTGGCGGTTACGCAAAATGTAAATCAAGGCAATATACTGATCCAAATTCTTAGCATAGGCTGCATTGGCCGCAGCTAATTGATCCATATCATCAACACGTTTTTGAATCGTGTTTTCATAGGACTTCAGCGCCACAAATAACGCATTGACCTCGCTACCAATTGATTGGTATTTGGCAACGCGTGCTTTGAGCGTAGCTTCAGCGCGACGGAACAAAGCCTTTAGCCCACGTTCTTGGTCTAACTTCAATTCTTTAAACTCAATTTGCTTGGTTAATTTGACCAACGCGTCTAAAACTTTCGTCGACCCAATCGTATCAGCAACCGTCAGTTTATCCAGCAGCTGACCAGCAATTCCAGACATTTTGTCAGCTGGTTCTTTCCCTAAATCATATAAAGCAACTGTGTCCGTTAAATCGATACTGTCAGCGATCTTAATCACTTCAGGATCAGCCATCAATTCTTTGGCACGCGTTGATTGTGGTTCAAATTGATTGTAATGTGGTTCAACAGTTGGTGTATCAACTGAAAATAAGTTTGACATGCAGGTACGTCCTTTGTGCATTTTTGAATTGCTTTATTATACAATTTTTGTGATAGACAATTCAACCGTGCTCAGTCAGCATATTTATTATTTACTGATTAAAAACAACGATTTAATTATTAAATACAATTAAAAATCATGGTATGCTAAGTGTGTTTAAAGGAGTATGAAAATGACGATTCAAACGACATTACTGATTATTGGTGGGAGTGACGCTGGCATATCAGCGGCATTGCGTGCCAAAGAACTAGCACCAGACACCGACGTTACCCTACTGTTAGCGGATAGCTATCCAAACTTATCGATTTGCGGTTTTCCCTACGCTTTTAGTGGTGAAGTCCCTAGTTGGGAAAACTTGCGCCACCGCACCCTGGCTGATTTAGAAGCAACCGGCGTTAATTTTCACTTAGAAACCACGGTTAATACGATTGATCCAGCAGCCCATCGGGTGACAACCAACCGCGGTGACTTTGTATATGAGAAGCTGATTGTTGGTACGGGCGCATTGCCAGAAACCAGTCATATTAAAGGCGTTGACAATGCCTTTGTCTTGCATGACATGGCGGACTACTTTGCCATTGATCAACACGTGACGACCACGATACCCAAAACAGCTGCGATTGTTGGGGCCGGTTATATTGGGATTGAAATGGCCGAAGCATTGGTCAAACGCGGGGTGCAAACGGCACTTTACCAGCGTGGACCTGAAATTCTTTCGACCATGTCGCCTGACATGAGCCGCTTACTGCACGACACGTTACGTGAAAATGGTGTTGACGTTGTGACTGACTATACCGTATCAGAGATAACATCTGATGGCGTCGTGATTGGGGACCAAGCAGCTGCATTTGATCTCGTTCTCTTCGTCACCGGCGTAAAACCTAACAGCACCCTCCTCGCCCATGCTGGTGCCGAATTGGCTGAAAACGGTGCCGTTATGGTCAATGACTTCATGCAAACCAATCTTGAAGATGTGTACGCTGCGGGTGACTTGACGATTACCAAGCATCGCCTGTTAGGCACGACCTATCTGCCATTAGGCACGACAGCCCATAAACAGGGCCGAATTGCTGGTGCGCATGCCGTTGGCTTAGCAACCCCATTTCAAGGCATTGTCGGTAGCCAAGTCCTCAAAGCATTTGACAAAGTAGCCGTGCGGACGGGCTTGTTACCGGATGAGGCCACCCAAGCTGGTTTCACACCACTGAGTGTCACAAGTGTAGTCGATGACCATAAGGCTTACATTCCTGGCGCTACCAAAATCACCATCCAGATTACTGGCGATCAACACACTGGTCAATTGCTGGGCGCACAACTGATTGGCCAATTTGGCTCAGAAGTCGCAAAGCGGTCAGACGTCTTGTCCAGCGCGATTTTCAACAAGATGACTGTGAGTGCGGTCAGTGACTTGGATTTGTCTTATTCACCACCAATTGCTGCCCCTTGGGATGCCATCCAACAGGCCACCCAAGCTTGGGAACAAGCGTGGCGAGCGGCACAAAAGCGTGACTAACAATACCTTTTTGCATGAGGAGAACGTGACATGTTGCAATATATTCAATCATTTATCACGGTTTATCAAGTCCGGAGTTTTACCAAAGCCGCAGACCAATTATTCATCAGTCAGCCGAGTGTTTCGTCCCATATTAAACATTTAGAAGCCGCCTTAGGCGTCGATCTGTTTACACGTGGTAAAAAATCAGAGGTACAACGAACCGCAGCAGCTGATTTATTTTACCCGCAAGCACAAAAAATACTCACCGATTGGCAACAGGCACAAAAATTCTTCTCAACCCGTGACAATGCGACCGAAAAAGTCGCGCTTAAGATTGGTGCCTCGCACTTTTCAGCGCTAACGTTGGTCCCTCATTTGATACCGGCACTCACACAATTACCGGTTCAACTTACGGTTGAAATGCGTAATTCACAAGACTTGATGCAACAAATCGCACAAGGGACAGTTGATTTTGCCTTCGTCGAACAACCGGTCATGGATCCGAGTCTATCGGTTGTGCCACTTATGACGGACCAATTAGTGCTGGCCGGCAGTGGTGATACTTGGCTACTTCGTGAAGTCGGCGCTAGTACCCGTGCGCATATGGATCGCTATTTTGCTCAACACGGGTTGCCAGACAACACCCTCACCATCACAAGCACCGACGTTATGTTGGCGCTCTTGCAGACTGGTTTTGGGAAGGCAATCATTTCGAAAAAATTAATTGCTAATCACATCCCTTATGTCCCACTTGATGAGAGTTTCCAACGCCCTGTCAACTTGATTTATCGCGCACCACTTGATGCCAGCAAAACCAGCGTACTAGAAACAATCACGCAAACCCTTACAACCAACTTTGAAATCCAATAGTGTTAAAATAGAGCTATTTTAACTAATAGGTGCTGTCATCATGAATTCAGAGAAAAAATTAAAGATTTTAGATATTATTTTAGCGAGTCTGATAGCTATCATGTTGCTGGTTGTCATGGGTTTGGTCATCTTTCAACCTGCCGATCATAAACTCGTATTGATTATTGTCGCCCTATTAGCGTTAATATTGATTGCACTATCCACTTATCGTTACTGGCTCGCTTATCCTGAACAAACAGGTATGAAAGCGCCCTTGTTTGTGCCTAAAGCTATTGGCTTGGGCTGGTCAATCAATCCACGTAATCCGATTGGCATGGCGCTAACAGTTGTTATTGTGATCTTTCTAGTTGTTGTGTTTGGTGTTGCCTTGCTTAAATAATTAATCGTACAATGACTAAAAAGGCCCTGTTTGGGGCCTTTTTTAAGTTATTGCGAAAAATTATAAAAAGCAACGATATTGCCTTGGTCTACGGAAATAAAACCGTTTTTTTCATAAAACTTTCTAACATCAGGTGCATCATCCGTCAGTAAAACACGTTGTCGGACTTGTTTGTATCGATTTAAAACCGTTGTCATCAATGTTGTGCCAATTTTTTGATTTTGATAATTTGGCTGAACCAACAGATCTTGAATATATATAATTGTCAGCCCATCCCCTACTACGCGAACTAAGCCGACTAATTTCTGATCGTCCCATGCAGTGATGACACACAACGATTGACGGATTGCTTGTTCTAGGCCATTTAAATCCCTTGTATAGGCAAACCATTGAACACTGTTGTAAAGATCTTTTAAATCACTAGGAGATATTGCTTTCATTTCTTTATATGTGATCATAGGTTGTGGCTCCCATCGGGCATTTAATCATAAATAACATATCATTATTCTATCACTTTTCGTTAATGATTATGTTATAAAGATTATTTTTATTGCTTTATGCTATAGTGTTTAAAATAAGATAATGAGGTGAACTATGAGTAGCGTTGGTATTATCAACCACATCGAGATTTATGTCAGTGATTTAAAAGCAACACGTCGTTTTTGGGATTTGTTACTTTTAGAAAATTTAGACTATACCATTCATCAAAAATGGGAAACAGGTGTCAGTTGTGTGTTGAAAGATACCTATATTGTTTTTGTACAGTCCACCCATTTGATGCCTGCATATAATCGTACACGCGTCGGTTTAAATCATTTGGCTTTTTCTGTGTCAAGTATTGCACAATTAGATAATATACGTGATCAACTCTGTCAAGCAAATTATACAGAATTATATACTGATCGTTATCCTCACGCTGCTGGTGATGATACTTTTGCCCTGTTTTTTGAAGATCCCGATCGTATAAAAGTTGAAGTCGTTGTCTATAAAGAATAGAATATTAAAAAGCAGCATCGCTTTTCTCTAAGGAAAATCCTTAAAAAATACAATATTCGAGGTTTGTTCATGCGTAAATTTTATCAACGTTGGCAATTTTGGTTTTATCTAGTAGTTGTTATTTTAGAGATAGTTGAAGTAACATATGTGAGTCCGTTTAACATTTCAGACTGGCAATCATGGCTATCAGTTGCCATCATAATACTATTAAGTTACAGCCTTTACGATGAAATAAAGCATACATCAACTTCAAAGCAAAAATAACTAGATAAACCAACATCATTTTTTGCTTTCAAATCACGTCATCATGTGATGTAGAATGAATTTACTGGTTTATAAGAGAACACACCCACAAATTGGAAAACATTAACGATTTATTTTTGCTGTTTGCCCAGTTAAAACCAATATGTATAATAATAAAAAGCAGTAGCGACATAATAACCGCTACTGCTTTTTATTATCAGGTAAATTCGTATCTTCTCTCACATCGATTACTGATGCTGAGCCATTAATTCTCCAGCTGTTGCGACAGAATCCCCGTCTGCCACTGGATCAATAATACGCAAAATCTTGTCTGCGTTATCCGTTACTTTAAATGTCCCTGGTCCTATAAAGTAAACACCAAATATAGGATTTCTAAAAATACGCGTGTTAGGTTCAAGGTTAATAAAGTTCTGGTATTGGCTCTGATTGCGAGTTCGTCACCGATTCGGTTGTTCAAGATGTTGCAATAACCGAATCGGTGGTAGTTGCTGTTGGTGTTTTAAATCCCTCAGTAATAAAATAATTTATGCATCCAAGTGTTTAAAATAATACGATTGACTTCCTATATACCTCAACTTATTTGATGAATTTTTTTCTGTAAACTGCTTGGATTTTTTTAGCGTTTTCATCGCATCATCTGATTTTGATATCGTTTTCCAAGTAGAATCATCGTCTAGTTTTTTATTCACCAAACTAATAATAGGTGTAAATTTGTCCACATTCTTATTCAATAAGTAAGGTAAAAACTCAATAATGAGAACATCTTGAGTTTCATATACCCCTAATATCTTGTAATTTCTATCTAATTTGTGTTCCAAAAATTCCAAAGCAATATTATCAGAATTATTTATAATATTATCATATGATATGGCCTGCTTAAAAATCCGAGAGTTAACATACAATCCTATAGCACACATTATATAGAGAATAAGAAATAAGATAAGTAACACGATGAGGCACAGATATAATATTTTAAAATCAGTGGTTAAGCCCCACATACTGACTAGTATACTTAATATTAATAAAACTATACTCCCGATCAAAAATCCTTTTACAGCAGATTTTATATCAAGGTAATGCTTTTTCCTCTCGATGTTGTAATCAGACATCTTGAATTTCTCCCCTTACCTCATAATATTTTTATTTATATTATTATAGTACCACTGTATTTTTTAGGGCCCAAAATCATGACCAAAACACGCATTACTGACCTTTAATCGCATCATACGTTGTTCTTGTCCAACCACTGGCAACTGGATCGACCCAGTGATGGACGCCATTGGCATCCATGATGTCAAAAGGCCCATCACCTGTATAATAACCGCCACCATTAGGATCAACCCAAGCCGTTTGTGTGGGTGGCTTATCATTTGGATTACCCTCAGGGCCAACTGTTATTTGATATCTCGGATCATTTTTGATTGTTTCTGCGCTAACTGGTGCTTTGGTTACCGCATCATTTTTAGTTATTGTGCCCGCTGTCGCAACTTGATCCTTTTGACCAAGGATACGTGTGCGTACAAAATGGTTCACACGAACCGAACTGACCATGATAGCACCCAAGAGACTCAATAAAATGACCAAACTAACCAACTTGACCAAAAATCTTTTACTTTTCCGCATACCTCTTCTCCTAATGCTGGTACGTTTGTGCGACGTTTAGCTGGATTCATTATACACTTATTTCATCAAATTAATTGTTTTGTAGGCGTTATTCATGTATTATGATAACAACATTAAGAAATCAGGTGATAACATGATAAATCAACTAGATCACAACATGCACGCATAATCCGTGTCCGTTCACTGCCGTTAGACACAATCGGCAATTGTTCGAGATGACCAACGACTTGGAACGTGACACCAGTTTTGCCGAGGTACGACAATCATGATTACCGCTAACCATCTCACGTTCAATTTCACAACTGAAGCGCTATTATTTGAAAACGTTAATTTTAAATTAAGCCCTAAGCAACGGGTTGCCTTAATTGGTGATAACGGATCGGGTAAATCCACCCTACTTAATTTACTGGTTAAAAACTTGATGCCAACAAGCGGCACCATCCAGTCAGATGGGTATACCCTGCTCGTCCCACAATTTTACGATGACAATACCCAAAATAGCCCTGGAGAAAGCCAACGTCAACGCTTACAGCACGCATTTTCTCAACGACCAGATATCTTACTGCTCGATGAGCCAACCTCAAACTTGGATCAAACGGGCATCCAATATTTAGTCAACCAACTGAAGCGCTTTAAAGGTATCGCGGTGGTTGTTAGCCATGATGCAGCATTCTTGGCCAAAATCGCCACTGCTGTATTAGTGATTGACCAAAAAAACATTGCCTTTTATCCCACCGATTTTGCGACCTTTCAGCAACTGCAAGCCAATAAAATCCAGCAACAATATGCGCAATACGAAGTTACCCGAAAACAAAGGCGGCAACAACTCGCCTCACTGTCCCGCATGCAGGAAAAAGCGACGAATGCCAAAAAGGCCAAAAAGGTTTCCAATTCTGAGAAAAAAGCGATTGGTTTAGCTGGCCGAAAGGATAAAGTTCAAAATGGTTTAGAGAAAAAAGTTAAAAAAATCCGCGCTGATATTCAGCAAACTGCTCACGGTAAACCATTTGAAAAGATGGGCCTTAAATTACTCACAACCTACCAGCAGCCCAAAAAGATTATGCAAAAAGTGACGTTGGATCGCTTAATACGTGATGACCTCGTATTAATTGACAATCCAATTAACCTCCGCCTCCAATCTGGTGAAGTGGTAGTAATCCTTGGGGCCAACGGCGCGGGTAAATCAACGTTACTCAATGCGATTTTTCACGATGTGACGCAAAAACGGCACCGCGTGAATTATTTTCATCAAAATATCCAAAGCCAATTCAACGCTAACCAACCATTATTGCCACAACTACAGGCAATGTCGGGGATGAACCTACAAGTTATCCGCGATGTCTGTGGCGCCCTAGGTATCCGTTCGGATATTTTGAGCAGATCCCCAAATACATTGAGTGGTGGCCAACTTTTGAAAGTGCAATTAGCTTTAAATTTGATGATGCCCTTTGACATCTTATTGTTAGATGAACCAACCAATTATTTGGATTATGATGGTGTATTGGCCTTGACTAACTTCATCAACGATTCTCAAGCAGCAATTGTCTTGATATCTCACGATGAAACGTTTGTTAAGCAAACCGCTACCCAATCTTTTATTATCCAAAATCAAAATTGGATCGATTATTTAACCTACGATGATTATTTTGATGTTAACGTGACCAACTAAAAACGGTTAGAACTTAATCTAACCGTTTTTTTTGCTTTGTCATCACAGATGTTGTTTAGTCTAGTGTTTGACCACCACTCGCAATGACTTCGCGATACCAATAAAAGCTATCTTTTTTGAGTCGTTGTCCTGAACCCTCGCCCATATCGTCGAGATCGACATAAATGTAGCCATAACGCTTCTTCATTTCTCCAGTACCAGCTGACACAATATCAATTGGTCCCCATGATAAGAAACCAATCACGTCAACGCCATCCAGCACAACTGCCTTTTCCATTTCACGAATGTGCTCACGGAGATAGTCAACACGATAAGGGTCGTGAATTGTCCCATCGGCTTCGATTGTATCATAAGCCCCAATCCCGTTTTCAACGATCATGATCTTTAATCCAGGATACAATTCGTTCATTTCATTCAAGGTGAAACGTAAGCCTTTTGGGTCAATTCCCCAATCCCAATCATTCGTTTTAATGTAATCGTTCTTGACGATTTCAAAGTTACCGAAGTCTTCCATTTCGGCATCTTTATCCGACACGGCGCGGACCGTTGTCGAGTTGTAGTAGGAAATGGCCATATAATCAACCACCCCTGCCTTCAGGTCTTCACGGTCTTGGTCAGTAATATCTGGTCGGAAACCTGAACGTTCAAAGAATTTTTCCATATCACTTGGGTATTCACCGCGCACATGCACATCCATCATCCAATCACGGGCCTGACGTGCCTTTTGCCAAGCCAACATATCTGCTGGACTTGGTGTGGCAGGATAGAATGGTGCCACATTGGCCATACCACCAATCACGAAGTCTGGATTAATCTCATGCCCAATCTTGACCGCCCGTGCAGAAGCCACTAACTCGTAGTGTCCGGCTTGCACCATCGCTTCTTGCTTATGTTTCAATGTCGCTTGTTCATCAAAGCGAATACCTGAATTTGTCCAAACTAAGAATTGATAGATTGGATCATCTGAAATAGCCGTTTGGTTGGAAATTTCATTGTGTGTCATCCAGTAGGTCACCTTGTCACGGTAGCGCTTAAACACCACTTCCGCATATCTGACAAACAAATCAATAACTTGACGATTTGACCAGCCACCATAAGCTTCAACTAAGTGATAAGGCATTTCAAAATGCTGTAACGTAATCACTGGTTCAATGCCGTGTTTATGCATTTCGTCAAATAGGTCATCATAGAAAGCCAAACCCGCTTCGTTTGGTTCGGCATCATCCCCATTGGGGAAAATTCGCGTCCAGGCAATCGACGTTCGAAAGGCTTTAAATCCCATTTCTGCCATGAGGGCTAAATCTTCTTTGTACGTATCGTAAAATTCAATCCCGTGATGGTTAGGGTAATTCAACCCTTCAACGACACCATCGGTAATCTGGCGTGGTAAATTATGCGCACCAGCGGTCAACACGTCAGCGATACTAACGCCTTTGCCGCCAGCTTGCCATGCGCCTTCAGCCTGATGTGCGGCAATCGCGCCACCCCATAAAAAGTCTTGATTCAATTGATACGTTTCTTTTGACATGTGTATTTTTCTCCTTAGCCTGCTTGGCGTTCGTAAAGCGCAATAATTTCAACTGCTAAATCTCGGAAGGTAATCCCATTCATTAAGTGATCTTGCGCATGCAACATATACAAATCGACTTCAATGTATTCCCCTTGTGCTGCTTTCGTCAGCATATCTGTTTGGATATCATGTGCTGTTTTAAGCGCTTCATCGGCTGCCTGTATTTCAGTACGTGCACCTGCAAAGTCCCCAGTCTTAGCCAATTGAATGGCTTGAAACGCGTGTGATTTCGCATCGCCACCATTCAAAATTAAGCCCATAATGACTACCATTCGTTCATCATTCATATCGCTTAACCCATGATCTTTTCCGCAGTTGCCAAAACATTGTCGCCCTTCATCATCCCGTAATCCATCATATTGATGATATCCATTGGGACACCGGCTGCATCGGTCTTTGCTTTAACCTCATTCTTTAAGTAAGCCACCTGTGGTCCGAGTAATAACACATCTGGATGGCGTTGTGCTAAGGCATTGTCAACATCAGATGTTGAGGTGGCAAAAATGTCATAATCTTTCCCTTGTGCCGATGCTGCACTTTGCATCTTTGAAACGAGCATTGAGGTTGACATCCCCGCTGCACATGCTAACATAATTGTCTTTGTTGCCATCGTAATTCCCTACACTTTCTTTGTTCCCTAATGTAATCGCTTACATTTTATCCTAAATAACTTGTTCTAACTGATTAAAATTTAAACTGCCTTTTCTTGGGCCACCAAAATTTTGTCGTACTTTTGTGCAAATGGCCAATAAATTGGGATCGTGATCGCCAACATGAAGATTTGCCAAAGCATCACTTTCCAACCACCGACGATGAAGCCAGAAATAACTGGTGGTGTTGTCCAAGGTACATACACCCCGTTTAATGGTGGGATAATGCCAAATTTAATCGCATAATACGTGCTGAAACCAGTCACGACGGGTGCTAAGATGAATGGCACAACCATCACAGGGTTCAACACCAGTGGAATCCCGAACAAAACAGGTTCGTTAATGTTGAAGAGTCCTGGCCCAATTTCTAATTTAGCCAATGTTTTCATCTGCACTGACTTTGCGCCAATGATCATATACACCACCAAGCCAATTGTAACCCCAGCACCAGTGACTGTGATAAACTGTTCGAAGAATGATTGGGTCACAATATGTGCGCCGTTGTCTAATGACAATTTTCCAGCTTGATACAACGTCAAGTTGTCCGCGTTGTTACTAATCAACAAAGGTTGCATAATGCCGGAAACAATTGTTGAACCATGGACCCCGAAGAACCAAAGGAATACCGGCACTAAGGTAATTAACAATACCCCGAATGGGCCATCTGATGCGTGTTGCAGCGGTGTTTGGATAATGCGGTAAATCCATTCTGCAAATGTGGTGTTCCCTAGCTTCTGGAACAATCCGTACACAATGGTCGCACCAGTGATAATGGCAGCGGCCGGCACCAATGCTGTAAATGAAGCCGCTACGTTACTTGGCACTTGTTCTGGTAGTTTGATCGTAATACCCTTCTTCATGAACCAGGTATAAATCCAACCAACCAACATCCCGATAATAATGGCTAAGATCATGCCTTTACCACCAAGCCAAGCTTTATCAATGGCATTTTCTGCCATCCAATTAGTGGATGTCTTCGTCTTATCTAAGACATTGGCAACCGTTGTGACATGATTGGGTTGCAAGATAATATCCGTGACAATCGCTAACAATCCAGCTGGAACCCCATCATACCCTGAGTCATGCACCCATGAGTACGTAATCCCAAAGACTGCAAACAGCGCCATGATCGCAAACGAGCCGTTGTACGCTTGCATGAACCAATCATCAATGCCAATTTTCGTGAAATAGGCTGCGACGGGTTGATATGGGAATTGTCCCAAGATCAGAAAAATTGCCCCAACAATGATAAACGGAATTGGATATAACATACCGTTTTTCATCGCTGTGATCGGGCGTGTATTCACAAACCTCATCACAACCGGAATCACCTTGTTGTTTAAAGTATCTGACAGTTTTGCCATCTTCCCACCTATATTTTCTTAATTTTCCCTAAGTGTAAGCGGTTACATTTAGATTATGCTTTAAGTTTAGCAGGCCGGTTTTAACTCGTCAAACAAATTAACTAAATATAAATATATATGACAAATTTAATTTTTAATCCTTAATAAGCACAAATAAAAAAGCTATCGTTAAGATAGCTTTTTGACATGAGATTTATCGTGTTAGTCCAATGACTGTAAATTATAGCGTTCAACCAAATTAATCAACGCACTTGCGTACGTTGGCGCAGTAGCATAGCCAGCAGCTTGCAAACCAGTGGCCATTGCGATGTAATTTGGTGCATTAATGACGCCATTGGCTGCGTAACGGCTGTTAGCCAGCAAGAAATTAGTGTGATCTTGGAACGATGCCATTTGTGACCCATAAGCGCGGAATGGTGCCACGACCGTTACCCACTTACCGTTTTCAAATTCTGACGTGTTCATGTTCACCACAGCACCAGCCCAACCATAGCCTTTTTTGATCCCAAACAAGTTATGGTATGGTGCTGAAGCCAACGCTGATTGTCCCCAACCGCTTTCAAGAATCGCTTGAGCAACCGTTACGGATGCCAAAACGCCCGTCCCTGCTGTTGCCGCTTGCGCATCAACAACCGCTGTCCGCAACCATGCGGCTTGCGCAGCACTTAAGCCAGCTGTTGACACACCGTTTGCTGCAGCCGGTTTTGAGACTGTTGGTGTTACTGGTGTTGGTGTTGATGTGGCAGTTCCAGCACCAGCAACTGGTGCGCCTGTTGTTTTCAAAACTTGCCCCACATAAATGGTGCTTGACAATTGCAAACCATTCAAAGATAGCAACGTTTGCACGTTCGTCCCTAGCTTTGCTGCAATACCATACAATGTATCGCCTGACTTCACCGTGTAACTACCGTTCGTTGATGGCATAACCGTTGGCGTACTTGTCGGTGCGTTTGGCGTTGTGACCGTGGCATTGTTAGCGTTTTGAATCGTTAACTTTTGTCCAGGATAGATAATGGCTTGCAATGACAAGTTGTTCCAGCTGAGCAAGTTCGCCAATGAAACACCGTTTGCCGCAGCGATTGCTGACAACGTATCCCCAGACTTAACAGTATAACCTGTTGTGCTTGACGCCGTATTCGTTGGTACCCCTGCAGAAGGCTGGGTTGTATTTTGCGTATTATTTGAACCGGCGGCGTTAGATACCTTCAAAACTTGTCCCACGCGGATTGCATTCAAATTTGAAATTTGATTCAACGCAGCGATTTGAGCCAAATTCATCTTAAACTGAGCCGCGATTCTTGATAGTGTATCACCGGCTTTAACCATATAAGTTGTCGCAGTATTAGTTGCGGGTGCCGCCGGTGCTGCTGGTTGCTGTGTTGGCGCTGCAGGTGCAGACGGTTGCGCGTTGTTAGTTGCACCTGTTACCTTGAGCACTTGCCCCACCTGAATTAAGTTTGGGTTTGTGATGCCGTTTAACGCAACCAACTGTGAGAGCGACATTTGGTGCAAAGCAGCAATCTTTGAGAGCGTATCCCCAGACTTCACGGTATAGCTAGCAGCATTAGATGCCGCTGGCTTTGAAGTGTTCGTCTGATTGGTATTCGTATTGGTATTAGTTGTTGTGCCATTGACCTTTAACACTTGACCAACATTAATCGCGTTAACATTTGAAATTTGATTCAATGCGGCAATTTCTGCCACACTCATCTTAAATTGCGCTGCAATCCGCGATAACGTATCACCTGACTTCACGGTATAAGTTGCCGCAGTAGTCGCTGGCGTTGCCGGTTTGTTAGCGTCTTCTGCATCCAACACTAACACATCACCAGGATGAATGATATCTGAATTCAAGCGATTCAATGCCTTGAGTTGGCTCACACTTAAATTATGTTGTAAGCCAATGTCATACAGCGTATCCCCTGGTTTGACACGATAAGTTGTGCTGGCAGAAGCGGTTGATGCTTGGACACCAACCATAGATGCCGCAACTGCACCGACTAACACAGATTTTTTCATGCATTTTCTCTCTTTCAAACAAATTGACTATTAAATTATAACATATTCGTTAATATTGTTAAGAAAAACATAAGAAACTATGTTGCGTCTTGTGGTCAAAAAAATTACAGTTATGTGTCTGTGAGCGATTCGCACAAAAAAACACCGGCATAGCGCTGGTTTAACGTACCCTGCCACCCTATGCCGGTGATTTATAGACACTAAAATTTAATATAACTCAGGCTTTAATTACCTTTTCATCTGCGGTATAGCCCTTTGCATGCGCACGTGACCGTAATTCAGCTTCAATTGATTCCAATGATCGATTACGGGTTTCAATTGTATATTTGTGAATAAACCAAATCGCAGCAAAACACATCACACCATAAATGATAAACAGCTTCGCAATCCCTTGGCCTTCAGCATTCACAACGTGTGCGGGTGTGAAGGCAATGAGTAACATTGGAAATGATTGAGACACACCGAAATTAGCTGTCCAGTTAATCACCGCACCAAACGAATTACCCAAACCACGAATATTCAATGGGAAGGCTGCAAACAAAGCAACTAACTATTTTTAAAGTTGTTTAACCCCTAAACAAACTAACGCAAAATCACAAGTTCAAAACATCAAAAAAAGCTACCCGATATGGGTAGCTTTTCAAATGATTAAGCAGTACGACGCTTTTGTTTTGCAAGACGGCGGTACTTGTCTAACTCGGTCACGAGCAAGACAATGAAGCCAGTTGCCAAGACCACAAGCCAATCCGTCCATGATAGCCCTGCAGTCGTGAAGACACCTTGCATAAATGGTACATACGTGAACAAAAGTTGCAAAATAATCATCGCCCCAATGGCAACGAAAGCCATTGGATTTGTCCAGAATGACGCACTTAATGCTGGTGCAGCTGTTCGAATATTAAAGAGATAGAAAATTTTACCAAAGATAATCACGTTAACTGCGGTCGTACTTGCCACAGCAAAACCAGTGATTTCATCTAAGTACTCAAAGATTCCCAAAGCGACAGCAGCGATAATCACACTGACATAAACCATCTGGAAAACATCATAGCGACTCATCAACTTAGCCGATGTTTTACGTGGTGGCTGTGACATCAAGCCAGGTTCCATCGGCTCGAAAATAAACGCCAATTGTAGCGTCAACGCTGACACCATGTTGATCCAAAGCAACTGTGTGGCTGTTAGTGGCATCGGCTGCTGCAACAAAATACTAAAGACCACAATAAGCCCTTCGGCGAAACTGGTTGGCAATAAGTACAAAATTGTTTTGCGAATATTATCATACAAACGACGACCTTGTGCAATCGCAACTTTAATCGTTGAAAAGTCATCATTAGCCAAAACCATATCTGCGGAATCTTTGGCAACGTCTGTTCCCTTGATACCCATGGCAATCCCAATATCAGCCTTTTTCAAAGCCGGCGCATCGTTCACACCGTCACCAGTCATGGCAGTCACTAACCCATTGGCTTGATAAGCTGTAATAATCCGAAGTTTGTCTTTTGGTGTTGTACGGGCAAAGACATCATATTGCGGGACAGCCTTAGTGAGTTCGTCATCGGATAATTGTTCAATTTCTGAACCAGTAATCGCTTGAATATTGTCCGCCAAGCCCAATTGTTGCCCAATTGCTTTGGCAGTATCAGGGCTATCACCCGTGATCATTTTCACGCGAATGCCTGCACTACGCATATCCGCGATGGCTTTAATCACCTCAGGACGTGGTGGATCAATGATTGCCGCCAAGCCCAAGAAGGTAATCCCAAGCTTTTTCAATAGCTCGTGGGTCACTTCAGTCACATCAGGTGCAACGTCGATGTACCCCACCGCAATCACACGCTTACCTGATTTTGCAAAACTAGAGGCTAAGGTTGCCCAATAGTTCAAATCAAAATTTGGATCATTTTTGGCTAAATTAAAGAGCTTATCAGGTGCGCCCTTAATCGCCACAAAGCGTGATTGCTTTTGGGTTTGAACTAAACGTGCCATATAACGGTAATCCGAATCAAACGGAATGCGATCTAGTTCGATTAACTTTGGCTTCTTGAGGCCAAAGGCCTTATAGTAAGCCGATAAGAAAGCTGCATCCGTTGGTTCACCATTAATTTCCCACGTGCCATCTTCATTGGTTAAGAATGTATCGTTGGCTTGATGCCCCATTGTCAAAAACATTTCAAGGGCTGGGTCCTTTGCAGCATCAACAATGACATCATCTAGTAAGATATCCCCGTCCGGTGCATAGCCCGTACCGGTGACGTGATAATGATGCTGACCGATCACAATATCTTGGACCGTCATTTCATTTTTGGTTAAGGTACCCGTTTTATCTGAGGCAATAATGTCCACTGCTCCCAATGTTTCAGCAGCAGGTAACGTTTTAACAATGGCATGTTTTTTCGTTAACTTTTTAACCCCAGTAGCTAAAATGATTGATGTTGCGGCAGGCAACCCTTCAGGCATTGACCCAACAATCATCGCAATAATGGCCATCACAAGCGTTGGCAATGAATAAATTTGCAAGAACCAACCAAGCCCAAACATCACAACCGCAATGACAATAATGAGCCAAGAAATACCACGACCCAAACTATCTAATTCACGGATTAATGGTGTTTTTTGTGCCGAAACATCCGCAACACTTTGAGAAATTTGACCAATTTGCGTATGCACACCGGTGGCCACAACAATACCGGTGGCACTACCGTTCGTCACAGCCGTTGATGCATAAGCCATATTACTACGCTCAGCAAGCGGTATTTGACCTACCAGCAGCATATTATCTTTTAAGACTGAATCAGCTTCACCTGTCAAAGAGGATTCTTGAATGCGTAAATTATCTGAATCAATGATCCGTAAATCGGCTGGGACGTTGTCACCGGCCTCTAAGTAGACAAGATCACCTGGTACCAATTCGCGCGATGGGATATCAAAACGTTCCCCATCACGAATGACGGTCGCCTCAACAGATAGCATGCTTTTGATTTTATCTAACGCATTGCTAGCATTCACTTCTTGCATATAGCCAATCAAGGCATTAATAATCACCACAAGACCAATAACGATGGCATCTGAATAGTGGCGCATGAGTAACGTCAATGCGACAGCTACGAGCAAGATGTAAACAATGACATTGTTAAATTGACGCAAGAATATTTGCCATTTTGGCGTTTTCTTGCTATTAACTTCGTTGTAGCCAAACTTTTCAAGTCTCGCTGCGGCTTGTTGTGAATCGAGACCGTCAGGAAAATTGCCTTGCAATGTATCCACGGTCTCTGTCCACGACTGTTGGTAGAAATCTGATGAATTCAATAACGGAACGTCATCAGCTTCATTTGATTTGGTGCTCATAAAATAACACACTCCTTTAAGAGAAAAAATTCTTTGCGTCTTGCTGTTTAAGGTTGGCCGCCAAATCAGGTGATTTGGTAAGTCAGTTTCCCACGCACGTGCGCCGCTACTCCCGCAAGGAGTGTTTAATTTTGAACAAATGAGATTAATATAACAACTTCAGTATATAATATAACGAATTCAGTTGTCAATTATTTACGTAACCACATTTTTTTCTGATACAACCAGCCATTAAATATATTAGCAACACCAATCCCTAAAGCCAAAGACATCGCGACACTACCAGTATTAAATAACCCTTTCAGCACGGCTGTTAAATTATTTTCAGAAAGTTTTTGCAAGGTACTAAAAGCCATGCCCCCTGGCACAAGTGAAATCAACGCGCCGACATAAATCATGGTGACAGGCACACGAAAACGGCGTGCTAGGAAAAAACCTAGCATCCCCACCACCAACGATGCCATAAAATTGGGCAGCACAATGCTATGATGCACACTATCTAACACATAATAGACCATCCAAGAACAGACGCCGGTAATACCAGCCCCAAGTAAGGCGCGTTTTGGCACATTAGCAATAATTGAAAACCCGACACTCGACAACAAGGCCAAAAAAGTACTTAAAATCAAATCCGTCACAAGTTATTACCTCAAACAAATCTTACTAGTTCAAATGCGATCCATACACCAGCAACAAGCGAGGAAACGACCAGCAAAGCGGTAATCGACCGCACCAAGCCCGACAGTACGTCCCCCATAATGATTTCGCGAATCGCATTGGTCATGGCCAGACCAGGTACCAGTGGCATCACCGCACCAAGAATTGCCGACAAAGTCGAGATTTGTGGGAATAAATCATGGCACATTAAGACAAACAAGCCAATTGCTAAGCCACCAATAAATTCAGGCGCATAAGGCGTTTTAGACTTTTTGTCCGTTAGGATATACGCCAGATAACCAATGACACCGGCAAAAAACATGATCACATAGTCAAGCGGTGTCCCTTTTGCAATCAAAGACGGCGCCATCCCGACCAGCCCTGCACTAAATACCTTTAAAGCTAGTGGGAAATCCACTACCTGCTGCTTTAATGTTTTGATACCGGCGTAAAATTCCTCTGGCGTGATTTGTCCAGCCACCAAACTACGCGATAGCGTGTTCACGTGGTCAACCGTTCGTAAATTAAAACCGGAAATACGTGCCTTAACCAATTTCGTTTGTACCCCATTGTTTGCTGAAACGATTACAGCGGTTAACGTCACGTAACAAGTCAATGGCAGGCCGAGTGATTGCCCAATATGTTCAACTGTTTCTTCAATCCGAAAGGATTCTGCCCCACCAAGGAGTAACAAGCGGCCAGCATCGGTCGCGACATTGATAATGTCGGCTTCGCTATAGCTTGGATTCGTCATATTTGTTGCCATCAAATTCGTTCACCATCACTTGAACAGCGCCAAGTATTGTCCTTCATTCATTTAAATCATACAAAATGCGGTTATTGACGACGACAATATTCGTGTTAACGTCAATAGCTCTTTAATCAGTATACATTAAAAAGCACCCAAATTTATGGGTGCTTTTAACTTTATTTCTGTTCGTTTGTAACAAGGTCATGAATCACATCAGCTAGCGAAATCGCCTGCATTTTTTGAAAAGCAGCTACTTCAATTTCAGTATAAAAATGATTCAACGTATCTTGAATACGACTACCAACAAAACAATCCGGATTGGTTTTGGGATCAATATGCAACAATTGATGCGTCATATTAATCGCCTGATAGACATCATACAAACTAATGGTTGCTGGTTCGCGTGCTAACGCTGGTAACGCCACCCCTTGGCGGGTCGTGAGTAACCCTGCTGCCCGCAAATCCAGCATTAAACTCCGCACCACACTGGCATTCGCGCCAATACTACCGGCTATCGCTTTACTTGATAAGTCGTTGGTTTGATTAATATGAATATAAGCTAAAATGTGTATGGCATCGCTTAATTTATAAGAAAAACGCATATTAGGCGTATGCCCTCCCTGTGATCTTTGATATTTACCAATGATTGTTTACTGGCAATGCGTTAAGCTTGACGTGACAAAATTTCCTTCAAAGCAGCGGGCAATGGCGTTAAGTCGCGACCCAAAACAGTTGCTAAATCATCTGAAGCCACATCAAGCGATCCTTCGGCAATGGGACTTTGGAATGAAGCAAAGAGCACGGCCAAATCATGTGGCAAGTCGTTCTTTTCTAGAATGGCAACATATTCGTCTTGCGTCACTTGATCCACTTGAATAGCTTGTTCAGTTGCTTCAATTAAAGCTTGACCAAGCGTTGCATAATCCGCTAACACGCCAGAGAATTCATAGACCGCTTTTGGTGCATCACTTACCAATACTTTAACCGCGGCTTCAGCATATTCACGTTCCAACGCCCAGCCTGCACGGCCTGGTGCCCAGTAAGCTGTCACTTGTCGACTAGCACCAGTTGTGATGAATCCCATTTCATTTTCAAGATACCAGTTATTTCTTAAAATTGCAGCTGAAATATCAGCCTTTTCCAAGGCTTTTTCAGTGGCTAAATGATCTTGCGCTAATGCACTCACTGACTTGTCAGCTTGGATGAAACTTGTATAAGCCACAAATGAGACATGATTGGCTACCATGGCATCAATCACGTTTTGATGTTGCGTTGCGCGTGGAACTGGACCACCAGGTTGCGATGAAATGAACAAGACCCGATCAACACCAGCAAATGCCCGTGTCAAAGCTTCAACATCATCATAATCCGCTTCACGGATGTCTGCCGACCCAAACAATGCCTTGGCTTTCTCTTGATTACGTACAATAAGTACAATATCTTTTTCATCCACTAATTCTCGCAAATAGTGATAAGCGAGTTGGCCGAAGTGGCCTGTTGCAGCAGTAATGGCGTATTTCATAATCGGTGTCCTTTTCTATTACCTGTTGGTTTATTCTGTACAAGTATTATAGCACAACTTGTTGGTTTATTGATAACAAGTGATCGCCACATGTTAGCGTCACAATCCAATAAAAAGCACGTGTATCTGTTACCGATACGCGTGCTGCGACACAAGTTGTGACACAGCCAATTAGCCCAGCTTAATGAAAGCCACACCGACGGCCATGACAATGATCCCAATGACCTTCAACCAAGACACAGCCTGCCGTGGTGATTGCCACCAACCAAAATGTGACACAGCCATTGAACCGGCAAGTGCCCCGATTAAGCCAATCATCACCGCAAAACCAGCACCCAGCACTGGCACACTCACGGCCATGGCGACAACAAATATACTGCCAAGGATTCCCCCAATATATACCCATTTAGGTTGGCTTGGTACAGGTTTGGTTGGCATTAGTCGCTTATCACGCAACAGCACGACAAGGAAAATAATTAACATGCCAACACCAAACGACACAATGGCGGCCCCAATTGCAGAACCTAAGGCCACTGCTAATTTTCCGGCAATGGCCTGTTGTGCTGACGATACAGCACCAGCAATGACACCCCAGACTCGCCAAGCGTTTAATTCGAGTGCCGATTCTTCAGACTTATCAATCGCATTTTCACGATCTAATTCGCGTCGATTGGCCCAAACGACCGCAATATACACGCCAAACAATAATAATGCCGTTCCGCCAGCTTTTGTCAGTGTCATGGGCAATTGTTTGGCTGCAAACCAACCGAACGTGTCAATCATCAACCCCATTAGCACTTGGCCAACAATCGGGAAAACAATCGCCTGAATCGCACCAATTTTTGGAAAGAGCAAAATATTCGACGTTAAATAAACAACGCCAAAGATACCAGGCGTCCAAATCCACCAAGGATGTTGCCCTGTCAGTGTCACATGCTGACCACTCACAAGAAAAACGGCCACCAAGAAGACGAACCCTACGGTAAACGACACCAAACTTGAACGGAATGGTGATTTTAACGCCGCACCCAAGCGCGCATTAATTGGCGATTGGTTGGCTAAAGCCACGCCCCCTAACAATAACCCCACGATGTATAACATGATATTCTCCTTACTTTTTTAAAGCACTTAGTTCAAGTCTACGCGGATTCAAACAAATTGCAAGGCATTACGGCAAGTATCATTACATCTATTTATCGTTATATTTTGATCCCGTGGTCACGGTATTGAGAAAATTTGGCATGTCACGGTGAGATTTGTTATACTTATTTTTACTACATTTGTTAGGAATCATACGTCACCCATGAAAAATCCAAGAAAATTTATTCAACAACAAACAAATCATATGCTATCCAAGTCCACTGAAAGATTGGGTCAATTTAAGCAATTTTTGTTTGCGCCCAACTTGATTACCTTTGTGATTTCAGTGGTTGTTGGTAACAGCTTTGGCTCTACCATTAAGGCATTGGTCAACTTAGTGTTTGGTCTCTTTGATTTTACAAGACTCTGGCTCTTTTCTACGCAGCACACGCTTTACTATAATCGGATTACACAGCCATTATCTGAATTTGCTAGTAGCCTATTAACCACAGTCTTAATTGCAACGATTGTATTCTTCACGATTCGCTTTATTAATGAAACATTGATTGTCGATCCCGTCAATAAATGGGGCTACAATCAAGCGCATGCCGATGCCCTACATCTGCAAAAGCAAAACGAGGAAACAATTGCCTTACAACGCAAAATCCTGGCAGAGCTTGAAAAACTCAATCAACAAGAAAACCCAAAGTGATGGCACTTTGGGTTTTTCTTTACGCAAGTAATCTGTCATAAAAAACTTGAATGTCATACGGTATGCCAAGATGTTCATCCCTTACAGTTGTCCCCATGCCGATGCCGCAATTGTTGGGAACAAATAGATAAGACGTTCAATTTCAGCAGGCTCAGAGCCAAATTCAATTGCTGGCAACAACGCATTGATTGCGTTTTCTGCCTGAGGTGACACTTCAGTAGCCCCAACCAATTGATGTACCTGGTTAAAAATTAAGATATTGTCGCCAATTGTCTCCTGATCAACTTGCCGATACCAATCATCTGGCGTGTGGTGTGCCACAATTGTATAGTCATCAGGATGCTGTTTGGCCTCAGCAACACTTATCCCTGCTTGCGCCAAACGTGGTGACGTAAAGACCACAGATGGTATCACGGGGTACTTAATTGGCGCTACCGTTTCACCTGAAAATGTGTGCATTAAGTATCGTGATTCAAAAATAGCGGTTGGTGTTAACTTAGGTTGTCCCTTATCAATCACATCCCCAGCAGCATAAATATTTGGCACGGTTGTCTGCAAATAACGGTTGACGACAATGCCTTTATCCGTATAAGCAATACCAACTTCATCTAAACCAAGTGCTGCGATATTAGGCACACGCCCCGTTGCATCCAACACCCAGTCACTGGTCAGGGTAAGATCGTTGTCACCCACAACAACAAAGTGATCCGCAACCTGTTGGATTGCCGTCACCGTTGTTTCTCGTATGAAGGTTACCCCACGTTGACTCAAATCAGTTATAATCTGTTCTACAAAAGGTTGATGATAGGCACGCAAAGCTTGTGCGCCCCGCATCAAAACCGTGACTTCTGAACCAGCAGCGTTCGCCATTGTGGCAAACTCCATGGCGATATAACCAGCTCCAATAATCGTTAAACGCTTTGGCATGGCGCTTAAGTTCATAAAATCTTCGGAATCATGCGCGAACGCCGAACCGGGAATATCGAGTCGATTGGGTCGTAATCCGGTTGCAATCACAATTTTGTCAGCAGTTTTAGGCTGACCAGCCACTAATACCGTGTGAGCATCAACTAACTGACCACGGCCAAAGAGCACATCGACCGAATTGTCATCAAGCAAACCTTGAATAAATGCTGGTAAACCAGCAATCACTGTCTGTTTATGTGCTTGGTTAGCAGCCCAATCAATGGTGACCTCACCTGGCATCACGCCATGAACATCAGCTAGGTGTCGTTGCAAGGCGACTGGTGAATCCAACACAATTTTGGCGTTACAACCACGATTTGGACAAGTGCCGCCGATCAAGTCTTGTTCAATCACACCAACCTTGACGCATTTGGCACCAAGTGGAATGGCGCCATCAAAAGTCCCATGACCGCTGCCAATATACAAAACATCATAATCATATGTTGTCATTTTTCCGCCTCCTATGGCATACGTGCTGACTAAAGCCAACAATACTTTAGTCATGCCTACAGTATAACTGAAATCAGAAAACCTACTGGATTTAAGCACTGTGAAAATTACCACTCGCCAAAATCAACTGCCAATCTGATCAACAACACTAATTAAAGGTTTAAATTGCGGCCAGTGCCGTGTCAATTGCAACTGGCCCATCACTCATCTGAATCACTTGCTTAATGGTATTATCATGATTGAGCAACGAAGCAAGGGTTTCGCCAACGTTTTGAATTGTATTTTTTGATCCACTAGCATCGTTTAACGCAATATGATGGCTGCCCTCACCCGCCACCAAGGCTGTTGCTTGCAAAATTGTATAATCGAGTTGTGTTTGATTCACTAAATAGTTGTCAGCGAAAAATTTTGCGATATTGTAGTCTAATAACCCTGCTAAGGCCGGATTATCCCATTTTTCAGGTGTGAGTGAAAAAGCGGAACTGAGCATAATGAAACGTTGAATATGGTTCATTTCGGCCACTTGCATCATTTTGACCGCTCCAAAAGCATCTGTCTGTAGCAAGTCTTGACTGCGGGAACCAGCCACAAAATAAATCGCCGCAACGTCTTTAACCGTCTGCGCCAAGTGCGTGACCGTGTCATGTAAATCCAATTTAACGGGCGTAATATGGTCAGATACCATAATTTTTTCTGGTGACCGTGAACCGGCAACGACTTCATGCCCTTGTGCGACTAACGACTGCAATAAAACCGTTGCTACCCGACCGGTTGCACCAGCAACAAATACTTTCATGTGATGACTCCTTCTACTTACCGTATTCTTGAACGTCTATTCTAACACATCACTGCGCGTTATATTACACTTTATGTTTTGTAATGTTTCAACCCACCCGCTGCTAATCGCGGTTCAGTATACTAAAAAACGCGTCGATACTAGCACAACTAGTATCAACGCGTTATGTGTTATTGAATCAAACCAAAAAGATCATTGAACCCTTCCATCATTGATGGGTGTGAATAAATTTGATCACGCAATGCTTGGTATGGCAACTTGTGATGCATAGCCAAAGAAATCACGTTAATCAATTCTTGTGCTTCGACTGCAAAGAAAGTCGCCCCCAAAATCAGGTCGTCTTCTCCAACCAAAACCTTGAGATAACCACGGGTATTGCCTTCAATATGGGTTTTTGGCAGGCTCGCAACCGGTAACTTAGCGACCCGATAGGCGACATTTTTAGCTTCGGCTTGCGCTTCCGTCAAGCCAATTGTTGCCAATGGTGGATTGGTGAACAACACGTGCGGCACCAAATCTTGCTGTGCCAATGTGGCTTTCCCATCACCGAATAATTGTTGCCAGACAATTCGTGAATCATCGAGTGAGATGTACGTAAACTGGGCACCCCCACGCACATCACCAACTGCCCACACATTGTCAACTGTAGTACGTAGGTGATCGTCTACGACCACGGCACCATTCTCAACAGCAATATCAGTATTTTCCAAACCAAGATTAGCAATATTTGGTCGACGACCAGTGGCAATTAAAACAGCATCAGCTGTCAACGGTGCAACAGGTTCATCATTAGCTTCAAGCGACAAAACAGTGTGATCACCCTCATCAGTCATTTCAACCACTTGTGTTTGATAACGAATCTCGACACCTAAATCAGTCAAAGATTCAGTCACGGCCGTTACAGCTTCTGATTCAACCTGTGGCAACAAGCGATCGTCACGCACCAAAAGCGTCACCTTAGCGCCAAATCGCGCATAAGTCGTAGCGAATTCAACGGCAATATAACCGCCACCAATAATGACTAGGTGTTCCGGCAACGTTTATTTAGCCATCAAAGTGTCTGTTGTATAAACAAACGCACTATCCTTTAGCCCAATAATACCTGGCCAAACTGGCTTAGCACCGGTGTTGATAAAGATGCGTTCGCCCTTAACGGTCTCTGTTGTGCCATCCTTCATTTGGATTGTTAACGTATGATTATCAACAAACTGGGCTGCGCCAGTAATAACTGTTGCCGTTGGTAAATCTGCCACCTTACGATAGTTTGCTTGACGTAATTTACCAATTGTCGCATCTTTCTTTAAGACAGCACGCTGATAGTCCGAACGATCCGTTGCACTACGCGACAAAGTATACAAAAACTTTGACGGGATGCAGCCGACATTAATGCAAGTGCCACCATACATTTGATCCGACTTTTCAAGTAAAATAACAGATTCCCCTTTTGCCGCTAACTTAAAAGCGAGCGTTTTGCCGGCCTTACCAAAACCGACAATGACATTTTTTGCTTCTTTCATACGATCTTTACCACCCATTCTATTTTATTTATGATTATGACCAATTGGTGCCAACAGCTGGGTATTTATTTTTACAAAACTTGTTCATACCTTCATTACACAATGTCTTGAGTTGCAACGCTTTCACGCGATAGTTCTGACTTTCCCTAACTTTTTACTTACAAGTCGATTATATCACTGATAGCAAGATGTACATCAAAATCTGAATTGGATTTAAAAAAATTCATAAAAAAACCACGGTTTACCTTAAAAGTAAACCGTGGTCTTCGGACTAAGAATGCCCAACATGTTATGTTAATATATGGGTTTTTATCATACAGAAAAAATATACTAAAGTAAGGTACAACCACATGTTGGGCCAACGCATGATGCGTTACTACAATAATTTATCATATCAACACTTAAATTGTCAAACCTTTATCAAAGAAAAATACTAAGCACTATAAATAAAAAAGCCCACCTTAGTAAGGTGAGCGTGATTATTGATATTAAGCTTTAACGATGTTTGCAGCTTGCAAACCACGATCTGACGTTTCAACATCGAAAGTCACTGATTGACCTTCATCAAGTGTTTTGAAACCATCGCTTTGAATAGCTGAGAAATGTGCGAAGACATCATCACCGTTTTCACGTGTGATAAATCCAAAACCCTTGTCGCCATTAAACCATTTTACTGTGCCTGTTTCCATTATATGTTTCTCCTTTGGTGCATTCACCAATCTTTATTTGTAATTTTAAATCATTGGTACTGAATGTCCTTCAAAAAAGAGAAATCAAAATCAAAAACTTTATTGCTCATTAACCTTAACACGTATCACGGCGAATAGCAAATTTAAAAGCCCTTGACCACGAATTAATGTGATTATCCATGACCCAAACCCAACACGCACGACTAGACAAATAGAACATTTGTTCGTATAATGAGATCGTTAGTATTTTTGGAGGCTTTGACATGAATGACTATGACTATCGCTTTGAAACAAAACGTGTGGTATTCGTGATTGACACCAAATCTTTTTATGCTTCTGTCGAAGCCGTGGCCCGTGGTTTGCACCCAATGAAAGTGCCGTTAGTCGTGGTATCAAAAGGCCCTAATGTTGGCGGTGGTGGCTTAGTGCTGGCAACATCCCCAATGGCTAAAAAGCGACATGGCTTAAAACATAATGTCAGCCGTCTGAAAGACTTACAAGGATTACCTGATCTTATTCAAGTCCCACCACGCATGAACCACTATATTGACATCAATCTAGCAATTAACAAGATTTATCGTCAATATGTTGCCGACCAGGATTGGCACCCTTATTCCATTGATGAAAGTCTCTTAGATATGACGGATACATGGGAATTTTTTGGGTCAACACCACAAGCAGTCGCCCGTAAAATTCAGCTTGACGTCCATGCCCAAACCGGCTTATACACTACTGTTGGCATCGGGGATAACCCCACTTTGGCAAAAATTGCGTTAGATTTGTATGCCAAGCACGATTCCTCATTTATTGGCGATCTTCATTTTGAAACCGTGCCAGAAAAATTGTGGCCAATCAATCAACTAGATCGTATCTGGTCAATTGGTCATCGCACCGCTCACAAACTCAATCAAATGGGCATTTATAGCATGGCTGACTTAGCACATGCGAACCCATTTCGTTTAAGGAAAGTTTTTGGCCCACAAAATGGGCTACGCTTATACGCCTTAGCTTGGGGCGTCGACCGGACGCTCATTCGCGAAAAAGTGGTCCCCGCGTCTCAAAGTCTAGGCAATTCTCAAATTCTGCCACGCCCCTATACTGATATCAACGATATCCGCATCGTTTTGCAAGAAATTGTGGCGCAAGTTGCTACCCGTTTACGTCAACAGCATTTGCTGGCGGGCACCATCAGTATTCAGATTAACAGCTTCACAACGCGTCAGCAGTGGCAGCAGACACAACGGTTAGCGACCCCGACTAATGTCACTCAAATTTTACAACGACACGCAGCCGCCTTATTGACCCAACATTGGCAAAGCGGTGTTGCCCAGCAATTGGCTGTTTACTTTGGCGAGCTATCATCAGATACTGTGACGCAGTTGGATTTGTTTAACACCCCAGCCACACTCGCCAAACAACAGCAACTCGACCAGGCAATCGATCAGATTCGACAACGTTTTGGTCTGACTAAGCTCGTGTATGGCGCATCACTTGATGCAGCAGCAACAGCCATCAATCGCGCCAATTTAGTCGGTGGACATCAAGGCGGGCAAGTAAATGACTGAACAATACCCAAATTATGAGCCAAGCTGGCCATTGCAAGTTTTTGGTCAGCTTTATCATGACCAAGGCATGAAAAAATGGGGTGGCTTTTATCTCTCTGATCACACAGCAGCCCGGCAGCGCGAAGCCGAAACAGCAGCAGTCGTCGCTGCTCGGCAACGTCACGCGCAAATGAACCTGTCTGATATGATGGCACTGGCACAGTTAGCCATCGAAAAACAGCTATCAGTTACCGCACAAAGCAACACCGCCACCTATAATTTAGCTGGGGATCTTGTCTTGCCCCCACTCATCCAGGGCCCCATTACCGGTTACACCACACAACATCTCCGAATTGCACAAACAATCTTAGCTTGGGCGGACATGCGCTGGTTGGCTATACTTGACGAACATCAGAAAAGCACCACTTCACCAAGCCGTTAGTTTCCATCACGATACCAATCACAAGTTTATCTGCAAAACATCATTATATTTGTTATGATAGTGCTATCTGTGTTTAAATTCATCGGAACTTTTGGAGGAACTTTCAGTTATGCAACGCGTGTTTTATCGCATGATTAACACCGCCACTTTAATCTTGTTACTGCTGGCACTCTTCTTATCATTGCAATCCAGTACACTATCACCCTGGCAACTGGGTAATCGGTTGATTATCGGCCTTTTTGTGGTGCTATTGCTGAGTTATGTTGGGACACTTTTACCCCTACAACGGCCAATCGCCATTATTTGGCGGTGGTTTAAATCCCATCACAATAGCTTATTCTGGCTAGCATTTTGTCTACTGGTAAGCTGGCAAGTCGCATTACTCATGACGTTGCAAACTGACGTTGGTTCAGATGCGCAAGTGATTTTAGGTGGTTTAGAAACGCCACAAACCATTGCCCACTATTTATCCATTAATCCCAACAATACCATGTATTTTTTCATGAGTTTCGTCATGTCAAAAGTGATTGGGACCCAATTATGGGCATTTAAATTAGCGACGCTTGTCATCATTGATGTCTCAGTCCTACTCTTTCGCTTATTTGCTAAAACATATTTTAACTCACGCGCGATTGCCAATAGTGCGACTTTAATTTTTGCCTACTTTGTCATGGCTCAACCTATCTTTATCCTCCCTTACACGGATAACTACGGCCTCTTATTTACCAGTTTGGCACTCCTTTGCCTACTCAAAGGGTTTAAAACCAACAAATGGGGATTTCTGTACCTCACGGTAGCTGGTATCGCCCTGGGATTGCTCTACTTATTGCGCCCTAGCGCCATTATCTTTGTCATCGCCTTGGTTGTTTTTTTGATCATCTCACCAAAGTATTTGCGTCGTACGCAATCGCTTAAAAAAATAGTACTATTAGGGCTGACTGGTGGCTTGTTTTTTGCCATGACTGTCGTATCGTTTAATAGTTACGTGGCGAAACAACAAATCGTTACCATTGATCCGACAAAAGGGTTCCCTGCCGTCCATTATATTTTGCTCGGTAGTTACGGTAATCCTGAGGATAAAAACACGGTGCACGGCACATTTAATGACGCAGACTACGGATTCGCCATTGCTTATCCCAATAAAGACGCGCGCAAAAAGCCAGAATTACAGCGCCTGATTGCTCGTACGCAAGAACGCGGACTGGGCGGTTCGTTGAAATTCTATCTCATGAAATATAGTGATAATGTCGATACTGGTATCATGGGGGCCCACCGCGAGCAGTTGTGGTCAACCGTCCGAACACTCAAACAAAAAAATACCGCCAGTCAAAAGTTACAAGATGTCATTTATCAACATAACATTCAAGTTGGCGATCGCGTCACTTGGCATGCGAATTACCAATTTATCATGCAACTGGTTTGGTTACTCATTTTAGTTGCTATGATTTATACGACCTGGTTTTATCAAACAAACGCTAAAACGACCTTGATTTCACTTACCTTACTTGGCGGTCTCCTGTTCTTATTGATTTTTGAATCTGGTGGGACAAAATACATGATTCAATACACGCCATTTATCAGTTTATTAGCCGGCTATGGCCTTTATCACATGTGTCAACGACAAACATACATGAGCCGCCATTAATTAAAAAGCTGAAGTAGCCATGACTACTTCAGCTTTTTTACTTGTCGTTTTACAGCCATCTAAACACGACGATATTGCTTTAAACCGCGAATATTGATCCCGGTCAAAATGATGAAGAAACTAAGTAAAACCAAACAGTCAAACCAAATATGGGTCAGACCGAAACCTTGCATCATAATTTTTTTATCCGCATTGGCGACATATGTCAAAGGCAGAATGTATTGTACTTTCGCAAGCCACGGGTTGATGGTATCCAACGGCACAATCCCTGAAAAGAAAATTTGTGGCACGACAATCAGCGGAATAAACTGCATCATTTGGAATTCGGAAGCCGCAAAAGTCGACATCAAGATACCTAGCGCCAACGCAACTAATGCTAAGAGTATATTCGTCACAATAACCCAACCAATCTGGCCAACAATTGGCAAGTGCAATGCGTACACCGTGTACAAAACAATCGTTAACGTTTGTAAAATGGCAAGCACGCCATAGCTAATGGTATAGCCAAAAATAATCTGTCCACGGCGAACTGGTGTGGCTAACAAGCGTTCGAGCGTCCCTGTTGTGCGCTCCTTCAAAATAGCCATGCCACTCACTAAAAAGACGAAGAAAAAGACAAAGAATCCCATTAGAATGGGCAGCACCGTATCCATATACCGTGTCTGACTAGCGCCATATAGATAAGTTTGTTCTACCTTTGGCCGAAGTTGTGCGTCCAACGCTTGTTGATGAGGTAATGCGCTAACGACCTGCAGCAATGTTTGCAACTTATTTTGCGTTAAGGTATTTTGTAGGGCTGCTTTGGCTAAAGTTGTTTTATTCACATCCAAATTAGCATACGTTGCCTGATATGTATGCGTGGCCTTTTTGTAGACAATCACGCTATCGACCCGCTGCGCTTTTAACGCATCATGCGCAGCCGCTTCAGTTGTATAACTAGTTTGCGTGACATGTTTGACCTGACCGAGTTGCTTCGCCACAGGCGTTGGCATCTGTACCGTACCAATTTTGACAGACGGTGTGGCATTCGTATTAAAAATTAAATTCATCAACGTTAAAATCAACAACGGTGCCAAAAACATCAACGCCAATGTACGTTTATCCTTCGCCAATTCCTTTAAAATACGTTGTCCAATGACCATACTTTTCATCATTTGGTAGCCTCGACTTCCGCTTTCAAGAACACCTGCTCTACTGTTGAAACGTCATACTGTGCTTTGAGTGCAGCAGGACTATCATCAGCGATAATGCGGCCATCAAAAAGGAGCACAACACGATCAACTCTTTCAGCTTCGTCCATCACATGCGTGGTCATCAAAATGGTCTTTTGGTTGGCTTGTTGACGCCGTAATTCCTCCCAGATTTGAAGGCGCAGCGCAGGATCAATGCCGACCGTGGGTTCATCTAAAATTAATAAATCCGGTTCCCCTAACAATGCAATAGCGAGTGACAGGCGGCGTTTCATGCCTCCCGAATAGCCTTTAACTTGTTGTTTTAAGGCAGCAGTTAAATTAACAATCTGCGCCACCCGACTAATTTCGTGATCAACAGCTTTAATATCACGCATTTGTGCGAAAAATTTAAGGTTATCATAGCCAGTCAGCGTCTCATAAAGCGCATCATTTTGCGCCATGTAACCAATTTGAGCTAACGCTTTGCGATTTGGCATCCGCGTCTCAAAAATATACGCTTCACCTGTGTCAGCTTGTGTCATGCCAAGGGCTAGTTTAATCACCGTTGATTTTCCCGAACCAGACGGGCCAATTAACCCTAACAATTACCCCGTTGGTAACTGCAAGCTCACGTGGTCAAGCACTGTACGTGTCCCATATGATTTCGTCATATTTTGGAGTGCCAAAATAGTTGTCATCCGCATTCTCCGTCATTCAATTTTACTTGATTATACGTCTGAGAAAATCATAAGTAAACACTTTACCCAATCGCAGTATTGCATGGCCTGTCACCAACTAAAAAAGCTAAAGTAGCACTGGCTACCTCAGCTTTTATTTGAGCAAAGTCCCAATCCAATAAGTAAATCCCATCGTAATCACACCCGTTAAAACATTACGCAATATAGCGGGTAATTTTGGTGCGTGACCTGACCAAGCACTTAGCCAGCCAGTCAAGAAGAGTGCCCACAGCGTGGCCATGACCGTCCCAATCACTTTATAGTCCTGCGGCAAAAATGCCACGGCTAATAGTGGCCAAATCCCCCCAGAAACCGAGGCGATAAAGGATGATACTAACGCATGTGACGGGCTTAAATATTCACCCACAACAATCCCATGCTTAATCTGAACATAGTGTTTTAAAGCATCCTTGGCCATTAAATCATCAGCGACTTGGGCCGCCAATTCAGGGGTTGCACCTCGTTGTTCATAGTACGTCGCAATTTCATCATGAACGACTTGCGGTTGTGTGGCTAATAAAGTTTCAGCCTTGGCAACAACGGCTTGTTCGGTATCTTTTTGAGACGACACAGATACAAATTCACCAGAAGCCATGGAAAAAGCGACCGCAAACATTTCAGCAACGCCCGCCACAAAGATAACCGTGTTATTTGTTGTCGCACCCGTGACCCCTAAAATAACACCGGCACCACCAATGATTCCATCGTTAGCACCTAAAATCCCTGCACGAATAATATTTAATCTTTCAGATAATGATAATTTCTTTTTTGTCATGTTAAGCAACCATGAGTAAACCAACTACATACGTGACCCCCATGGTCACGACTCCCATCAACACACTCCGTAAAATCACCCGTGTTTTCGGCGTATTACCATAAACGGCTGAGAAATAGCCCGTTAACACAAGCGCTAACACCACAAAAACAAGTGTGGTAATGACGCGATAAGGTGCCGGCACTAGCGTCATGCCAACCATCGGTAAAATCGCCCCAATTGGGAAAGCGATCATCGAGGCCAATGCTGCTTCAATTGGTGAAATCAAATTATCTTCATCAATACCATAACGGGCATGTAACGTTTCGTTCAAGCCATCTTGCTGCATCGTTTGTTGCGCTAACGCACGGGCATGCTCGGCAGTAATGCCATCAGCTAAATAGTGTTGTGTTAGAAACTCTTTTTCTTGGTTAAAATGTTGATCCAACGCCATAATCTGCTGTGCGCGTGCTGCGCGTTCAGAATCTAGCTGTGAGTTAACCGAGACATATTCCCCCGTCGCCATGGAAAAAGTCCCCGCAATGGTAGCCGTTAACCCAGCCAAGAAAATAGCCCAAGCATTCATTGAGGCCCCGTAGACCCCAAAAACAACGCCTGCAATCGAGATAATCCCATCATTAGCACCCATCACAATGGCGCGTAAAATATTAATTCGTTTACTAATATGCATTTCCATGGGGACATTATAGCACAAAATAACACGTGTTTCAGCTTAAAATCTGTCAAAAATGAGATGTTTAATCGTTGTCACACCAGACTATATCGCGTGATTATTAAGTGTGGTACGATAATACTATCAGCATATCTTCATGGCCAATTATCAGGGCGCATTGAAAAATCAGGAGTGTTATTGTGAACACATTCATCTATGAAACCATCGTCACAATTGTTGAAGAAAAGTCCTTCCAAAAAGCATCTGAAAAACTCAACATTACAGCCAGTGCGGTCAGTCACGCCATTAATCAAATCGAAAAAAAATACGGGTTCCCCATTTTTATTCGTAACCGTGCAGAAGTCTCTCTAACGACGAATGGGGCGCAACTTTACCCCATTTTTCGTAAAATTCTCGCCGAAGAAACAGAACTCGAAAAAACAGTGCAAGCAATCCAAGGTTTAGAATCTGGGGTCATTAAAATTGGTGCCTTTAGTAGTGTCTGCATTAATTGGCTCCCCGATATTTTGCGTAATTACGCCAAACAGTTTCCCAATATCGCCGTTTCTCTGACCCAAGATAACTTTTCAGATATTAGCCAACACGTCGCCTATGAAGAACTTGACCTCGGCTTTACGCTTCTCCCCGTCTCCGAAAACGTCAAAGTCAGTGAACTCCTGCGCGATGAAATTAAGTGTGTCGCGCCTGCAAACTTTCAGCCTCGTAATGGGAAAACTATTACTAAGGCAGATTTAAAAGGTGTTCAATTCATGTTGCAAAAAGCGGATTATGACCGTGACACCAAAAAAACGTTGGATTTTTACGATGTTCGCCCAAATACCATTAACTTCTCCATTGATGATCAATCAATTGTTTCAATGGTTGAAGCAGGCCTGGGTTTCGGTATTTTACCTGATTTAGCGCTTAGAAAACTAAGCGGTGACGTCAGCATTTTCTCATTCGATGAACCTTTTTACCGCACCATCGCCCTTGTCCAAAGTAAAAACGACATTTTATCGCCAGCCGTGCGTGCCTTAGTCCAAGAAATTGAAACTTATCTCAGCTAAAAAAGCCAATCGTAATGACAGATTGGCTTTTTATTGTGCAACAAACAGGTGTTGATGTAACGCTTTGCCCAAACGCGCAATCCCTGTTCTGATGTCGTCTGGCGTTGCACCAGTAAAGTTTAACCGGAATTGATGAGTCACCTGCCGTGAAGCATATTGCATCTCTGATGGCACATAGACAACTTTGGCTTGTGATAACATCTGTTCGGCTAATAATGCGGTTGCATTAACCTCTTCGGGCAAACTCACCCAGATAAAGAAGCCACCATTTGGCTGCGTAAACGTCACTGTGTCTGGCATATCAGCAGCTAAACAAGCTAACATCAACGCACATTTATCACGATATTTGGCATTAATGGTTGCAATATGTGCCTGAATGTCATGCTTGGCTAAATAGTGATCAATCGCCATCAAGCTAATATACGACGGTTGGATATCAAGTCCTGATTTGATTTTTAAGAACAATGCCATTAATGCCGGATTGGCCACAAGCCAGCCCGTACGCAAAGCCGGCGATAAAATTTTAGAGAAACTAGAAATTAAAATCACACGGCCGTCTGTGTCTAATGCGGCTAATGATGGCACGGCCTCGCCAGTGTAACGCAAATAACGGTAGGGGCTATCTTCAATGATGCAAAAGTCATATTGTGCAGCTAAAGCTAATAATTGCTTGCGCTTCGCCAAGCTCATGGTTACCCCAGTTGGGTTTTGAAAATCGGGAATCGTATAGACAAATTTTGTCTCTGGATACTGCTGTAAGGTTGCTTCTAACTGTGCCATATCCATACCATCAGCTTCTAAACTCACTTCATGATAAATCGGCTCATAGCTATCAAAGGCATCTAAAGCCCCCATATAAGTTGGTGCTTCAACGATAATATGGTCATCCTTATCTAAAAAGGCGCGCCCAATAATATCAATGGCTTGTTGCCCGCCTTGCGTCATCATAATCTGATCAGCTGTTGGCCGGTAATCAAAATAAGTTGCCGTCAAAGCCGCAATTTTTTCTCGCAGTGATAATGGCCCTTGCGTATCGTGATATTGAAAAATTGACGCACCTGCCGTAGCAATCGCTTCATTAAAAGCCTGAGCTAAAGCCTCGCTAGGAAAAACCGCTTCATCTGGCAGTCCCATTCCAAAAGAAATATTTTCTGGATCAGCCGCCTGGGCAAAAATTTGATCCATGTTTAACTCTGCTGTTTGTTGGTAACGGGTTGATAAATGTGATCGTGTCATAAGCGTTTAGTCCTCTTGCTTTCTTGACAACTATCATACCCGAATCCAAACATGAATATGACGAAACTATTTTAATTTAACATGAATAAAATTCATTTATTATCAGTTACACTGATTGTCGCAAGATTTGACGATAGCGCATGACAAGGCTTAACGTCGTGGCAACCAATATCGCAGCGACACAATACACCGCAAAATAGCCAAAATAACTGGCAAAAATCCCCCATATAATGGCCCCCATACCATAAGCTACGTCCGTTCCGGATGAAAAAATAGCGGTCGCACGACCACGCTGTGCTGGCAAGATATCCCGTAGTACGACGGCATTCATCAAGGGCATCAACAACGCAAAGCCAAGGCCAATTAATCCGCCGGCGATCAAAAATCCCCCAATGCCTGGACTAAACGCAATGCATATAGCGTCAAGGGCAACCCTTTTTCAAACCCAAATTGGACTAAAAAGGCGGCCACGGCGGCGTTGGCGAAAGCAGCAATAAAAACAACCAAACTTGGCGCCCAAATACTCACTTGTGCAAGCAATGCCAAAATTCCAACTGGAGACGTTGCCGCAGTCGTTTGCTGCGCTTTGACATCATAAGTGTCACGCACCAAAACCGTTAAACCCAGTGCCACAATAACCAAACCCAGACTGAAATAAAACATCGCCTGAAATCCCCAATGATTGACGATTAAGAGGCCAATTGCTGGCCCAACTGCTGCTGGTAAGGTTTGTGAAATACTGAAGTAGCCTAACCCAATGGATAGCTGTCGTGGGGGTAATTTGTCAGCGACCAGCGTTGCAACTGCGGTACTTTGCGTGCCATTACCAATACCTTGAAACGCACGCAGTAAAATCAAAACAAGTAATGATTGACTAAAAATCAGTAAGCCGAAATCGACCACTAAAACGAGCAACCCAATCACGATTAATGGCTTGCGCCCAAAGCGATCAATCATTTTACCCACAGGCACACGCGCTACTAAGGCTGCTAACCCCCAAATCCCAATCACCAAGCCCGACATCATCGCATTGCCACCTAATTGTGTCACATATAATGGTAACGTCCCCATTTGTGCGGTCACGGCGGTCATGACCATAAAATTAATCACCATTAACAACAGAAAATCTTGTTGAAAAAGACGCTGCGTCTGACCAACATGGCGGTCTTTGGCGGCGTCTTTGGTATGCGGCATCAGCCGATCATGCTGTTGTATCATAGGCTGACCAATTCAGCGGCACTGAAATCTTGACCAGCTAAGCGCGCTAGGAATTTCTGTGTGCGATGATCTTGTGGTGTATTAAAGATGGCTGCAGGCGTCCCTGATTCCACCACCATACCACCTTCCATGTACAAAATACGATCCGCCACTTCATAAGCAAATTGCATTTCATGGGTCACAACAATCATCGTATGCCCGGCTTGTGCTAGTTTTTTCATGGCAGTTAACACTTCCCCCACAAGTTCCGGATCAAGCGCACTCGTTGGTTCATCAAATAAAAGCAATTCTGGTTCCATGGCCATCGCCCGCGCAATACCGGCACGTTGCTGCTGGTCACCGGAAAGCTGTGCGGGATAATAGTTCACGCGATCAGCCAACCCAACTGCTGATAAGGTGCGTAAGCCCAGTTTAGTCGCCGCCGCCCGTGACATTTTCTTCACGCGAATCAACCCTTCAATTACATTTTGTAAAACCGTCATATTTGGGAACAAAGCATGTCCTTGAAACACCATCGCTGTTTTTAAAATTAAGTCACGCGTATTTTTGGGGTCATGACCAGCAAAATCTTTGGTCACCTCATCAATTCTAATCTGACCACGATCTGCCTTTTCTAACGTGTTAAGACAACGCAAAAAGGTTGTTTTGCCCGATCCAGAAGGGCCTAAAATGACAATCACCTCGCCTTTTTCAATCGTAAGATTAATCCCTTTTAAAATTTCCTTGCCATAAAATGATTTATGGACATCCTGAATTGTAATAAAGCTCATGGTTGACCTCCTAATTTAGCACTACGTTGTCAGATATACCTGTACTGATCACATCGTAGGCATTGTCAAATGCCGTCATCACGATATCGCGAACGGCGGCCGATGTGTAATAGGCAATATGTGGGGTGAGTATCACATTCTCAAATGCTTGTAACGCCTGATAATATGGGTTTGTTTGAAAGCCTTGGGTATCTTCATTTTCTAAAGCATCTAAGGCCAACCCACTAAATTTACCTTGTCGGACTGCTCAGAAGTCAATAAATTGGACTATTTTTATTCAGTTAATTAAGCAACATTTGAGATACGATTACTATTATAAAAATTGATATACCAACCAATGGCTGCTTGGACTTCAGTTAATGTTTGGTATGCCTTCAAATAAACCTCTTCACGCTTCAATATTGAATGAAACGCTTCCATACGGCCATTATCGTACGGATGGCCTTTGAGTGAATATGAATGTTTCAAGCCATAATTTTGACATTTAATATTAAACTCAGCACTCGTGTATTGTGACCCCATATCTGAATGAATAATGACTGGCTTTCGATGCTTATCTAACGCCATCTGTAAGGCACTTGTGGCTAGCTCGGCTGTCATTGTATCGCCAATTTTAGAGCCCAATACTTTTCTCTTCTCAGGATCCAAAACGGTCGCTAAATAGACCCATCTATGATTAGTCAACTGAATATAAGTGATATCTGTTTGCCAAACACCGCTTAAATCATGCAAATGTCTAATCAGATTGGGTTTTTGATCAACCGTCACAACAGTTTTGGGTTTGCGATAATGTTTTTGCATGCGGGATTTAATCCCTAATTCACGCATCAATTTGAGTGTCATATATTCAGATATTTTTGGACAGTCATTGTTTAGTTGACTATAAGCAGCAATACGACGATAGCCATAAAATTTAAAGGTTTTCCAAACGTCTAAAATATAAGGTTTTAGGGATTCTCTACGCTTTTCTTGTCGACTGGGCTGCCAATGGCGCCAGTTGTAATAGGTACTAGGTTTGATTTTAAGTGCACTTAAAATACGCACAAGCGCGTAGCCTTGTGCTAAAAATTGATTAACTAGCGGCAATCCCACATTACGGACTATTTTTTGGCTAGTAAGATGGCCGCTCAATGCCTGTCAGGCTATGCGTGATAAAATTTCGTTTTCTTCCTCCAAAATAGCGAGGCGTTTCTCTAGTTGCTTGACGTCTTTTAAAGTCTTTGACTGACCCTTGATCATGATTGGGGTAGCTTGTTTAACCCAAATAGCAATAGAATCTTTTGATGGTCCAAATTCTTCTGCTAATGATTTGAGTGAACGGCCTTCTTGGTGAAGTTTAACCAATGAATCTTTGAAATCTTGTGAATAACGAATTGACATAAAAATACTCCTATACTTTCATTTTACGGACTGAATAAAAATAGTCCATTTTTTTAGTATAAGAGCACCAAAATGTGAACGTATCAAAGCGACCAAAATACTGGCGGTAAGCAATAATGGCCAAAAAGACCAACCCGAGATAAACCCAAGTATCTAAGAAACCAAGACGCAGCGATTCCGCTAACCAATCACCGACTGCCGTCCCTAAAGTAAAACTCAACGTGACCGTTGCCCAATAAAACAGCTCACGATGATTGGTTGTAATGGTGTGCACAGACAGATTATGCGCATTGCGATACCACAACACAAAGGTAACTATTAAGGCTGAACCATAAATCACAAACGCAGCGACATACGATATGCCAATGCCATGGGTCGCATCCGCAATGAAAGTACCAAAAATTGCTAAGCTTAACAAAGTTAACCAATAAGTCCAAACACGGTAGCGCGGTTGCCTAAATTGTAAAAACAGAAATACCCCAAAGCTCAGTAAGCCAATGGCCAAATCCGCAACTGGTCCTAATGTCTGATTGAAAAAATCCGACCAAGATTCCCCTAACCCAGTGGTAATTAGTTTTGTGGCCCAAAATGCTAGCCCAATGGCCGGCACCTTTGTCGCCAAATATGTCCGTTCTGTCATCAAAATAAAAAACCTGCCTTCATAAACTAACCTTAGTTTAGCGCAGGTTTTAATTTCATACTATGGTACCATTCTGATGGTTTTCTGATAATTTGTCAGGAAGTTTGTGGTGCTAGGAATGTCAAAGTGACAATCGTCCCGACTGGTTGATTATCGGATAAGGCAATACTGATGTTTTGACGCGCCGCTAATTGTTGCGCCAAGGCCAGTCCCAACCCATTGCCTGGTGTTTCCGAACGCGAGTCATCCCCACGATAAAAACGATCAAAGACTCGCGTTTTATCCGCTGCCGAAATCCCTTGCCCAACGTCTTTAATGATGACTTGGTTCAACGCACTCGTCACGACGATTGGCGAATCGGCTGCAGAATATTTAGCGGCATTATCCAAAATAATCCGCACTAATTGTACAAATTCGTTCACCCGTAAGTGGACCGAAAAGTCAGTTAACGTTGTGATTACGTGACGCTTGGTGTCGATTTCAAAAGCCGTCACAATATCTTGCAACACAGGCGCAATTTGAACAACTGTTGGTGGATTCACGTGATCATCAGTAGCCCGCGACATGTCGAGTAACGTATCCACCAAATTTTGCATCCGCCGCGATTCTTGATCTAACATGGCAATCGCCGTTGGGATAATTTCTGGATGGGTTGCCCCACGCCGTTTGATCAGGTCAATATTGCCACGAAAGCCCGCTAACGGCGTTTTCAATTCATGCGAAGCGTTGCTAATAAAGGCACGCTCTTTCTCAATTTGTGCTTGCAGTTGTTGTAACCAATCTTGTAAATGTTGATTCAACGTGACAATTTCTTCAGCCCCGTCAATATCAGGCAACGTCAACTACTTAGTTCCGGCTTGATCTAATTGTTTCACTGCACGTGTTAAAGTCAATAACGGCGCATTCAAATCTTGCGCCAGTTGCCGCACAATAAATATCGCTAAGACAAAAATCACAGTTAGCGTCACAAATAAGGCGGTACTGACGGTCAGCACCATCCCAATCACTTCAGCTAAACCAATATAAATTTGATAGGTCATGTTACCAATATGGCCCGTTTGATAGTAATAAAAATAACGTTCGCGCGCTTTATAGATCATCCCAAACCATAAATGCCGCCCTTTAATTCGTTTGAGAAAAGCCTCACTCCCAGTAGAATAATACGTGGCCTGCTGGGACTTAATCACGACAAATGTATCACGAGTATCAATAGTCGAATTCCGACGCCAGTTCGCCCAGTCAAAACGAGAATCAATATCAGCACCACGTAAACTGGTCACAATGCGCTGGGCATCGGCCGTACGCGATTCGAGTAATTGATAACTGACTGTACTCAGCACCACCACTGTCGTGGCGATATAAATTAACGCAAATAATTTAACATAGGCTCGGGTCATCAAGGCAACCGCTGCGTTTTGACGTCGTCTCATACGCTTAATCTCCGACACGCATAACATAGCCTAAGCCACGTGCCGTTTCAATCAAGGACGGTTGGCCATCACGCGCAATCTTTTGACGTAAATGGCGAATATTAACATCAACTGTGTTATATTGCCCCGCAAAATCAATGCCCCAAACATGATCAAGAATGGCATCACGTGACATCACCTGACCTTCATGCTGCATCAAAAAAGCCAACAAATCAAACTCACGCTGTGTGAGGGCAATCAGCTGATCACCTCGTTGTACCCGATGTGTCGTCGTATTTAAGGTTAAATCGGCCACTTCAAAAACAGTTTGCACCGGCGCAACTTGGCGGCGTAACACCACCCGCAACCGTGCTAATAATTCTTCAGTTTCAAAGGGTTTCGTCAAATAGTCATCTGCCCCATTATCAAGCCCCATGACCTTATCATCTAACTCACTTTTAGCCGTCATCAGAATCACTGGCAACGTCTGATTAGTTTGCCGAACATGACGTAAAACAGCCATCCCACTCTTTTTTGGCAACATCCAATCCAATAATACAGCATCTACAGTTTCTGATGCCAATAAGGCGAGCCCTTGTTGCCCGTCAAAGGCCTGCAAAACCGTGTAACCTTCAAACGTCAATTCATTTTTAAGATAAAATTGCAGACTCATCTCGTCTTCAATGATTAAAACAGTCGCCATGCATCCTCCAAAGCGTTACAAAACGATTAGCCGTTATGAACCTTACGCTTCGTCGTCAATATGTGCTAAATAGTCGCCATAGCCCGCAGCAGCCATCTCTGCTTTCGGAATAAAACGCAGCGCTGCTGAATTAATGCAGTAGCGTTGCCCACCCGTTTCGGCTGGGCCATCAGGAAAAACATGTCCCAGGTGTGAATCTGCGTGCCGCGACTTCACTTCAACGCGTGACATGCCATAACTATCATCTGCTTGTTCAACGATATGATCCGTAATGGCAGCCGTAAATGACGGCCAACCACAGCCAGCATCATACTTCTCTTTTGAAGTGAATAGGGGTTCCCCACTGACAACATCAACATACAGGCCTGGCTCATAAAAATCATCATACTTGCCCGAAAACGGCCGTTCCGTTGCAGCGTTTTGCGTCACGTTATATGCTTCAGCATCTAATTTTGCTAAAATTTCTGACTTATCCATGGTGTCTCCTTTGCCGATTCGTACCATTTATACCAAAACAAGTATCTCTTGATATCTGTGAGCCCAACAACTCACATTTTGTAAGTCTATTGTACCTTATTTTGGCTTCACCGCGGCATAAAAACAATCAGATCCCAACGAGATCAATCGCAACCAGACCACGAACGGCATTTGTCATATAAAAAGCGTCAAAATTAACTAACTCACTCACCGGAATCTCAGCATATATGACGTGATGCGTTTTGGCAAATTCTGCTAAATACGTCCCCGGCAAAGCTTGAGTGCTTGGTGTCACATAAGTATCACCGCGTTTCGCTAGGAAATTACCAATTGACAACTCGGTCACGACACCATCTGTATGGAACAACACATCTTGGTAGCCCTGTGTTTTTGCGCGCACTACTTCCGGATGAAATACCTTTTGAAATGTCGGCCCGGATAACTTGTATTGGGTCAGGACGGACGGGGCAATCGCTTCATCCGCTAACTTCACGCGATACGGTCCCACTAAAGGCGGTAACGGCCGTGTGGTAGCGGATAATGTGTCGCCATCGGTACTAACCCGTAGTACCCCATCCGGACTTTGAGCAGCTAAAGCTTGTAGCTGTTGTGACAAGTCCGGTTGGTGATACTGTCGCGCAAGTCGCGTGACATGGGCCGATAAATTTAATAACTGGCCATCTTTGACTTGTCCAGTGGTAAAAATTGGGGTCGGTAGCGTCTCAATCCCAAAAACAGTTAAAAATGGTTGCGCCTTGACCAGGATTTCATCAAATTCAGCGGCAGCATCACTTTCATAAGTGACCCCACCCCCAACCCCAAGCTGGTAAGTCTGCCCATCAAAAGCCAATGTTCGAATCGCAATGTTCATATCTAAATCGAGCTGCCGATTCAACCAACCTTGCATCCCCGTATAAATCCCACGTGGTCGTTTTTCCAGACTGGCAATCACGGCTTGCGCACTTTTTTTTGGGGTGCCAGTAATGGAGCCGCCGGGAAACATTGCTGTCATGAACTCAGTAAAGGTCAGATCCGCCTTCACACGACTTTGAATAGTCGTCACAAGTTGATGAACATGCGCAAAGGTTTCCACGGCAGCCAATTTTTTCACAACCAAATGGCCTGGTTCACTAATGCGGGCCACATCATTACGCAATAAATCGGTTACCATCAATAGTTCTGCATGGTCTTTAGTATTATTTGCGAGTTTGGCCAGATTTTGCGCATCTTCTTCAGGCGTTTGGCCGCGCGCAATCGTCCCCTTAATCGGTTTGGTGGTCAATTCACGGTCATGAATGGCGACAAAGCGCTCGACTGAACTTGAAATTTGGGTCATTTCCCAATCTGGATAGTGTAAGAAACTGGCAAAAGGCGCTGGATTTTGCGTCACTAATGCTTGAAAAACACTAATCGGTTCAGCATCAGATAAAATATCAAATTGTTGGGTCAAATTACCGACATACAGATCACCAGCGGCCATATGCGCCCGCATTTTTTCAACACTGGCCATATATTCCTGACGCGTCTGATCCATAAAAATCGCCGCCGGTTGCCGCACGGCTGGGACTTTCTGTGGTGTTGGTAATGGTGAAGTTGCCGATAACCAATAGGCTTGGTCAGTTTGCTCAAACTGGGCGACATATAATTGCTGTGTCTCGTGGTCAAACAGCATGAGCTCGTCATACAGGCTAAATCGCGCCGGATCACCTTCATAACTCACAAAGCCTAAGATTTCAGGTTGGATCGGCCAGTCCGATAATTCTGGTAGTTTGGTTGTGCGCAGCGCATCCACCGCTTCAGAAAAGGATAATGTCGTTTTTGCCTGATTGATACGGACAACACCATCACGTTGCGTGACCGTTGCAAACGGCGCATGGGCCAAAATACTGAAGTGTTCCGACGCCTCAGGCTGACTCGTATAAAGCAAAACGATTTCTTCATCTGGCCGATAATGCGCCAAGAAAACATCCCAAATATTGGCATTATCGCGCTTAAATTTTTTCAAAATCCTGTACCTGCTCCAAAAAATTGTTTAAAATATCGTAACCATGTGCCGTCATCCAACTTTCCGGATGAAACTGTACCGACCAGATAGGCAACGTTTGATGATGCATGGCTTGAATAACGCCATCTTCACTACGTGCATCAACACAAAAGACCGCCGGTAATGCGGTTACAATCAGCGAGTGATACCGTGCGACTTGAAAATTTTGGGGCAACCCCGTCATGAGACCTTGACCAGTATGCGTCAAAGTTGACGTCACCCCGTGTTGTGGCCGATCCCCGCGAATCACTTGACCACCAAAAACGTCTGCAATGACCTGATGTCCCAAACACACCCCAAGAATTGGTAAGCGTCCTGCGTAAGTCGTCACGACTTGACGAGAAAATGCCGCTTCTTTTGGTGTTTTTGGCCCTGGTGAAATCACAATCGCTTGATAGTCGGCTTGCACAGCAGCCGGCGCTTGCTTAACTTGTTCGGCTAAGGCATCCGCTTCAGTCACGACCGTCACGTCTTGCCCTAACTCTTTCAAGTAGGTTACGAGCAGGTAAGTAAATGAATCATAATTGTCAATCAATAGAATACGCATGGTCACCTCATCACTTTTATTATACTAAAAAAAACGCCTACAAAGCGGCGTTTTCTCGAGCTGATTTAATTTCTTGACCACGTGGTGATTGCGCAAAACGATCAATCATGGCTTGTAATTCTGGTAACGTTACATTGGCACCAAATACTTCACTGCCAGGTTCGAGCATGATGCCATTTGCCAATGGTCCAACATAGAGACTATCAAAACCTAAATCATTGATAAACCCACGAACTGTCGCAATGGCGGCGTCATCATCACCGGCCAGTGCCAATGCCTTACGCTTTGGTGTCCCTGCTGGTGCTGACTCGTCAAATAAATCATGGTAACCCATATGATTAAAAGCTTTTATCACTTGACTATTGGATAAAAGCGTTGGACTAATTCACTTGACGATTGCAAAGGATTGGTTAAATCAGTACGAATCCCATCAACTTCCCACCAATAATTCATCGCATCTAACACGAGTTTACCATCTAAACCAGAGCGATCAATTGTTTCATATTTACTTAATGGCAAGGCTAGGATGACCAAATCGGCCTTAGCCTCCGCCTCTGCTGCCGTGACGGCTTTTGCGCCAGGTGCTAACACTTCAACTGTTAAAGCGATTTTTTCAACTGATCCAGAGCCAGCAATCAACACCTCGTATCCAGCTTTTAAGGCTAATTGTGCCAGTACGATCCCAACTTTTCCAGCCCCCAAAATACCGACTGTTTTAATCGCCATGGTTAATCCTCCGCTAATAATTCTCGTACACGTGGGATGACTTCAGTGGCGTACAATTCAATCATCCGTTCACGGGCTGCTGCGGGTTGCTCACCAGCACCATAAACCAAATCAAAACGGCCAACCCCAAGCGTCTTAATCGCTTTAGCCATGCGTTGGGCAACCACTTCTGGTGTGCCGACATACATTGAACCAGATTGGATTTCGTGTTCAAAGTGTTCGCGAGACATTGGTGCCCAACCACGCGTCACCCCAATTTTATCAAAGGCGAGCTTAATATTTTCCCAAGCCATCTCAACAGCAGCTTCTTGCGTATCAGCAATGAAACCGTGAGAGTGCATTCCCAATGGGTGCGTTGGCATCTCAAACTGCTTAGCCGCCCGTTCGTACAGTTCAACATACGGCTTGAAACGAATTGGATCGCCACCAATAATGGCTAAAATCACCGGGAAACCAAAATGCGCTGCGCGGACAATCGATTCTGGTGAACCACCGACACCAACCCAGGTGTCCAAATGACCTCTTTCCGTTTTTGGAAAGACGTCGGCTTGTTTCAAGCTCTGGGTAAATTCACCTTGCCAATCAAACGGCTTTTCTTCTAATAACTTTGAAAACATGGCGATTTTTTCTTCAAATAAAGCATCGTAATCACCAAGATCGTAACCAAACAATGGGAATGATTCTGTGAAAGAACCACGCCCTAAAATAATCTGGGCGCGACCGTTAGAAACGGCATCCAACGTTGAAAAACGTTCAAAGACACGGACTGGATCATCAGAACTCAAGACCGTCACACCAGAACCAAGGGTAATTTGCTTTGTTTGTGTCGCAATCGCGGCCAAAACTGTTTCAGGACTAGAAATGGCAAATTCTTCACGGTGGTGCTCACCTAGCGTAATGACATCAACGCCTAATTCATCGGCCAACACCGCTTCTTTGACAACTTGACGCAACGCTTGCGCATACGTCATCAACTGCCCATCACTGTTTTTGGGGACATCCCCAAATGTATCTAATCCTAAAATTACTTTTTCTGGCGCCATGTTCTGCTCCTTGTTTTCACTTATTTTTTATAAGTAAATTTTATGTTGAAATGTGACATTTGTCAACCAATATGTTTAACAACAAAAAAAGCAAGCGGTTAACCGCTTGCTCAAATGTTTTTGAACTTAGTTCAAATGATGTGGCCGATGGCTTGTGCACCATGCTGTTTATTGCCGCGCAATGGGCACAATTTGGTCATAAAGACTAAGCACTTCGAGTAAACTCAGCGTGACTTCAGCGCCTTTATTGCCAGCTTTGGCGCCAGCACGATGTTGGGCTTGTTCTAATGTGTCCGTCGTGACCACACCAAAGACAATTGGGATTGACAACGTCTGACCGAGCGCTACCACCCCATCCGCCGCAGCATTAATCACTAAGTCATAGTGCGCGGTATCGCCTTTAATCACAGCGCCCAGCGTCACAATCCCATCAAAGGCTTGCGTTTCGGCGACTTGCTTGGCCACCATTGGGATTTCAAATGCCCCTGGCACCCAAAATACACTGATATTTTCTGCTGCGACACCGTGCATGACTAGCGTCGTTTGCGCACCTTTTAAGAGTTGCTCAGTAATTAAATCATTAAATCGACTGACAACAATTGCAATTCGTCGATGTTCATGTTGCGTGAAATGGCCTGAATAGATCATCATGGTCTCCTTTTAGAGTTGGTGCTGGAATTTTTCTTTTTTGGTTTGTAAATAGGTTTCGTTATAGGGGTTTTTGCCAACTAACAACGGCACACGCGCGACAACGTCAATCCCACACGCTTTTAAAGCAGTCACTTTATCTGGATTATTGGTGATTAACCGAATCGTCGTCAAACCCGCCGCCCGCAGTATCTCAGCTGCTTGGCTGTAAGTTCGTTCATCAGGTTGATGATTGAGATGTAGGTTAGCATCATAGGTATCGAACTGGTGCTCTTGCAAGACATAACTACGTAATTTTTCATGCAAGCCAATTCCCCGCCCTTCTTGTCTCAGATACAAAACGGCCCCACCATCTTGGGCGACCATGGCCAATCCAGCTTGTAATTGCGGGCCACAATCACAACGATAGGACCCAAACGTATCCCCAGTTAAACATTCAGAATGTAACCGTACTAATGGCGGTTCTGATACTGATTGTTGACTGCGGAGTAAGAGCGCTGGTTCCGCTTGACCGGTTTGATATTCCGTTAACATCAAATCGCCGTACCGCGTTGGCAAATGAACGGTTACGCCTTCCTGAATACTTAACGTCGCTTCAAATTCACGATACGCCACCAAGTCAGCCATACTTAATTGTTGTAAGCCATGCGTTGCGGCTAACTTGGCCAAACTTGCTTCTCTGGCCATATGGCCATCATCAGATAAAATTTCAATAATATAGGCGACTGGTGGCACACCGGCAATCTTGGCCAGTTCAACCGCCCCTTCCGTATGCCCTTGTCGTTGCAAGACGCCACCATCTTCAGCAACCAATGGGAAAATATGACCAGGTGTTTCAAACTGTTGGGCCCCAGCACTCAAATTCGCGAGTTGTTGAATTGTATGGGCCCGTTCAAAGGCCGACACCCCTGTTGTGCTATCAATGTGATCGACGCTCACCGTAAATTTTGTCCCAAATTTTTCTGAATTCTGTTGCGTCATTTGCGCTAATCCGAGCGCAGCAGCCCGTTCAGCGGTCATCGGCACGGCCAGTACCCCACGGGCAATAGTGAGCGCTTGATTAATTTTTTCAGGCGTCACAAATGAGGCTAACCCGACTAAATCACCCTCATGTTCACGGTTTTGGTCATCTGTTAAAATGATCAGTTCGCCTTGCTTTAAAGCTGCCACCGCCTGCCGGACACGGGCTTGTACTGTATCACTCATGTGTCGCTCCCATCAAATATTTTGCTAAAATGTCAGTTTCAAGATTAACCTTGTCCCCGACGCGTAAGTCACTTAACGTTGTGTGGGTCAAGGTATGTGGAATTAACCCGATTGTGAAAGTATCTGTTGCACAAGTGACCACGGTCAAACTGACGCCTGACACGGTAATGGCGCCTTTTGGCACAATTTGTTGTCGTAATGTCGATTGCTCAGGTTTAAATGTCAATAACACAGTGTCCTCAATTTGAGCAACTTGCGTCACTTGTGCCATGCCGTCGACATGTCCTGACACAATATGCCCGTCAAACCGATCCGTTACCAACATGGATTTTTCCAGATTAACAGCTTGCCCAATCTGATATTGTTGCACAATGGTCGTGGCATAAGTTGGTTGCATAATGTCAAAGGTTGCTACGTCAGCTGTTTTCGTCACAATCGTTAAACAAACGCCATCAATCATGATACTATCCCCAATCTTACTGGTCTCAAAAAAATGATTAGACGCGGTCACCTGGAGGCGCAATGTTTGTGATAATTGCTGCTGAATGCTGGTTACACGACCAATGGTTTGCGTGATGCCTGTAAACATGTGGCAACCTCCTGATTAATATAACGTTGTCGTTGCGTATGACCGATGCGTTGAATATCATCTGGCAACTGTGGCAACACAATCCCGCTGACGCCGTTAGCTAAAAGACTATCTGCCGTGTAAATGAGACATTCATGCCAGAGTTGGGCTTGTAAGAAGCTCCTCATCAGAGTAGGACCGCCTTCGACCATCACAGATTGCATGCCCCGACGACCAAGATCAGCAATCACCCCAGGTAACCCCGCCGACATCAATACAACATTTGGTTGTTGGGCAAATTGTGCATTTTCTGTATACACTAACCAATCTTTTAAGCGGGCCGCAGGTTCATGCGCCAAGCGACCACGCCGATCAATCACTACCCGTTGCGGTTGTTGATGCGTTAACACCACATCACGTACCGTTAAGCGTGGCTGATCAATACGCCACGTCTCAGAACCGACAATAATAGCACTATGTCGCGCACGCTGGCGATGGACATCTAAATCCGCTACGGCATCCGTGATTTTACTACGTTGCCCACGCACTGCACTCACATAACCATTGTGTGATTGAGCTAATTTGAGTTGAATATAGGGTTGGTGCTGTTCGTGATACTGATAAAACGCTGGATTAAGCTGCCGACTATCATCAGTATCAAGCACGACCACTGAAATACCGGCAGCGCGTAATTTTTGGACACCTAAACCATGTGTGGCTGGGTTAGGATCCAAGTCACCAATCACCACTCGTGCCAGCCCCCAGTCACGGATCGTTTCAGCACAGGCGGCTACTTTACCACGGACTGCACATGGTTCCAGCGTGACATACAGCGTTGCCCCCTGTGCATCACGGGCAGCGCCTAAGTGATGAAACGCATTCATTTCCGCATGCGCCCCACCAAACCGTTCATGCCAACCAACCGCCAAGACTTGATCGGCCTTCACGATTACCGCGCCAACCCGCGGATTTTCAAAAGTTTGTTCTGGCTGTGCCTTGGCAGCCGCTATAGCTGCCAGACGAAGCCCTGTTAAATCATCCATCTTTACCTCCTGTATTTTCAGGACAAAAAACCCGATATGCTAATAACAGCACATCGGGTTTACAGTAATTTGATCGATTCAAAAAAGCCCAAGATAGAGAAAATCCCCATCTTGCCTATCTCTTCTCCCATCCAGACTTTAACTGTCGGTCACAGATTCTCACTGTGTCAACCGCATGAACAATCACGCGGGTCACGGACTTTGGGACACGTTGTCCCATCACCGTCGGTCGGGAATTTCACCCTGCCCCGAAGATTAATTATTTAACCCTTTCAGAGTAGCACCCAAAACCATTCCTGTCAATGAAAAAAGCACGTGTGCGCACACGTGCTTTTTTATGCGGCTTTAAACGCCACGAAAACGTTGAATTTTGAAAAAATCTAATAAGAACGTTAAAATTGGTAACCCAATCACAAGACCCCAAACACCAAAGAGCTTTTCCATGATAATCAAATTCAATAAGATCACCAAGATGGGCATATGCGTCCGATGTGACATAAAATGTGGGTGCAAGAAGTAAGATTCCAAAAAGTGAATCACAGCCACCGCAATGAGGATCACAATGACCGTATGCCAATTACCGATAATAAAGGCAGTAATCGTTAACGGTACTAACGACACCAACACACCGACAACTGGAATCAAACCTAAAACAAAAATCATGATGGTAAAACCTAGTAAATATGGGAACTGTAAAAAGGCTAACACCGCCACCATTGCGGCGGTATTAATCACACAAATCAACAGTTGAACTTCAAATAGACGGCCCAAAATGATAATAAAGCGGTGCAAAATAATATAAAATTCACCAAAAAACTTTTTGTATGGACTGTGCAAAAAATGGAGCGACCAATTTCTTAACTGCGGATAAGTAATACAAAAAATAAAACTAAATAGTAACGCTAAAATCAATTCATAGATAATATGACCCAATTGATTGATTTGCGACAGCGCCTTCGTTAAGATTTGTTCGGTACTAAATGAGTTCGTATATTGATGAAAATTTTTATAGACTTCTTTTAAAATCCCATGGGATCGCCAACTGGGATCCGTTGCGAGGACAATCATGCTTTTGACTTGATGAATGAGCGTATTGGCCCCATGATCAATCGCCCAAGTCAGGAAGCCAACAAAAACGATATAAACTAAACTAATGGCAATCCCACGAGAAAGCTTGAAAATGCGTTGGACACGCTTACCAGCATTTAAGGCTAAATACGAAAAAATTGTCGTCAATAACAGCAAAGACATAAACTGTCTGAGCAAGAAAATGAGGACCACAATGGCCAGTAAAACAAAATAGCGATAAAATCGTCTATTCTTAACGGTTGCAAAAACGTTCATAGGGGCCTCTTTTCTTCAGTGACAGGTGCGTTAATTATTGGGCAATTTTTCGTTGCTTGCAGTATTGAATTCTGGATATTGGTCATCCGCAGAGCCAACTTGTGCCAACTGGTATGACGTGACATCACTACCAAATTCTTCACCAGTTGTTGCCGGTGATAACCCAAGGGCTGAGCGCACCGTATCCGTTACGGCTTGCTGTTGTGCCGTCGTTACCCGTTGATAAGACACACCTTGATACATTTGGCCTTCACCTTGGACAGTATAAGAGTTAATGTGCTTCGTTGCAGCCATGTAGTTTGATCCCAATGCTAACATATCCCCTAATTTAAGATTTGAGGCAATGTTTTTCGTTGTGGCATTAATGAAATCAGTGTTCAAAATCGTTGTCGGATTCGTTTTGACTTTGTTCATGATCGCTTCAAGTAAAATCCGTTGACGCTGGGTACGACCGTAGTCACCCTTTGGATCTTGATAACGCATCCGTGAGAAAGCTAAAGCGGCTTTGCCATCCATCTTCTTATAATGCTTAAAATGTTCACCGTCGGCGGCATAATAATAATCACTCTTTCCTTCGGTAAAACGATAAAGATCATTACCTGTTTCGTGTGCCGTTTCTTGACTAAAGTCGAAAGTCAAAGGTGATACTGCTTGAATCCCACCAAGTCGATCCACTACATCGCCAAGCCCACTCATATTCACCATGGCAAAATAATTAATTGGGATATTAAACATTTTTTGAATCGTCGTAATGGTCGTGCTCACGCCATCGCCCAAAGTCGCTTCTTCATCAGCCGTTTCTCTGAAAGCGTACGCCGCATTGAGTTTTTGTGGGAAACTTTCTTCAAACCCGTCAATGGATGTCATAATATCTCGTGGCAACGAAATCATGGTCGTAGTCTCTTTTTCAGGATTAACCGTCACTAACATCAGTGAGTCTGTCAAACCCGAACGATCACGATCTGCGCCAAAACCACCCGTCGTTCCCGTATCGGTTCCCAACACCAAAAAAGAAATCGGCTTCTTATCTTTAATTAATTGACTCGACATTTTTTCAGATTTAAGGCCTGTTGCCGAGTATGAATGGTCAATTGATTGTTTCAACTTGCTCGCATAGAAGGTACCTAAACCGATACCGACCAATGCCAGTACACTCAAAACCAATAACGCAATACGCCAACCCTTTTTACGCTTTGGTTGATGCAGGTCAGCCCTGTGACGATCAAGGCGTGAAGCTGACCCGTCAAGTGGCAATTCTGTCTTGTTGTTGTCAGACATATTGTCATTCCTTTAATGATATTATTTTTTTGCTACATTACCTAATTTAACACAAAAAATAGTAAAAGAAAAATAAATTTATCAGATTAAAATACCGGGAAAATCGACTGATTACCAATCGATTTTCCCGGTAATGATACCACTACTCGTTGTCCTTCAAAATGTTTTTCACTTCAATCTGGGTTAACTTCTGACGATTGGCAGTCGCAATAAAGAGCGGTACGATTTCTTCTACCACATCACTAAACTCCAACCCATAAAAGTTACTTGAACTCACCGTATGTGATTGTAACCAAACACGACCACCGATTAGGAAGCGATCCCAAGCATGAATGTTAGGTAAATTCAAGAGATCAGCGTAGTATTGGGTAGCCACAACATACTTAAAATCACCAACGTTACCATGTTTATTCATGGCATATTTAGGGAATTGTGGCTTTAATACATTTTGTTTAATCAACTCATTGGCCACCTGTTTTAGATAAACCGGAATCTGCGGTTCCACTTTAAACCCAAGATTAAATGTCACATGGACGATATTATCCGTTCCCAACATATCGACCGCATAACTCTTACCATAAGGATCACTTGATTCCTTAACCGTCACAAACCAATAAATCGTCGCGCGTTTTGGCCGTGAGCCAAGAATTGAATAGATCATTGACCGCTTTAGCATATAATTTTGATGCATATGCGCAATGTAGACCAAATTCGTCGCAAAAATTGGTTCGTCGTCATCCTTCGAGAGATTAATCAGTTGCTTACGATAATCCTTCAATGACACATAATCATCTTGCTTCGAAATGGCTTCCCGTCGCTTATTACCATAATACCAGACCACCATCACCAGCAAAATAGCGAGCATAATAATCAATGTCGCATAGCCACCGTGGATAAACTTCGCCAGACTGGCAATTAAGAAAACAAATTCAATGAAACCAAATAGTATTAAGAAGCCATACGCCAAAACTTTTTGGCCTTGCAATTTAATGAATTCAAACAATAAAATGGTTGTCATTAACATCGTGATTGTGATTGCTAGCCCATAGGCCGCTTCCATATTGTGTGATGTTTGGAAACTCCAAACCACAATCAGTCCAACCGCACAAAGCAACCAATTTACCATGCCAATATACATTTGCCCACGAACATTACTTGGATAAAAAATACGTAGGCGTGGCATGACTTTCAAGTTAATCGCTTCACTGACTAAGGTATAAGCGCCCGAAATCAAGGCTTGTGAGGCAATGATAGCGGCCAGTGTTGCTAGGATAACACCAACAAAGCGCCAGTGACCCGGCAAAATTTCAAAGAATGGATTGGCGGATTGGACCAAAAGATCAGGGCGTTGACTATTTGACATAATCCAAGCACCTTGCCCCATATAATTCAACACCAGCATACTATAGACAAACGGCCAACTGATATAGATATTCCGCTTACCCACGTGTCCCATATCCGAGTATAGCGCTTCCGCACCCGTTGTCGCCAAGAAGACACTCCCGAGAATAAAAATCCCCGTCTTGTTTTCCGGATTAAAGAGAATTTGAATCGCATATACTGGTGACAAGGCTTTCAAGATCGACAGATCAGAGAAAATATTAATGAGACCAAATACCCCAATAAACAAAAACCAAACGAGCATCACCGGACCAAAAATATTCCCAATTTTTTTGGTCCCCGCTTTTTGGAACGTAAAAATCACAAGTAATAGTACGCTGACAACACCGATCACCACGGTCTGATTATCTGGGAACAAAAAGGTCCCAATTTGTTGATTTTTTAACCCTTCAATGGCTGTGGTTACCGTTACCGCAGGCGTTAGCGTCCCGTCCGCTAGGAGCGCTGCCCCACCAATCAACGCAGGAATCAACAACCACTTTTTATTTGTTTCACGTACCCGACTATATAACGCAAAAATACCACCTTCACCGTGATTATCTGCTCGCAGTGCAATCAGGACATATTTGACCGTTGTAATCAACATCAATGTCCAAAAGACCAACGACACGGAACCCAGCACAAATTCTTGGATTTGTGCCACACTACGCGCACTGTTGAGAATCGAATTCATCGTATAGAGGGGTGATGTCCCAATATCGCCATAAACAATTCCCAACGCAACTAATGCACCAGCTGAAACCCATTTTGGTGCCTTAACAATAGACATTTTGTTCTACCTCATTTGTTGTATTAATTCTGTATAGCGATAATTATCTCACAAACCAAACAAAATGCCCACATTTTTTTACCGTAACACAGCACGTAAAAGACTGTCCGCCACCAGTTTTATTTTGGCTTTACAGACGACATATATATCAAAAAATGGCGCATAAAAAGCATCTTTCGACTTTAAAAGATGCTTGTAATCACTATTAGGCCAATAATTTTTCGATTTCAGGGATCATCGCTTCTGGTGATGTTGCTGGTGAAAAGCGCTTCACGACATGCCCTTCTTGATCAACCAAAAACTTCGTAAAATTCCACTTAATACGTTGACCCAAGACGTTTTTGGCATGATCTTTAAGATACGCAAAGAGCGGTGCTGTCTGTTGCCCATTCACTGCAATCAATTGATGCATCGGAAAAGACACGCCATAGGTTAAACGACAAGCGGCCGCTGCTTCCTCAGCTGATCCCAACTCTTGCTTAAATTGGTTCGATGGAAAGCCCAACACTACCAAACCTTGCGACTGATAGGTTTGATAAAGGGCTTCCAATGCTTCAAATTGCGGCGCATAGCCACACTTTGTTGCCGTATTGACAATAATCATTGGCTGACCAGCAAAGTCCCCGAGTGAATACGTCTCACCGTCTTCTTTTACGGCATTAAATTGATAAATATTATCAGTCATCGGTTCTTCCAATGCTGCACAACGGCCTAGTCTTCGTCTGCTAAGTTCACTAAAATTTTTGCCTGGGACTTATCGGTTGTCAATGACTCAAAGCCATCGGTGACAATGTTATCCAACGCAATCATATCAGTAATCACTGGCGCCACATCGATTAGGCCTTGGCTCACCAAATCAACGGTTTTTTGGAAAGTCTCTTTTGAATAAGCAATCGTTGTCGTCAGCTTAACCCCAGCGTTCATTAATTGCATCGGGTCAAAACTAATTGGTTTAGCAAAGATTGACACAATCACCATGGTACCGCGTGGACGTGTGGCAGCAATCGCTTGTTCAAAGGTTGGTTGCACGCCAGCCACTTCAAACGTCACGTCGGCACCATCAGGAATAATGGCTTTAATGGCGGCAATTGTATCGTCAACTTCACTGGGATTCACCACATCAGTGGCACCCATTTCCAAAGCTTTTTCGAGTCGAACTGCTGATAAATCAACAGCCACAATTTTAGTCGCCCCCGCTGCCTTAGCCGCTGCGGCAACCAAGACACCAATTGGTCCAGCCCCAAAGATGACCACTTTTTCACCAAAACGCAAGCCACCTTCTTTAACGGCTTGTACGGCTACGGCAGTTGGTTCAATCGTCGCAGCTAAGGTAAGCGGAAAGTCCTGTGGTAAATGGTACAAGTTAGCTTCTGGGACATTCACATGGGTAGTAAAGCCCCCATCTGTACTCAAACCAATAAAACTATACCCATCATACACATCAACATCATCTGCGACTTCACCCTTAGTGACAGTTGGATTAACTGACACATGATCCCCAACTTTAAAGCCAGTCACATCAGCGCCAACCTGTTCAACCACCCCAGAAAATTCATGTCCCATAGTTAGCGGTGCTTGACCACCTGTCAAACCATCTGGTTGTTCAACCGGAATAAAGACAGGCCCCTCCAGATATTCATGTAAATCACTGCCACAAATACCCGCATAGGCAACACGAACCACAACTTCATTTGCCTTTAACGGTTTTAACGTCACGTCCTCAACACGTACATCCTTTACACCATGCCATACAGCTGCTTTCATGTTCCTGCTCCTTTGCTTGCGTTAACTTATGTTCAGCATCTTTGGCCCCATTATAGCACTTACTGAAAGCGATAACACAAATTTAATATTACGATTCATACAACAATTATTGGCCAACAAAAAAAGTCGTGACCTCACGGCCGCGACTTTTTCAAATTTAAAATTATGACACAAACTTATCAGCAAATGTCACAAATTGTTGGGCGGCATCAGCCAAGAAGGCTTTGGTGTCCGCATTTGTAATTTGACCTGATTCATCAGCAAGTGTGCCGACATTACCGATGTAAAGTTCTGGTTGTTGCATGGTTGGCATGTCTAAGAAAACCAATGTTTGACGCAACACGTGGTGTGCCAATACGCCAGCGATGCCAGAAACTGATTGTGAGGCAACCAAAGCTGGCTTACCAGCCCAAACATTTTGGCCCCAAGGACGTGATGCCACGTCCAACGCGTTTTTCAAAGCTGCTGGAATGCTACGGTTGTGTTCTGGTGTCACAAAAATGAAGGCATCTTGTGCCAAAACGTCATTTCGGAAACGTGTGTAAGCTTCTGGTGAAGCCGCGTCGGAATCTTGGTTATATAATGGCAAATCCGCAATATTAAGGTAAGTGACCTCTGCATCAGCTGGCAAACCAGCAACAAGTGCATCCGCAACACCCTTTGAATATGAATTTTCCCGAATTGAACCAACAATAACACCATACTTTGTCATATGAATTCTCCTATCTTCTTACTATTTATAAGTATAAAGGAAAAAACAATAATTGCAAGTTTTATCTCTAAACAGTGATCCCAGCGGTGACATTTTAATGTAAGAAACGAATTAAGATACCGCCAAGAATCAAGACAATAGCGCCACCCATTCGGTTGCCCATCTGGGCAAAAGCAATCATCTCCATGCGATTAGCGGCTGACAAAACAGCAACATTTCCAGTACCACCCATACTATTATCAGCCATCCCTGCTGCAATTGCAGCTTCAACAGGATATAAGCCAAATAACTGACCGATTACCGCACTTGCCAATCCCATCACCAACACACTAGTCAAAACTAACAACACAAACTGCCAAGTCAGTGAATGCGCTAACACGTTCAAATCAATCAAGGCTAACCCAATACCAGCCAGCACGGCATGCGTTAAATTCCCCATGATCACTTGATTAAACATCACAACTGAATCTTCTAATGGCTTGGGTACCCAATTAAAGGCTTTAAAAATAATCACTAAAATAATAACAAACGCGTAGGTATGCACTTTTGGTACGAAATCATTCAAGATTGTACCGACCAAGAAAAATGAAAAGGCAAGCATTATCCCCACACCGATGCGTGTTGCATCAAGATTGGTCACCGGTTGTGATTTTTCAGCTGCTGTAATCGGAATTAGCACACCATGCCCATCATATTTGGTATTGGCACCGACTTTGGCAATCAAGGCTGCCCCAATGACTGCCATGACATTGCCTAACGTCACGGCTGGAATTAATTCAGAAAACATGACCCCAGCATTCGTCCCTAATCCTTGCGCATAAATATGTGATAGTGGAACGGCACCAGCGCCAATACCACCAGCCATCATCGGCATCGACACAAACATTACCGCATGACCAAAACCAACGCCAAGCAACCAGCCGATGATACCAACAGCAAAGAAACCAAGTACCATTGCTGCTAGCGATACTGGAATAAACCGCACGGCTGCCTTTAACAACAAATTACGATTCATACCTAGGATTGAGCCGACAATTAACGCGGCAATATAAAAATCCAATAAGCCGTTTTCATTCATAAAGGTTTTGGTTGCCGTGACCACATCAGCTGGTATCCAACCCAGTGCCGCTAACGCTGCAGCTGCAAAAATGGTAAAGACCGACCCACCACCCAAGTAAGATTTAACGATCGGCAAGCGATTACCAATATAGTAGAAAAAGTGTCCCAGCAAGACTAACATCAACGTTAAGCCCAACATATTAAGCGGCAACTTATGCAACGCAATGGTCAACGCTAAAATGACCATCATGGTGAGGTAAAGCGGTAAATTAACGCCACTAACCTGTGTTGCCCGTATTTTTTGCATCATAATTTTATTATCTATCCCGCTTAATATTCTGCCGACCACTTCGCATCTTTAACAGCCTGTTTTGCGTCAGCAATTGGCTCACGATTCAAACCTTGATCCAAGACACTTTGAGCGGTCACTTCAGCAATTTTTTGTGAAAACGCCGTCAAATGAGAAACCGGTGGCAATACTGCAGCGCCTGCTTCTTGCGCATCAACTAAGCCACCAAGCGCATGAATCGCCGCCGAAATAGTTTCCTGCGTTAACAATTTTGCCGTTGATGCAATCAACCCAAAGCCTAAACCAGGATAAATCAAAGCATTATTCCCTTGTCCGATTTTGTAAGTCACACCCTTGTAAGTCACATCAGCAGCCGGAATACCCGTTGCAATCAAAGCCTGACCATCGGTCCATTGAATGATATCTTCAGCAGTTGCTTCGGCCAGTTTGGTTGGATTTGACAAGGGGAAAATAATTGGACGTGGTGTATGTGCGGCCATTTCCTTCACAATCTCTTCGGTAAAGGTTCCCGGTTGTGTTGACGTCCCAATCAAAACTGTTGGATGAATCGTTTTCACAACATCCGCCAAGTTTGTCAACGTATCAGCATTGACAAATTCAGCACGTGAACGGGTGAATGGTTTTTGGGCGGCCGTTAAGTCTGGTGTATCGTCAAATAACAACCCTTGCTTATCGACCAAGTAGAAGTGTTGGCGGGCTTCGTCAGCAGTCAAGCCAGCACGCTGCAATTCTGTGAATATTTGATTGACAATTCCCATGCCAGCTGTCCCAGCGCCAAAGGTAACGAAGGTTTGATCAACGAGTTTTTCCTTAGAAATGTTCAAAGCCCCGAAGATACCAGCCAAAACGATCATCCCAGTCCCTTGAATATCATCGTTAAAGGTTGCGATTTCATCTTTATATTTATCTAAGATAACTTGGGCATTTCCCCGACCAAAATCTTCCCAATGCAACAATGATTCAGGGAACAAAGCTTGTTCAGCAGTCACAAATTGATCAATAAATGTGAGATAATCTTCACCAGCAACCCGTGGGTGCCGGTTACCCAGGTAACGTGGGTTGTCGAGCAAAGTTTGATTATTGGTGCCTGCATCAATACTGATTGCCAAAACACTAGCTGGGTCAATGCCGGCTGCTGCGGTATAAACCATCAATTTACCAACCGCGATATCAACCCCGTTGACACCCCAATCACCCATGCCAAGAATGCCTTCAGCATCAGTCACAACAACCAACTTAATATCACGACCAGCTGCGGCATTTAGCAAGGATTGTTTAATGTCTTCTGGTCGGTCAACTGACAAAAAGGCAGCATTTTGTGGATTAGTAAAAATTTCATTATATTGTTCAATTGCATCAGCTACAACTGGATCATAGACAATTGGCATAAATTCAGCGACATGTTGGTCCATCAAATGATAAAACAGCGTGACATTTTCATTAAATAAGTTCATCAAGAAAATACGCTTTTCCAGTGGCGCATCTTTTGATTGAAATTGCTGATAGGCTTGTGCGGCTTGCTCATCGATTGTTTGTACTTGACTTGGCAAAGTCCCAATCAGACCAAGCGTGCGACGTTCTTCTTGTGTAAAAGCCGTCCCTTTGTTCAGAAATGGATTACGCAGTACGTCATATCCTGTGGTTGTCATGTTTAAATCCTCCAAATGTTTGTTTATCATTTAACAACTGCCTTGACTATACAGGTCGCCATCGTTTATAGTCAAACAAGCACGTCGTCATAAATAAAATTTATGGTAATAATCAAAACATTGATATTTAGGGGTTTAAGCATGCAAATTAACGATTTAAAATATTATGATGCGTTATATCATGAAAAAAGTTTTACAAAAGTGGCTAAAAAATTCAAAGTAAGTCAGCCATCCATTAGCAGTGCCATCAAACGACTTGAGACATACTTTCAAGCCAAGTTAGTGATTCGCGGACATGCGACCGCAGATCTTAAATTTACGCTAGCCGGCGAACAACTCTACCAACATGCGGCCTCTATTTTAAATGAACTCGATAGCGCCCACCAAGAAATTACCCATTTGCAATCACGCACGACAACAATTGGACTGCCCCCAATTCTCAAACATGCTTATTTTGCCAAAATCGTGTCAGCCACCAAGGCTTTTGATCGCCAATATAATATTGACCATATGCATATTTATGAAGCTGGCTCTAACGGATTAACCCAATCGTTGGTTAATGGCGATATTGATTTAGCCTTACTTGGTTCTTTAGGTCAAGCCACTAATGACAAACTCCAAGTTTTTCCATTTGCCACAGCCCCGTTCTATATCTATATGGCCAAAACGAATCCGTTAGCCCAACAGCAAACTGGTATTTATTTTAAAGATTTAAAAGACCAACTGTTTGTCTCATTTGATGCCAGTTTTATTCACGTCCAAGCGATGAAACAATTAGCCAAAGCCGCTGGCATTCGCCCCAAAACGTTCTTAAAAACCAATGATGTTTCCTTTCTCATGAGCTTAGTAGCCGAAAACATCGGGGTCGCCCTACTAACCAATATCGTAACCCCAACCGATCCAAATATTGTCGCCATCCCCTTACTTGATGACAATCAACCAACTTTTAGTGCCAATGTGGCCTTTCGAAAAAATCATAATTTAACGACTGAGGAAACTTTACTCATCCGGATTTTATCCCAACAAGCCTAAGCCAAATCCCATCGTGATTAGCAACCCGTAGCCCTGAAAAATCAGGTATAATGAGTGAATATCGAATTCTAGAAAGCAAAAAAATGATCACAGTAGTCAAAAGAATTTATACCGATAAAACGTTTTTGGTCACGTTGGGCTTAGCCATCGTTGCCCTTATTTTCGGCCAAGTGTCGCCGAAAGATATTGATAGTCACACCATTTTGGCACTGCTGGCGTTGCTTGTTATTGTCACCATTTACGGCCAACTCCATGTCTTGACTTACATCGCTAACACCATTGTGGCGAAATGTCGCACAACCCGAGATATCATTGGGGTAATGCTCCTCTTTTCATTTGTTGGCTCGATGTTTTTTACCAATGATGTGGCCATTTTGACACTCGTGCCCATCTTCTTTAAGATTAGTCAACAACTCGCGCTCAAAAAAATTGTGCCGATTAGTTTATTAACCATTTATGCGAACCTTGGCAGTGCGTTGACGCCGTTTGGTAACCCACAAAACCTCTATTTAGTCTCGTATTATCATCTCAGCTTACCGCACTTTATGACCTTATCACTACCAATCGGTATGCTTGGTTTTCTAAGCTTAGTTGTCGTCACCTTGTTCTTTCCGGCACGACCAATTCCAGCCATGACGACAACAGTCCCACCCATTGATCGGCGCAAAGTCAGCTGGCTATTAGTCGCTACGGTGATCGTATTACTTGGTATCTTGTCAGTCTTACCAATTTGGCTAGCCGTCGTGGTCAGTTTATTAGCCGCTAGTCTGTTAGATCGCCAAGTTCTCGTCAAAGTCGATTACGGCATTTTGTTCATGTTCATCAATTTTTTCATCATTGTCGGTGCCATTAGTCGCTTACCAGCCATTCACCACCTCTTGTCATTCACAACAGACACAACGCTCAAAACATTTTTTGCCGGCGTCATCAGTAGCCAAGTAATTAGTAATGTACCCGCTGCGGTATTACTCTCTAAATTCACAACGCACGTGACTGGTTTGTATTTGGGCGTTACCGTTGGTGGTTTAGGAACGCTCATTGCCTCACTGGCCAACTTACTCGCCTTACGTCAATATCAGCTATTTGACCGTGATCGCTCAAGTTATCATTTTTTCAAAACATTTACTTGGCTCAACGTCGTCTATTTAGTTATTTTTATGGTCATTGGCAGCATGATTTGCCTCTGGCTCACCTAAAAAAGCAACCAAATCGCATTTGGTTGCTTTTTTGTTAAGCGGTTTGTGACTTTTTTAACCACATATATTGGCCATAAAATGAATTAATTAACATCATGATTTGCAAAGCAAGCATCGACGTTGCCCCAGCAGATGGGTCTGCTTGCAAGGCTCTGGTCCAGATAATCACGTTAATGACATCTAATACAATCCAAGCAATCCACTGCGAGCGATACCCATAGGTCATCAAGACTTGCCCAATGATGCCAAGCGGTAACAGTGTCGCATCAAGGTAAATTTGGGCACCATGCAGCGAATGACTAATGCCTAAAACAATCCCATAAATCACAAAGGTCATGATGAGATACAATACGGCATTTTTGGCTGATAGTTTTTTGGCTTGCACCGTATTGTCGCGCCCTTTATTTTGATGCCAAACCGAGATGCCGACAAACTGCATCACAAAATAAAAAGATTGCGACGCAATATCACCGATTAGATGATTATTTAAAGCAACAATTAACCACACCGCACAACCAAGGACACCCCAGCTGTAATTTGTTAAGCGGCCCTGATCCACTAAAATCAGATTCATGACCGTCGCGATACCAGTTATCAAACTGATCCAACCAATAAAACCAAAGTTTTGACCTAAAATAAACGCGACAACCGTTGCGCTGAGCATTAACCCCATCATGATGCGTGAGGTTTTGGTTAATGCTGTCAGATCACGTATATTCTCGCGTAAACTGAAGGTGTACCGGAGTTGTTTTGGCAACGCCTGGAGACCAATTTTAATGTTGGTCCAACGGGCAGCAGCCGAGTTTGTTAAGGCATTCATTGACATGTTAAGTTCTCCTATTGTTTTTGAGTAGCCGTGTCGGGAAGCAACGCTACATTGTGTCTGGGCAAGTATTCTCGGTTATTGGCCGGTCTATGGGACATGCATTATCATCCGCTAAACTCCTTCTGATTATTTGTGATATATCACACATTATTGCTTGCCTTATTATAGCGCATCAACCTCACTAATAAAAGTTAAATTGAATTTTATTATGATAACCTCATCACATCACAAAAAAACCAATCATTCAACATGATTGGTTGCTCGTTTATTTTAAAATATTGTGAACGGTGGTTTGTAGTGCTGGCACAACGTCCTGCAAAAACCACGGATTCTTTTTCAGCCAAATATTATTCCGTGGTGACGGATGGACAATCGGGAAATAGCGCGGCAAATAATGCGCATAATTTTTCACGGTTGCTGTGATGGTATCCTTTGGTGACAAGTCGAGATAGTACCGTTGGGCATAGGCACCAATTAAAATCATCAGTTCAACATCAGGCATTTGCGCCAAAAGGCGTGGATGCCATTTCTCAGCTATCCCGGCACGCGGTGGCTTATCACCCGACTTGCCCTTACCGGGGAAATAAAAATCCATCGGAATGACACCGAACAAACCAGAATCATAAAAGGTCGTTTCATCAACGCCCAACCACTCACGCAAGCGGTCCCCAGAGGCATCATGCCACATAATGCCACTATCTTGCACTTTTCGGCTCGGTGCTTGGCCAATAATGACAATTTTGGCCGTTGCTGGTGCCGAAAAAATAGGTTGCCAACCCTTTTGGGTAAAAGCCGCATTTTCCGGATCCGCCATAATTTCTTCTAAAATTGACATACTACTTGTTATCCCCCCTAGAAATAAGTTCAGTATAACATCAATTTTTGACTCTGTCACATCTGCCTTTAATGCCCTAATGTCCAGCCCCCATCAATCGGCAAAACCGCACCATTAATGTAATCAGCCTGTGGACTGGTTAAATATAACGTCAAATCAGCGACTTCTTGCGCGGTAGCCCAACGACGGGCAGGTGTTTGGGCCGCGACTTGTTTGGCCATCACCCCCTCACCAGCAAAATCAGCCGCGTTCATCGGCGTCGCAATCGCCCCTGGGGCAATGGCATTGACATGCAACCCTTGCGGCGCATAATCAAAGGCGAGCTGCTTGGTATAACCAATAATGGCATGCTTACTCGTGGTATAAGCGGCTCCGCCGCCACCAGCCGAAAAGCCTGCAATCGAGGCCATATTAATGATATGGCCATAGCCACGCGCCAGCATCGCCGGTAATACGGCATTACTTAAAATAAACATTGGCGTTAGATTCGTGTCGAGTACGCGCTGCCATTCTGCCAAATTAGTGGCCAACGACGGCTGATAGTCATCGAGCACACCAGCCGTGTTAAGTAAAATATCAAAATCAACGCGATTGGTCAGGTCAGTCGCTAGCGCGGTTAAAGCTTCATGGTCCCGTAAATCAATTTGATAAGTTTGTAAACGCGGATGCACCAGCGAAATAGGTTGAAAGTCCAACGCATAGACGTTCGCACCCGCAGCCAAATAAGTCTCAAGTTGCGAAAAACCGATGCCTGAAGCGGCACCGGTTACTAAAATATGCTTGTTTTGATAATCTTGTTCAATCATTATTTACTCAAATCCACAATTTTACTCAACGCGTAAATGACGACACCACCAATAATCAGTGAGGCCAATTCACCTGGTACTAAACTCACATAATACGCCAGCCATTGCGCCATCAGACCACCTTTAGCCCCTGACGGGAAGGCACCACTAGCACCAATATTAAAGGCAAAAGTAAATTCAGCCGCCAAAATCGCCATCCCCAACGTCGATACGACAACGGTACTGATAATAATTTTGATTAAGGCACTAGTAACACGTCGTGCCAAAAGATACGTCACCCCAGTCATAATCACGGTACCCAGTGTCCCAAATACCCAGTCAATCCAACCAAGTGGTGAGACCAAGTTTGCAATAAAGACCCCAATCCCTAATGCCACCACATAGCGCTTGTTCCAAGCGGCCAAATGATTAAGCCCTTCCGAAGCGCGTAATTGGACTGGTCCAAAAGCAATCGGTTGAATCACGAACGTAATCGCTGCGTAAATCGCTGCTACTACCGCAATTAGGGTGATGTTATGCGCCTGACGGCCGTTAGTTGTTGTTAAATTTTTTTGCATGATGGCAATCTCCTAGTTTTTTTAAGCGGGATGGTTGATGAACCGCTAATTACCAGCATAACATAGGGCGCAAAAAAAAGCCACGCAACGCGTGGCTTTTAAGATTAGATGTTACCGTCATCCATAAAGTCCTTCAATTGCTTTGAACGACTTGGGTGGCGCAACTTACGCAAAGCTTTTGCTTCGATTTGACGAATTCGTTCACGGGTAACCCCAAAGACACGACCAACTTCTTCAAGTGTCCGGGTACGACCGTCTTCCAAACCAAAACGCAAACGCAAGACGTTTTCTTCACGATCCGTCAACGTTTCCAAAACTGATTCTAATTGGTCACGCAACATTTCATAAGCAGCTGAGTCAGCTGGTGAAATGGCTTCGTTATCTTCAATGAAGTCGCCCAAATGTGAATCATCCTCTTCCCCGATTGGTGTTTCCAACGACACGGGTTCTTGCGCAATCTTCAAGATTTCACGAACCTTATCTGGTGTCAAATCCATTTCAGCCCCAATTTCTTCAGGCAAGGGTTCACGACCCAAATCTTGCAACAATTGACGTTGGATACGAATCAACTTGTTAATGGTTTCGACCATGTGGACTGGAATACGGATGGTACGTGCTTGGTCGGCGATGGCACGTGTGATTGCTTGACGAATCCACCAAGTGGCATAAGTTGAGAACTTAAAGCCCTTCGTGTAATCAAACTTGTCAACAGCCTTCATCAAGCCCATGTTACCTTCTTGAATCAAATCCAAGAATTGCATGCCACGACCAACATAACGCTTGGCAATTGAGACCACCAAACGTAAGTTAGCTTCTGCCAATTCTTGCTTGGCTTCTACATCCCCAGCTTCAATACGCTTGGCAATGTTAATTTCTTCATCACCCTTTAGCAAGTTTACGCGGCCGATTTCTTTCAAATACATCCGCACAGGATCATTGATTTTAATCCCAGCTGGCGTATCTTCAGCTTGATCAAGTTCTTCTTTAGAAGGCTTGTTTTGCTTTGCTTGCAAGACTTCTGGTGCTGGTTCACCCTTTTCATCCACGATGGCCACACCAGCATCTTCAACTTTTTCCATCAAGCGTTCAATATTTTCACCATCCAAATGGAACGGTTCTGCCAAACGTTCTGACAAAGTGGCATACGTCACTTCTTTGGCTGGCTTATATTCAGCAATCAACGCCTTGACGGCTTTGTCATATTCTGGGCTCTTAATAATCCCTGACTTTTTAGCCGCTTTTGGCTTTGAGGCACGACCGGCAGCAGCAGCTTCCTCTGGTGTTTTACCTTGTGCCAAAGCGAGTAACTCCGCTTTCTTGGCACGGCTATTATATGAAATGTTTTGTGAATCAAGATAATCTTTGATATCTGAGATTTTGCTTGAAGATAAATTAGTTGCCATGTCTTACTTCTCCTAATATACGGGTTAATCGTTATCACCGGATCTTTGGCCTAAGCCACTTACCCTGAATGTTGTTTCTTGAGGTTGATCAATTCTGTCATCAGTTGCAACAACTTGGTGTCATCATGTTGTTGCTTAGCGACGTTGATCAATTGTTGTAATTCTTGTACGCGTGCTTCAATCGGCGCCTCTTCCATAATGATTTGCAAATAATCACGAATCGCCTCATGCTCAATGGTAAGGTCACCATAAGCCCGATCAATAGCCATAATTTTTTGATTTAAAGCTGGTTTCTGGATAAAATCCATAAACTGCGCTAAATCAAATGGTTCTGGATGTTGCCCTTGATAAATAGCCGCCAACATCATCAATAATTGATAATCTGGATGCACAAACGCAAACCCCGTGGTCGCTTTGACCTGGGCCAATACCTGTGGTGACTTAATCATGGCCATAAGCAAGGCGCGTTCCGCCTGCTCAACTTTAGTTAAGCGTTGCCCAACCCGCGGCTCACTATCAGCTGGTGCTGCGGGTGGTGGTGTCATTTGATCGGTGTAGGCTTTTGACACACGTTTTGAATAATTTTGCGTAGCAGCTGGCCTGGCCCGACTTTGGGCCAACGTTTGTTGCAACTGTGCCTGCAACGCTTGTTTTGAAGTGCCAAACTCATTGGCGATTTTGGTCAGTTGTAAATCTTGTTCAACTGGCGTGGCTTGTTGCAAGGTTTGCATCACCTCTTGCAAAAAAGCCAGATACTGCACTTGGTTGCTGAGATTTTTCCCAGTCCGAGCAGCGTTGACCAAGAATTCAACCGGTGTTTGAATATTTTGTTCCAAGGCTTGTTGCAAGGCAGCTGTGCCACGCTGAATCCGTAGATCATCCGGATCTAATTGATCTGGCAAATGTACGATCCCAATCTCAACTTGTTGCGCATGCGTGCGAATTAACGTAATCGCGCGTTTGGCTGCCTTTTGGCCTGCTTCATCCCCATCGTAAACGAGTAAAATACGTTGGGCAACCCGTGCCAATTGCTGAACATGTTCTGGGGTTAAAGCCGTTCCCATCGTGGCAACACCCATAGTTTTGCCCGCCATGTCTGCCGAAATAACATCCATAAAACCTTCAAAAATCAGTGCTGTATTGGTTTGTCGCATCTGATTTTTAGCACGATCAAAATTATAAAGAATTTTGCCTTTTGTGAAAAATGGACTTTCTGGGCTGTTCATATATTTGATGGTGTTATCTGACGCGAGCGCACGCCCAGAAAAACCAACCACTTGGCCACGTGCCGTCTTGATTGGCCACACAATCCGTCCCGCAAAACGATCACGCATCACGCCTTGATCATTTGTAATAAACAATTCTGATGCTTGCAGGATATCTGGTGCGATATTTTGACCCTTGGCATATTGCAATAACACATTGTCATCCGGCGCAAAACCAATCCCAAATTGCTTGATGACCGCATCAGATAACTGCCGCTTATCGTGTAAATAAGCTAAAGCTGTTTCGCCTGATGTGGTATTTAATAAAATATGCTGATACAACCGTTGTGCCGCGGAATGCAAATCATAAATGGCTTGCGTGCGACTGTCAATGGGATGAGCGGCTTGCGCTGTCAATTGTTGATCAACTGGCATATCCGCTTTTTCAGCCAAAGATAGGACCGCTTCAGGATAGCTCAGCCCTTCTTTTTCCATGATAAAAGAAAAGACAGAGCCTGAACGACCACAAGAAAAACAGTTAAAGACCTGCTTGTTTTCTTCAACAAAGAGTGATGGATGGCGATCATCATGGAAAGGACACGATCCGTTCCATTGGCGTCCGCGTTTAACCAGTTGTGTATATTCCCCGATCACATCAACGATATTCACTTTTTTACGCACTTCATCAATGAAGGCATCTGGGATTCGACTTGCCATGGCCGCCTTTCAATAATAAAAGTCGCAGACCACAGTCTGCGACACGAATGAACTGTACAAAAAATTATACGTTTTTACGCGCAACTTGTCAAGTCATTTGTTTCGGTGCAATCGTTGATATGACGGCATTTTTATTTTTAAGTTACCAGATTATGTAAACCAAAAATAACGTGAGCCCATTAGCACCAAACCAAAAATTGATAACCTTTTAACTTTTTTCTGGTTTAGATATCCTATATTGTGTTTTCGAGCAGTAATGACTAGACTTTTTTCACTTTATTTTGAGGTATCTTGGCATTTTCTCATGTTCGCTCTCTGGTCAATACGGAAAATAAGCCACGACATCGACAATAAAATCCCTCCTCTGATACATTAGAGTGAAATAAGTTGTTTATTAGTTAAACACTTCAATTCGTTAATATTTCATTACTTTTCTAGTTGTGATACTATTTAATCAAGGATCTTGATATGTTAGAAAAAAAGTTCAACCACATTTTTTGCGACTGTTGTGTCACAAAATCATGATTTATATACCGTTGCTAAACATCATGCGTTGGCCAACGACGTTTTGTTAGCAAAAATTTCTGGCCAGTTCGCTTACAATATTAGCACGTCGTTATCATATCCTGTTGTGGGCGACATTGTGGCAATAACACATTCACCTTTTGATAAAATAGCGATTATTCATCGCGTTTGTCCACGCAAAAGTTTACTGTCACGCGTCACTTCTGGCAGCAGTCATACTGTTCAGCCGATTGCGGCCAATATCGACATTGTTTTTGTCACCACCTCACTTGATCAAAATTTCAATTTAAGTCGCATCGAACGTTACCTATCTGTCGCTTGGGAAAGCGGTGCCCAACCGGCCATCATTTTGACAAAAGCTGATTTAGTTGTTGATTTAGAAAACAAAATGGCAGCCCTTAAACAAATTGCCAAATCGTTACCTATCTTCGTGGCAGACAGTCATGAGTTTGCTTCATTAAAACATTTTTTATTGGCTCAACCACAAACTGTTGTGTTTATTGGCTCATCTGGCGTCGGAAAATCAACGTTGATCAACAATCTTCTTTGCTATGAAGCCATGCAGACGAAACAAGTTCGCATGCGTGACCATAAAGGTAAACACGCCACTACCCATAGACAATTATTTCAATTAAAAAATGGTAGTCAGATCATCGATACACCAGGTATGCGAGAATTACAAATTGATGTTGGCAATACCGAGGAAACTTTTGAAGATATTGCGCTTTTGGCTCAAAACTGTCGCTATAAAAATTGCCAACATCATGGTGAACCGGATTGCGCCATTTTTTCAGCAATAGCAAGCGGTCGCTTATCTCAAAAACGCTTCGACAATTATCAAAAAATATTACGAGAAAATAAGTACACGCAAATGTCAGCATCAGAAATTGCTGAAGATAAGTTCAATCGCTATTTTGGCAGCAAATCTGAAGCAAAGCGCGTCAGAAATCTTAAAAAAAATCGCCAAAAAGGCTATGGGCGGTTTTGAATTTATAGTGACTGCAATCATGGTGACGTTAAACCATGATTGCAAAGCCAAATCCTACACCATAACAGGCATTATCACCACAGATGCGCAAAAAAAGGTCAGATACACAAGTATCTGACCTTTTTAGCTCACCGCTATTTAACACATCGCGAGTTGCGCTTAAAAACTATATTTATTACCAGTAGCTGCTGCAACAACTTGTGACGTTAGGCCTTCAGCTTCAAGGAATTCACGGAATGGCACAAGATCTTGTGCTTCATACCGTTCTTTATAGGCTGTAATGACATCTTCGCTATACAACTTTGGATCAAGCTTTAACGTTTCAACTGGGATTGGTCGATCCTTCGTGATTTTTGCATCAATCACAACCACGCGACCTTGGTTGTAGTAGTCAACGGCTTCTTTCACAACCCGATCGACATCTTCAATGCGGCGCACAGTTAAACCAACTGCCCCTTGGGCTTCCGCAATCTTCGCATAATCAACGTCGGTAAAGTCAACACCGAAGTTATACGTATTCGTATCTTCATACTTATTTTTAATGAAGCCATATTCCGTATTGGTAAACACGACGTTAATTACTGGTAAGTTATAACGCACGTTAGTCACCACATCTGGGTATGTCATTGAGAAAGCGCCATCACCCATTAAGTTCCAGACTTGTCGGTCAGGATAAGTGTTTTTAGCCCCAATCCCACCTGGCAACCCAATGCCCATTGTGGCAAATAATGGTGACGTCCGCCACATATTCTTAGGCGTCATATGCAAGTGACGTACTGACATTTGCGTCACATTACCAACATCAGTTGAGAAAATCGCATCTTCGTCGGCATACTTATTAATCGCCTGATAGACTTGATAAGCTTGTAAATCGCCTTCAGTTTTTTGTTCCAAGCGGTTCAGATATTGACGCCAGTTTTGAACATTTTTAACGTTAGCTTGCCACCATGGCGAATCAGAAACTGCAGTCACCTTATCCAAAATTGCCGTAATGGCCTCACCAGCATCCCCTAAGATCGCCACATCATTGCGGTGACGCTTACCTAACATGGCAGGGTTGCTGTCAATTTGGATGAACTTCTTAACATTGCGGAAAGTCCCTTCAACTTCAGAGAATGGGAAGTTTGTCCCCGCAAACAAGACCGTATCAGCTTCCAAAACAGCTTCGTTGGCTGGTTTCCAACCAACACGGAACGTTGAGCCCGTAAAGCCTTCAAAATCCCACTCAAATGTTTCAAAGTTCTTCCCTGTCGTAATAATCGGTGCTTTAAGCTTACGGGATAATTCTTGGACGGCTGGGCCATGTCCCATTGTCCCAATTCCAGCATAGATGATTGGTCGCTTTGCTTGGTTCAACAGTTCTACCGCCGCATCAATATCGGCTTCGTCCACTGGGGCTGAACGGTATTCTTTATAAGTCAAACCTGATGAATAAAGCGGTGAAGAGTAAAGTGCGTCAGCATCAATTTCTGTAAAGCCAAAATCAGCTGGGACTTCTAACACGGCAACGCCACGTTTAGCGATGGCCGTGCGGATCGCATCATCAACCAAATGCGGCAATTGTTCCGCAGTGGCAACACGACGGTTATAAACAGCAATGCTTTCGTACATTGGGTTTTGGTTTAATTCCTGAAATGAATCCATGTTCAATTCACGAACAGGCTTTGAGCCCAAGATGGCTAACACTGGAATATTATCCATCGCAGCGTCATAAAGCCCATTAATTAAATGTGTGGCTCCAGGACCACCTGATCCCACTGTCACACCCAATTTGCCACCGAATTTCCATTGCATCACAGCGGCCATTGCGCCAACTTCTTCATGTTTTACCTGAAGAAACTTAATGTCATTATCAGGATGCCCCATGGCATTCATCAAACCACTCAAAGTACCAGATGGAATCCCATACATTGTGTGGACACCCCACCCTGACATTACTTTTAGTGCCGCAAGACCCGCTGAAATTTTATTACCTGACATGTTACTACTCTCCTTCAAAATATGATCACTTTTTGTAAGCGCTTTCATTTCACATACTTAGTATAGGTCATGGCCGATATAATAGCAAGCCCCAAAACCATTACCTTCGTGATATCTAGCGTGATTAAATCAGCACTACTAGTCATTACATGAAAAAATTATCACAAAATAACTCGCGCGCTATCGTAATGTAACTTTTTCACTGACACGTCAAATTCACTTTCCTATCCCAGTGAATTCCATGACAGCTATCATGACTACTTTCAAAATAACCTACAACTCATCATATCCCTCGATTTAATGCAAAAAACGGCGGCCATTGCTGGCAGCCGTTTTTACTGGTTTTGGTTGTGTGCCATGACCTGTCTTTGATCATGATCGCACAATATTATTTTTGATTATCTGTTGTTGCGGTTTCTTTTGGTGTTGTCCCATCAGCTAAGGTTTTATCCGTTGGCTTCTCCCAAGAGACAAAATCACAATCTGGATAGCGTGAGCAGCCATAGAATGTCCGTTGTTTCTTCGTTTTACGTTCAACCACTTGGCCTTTATGACACTTTGGACATGTTAAGCCAATTTCTTTAATAATGGTTTGTGTATGTCGGCAATCAGGGAAACGTGCACAAGCAAAGAATTTACCATACCGGCCCATTTTAACAATCATCGGTGATCCGCAAACCTCACAGTCCATCCCAGCTAGTTCATCGTGCATAATGACTTTTTCTAAGGTTGCAGCAGCGTTATCAACTTCTTTTGAAAATGGCTTAAAGAAGGCATCAATCACGGGTACCCACTGCTTATCACCCGTTTCAACTTCATCTAACTCGTGTTCAATGCGGGCAGTAAACTGTATATCCGTGACATCGGGAAAATTATCCACGACAATTTTTTGTACGATTTCCCCTAATTCCGTTGGCACAAACTTACGCGCATCAATTCTGACATAATTTCGACGTTGAATGGTATCTAGCGTTGGCGCATAGGTCGATGGTCGCCCAACCCCGTTTTCTTCTAACGCTTTAATCAGCGCTGCTTCTGTATACCGTGCTGGTGGTAAAGTGAAATGCTGTTCCGGATTAATGTTGGCTAACCGAATCTGATCGCCAACAGCTAACTCTGGTAGCGCATTATCTTTTTCTTTTGCGGCTGGATACGCCTTGGTAAACCCTTGAAATTTAGTTTTAGACCCATTAGCCCGGAACGTCACGCCGTTTTGCTTAATCGTGACGGCCATCGTGTCCAAAATTTCAGGTGTCATTTGGCTGGCCACAAATCGTGACCAGATTAAACTATACAACTTAAACTGATCAGGGGTTAATTTATCTTTGATACTGGCGGGTGTTCGCATGACGTCCGTTGGTCGGATCGCTTCATGGGCATCTTGCGCACCTTCCGGTAAATCACCTTTTAACGGTTGGTGGCGTGAATACTCCGGCCCCCAAGTTTCATGAATATATTGTGCCGCCGCGTTGCGCGCTACGGTTGAGATACGCGTTGAATCCGTACGCATATAGGTAATCAAACCAACTTGACCAATGCCACGCCCTAAGTTAATCCCTTCATACAACTGTTGGGCGGTCATCATTGTTTTTCGCGTCCGGAAATTAAGCTGCGTGTTAGCTGTCTGTTGCATCGTTGACGTGGTAAACGGTAGCTGCGGGTTGCGCTTCCGTTCTTTGGCTTCTACGGCAACAACCTCAAAATCCGCTTCACGATCAAGACGTTGCATGACTTCTTGCACATGCGCCTGATCCGGCAATTTTGTTTTTTGATCATCTACGCCATAAAACGTGGCTTTGAATTTAGCCCGTGATTTTTTAAATTCGGAATCTAATGTCCAGTATTCTTCTGGTTCAAAGGCTTGAATTTCTTGTTCGCGGGCAATGATTAATCCCAACGCAACAGACTGTACGCGACCAGCTGACAAACCACGCTTAACCGTTTTCCAAAGAATTGGTGAAATGGAATAACCCACTAAGCGATCAAGGATACGTCGCGCTTGTTGCGCATCAACGAGGTCTTGATTAATTGTCCGTGGTGTTTTAAAAGCGTTTTTGACCGTATCTTTGGTAATTTCATTAAACACAACGCGATTCGGTTGGTCCTGATCCAAATCAAGCAGATGTTGTAAGTGCCAAGCAATGGCTTCCCCTTCACGATCCGGATCGCTTGCCAAATAAACTTTTTTAGCTGCTTTTGCTTCCTTACGCAGTCCCTTGATCACATCCCCTTTACCACGAATCGTAATGTACTTCGGATCGTAATCATTATCAACATCAACACCTAAAGTGGACTTCGGCAAATCACGCACATGCCCAAGACTGGCAATAACTTTATACGTACTCCCCAAGTATTTTTCAATTGTTTTAGCCTTTGATGGACTTTCCACAATCACTAAATTTTTCTTGGATTTAGTCGTCGTCTTGCGCTTTGCCGGCTTTTTGGTTGCTGTTTTTTTTGTTGTTTTTGTCGCTTTTTTTACTGTATCTACCATTTGATATGCCTACCAATCACTTCTTATTATATAGCATATCAGATTGTATCTAGGTTTTGGACACTTTCGAGAATATCGGTTGGTTTTGCGACTAATTTTGCACCTAATTGAATCAATTCATGGGTGCCTTGTGCGGTTGCTGAAAAAATTGTCCCCGGCACTGCTAGGACATCACGATTTTCCTGTAAGGCAAAATTAGCCGTGATTAAACTACCTGAATGTTGTTTCGCTTCAACAACCAATGTCGCTGATGACAGCCCAGCAATGATACGATTACGTGCGGGAAAATGAGATTTTTGCGGTCCGGTGCCAGGTGGATATTCGCTTAAGACCAATCCTTGTTCGCCAATTTGGGTTTGCAAGTGGTGATGTGCTTTGGGATAGGCTACGTCGATACCTGTACCAATGACGGCAATCGGTACGCCACGTTGTGCCAACGTCATTTGATGCGCCATCACATCAATGCCTTTTGCTAAACCCGACACAATCGCGACGTCTTGCCGCACGACATCAGGTAATAACGACCGCAATACGGCTAAACCATACGGCGTAGCTGTTCGCGTCCCCACAACGGATAGACTGGGTAACCTTAAAGCTTCTAGATGACCTTGATAAAACAAGACCAGTGGCGCATCATAAATTTCTCGTAGACGACCTGGATAATACGAATCAAAATACGTCATATAAGGTGTCGACCACTGTTGCGCGCGTTCAACTGCACTACTATATGTCCGCCGGATCAAATGATGGCTGCGTTGATCGCCAAAAGATAAAATAAGATCTAACGGCCAAGGGTAAATGGTTGGTACTTGCACTGCTGTGACGGCTGTTACCACGGCACGTGCTGCTTTAGCCCCCATACCAGCTGTCAAATGAATGGCGAGTAACTGTTGATTTAAGTTCATGTTAAACTCCTTAAATCATCATACGTTTTCGGCCACTCGTGCTCAAAAAAAAAAAAAAACGACCTGTTACCAGATCGTTTTTAGCCTGTGACAATCTCACTCAAATATTCCCAGCGCAACATTTTTTCTTCCAACGCGGCTTCGAGTTGATCTTGTTCCTTTTGTAATTCGCCTAATTTCACATAATCCGTGCCAAATTTAGCCATTTCATCAGGAATAGCTTGAAGACGCGTTTCCAATTCGGTAATGTCGTCTTCAATCGTTTCCCATTCCTTCTTTTCATGATAAGTGAGTTTCTTTTTAGCTGGCGCAGCTGGTGTTGTTGGTTTTGGTTGGACCACTTTCGCAACTTGGGCCGTTTTTTCTGCTGCTTGTTGGGCCAAGTATTGACTAAATAAGCCATCATACCGCGTCACCACGCCATCACCTTGAAACATATACAATTGGTTCGCCACTTTATCAAGGAAATACCGATCGTGTGACACCGTCATCACGGCACCCGCAAAATCATTCAAGAAATCTTCCAAAACCGTCAACGTACTAATATCTAAATCATTTGTTGGTTCATCCAGTAACAACACATTGGGTTGCTGGAGCAACAGTTTCAAGAGATACAGACGGCGCTTTTCCCCACCTGACAATTTACGAATCAACGTGCCATGCATAAACGGTGGAAATAGGAATTGTTCCAGCAGTTCAGACACACTAACTTGATTGCCATTTTTATCCGTAACCGAACTGGCCACATCAGATAGATAAGCAATTACCCGCTTATCCTCAGGAATCGTTTCCGTTACTTGCGTATAATACGCCATCTTAACGGTCTCGCCTAACTCAATCACGCCACTGGTTAACGGTAGTTGCCCGGCAATGGCATTCAAAAAGGTGGTTTTCCCTGCGCCATTTTCACCCGTAATCCCGATCCGATCGCCCGCCGCAACACGCAAATTAAAATCATCCAAAATCCGTTTATCGCCAAACTGTAACTGCGCATGCTCAATGACGATAACTTTTTTCCCTAGTCGTTGTTGGCCTAAATTCACGGCAACATCGTCATCTACCTTCAGCGTTCCCATTTGTGATTCTAGTTCAGCAAAGGCGTTTTCACGGGCTGTTTGCTTCGTTGTACGTGCCCGTGCTGATTTACGCATCCAGGCCAATTCTTGTTTATAGAGCTGCTGTTGCTTGTGTTCGGCAATTCTTGACTTGGCGATCCGTTCAGCCTTGCCGGCCATATAATCCTGATAATTCCCTTTATATTCGTATAATTCACCAAATGATAATTCGAAAATACGCGATGCCACGGCATCTAAGAAATACCGATCATGGGTCACAACCAAGACAGCGCCTTTATAATTGGCCAAAAACTTTTCCAACCAAGCAATCGAATCAAAGTCAAGATGGTTGGTTGGCTCATCAAGAATCAACAAATCCGGGGCTTCAATTAACACTTGGGCCAACCCCACACGCTTGCGCTGACCACCGGAAAGTTCGCTCACCTTTCGGTGTAAATCTGGCATATGCAATTGCGTCAAAATCGCCTTAATATGCGCTTCAGTTGTCCAAGCGTCATCACGATCCATCGCATTTTGGGCCGCCTCAAACTGTTGGGCTGCCTTCTCATCAGTCGGATGTTCACCAAAATGTTGCAACGCATATTCGTATTGCCGAATCGTTTGAAAAATGGGTTGATCCCCCGACAAAATTGCATCCATCACGCGAGCATCTGGATCCAAGTCCGGATTCTGTGTCAAATACCCAATGGTATAGTCATTTTGCGTGATGATTTGACCGGCATCAGCTGGATTGACGCCAGCAATGGCATTCAAAAGCGAGGTTTTCCCCGACCCATTGACACCAATTAAGCCAATCCGATCACCTTCTGTGATTAAAAAAGAGATATCGTTAAATAACACTTTTTCGCCGTAAGTACTTTTTAAGTTTTCTACTCTAAATTGTTTCATACTTCTATTATACCCAACCTTTGGCCTTTTTATCGGCTTATTTTTTTGATATACTTGGACTAACATTTTGCGAACTTTGACGAATTTGAGGAGACGAAACATGCAATTAACTGCCGCCATTCAAAATTTTAATTTTGACCACATTTTACTAAATGCTGCTGGGGTAATGTGCCAGACAAAAGAAGAGCTCGACACAGTTCTGGCTTCCAATTACACTGGCGCCGTGGTGACAAAGTCGGCAACACCCGCCTTGCGTGAAGGTAACCCCACGCCACGTTACTACGAAATGGCACAAAATCTTGGCACGATTAATTCAATGGGCTTGCCCAATGCTGGGTTTGACTACTACATGGATTACGTCTCACAAAAGCAAACCGATAAACCTATTTTCTTCTCAATTGCTGGTCTTTCCAAGCAAGATAATTTAGACATGTTGCGTCGACTGGAAGCTTCAGATTTTGGCGGCTTGATTGAATTGAATCTCTCATGTCCAAATGTCCCAGGCAAGCCCCAAACAGCTTACGACTTTGAAGCAACTGAAGCTATTTTAACCGAAGCATTCGCCTTCTTCACTAAGCCTTTGGGCGTTAAATTACCCCCATATTTTGATATTGTGCATTTTGACATGATTGCCGCTATCTTAAACAAATTCCCGCTCGCGTTTGTCAACACGATTAACTCAATTGGTAATGGCTTGGTCATTGATCCTGAAACTGATACTGTTGTGATTAAGCCAAAAGCCGGCTTTGGTGGTTTGGGTGGCACAATTGTAAAAGCCACGGCCTTAGCTAATGTTCGGGCTTTGCGTGATCGCTTGCGTGACGATATCAAAATTATTGGTACTGGTGGTGTCACAACTGGCCGTGATGTATACGACCACGTGTTATGTGGGGCCGATTTGGTTGAAGTCGGCTCACAATTGGCGGTTGAAGGCATTGGCGTCTTTGAACGGCTGGAAACTGAATTAGCCGCCATTTTAGCAGAAAAAGGCCTCACCTCATTGGATCAAGTCCGCGGTCAACTCAAAACAATCGCTTAATAAAAAGCAATCCACATGGATTGCTTTTTTAGTGCTTAACTATCAAAATAGCGGTGTCCGGCCACTGTGATCTGCTGTTGGATCGTGGTCTGGAAAACAGCGGATAATAACGTATCCGTCAGCATCTCTTTTGGCGTACCAGCAAGGATGGTTTGCTCATGCATCACCCAAATCCAATCTGCTACCCGTTGCGCATAGTTTAAATCATGCACAATCATGATGACACTTGTCTGTGCTGTCACCAGTAACTGCGTCAACCGTTTTTGATAGCGTAAATCTAAAGCTGACAGTGGTTCGTCTAGTAATAAAATTGGTGCCTGTTGAACCAGCATAAACGCTAACCAAACGCGCTGTTGTTGGCCACCAGACAGTGTCCGCATGGCCATTTTCAATAAAGGTGCGAGATCAAATGCCGCCACCACATCAAGACTTGGCGGTTGAGTCGCACGTTGCTGGCCAAGTACTAGTACCGCTTGTACCGAAATATCGTCGTAAATGTCATTTTTTTGCGGTAAATAAGCCGCTTCCGGTAATCGACGGGCTAATTCAGCTAGTAACGTTGATTTCCCAACCCCATTTTGACCAAGCATCACGGTTATCCCTTGATCAGGCCAGCATACCGTCTGCTCATGCAATAGATCACGCGGTAGGGTTAAGTCATTAATTTTCATATTGTCGCCACCATAAAACCATAAAAAATGGGGCTGTTAGCAACATCAGCATTGCCCCAGTGGGTAATTCAATCGGATAGCGGCTACTATGTGCCAGCATATCACTCAAACTCAAGACCAATGTGCCAAACAACGCAGTTGGCAACAACCGTTGCTGCGCACTGCCACCAAACCAAAAACGTACTAATTGCGCTACGATTAGCCCCACAAAAAATATTGTCCCTAATACAGCACTCACCGCACCAATATAACCGGCTGCAACGAGCTGCCAGGGCCAACTTAATCGTGATTCAGGATAGCCCAGACGTGCAATATGACCCTGCGGCAAAGCAAATAATGCTAATTGTGCCGGTCGTAATTGTATGAAGATTAACCCCAGCAAGCCAATCACGGTTAACAACCAAGTGTCGGTCACGGTCACATTGGCCAATGATTTTCCCAGCAAACCTTGTTGGTTAGTCAGTAAACTGGTACCAGCATTGAAAAACAATGCCAAAGCGAGGCCACCCAGTGGCAACAATAAGGGTTGGTGGCCCATTTTTAAGACACTGCGGCGCAACACGACTAACCACCCCATCGCCAGCACGGCCCCAATGGCCACGCGATAGGTCAACGCGGGCGCCCAACCCACCGTCAATAAGGCTAGGCCTAACTCACTGCCACTCGCCAAACCTAGCATACTGGCATCAATATAGTGATGCCGTAAAGTTGTTTGGAAAATCAAGGCACTAACTGCTAGCATTGCCCCACCGATTAAAGCAAACAGCACGCGGGGCAAGCGCAATTGCCAAAAAATATCCCAACTCGGCCATTGCTGTCCTAACGGGACACCTAACGTTATCACCACAACTAACACAATACTCAGATACAAGATCAGCATCCCCCATCGTCTCATTGCGCCACCGCCAGCCATTGTTGAATATCGCGATAGGCCGTCACGACTTGTAAATTCGCCGTCATACCAAAATCAGGGGCCGAAACATCATGAATTTGACCTGTTTGCGTCGCTTTTAAATGCGCATAAGGCGCTTGCTGAAATATTTGATCAAAACTCTGCTTGACCTGGGTTGGCATCGCATGAGCCAGTCGTATCACAACAGCTGGATTTTCTTGGGCAATCGCTTGTGGATTTGGTGTGGTCAAAGATTGATTCACATCACCGCCAACAACTTCACCGCCGGCGCGTTTAACCAAATCACCGAGATAACTGTGCGCATTTGCCACCAAGAAGCCACCGCCAGGCATCCCCACCAAAATTAAAACCTTCACGGGTTTTTTAAGCGTTTTTGGTGGTAATTTAAGCGATTTCAGTAACTTTTGGGCTGCCGCAACTTGATGATAGGTCATGCCAAGTTGTAAAATATTGCGCGTCAGCTGCTGGTAAGTTGTGAAATCAAGTGCCGTCATTTTAATCTGGCTGGCCTTTAGTTTGGTAGCATAATCCGCCGTTAAAGCCGCATCAACATACACGACACTGGGATGAACACGGAGAATTTGTTCAAAATTAACACTCACATGATTACCGACTTTTGGCAACTGCGCATAACGCGCTGGTAGCGGTTCTTGACTGGTCGGCACGGCTGCTAGCGGTACTCCTAACCGATCAAAAATCGCCACTTGTGCCATTGTTGTCGCAACCGGTCGGTTTGCTGGTTGCGCTTGCCGTTGTGCCACCGCGTAGCCAATACCACCGATTAGGAGCACTATCAAAATCACGCCACTAACAAACACCTGTTTTTTAGCCATGTTAACCCACTTTCTGTCGTTTTTTGGTCCAAATCATATGACCAACGATACCCAGCCCACCCAACAAGACCCCTGCTAAGGCTGCCGGCCATAGCGGCGCTTGTTGATGACGTTGTGGCGTTGGTGTTGCCGCTTTGGCGACAAGAGCGGGCTGCGCAGCGGATACTTCGGCTGATGACGACGTAGCCGCTGGCGTTGGTTGATCAACGGCTGGTTGGACATTACTGCTACTGTTAGCTGACGGCACCACTTGCTGCGACGATGCGGCTGCGGTCGTGTTAGATGAGCTATGCGTCTGGCTAGCTGATGCTGGCGCTGTTGGCTGAGCCTGCCCAGTTGTAGCGGCAGCCGTTTTTGGTTGCGCAACTGCTGGCAAATTTTTGGCGTCAAACTGCAAATTAAAATCATAAGTATGGTGATAATTTAAACTCGCAACGTCGACTTTCATCGTGCCACTTAACAGCGTGTTGGGATTTTTGACCAGAAAGCTAAACGTATAATAGTCGGTATTACCTTTTGTGCTCTGGGTGACCGTTGGTTTTTGTTGATTAATCGTCAAAATAGTCACTGGAAAACGGCCCAACTCGTGCTGCGTTGCAATGACAAGTTGCGCCCGATACTGGTCGCCAGCTGGCACTAAGTCACCAGGCGTCACAAAATAAGCACTGGCATACGAGACGTCATGCGTACCGTACTTCAAAACCTGGTAAGGCACTGCTTGGGCCTGCACACTAGTCATGTTGGCAGTCCCAACAATGGCGCCAACTAGACACCCAAAAATAATTTTTTTAAACACACCAACCACCACCAAACGTTATTTCTTTCTCACCGTTGCCGTTTTCATCACGGCAACCCCTAAAAAGGCAATAGACCCATTATATCGTTTTGACAAGTCAAAAAGTTTTATAATGTGATAAATTTATCGAACGATAAGACGTGTGACTCATTGGCCCCGTAGCAACACGCGCATTTTATTACAATTGACGTATTTCCCATAAAACTGGTCAAACACCACATTATATACTCTTTGATAAGCGTGAAATGCCTTGCTGGCTGGGGATTGTCGGCTATTTTCCATGCGCTTGTAGTCTAGGTATTATCACCCTTTGTATAAAATTGTGAAATGAGAAGCAATGCGATACAATAATGCCTTAGTCCCTTTGACAGTAGAATAGGAAAGATAGGATAATAGCTCATGAGTCGAAAACACGTGACGGTTTTCTTGGCAACTGCCGCACTTGCAATAGTCGTTGCCACGTCACCCCAGAAAATTGCTGCCGCTGACGTTTCAGGTAGTGCACCAACCCTTGCGCAACCTGAACCAGATTTAGCAACTTGGTTGCCCGATAAAAATTTGCAAACCAATTTGCAACAGTTACTCGGACCAGATGTCCCACTGACACAAGCCAATTTGGCCAAATTAACAACGGCTAATTTAACGTATAGCGATGTGACCAATTTAAAAGGGCTGGAATTCGCCAAAAATCTACAACAATTAGATTTGACCGGCAATGCCATCAGCGACCTAACACCACTACAGCACTTAACGCAATTAACCGACCTGAGCTTACGGCTAAATAAAGCTGATCAACTCCCCGATTTAGCAAAATTAGGGCAAGTGCCCATCCAACAGCTAAACCTCGTTGGGGATGCTTATGGTACGGCGCCACAGCAACTAGCCGGTTTATCGCAACTGACACAACTACAATCGCTCAAGTTAGTCAACAGCAAACTCACCACACTACCACCACTGGCGCCAACTGCTCCCCTCACTACGCTTGATTTATCTGGAAACAAACTCACGGATGTGACCGGACTCGCAAACTTTCCGTTGCTGACGACATTAAGCCTTGGCAGTAACCAAATCGCAGATTGGCGCCCTGTTGCAAATCTCAACCATCTCACCAGCCTCACAACTGGGAATAATCCACAAACAAACATTAGTGTGTTACAGCGTTTAACCCAACTCAAAAAACTGAATCTCTCACAATTAGGCATGACTAACCAAGATTTGAAACTCGTGACGAACATGACAAGCCTGCAAGATTTGGCGATTGATTTCAACGGGACCATTTCTGATTTATCACCGTTGGCCGGTTTAAAACAATTAACCGATCTTGATTTCAGTAAAGATGCCGTTAGCGATTTATCACCGCTAGCTGGGCTGACTCAGTTGGCGAATTTATCTTTATCCAACAACCAAGTCACGGATTTATCGCCCTTGGCAAATCTCACCCAACTCGGAAATTTAACCATTTTACGTAACCAAGTACGGGATTTGAGTCCACTAAAACTGCTCAATAAGCTGACCTACCTCAACGCTAAATTCCAATTTGTCACCATGCCAACCTTGACTATCCCCAGTGATGCCGCTCAATTTAACACGCGTCTCTCGGCTAAAGCCATTGATGGTACTGTGATCCCGCTAACGTATCAAAGCGGGCTAAATGCCACTGTCAATCTTGACCAAATTAACTATTCAGGGCTGACTGGCGACGGGCAAACTAGCTTCTCATGGGACAATGCAGCTGGGGCTAACAAACTCAGTAGTCGATTTAGCGGGTCCCTCATCCAACCAATTAAATTGGTGCAGACTGTCGTCACTCCCACCCCAACACCTGATGTTGTACCCGAACCAGTGACATTGTCCGTTATGAAAGGCGACAATCAGAACTTAACCTCCGTGGCAAGCAATTATATTTTACCGACAGCGACGTTAACCCGACATGCGGATGGCTCGGGCAGCTTGACTTTCACCGCGAATGTCCCCGCTAACTACGGTAAAGACAGTATTGCCTTTACGCAGGCCACTCAAGTTTCTGCTGACCTGGTTGGAAGTGCCTATATTCTCACATATACGTTGCCACTTTCAGCAGCTGAATTAGCCCAACCCGCTATTTTGGAAGATATGCAAGTAGCCATTGATTTGCCTGGTTTTGACTATCATCATGCTTATCAAGTCTATTTCAAATTGTCACAAGATCCCAATGCTGCGCCGACATCTCCTGCGCCAATCTTTGAGATCCCGCAGACAACACCTGATCTGCAACTAAAACCTGATCAGGTGTTCGATCAGGCAGCCACACCCCTATTGGCTCACAACCAACCAAGCGCATTGCAACCACTGTTACCAGTATTATCAGCGCAACCTCAGGCCACCAAAAGCCTGATGGCACAGACTGTAACAACGACGAAACAGCCGCTGTTACCAGTAGCAGCTGCAACTGTGCCAACAGCACCCAAATCGACCCCAGCGCCGACTACGCCCGCTAAAAAAGCGCCTGTGCCTCATACAACTACGCCGCAAAAAGTTGCGACGACACACCCCAAACCCGCACCGAAAAAAATAACCCAACACTACGGTGCTCAAATTGCCATTTTCACGGTTTCACTACTTAGTGTCCTTGGTATTTATGGCTTCCGTATCTTGCGAAAATAAACCATTAAAAAAGCCGCTGTTTTGATTTAAAACAGCGGCTTTTTTGGCCAACAAAAAACGCGGCACAGCATTGTGTCGCGTTTAAATTGTATTAACGCAATGATTCAACGTCGCGGGCAATCATCAATTCTTCGTTTGTTGGAATCAACAAACCAGTTACTGATGAATCAGGTGTTGTCAAAACAGTTTCCTTACCACGCACATTGTTGGCTTCGGCATCCAACTTCACACCGGCAAATGACAAGGCTTCAAGGACCTTCGCACGTGTCACGGCATCGTTTTCACCAATACCAGCAGTAAAGATGACGGCATCAACACAACCAAGTTCCGCAAAGTATTGACCAGCGTAACGAATGACACGGTCATAGAACATATCAAGTGCCAACTTAGCGTGTGGGTGTGTTTCTTGGACTTCTTCCAAATCACGCATGTCGTTTGAAATTGTTGAAATACCCAACAAACCTGACTTCTTGTTCAAGATTGACAACATTTCTTCGTTTGTCAAACCTTCACGTTCTTGAATATAGTAAATCAATGATGGGTCAACATCACCTGAACGTGTCGCCATTGTCAAACCAGCCAATGGTGTGAAGCCCATTGATGTGTCGTATGACTTACCGTTCTTAATCGCTGTAACTGATGCACCAGCACCCAAGTGGAATGAAATTGCGTTGAATTGATCCAATGGAATACCAAGCTTTTCAGCCGCACGTTCCGTCACGTAACGGTGTGACGTACCATGGGCACCATACTTACGCGCACCGTAGCGGGCATAATATTCGTAAGGAATGCTGTAAAGATAGTTCTTTTCAGGCATTGTTTGGTGGAATGATGTGTCAAACACCGCCACTGACAAAGCATCTGGCAACAACTTTTGGAAGGCACGGATACCCATAGCGTTGGCTGGGTTGTGCAGTGGGGCATAATCACCCAAACGATCAATCTTAGCAAGCACTTCGTCAGTAACAACAACAGAGTGGTTAAACCATTCACCACCGGCTACGACACGGTGTCCAACACCAGTGATTTCGTTAAAGTCCTTCACGATGCCAAGATCTGTCATCTTTTGCAATAGCACGTCAATTGCTTGTTCATGATCCTTAATGGCCATTTCATGTTCAAACTTCTTGCCGCCGTTTTTAGTTAATGTGATATGCCCTTCTTCGGCACCGATCAAACGCTTTGGTTCGATATTATTACCGTACTTGATTGAAATTTCAGCATTATCTGAACCAATACGTTCAATAATACCCTGCATCAATACCTTTTCCTCAGGCATTTCCAACAATTGGAATTTAAGTGATGAGCTACCAGCGTTAACCGCCATTACTTTTGACATCGTGTTTACCTTTTAACCTTTAAATGTATTCATAACAGTTCCTGTTATGTCATAATTCAATTGTAACATTTTTTACGGGTAAAGGTCACGTTGATCTAGCGCGAAATATGTTACAATATTTATACATGAATAACAATCGCTTGAGTAGGTAAAACATGATAAAAAAATGGTTATTAAGCAATCTCATCGGCGTGAGTATTAGCGTCTTCGTCTTAATGACAACTTTTGGATTAGTTTACTCGCTCGCCAATAAAGACAAAATCTCAACCGGGCCAGACAACGTGCAATTGCGTTCGGGGCCTGGCTTACAGTACCGATCACTGGCGACCTTAAAACGTGGCACCGACTTAATTGTCTTAAAAGATGATCAAGGTTGGTATCAAGTACGGCACGCTGATAATGAAAAAGTTGGTTGGGTGGCGAGTTGGGTGGCTAAATCGCATACCTTACGGCACGCCACACCGATAAGTGAAGCCACGATTGTTTTAGACCCTGGGCATGGTGGTAACCCAAATAAGCGTTATAATGGTTTGTCTGGTGACAATGGCTCATCATCAGCCGATGGTAAGTATCACGAAAAGACGTATACCTTACGTACGGCACGTCAAGTACGTGATGCGTTGGCCCCAACGGGTGCGCGTGTCTTAATGACGCGTGATTCAGATGTGCTAGTCCCCTTATTAGACATTCCAAAGCTCGCGACCAAGTACCGTGCTGATGCGCAAATCTCCTTTCACTTCGATCACGCTGGGGATGAGAACAGCGCAACTGATGCCACCGGTATTACCCAATACTATTATCAAGAAAATGGCCAAGCCCTAACCTCAGCACTGCATAACGCTTTAAATAGCTTACCCATGACTGATCGTGGGATGGACACCGCCAAATATGTGGTCTTAAATCGCGCTTCGCAGCCAGCCACATTACTTGAATTAGGTTACATCAACAATCCCTCGGATTTCAAAAAGATTCAATCAACACGTTACCAAAAACAAATTGCCAATGCGATTACCAAGGGACTCACAACGTATTTTGACAATGAAGCAGGAAAGAAATAATGGCATTTTTTAAAAAGACAAAACAAGCATTAAGCGCAAATATTGCGAACCAAACAACAGAACAAGTCGAAGAACATTTAGACGGGATGATTGTCCAGCCCTTTGCTTACCGGAAATTATTGATTATTTACCGGATTGAACAATATCCAAGTACGAATAATCACATTGATAACAAAATTTTGACCTTTGAAACCAAAGAACCTTTGTCAGAACGCCGTTATCATGAAATTATTGACCGGTTAAAAAATGACGAGAGTGATCGCATTTCAATCGTCAATATTTTACCCCTCGTCGACTAAAACGTCACATAAAAACCACGCTAACCTATTTCAGCGTGGTTTTTTTATGTGTTTAACTTAACGTGTCAACACTTGGTCGATAACTTGATCATGGGGTTCTAATGGCAACGTCTCAAGTAATTGCGGGGTTAAGGCCAGCGCAATGGTTTGGCCCGTATAAGTCGACAAAAATCGATCGTAATAACCCGCGCCAAAACCTAAACGGCCGCCTTGTTTCGTGTAAGCTAAGCCAGGGACAATCACCAGATCAATGTTTTCTGGTGGATACACTGTGTTTTCCTCTGGCTCTTGAATGTTTAACGCGCCTGCCGTAAATGCCGTTTGCGGCGTAATCGCAACAAACTGCATCTGTTTCGCCACAATCTTTGGTACCACAACTTGTTTCCCATTGGCCCAAGCTTGGGCAATAATTGGCTGTGTGTTCAGTTCCATAGGTGTACTGAGCACCACGGCAATGGTTTTTGCTGCGGCCCATTGCGCCGTATTAAATAGTTTAGCTCGTAACGCAGTCTCTTCGGTTAAACGGTCCGGTCCTTGATAAGCTTGTAGTTTTTGCTTTTGTACTTGTCGCAAATCACGTTTTGTGTGCATGTTATCTCCCCCAATAAAAAAGTCGGCCTAGGCCGACTTGCCATTATTCAAATAAGTGTGTCATGGCCAAAATTTCGGCTTCTTTTTTCACTTCTTTTAATACCTTTGGATCATCATAATTGTGAATGGCTGTCACAATTAATTCAGCCACACGGCGGGCATCAGCTTCTTTGAAACCACGCGTTGTGATAGCAGGTGTCCCAATACGAATACCAGAAGTGATGAATGGGCTGAGTGTTTCATTTGGCAAGGCTTCTTTATTGGTTGTGATTGACACAGAATCCAATAATTCTTGCGTTTGCTTACCATTCAAGCCAGTCTTCGTCAGGTCTAAGTTAAACAAATGGTTATCCGTACCACCGGCCACTACGCGAATATCTTCAGTTTCTGAGAATACTTCTGCCATGGCTTGGGCGTTCTTGATAATTTGTGCGGCATAAGTCTTGAATTCAGGTTGCAACGCTTCCCCAAAGGCAATCGCCTTTCCTGCAATCACGTGTTCCAATGGCCCACCTTGTGAACCAGGGAAAATTGCTGAGTTCAATTGCTTAGCATACTTTTCTTGTGACAAAATGACACCACCACGTGGACCACGCAATGTCTTGTGCGTTGTTGACGTCACAACATCCGCAATGCCAACTGGATTTGGATGCAAACCAGCAGCTACAAGGCCGGCAATGTGAGCCATATCAACCATCAAGTAAGCACCAACTTCGTCCGCAATCGCGCGGAACTTGTCAAAGTCAATAATACGTGAATAAGCTGACGCCCCAGCAACAATCATTTGTGGTTGCACTTCACGTGCTTGTTGCGCAATGGCTTCATAATCTAATTGTTCTGTTTCAGGGTCCAAACCATAAGTAAATGATTCGTACATTTTACCAGAGAATGATACTTTCGCACCATGTGTCAAATGTCCACCGGCATCCAAATCCATCCCCAGAATACGGTCCCCAGGCTTTAAGAACGCCATGTAAGCCGCAGCATTTGCTTGTGAACCAGAATGGGGTTGCACATTGGCATATTCAGCGCCAAAGAGCGCCTTCAAACGATCAATCGCAAGTTGTTCAATCACATCGACATACTCTGTACCACCGTAGTAACGCTTGTAGGGATAACCCTCAGCATACTTGTTCGTTAATACAGAACCTTGCGCTGCTCGGACACCTTTTGAGGCAAAGTTTTCCGATGCAATCAATTCAATCGTGCGGTTTTGGCGGGCACCTTCTTGTTGAATGGCGCTCCACACTTCAGGGTCACGTTCTTTAAATGACATGATGTTCTCCTAATACGTTAATGACTTAATTATAACGTATTGAACCATTTTTTTCTTTCTAATTATCCGTATAATAACGAATTATTTATCATATTTAATTAAAATGTTCGTTTTATAACAATTCTTGGCGGAACGTCTTTTCAATTTGCGCGGGTGTAATCACCTGACGATGCAAAATTGGTTGTGCAAATAACGTCTCGACCGCTGTCGGAATGGTTGTTTGCGTGAGTTGGGCTAATTGGGCCAAACCTTGATAACCTGTTTCAGCTTGCGCACCTAATGCCGTCAACACCGTATCCGCAAACTTATACGGACTCGCCGTCGCTGCTAGCAAAGTTGGGCCACTAATCGCTTGTTCTGACAAGACAAAACGGCCAACAGCCGTATGTGGATCAATGGTGTACTGCGTCTGATCAAATACGGCTTGAATTGTCTTTGTCACCTGTTCTTGCGTGGCAAAGCCAGCCGTAAATTGGCTGAGTTGACGACGCGTTTCCGGCGTAACCTCATAGGCGCCCTTGTCAGCGAGGTCTTGCATATAACGTTTCACTTCGGCAGTGTTACGACCGCTGGCAAAATACAGCAAGCGTTCCAAGTTACTTGACACCAAAATGTCCATTGCTGGCGCGTTGGTGACCTTGAATGCGCGTTGTCGATCATAACGACCCGTCTGGAAAAAGTCAGTTAGCACATGATTTTCATTTGACGCGACGACAAATTGTCGTACAGGTAACCCAATTTGACTGGCATAATAAGCAGCCAACACATTCCCAAAATTACCGGTTGGGACAACAATTGTGACCGGTTCACCGGCCTGCACTTGACCTTGGTTAACTAATTGTGCATAGGCATGAATGTAATAAACAATTTGTGGGACCAAGCGCCCAATATTAATTGAGTTAGCCGATGAAAAACGTTGATGATGAGCAGCTAAATCAGCTACTAAGTCTTTTTCAGACAACAACGACTTCACTGCTTTTTGGGCATCATCAAAATTACCCGTAATGGCAATCACATGAGCATTCTTGGCCGCTTCAGTTTGCATTTGTTGTCGCTGCATCTCACTCACACCCACTTCAGGGTAAAAGACGACAATCTCTGTTTGCGGGACATCACCAAAGCCGCGCATCGCTGCCGTGCCCGTGTCTCCAGACGTGGCCGTTAAAATAACCATCGTGTCCGTAATCTGCTGCTTTTTGGCAGCGGCGGTCATCAAATGCGGCAACGCTTGTAAAGCCACATCTTTAAAGGCCAATGTTGGGCCGTTAAACAGCTCCATATACGTGAGTTGATCTTCTTGGTGATACGTGACAACGTCACGCTGCGCCCACTGGTTCCCATAAGCTTTCGTAATAATATGATCGATTTCAGCCACACTAAAATCATCAAAAAAACCATCAAAAATTTGTGTGGCAATTTCTTGATACGTCTGACTTTTTAATTTTTCCCAATCCAATGTCAAGGCTGGCCACACTTCAGGGACATAGAGCCCACCATCTGGCGCAATACCGTTTAAAATGGCTTGGCTGGCGGTCACCTTTGGTGCTTCACCACGTGTTGAAACATAATTAAGCATACATGATTTCCTTTAATATTGAGTCATTAAGTTAGATTATAACAAATAACTTCTAATTCTTGAAGAAAAATGATAGAATTGTCATAATAATGAACGAAACAAAGGATGATTTTATGGAAATTGGAATTGGCCTCTTTGGCTTAGGCACAGTCGGCAGTGGCGTGGTGAAAATCCTCCAAGAAAATGCCGAACAAATTACAAAACGTACCGGTGCTCGCCTTGTCGTGAAGCAAGCTGTCGTGCGTAATTTAGCAAAGCAACGGACTGGTTTTCACCAGAATTTTCCAACCACCGATGACCCCAATGACATTTTGGCAAATCCAGCAATTCAAATTGTCGTGGAGGTCATGGGTTCAATTGATCAAGCCTACACGATTATCAAACAAGCCCTGACTGCAAAAAAGCATGTGGTTACAGCCAACAAAGACTTGATTGCCAGTCGCGGTCAAGAACTCGTCGCCATTGCGGAAGCAAATGGCGTTGATTTGTTTTTTGAAGCGGCAGTTGCCGGCGGTATTCCAATCCTCCGTACCCTGTCAACGAGTTTTACGGCGGATGAAATTTCGCGTGTTGCCGGTATTATTAATGGCACCAGTAACTTCATCTTAACGCAGATGGCAACCAATCAGTTATCTTATCACGCAGCTTTGCAGTTAGCCCAGGAAAAAGGTTTTGCGGAATCTGATCCAACCAATGACGTCGATGGTTTTGATGCCGCCTACAAACTCATCATTTTGGCTAATTTTGCGTTCGGTGTCCAACCCGTGATGTCTGATTTAACCATTCAGGGCATTACGGGTATAACTGATGCTGATATTGCGGATGCCAATAGTTTTGGCTATGCCCTTAAATTATTAGGGGTTGCACAACGCGTCGGGGAAACAAAAGATGCCATTAGTATCGAAGTGTCCCCACAATTAGTCCCTTTCACCCATCCGCTCGCCACAGTGAATAATGAAAATAATGCGGTCTTAGTCAATGGTGAGTCTGTTGGTGAAGTCATGCTTTATGGCCCTGGGGCTGGTGAAATGCCAACCGCTAATTCGGTGTTAAGTGACTTAACCAATGTGGCAACTGACCTCGCCTTAAACACGCCTGGTCGTCCCTTTAACTCCTTTAACCAAAACATTGATTTGGCCAAGCCATCACAGCGTATTGCACGCCGGTTCATTGTGATTGAAGTGGATGATACACCAGGTGCGATGTATTCAGTAACCGGCATGTTTGCTGCGGCTAAAATTAGCTTTACCGATCTCAAACAAACCCCTGCTGCTAACGGTACCGCGCGTTTAGTCGCCTTAACCCATCCTGCTAGTGATGCTCAAATCAATCTCATTCGAACGACCATTCGCAATGCCGATGGTATCAATCTCGCTGCGGAGTATAAGTTATTCTCATGATTACAATTAAAGTACCAGCTACTAGCGCAAATATTGGCCCTGGTTTTGACTCACTAGGGATTGCCTTACAAACCTATTTAACCTTAGAAATTCACGAAGAAACCGCTAAATGGGTGGTAGAACACACAATGGGTGCTGCCATTCCCCATGATGCCACGCACTTCATTGTGGCAACTGCTCGCCAATTAGCCCCAGATCTGACACCCCATCGTTTGGTGGTCAAATCAGACATTCCATTAGCACGTGGCCTGGGCTCATCTTCATCGGCCTTACTGGCTGGTTTGGCGATGGCCAATGAATTGGCCAACTTACAGTTAACAGCTGATGACATCTTAACGTATGCGACGAAACTAGAGGGCCATCCAGATAATGTTGCGCCAGCATTATTTGGTGGTGGGGTCGCCGCCTACTTTGACGGCCAACAAGTTTATCATGCCCCAATTCATTTCCCTGAAGACTTGCAATTCGTCACCTATATTCCTGACACGCAATTATTGACGGCCGCAGCGCGGGCTGCGTTGCCCGCCCAATTGGATTTTAAAACCAGTGTGGCAGCTGGTGCGATTGGTAATACCTTGATTGCGGCCCTCAATGCCAATGATTTTGAGACGGCTAAGCAGTTGATTGAAGCCGATAAATTCCACGAATCCGCGCGTCAGCATTTGGTCCCGCATTTGGCACAAATTCGAACGATTGCCCATGACCTCGGGATTGTAGGCACTTACTTGTCCGGCGCAGGCCCAACAGTCATCACTGTAGCACCTGCCCAAGTCGCGCAAAAATTACTAACAGCGCTGAAAGCTGCCGGTTTACCTGGCACCTGCCAACAATTGCAGTTGGATACCACTGGCCTCACTATTCAAAAGGAAGATTAAACCCATGAAAGTTTCTAAATTTGGCGGCTCATCACTCGCTGACGGTCGCCAATTACAACGTGTTTTTGATATTATTCAATCCGATAACGCCCGTAAAGTTGTGGTCGTTTCTGCTCCAGGTAAGCGTTTTAAAGACGATACCAAGGTAACTGATTTACTCCTTGCTTATGCCGAGGGAACAATTGCTGACACCGACACAACAGAGATTGTGCAAACCATTAAAGCCCGTTATCACGCCATCGGCGATTATTTTGACCTTCCTGCTTATGAATTAGCAGACATTGACGAACAAATTGATCATCTTGCCCAAAAACACTACCGTTCATTTGATTATCTTTACGCCGCTTTCGCCGCCCACGGTGAATTTCTCAATGCACAACTCGTCGCCAAAGTCTTCACCCACCTTGGCTTACCAGCCCGCTTCGTTGACCCCAAGGAAATTGGTCTTCGCGTTGATGATCAGGCACGCTCAGCCACTTTCAATCCAAAATCTTACGACACCATCGCGAAACTTGATTTGACCACCAGTGAACGCTTGATTGTGCCAGGATTTTTTGGTTACACAGAAAATGGTGACATGGCAACATTTTCACGTGGTGGTTCTGACATCACTGGTGCCATTATGGCACGCGGTTTGAGTGCTGACTTGTATGAAAACTTTACGGATGTCAGCGCGATCTATGCCGTTAATCCCAACATCATTGATCAACCGGCGGCTATCAAACAAATGACTTATGACGAAATGCGTGAACTGTCTTATGCGGGGTTTGCTGTTTTTCATGATGAAGCCATTATTCCAGCCATTCAGGGTGGCATTCGTATTAACATTAAAAATACCAACGACCCTGACGCGCCTGGTACTTTTATTGTGCCACCAACTGAAGTACAGCAAACAACACCGGTAACTGGTATTGCGAATTCTAATCGTTTTGCCGCCCTCTACCTCCACCGTTATTTGCTCAACAAAGAAGTTGGTTTCACACTACGTATTCTGGAAATTTTAAAGCGGCACAACATTTCATATGAACACATGCCTTCAGGAATTGATGATTTAACCATTATTTTTGATAAAACCCTCCTTTCTCAAGCCCAAATTGATCATATGTTGGCTGACATTGCCGCCGAAATTAAGCCAGACACGCTCAAATGGTTACCAAGTTATGGCATTATTATGATTGTGGGTGAAGGGATGCGTAACCGTATTGGCGCGTTAACTGAAATCGTGGCACCGCTTAAGGATCAAGGCATTAGCTTGCAGATGGTGAACCAAGGCGCCAGTGAAATCTCAATTATGTTAGGTATTCAACCCGATTTAGCTGATCAAGCAGTTAAAGCTATTTATCATAATATTTTCACAGCCTAAAAAAACCACTCACAATGTGAGTGGTTTTTTGTTAGGCAGCTTAAACCTTATCCGCAAGATAAGTCGTTAATGCTTGGCTTAACGGTGCACGTTGGTTATCAACCAACGCCATTTGGTTCGCAATGACAAGCTGGCCCATTTTGATTTCTCGGGTCAAGTTAGGTTGCTGTAATTTCGGCATGAAGAAGGCGTTAAACTCAGTGAGTCGTTGCGCCGTTTGGAAATAGTTAGCTGGGACTCTTACCAAATTGGTATAGTTCATACTACCATTTAATTTGTGATCCAGCCATGACCAATGTTGGCGCACCCAATCCCATACCTGTTGTTGTGCCAACGGATTATGCAAGAGGCCCCCATACCAAATGGCAAAATCTTGCGGCTTAATAATGGCTGGTTGATTCAAGCTCGCAATCAGCGTTTTCAGTGCTGTAGCATCTGTGCTGGCTGGCAAAACAGCCATTAAATCATTTTTAAACCCCGTATCCGTTGTTTGTTGATAAGCTGTAAATAGCTGTTCAAACAACGTACCCGTTGGCTGGGTCGTTAATTGATATGTCAACACCGCACGCCGCATATAAGCTGGCATTTGCGTGAGGTTATCGCGATATTGGGTAAATTGTTGCGTTGCCATCGCCATGGCTTCCGGCAATTGAGCATACAAGGCGGCATCCAATATTAACGGCCGCACTCTGATATCATCATTTGATTCTGTTGGTTGCTCATGCCAACCCAACCGTTGTAAATGTGGTTGCACCAGCTGTCCGACAAACTGCTTAAGCTGCGCTGTGCTTGCAGGATCATCGGCTACCAGACGCTTTAAGTCCGCAATGATTTGATGTACAGCTTGTTGCACTAAAATAGTATTATTTTGTGCCAATTTTCCAAGCATTGGCACCAGTTGCGCATACGATATCACTTGCGCTTTAGCGAGTAATCTGAGATCCGTCAACAGTTGTAATTGTGTCACCGCATCTAACTGGTCACTATGCGCCATTAAATCAGCCAATAATTGGTCGTCATAGTGTATCACGGCATGCACTTGATTGTGCAAATTAAATTGCAACGGACCCCCAGCTTGCGCACGCAATGTGGCATAGTCGCCCACCACCATCTCAGGCGTCGTCAACATCAGGGTGTCCTCTGAAAAATTATTGGTCAATGGCACCTGCCATAATTGCCCTGTTGTGGTATGCTGACCAATGAAAAACTGGCTTTGCTTGACCACAAGTTGCCCATCGTCATTGATAGACGCTGTAATCATGGGATAACCTGGTTGTGACAAATAAGTCGCCATCACACCTGACACATCTTTTCCAGACGCTTGCGACAAAGCACGCCACAAATCGTCACCAGTCGCATTGCCATATTGGTATTGATCAAAGTACTGCTTCAGACCCGCTCGGAATGCTGTTTCACCAATCATGGCTCGTGTCATCACTAACATTCGCGCCCCTTTAGCATACACAATCGCACTATCAAATAAAGTGTTCACTTCATCCGGATGATTAATGGCCACATGCACCGGTTGTACACCGTCAATTGCATCACGATTTAAAGCTAATGAGACGTCATTCATTTGGAACGATTCCCAAATGTGCCATTCTGGCATTAAAGCATCAACAGCAACGTATTCCATCATGTTGGCAAAACTTTCATTTAACCATAAATCATCCCACCATGTCATCGTGACTAAATCACCAAACCATTGATGCGCCAATTCGTGCGCAATGATGGTGGCAACCCGATGTTTCTGCGCCAAAGACGCATTGTCGGGATCTAAAATCAGCGCTGATTCACGATATGTGACCAAGCCCCAGTTTTCCATGGCACCAAATGACAAATCTGGCACGGCAAGTTGTTTGGATTCTGGCAATGGATACGTGGTATCAAAGTAATCTTCATAAAATTCAATACTGCGCTTGGCAATATCCAGCGCAAAACGGAGCGCCGACGGTGTATAAGCATCAGAAGCAAAAACTTGAATTTTTACCCCAGATGCTGTAGTCGTTGTTTGACTAATTAACGCCCCGAAAGCAAAGGCCACCAGATAGGTCGACATCCGTTTGGTCGTGGCAAAATAGTGTACGCCGTCAGCAACGTGCGTTTCTGGCATATTCGCCAAAATGGTTTCGTGCGGTTGCTCGTCATACTTAATCGCCAAATCAAAAGTCGCTTTGGCCGCTGGTTCATCAATCCCTGGAAAGGCCTCACGTGCACCACTGGATTCAAACTGCGTCAACACAATTTGTTTTTTGACACCATTGACCTCATAATCTGCCGGATAGATGCCCATCAACGTGGCGGTTAAGACTGTCTCATAAGTGACAACAATTTGAATATCACCCAAAGGGACGTTAGAAATCATTAACGCATCTTGTTCATCCTGCGTATTAAAGGCCATTGCTTGCCCATTGACGGTAACCGTGTTGATTTTGAGACCACGCTGATGTAACAAAATTTGATTTGTCAGTGCCTGACCAAAAATGGTGGTTTGGCCGCTAATGCGCTGTTTTTGTCGATCAATATCCAGATAAACATCATAATGTTCTGGTATGAATGTTGTCAGAAAATGTTGCAATGGTTTCGTCATCAGATCTCCTTTTGGGTCACTAGTCTTACTTGGTCGTCGTGGTTAAGCAATGGCGTGCGCATCAGCTCACCCGCATTTCAGTATTAAAATTGATGCAAATAGTTTTTCAACGCCACATCGTCCAAGTGATTATCTAAGCCAATCAACAACTTGAGACGTGCTTTTTGACCGTTAATACTTGTGGCAAAGATGGCCCCAGCTTTTTCAAGTTGGACACCACCACCCAAATAGTCATAGACTGGTTCGGCCACACCATTAAAACTCCGTGACACAATCACCACGGGAATGTTGCGTGATAAGAGATAAAGCACCCCATTAGCCGCTTCTTTTGATAAATTCCCGGCGCCCAAGGCTTCAATAATGATCCCATCAATTTTAGCGGCCGCTAACAATTCTAATAGTTGACCGTCCATACCGGCATATGCCTTTAGCACCGGAATATTTTGCTTGACGCTGTTGATTGGCAACACATGGCGTTGTGGCAAATCATAAAAGTAAATAATTTGATGTTTCGTCAATAGCCCCATCGTGCCACTAATTGGTGAGCCAAATGTGGCCACATTGGTCGTATGCGTTTTAGTCACAAAACGCGCGGCATGAATTTCATCGTTCATCACAACCAATACGCCACGGTGCCGTGAATCGTCATGTGCCGCAACCCGCAGTGCAGAATGGTAGTTATATAACCCATCTGACCCAAGTTCATTAGACGAGCGCATTGCCCCAGTCATCACAATTGGGAAATCAACCGCTAACGTACTATCCAAAAAGAATGAGGTTTCTTCTAACGTATCTGTCCCATGGGTAATCACAACCCCATCAAAGGCTTGCTTGGCCGCCAAAATACGTTGTTGCAGTTGCAACATATGCACGGGCCCAATATGCTCACTAGGCAAATTGAAAATATTTTCAACCGTCAGGTCAACGTCTGGTAAGGCCAATTTAACGCCCGTTAAGGGATTTTCAACGCCTGTTTCAACACCACCATTTTCGCCTTCGTGCATTGAAATGGTCCCACCAGTATGGAGGACTAATATTTTTTTAATGGTCATGATGCACCTTCCTTATTCTTTCTGAAATTAACCAATGTATTTTGCCAAGCATGCATTTGCTCGATAAACGTCTTAGCACGTGGCTTTAATCCCACTTGCTTATCATAAATATGATCAATCACCCGCTGAAGCCCGCGTTTGGTAACGGGCGATAGATTGATTTGATTGATTTGCCGCAAATCAATCACACTAAATTGCCGCAAATAAAAAATAGTTTTCTGATCTAACATCAATCGATGTTCGTCTAAATCATAATGTTCTTCAGCTAAAATGCCATTATATTTTTCCGAATAATCAAAACGTCCGGTCACTTGGCCGCTGATTGGGTCGGCGCGCCAATTAGGCGCAACCCCAAGTGGCACGAGTAACTGAATTTCAAAGATATTGGCAATCACTTGCGGATCAAGGCCCGCTTCTAATTTCTGTAAAGCCAGTTCAAACTGATGATACCAACGCGTCAACGGTTCACCCTCTTCAAAACTCTGATCAATCAGACTGGCAATTAAAGCCGCATAAGCATTGGCTTCAATATCATCAATCAATCGTGGATATAAGTTAGCTTGCTGCGCATCATTGATATAACCAAGTCCGGTGTTGCGCTTTGGTAATGCTCCTTCAAACGATAAAATCGTGAACGGCTGCACAGCGGCACTCAACGTCGACTTTGGCTTTTTTGCACCACGTGCCAAAAAAGTTCGCAACCCATCCTTTTCGGTGAGCATACGAACTAATAAATCATGGTCTTTATATTGTCTGGTATATAGCACAATGCCATTAATTACTGCCATTTATCACATTACCAACTACATTAACTGGCAGGTCATCGTCAAGCTTAATAATCTTCTTTACGGTAACCTAGTGTTTGCAAAGCTTGTGGTCGGTCACGCCAGCGTGGTTCAACCTTAACCCATGTTTCCAAGAAAACTTTGTCGCCCATCAAACGTTCAATATCTTTACGGGCGCGCGTGCCGATTTCTTTAATCATCGCCCCTTGCTTACCAATAATAATATTCTTTTGCGTTGGGCGTTCGACAATAATTGACGCTTGAATATGAATTTTATCTTCACTTTCACGCGCGATCTTATCAATCACCACGGCCACTGAATGTGGAATCTCCTGACGTGTCAATTGTAAGACTTTTTCACGAATCAATTCGCCAATGACGAAGCGTTCTGGATGATCTGTTAGTTGATCAGAATCGAAGTATTGTGGCCCTTCTTCAAGGCTTTCAACAATGTTACCCAATAATTCTGGCACATTGTCCCCTTCAGTGGCAGAAATTGGGAAAACTTCCGCCCAAGTTGGGGCGTCTTCTTGATAACTTTGAATGACATCAAGGAGTTCATCTGACGTGACCAAATCAACTTTATTAATCAACAGATAGATTGGTGTGTCTTTTACTTCTTTAAGTCGGCTAATAATAAAATCATCACCGCGACCACGTGGCATTGAGGCATCCACCACAAACCAAATGGCATCTGCTTCATGCAATGCTGAGAAGGCTGACTTCACCATGAAGTCACCTAATGAATTTTGTGGCTTATGCACACCAGGTGTGTCAATGAAGACTACTTGTGCATTATCAGTGGTATAAATCCCTTGGATTTTATTCCGTGTTGTTTGTGCTTTATCTGACATGATGGCGATCTTTTCACCAACGATGCGATTAAGCAATGTTGACTTACCAACATTTGGTCGGCCAATAATGGCCACGAATCCTGATTTAAATGGTGTTTCTGTCATAATATTTTGCGACGCCTAGGTCGACTTTCTCCCCTATTGATAGTGATAGCTCGATTACCACTGGCAATCCAAGCACAGTAGGTACCTTATCGATACCACATATTAATGTTACCTTATTTAAAATTATGTAGCAAATCAGAAAAATTAGTCACAATGCCGAATTGACGCCAAACATAAGGCTGAAAAATCAGCAATAAAATGATAATTTCAACGCCGACTGCCACTAAGACTGCCCCCGCAGCGACATCCTTGGCCAGTTTTGCCAACGGATGATACTTTTTTTCCACGACGAGGTCCACAACGGCTTCAATAATCGTGTTCAAAAATTCACTGAAAATCACAATAAACACAGCTATTGTGACCCAAAGCCAGTCTGATCGATACAAGCCATAATGCAAGCCAGCAACTAAAATCAGAAAAGCTAACAAAATATGGATACGCATGTTGCGTTCGCGCACCAAGATCAACCAAATCCCGTTCAACGAGTTACGCATTGCTCGGAAAAAATTACGATTACGCGTTGTTTGCCGCTTTTCTGATGCTGGTTCACCGATTAATTTTGTCTGTTTATTATCTCTTGAGGCCATAATCATCCAAAATCTTCCGCTGCAAATCAAACATTTCCTTTTCTTCTGCATCGCCTAACATATGGTCATAGCCATTTAGATGCAAAAAGCCATGTACGACCAAGAAGCCAAGCTCACGTTCATAGCTGTGACCCAGGTACTCTGCTTGCGTAGCGATGACATCCACAGAGACAATGATATCCCCAATGTTTTTAGCAATGTCATCCACCGCAGCAATTTGTTCAAACACGTCATCGCCTTCTTCGATGGCAAAACTAATGACATCAGTGGGTTTGTCCACGCCACGATATTCGCGATTATAACGTTGAATGTCATCATTATTGACAAACGTAATCGACATTTCTGTATCATCTGGTAAAGCTAATGCTTGGCCAGCAAAATCAATCACCGACGTCACGAGGTCGTGGTGATAACGACTAATACCAGCTTGTGTTTGATCAATGATCGCTAGATCCATGTGAGGATGGCTCCTTTTCATTCGTGTATTGTGCAGCTTCTGCGGCCTCGTAGGCATTAACAATCAATCCAACGACTGGATGTCGCACCACATCTGCGCTACTAAAGTTAATAAAGGCAATCCGATTCACTGATTGCAAAATCTTTTGCGCCGTAATCAAACCAGACTTAGCCCCACGTGGTAAATCGATTTGTGAGATATCACCGTTGACAATCATTTTTGAGCCAAAGCCCAAACGTGTCAAAAACATTTTCATCTGTTGATTAGTGGTGTTTTGTGCTTCATCCAAGATGATGAAGGCATCGTCTAATGTTCGGCCACGCATATAAGCCAGTGGCGCAATTTCGATGACCCCACGATCCATCAAGCGCTGCGTCTGTTCAGCCCCAATAATGGCATGCATCGCATCATAGATTGGTCGCAAATACGGATCAACCTTCTCTTTCAAATCACCTGGCAAAAAGCCTAGTGACTCACCCGCTTCAACGGCTGGTCGCGTAATAATAATACGCTCAACTTCTCCACGTTTCAGCGCAGAAATCGCCATCACGACGGCAAGATAGGTTTTTCCCGTACCGGCTGGTCCAATCCCAAAAGTCACATCATGCTTGCGAATGGCTTGAATATACTGCCGTTGTCCGAAGTTCTTCACACGAACGGCACGGCCTTTATTATCACGAATCAATGTTTCTGAATATAAATCACCAAAATATTCAAGTGTGCCACGTTGTGCCATCGTGACAGCACTCACGACATCCGCCGGTGAAACGGTAATTTGATGTTTAATCAGTTGCGTTAATTCATGTAAAACAGCTTGCGCAAGTGCCACCTGATCGGCTTCACCCGCAATCGTCATCTGGTCGCCGCGTGCATACAACGTGACATCTAATCCTTCCTCAATGAGACGGATAAGACTATCATTTACCCCAATTAATTTCGTCTGCTGCTCAGCATTCTCGAATTTAAAAATTTGCTGTATTTGTGCTGACAAATTGCAAATCCCCTTTTATATTGTTTCTTTTAATTTTAACACAAAAAACGGGCATTTGCCCGTTATTCCACCGTTAAATCATGCATAATATTGTCATAACCCTGCGCTTCTTCTTCAGGTGTTAGGCGTAATGGCGCGGCGATCACTGCAGTGATTTTTGCCAAAATATAGGTACCAATCGCCGCAAAGGCCACGGTGAACAAAATCGCCACCAACTGCTTCCAAACGAGTGACCAGTCACCGTTCACAGCACCAGCAATGCCGCCAATTGTCTTATCCGCAAACACCCCAGTCAAAATGGCCCCCACTGCACCCCCAATGCCATGAATCCCAAAGGCATCTAGCGTATCATCATAACCAAAACTATTCTTAACAAAAGTAATGCCGCCAAAGCCAATGACACCGGCTAACAAGCCCATCACAACCGCAGCCCAAGGTGCAACGAAACCTGCAGCTGGTGTAATGGCAACTAAACCAGCAACCCCACCACTTGTAATGCCCGACAAGGTAGCGCGGCCATGCATTTTATATTCGGCAAGTCCCCAAGTCAATACACCAGCAGCTGAAGCCAACCACGTGTTAACCAAGGCCAAAACAGCAATACCGTTGGCAGCTAATGCAGAACCTGAGTTAAAGCCGAACCAACCAACCCAAAGCAAGGCCCCACCAATTAGGACGTATGAAGGACGAACTGGTACGTGTTTGTCATTATGACGATGACCAATCATCAAAGCCAATACCAAGCCCGTCACACCACTTGAAATATGAACAACTGTCCCACCAGCAAAGTCAATCGCGCCTAGCTTAGCCAACAAACCAGCGCCCCACACCATGTGTGCCAATGGGGTATAAATAAAAATCAACCATAGCGTTATAAACACAATCATGGCTTTAATGCGGACACGGCCAATCACCGAACCGGTAATGATGGCAGCTGTGATAATTGGAAACATGCCCTGGAATAAGGCAAACGCACCATCTGGAATCGTTAAACTCTTGGTCGAATGGGTAAATGACACCCCTGATAAGAACAAGTGCTTAAAGTTCCCAATGATATCACCCGCGCCACCAAAGGCTAACGAGTAACCAACAGTGAACCAGACCATTGTCGCAATACCAATAATTAAAATTGGTACAAACATCGTGTGCAATAAATTGCGTCGTTCACCCAAGCCACCATAGAAAAGGGCTAAACCTGGCGTCATTAACCAAACCAATGCCGCTGAAATTAACACCCAAGCCAAATCACCTGTATTCATAAAACTGTACTCCTCTTTTAACGTTGCTCTAATCATATCAGCTAGACCAATTGATCGTTTTAATTGTGGTAGGTTTTATGACATTGCTAATTTTTAACCCAAAGCAAAAAAATAGCCGCTAGCGGCTATTTCACTTAAAGCAATTGATTTGATTAAACTGTTTGTACAGTAATCATGTTTGTTGTACCAGATTGTGACATTGGTACACCGGCTGCGATAACAATTGTGTCACCTGAGTTAGCCAAACCTTGTTCCTTAACAGCTGTCTTAGCCAATGCAATCATTTCATCGATTGTTGCAGGGGCTTCGTAAACAACTGGCAAGACACCGTAGTTCAAAGTCAAACCACGTTGTACACGTTCTGAATAAGTCACGGCCAAAATGTTAACTTCTGGACGGTACTTTGATACCATACGTGCTGTGTAACCTGAGTTTGTTGACACAACGATTGCCTTAGCGTTTACGCTGTGGGCAATACGTGATACAGCTGAAGCAACAGCTTCAGTTGAATCAGTTTCATCAAAGTGAAGATCTTGATGACGACCGTAGTAAGGCAATGATGATTCAGCCTTTTCATCGATAGCAGCCATTGTTGCAACGGCTTCAACTGGGTATTCACCGTTAGCTGATTCACCTGACAACATTGTGGCATCAGTACCATCGAAGACAGCGTTGGCAACGTCGGAAGCTTCGGCACGTGTTGGACGTGGGTTTTCTTCCATTGAGTCAAGCATTTGTGTCGCAGTGATAACTGGCAAACCAGCCAAGTTCATCTTGCGGATCATTTCCTTTTGTACCAAAGGCACGTTTTCGGCTGGAATTTCAACACCCATGTCACCACGTGGCACCATCAAACCATCAGAAACAGCAATAATAGCATCAAGGTTATCGATACCTTCTTGTGATTCGATCTTAGGCACGATTTGCACGTGTTCCATGTTCTTTTCCTTCAACAGCTCACGAATTTCGAGCACGTCTTCAGGCTTACGAACAAATGATGCGGCAATATAGTTGATACCGTGGTCCAAACCAAAGCGGATGTCATCAGCATCCTTTTCAGTGATACCAGGCAAGTTGATTGAAACACCAGGTGCGTTAACACCCTTACGTGATCCCAAGATACCATCATTGTCAACACGAACAACAAGTTCACGGTTGGCAACATCCTTTTCAAGAACAGTTGTGCCAAGCAAACCATCATCAAATAAGACTTGTCCACCCACTTGCACGTCATCAAACAAACCTGCGTAGGTTACGGCAATTTTTTCCTTTGTACCTTCAAGGTTTTCGTCCATTGAGATACGCAAAACGTCGCCTGTTTGGAATTCAATCTTACCATCGACTTGCTTTGTTGTACGGATTTCAGCACCCTTTGTGTCCAACAAGATACCGACTGTCTTACCTGTGATCTTTTCAGCTTCATGAACAGCATTCATGCGGCCCAAGTGTTCTTCGTGATCACCGTGTGAGAAGTTGAAGCGGAATACGTTGGCACCCGCTTGGATCAACTTGACGATTGTTTCGACATCAGATGATGACGGACCAAGTGTTGAGACGATTTTCGTCTTTTTCATGGTTAAATATGCTCCTTAGTTATCTTGGTTGTTGCTTGTGCAACACTACCCAAGCTCTATTTTATACATTCTTAGGTGTTTATACAAGCCATAATATTAATGACTTCGTCGAAAGACCACATTGTCATTTCCCAGCAATGGCGCCAGTTCACGCATGATAGCGGTTTCATCACTTAACCAAAATGCCGGTGCTAATTGTTGATTTTTTTGGTCATTTTGCCAATGAATCACGACGGGATTATTACCATGATACTTTTTCAAAACGGCAATAACGTCACGGCGATTTTCTTGCGTATCATGTGCGGTATCAAACTGCAAAAACCACGTCCCTTTTTGTTGTGATTGGGTTAAATCCGGAGCCAAACTCAAGTGATCGGCCACCACTGAAATTTTCCCATTATAGTGATCCACACGGCCCGTGAATTGGATGATGGCGCCAACCTTTAGGTCAGCTTTCACTTTGTCATAAAGTTGATGGAAAACGGTCACACTAGTTGTGCCCGTCGCATCTGATACTGTGACAAAAGCCATTTCTTCACCCTTTTTGGTACGGGTTGTGCGCACTTGGTCAATGAGGGCAATAACGGTCACCGGTTGCTTTTTATCAGTCTTTTCAGTCAAATCAGCAATCTCTTGGTAATTGTGATCAGCAATTAAGCTGGCATACCCATCCAGTGGATAGCCCGATAAATTCACCCCAATCGCCTCTTTTTCATAGGCTAACTTCTCCGTCAAATCCCAATCCGGCACTTTCTTAATTTTGGTTTCGTTTAAAATTAAGTCGCCAAAGCTAGCCGCTTCAATCAAATCATCTAAAGCGGTAACAAGTTCCATCCGATTGTAGCCGAATGTATCTAAAGCTCCCGCATAAACTAGCTGACGCAGCGTGTCCCGTTTTCTAAACTTTTCTGGTAGACGCCGCACAAAGGATTGAATTGATTGGAACGGGCCATTAGCTGTCCGTTCAGCCAAGACAGCAGCCACAAAATCAGTTCGCAAACCTCGGATATTATTAAGTCCCATTTGCAAGACGCCTTGATTAACTGTCCAAAAACGTTGTGACTGATTGATGTGCGGTGCTGCTACTTGCAATTGACGCGCCTTAGCTTCCGCAACATACAGCCGCACCTTTTCCGGTGACCCTAAATTGGCATTTAACACAGCAGTAAAAAATGCCGCTGGATAATGGGCTTTCATATAAGCCAATTGGAAAGACAACTTACTATACGCCACCGCATGCGAGCGATTAAAGCCATAGTTTGCAAATTCATCAATATAAGCAAAAATTTGGGCCGCTTCTTGGCGATCATGTCCCAAGGCTACTGCCCCATTAATAAACTTTTCTTGCATCGCCGCCATTTGCGTCGGCTTCTTTTTTGACATGGCACTACGCAACACGTCCGCTTCCCCAAGCGTCAAACCAGCATAAGCTTCAGCAACCAACATGACTTGCTCTTGATACACAATAATGCCAAATGTTGGCGCTAGAATAGTTTTCAAGCTGGCGTCAGGCACCGTCACGGGTTCAAGACCATGCCGCCGTTTGATAAAGCTTTCAATGTTACGGCTGGGCCCTGGCCGGTAAAGCGAATTAACCGCCACAATATGTTCAAAGGTGGCCGGTTGCAATTGCCGCAAGACATGTTTAATGCCTGCCGATTCAAATTGAAAGATCCCATTGGTATCGCCTTTAACATACAAAGCAAGTGTTGCCGCATCATCCAATGGCACACGGCTAATATCAAAGTGCTCTGGCAATTGCTGCCGTGCTTCATATAAAGTTTGTGCCAAAATGGATAAGTTTGATAACCCTAGGACATCAATTTTTAGCAGTCCTAACGCCTCAACCGTATCCTTTTCAAACTGCGTCAATAAGCGCTCGTCAGTCCCTGACTGCACCGGCAATGTGTGCACCAGTGTATCGGCACTTAACACGACACCCGCTGCGTGCGTCGAATAGTTTCGTGGCAACCCTTCGATTTGTTGGGCAACCTTTAGCAGTAATTGCCCGTCATCAAGTTCTGACAAGACCTTTTGGAGCCCATCACCTGCTTGGAGCGCATCTTGAATTGAGACTTTTCGCCCTTGTTTACCTGTTGGCACGGCATTACTAATCCGGCTCATCATTTGCTGCGAGACACCAAACACGCGCGCCGTATCGCGCAGTGCTTGCTTAGCGGCTAACGTGCCAAACGTTAAAATCTGAGCAAAATTACGCTGGCCATACTTGTCATGTAGATATTTCAAAACAACGTCTCGTTTATTATCCGGCCAGTCAATATCAATATCTGGCATTTGGACACGTTCCGCATTCAAAAAACGTTCAAAGAGTAAGCCAAACTGCAGTGGATCCACATCCGTGATGCGCAATGCATACGCTACCAATGACCCAGCAGCTGATCCACGCCCTGCCCCGAGTTGGATATGGTTTTGATAAGCAAAATTCACAATATCCCAAACAATTAAGAAATAATCATTAAAGCCCAACTGATCAATCACTGCCAGCTCATGTGCTAAACGCGCTTGATAACGGGACTGATCGACATGCAAGCCTTGTAATCGCGCTGCCAAACCTTTCTCGGCCAACGTTTTTAAATACGTGCCGGCATCCGGCATACCAGCTGGCAACTGAAACGCCGGTAAAGCAGCTGTCTGACTAAAAGTCAACGTGACTTGACTTCTGGCTACCAAGGCTTCATTGGCCAAAAAGGCCGCCTTTAAGAAATCACTCGTCTGATAGGCGGCCTTGACCTGGTTGTAATCTTGTAAAATTTGGGTGCCTGATTGCTGGGCCAACGCTTTAATGCCCTCTAATTTGACATTGGCATCAATTGACTTTAACACCTGGGTCGTGAACGCATCATCTGCATTCAGATACGCAACGTCATCTAGTGCAATCAATTGTGCTTGGGTTGCCGCTTGGAACTCAGCAAGACGGGTTTGGATTTGTGGCGCCATCTGGGGGTTAATCCCCAAATATAAATGTGCTGGCGCAATATAAGTCGTAAGGGTTTGCCAATATTGCGCCACATCATCGTATGCCGACGCAATGAACTGTGATAATTCACTATCGCCTGGCAAAATCACGTTAATTCCTTCTAAATGCTCTGACAATGCCGCCAACGTTAAATCAGGCGTTTTGGCCGTCATTTTCGCTGACGATAACCACATTAAGTTTTGATAACCGACTTGCGTTTCTGCGATTAAAATCATGGGAAACGTTGTCGCCGTGTTCACTAATCCATTAACTTCCAAAGTTACGCCAAATAACGGCTTAAGATTATTTTCCAAAGCCGTTCGGTAAAACTCGACTGCCCCATACATCACATTGAGATCGGTTAAGGCAATCGCCTCATAGTGCCGTGCTTTCGCTGTTGCAACAATTTGAGGAATCGTGTTAGGATTTTTTAGTAAGCTATAGGCGCTTAAAATTTGTAACGGTGCGTACATTAGCCCTCCGCATAATTTCGCTTCATGATACGAAACTTTGTTCCCTTTAATTATACACGAAAATCGTGAAAAAAGGTTGCGCTTTTCAGGAATAAGCGTATGATAGTTCTGTAAAGAGGTGAAAAGTATGAAATTCATTACTGTTGCTTTTTGGTCTGCTGTATTTGGCGAAATTTTGGGTTACATTGTGTCTCAATTAACTGGTGGTACTTATTCATTTGTTGGTGCTGCCGTTTTGGCCATTATTGTTGGCGAAATTGCGATCATTGCAATCCCTGCAATTTCAGGCTCAGCCGCATCAAAAGCTATCATTCATAAAAAATAAAAAATCGCGCAAATTATTGCGCGATTTTTTTATTTGGCTTGCCAAGCTGCTCTTAATTCACTTATTGTGAGTTGTCCTGGTGCACTTACAGGTTGGCCATCTAAGACCGCAAAGGTCATTTCTGAGCCATATTGATACCCTTCAATCCGTGACCGCTGTCCCAATAGCCCCATGCTAATGGTGATGAGCGGCTGCGCAATTTGTGCGGCTTGTGTGGCTAGCAATAACCGCTCAACATCCGCTTCATCATGTGGTGTCACCGCAAGTTTCACAATATCAGCACCCGTTGCCGCCAAATCAGCTAAATAAACCGGCACATCTGGTGTCTCATTTAAGTCATGATACGACATGATAACGGGCACACCAACTGCACGCGCGGCCGCCATGATTTTATCACGGAATTCGGCAGCTAACGTATATTCCACATCAACAGCGGCAAAATGATAACCCGATTTTAACGCATTGACCATGAACAACGTATATTCAAGTGGTGACATTTCGCCCCGACCACCTTGTGCTTGCGTGCGATACGTCAAAATAATGGGAAAGTCGCCAATCGTCTCAAACACTGACCCCGTCAGTTCTTTAATGATTTGTTGGTTCATAATCGGCCAATTCGCCTTAAATTCCTGCTGGGCTTGGTCGATTTCTGCTAACATTTTAGCTTCCGTCATCGCGGAAACATCTTTTTGCGCTAACGCTGCTTGCGCCCCTGCTTTCACCTGTTGCCACATCACCGCTTCACTAAAATCATCCGCAATATAGTCGGCACGCCATTCCACTACGTCTGGCTTTTGGGCTTGGAGTTGCTGGGCAAACGGTGTCAATTTATCAGTTGGTCCAAGCATTAATGGCACAGCGATAACTGGCTTACCAGTTGGGCTTTCAGGAAGGTGTAATTGTTCTCGTAATGTCATTTGATTTGATAGACAACCCAGACCATTTGTGGACTTAATCGTTGTCGCACCTGGTACTTTGGGTCTTCACTTTCTGGTAATTTTAAGAATTGTGCTTCTGATATAATTGTAAACCGATTTTGGTCATTTATAAAGGCTGACATGGCGACAGGCTTACTGGGGGCAAAAATCACCGAGGGTCCCCAGGCATTATCTAAGCTATTAGCGCGTAAATATTGGGCCAATAACCCCTCAGTTGCGGCATGGATGACAGCCACATTGCGTGCATAAGCGGTATTTTCAACCACAACAAGCGTCATCAAAGGCCGAGCAAACGTGGCCACAATGGTTGCCTTTTCCCAAGCCAAATAGTTAAAATTTGCCCAATCCAACGCTGGCAATTGATGCGATTTAAACGCTGCTGGCACGAGAATTTGATCGCCGGCATAATCGTCTAAATGTGTTAAAATACTTTCAAAATCTTGATGTAAAACCAACGTCTGGTCGGTAATGTAATCTTTTGCTGCCTGTTCTGAGTCGGTTCCGACAGGCCCTAACGTGTGTAGTTTCATCGCTTTAACTGCTTATTTTCTTTATTAATCGCTGAATTTGTCAGGATGGTCATAATTTGATCAATCATGTCATCTGAGATATCAGCCGATTGCGCAAAATCATATTTCAATAAATCACGCATCTGTTGCATGCGCGCTGTTTGTACGGTAGCCATGCCAAATTTTTCCTTGTACTCGGCTACGGCCCCAACAATTTGCATCCGTTTTTCAATCATTTGAAAAATTTGACGGTCAAGCGCATCAATTTCCGAGCGTAATTGTAACAAATCTAATTCATCTTCCGGCGTACTAAATAACGCGATAATTTCTGCTGCCAATCGTTCAGGCGTTTTACCAACCGTTTCCACTGTGACATGTGCCACACTACGATATAACGGATCCCGTAATTGCCATAACTGAAAAAATGCTGCGGTTGATTTTTCTTGCAACAACGGCCGTTGGCCTTCGTTCAGCAAACGACTAATCGTACTTTCCAAGTTCCCATGCAGATAAATAATTGTGGCCGATGAGGCTTGCAATATCGCCCGATTCTCCGGCCGCTCAATCACCCCACCACCGGTCGCCACGACACCTTTAAACGTCTGCAAATCTGCTAAAACTTGGGTCTCCAGCGCACGAAAACCCGCCTCGCCTTGACTGGCAAAAATTTCTGGAATCGTTTGGCCAGCGCGGCGTTCAATTTCTGAATCACAATCGATAAAATTGGCTTGGTGTTGGCGGGCAATTTCCTGACCAATCGTCGTTTTGCCGGCGCCCATAAATCCAACCAATAGCAATGTTTCTGGTGCTGTCAACATGATTGTCGCTACCTCATAAATGTTGTCGTGCCTTTTGCGCAGATTGAATCAATCGTAACAATTGGTCAGTGTCTTGTGCGGCCAATGCCTGATTAAATGCAGTCAGTTCCGCCATCAGTTGTTGCGTACTGGCAAGTACCGCTGCTTGATTACTCATTAAAACGTCCGTCCAAAGTTTGGGGTCACTGGCTGCAATGCGCGTGGTATCTTTAAAGCCACCGGCTACATATTGCCCAAAATCGGCCACATCCCCAAGTTGCTTAACCGCTGCATTCATCAACGCAAACGCCGCAATATGTGGCACATCACTAATCATCGCCATCAAGTGGTCATGGGTGGTTGTGTCAATCGTTTTAAAGTTCGCCTGTAAGGGCGCCAACAACGCTTGCAATGTCGATAAAGCAGCCTGCCCTTTTTGATTCGGGATGAGGAAATAGGGTGCTTGCTGGTATAACTGTGGGTTGGCGGCAGTCACCCCACTTAAATGCGTCCCTGCCATCGCATGTCCACCAATGAAGGCCACATGAGCGAGTTGCGTGGCTGCTACAGCCATAATGTCTCGTTTTGTCGAGCCAGTATCTGTGATGATGACATCCGATTTCAAAGGCAGCGACGCGAGTGTCTGTAATGCTTGGATAATCCCTGTCACGGGTGTTGCTAAAATAATGACGTCAGCTTGCGTAGCGACTGGCGCTAATTGTGATGCCGTTTCGGCAACAATTCCTTGGGCTAACGCTAGTTTTAACGTGTTTGGGTCTTGATCAACACCAATCACGTGATGCGCCGGTTGGGCGTTCAAACAAACCGCCAATGACGCCCCCATTTCTCCTAACCCTTGCACAACAATGTTCATCGCATCACCTGCATCAAATCGGCCAAAAATCCAGGATAAGAGACACTCATCGCATCTTCACCGGTCATCACAACATCTTGATGCGCAATCAAAGCGGCCACCGCATTCATCATACCAATCCGATGGTCCCCATGCGTCTCTAACAACGTGGACTCATTGCTACCATGTAGTGGTGTGCCACCGTGAATAATCATGCCATCCGGTAAGGCCTCAATATCTGCGCCCAACTTTGTTAATTCAGCAACCACCGTGGCAATACGATCTGTTTCTTTCACCCGCAGTTCAGCCGCACCCGAAATGACAGTATCCCCTTGTGCTTGCGTGGCAGCTAAGGCCAAAATGGGGATTTCGTCTACAGCGCTAGGAATATCTGCAGCGGTGATTTGTATCCCGTGTAACGGTTGGGCGCGCACTGTAATATCTGCAGTCGGTTCATAGCCGTCATTCACATGAGTCAGCGTTAAGTCAGCGCCCATCCGCCGTAGCAGACGCAAAACCCCATCGCGCGTTGGATTAATGCCCACATTTTTCAAAGTAATCTCAGAATTTGGGGTAATCAAGGCAGCCACAATGAAAAAGGCAGCACTGGAAATATCAGCTGGTACTACGACATGTTGGCCCATCAGTGTTGGCTGCTGTGACAAGGTAATGACGCCATGATCTGCCTGGATTTGACCGCCAAATTGGCGCAGCATGCGTTCAGTATGGTCACGTGAAGGCAATTTTTCAATAATAGTCGTCTGTCCCGCGGCTTGCATCCCAGCTAAAATAATGGCACTTTTAACTTGCGCAGACGCCACTGGCATCTCATAGGTGATACCGGTTAACGCTTGATTCGCATGAATCACACCTGGTAATTTATCACCATCGGTCAACGTAATTTGCGCCCCCATTTGTGATAACGGTGCTAACACACGTTGCATCGGTCGCTGACTTAATGAGCCATCCCCAAAAATTGTCATGTCAAAGGGCTGTTTACTCAACAACCCCATTAACAAGCGTGTGGAGGTCCCTGAATTTCCCATGTCTAATGGCGCGTTGGGCGCCTGAAAATGTTCAAGTCCTTGTCCTTGAATGCGGACATGTGTGCCGGTTTGTGTGATCTGAACCCCCAAGTCCTGAAAAATGCGCATGGTGTGTAACACATCATCAGAATCTAAGAAATTTTCAATTTCAGTCATGCCTTGGGCAATCGCCCCAAACATCAAGGCGCGGTGTGAAATAGATTTATCCCCAGGGACAGTTAGTTGCCCGTGTAAGCCCGTTGTCGGGGCGGGCGTTAATCGAATCATAGCCTCTCCTTTTTCCTGTTATCTGAAAATATCTTGTTAGAAACGACGAACTTCTTCACGGTAGGCCGCGACCTGTTCTTTCATCCGGTCAATATTGTCGGCATCAAACTTATCCAAAACGGCCTTAGCCAACTCAATGGCCACCATCGCTTCGGCAATCACCGCAGCTGCCGTCACCGCCGTCGTATCGGAACGTTCAATGGACGCTTTGTGATCTTGGTGGGTATCAATATCAACCGACTGCATTGGCCGATAAAGTGTTGGAATCGGCTTCACCACGCCACGCACCACAATCGCTTCCCCAGTTGTCATGCCACCTTCAAAGCCGCCTAAATTGTCTGAGCCACGATAGAAACCCTTTTCCGCATCCCAAAAAATTTCGTCCATCACTTGGTCGCCATATTTTTCAGCATTGTCAAAACCACCGCCAAATTGCACGCCTTTAAACGCGTTAATCCCGACAATAGCCCGTGCGATTTTACCGTCCAATTTTTCATCAGCTGAAACATAAGACCCTAAACCAACTGGCATGCCAGTTGCAATGACTTGGACCTGACCGCCGACCGTGTTGGCATCGCGTTTCGTTTTATCAATCACGTCACGAATCGCCGCATCGGCTGCAGCGTCAAGGGCGCGGGTTTCAAAGCTTTCCGTGACCTCACGTAAAGCTTGTAAGTCATGATACTGGGTTAACTGGCTCAAATCGGATTTAGCTGGCCCAACATTGACCACAAAACCATGAACATCCACGCCTATTTCAGCTAATAGTTTCTTAGCCACAGCACCGACCGCCACGCGCATCGTCGTTTCTCGGGCAGAGGAACGTTCTAACACATTTCGTAAATCATCATGGTGGCGGTATTTGATCCCCCCCACCAAATCAGCATGACCTGGTCTTGGTCGCAATACTTTCCGGAGCGTATTTTCCGGTGTAGCCGGCGTGTTAGGCGCCATAATTTTTGACCAGTTATTGTGATCATCATTGTGCACATTTAAAGTGATTGGTGAACCAAGCGTGTACTGATGCCGCACCCCTGTTAAAAAAGTGACCGTGTCTGTTTCAATCTTTTGACGCTCACCCCGACCATACCCGCGTTGGCGCCGTGCAAGTTGTTCGTTAATGTCTTCTTGGGTAAGGTGTAAGCCGGCAGGAATCCCTTCAATCACAGCAATTTCTTCTGGGCCATGGCTCTCGCCAGCAGTTGTATATCTCATCGTCTTATTATATGTTGCGCCCACAGGCGCAATTCCTTTCAAATCAAATTGATGCCATAAATTCCGGCATAGCGGATAACGCTTTGGGCACAATAACGGGTTGCCCAACCTCAGCGAGCGCAACCAGGTTCAAAGTACCGGCATGATTTTTCTTATCATTAACCAATCGGTCAAAGAAGGCTGGTGTGCCTAGCAAATCAGAGGTAATTGGCAGACCAACTGCCGTTAATCGAGATTGTAATGCTGGGACAAGATCAACTGGTGAAATGCCATCACGCGCCATGCGTTCAGTCAACGCCATCATACCAATCGCCACTGCTTCACCATGTCGCAGATCCCCATGTGCCAGTAATTCAATCGCATGACCTAACGTGTGGCCAAAGTTGAGGAACTGCCGCTGACCGGCTTCTTTTTCATCCGCCATCACGACCGCTGCTTTGTAAGCAATGGCGCGGGCTGATAATGCTTGCGCATGGGTGCGAATATCTGGGATGCTCCGAATCTTACCCGTCAAGTCAAAAAATTCAGATCCGGCTAACGCAGCCGTTTTCACCACTTCCGCATAGCCTTCCACTAAATCACGATCCGGCAAAGTAGCTAAGTAAGTCTGATCAACTAAGACCAAGTCAGGTTGATAAAAAGTGCCAGCAATATTTTTGGTTGCGCCTAAATTGACAGCAGTTTTACCACCAACTGATGAATCCACTTGCGCCGTCAACGAGGTTGCAATTTGAATATAGGCAATGCCACGCATATACAGTGATGCTACCACGCCAGCTAAATCACCAATCACGCCACCACCTAACGCCACCACCCCGTCACTGCGGGTAAATCCATGCTCGGCCAGGGCGCTTATTAGATCACCGGCAACTTGGAGCGATTTTGATTGTTCGCCAGCCGGCACTTCGAGTGGTAAAACATGAAAGCCGGCCGCTTCGAGTTGGCGTGTCGTATCGGCTAAATAAAGTGGCCCAACATGACTATCAGTAATTAGAGCGATTTGCCGTGATGACCAAACGGCTGCGACTTCGTCGCCAATGCGCGTGTGGTTATTATCATCAATTTTAACGTCATAAGCCTGTTGACCAACATTGACAGTTACAGTCGTCATGATCTTTCCTTTCTCACATGCCATATCATTGCGCCACTAAATCAGCTTGCACAACCTCACGCACCCGACGCGCTTTGTCCGCTAATGCGCTAAATTCTGCTGGGGTCAATGCTTGCGCCCCGTCAACAAAGGCATGCGCTGGATCATCATGAATCTCCGTCATCAAGCCCTGAGCCCCCGCTGCAATCGCTGCCAAAGCCAACGGTGCCACAAATTTTGCAACCCCAGCGGCATGTGAGGCATCAGCAATCACTGGAAAATGAGTCAAGCTCTGCAATACTGGAATCGCTGACACATCAATGGTGTTGCGCGTGTACTTATTATCGTAAGTGCGAATACCGCGTTCCATTAAAATAATTTGCGTATTCCCACCAGCCACAATGTATTCGGCGGCATTTAACAAGTCATCAATCGTGGCAGACATCCCGCGTTTCAAGACAACAGGCTTCCGCTTTTGTCCAAGAGCTTTCAACAAGGCAAAATTCTGCATATTGCGTGTGCCAACTTGGAAAATATCCGTGTACTGATCCACAAGCTCAACGTCACGGGTATCCAAAATCTCGGTGACCATATCCATCCCCAAAGCATCAGCAGCGGCACGATGCGCTTGAAGACCAGCTTCACCATTCCCTTGGTATGAGTAAGGTGATGTGCGTGGTTTAAAGGCCCCACCACGTAAAATCGTTGCCCCAGCCTTTTTAACGGCCTCACCCATGGTCATCACATGGTCCGGACTTTCAATGGCATCTGGCCCAGCCATAAAGACAAAATTGTCGCCGCCAATGACAGAATGCTTGGTCGTAATCACCGTGTCTTCTGGATGGAAGTCACGTGATGACGCAATGGCGGTATGGTGGTTAGTAATAACCTCAATAATGTCATTTTTAAAAGGTGCCAGTAGCTCATCTGATAATGTTTTAACGCCGGCTAATGCCACACGGTTGTTGTGGACAAATACCGGTTTAAGTGGATCACCTGTGCTCAGGTTATCGGCCAAATGTTGGGCAGTGGTATTGTTATTTGCAATAATAATCATATTGTTAATCCTCGAATTGTTTCTGCCATCAACTGGCGATCAGCTGGTTGGTTAAACCAGTATTCAAAACTTAATGCGCCCTGATTCACTAGCATCACCAACCCATTTTGCGTAGGTAATTGACGACTAGCAGCGGCGCGTAATAAGCCTGTTTGTTGGTTACGATAAATCATATCTACCACTAACGTGTGTTGTGGCAAGAGGCCAATTTGGTAATCCGTTAATAAGGTGCGGGCATCATTCATCCCTACCGTTGTAGCATTAATTAACAAATCGGCTTGTTGTAAAGCTGCTGAGAGTGTTTGATTATCAGCCAAATCGGCCAATTGCCCAATCCCTTGGCTGAGATATGCCACGGTTGTTTCCCGTTGTGACCAATCTAGATGCGCACGGTTAAACACGGTTAATTGCCGTACCCCGTATTGTGGTGCTGTTGCCATAACGGCACGCGCAGCGCCACCAGTGCCAAGCAACACCACCCGTTCATGTGGTTGGTTACGCGGGATACTTTGCCAAAAACCATCGCCATCCGTGCTCGTTCCAATCAAGCGTCCTTTTACATTTTTGACCGTATTCACCGCTTGCAGACGTTGCGCCAGTGGTGTGAGCTCATCTAAATACGGGATAATGGTTGATTTATGGGGGGTCGAAACATTGAACCCACCAACTGATAGGACCCGTAATCCTGCAACCGCAGCACCCAGTTGTTCGGGTGCAACATCAAATGCTTGATAATACGCATCGATTTGTCGTGCGGCGATCATCCTATTTTGCATCACTGGTGATAGCGAATGCATAGCCGGTTGGGCAACCAAACCATATATTGTCATACTAACTCCCTAAATATTGCGTAATTTTTTCAGTCAACACATCCACGGCCAAACCAACGTCTTCAAGAACGGTTTGCGGTGCAGCGCTCATGCCGAAATGATCAAGGCCAAATATCAAGCCATCATCGCCGGCAACAGCCTGCCAACCAAGCGTTGTGCCTGCTTCTATTATCACATTTTTAGCCTGGTCTTTGGGGATGATTGCAGCTTTTTTTGACTGATCAAGCGATAGAAAACGTTGTAAGTCTGGCATTGAAATGACCCGACTAGTCTGTGGGAGCTGTTGGCTAACAGCCAGTGCTAACTGCACTTCTGACCCTGTGGCAATCAAATTAACGACGGCCGCTGGTGCCGCGACAATTTGTGCGGCCCCAGCAATCATGGCCTGATGCGCTTGTGCTGGTGTGCCCTGTACACCTAAGCTGCCACGACTTAAGACTAAAACCGTGGGTGTATCTGTTGATAACAGGGCTTGGTGCCAGGCGGCCGCCACCTCTTCAGCTGTCCCGGGTCGTAAGACGTTCACCCCAGGAATCAGGCGCAACCCCATTAATTGTTCAACTGGTTGATGCGTCGGCCCATCTTCACCCACCGTGACACTGTCATGGGTAAAGACATAAATGACAGGGACGTGCTGCAAGGCACTCAAACGAATGGCGGCCTTCATATAGTCGGAGAATGCCAGAAATGTACTACCAAACACTTTGGTGCCACCGTGTAACCCAATCCCATTCATGACTGCGCCCATACCAAACTCTCTTACGCCAAATCCAATGTTACGACCCGTACGATTATTTGGCGCAAACAAGGATGAATCGGTAATCGTCGTTTGCGTGGAACTAGCTAAATCCGCAGCCCCACCCCACAACTGTGGCCAAGTTTGAGCGACTGTTTGTAACGTGATTTTTCCAATTGTGCGCGCTGCTTGGTGTTGCGCGGTAGCATTCAGGGTTGGTATTTGTCGACTCTGACATTGCGCAAATTCAAGATAAGCTTGTAACTCGGCAGCACTCGGCTTTGTTTGTTGTGCGAGACGCTGCATTATTTTGTTACGCATATGGGTAACGAGTGGCTCATCGAGGCTAAAGTTCGTCGTTAATGTGGTGCCTAAATTATCCGCTAAAGCGTTGAGTTGGGCCGGTGTTAGCGGCGTCCCGTGGGCTTGATGCGTCCCAGCATATGGTCCTGAATCACCAATGGTTGTCCGCACCGCAATCAACGTGGGTTCTGGTGACAATTTGGCATTTTCAATCGCATCATGAATGGCCGCTAAATCATTACCATCAGTAATGCGTCGTACATCCCAACCATAGCTGGCAAATCGGGCGACATTATCCGCCGTATCGGCCCGCGCCCGCTGGCCATCTAAGCTCACCTGATTATCATCGTAGAACACAATCAGTTTTGCCAGCGCCTGTTGGCCAGCCAGCGTCGCGACTTCATGACTGATGCCTTCCATTAAGTCACCATCCCCAACTAGCGCATAGGTGAAGTGGTCAATGACCGTTGGAAATTGGGCATGAAGTTTAGCTTCTGCCATCGCCATACCAACTGCCATGCCTAATCCTTGTCCCAGTGGCCCAGTGGTCGCATCCACGCCTGGTGTCACCCCCACTTCAGGATGCCCAGGTGTTTTTGAATGTGGTTGACGAAACGCGGCTAAATCAGCAGCCGATAGTGCAAAACCTGCGGCATGCAAAGTGGCGTACAGCAATGCTGCCCCATGACCTGCTGATAGCACAAACCGATCGCGATTAAGCGCCTCGGGTTGTGCCGGGTCAATCACCAATTGATTCGCATACAATTCATAGAGCATTGGCGCCGCTCCCAAAGCAATCCCTGGATGACCCGAGCCTGCTTTGGTAATCATTTGGTTAGCGAGTAATCGTAATTGATTAATCGTCTGCGTGGCAATATCAGGTTTTACTAATGTTTCGCTCATTATTCTTCCTCATAAAAAAATCGTGCAGGGTGTAACCCCCAGCACGATTTACCACAACAGTTCACCTGTTAAAATAAAAAGCCACTAAGTGTTACACTCCACTTAGTGACCCAACCTTGAAAAACCTCTGGCCGCTAAGTGCGTCGTTGACCGACGCACTTAACATGCGGCGGTACTACATAAACCAGAAGTAATAATAGCTATTGTTTTTCAAGATTGTATTGTTCATGATTTTTCTCGTTCCTATTTGATGCTCTTACTATAACGTTAAAAATGATAGTTGTCAACAATAAATTAAAAATAAGTGATAATTATTTAATATAGCGATGAATGACGGGATAAACAATCGCTACCACATAAACACCGATCAAGCGATCAAGGTAATCTGTCCCCACTTGAACCAAAAAGACTGCGACGACTTCATTAATGCCCATGCCATGCAGACTTTAAAAGACGTTAAGCAACTAGAGAAGCGCCTCGCTATTTTGGAGGAAGAAAACGAAATTTTATCACGCATAGCCTGACAGGCATTGAGCGGCCATCTTACTAGCCAAAAAATAGTCCGTAATGTGGGATTGCCGCTAGTTAATCAATTTTTAGCACAAGGCTACGCGCTTGTGCGTATTTTAAGTGCACTTAAAATCAAACCTAGTACCTATTACAACTGGCGCCATTGGCAGCCCAGTCGACAAGAAAAGCGTAGAGAATCCCTAAAACCTTATATTTTAGACGTTTGGAAAACCTTTAAATTTTATGGCTATCGTCGTATTGCTGCTTATAGTCAACTAAACAATGACTGTCCAAAAATATCTGAATATATGACACTCAAATTAATGCGTGAATTAGGGATTAGATCACGCATGCAAAAACATTATCGCAAACCCAAAACTGTTGTGACGGTTGATCAAAAACCCAATCTGATTAGACATTTGCATGATTTAAGCGGTGTTTGGCAAACAGATATCACTTATATTCAGTTGACTAATCATAGATGGGTCTATTTAGCGACCGTTTTGGATCCTGAGAAGAGAAAAGTATTGGGCTCTAAAATTGGCGATACAATGACAGCCGAGCTAGCCACAAGTGCCTTACAGATGGCGTTAGATAAGCATCGAAAGCCAGTCATTATTCATTCAGATATGGGGTCACAATACACGAGTGCTGAGTTTAATATTAAATGTCAAAATTATGGCTTGAAACATTCATATTCACTCAAAGGCCATCCGTACGATAATGGCCGTATGGAAGCGTTTCATTCAATATTGAAGCGTGAAGAGGTTTATTTGAAGGCATACCAAACATTAACTGAAGTCCAAGCAGCCATTGGTTGGTATATCAATTTTTATAATCGAAATCGTATCTCAAATGTCGCCTAATTAACTGAATAAAAATAGTCCAATTTATTGACTTCTGAGCAAATGTCGCTGTATTCGTTAGCAAACAGCATCGGTAAGCGTTTAAGGGCTAAATTACCGTGGGCAACCATGACACCGATCTTATCGAATTGAAATGCCAGCCGTTCAGTGTTAGGAACGTTTTCAAACACAACCTGTGGGAACTTCTTACTCAACCCCCATACAAACATGTACTGGCTATCTGTATCATGGTTTCCAGAAACAGCCTTAACTTCAACATTACCGCTATATTTAAGCGACAATTCAATCAGCGAGCTGAAGAACTCTTCTGCTTCGTTTAAAGCTCTAATTGTTTTTACAAGGTCGAGTTGCGTATTACTGGAAGTTTGAGACTTTGTTATAAAGTCAGAATGAAGTACGTCACCGCCAATGATGATTTCAATGTTTTTATGACCTGATTTCAAAATGTTTGCAATCTGTTGCAAATGCCCCTGCAATTTATCAATACGTGTAATACCAAAGTGCATATCAAACAGCGGGATAAGAATGCTGTTATGACCTTTAGTGACGTTGCTGACTTTAACAGGCTTAATATCACGGTTAAAAACAGATAACGCATCATCAATTGATACTTTCCCAACCTTAGGCTTAACCGTAATCTTAGACTGATATAAATCAATCAAGCCATTCTCTTGGCTATTTTGTTGCCAAAAGTTGTTGCGGGCCGAAATAATATCCCATTCAGTTGGATCAAAGCCGTGCGCTCTCAAAACGAAATCAGGGTCTTTAGCCTGTTCACTTGTCATCTGCAATGTAGTTGATGATGATTGACTGCCGTCTTTATTTAGCACAATCTCAGTACCACGCGCTACATCTTTAATCTTGGTTTCTTTAACAGGTGTATGAGTGGCGCCTTTTCTGTATCTTTGCACTGACCGCCGACTAACATTTAAACCGTAATGATCATAAAAATAGTCGATAACCTGACGCGTATTCATGCCTTGTGTATATAATTTTTTAACCAGTGACTTGTATTCATCGGTCCATTTAAAATACGCCATACTAAAACCTCACGTGCTTACGATAATTAATGTTCCGATTGTCGTAAATTTCTGCTTTTACTTGCGCTCTGGAACGTTCATGCCGTTCAACACTCTGACGTCTAGTATTTTCAGCGTGTTCTTTGTTCACTTTGGTCGCGTTATGGATATGCCTTAAACGTTTCTTCGTTTCTTCATCCATGATTTTCTCCAATAAAAAAACACCCGTTAAGGTGTTAGTGTTTGTTACCTAAAACTCACGCATATGTTTTTGGTAATTAATATTCTTATTCTCAAACAGCTCAGAACGCGCCTTTTGACGCTGCAATGTTCCCCGTTTTTTTGGCATCTTTTTTTGTCGTGTATTTACTTCTGCCGATCGAGTGGACCGCCTAATAAGTCTCAAATCGTCTTCATTCATGATGTTCTCCAAATAAAAAAAATCAAATGTGACTAAAATCTATTTTATCACAATTTCTTTGGTTATGTACGACCGGCAGGCAAGCTGGTCATTAAGTTGTGTTTGCGTTTCCGCAACGACAGGACAGGGAGTCGCACCCTGTAACCGATATTTCTAACCCAAAACGACTCAAATTCTGGGGCGCTCTTGCGCAACCTGCCAAAGACGTGGTGAGGATTTGCACCCCACAGTTTTAAGACTTTCGATTGTTCTAGTTGTCTTGCTTTACCTTTTCCGCCACACGTCTCGTTTTTATGCACCGGTGCAGTGCAATGTGAATGATCAGGACTCGAACCTGACGCGTTGCCATACATTCACCCCAGAGTTTACCTAACTAGTATGGAGTCGCTTTCAAATGAAGTCGCAACTCAGATAAAATCTGTATCGTATTATACCACCTCGTCAGGCGAATGGTCACACACAGAATTGAACTACAATCTCTGGGACTTCACTCCAGCGCTCTACCATTTGAGCTATATGACCAAATTTGGGTGCTGGCTCACTCTGTACCGGTGTCTTACTAACCAGCTCCCAAATATGCTTTTAGGGATGAGCAATAACCCGCTTTGTTTAATCTTTCGATAATACTAATTTACACCTGTTTTTATGTATAAAAAGCCATAAAACAGCTCGTAATATACATCTGTCTATAATACTGCTCCTAAAATGTGCTTAACCTCCACCCGCCAAGACTTCGCAGTGCTTTCTCCGATGTGAAATTGCTGCGCTACCTTTACCCACGTGACAGACTTGCTTGCATAATAATACGCAACTACTTTCTGCTTGTCAGGTTCAAATGTCGCTATCCAGCGTTTGACATCTTCCTTTTGCTTAATTAGCATCTGCAGTGTCTTGTCGCTTTCCAAGCGTATCATCATATCGTCTAATGGTCGTGCGTGTTTATTTAAGGCTTTACCACCGCCGATATTTTCGTCAACCGGCCCGCGATCATTTCGCAATTCGTACTCACGTTGTCTAATTTTTAAATCGAGACGACCAGAAAAGTAGTCTCTCAAAATACTATCTATCCTATCTGCCATGATCTCCTTTCTTACATTGCGTTCTAACCCACCTAATTTGACATATAACGCGTTTTAATTACACAGGTGTGTAAATGTGTCACTTGTGCTTAAAGTGGTCTAAAATTAATTTATATACCGATATAAATCCAACCATTGTAATTGCTAGTTGCAAAACGTCTCGTAAGTTATTTCCGATTTCAATCATGTTTCACACCTCATCTTCTAACAAAACCGGCAACAAACCGATAGCTTGACCACCATATCGTTTAGCTGTATCAAAAACATATTCTTTTGAAAACCAAAAGGCATCTCTTGCGTGAAACGTAATTTTGTATTTTGATTCAGATAAAATTGACGCGTTATGATCTTTTGCTAGATAGCCGTTACCGATTTTTACAACATATGCAACATATTCACTCATCTCTACACCTCCACTGGTGTTGCTCGACCCATCTTAAACACTTGCGTCTTCAACTTAGGCATGTGGAACATCTGCGTGTTCGCATTAGCTACCGCGTCTTCTAGGTTGCTGTAACTACTGCCTGACGTCTCCCATGGGTCGTTGTCTGAATAACGATAGCCAACTATGAATACCTGCTTGTCTACTACTTTCATTTCACACCATCCGTAAACCTATCTAGTGTAAGATCGAGTGCCATTGCAATCTTGGCAAGCGAACTAAAGTACGGGTCGCGTCGTTGTCCGCTAACAATCACCCTGACGTTTGTTGGATCACTTAGACCTGCTCGTCTGGCTACTTCGCTATAAGTGTATTCATTGTCTATCATGGCCTGTGCGATAACTCGCCCATAATGGGTGTTGTATACAGAATTTGCGTAATAATACAATAATTCTTTCTTTGATGAGGTTCTGAAAGCACGTTTTGTTACCATATCAATCACCAACCCTTCCGTAGTCACCGACCACGATCGCTTTCTTATCTGGCGCCGTGAGGGATAGTGTACCGTTCAGCTTTTCAGCTTGCGCACTAGCTCCCTCGAACGTATCGAAAGTTTCAATTGTGTGTCCGTCAATTCTCACGTCATATTTCATGTGTTGCCTCCATTTCATAAATTTCAAGTCGCGGATTCGCCTTATCAAGATAAAAATCATGATCAAACCCGCCAATATTTTTAACGTTGTCGTTTTCCAGGAATGTTTTGCCGTGTAACTTAGCTGTTAGCATGCCGTCAAAGATGAACTTTTGTGTAAACGTCCAGTTGTCTGGGTCAATTCTGCGGTCTGGCAAGTACCAGTCGAATTTCAGTTTAGCCGGCCACGTGAACATCACACCATCCACCATCGACTGTAGGAACACGCTGCGTGTATAAGCTGTACCAACTCGCTTTAACTTAGCGCCTAGATACCTATTCTTGCGTTCTGCTTCAATATACTTGTTCAACGTCAACGGCCGTAAATGCGTTAAATCTAGCGTGATTTTGTTCATTCTATCTTCCTACCAGCAAATCTCCGGACTTGTAAGATATTAAATCCATAGTTACTCTCCCTTTCCACCAAAGCGTCTGCCTCGGCTTTCTAATTCCTTGATAATCTCTGCTGTCACTCGCACGCCGTTGACGTGATACTTTGCTTTAAACGCACTTAACCCAATTTTGTGCAATTCCATGTGGTGCGTGTGGCTTAGGCTAAATACCGTGTTGCCGATGTTGCTGATCTTGTCACGGTCACGCCCCATGCCGACTGTGTGTTCGCCGTGGGCCAACTCAACCGGTCGTGAGCCGTCTAGTACGTCAAATCCCTCAATAAGCGCCCGATACTCCCAATGTGCAATGTCTTCCGGTTCTAATGCGTCCAGTGGTTTAAAACTCAAAGGCACGTTGTGATCGGCTACGAAGTCCAACATGAACGTTATGAGACCAGCCGCTACCGACTTTTCAACGTCTCGCAGTGAAATTGTGTCCAACTCTTGCCAATACTCGTAAGCCAACTTGAACCACTGCTTGATGTATTCCGGTGCATCGCCAGACCACTTAGCGATGTCGTTAAACATGGCATAGATAAACCGCCTTTGCTTAGAGCTAATCTCACGGTCATCTCTCACTTGAATTTCAACCAACGTTTGCTTAAAAAGTTGAAACGTTGATAAAAACTGGTTAGCACTTTCTTCGTCTTTAAACCTGAATATTATTTCGTTACCGGATTTTTGTGTTGGGTACGCCTGAAACTCTCTCATGGCGTCACCAGTTAGAAGGGCAGCGCATCGTCTGAAATGTCGATTTGTTTTTTACCCGCTGCCGCAAACGGATCAACGCTATCTAAGTTGCTTTGTGTTTGCGTTGCGCCTCGTGGATCAAGCAAATCAAAACTTGTTGCATTTAGCTCGTTCACGTAAACACGTTGCCCGTTGTTGTTCTCGTAGTTCCGCGTCTGCCACTCGCCACCTAATCCAACTTGTGACCCTTTGTGTGTGTAGTTAGCAAAGTTTTCAGCCGTCTTGCCCCACATCACGAAGTTGATGAAGTCTGCATCAGGTTGACCTTCCGACTTAAACCGCCGATTAACCGCAATAGATCCGCTGGCCACTGCTTTACCCGATTGTGTGTAGCGTAATTCGATGTCTTTTGTTAGTCGTCCTGTTAAATTAACTTGGTTCATTTGCTTTTTCCTCTGCTTTCTTGTGCCATTCAGTTACTTTTGCTAGTAGCGCTTTGTAATTGTCTTCTGTAACAAATTTCAATGCCGCGACATTTGCTGCTTTTAGCGTGAACGCCATCATGTCTTGTCCGCTAAGTTGAGATGTGTCTGTGATCAACTTTTCCAACAAGACCAACTTTTCTTGTGAGATAGTCTTAGGTGTGGCTGGCTTGCGATTTGAGCCACTTGCACCGTTGCCATCATCATCAACATCACTTGCGATACCAAACGCCATAGACAGGCTATAACGGCGTGCATACGTAAGTGCCGACCCTTCCGCTTGCGCCGAGTTCGTCCCGCGGTTTCCTAGGTCGTCTGCTACTTTTGAGCCTGCCAAGTCCAATGTCTCGCCATAACCGATAATTCGCGTGAACATCACGCCGTCTTGCACAATGTTTGTGAAAAAGAACTTAGCCCCAGATACCTTACGCGCTTTGACGATTGCATTGATAACCGCGTCCAATGTCACGTAGCTAGATTTGAACATTGGATTGCTCGCATCTTTTTTGGGTTGTTCGATGTTGTTTTGTGTTTCGGCCAATGCCTCATACAAGCTATTAAAATCAGTCATATTTCACCCTTTTCTGTGTGTCATAAATGACAACCTTTTCTAAGTCTGCCTTGATAGCTTCACCGTACTGCTTTTCTAGTTGTGTCGGTGTCTTGACCTGAACGGCACCCCAACCGTACTTTTTGACGAATGCCTTCTTTAACTTCTCATCATCGGCAGCTAGTGATTTCCGTGTAGCCTCTGTGTAACTGATGCCTTTAATCTCCACGCCGTCATCAAGCTTTGCTTTCACCGCATCCTCAACGTTTTTCATCGGTGTTTTCAAAGACTTAATCGCATACGCCAGATCATGTAATGCCTCTGAAGACATCTTTTCAACCGTTTTTTTATCTCGCAGCATGTCTAAGTGCTCAGAAGTCAATAAATTGGACTATTTTTATTCAGTTAATTAGGCGACATTTGAGATACGATTGCGATTATAAAAATTGATATACCAACCAATGGCTGCTTGGACTTCAGTTAATGTTTGGTATGCCTTCAAATAAACCTCTTCACGCTTCAATATTGAATGAAACGCCTCCATACGGCCATTATCGTACGGATGGCCTTTGAGTGAATAAGAATGTTTCAAGCCATAATTTTGGCATTTAATATTAAACTCAGCACTCGGGTATTGTGACCCCATATCTGAATGAATAATGAGTGGCTTTCGATGCTTATCTAACGCCATCTGCAAGGCACTTGTGGCTAGCTCGGCTGTCATTGTATCGCCAATTTTATAGCCCAATACTTTTCTCTTCTCAGGATCCAAAACGGTCGCTAAATAGACCCATCTGTGATTAGTCAACTGAATATAAGTGATATCTGTTTGCCAAACACCACTCAAATCATGCAAGTGTCTAATCAGATTGGGCCTTTGATCGACCGTCACCACAGTTTTTGGCTTGCGATAACGTTTTTGCATGCGTGATCTAATCCCTAATTCACGCATTAATTTGAGTGTCATATATTCAGATATTTTTGGACAGTCATTGTTTAGGTGACTATAAGCAGCAATACGACGATAGCCATAAAATTTAAAGGTTTTCCAAACGTCTAAAATATAAGGTTTCAGGGATTCTCTACGCTTTTCTTGTCGACTGGGCTGCCAATGGCGCCAATTGTAATAGGTACTAGATTTGATTTTAAGTGCACTTAAAATACGCACAAGCGCGTAGCCTTGTGCTAAAAATTGATTAACTAGCGGCAATCCCACATTACGGACTATTTTTTGGCTAGTAAGATGGCCGCTCAATGCCTGTCAGGCTATGCGTGATAAAATTTCGTTTTCTTCCTCCAAAATAGCGAGGCGCTTCTCTAGTTGCTTGACGTCTTTTAAAGTCTTTGACTGACCTTTGATCATGATTGGGGTAGCTTGTTTAACCCAAATAGCAATAGAATCTTTTGATGGTCCAAATTCTTCTGCTAATGATTTGAGTGAACGGCCTTCTTGGTGAAGTTTAACCAATGAATCTTTGAAATCTTGTGAATAACGAATTGACATAAAAATACTCCTATACTTTCATTTTACGGACTGAATAAAAATAGTCCATTTTTTTAGTATAAGAGCAGATGAATAAGGATTTAAGTTCTGACGACGGTATTCGTGACAAGGTTATCAGTATGTACGATTCACTAGATGCCAACCGTCAACAAGCTGTTTACAATTTTACAAAGCAACAATACAATGAACAAAATAACGTCATCGAGTTCCCTGCACCAACACGTACACAAGTTAGCGTATACGGTGCTGTATCTGCTGGTACTGGTGAATATCTACTTGACGGCACACCTGAATTAGTTGACTACGATGGCGCTGTTCCTGAACATGACTTCGCCGTTATTGTCAATGGCGACTCAATGGAACCAACATTTGAAGATAAGCAAATCATATTCGTTAAAAAGACTAATGAAGCTCGTAATGGTCAGTTCGTTATTGCTGATTATGATCATCAGGCATTCGTCAAGAAGTTCATGCGAGATGAACACGGCGCACGCCTCGTATCATTAAACAAAAATTACCCAGACATGCTAATCGATGAAGAACACGAACTGTCAATCTTCGGCGTTGTCGTATTCTAAACCGTAGATGCGGTGTACATATATGTGCCAAGCAGCCACATTAAAAGGCTAAGGAGAAAATTTTATGGCAAAGAAGATTGTTGATGAAAACGGCAAAACTTACGTTCAAAAGAAGCCGTTTTACAAGCGTGTTTGGTTTTGGGTGCTTGCGGTTATCGTCGTGATTATTTTTGGCTCAATGAGTGGGTCTGGAGATAAAGCAAAAAAAGTTTCTGATGATTCAGCGAAAAAAGTGTCTGATAGTTCAACCAACAAATCAGAAAGTTCATCATCAGTTGCACCAGCTACCAACACAACATTCAAAGTTGGAGAAACTGCTGAATACAAAGGCGTTCAGTTCAAAGTTAATAAGGTTGACTTTACAAACGGCGACCCAGATGTTGATACTCTTGACACTGGAAAGCAATACGTCGTTGTAAATATCACGATTATGAACAATGGCGATGAAAAGTATGATTATAACCCACTAGATTTCAAACTTGACGATAATGGAAATCAGACAGATATGTCAGAATTTACCACAAGTGTACAAGATGAATTACATAGCGGTACTCTTGCCAAAGGTGCATCTGTTACCGGTAATCTTGTCGGTCAAGCTAATACTTCAGATAAGTTGAAGCTTATCTATGAAGGCAACGTCTTCTCATCTAAAGAACACATCTCTTTCGCTTTAAATTAAACCAATGCCCTTATGGGCGTACATAATAGACAATGAAGTCTATAAAATAAGACAAATAAAAAAGCACACCCTCTCGACTAAAAGCTGGGTGTGCTGTATGACATAAACGCACGGGGCGTTCTATTAAATTATAACAGATGTAAGCCCTCTTTTAAAGGAGGCTTTTTTTATGGCATCAATTTACAAACGCGGTGAAACTTGGACGGCTAACGTGTCGTTTGTATCGAGTGGCAAGCGTGTCAGAAAAACAAAATCAGGCTTTAAGTCAAAGCGTGAAGCGAACACGTGGGCAATTCAAATCGAAAACTTGAAGATTGACAATGCGCTGAATCAGGTATTTTCGCCCTCTATTACAGTTGCTGAATATTTTGAAAAATGGCTTGAGACATACAGGACCAATCTCAAGCCAACGACTATGCTAGTTTATCGTGCTACCCTGCACAGCATTCAACAAAGTGAATTGTTGGCTAACACACAAGCGTTCAAACTCACCAGATCGCGCGCACAGCAGTATTTAAATGAATTTGGCGCTACTCATGGTATATCAACAACTAAGAAGCGTAAAATGCAATTATCAGCGGCTTATAGTGATGCTGTGTTAGACGGCTATATCAAGTTGAACCCTTTTGATAGAACAACCGCCACAGGACACAACCCAAAAGATACTAAACTGAAGTATCTCGAGACTGAAGAATATCTTGCGTTGATTGAAAAGGCAAAACTACTTGAAACGTCAACAAGTGACGTCATACTAATTGGTGCCTTAACAGGTGCGCGAATTGGCGAAGTGCTTGCGCTGACGACTGATGATATTTCAGACGGATTAATTGATATCAACAAGACTGAACAGTCAGCAACTCGCAAGATTGACACAACTAAAACCAAAAATTCTGTTCGGGTCGTTGACGTCCCTACTTGGCTCACTGATTACTTGCTAGAAAAGTATGATGGTCGTCTATTTAACCTTAGCCAAACAGCAGTGAACAAAGCCTTTAAAAAACTACAGGTTGCGCTTGAATTCGATCACATTATTACATTTCATGGCTTACGACACACTCACGCCAGCTACCTACTTTCACAGGACGTGTCAATCGACTACATCAGCCACCGATTAGGACATTCTAGCACGGTCATAACGATGAAGGTTTATGCTCACATGCTGACGTCCAAAAAACAACGTGAAGTCAAAAAGACGATAGCCCTTTTCAAATAGATTGTAGCCTTCTAAAACTAAGGGTAACAAAAAGGCTACAAACAAGCCTGAAACGTTGACTTGTAGCCACTCTTTTTATCCTGGGCAGCATTTCGAACCAGTCCAACGGGAAGCCGTTGATTTTTGATAAATGCTTATTAAGTGTATCAAAAATCACGTCACAAAAGAACCCCTAGCCTCAGATATCCCACCTTCCCAACATGCAAACGTTTAGCAATTCGCTTGATAAAACCGATAAATATGATACAATTCGGTTGACTGACACCTAAAACTCATTTAATATATTTTATGGAAAAAATCACTTTGCCCGTTGCAAATTTGCAACATCATGCGGTAGATCAACACAACATGTGCTAAACAATCACAGTAAAAGGTTTTTGGGGGAGAAAAAATGGCTGAAATTTTATGCATTCTTTGGCTGATAGCAACATTAATCTTTATGTTGTTATTAGTTGTTTTTTTCGTTGATAAAATCAACAAACGACCAAGTGCGATTAATCTACGGATACTTATTATTGCTTTCTTTGTCGTTTTTGTCTTTTTTGCTGGGATTATTGGGGCAGCCATTATGGATGCTGCTGAAACACAGCCAACAGCCTACCAAACAAAGCAAACACAATAACCCGACGTTTGCGTCATGCCCAAGTGGGCGTACATATTGGACCATGCAGTCGCTCAAATAAGCGCAACATGTGCTGAGCATCCACATAAAAAGGCTTTAGGGAGTCATGAGATGACAGAAATTTTTTCCATACTATCTCTAATTGCGGCAATCGCATTTATCGTTTTGTTGGTAATTTACGTCATTGATAAAATTCGCAAGCGTCAAGGGTCGATCCGTTTACGCACGGTTATGATTGCTTTTGTCGTCGCACTCGCCTTCTTGAGTGCGTTAGTCGTAACAATGATTGCACAATCAAAACGTGATGCACACGACCAAGATCCTAAAGCGTACCAATCAAAGATCACTTACAACCAAGTTGCGCGTAATCCTGAGCAATTCGATGACAAGAAGTTAAAATTCACTGGTCGCGTTTTGCAAGTGATCAATGTCGAAGATGATGAAATTGAAGTGCCAATTGCCGTTGATAATAATGAGGATCACGTGATGCTCGTTGAAATCGATCGCCACTTACTTAAAAACGCAAGTATTTTAGAAGACGATCTCATCACTGTATCAGGGATTGGTGATGGAACCAAGTCTTACAATGACCCCAACCATGGTCATGTGACTGTCCCATACATGGAAGCCAAAATCGTCAACAATCGTGGTGATGCGAACGATATTTACGAAGAATAATTGTCATTTGTTGGCGTGAAGAGACACAACGTCAAAATTTGATCAATAAAATACGCACATAAAAACCGCTAAACGTTTGTTTAGCGGTTTTTATGTGTATTTTTTCAAAATAAAAAGCCTAACAGGCTTCTTGATAAAACGGATATACATTACAAAACTAGATTTAATTGATTAATTAAACTCACTTAATATATGTGATGTTAACGGGCTCTCTGTCCCATTCAACATCTATTAAATATCATATTAAAACAAATAACTTATGATTTGACAAGTATTCTGCTAGACTGCTGAAAACACTCTCTGTTGCATTCAATAACACTAAGTGTATCACATATTTTAATCCCCTGCAAGCAAGGTTTTATTTTTTAATCCCCAAATGTCCCCAAACAATAAAAACACCACTCGATTTGAGTCGTGTTTTTATTTTTAATGGCAGGCTGTAACCCTTGCAGGACTAGAAGTGTGCCTTAATTTTATAGATTGGTTGTCCTTTAGCTAAGAACTTCTGTTCATACTCGGTTTCAATGTTGCCAGCGACCTTGTCTTCGTCTGCATGCAAATCCAATGTGTAATCATCGGCTGTCCAACGCATACCGTAATCCATGAAACTGACCATTGAGTATTCAAACAAGTGACGATTATCGGTCTTAAATTCAACTTCACCATGATCAGGCAAAATTGCTTCATACGACTTCAAAAATGTCTTGTAAGTCAAACGACGTGATTCATGGCGCTTTTTTGGCCAAGGATCAGAGAAATTCAAGTACAATTTGGCAACTTCGGCCTTTTCGAAATACGTTTCGACCCCGTTACCATTACCGTAAATGTAACGCAAGTTCGGTAACTTCCCAACTTGATCAAAACTTTTACGTGCCGCAATGGCAATCGCTGTTTCTTGAATTTCCATCCCAATATAGTTGATTTCCGGGTGTGCTAAAGCCATCCCCAAAATAAATTGACCTTTTCCTGAACCAATTTCAACATGAATAGGTTGTTCTTGATCAAACAAGTCTTGCCACTTGCCAATTTGTGCCGTTGCCCGTTCTTGGTCAATCACAATATCTGAATGGGCAGCCAACCAATCGGCCGCCCAAGGTTTTGCTCGTAAATGCATATGCATAACATCAACCAATGCGCATTACGCATTGATTGCCTTTCTTTTTAAAATCTTTTCTTATTTAACTGTTTGGGGAGATAAACTCGGCTTAAAAATAGCCACATCACAACCACACTAATCAGCGTTGCCCCCATTGTTGCCCACCCGTGTGGCCAACTTGCCCACACCAGCAAACTGGCAACTAATCCATTGAGTTGTTGATTCAACGTGATAAAGGCTTGCTGCTGTGTTGCGGGCGACACTGGCATTAAACGCGTCCATAACGTCTGTTGCGTGTTAGTATACAACGGTAACAGTTGAAACGTGATTAAATACATAACAGCTGCTGCAATGACGGCCACTAGCCAAATTGGCGCCTGTGCTAATGCCCAAACGAGTAGCAAGCCTAGCACTGCTAATCGCATGGCTAATGGCAAACTGTCATTATCTCGCGCCAAACGTATCAAATATAAACGATACATGACCGACTGGCGTTTTGTCAATGTTTTTATCACCCCGTCCAAATAACGCCGACGCTTAATGGTTCTTGGTTGGTTAGGGATTTCTGCAAAGGTTGCATAAAAGCGATAGACGCGCTGCTCATGTTGTTGTGCTTGCGCAATGGCTATCGGCCAATTGATGGCCAAGCTTTTGGCCCGTGTTGCTGTTAACCAATAACGATAACCAGCTAGACATAATATGATGAGTAGCGTCAAGCCAACCAACCCCAGCCATTTTTGCGGTACAGTTAAGAGTAAAGTTAGCAGACCACCAGGTATCACAACGCGATATATGATTGCTTGCACACCCCGTTGCCAGGCGTGATTTGACTGTTGCAGCGTTAAAAATAAACGTTGCCGCGCGATCAAAAGCAGCTGCCCTTTGTAGGCCAAAACGATACACCAGAGCAACGCCAAACGCCAGCCTGACATGCCCCCGATTTGCCAAAGGATGGGCACAATAAGGCCGATAATCGCTGACTGCCACACCATCGCCACACCATAACTCCCTGCAAAAGCACGTGGCAGATGATGTTTGACAAGCTGTTGGTCACTGCCCATCAAAAACAGCGCATCAGCCGGCTTAAAATAAGTGATCAACGCCCCAAATTGCAGGCCCACGACCAACCACAAGACCACAGCGGCAATTAACCACGGCGATTGCCACAACTGCATGTATCGCGGGTCCGTTAACAGTTCGCGATAGCCCAGTACCCCAGCGCCAAATGCTATCACGAGAAAAACTAGAAAATGGTCATTAAACAACCGCTTCAAGTAAGTAACCGTGATGTGATTAGCCTGGTGCCAACGCGCCGCAAAAAGCTTAGTCATGGCCATGAGACACCGCTCCTTGTGCCAAATCAAAATAGTCATCAAGCGTCACCAACGTGAGCTGATATTGATTCGCTAATGCTTGCGGGGACCCCACAAAGCGTACTTGGCCAGCTTCTAGCACGACAAAAGTGTCCACAAATTGGGCCGCCGAACTCAGCAAATGCGTCGTCAACAAAACACTGTTGCCAGCTGATGCTTGTGCTTGCATCAAGCGGACCACATCCCGATGGGCCAACGTATCGAGTCCCAAAAATGGCTCATCAACGAGTAATAACGGTGCCTTTAACATAAATGCTGAGACCAGCATCACCTTTTGGCGCATCCCTTTGGAAAAATGGCTTGGTAACCAATGTAATTTGTCCGCTAACCGAAATAAGGTTAACAACGCCACCACATCTGGCCAGACCGCGGTTTTATCAAAACCATGCGCAGCTAACATCAAGTCGAGATGTTCTTCTAACGTTAATTCTTCATATAAAATCGGCTGTTCTGGAATATAAGCCAATTGTGCCTTGAAGTTTGACGGGTCTTGTGCCAAATCAAAGCCGTTCAAGGTAATTTTGCCAGATTTTGGTAATAACTCACCAATAATATGATTGATGGTGGTTGATTTACCTGCCCCATTTAACCCAATTAACGCCACAATTTGACCATCAGCTACTTCAAACGACACGTTGTGCAAGACTTGATTCCCAGCATAACCGCCGGTTAAATTGTCAATTTTTAATCCCATGATTCCATTATAACAGGGGCCATTGGTTATTTGGTATAATAGCCATAACAAAACGAAATGGAGTTAAACAATGGATATTTTTGATCAAATCATTGCTGGTGATATTCCCAGCTACAAAGTATATGAAGACGACGATGTGTTAGCATTCCTCGACATTTCTCAAGTAACCCCTGGTCATACGCTAGTCGTGCCCAAAAAACATGTCGATGATATCTTCGATTATGATGCCGCTGTGTCTGAAGCGGTGCTATTGAAACTCCCTATGCTTGCGCGGGCAATTAAAGCCAGTGATCCTAAGATTACGGGGATGAATATTTCGTCTAACAATGGCGTATCCGCTGGTCAAACAGTCCGTCACTCTCACTGGCATTTGATTCCACGTTATGATGATGACAATTTGACTTCACGCTTGGCACCAACCATTGACAACAGTAGTCAATTCTCACCTGAACGTTACCAAGCGATTGCTACAGCGATTACTGAAGCCCTTGAAAAGGAGTAACTGCCATGGTTTTCATTGATCAAATCAAACATGTGATTGCCCAAATTCAAACCATCCTGTCTTTGAGCAAACAACTTAAAAACCAAGAAGCCCAACTTAAGGTGCAATTAGCGCAACTGAAAGTCGTGCAAGATGATCTCCAAGTTGACATTAATAAGATGAACTTCAAAAATAAGCCACATCTCGATCGCATCCAAGAGACCACTGCGCACCTGAAAGCTGAATTGTCAAAGTATCAGGCGTAGTGACTGATTTTGTGTTAAAATAATCAAGATACTAATCAGAAAAGGAAGCATCTCATGCGCAAATTTATTTGGGGGCTACTTGTTGTTATTTTTGCAGGTGGTCTAATCTATCTTGGTCTCAATTCATCAAAAACACTGATGACATCTGACGCAGGAAAAATTACGGAAAAATCATTCTTGGCTGACTTAAAAAAGTCACCAGCTGGTCAACAAGCGTTCGCCAACACCGTGGTCACAACCGTACTTGACAATAAATACGGAGGTGATGTCTCAAAGTCTGACGTGCAACAAGCATTTGATACGCAAAAGGCGCAATACGGCGATGCCTTCAAGACCGTCTTAGCTTCAAACAATATGACTGAAGCACAATTCAAGACGAACATCAAGAACAATTTGATTATGACGGCAGCTGTGAAAGCCAACTACAAGGTGTCAAACAGCCAACTTGAACAAGCTTACAAAGACTATCATCAATCAACAACAATTTCGATGATTAAAGCAAAAGATGAAGATTCTGCCAAAAAAGCCATTGAAGACTTAAAGTCAGGTAAAAGTTGGAACGATGTTTATAAGCAATATACAACAGATAAGACTTATGAAAAGTCAAATGGCCAACTCCCTGCCTTTGATTCTACTAGCACAAGTGTTGATTCAGCCATTCAAGATGCAGCCTTCAAGCTTGCAAAAACCGGTGACTATACCACCGACCCTGTAACTTCTAACGGTAGCTATTATGTGATCCGTTTGGACAAGACGACAAAGAAGCCTAGCTTGAACAGCGTGCGTACACAACTCACGGACAAGCTTGTCACAAACTTCTTGAATGATCAAAAGAGCAGCGATAAAGTGCAAGCCATTATTGGTAAGATCCTACGTCAAGAAAACGTTGACGTTAAGGACGCACAACTTAAAAATGCTTTGAATGCTTACTTGACAGCTGGTTTAACAGCTAACAAGTCAAAGTAAATTAAAAACACGTCACTTCAGTGACGTGTTTTTTTATGCCTGCGTATCGTGATAAAAACGACGATTATCTAACCCAAAGATACGATCAGAAAAAGCATGTTCTGGCGTTTTTTCTAAAGCAGCCGTCATCATCTGAATATCGGCATCAATCTCATCGAGTTGATGTAACACTTCGGCGGTCATCGTGGCTGGTCGTACTGGTGAACCATATTCTAGTACCCCATGATGCGCCAACACAACGTGCCGCAGCAACAGCATGTCTTCAGATTGTAAGTCAAATTTTAATTCGTGAGCGGCCAATACAATTTGTTCATCCACCAACGTAATATGCCCAATCAAATTCCCAGCCAATGTATATTGCGTAGCAACTGGACCGGATAATTCAATGACTTTGCCCAAATCATGCAACAAAGCCCCAGCAATCAATAAGGATTGATTGAGCTGTGGGTATTGCGCTGCGACACTTTTTGCTAAACGCGCAATCGATAATGAATGATACGCTAAGCCACCGGCAAAGGCATGATGGTTCACCTTAGCTGCTGGAAAACGCAAAAATGCCTCATGATAGGTTGTAAATAACTTTCGGACCAATCGATTCCAAGTAGGATTGGTAATCATCAAAATAAGGTCATTTAATTCTTCTTGCATCGCCTCTGTCTTAATCGGCGCATGCGTCATAAAATCAGCCGGATCATCCGGTTCCCCAGTTTGTGATAAGCGTACATGCGTAATTTGAACTTGTGGCTTATCCTGATAAGCACCGCGAACGCCCTGCAATTTGACGATTTGACCTGGCAGTAAAGTTTTTATCTGCTCATCCGTCGCATCCCACAAATTACCTGGCAAATCACCCGATCGATCCGAAAAAACCAGACTCAAATAAGGCTTACCTGTTTTTGTCAGTCGCATATCGGCACTCTTAATTAGTGCAAAATTGTCAATCGGTTCTGTATCTTGATACGCTGTCAGTAATTTCACCATTTGCTACCTCTTTGATTATAATTTTATCATACTCTCGGCCGCTTGATCGGGCCAAGCCGTTGTAAAATAGATGATTTGTTGCTGCTGGGCAATATCTTGTAACAGCGCGATCATTGTCTGTTTACGCTGCGGATCAAAATTAACAAACCCATCATCAATCAAAATTGGGACTGATACAATATCTGCAATCACGCGACTTAAAGCCAACCTTAACGCAATATAAAGTTGTTCTTGTGTCCCAGTTGATAATTCAGTCACGGTAAATTGTTGCTGGTCCGCGCGCGTGACTAGTAATTCTGACGCTGAAAATGTCATCTCATGATAGCGTCCGTGCGTTAAGCGCTTGAAATACTGCGTCGCCAATGTTTGCATTTTTGGAAAGCGGTTTTGCGAGGCACGTTGCAAAGCGACTGTAATCCATTGACTAGTCAACTTTTCGGCAATATAAACACCGAATTGTTCAATTAAGGCGGTCTCCTCGTCTGCAAGCGCCTGTTGCATGGCAATAAATTGATCGTTACTGGTTAAATGTGCTTGTTGTGCTTGATGATCTGATAATGCCGCTTGGCAGGCAAAAAGACGCTGCTGGGCAGCTTGTAACTGCTGTTGTAAAGCAGAAAGTTGTCCCTGTAAAGTATCACGATCCTTAATTTGTTCTAATTGTGCCAGCACGTCAGGCTGAATTTGACGCATCAAATCGTCATACCGTTGGCGCAGTCTGGTCTGTGATAACTCTTGTTGTTTTAAGGCCTCAATATCTGCCATGTCACTGACGTGATACTGGGCAAATAAATTTTGTTGTGCTTCACGGGCTTGATCTAATTGCTGTTGATGAAAAGCGATGGCTTCAACGCGCTGCTGTTGTTGCTGGCTCAACGCCATAAAGTCGTGTTGCGCCGTTAATTTTTGCTGTTCATAGCGATGTTGCAATTCAACCACTGATTGCGCTAAATCAGTCATGTGCAACGTCACGTTAAAATGCGTGGCAACTGGCTTCAATTGACGCATAATCGCAGTTTGCAAATCAGCAATCGCAATATTTAAACCCGATAACTTTTGTTTTGTTGCCGGTTGTTGCTGCAAGGTTTTCTGCAGTGTTAACACCTCATCAACCGTTAAATGACCATAACGCGCTAAAATTGCGGCGACTTGGCGCTGATGTGACTTGTATTGCCAAAAGGCCAAACCAGCCGGCACAACAGCCAACAAGACCGCTGGTTTGGTAACCAAAAAGCCTAAAACGCCCACAACCAAACTCGCCATTAACCAGACCATTTCAGAACTACGCCGTGTCAATTGCTGCTTTTCAGTAGGATTTAGCGGTTCGGGTAGCACCCCGTCTTCAAATTGTGCCTGTAATTGGCGTTGCGCTGACAGGAGCTTTTCCCGTGCTGCTAGTTTCTCCTGTAATTGTGTCACTGCGTGTTGGGCTTGCGCCAAAGTTGTCTCGAATTCAAAGGCGTCTGGTGTGGCTGCCACTTGTTTGGGATCTTGTGCCTGTTGTAAAGTTTCTAAAGCCGATTGATGTAATTTGATGGCTGACGTCTGCTCTTGTAAAGCCAACAAATCCGCATCTGAAACGTGCGGCCCAGCTTGCGTCATTTTTGTTTTTAACGCAACAGCTGTTGTATACACATCATATTGTTGTTGCACTTGCTCATGCTGTTTAACTTGTGCTGTCAGCGATAAAACAGCTGCCTTAGCTTCAGCTACGCGTTGTTGATCAGCCATCACTGCCGCCTCACCGGCGATAAAGTCAGGTAAGGCGGTCGCTTTTTGCTGAACTTGCGCCAATGTATCAAAATAATGCTTGGTCGCTTGATTAAGCGGCCGCTTACCTGTTGGCCGTTGCGCAAATTGCTTGTCTGCTTGTTTGTCTAGGTCATCAGCAACAGTTAACCACTGTGCGCTGCCCACGGCCCCAATATTGAGCAAAAGCTTCTGTAAATCAACCGCTTTAAGCTGTGTAATTTCTGCTAAATCCTGTTGACTAAAATTAAAAATCGCATCAAAGACTTCACGATTTAGCGGGGCTAATTGGTCAGCTAACCACTTTTCAGGTTCCGCGATACGCGTTTGGTCAGCCAAACGCGTGATCGTTAATTGCGATTGTGTACGGCCTAAACGGGTAATTTTCACCGTTTCGGACGCAAAACGCACCGTTAGGCTCCCACCATAGCGGCTCCCATCTCGTGGGTCATAAGTATTGGTCTTCCCTTTTTTACTGGGGAAACCAAATAAAATTCCGACGATAAAGGCCCGCAAGGTTGACTTACCAGACTCATTTTGGCCAAGAATGACTTGGAGTCCTGATTGAAAGTCAAAATGTTGCTTTGACCAACGCCCAAAGCCACTGATATCGACTTGTTGGATGTCCATGCGTCTCACATATTCCTTTCTAATAACAGTTGTTGCATTTTGTCACGCAAAGCTTGCTTACCAGCCGCACTGAGGTAATACTCACGGACCACATTGGGTACTTGTGCGGGTAAATGCGCCCCCATATCAAAATCATCGAGTACTTGCGCCAATGCGTCATGCCAAAATTGTTGATCAATTTGATCGGCTGCTAACATCGTTGTGGCTGCTTGTCGCCGTTCCAGTTTAACAACCCATTGGTTGGCTGGTAAATTTGCCCGAATTTTGGCTAACATCACACCACTCGTTAAACGTTCAACCACAGCTGGATCTAGCTGTCCAGTGAATTGAATGGTTAAAAAAACTGGCGTCTGATCATCACGTTCGGCCAGTTGCGCTAACAACTCATCTTCGTTTAAACTGTCGGTAAAAACGAGTTCCTCCCAACGAATCACCGTTGATGGCTGAAATACTGGGACTAATTTACCTTGCGTCGCTGTGACTAAATAGTAGCCCTTCTCGCCAGTTTCTTTCCGGTTTAACCCCTGTAAATTCCCCGAATACCCAATAAATGGTTGCTCATGTAGTGTTTGTCGCACATGAATGTGACCAAGTGCCCAATAATCATAGCGCTTGGTGAGCAGTCCTTGCACGGTAAAGGGCGCATAAGGATCGCCCGCCTTCCCCAGCGCGCCGTGATACAGACCAATATGATAGTCATCCGTCGTGCTTTTCACCGGAAAATCCGTTAAAACAGGCTGCATTTGTCGCGGCGTTTGGTAGCTAAAACCAGTAAGCGCCACCCGTTCACCGGACGTAAGTGTGAACCGTTGTGTCGCCACATCCTGACTGAACACATATACATTTGCTGGCCAAGGTAAGTGGGCATGTTGATCTGCTTCAAAATCATGATTCCCGAAACTCAAATAGACCGGAATATTTGCTTGATTTAAACGTTCAAACTGTTGATGCACAAAAACTTGGACTTTGGGACTGTTTTCTGTGGCACTATATAAATCCCCAGCAATCACTAAAAAATCAACCTGCGCCGTCAGCGCCTGCGTTATCATTTTTTCAAATGCGTGCATGGTTGACGCTTGCACCAACTGTTTGAGCGCTGCTGGTAACTCACGATCTAACCCTTTAAAGGGGTTTCCTAAGTGACTATCCGCTGCATGAATAAATTTCATAATCGACCTCTCTGAACAAATGTTCGCTTATTTTATTATACTGAATTGCTTGCGCTTTCACAACTTGTGAAACCCCTTACATATATGCTATGATAGAGGCAATACATCAAGGAGAGTTTATTATGACAATTCATAAAATTTTATTTGGTACTTATACGAAACGCATCTCAAAAGGCCTCTATGAAGCTGAACTCGACACTGAAGCGCGTCAACTACAAAACCCCACTTTTGTGGCACCACTAACAAATCCGACTTACCTCGCCGTATCAAAGGCTGACAAAGTATATGCCGTTGAAAATCGCGACGGTCAAGGTGGCGTTGTCATATTTGATAACACTGTTCGCCCATTGGCTGAAATTGATGCCCAATTAAGTGAAGGCTCTGCACCAGCTTATATTGGTATTGATGAAGCCCGTCAACTTGTCTTTGCTGGTTACTACCATCGTGGTACCGTTGAATCATATCAAATCAAGCCTGATGGCAACTTGTCACTCGTGACAACATGGACTAATACAGGTTCTGGCCCACGCCCAGAACAAGGGAGCTCTCACATTCATTTTGCTAACTTGACGCCTGATAATCGCTTAGTTGCTGTCGACCTAGGAACAGATGAAGTGATTACTTTTGACGTACAAGATGATGGCCAATTTACTGAAGTAGCGCGTTTCCACACTGAAGAAGGCTTTGGCCCACGTCATATTCGTTTTTCACCAGATGGGCAATATGCCTATGTGCTCGGTGAACTTTCAAGCTTGCTAAGTGTCTTGAAATATAACGCTGAAGATGGCACATTTGAACACGTAATGACAGCCTCAACGATTCCAGCTGATTGGACAGCCCACAATGGTTCAGCTGCCCTCCGTATCAGCCATGACGGTCGATTCATCTACGCGTCAAACCGTGGCCACAACTCAATTGCGGTCTTTAAGGTCATGAATGAAGGCGCTGAAATTGAACGTATCCAACTCATCAGTTCTGAAGGTGAATTCCCCCGCGACATGAACTGGGATGACAACCAAGATTTCCTGGTTGTTGCTAACCAAGACACGGATAACGTGACGCTTTTTGCCCGCGATCAAGCAACTGGCGAATTAACGCTACTACAAAAAGACTTTGCCATTCCAGAAGGTGTGCGCGTTGCCTTTGAAAACTAATCAAAAAAGTTCAAGTCAAATGACTTGAACTTTTTTTATTTGGCCTTGATTATTTCGGTATACGTTTCAGCAATTAATCTGGCAATGCGGCGCTGACCCACATCATTTGGATGTAACCCATCCGGCATAAATTGTGCCCGAAAGTCAGCCTGACTCGGATCAAACAAGCTTTTTTGCATTAAGTTGATGACCGGTACTGCCAAATCCTGACAAGCCGCAAGCTGAGCAGCTACATAGGCATGCAAATCCAAGCCCAAGCCATTTAACGTCCGGTCAGTTCGTCGCACCTGTTGCCCGCGGACAGGTGTTTGATATGTCGGCGTCAGGACGATGATTGTCGCCTGCGGCTGGCGTTGCCGTAAATGGGCAATAATCTGATAGAACGCACCGATATAAGTCGTAGCGGTTAAATCAGTCGGCCCACCAATGGGGACATCTCCCAACCAATCATCATCCGTACCTTGAACGATATATAAGTCAGCTGGATCTAACCGTTGTGCCTGTTGAAATATACTGGTAAAACCATTATCAGCAAGATGCGCACCGGATACCGCCAGATTTTGGACCGTGGCCCCTGTGGCTTTTTGAATATACTGGCCATAATTATATTTGGCTTTTAAGCCAAACGACACACTATCGCCAATAATGCCAATTTGGCGCACATTCTTAAGCGCCGAGTGCCGAATACGCGCTAAACTCACCATATCGGTGTCTTGCCATTGTGTCATTATCCGCCAAGTTTTAAACCGGCCGATAAGTTGATGGCTGAAATGTTTCAATTGTCCCCACATTGCGGTTTCCCAATGTCCTTTCTTGACACAAAGGTTAAAATAAAACCCCAAAAAATTTTGGGGTTTTAATCACCTATTTTTAATGTGCCTGATACAAAATAGCCAAAGCACCGATACCCGTATGGGTTGAGACAATCGGTGTTGTATTCGTCACTTCAATCTTAATATCGGGCCAGATAGCATTTAAACGGGCAGCCATTTTTTCGGCCACTTCTGGCACACCGGCATGAGAAATACCAATGGCAATCATTTCATTATAAGATTGCATTTTTTCAATCACACTGTCATTGAATTTGGCAATGGCTTTCATCCCACGTCCCTTAGCCAACACTTCAACTGAACCCGTGTTATCAACTGTTGCACCGACTTTAATATTTAACAAATTACCGATGATGCCAGATGTTTTACTCAAGCGACCACCAGCCACCATGTTATCTAATGACGTAAAACTCAAAAATGTATGCGATTCGGAACGTACCTTTTCTGCTTCCGCCAAGATTTCCGCCATTGATGCCCCTGTTTGTGCCATTTTAGCTGCTGCTAAAACAGGGAAAGCTTCGGCACGGTCAGCATTTAACGTATCAAATGTTGTGATTTTGGCTGCTGATAGTGCGGCCGCTTGTTCGGCTGCATGCACTGTCCCAGACAAACCAGATGAGAGATGCATACTCAAAATTTCTGATTCAGGATATTGTTGATGAATCGCATCATAAGCTGCTTGAAACTTACCAATTGATGGTTGTGATGTTTGCGGTAAGGTAGCACTTTTTGACATCTTTTCAAGGAATTCATCACGTTGAAGCGTCACACCATCTTCATAAACGACCCCATCAATTTGTACCGTCAAAGGCACTACCGTAATATCATATTGGGCGATTTCTTCTGGGGTTAAAGCAATCGCTGAATCTGTAACAATCTTTATATTCGACATTTTTTCCTCAATTCTTACGCTGATATCGTTCAACAACAAATGCGTAGTCATGTTTTTCATCTTTTGGGTGTGGTTGACTGGCAATCAGCTCAAATTGTGACAAATCCACCGTTGGGGCAAACGTATCACCCGCCACATCACCAGCAACTTTTGTAATTATTAAATCCGTGGCATAAGGCATGAACGCTTGATACATGGTTGCCCCACCAGCAATTGTCACATCACGATCTTCTGCCGCAATCTTTGCTAAAACTTCTGACATGCTATGCGCGACCAGTACGTCGTCGTAGCCAGGTTGCCAATCGGTTTGATGGGTTAAGACCAGGGTTGTCCGGTTGGGCAATGGGCGCCCAATACTATCCCAAGTCGTCCTACCCATAATCATTAACGTCCCCATTGTTTCTTGTTTAAATAGCTTAAGGTCATCAGGTAAATGCCATGGTAAGTCCCCATTCTTACCAATTGCGTGCTGTTTGTCTTCTGCCCATACCATTTTAATCTTAGTCATGTTGACTGAGCTCCTTTGCATAGGCTAACAATGCCGCTGGCTGATTAACCACTTGGCCTGTAACAACTGCCCGTTCAATTTGCTTTAAAATACGTCCCATTTGTGGGCCTGGTTGTACAATTTGTTCGGCAATTAATTGGCCGCCAGCCACACGTAGTTCACGTGTATGATGAATCGGTAAGACCGCAAACATCGCGTCCACATCGGCAATTACCGCATCATCGGTTCGGATTAAACGTAAGACGTGCATTAAAACGTCACGGTAATCATAAATTTGATATAACGTCCATAAGTCACGCCGCGCAATGTGGCGTGCAACCGGCACAACCGCAGTGGCCATCTTAATCAAGTCCCGACTTGTTTTCCAAGTCCGCATAAATGTCGTCATCTCTGACTCATTTAATGTTGAACGGGTTAAAAGATGCGCCCAAACGACGGGAATTGTTGCGGGTTGCTGGGCTTCAAGGTCAGTCATGATCGCATCAAATTGCCACTGGTCAAGTTGACCAGGTAAGTACGTCACAATGCCATCTTCAATTGCCATGGCCAGACTGGCGGCGGCTTGTTGCCCCATCAATAGTTTTTCAAATTCAACACGAATCCGTTCAACCGCAATTTTGGCCAAATTTGGCGCCAACCGTTGCAAAGCTGCGCGGGTATCCGGTGCGATTTGAAAGCCAAGCTGGGCACTAAAACGTAAAGCGCGCATCATGCGCAACGCATCTTCGGTAAAGCGTACTTCAGCCTCACCGACGGCCCGAATGACGCCAGCCGACAAATCCGCTAGTCCATCGAACAAATCAACAATTTCACCATCATAGGTCATGGCTAAGGCGTTAATCGTAAAATCACGGCGTTGCAAATCTTCGGATAAACTGCGCACAAACGTAACCGTATCCGGTCGGCGAAAATCTGTATAGGTCGATTCCGTCCGAAACGTCGTAATTTCGTAGCCCGGCCCATGATCTAATACCATCACAGTCCCGTGCTGAATGCCAGTATCGACTGTTTTATCAAATTGTTTTTTGACTTCTTCTGGAAATGCAGCACTCGCAATGTCAACATCATGAATCGGTTTTTGAAGTAACATGTCGCGTACGGCGCCACCAACAAAATAGGCCTCAAATCCGGCTGCTTCTAAACGTTGCAAAACTGGTTGCGCAGCCACAAATTCCGATGGTAACGTTTCAATTTTCATACATAATATCCTTTTGTCTATTATATCAAAAACACCCTAATTAGAAACACTCCCTCGCACCATTTATCAGGCTGATTCCGGTCTTTTTTCTCACCTTAGTAAGCTAAATCTTCCAGACGCATTTGCATGTCCAGATCATCAGGTGCCAAGAATAGATATTGCTTCAACGCAGTGATTTCTTCTTCAGGTTGCCCTTGTTCATGGTACCAATCAATCAAATCGCGCAAGAAGGCGCTATTGTCTTGGAATAATGGCGCAGCAGTTGCCCAATTTTCAGCGGCCTTGTCTGTCTCCCCGATAGCCTGATAGGCACGGGCTAATGACCAATAGAACTGTGGATCTAAGACATCCTCTGCCATAGCGGTCGTTAAGCGCGCAATCACGTCGTCATAACGTTGTTGGGCAAGCCAAAGATCTGTCAACGCAATTAACGTGGCCACATCGGACTCATCAACAGCGAGTCCCTTAAGGTAATAAGCTTCGGCTGCCGCTGTATCCCCCAATTTTTCAGCCGCTTGGCCAGCAAGACGATATAACGCCACATTCGTTTCATCTTGGGCCAACCCCGCTTGGTACGTCCGATAAGCATCTTCTAACTGGTGAATTTGCGTATAGGCTTGTCCAAGTAGTGGATAAACTGATGTGTACTTTGGATCAACATCCAAAATGTCATTAAATAGCCGAATGGCTTCGTTTTCTCGATGCGTTTCTTGGTACAAAATAGCTAGTTGGAACCGCGTGTCCAACGTCATCAATTCCGGCTTGATTTGTTCCAAATAACCAATAGCATGGTCATATTGTCCGATTTGGGCATATGCAACCCCGATCCGAGCCACCAAGTCCACCCGACTCATGTCGCGCTTGCCTTTCAAAAGTAAGGCGCGGTAGCGACTAATGGCCTTTTGGTAGGCTTGATTTGCGAAATAAAATTCAGCTAAAGCAAACTGGATAATATCTTCATCTGGTGCTAATTTTTCAGCCTGTAACAAACTGTGTTCAGCTGCTTCATTTAAGCCTTCTGATTGATAAATATCGGCCTTAACCAATAATGCCCGCAAATAAGAATCAGAATCTGGTTGAATTTGCGCGAGGTAGTTTTGTGCGTCATCAATATCGCCATCTTCAATAGCAATGTCAGCTAACGCTGTGCGCAATTCATCTTCGTCCGGATACTTAGCCAATAATTGTTGATAAGCCCGTCGTGATTCTTCTAAAAAGCCCAAGGCATACAACTCTTCGGCTAAACTATAAATCAACTCATCGCTATCTTGACGTAATGATTGATCAAAAAATTTTTGCGCCGGTTCTAACTGACCACGCTCCAGTGCATCTAACATTTGTTCGGCATAACTTGTTGACATTCTGACTCCTCTAACTTTGACCCCTATTTTTTATTGGCCGACCACACTACTTTTTAGGGCAGTATGTCACCATTAATATGATTTTATTTAACAGCCTATTTTACCATAAAACCGTTGGTAACAGCGACTTTATGGCTAACATATCGGCAATCTATTCAAAATAAAAACGCCGCTCATTGAGCAGCGTTACTAACTAATATCTTACTTCTTGAGATGGTCGAAACCATCTTTCACTGCGTCAACGGCTTCTTCTGCCTTGTCCTTGACTGCTTCAGCAGCATCTGATAGCTTGTCCTTCACATCAGCAAATAGCCCTTGAGCCTTGCCTTCTGCTTCACGTGCCTTATCACCGGTAACCTTGCCTTCTACTTCTTTTGCCTTACCAGCAACCTTGTCCTTAGCGTTATCAAACTTTTCTTCAACTGACATAACTTGTCCTCCTTGAGTGGTGATTTGACGTTACAAGCATATTCTAACACAAAAAAGATAATATAGGGTGAATTTTGCACATTATTTTTTAAGTATTTTGCCCTTTATTTATTAATGCCTTTTAAAATTAATGGCATCATGACACAGAAAAAGGCAAGCGCTATTGCGCTTGCCTTCGGTATGCTAGATTAGAAAATAAACACTTCTGTTGACTCATTTCCCCCCAGGATACCCTGTCAATCACGATTCAGTCAGAATCTGATTACTTAACAGCTTCCTTCAATGCCTTACCAGGCTTGAATGCAGGTACCTTTGATGCAGGAATTTCGATTTCTGCGCCAGTTTGTGGGTTGCGACCCTTACGAGCTGCACGGTCACGAACTTCAAAGTTACCAAAACCGATCAATTGAACCTTTTCACCGTTCTTCAAAGCTTCTTCGATTGATGTAAAGACAGCATCAACTGCTGCAGTAGCATCCTTCTTTGTCAAACCAGTTGCCTTTGCAACTGAATCTACTAATTCTTGCTTGTTAGCCATTTTCGCTTCTCCTAAGAGTTTTTATTAACCGTCAACCGGTTTTGAAATCTGTCGAAACATTATTTCATGTAACTAGAATAACACAAGAACGCCCGAATGTGTAGTGTTTATGCGGGTTTTCAGGTTTTCGTAATAATTTTGTCACAAGAAAATGACGTCATCACAACATACCTCACATGCGCCGTTGCTGATTTCTCATTTGCGGGCACGGACAATCAATTTGATTGGTGTACCCGTGAAATCAAAGGCTTCACGGATTTTATTTTCTAAGAAACGTTCGTATGAGAAGTGCATCAATTCAACATCATTAACAAAGATAACAAAAGTTGGTGGTTGCACGGCAACTTGTGTCGCATAGTAAACACGTAAGCGACGGCCATTATCAGTTGGCGTTGGGTTCACGGCAATCGCATCCATAATGACATCATTCAACGTTGACGATGAGATACGCTTACGGTGGTTAGCATCAACGTCCTTAATCATCTGTGGCAAACGATCCAAACGTTGCCCCGTTTTTGCTGAGACAAAGACAATTGGGGCATAATCCAAGAACTTAAATTCTGCGCGAATCATATTCTCGAAATCCTTCATCGTGTGATCATCTTTTTCAATGGCATCCCACTTGTTGACCACAATAATCATGGCACGGCCGGCTTCATGCGCAAAACCTGCCACGTGCTTATCTTGTTCCCGAATACCTGCTTCGGCATCCAGCACCATCAAGACCACATTACTATCATCAATGGATTTCAAGGCGCGCATCACAGAATACTTTTCCGTATTCTCATACACCTTACCGCGCTTACGCATCCCAGCAGTATCCACCATGATGAATTCATCACCTTCAGGTGTGACAAAACGCGTATCGATGGCATCACGGGTTGTCCCTTCGATATCAGACACAATCACGCGTTCTTCGCCCAAAATGGCATTCACAATTGATGACTTGCCAACATTAGGCCGACCAATGATACTAAAACGAATAGCGCCATCGTCTTCTTGTTCAGCTGCTTCGTCGGGGAAATTCTTGACAACTTCATCCAACAAATCACCTAAGCCCAAGCCGTGTGAACCAGAAACTGGATAAGGTTCACCAAGACCAAGTGAATAAAAGTCATAAATATCTTGACGCATTTCTGGGTTATCGATCTTATTGACCGCAAGCACGACAGGCTTGTCCGTCTTATAAAGCATTTTTGCGACAACTTCATCAGCTGACGTCACCCCTTCACGCCCAGATGTCACCATGACAATGACATCAGCTTCATCCAAAGCTAATTCAACTTGGGCCCGAATTTCGGCCAAAAACGGTTCGTCTCCGAGTTCAATCCCACCGGTATCAATCATCCGGAATTCATAATTCAACCATTCGGCTGGCGCATACAAACGATCGCGTGTCACCCCTGGTTGATCTTCAACAATTGCAATACGTTCTCCGACCATCCGGTTAAAGATAGTCGATTTTCCGACGTTTGGTCGGCCAACAATGGCTACTACTGGTGCTGCCATAATCGCACCTCCTTTTTCATACCGTGAGCGCCCACTAATGCTCACTCAATTTTTCTTCAAAAATAAAAGAACTGGCGAACCAGCTCTTTTATGTTGATGCTTCTTACAACTTATCACCAAAGATGTCACCCAATGTTGCGGCTGAGTCATCTTGTTGCTTGTAAGCAGCGATATCAGCACGTGAAGCTGAACCATCGTTACCACGACGATCTTCACGTTCTGGCTTTTCTTCCAAAGCCTTCATTGACAATGAAATACGTTCTTCGGCTGGCTTAATGTCCAATACCTTCACTTGTACCTTGTCACCAGACTTCAAAACTTCTGATGGGTTTTCAATACGCTTGTTTGAAATTTGTGACACGTGCACAAGACCTTCGATACCAGGCAAAATTTCAACAAAGGCACCAAAGTCCTTCACACGCTTAACAGTACCTTCAAGCACTGAACCTGCAGCGATTTGATCTGCAGCTTCGTCCCAAGGTCCACGTTGTGTTGCTTTGATTGACAATGAGATACGACCCTTTTCAGTGTCCAATGCCAAGATCTTAACGTCAACCTTGTCACCCTTTGTCAATACATCGGCTGGGTTCTTCACACGATCATGTGAGATTTCTGATACGTGAACCAAACCATCAACACCACCCAAGTCAACGAATGCGCCGAAGTCTGTCAAACGAGCAACAGTTCCTTCAACAACTTCACCAACTGACAACTTGCTAAATACTTCAGCCAACTGTGCAGCACGTTCTTGTGCAGCAACAGCCTTACGTGACAAAATCAAACGTGCATTAGCAGGGTCAATTTCGATAACTTGTGCTTTAATATCCTTATTCTTGAATTGGTTCAAATCAGAAACGAAACGTTCTGCAACCATTGATGCTGGTACGAAACCACGTACGCCGTTAACATCAACAATCAAACCACCACGAACAGCGTTGATAACCTTGGCATCAACTGTGTCACCTTCAGCAAAGCTCAAGTTTTCCCATGCTTTGCGCGCATCCAAACGCTTCTTTGACAACAAGTAAGCTACGCCTTCCTTGTCGCTTGTTACGTTAGAAATGACAACTGCTTCAATGGTATCACCAATTTTTAATTCGTCTGCCAGGTTGATGTTACGATCGTCTGAGTACTCACGTGCTGGCACAACTCCTTCTTCACCGGTAGACAAACCAACAACTGCTTGGTTATCATTATCAATAGCTAAAAGCTCACCGGTAACGACATCTCCCACCTTAATTTGATCTGCTGCGCTTTCGAGAGCTGCTAAGAACTCGTTGTTTGTTTCACTCATGACGTCTAACGTCCTCCTACAATTTACACTATGTGTATAGTTTACCAGAATATTTTTATCTTGTATAGTAAAAAACAGCGTTTTCACGCTGTAAGTTAATCTCGCTGTTTATCTAGAATAATTTTTGTAATCATTGCCACAACTTCATCGATGCTGTGACCCGTTGTGTCGACCAAAACGGCATCATCGGCTTTGACTAACGGACTAATCTGACGATGTGAATCCTTATAATCACGCGCCTCAATTTCAGCTTTTAAAGTTTGCAGGTCAACAGTCATGCCCTTAGCTAAATTCTCTTGATAACGGCGTTGTGCGCGTTCGTCAACACTGGCCACAAGGAAGATTTTCACTTGCGCATCTGGTAACACTGTTGTCCCAATATCACGCCCATCCATGATCACATTATGGCTGTTAGCAATGTCTCGTTGACGGGCCACAAGATCGGCTCGCACTGCGGCATATGATGAAACCAATGACACGTTGTTCGTGATTTCCGTTGAGCGAATCGCTTCCGTCACTTCTTGATCATTTAAGAAAACACGTTGCACTGGTGTCCCTGGTTCAAAGCGCACCTGCGTATGCGGCAGTAAAGCTACAACCCGTGCTTCGTCATCATAGGCGACGCCAGCTAATTTGGCCGCTAAGGTGATGGCACGATACATTGCACCTGTATCTACGTAAACATATTGTAATTGGGTAGCTAAAATTTTAGCAATCGTTGACTTACCAGCTGATGCTGGACCATCAATTGCCACCTGAAAATTATTTGTCATAGTCTCCTCTAACTTAGCGAATATTCAAATCGCGACCAGCATATTGGGTGTAATTTGACACCGTCAGGCCTGGGTTTAACGCAATCACTTGATCTGTTGTCATCCCATGGGTCACGGCAAAATTATAAAGTGTTTGGCTGGCACCGAGCACGGCTGTATTGTTGGCAACACTTGATGATGATACTTCAGGTGCCGCACTGCTACTACTTTCGACCGCACTTGATGAAACGCTCTCATCAACTGAACTTGTGTCATCACTACTACTTACAGCAGATTCAGATACAGCTGTATCGTCTGAAGAAGCGACTGATGACGATGATGAATCAACAGATGATGCTTTTTTCGACGACGCCGTTTTCTTATGACTCACTGATGACGCCACTTGTTGCTGGGGTGCTTTATGATTCACCCAAAAGCCATAGACTGGGACACTCGATAAAATCAGTAATCCAAGAATAATCAAAAATACCCGAAGGCGCTTGTGTTCGCTGTTTTGTTGGCTTGATTTACGCGAAAACTGCGGTTCAACTTTTTGTTGCTTTGATCGGGCTGACCGACTCATCTTATTTGGGTCAAAATCGTTCATAATAAAACGACCTCCATCATAATAGTTCACTTAAAAGTTTACCACATAGGAGGTCGTTGATGTCGATAACGTTTGCTTAAGATAAAATTTGACGTTGCATGGGCTGCAAAATAGAAAGCACCGCAAAACTGACAATGCCCCATATCAAACCTTGCGCAATATTAAAGGGGATCACCATCGCGATAAAATATTGGCCTAACCCAATCATTTTAGCGATGTCAAAATGGGCAAACTTCGCATAGAGCGGCACCGCAATCAACCAGTTCATCACGACACCTGCCAATGTTAAGCCCACTGTTGCCGCACCGACTGCCAACAAGGCGCGGCCAATTTTTTTGGCGTCAAACTGCGGCATTACCCAAAATAAGATAAGCGCAAAGACCACAATCGCCCCCAAGTTAACGGGTAAGCCAAGATAGGTATTGACCCCTTCATTAGCCAAGATTAACTTTAAGAGCGTCCGTAAGATAACGGTCCACAGTGCCGCTATCAGATCTAACCAATACCCTGCGATCAGCACCGGCACAATTGAAAAGTCTAATTTCAAAAAATCAGCCCCTGGTATCAACGGCAATTGTGGAAACAACATTAAGCCAAATGACAAGGCACTTAAAATCGCGATCAGCGTTAAGCGTTGCGTGCGTGTGTGTGAGATAGACATATTTTTTGCCTCAAAAAAACTGCACAATTTGTCAGGGTAGCACAAAAAGGCAGTTTTACTTTCTTTTTTAAACTTCTTTATACCCGACTTTACGGTCGGCTCTGGATTTTGACCAGATCAGCTGCTTACGCAGGTCGCGGGCTTACCATGTCTTGCATGTCTCACCGCCGGTTGGGATTTACACCCGACCCTGAAGTATATTCAATTAAGATTACTTACTAATTGTAACAAAGTAATCATCACAAAGCAACGTTTTAGCGGCGACGATACATTTTGTAGTCTTGATTCTTGAGGCGCTTGACTTCTGCACTGGTTAATTTACGATATTCACCCGATTGTAGACCCGTCAAATCAAAAAAGGCATACTGTTCACGAGTCAGCTTAGCGACTGGCAGCCCCACTTTTTGGAGCATGTTTTTCACTTGGTGATTACGCCCTTCATGAATAATAACGCGTACCATACTGGTCTTTTTGTCTTTATCCACGCGCTCAACACTCACCCGCGCCGGGGCCGTCTTCCGACCTTGAATGATCACACCACGCTTTAGCGGTGCTAGCTTTTCGTCAGTCGCAATCCCTTCAACTTTGGCCATATAGACCTTGTCAACACGTGACTTAGGGTGCATCAATTGATTAGCAATCACCCCATCATTGGTCAATAATAAAACACCAGTTGTATCATAATCTAAACGACCAACAGGATAAACACGTTGTGGCACGTCTTCAAGCACATCAAGCACCGTTTGGCGGCCCTTGTCGTCACTATTTGTCGTGACGACCCCACGTGGCTTGTTCATCAAATAATACACCAGCTTTTCGCGGCCTTCAATCGGTGCCCCATCAACCTGAACGGTATCATGTGGCATCACTTTGATGCCAAGGTTTTTGACCGTCTCACCATTGACTTGGACCCGACCTTGTGTGATTAATTCTTCTGCCCCACGACGTGAAGCAAGTCCTGCTTGCGCAATGACTTTTTGTAAACGTTGTGCTTCTTCAGACATCATTTTTTTCTTCCATTTCTGTTGTCTGCGCATCAAATGCGCTGGTAAATAATTCGCCACCACCATCTGCGACGTCAAGGGATTCAAAATCTGGTAGTGGTGGGAGTTCATCAAGTGACTTTAAGCCAAAATAATCTAAAAATTCGGCTGATGTCCCATACATAATAGGACGGCCTGGTTCATCTTTTCGCCCCGCTTCAACCACAAGCTGACGCAACATCAACTTCTGAATGGTCCCCGCTGACTGCACGCCCCGAATTTGATCAATTTCAATGCGCGTAATCGGTTGCTTATAGGCAATGATGACCAAAGATTCTAGTTGTGCTTGTGATAAAGTGGCCTGGGCTGGCGCTTCAAAATAGCCCTTAACAACCGCGCCAAGTGCTGGCTTGGTGACCAAACGATACATACCATCCGTTTCCCGAATCTCTAACGCACTGTTGGGATCATCAGCATATTTATTGGCGAGCGCTTCAATCAAGTTCAACACTGCCGGCTTATCGAATTGGGTAATACTACAAAGCGTTGATAGCGCCATCCCTTCATCACCAGCGACAAAGAGCAGTGCTTCAATTTGACTCAAATTATTCATGCCCGTCTATGTTCTCAATTTCTACAAATATTTCTGCTTGTGCATCCGTTTGATGCAAAATAACCTGGTCTTCCTTTGCCATTTCCAGCAAAGCAATAAACGTCATGACCAGCGATTCGCGATCATGTAACTGGTCAAATAACGACTCAAAGGGCAGCATATCCCCAACTTGGTGGGCTGCAAAATGCTGACGAATATTCGCCACTGCGTGCGCCATCGTCATTTTTTCACGGACAACCCGACGACTAATGGGTTCATGTTGTCGCTTTTTGCGCAATAACTTAGCAAACGCTACCTGTAAATCCACTAACCCAAGCCCTGGTGCCAGTGCCATATCAGGCTCAAAATCTGCTGGGACTGCCATCGGTAACCGTGCAAATGATTGGTGATCAGCGCGCTCTCTTTCTCGTAATTGCGCACTAGCAGCTTGAAACTGTTTATAGGTTAACAGTTGCCGCATCAATTCATCACGCGGATCATTCAACTCCTCAACCAGCATATCATCGTCATAGGTTTCTTGTGGCAACAAGTCCGCTGATTTAATTTGAACTAACGTAGCTGCCATCACCAAATATTCAGATGCCACATCCAACTGCATATCTTGCTGCGCCTGAATGAAGGCCAGATACTGGGCCGTGATTGTGGCAATTGGTAAATCAAAAATATCCAGTTCTGATTTTTTAATTAAATGCAGTAATAGATCTAACGGGCCTTCAAAATCGCTTAATTTGATTGTTAAACGCTGCGCTACGATGTTGCTCTTCTCCATTTATTAATTAATTTTTGATTATCTAAGGTTCCCATCAAAAAAGCCGTTGGATTTTGCGTTTGAAAATTAGACAACAACTCAAAATAATTTTCCACCGTGCGGGCTTCTGGGGTAAACGCCACATGACGCACCAACACGATATCATGGTCTAAAAATTCAACGCCTAAAACACCCTGCACCCAATTACTACGCTGCCAAACATAGAGACAACGTGTCTCACGATCGTTATACCAAGCCATTTCAGCTTTCAAAAACGGTAACTCACGTAACCCAGGCAACAACGATAAAATACCCATCACGGTTTTTTGATTATCACTTCTAGCCAATGCTAACATTTTTCTTCCTCATTAATGGCAGGTCTGACGTCGGTCAATTATGCCCGTGGATGGTACTGATCATACACTTCACTCAACCGCTTTTTTGAAATATGCGTATAAATCTGAGTGGTTGAAATATCGGCATGCCCGAGTAATTCTTGCACAATCCGTAGGTCCGCCCCATTTTCTAAAATATGCGTGGCAAACGAGTGGCGCAACGTATGAGGCGAGACATCTTTTGTAATGCCTGCTTCAGCAACCAACTTCTTAATGATTTTCCAAACACCCTGCCGTGTGAGTTGTCCCCCACGATCATTTAAGAAAACATAGGGTGATGCCTTACCCTTGAGTAAGGCCAAGCGACTGCTGGCAAAATAACGTGTTAACCAGTCCGCCGCCACTTCCCCAATCGGAATAATGCGTTCCTTATCGCCTTTTCCAACGGTTTGAATCAACCCCAATTGCAAATGTAAATCACTTAACTTAAGGTTGACCAGCTCGCTGACACGCAAGCCAGTGGCATACATCACTTCAATTAACGTGCGATTCCGGATATCAAGTGGGGTCGTGTCTGTTGGCACAGCCAGCAAGGCATCAATTTCCGCCACACTCAAAACGGCCGGTAAATGCGTGGCTTTCTTCGGTGGTTTAATATCGCGCATCGGATTTGGCAAAACAATTTTTTCTTGAGCTAAGTAGCCAAAAAACTTCCGAAGCGACGTGACCATGCGGATCACAGAATTATTAGATTTACCAGCTAACCGTAGTTGATTCAACCATGCCAAAACCACGACATGATCGACTGCTTCCAGTGACAATTTTTCTGCTGTCAAATAGGCGCCAAATTGGGTTAAATCCTGTCGGTAACTGTTAATTGTATTATCAGACAAGCCACGTTCTATCCGAATATAGTGCAAATAGTCGGCAATGGCGAGGTTAATTGTTTGTGTCATTTTCGGCAATCAGTTGAATACCACCGTCAACTTGTTCAATTAAGCGGGCTTTATACAGATGACCTAACGCACGCTTGAACTGACTCTTACTAAAGCCAAATTGACGCTTAATGGCTTCGGGATTACTTTTATCATTGAACGGCAAAAAATGATCCGTTCGACGTTGCAACTGGAGCAACAAGAATTGGGCATCTTCATCCATTGTCTTATAAGCTAATGGCTTGAGTGACAAATTCAACGTGCCATCTTCACGGACGCCAATAACACGCGCTTTAAGAACTTCCCCTAATCTTGGCTCATCGTGACGTTGTGATGGGTGAATAAAGCCTAGATAATAATCTTCAGTAATCACAAGTGTGCCCGCGATTTTATTACGGTACACTGTGGCTTTAACTGTTTTAGACTTCATTTCTTGTGGTGCACGGCGAGCAACCGCACCAATAATGTGCTGCTGGGCAAGCTCGCCCCACAACCGGCCTTTATTATCTTCTTTCATCGCTAGCATCAAGCGGTCACCCTTTTGTGGCCACAATGTTGTGATGGTTGGCAGATCATCTAAAGAAACGACCAGGTCCTTGTTAGGTAGCCCGATAGCGACAAACACCCCTAAGTCGTGCCGGTTGGCCACAACCGTCCCCCAGCCATAAACATCTTTTTGAGCTGTTGGTAGTGTTTTAGTAATTTGTAGCTTATGATTTTCATTTTCATAAGCAAAACCTGTTACAAAGCCCCCAACCTTAAGGGGCTTTTCAAGTTCTGATTTGTCAATTTCGTACGTAAAGCCATCAACTTGCGCAAAAAAATACTGGGTATTTTCATCCGTTACTGATGCTTTTACAATTGTACCAACTGTTGGATTCGTCATGATTTTTCCTCTGATGCGCAACTTCACGCATTTTTCTTTAATACCCTAGTTTAACACGGATAGACAACGATAAGCCAACAAAAAAATCGGCCGTAGCCGATTATCCTTGTCGTTATTGTGCCAAGGTTGCCTTAACTAAGTCAGCGACGACCTTACCATCGGCTTTACCTTTGACTTGCGGTGTCACCACGCCCATAACCTTGCCCATGTCTTTAGGACCGGTTGCGCCAGTTTGTTCAATAGCTGCCGCAACAATGGCAACGATTTCTTCTTCGGTCAATTGTGCTGGCAAATACTTGGCCAAGATCGTTAATTCTGATCGAATCCCTGCCGCTAAGTCTTCACGGCCACCCTTTTCAAATTCCGATAGAGAATCTTGACGTTGCTTCACTTCACGTGATAACACCGTCAATTCTTCTTCTGGTGTCAAGTCATGACCCAAACTAATTTGTTCGTTCATCACTGTTGACTTCACCATCCGAATAACCGATAGCGCTTCCTTATTCTTATCTTTCATTGCTTGCTTCATATCAGCGTTCAATGTCTCTAACAGGCTCATGTGTCTTCTTCTTTCTTGTTTAGTCTATTGCTATTTTAACATAAAATGCAAAAGAAAAACGCCACCGAGGTGACGTTTAGAACCGATTAACGGCTCTTCTTCTTGTTACGCTTTTGTGCTGCTTCAGACTTCAATTTACGAGCAACTGAAGGCTTAACATAGAATTCGCGCTTACGGTATTCTTGGAGAGTACCGTCCTTTGAAACACCGCGCTTAAAGCGACGCAATGCATCATCCAAAGATTCGTTCTTACGTACGATGACCTTTGCCATGTGATAACCCTCCTTTCTCGCATTTTATTTCGATTAAACGACATGCTGTAAATACTTATTTATTCTATCAAAATCCAGTGTTGCTGTCAACAACAGACCCCAAAGCGTGCCTTTATTTTTTGCCGGATTGGGGTATTATTTTGGTAACTGGTAGGCCGTAGCATATAAATCATTCATCACGGTTAACCAATATTGTGGATTCAACCCTTCACCAGTCGCTGCCATTAAGATGTCGCCTGGATCAACTGCCCCACCGTGTTGCCAAATATGTTGTTTGCGCCACTCAAAAATTGGTGTGTAATCACCTGAAGCATAAATCTGCTCGAAATCCAATGTTTTTTGCATCGTAGCCATAAACTGCGCCGCATATAAATGGCCCAAAGCGTAACTTGGGAAGTAACCAAATGACCCACCAGCCCAGTGAATATCTTGTAAAATACCAGTCAAATCATCCGGCACCGTCAAGCCTAAGTATTCTTGATATTTATCACGCCAAAGCTGCGGCAACTCTGCTACTGGCACATTGTCATTAAAGATGGCTTTTTCAATTTCATAGCGAATAATAATGTGCAACGGATACGTCAATGGATCCGCTTCCGTCCGAATGAGCGTCGCCTCGGTTTTAATCCAGCCATTATAAAAGGTTTCAAATGAAATATCATCAAATGTTGGCGCAAACACCGCTTGCATTTTTGGATATTCTGCCTGCCAAAACGCCTTTGAGCGACCCACCATGACTTCATTAAAGAGTGATTGTGACTCATGAATACTCATACTAATCGGCATCACGGCACGTACGGCATCATACTTAGCGGCCACATTCTGTTCAAACAATCCATGCCCTGCCTCGTGGAAAATGCCCAACACCGCCATTTGGAAATTATGTTCGTCCCAGCGCGTGGTAATACGCGCATCATCACGATTTAACGCTTCCATAAAGGGATGAATGGTGTCATCCAGACGGCCTTTATTCATATCATAGCCTAATCGCTGTGAAGCAGCTAAAGCATACTCACGTTGCTTGTCTTTAGATACTTGCCGTGATAAAAACGTGCCATCAGGCTCGGTCCCAAGCGTTTCTAGGCGATGACGTAAGGCCATGATCCCTGTTTTTAGTTCATCAAACACCGCGTCTAATTTAGCCACGGACAAGCCTGGTTCATATTGATTCAGCAACACATCATACGGCGTTGCTTCATCAGTTTGCCACAAGGGAATAAATTGCTTCAAGTAAGCAATAATTTTTTCAACATAAGGCTGGAAAATTGTGTAATCATTAGCCTCACGTGCTTGAGCCCAGTAATCTTGGGCCTCAGATAATGTCCGTTGGAAATCAATATAGTCCTTTTCAGGAATCTTCCCCGTCACGTCAAAATCTTTCTGCGCTTTGGCTAAGACTAATTGACCAAAGTCATCTAGAACGCTTTTATCCGCCGACAACGCTTCGAGTAACTGTTGTCGTTGTGGGCCCGTGGCGACCTGAAAGGTCTTTTCAGCCAAATAAGCATCCACATCAGCCCGAAAATGCCCTGCATCTTTTGGCATACCGGTCAGGGCATCCCAGCCAGATAATGCCGAAATTTCTGACAAAATGGTCTGTTCTTTAATTGAATCTAAAAGTGCTTGTTGTGTCGCCATGAAACCCTCCTTGTATTATCATTATTTTATCATTTATTGATCCAGTTTAGAAGTGGCCTTTGTATCAGCCATCCGCCAATAAACGAGCAAACTAATAAAAATAACAGCGGCGACATAAACAAAGAAGACCGATTCATGATGCGCATTCTTGAGATAAAGCGCCACATATTCCGCCGTCCCACCAAAAACGGCAACGGTCAGACCATAAGGCAACCCGACACCTAACGCCCGAATTTCTGTTGGGAACATTTCTGCTTTCACAATAGCGTTAATAGCTGTATAACCTGTCACAATCACCAAGCCCGCTAGCATCAAGAAAAAGGCCACCCAGGCACTCTTCGTTTGTGCCAATGCTAAGAAAATAGGTACGGTGAACACTGTTCCTAACCCACCAAACCAAAACAGCAATGGCTTCCGCCCAATTTTATCCGACAACGCCCCAGCAAAGGGTTGTAATACCATGAAAATAAACAAAGCAGCAAAATTAATCCAAGTCACTGTTTGTTTTGGCAAACCCGTGGTATTAATCATAAACTTTTGGAGATATGTGGTATAGGTGTAAAAGGCAATCGTCCCACCTAACGTCAAACCCATCACCGTCAGCACTGCCTTAGGATAATGTAACAATTCACGCAATTGCCCCTTCTCTTTTTTGGCTTGTGCCAAGAATTGATCGGACTCTTCCATACTCAGCCGCAAAACAAGAACGATTAACGCCCCAAGCGCACCAATGACAAAGGGAATCCGCCATCCCCAGACTGCAATCGCATGCTCAGACAACGTGATTTGCAAGATAATTTGTACCCCTAAAGCCAGCAATTGACCACTAATCAACGTCACATATTGAAAGGATGAGTAAAAGCCGCGGTGCCCCGCACTTGCCATTTCTGACAAATAAGTAGCTGACGTGCCGTACTCACCACCCAAAGATAGGCCCTGGAAAAGTCGCGCAATGACTAAGATCGCTGGTGCCAATATCCCAATTTGATCATACCCTGGTGTCACCGCAATCACCAACGACCCCGCTGCCATAATCAGCACTGATAATGTTAACGCGGCTCGGCGTCCATGTTGGTCGGCATATTTACCCAGTAACAAGCTCCCCAAAGGACGCATCAAGAAACCAATCGCAAAAACAGCTGCCGTACTTAACAGCTCGGCTGTTTTATCATGTGATGGAAAAAACACCGGTGCAAAATAAATGGCAAACGCGGCATACACATACCAATCAAACCACTCCACCAAATTCCCTAAAGAACCTTTTAAGACGTTACTAATAATTGCTTTTTCTGTTCGCATAATTATCCCTTCATACCCTACCCAACGTTAAATATATCATTCCTACATATCGTAATATATCATGCCGTCCGATACGGGTATTCGTGCGACTTGCACAACGTTCAAAATTCGCTTGTGCACTATCACTAACTACGATACAATGAAAAAAATACTTTGAGGCTGACACGACATGCAATTATCTGAGATTTTACAACACCCATCCTTACGCAACATTCAAGTTGCGGCTGGCGCCGATGGGTTATCACGCGAAGTATCCCAAGTCGGTATGATTGATGCACCGGATATCACGGACTTCTTATTTGATGGCCAACTTCTGGTCACGTCTGGTTATCATTTTTCCCAGAATCATCATTTATTACGTGATTTGATTATTGGCATGCATGACACGAATGCCAGTGGGATTGCGATTAAGGCTGGTCGTTACGTTACCACCCTGCCCAAAACGATCATTGAGCTGGCCGACCATCTTAAAGTGCCTATTTTATGGACACCAACAGATGATTTTTTATCATTAACCGTTAAACGGCTGACGGCTGTTATTTTAGAAACTCAGAATACTGAACTAAAACAAATCATTGCCATCAACCAGCAATTGTCGGAATTGAATGCACAAAATATTACCTATCAACACCTACTCGATCAAAGTGCTAAAGTATTGGAAACACCACTGGCACTACTCGATGCCCACTTTACAGCCATTTATGCGAGCAGCGAATGGGTGGCGCAACGTGAATTCTTAACCCATTACTTACGCCACGAATCTGGTATTGACTACTTGAATTTGACCGTCCCAGTTCGGGTTGAATTTAACCACCAACTCATTGACATTTTGCCGATTTTTTCCGCTTTAAATGAAAACAAAGCGTTTGCTGCCTTTGTTGTTAATCAAGATGAACCATCAAGCTTTCAAATTTTAAAGCGCCAACAGGTAATGAATACACTCGGTTTAGCTAATTCGCGCACTGATTTGTTGAACGAAACGGAGTTTCGGAACCGTTCTGGTTTCTTCTTAAACGTGATGCAACGCGGGTTGAGCCATGAGGCAATTGATAATTATCTCTATAATGCCAATATTGACAATAAACGCCGCTATCGGGTGGCCATTCTTGATTTCAGCGAAAAAAACAAGGTCATCGAATCGCGTCAATTTGAAATTCGCCAACAACTCACCCGCTGGTTTATTTTTGAACATGATTGGCAAGTCTTGACCTTTTCTCATCGCCAGCAACTCGTCTTGTTGATTGACGAACAGATTGATACGCGACACTTCCTCAAGCGTCTCTATGATTTTTTAATGCAACAGCCCGGTTTACATTATGCTTTTACGATTGGCTTTTCAAGAATTGCCGAATCGATTCATATGCTGTCTGACTTATATGATCAGGCCAATAACGCGCTGAAATTAACCTCTCAACAGCATCCCATTATGCGATTCCGGCCTAAAAACGCCCAAGAGCTACTACACCTCTTGCCAAAACAAGAAGCCCGTGTTTTCGTTGAAAAAACATTGGGTCCAATTTTAGAGAATGCCGAACTACTGGAAACCTTAGAAACTTATGTTTTCTTGCATCAAAATGTGACGGCCGTGGCTAATGCTTTATTCGTCCATCGCAATACGATTACTTATCGCTTAAAACGGATTAACGAGTTACTCGGCGTTGATTTAGAGATGCCTGACGTGTTAGTTGATATTCAATTAGCACTCTTACTCATTTAGGCACATACTTTTTTATTGATTGTGCACAAAATATTCTTTATTTTTTGTCATCCTTCCCGATATGCTCAACCGTAAAACTGCTAATATGTTTATATTGGCTCTTTTTTTTTGGCCACGATAACCGGAGGTACAAATATGATTGAATATACAGACTTAGCAACTAACCCTGACGGCACAGTACGTGGCCTCAAAAAGAAGCATGTCCAAATGATTGCCATCGGTGGCACAATTGGTACCGGCTTGTTTTTAGGGGCTGGTAATTCGATAGCCAAAACCGGCCCATCAATTTTGGTTGTCTATGCCATTCTTGGCGCATTTTTCTTCTTAATGATGCGTGGGATTGGTGAAATGCTCTACGCCGATCCAACCCAACACACATTTGTGTCATTTATTAGTCGCTACGTCGGCGCTGGGGCCGGCTATTTTGCCGGCTGGTCCTACTGGATTGGGTTGACCTTCGTCGCCATGGCTGAATTAACCGCTGTCTCGACTTATGTGAAATTCTGGTTTCCAGGTTGGCACACGTGGTTAATCCAAATTGTCTTCTTAGCTATTTTGACTTTGGTTAATTTGGTGGCCGTCAAAATTTTTGGTGAAACAGAATACTGGTTTGCCATGATTAAAATTATCGCCATTCTGGCCATGATTGCGACTGGTTTGTTCTTGATTTTCACCGGTTTTGAAGCGCCCGCAGCTGGTGGTCATACGATTGCATCATTTAGTAATATCACCCATAATTTTGAGCTATTCCCCAACGGGCCAGCCATGTTCTTTGCCGCATTTCCCATGGTTTTCTTTGCCTTTCAAGGTATGGAATTTGTCGGCATCACCACAGCCGAAACACAAAATCCGCGTCAAGTCTTACCACGCGCAATTAACACCATTATCTTCCGTATTTTAATTTTCTATCTGGGTGCCATGATCATTATCATGTCCATTATTAACTGGCACGTCATCGCCAAAACACCTGGTCAAAGCCCCTTCGTGATGGTGTTTGAATTAGCGGGCTTCAAGGCAGCAGCAACGGTGATTAACTTCGTCGTCTTAACGTCGGCTGCCTCAGCATTGAACTCTGCGCTCTATTCGGCAGGACGTCATTTCTATCAATTAGCAAAAGAATCAAATACTACGATCATGGCGCCATTTGGCAAGATTTCTAAACTTGGCATCCCAGCCAATGCCATTATTTTTACCGCTGCCTTGGTACTCTTTTCACCCATTATCAGTGCGTTGCCACAAATTACATCAGCCTTTAGTTTCATCACGGCCATTTCATCAAATATGTATATCATTGTTTATGGGTTAACGATGTATGCCCATCGCAAATTCCGTGAATCAGCTGATTTTTTGCCTGACGGGTTCAAAATGCCAGGTTACAAAGTCACTAGTCCTTTAACCTTACTCTTCTTTGTTGCCATTTACTTCAGCCTGTTCTTCCAGTCTGATACGCGTATGTCAGCCATTGGTGCCATTATTTTCACCGTTGTCTTTGGTACCCTTGTGCATCAACGTTTTAAAAATACCAAAAATTAACCATCAAAAAAGCGAATCTGACGATTCGCTTTTTTTGATGCCCGTTCGATTATACCGGCAATACTGGCTATCTCTGCCGGAATAGCCAAGCTAATTGCCAGTGTGTTTCCTTTTTTGTTATCCCTTATGCACTAATCAAATCAATCATTTGGTATCATTCGATTCAACGGTTCGCCACCAAATTCAGGTAAACGATACGGCACGATCACGCTTGTTGCCTTTGTTTGCTCCAGCACAGAACGCTGATCATTAAACAATAATCGGACCGCTTCACTGCCCAAACTACGTGGCAACACATCAACTGAATAGAAGTCCTCACCACCGAGTCGTGCATATTCAGAATGATTAAATGCGATCGTTGGTAATTTGGGGTGTGTGGGCAAATGGGCTTGAGCTTGATGACGTGCCAGATAACCGATTTTGTCATCACTCGCAACAATGCCATCAATTTCGGGATGTAATTCGAAATAATGTTTCAATACCTGTTTTTGCGCTTGAAAATCAATCGGTAATGATAAAATTTGGCCCTCTGGTTGGGCAATATGAAACCCAATTTCACGATTTCGCTCATAACGCCAATCAGCTACAGTGCGAACAAAGAGCGGTGCTTTTAGATTAAACTGGTCAACTAACTGCCTAGTCGCCTCTTCTCCAGCGCGTCGGTTATCATTATCAACATATAAAACATGATGCGCTTGCTCAGGTTCGCCAGTAACAACCACACGCGCGTTGTTTTCGCGTAACAATTCAGAAATTGGATCATTTTCAACCGTGTAAAGCAGTATAAAACGACGAACTTGTCCGGCTTCCACCATCATTTTAACGGCATTGTAGACTTCAGACCAATTGCTGCCCGTCGCAGTAGTCAATAAGTATTGTCGCGCAACGAGTTGAGAATTAATACCAAATAGTAATTGCATGGCAAAATCATTTTCAGCACTACCGACGGCTTGTGGCTGAAAAACTACCCCGACCGTGTTACTTTCACGCTGTGTTAAATTCCGTGCAGCAAAATTTGGCGTATAGCCCATATCTTGTGCCATTTTTTTAATCCGTTCCTTGGTTTTAACACTAATTTTGGGTGAATCAGCCAACGCGCGCGAAACCGTTGACATCGCAACACCGGATTTATTTGCAATATCTTGTATTGTTACCATAGCCCCCTCCTGTACCCGTTATTGTAACATGAAAAAGATTGGGACTGACGTCCCAATCTTTTTAACCTTTGACCGAACCACTTGTCACACCAGAAACGTAGAATCGTTGCAACACAATAAACAAAATTGTAATTGGAATGGCAATAATCACTGCCCCCGCAGCGAAACTCATGAATAATGAATTCGCCGTTTCTTTCGTCATCATCGAATATAATCCGATCGCAACGGTATAGTTTTTAACATTGTCCCCCATAATCACCTGAGCAAAAATGAAATCCATCCAAGGCCCCGTAAATGCTGTCAATGCCGTAAAGACAATGATTGGTTTAGATAATGGCAATGTGATTTTGGTAAAAATTTGCCATTTCGTTGCCCCATCTAACATGGCACTTTCATCCAATGAATACGGAATCGTATCGAAAAAGCCTTTTTGAATGTAAAATACCAAACCAGCGCCCGACACATACACTAATATTAAGGCGAACAAACTTTGCGTCAAACCAGCTGCTTTCAAAATATAATAGATCGCAAACATTGCCATAAAGCCTGGGAACATGTTCAAAACTAAGGCAACTTTCAAAAAAGGACCCTTTAACTTAAATCGTAAGCGACTCAATGAGTATGCCATTGCTAACACTAAAGCTGTGGAAATAAAACCGCTCACAATCGACACAAATAATGTATTCAAGAACCAGCGACCAAAAGGATACTGTGAGTTGGTAAACAGTTGGACGTAGTTATGAAGGGTATAGGTTTTTGGCCAAAAATAGTTAACAAACGCACCACCCTCCCCACGGAAACTCGTCAATATAATCCAGAGAATAGGCACGACCCAAACAATTGCCATGACAGTCAATAATAGATACAAAATCATTGTATTACGGCGTTTTACGCCTTTTAAACTATGCATTGTTATGCCTCCATCCCAGAATTTGATATTTTCTTATAAGCAAGCAACGAGAATGTGGCAGACAAAATGAAGATTAAGATACCAATGACTGAAGCTAAGTTATAATCAGCGGTATTCAAAGTTAAATTGTATAACCAAGTAATCAGCAAATCTGTTGAGCCAGCGCCGTAATAATTGGAGTTAGCCGGGCCACCACCGGTTAACAAATAAATCACATTGAAATTGTTCACATTACCAATGAACTGTTGAATCAAACTCGGTGCCATCACAAACACAATTTGCGGAAATGTGATTGACTTGAAAATTTGGAATTTATTCGCGCCATCAATTTCTGCTGCTTCAATTTGTTCTTCAGATTGATTTTGTAAAATCCCCGTTGTCACCAACATTGTCGCTGGGATACCAATCCATAAGTTAACAACAATAATTGTTAACTTAGCAAACAACGGATTTGTGAAAAATGGTAACGATGTTTTAGTCAGACCAGCGTTAATCAGCAATGTGTTCACTAAGCCACCATCAGCAAACATATTGTTCATAATTAGCAAACTAATGAAGGCTGGAATCGCCATCGTTAAAATGAAGAGTGTTCGAAAAACTTTTTTGCCTTTGATCCCCTTAGCATTGATCATCATTGCCAAGATAACACCAAAGAAAAATGATGTTACAGTGGCGGCAACGGCCCAAATTAACGTCCAGGCCAGTACAGGAAAGAAGGTACTAGCCATTTGCCCGGAGATCACATTACCAAAATTCGCAAAGCCAACCCAACTAAATAAATTTTTGGGTGGCAAGTGATTGTGATCGTATGAGGTAAAAGCAATCGCAATCATATAAATCAGCGGCAAAATAGTAAAGAATAAAACGCCTGTCATTGGAATGGCCATCAATGTCACATGCATTTTTTCGTCAAGCAAGGACGCTAAGTCTTGCTTCAAAGTTGGCAGTGGTTCACCGGCTTGTTTTAATTCCCATATTTTCCGCGCCGATGCCAAATTAGCACGGTATAAGAGTATAAACAGTACCGTAATAATGACCGCTAGCATGCCCCACAGTAGCAAAAGCATTGAATTATCACCCGCTTTTAAGACAGAAATACCTAATTTTTTGTCATAAACCAAACCTTGTGCATTTGTGCCCAACGTGATCATGTTGTGATAAGCTTTTAATCCTGTCGTGAACAACCACATCACCCAAGATATTTCTAGTGCTAAAAAGATAAAGCCTTTGAGATATTGTTTATTGGCAATGTTGGCAGCACCCATAATTAAATAAGAGGCCTTGGTCGCACCATCTGCTTTTTTAAATAACTGTGTTAGGGGTATATGTGCTTCAAAAGTCGCATGCTTTTTTCTTTTAAACATCTTTCCATCCTTCATAAGTATGTACACAGTGACTGCTAGCCACTCACTGTTTTACTTCTATTTAACTGATTTTGAGGCATTTTTAACCAAAGTGGTCAACTTTGGTAACATTTGACTGTCTGAAATCTTGCCCTTGTATGTGTCGTTAAACAATGCATCAGATGATGTCCAGAAGTTAGCCATCGCTGGTGATTTAGGCATTGGTGTTGAATAACCCTTTTGCGACATGTCGACAACCGCCTTAGCAAGCGCATCATTTTGAATATCTTGAGAAGCTTGAACCTTCTTAGATGATGGAATGTAGTGTGAATCTTTGAATCCAAGCTCTTGTACCTTATCACTTGATAAGTACTTTGCTAATTTCATCGCTGCCAATGGTTCTTTTGTATCTTGTTTAACACCAAATAACTTAACACCCAAGAACGCCTGCATCTGCTTTTCGCCAGAACCCAAGTCAACTGTTGGATATGGGGCAATGTCCAAGTTGTCACCTAGGGCTTTTTTATAGTCATTATATGACCATGGCCCAGACAAAGTTGCTGAAATGTTGCCTGATTGTAGCAGATTCAATGTATTCGTGCTGGCTTGAACAACACCCGGATTATCTTTTTGGGCTTTGATCCACTTCAGAACGGATACACCTTTTTCATTGTCAATATTTGTCCCTTTGGCTTTTTCACCATTGTTCCCATACAAAGTGTCTCCGGCAGTGTAAAACAGTGGTGCGAAAATGTAGTTAGCCCCAGCTGATGCTAAATTGGTGCCAATTTTTCCCTTGGATGTCAAACTCGTCCAAGATTTAATATCATCATTGCCAAGTTGCGTTTTGTTATAATACAAAACTTGTGACTCAATACCGTAAGGATAACCGTACACCTTGCCCTTATAAGTTGCACCCGCCATTGCATTAGAAATTTGCGTTGATTTAAGGCTTTTAGCATATTTAGTATTTTGATAAATCAATCCCTGTGATGCTAACGAACCGATTTGATCATGCGGAAACATGAAGACATCGGCAGCAGCCGATGGATCCTTTTGCAAATTCTTTAATGCATCAGTTGAGTTCATGTACTTAATCGTCACCTTGATACTGGGATTCGCTTTTTCAAAATCTTTAACAGCTTGAACATAGGTTGGTTTTGTCCCTGTGTCCACCCACAACTTCAACTTTGCCGTCTTGGCAGCACTTACTGTTGGTGTATCAAGTGCCACACTCAATAATCCAACGGTAGTTGAAGCCGTCAGCAACGTTACCATTGCCCCAGTCATCACGCTCATCATTTTTCTCATGATGTTTTTTCCTCCAGAAAAATTGTCTTTGTCTTTTTGATTACGCAATCATCATAAAACATTGATTCAAGTAATGCAAGCGTTTACATTTTTATTGTTTATAAATTGGTCTAAAAAATATGTGATATTTTGATTGCGATTAATTGAGCATATACAGGCGTATTTTTTGATTATTTACGCATTAATGACGATTCTATTATTAAATAAATCATATTTTTCACAAACATATCGAATTTGGTATAGCAAATTTGTGGAAGCGCTTGCATTTATTTCTAAGTATGCTAACCTTATCAATGTAAGCGCTATCATTTTTATAGTTGCGATATCCGATATTAAAAAAACAAGGAAGACAAAATGGCTGAAATTCGTTTGGAACACATCAATAAAACCTATCCACACATGACCACCCCATCTGTGGCAGATTATAATCTTCAAATTCACGATAAAGAGTTTATCGTGTTTGTCGGGCCATCTGGTTCCGGTAAATCAACTGTTTTACGTATGATCGCCGGCTTAGAAGAGATAACTAGTGGTGAATTTTTCATTGACAATAAATTAATGAATGATGTCCCACCTAAAGACCGCGATATTGCGATGGTTTTTCAAAATTATGCCCTCTACCCACATATGAGCGTGTTTGATAATATTGCGTTCGGTCTCAAATTAAGAAAAGTACCCAAAGCAGAAATCACACAACGTGTGCAAGACGCAGCGAAAATTCTCGGTATTGAAGACTATCTTGATCGCAAACCCGCTGACTTATCTGGTGGTCAAAGGCAACGTGTCGCGATGGGACGCGCAATCGTTCGCGATGCAAAAATTTTGTTAATGGATGAACCCCTATCTAACCTTGATGCCAAATTACGTGTTGAAATTAGAGCAGAAATCACTAAGATTCACAAGCGGATTGGTGCCACGACTATTTATGTGACGCATGACCAGACAGAAGCGATGACACTGGCTGATCGCATTGTGATTATCGACCATGGTGACATTCAGCAAGTTGGTACCCCACAAGAACTTTACAATGAACCCGCCAACATTTTTGTGGCCACATTCATTGGTATGCCATCAATGAATATGATTTCTGGTCAGTTCAGTCATGATGTATTGACGACAAAAGATGGTTTTACGCTGAAAATTCCGCTTGGTATGGCTAAGCAACTCACCGCCCGTGGCTACGAAGGCAAACAAGTTGTCTTCGGTATTCGGCCAGAAGATATTCATTCCGAACAAGTCGCACTCGACACCTATCCCGAAAGTAAAGTGACAGCAACGGTTACCATTGCAGAACTAATGGGCGCCGACTCAATGTTGTATACGCAAGTTGGTTCACAACAACTGGTTGCGCGTGTCAATGCCCGTGATTACAATCAACCTGGTGCCGCAATTGAACTCGCAATCAACACCAATAAAGGCCACTTTTTTGATGCCGATACGACACAGCGGATTGTCTAAGACTGTCGCGATTTCCTGACCATTTAATCCATTAACGAGGCCATTATTTATGAATAAAGCAGCAATTTATCATCGTCCTGAATCTGAATATGCTTATTTATATACAGCAGATGAACTACGATTACGTATCCGAACCGCAAAAGATGATATCCAATCCATTAGCGTCGTTGCTGGAGATCCCTATAATTGGCAGAACGGTACTTGGCAAAAATCGGCCAATGTTGTCATGGAAAAAACACTTGTCACTGAGACCCATCAATATTGGCAAGCATCATTAACAGCGCCTTTTAACCGTTTAAATTATGGCTTTATTTTAACTGACAGTTTCGGCGATTCAGTTTTTTATGGTGATCAGGGATTTGAAACACTCACAGCTTCTGCAAATGATGACAGCGGTTTGATGGGTGCCAATAATTATTTTAAAATGCCCTATTTTCAAGAAATTGATCGTTTTAAAGCACCAGATTGGGTCAAGAAAACAGTATGGTACCAAATTTTTCCTGAACGCTTTGCCAATGGGGACACAACCAATGATCCATCTGGAACATTACCTTGGCGCTCAAGTGATCATCCCACCGCTGAAAGTTTTTACGGCGGGGACTTGCAGGGTATTATCAACCATTTAGATCACTTCAGTCAACTGGGTATTAACGGCTTGTATCTCACACCTATTTTTAAAGCACCGACTAATCATAAATATGATACGCAAGATTATTTTGAAATTGATCCACATTTTGGGACAAAAGAAGATTTTAAATTATTAGTTGAAAAGGCCCACGCTGCCGGAATCAGAGTGATGCTTGATGCCGTGTTCAATCATATTGGTGATCAAAGTCCGCAATGGCAAGATGTTATGGCTAATGGTCGGCAATCAAAATACGCTGATTGGTTTCATATTCATGACTTCCCTGTTCGTTATACGCCGACTGATAATTTCGAGTATGCTGCCGACGCAAACTACGATACATTCGCCTTCACACCACACATGCCCAAACTTAACACCGCTAATCCAGCAGTACAAAATTATCTGATTGACATTGCGACCTACTGGATTAAAGCATTTGATATCGATGGCTGGCGTTTGGACGTGGCGAATGAAGTTGACCATCATTTCTGGAAAAAATTTCGCACGGCAGTAACTGCCATCAAACCTGATATTTATATTCTGGGTGAAATTTGGACAAGTGCACAATCATGGTTGCAGGGTGACGAATTTTCAGCCGTCATGAACTATGCTTTCACAGGATCAATTGTTGACTTCTTTGCCAAGCAACAACTTTCACCATCCCAAATGGTCCATAAACTCAATGCCCAACTGATGCTAAATCGCGACCAAACAAATCAGGTCATGTTTAATCTACTTGACTCCCATGATGCGCCACGTATTCTAACCGTTGCCAGCAATCATCAGTCAATCGTGAAACAAATGTATACGTTTATGTTCTTACAACAAGGTACACCGGATATCTATTACGGTAGCGAATATGCCATGACCGGCCAACAAGATCCCGATAATCGGCGACCGATGGTTTGGCAAAGTGATGAACAAGATGCATCAATGTATGCCTTTTTAAAGCACTTGATTCAGCTACGCCATGATTATCAGACTGTCTTGTCTGAAGGGACACTGTCTTGGGAGACAGATGATCACAAAAACATTGTGAGCTTCACGCGTGAACTGGGGCAAACAAAAATCGGCGCCATATTTAATGCTGGGCATACCAATTATGCCATTCCAACAACAATTGATGGCGCTCACATTATTTTAGAACAGCTATACAACGATCAAATCATTGAGCCTCATGGCTTTATTGTGACGATTTCTAATCAATAAGGAGTTTTTTATGACAGCACCTTGGTGGCAATCAGCCGTTGTCTATCAAATATATCCCCGTTCGTTTCAAGACACTAATCATGACGGCATCGGCGATATTCAAGGCATTATCTCACATCTTGACTACTTGCAAAAACTCGGCGTTGACGCCATATGGTTGTCACCCGTTTATGCTTCACCAAACGATGATAACGGCTATGATATCAGTGATTATGAAAGTATCATGTCTGAATTCGGTACAATGGCCGACATGGACGCTTTAATTCATGCTGCGCGTGAAAGAAATATCAAAATCGTGATGGATCTCGTGTTAAATCACACTTCTGATGAACATGCTTGGTTTATTGCATCAAAACAAAATCGCGACAACGCTTATCGCGATTTTTATATCTGGCGTGATGCGCATCAGCAGGCAGAACCAAATGACCTACATGCTGCATTTGGCGGTAGTGCCTGGACATTAGACCCCCTCACCAATCAATATTATTTACATCTGTTTAGTCCAAAACAACCTGACTTAAATTGGGCCAATCCTGACGTCAGACAAGCACTCTATCAGATGATTAATTTCTGGATTGATAAAGGTGTTGGTGGTTTTCGTTTAGACGTTATTGATTTAATCGGTAAAATACCAGATGAAAAGATAACTGCTAACGGTGCTAAGCTCCATGACTACTTAAAAGAAATGAACCAAGCCACCTTTGCGCATCACGATTTAATGACAGTTGGCGAAACTTGGGGGGCAACACCCGAAATCGCCAAATTATATACGCGTCCTGATCGACAAGAACTATCAATGGTTTTTCAATTTGAACACATCACACTCGATCAAGAAACTGGTCAAGACAAATGGTTTTATACCCCATTAGATGTGAGCAAACTCAAGGTTGTCATGACTAAATGGCAAACACAGCTCAACAATGATGAGGGTTGGCAGTCACTATTTTGGAATAATCATGATTTACCTCGCATTGTCTCACGCTGGGGGAATGATACGACTTACCGTGTGGCGTCAGCAAAAATGTTGGCCATTTTGCTGCACATGATGAAAGGCACGCCTTACATTTATCAAGGTGAAGAAATTGGGTTAACCAATACCCCAGTCAAAGATATTTCAGCTTTACGCGATATTGAATCATTAAACTATTACCATGATGCACGCAAAGATGGCAATCTATCTGATCATGCGATACTTGATCAAATTAATCATAAAGGTCGTGATAATGCGCGACGCCCTATCCCTTGGCGCAATAGTCTGAATGGTGGTTTCTCTGATGTTGACCCATGGCTTGATGTCAATAGCCATTACCCTGAGATTAATGTTGAAGCCGCTTTAAATGATCCCAACAGTGTTTTCTACACGTATCAAAAATTAATTACACTGAGACATCAAAATGACATCGTGGTTTATGGTGATTTCGAGCTTATTGATACAGTTGATCAAGTCTTTGCTTATTACCGACATTATCATGATCTCACCTGGCTGGTTGTGACTAATTTCAGTCACCAAACCAATACGTTCACCAGTGCAGATCACATCGAAGCCGTCATCATTGCAAATTATGACGCACCAACCACTTTGCAGCATAAAACGCTGCAACCTTATGAAGCATTTGTGGTGCAAGTCACAACAAATGTGTGATTTTAGAGGTCGTTAATGATGACAAAACAGACGCCACCATGGTGGCAATCAGCGATTGGCTATCAAATATATCCACGTTCATTTCAGGATACCAATCATGATGGTATTGGCGATTTGCAAGGTATTATTAAGCGCCTACCCTATCTTAAATGGCTTGGTATTGATTTTATTTGGCTCAATCCAATTTATACCTCACCAAATGTCGACAATGGTTATGACATTGCTGATTTTCAAAACATTGCACCAGAATATGGGACATTATCTGATTTCAAAAAGCTGATTGCAGCAGCGCACAAACTAGATATTCGTGTCATTATGGATTTAGTTGTCAACCATACATCAAATCAACATGCTTGGTTCAAAGCAGCTAAAACGAGTCGTACTAACCCTTACCACGATTTTTATATTTGGCAACCAAACCATCATCACCAGCCACCAAACAATTGGACTAATTTTACTGGCGATAGTGTTTGGACCTATAATCAAGCAACTGATGAATGGTATTTCCACTTGTTTGCGCCAGAACAGCCTGATTTAAATTGGGAAAATCCATCTGTACAAACCGAAATGATCAATATGATAACTTGGTGGTCTGAACAAAATATTGATGGTTTTCGTCTGGATGCGCTCAGTCATCTTAAAAAAGTTTCATTTGAGACACCACAACCCACCGGTGAACATCAATTTGATATTTTTGCTAATAATCCAGGTATCGAAAAATTTTTAAAACGGTTACATGACACTTTTCAATCACTGCATTTGATGACTGTTGGCGAAGCTGGCGGTGTGCATGCTGACACTGCGAGAAATTGGACGGGACCACAGGGTTTCATTGACATGATTTTTGAATTAGAACATCAATCACGTCAATCAGAAGTCCCACCACGCGCCGACATCAATCATTTATTGTCTAGTTTGACAACGTGGCAGACACAACTCAATTCCCAAGGCTGGCTAGGGCTATATCTTGAAAATCATGATCAGCCTAGATCACTAACTGTTTATGGCGATAACAAGCCTTTAGCAGCGAAAAGTTTGGCCACTTTGTTACTCACACTGCGCGGTACACCATTTATTTATCAAGGTGAGGAATTAGGCATGACCAACATCCCCTTTACTTCGCCAGATCAAATTGATGATCCACCAACTTATCATGATTTTCAACGCTTTAAGTCGACTGGGATGACAACAGATTTAGCCTTAAAAAAAGCAACAAGTTGGTCACGTGACAATGCTCGAACCCCAATGCAGTGGACCAAATTTGGCTTTTCCGACAATGCATCAGATGCTAAAAAAACCTGGTTGGTCACTAATCCTAACACGAAAACGCATAATTATCAGGAGAGTCGAGAAAACCCTGATGCCATATTGAATTATTATCGTCGCTTAATTCATCTCCGTCGACATGATGACAACTTAAAATCAGGTGATTTTCAGTTAATCACTATGGCAAATACTAAAATTTTAGTGTTTACACGACATACCACCGATAGCCAACGCTTAATTATCATCAACTTGTCAGATACGGCTCAAACAATTTCCCTACCCAAACAACTACTCAAGAAAGACTGGCAGCCATTGCTAGCAACGATTAATCCTATACCAGAAATATCACCAACCCTGAACCTGCAACCATTTCAATCTATTATCTGGTATCACTAACCCGTTAAAAACACCAAAAATTAGCCATCAAAAAGAGCGAATCGTCAGATTCGCTTTTTATAGTTCTGGTTCGTAGAAACGGCCCACGGTATGTTCGATCTTCCACGTTGATGAAAAGGCATGTTCATCAACCGCCTTCATCGCTTCCCGTAACTCATACCGTTCTTGCTCGGTAATCACCGTCAATAATACGGAACGGCCTTCACCGGTATAGCCACCACGTGCATCATTAATAATGGTCACACCACGCCGCATTTTATCATAAATACCTTGCACCATTTCATCTGGTTTGGTCGTAATGATCATGACCTGCATTTGCTGCTGACGGGTATAAAAGGCATCAATCATGCGTGAACTGACAATCACACCAACAATTGAGTATAGGGCGTATTTCCAACCGTAAGTCAAACCCGCCCCAATCATAATCAGTGCGTTAAAGCCAAGATTGACCGGTCCCATCTTAAAGCCAAACTTCTTTTTGACCAAGATACCAATCACATCAAGGCCACCCGTGCCAACCCCATAACGCAATGCCGTGCCAACAGCCATCCCATTAAGGGCGCCACCAAACAATGCGTTAATCAACGGATCAGGCGTTAACACCCGATGCGTATCAAAGAGTGGGATGAAGGCCGCACTGAGTAAAACAGCCAAAGTGGTAAAAATCGCAAATCGCCACGATAACCGCCACCAAGCAATCATCAACATAGGCAAATTAACAAAGGCCAACGCCAAGCCAACTGGAATCTGCCCACCAGATAACGTTGACACTAATTGGGCAAAACCGGTAAAACCAGAGGAGTAAATATGCCCTGGCCGCCAGAAATAATCCATGGCGACCGCGACAATAACGGCATAAAAGACCGCCCCGCCGATACGTCCGGCAACACGATGTTTCATAAAGTTGTGGAAAAATTTTCGCATGATGAATGTGCGTTAACGCTTGTCCTTTTTGAATTAGAGTATGATAAATATAGCATGAATGCCCGCAAAAATATACCTCTAATCAAGATAAACGACACGCATTTTCTCATTTAGTCAGCATCAGGAACAATTAAGCCAAGATCATTCAATTGCTTACCGTCCACACGTGTTGGTGCTTCAGTCATTGGTTCAGTTGCGCGTGAATTCTTAGGGAAGGCAATCACTTCACGAATGTTATCTTGGCCTGCAAGTAACATGGCCAAACGATCCAAACCAAGCGCAATACCGCCCATTGGTGGGAAACCATATTCCATACCCTCTAACAAGAAGCCAAAGGCTTCATGCGCTGCTTCTGGTGTAAAGCCAAGTGCCTTAAGCATCTTTTCTTGTACATCCATGCGATGAATACGGATTGACCCTGAACCTAATTCGTACCCATTTAAGACCAAGTCGTAACTTTGTGCATGGGCTTGGTGCGGATCTTCACCCTCATCAAGATAGTGCAAATCTGCCTCATTTGGCATGGTAAATGGATGGTGCGCGGCAATCCAGCGATCAAATTCTTCAGAGTATTCAAACAATGGCCAATCCACGATCCAAGCAAAGGCCCAGGGATTGTCTTGATCAATCAAATTTAAATCTTGCGCTGTTTGACGACGTAGGTAATCTAAGGTTGCCGCGACAACATCCGCACGGCCAGCACCAAACAACAACAAGTCGCCTTCTTTGGCGCCAGTGGCTGCAAGCAACGCATCAGCTTCAGGGAAGAACTTGGCGATTGGGCCAGAAATACCATCAGCGGTTACCTTTAACCAAGCTAAGCCCTTTGCGCCAAAGCGTTCAATATATTGCGCAAGCTTGTCAATATCTTTACGGGAGTAGTGCGCCGCACCACCAGGAACGGCAATCGCTTTGACCACGCCACCATCTTTGACTGCATTCGCAAAGACACCAAATTCAGAATCCTTGACCGTTTCAGACAAGTCCTTAAGTTCGTAAGGAATACGCAAATCAGGCTTATCCGTCCCAAAACGCGTCATTGCTTCTTCCCAAGTAAGTGTTTGAATTGCGGCAGTGTCTAGATCATAACCGATGACATCATGCATCATCGTCTTCACCCACTCATTCACTAAGGCCCGGATTTCATCAGCCGACATGAATGATGTTTCTAAGTCCATTTGCGTAAATTCTGGTTGACGATCACCACGCAAGTCTTCATCACGGAAGGCCCGCGCAATTTGGAAATAACGATCAAAACCAGCGCCCATCAACAATTGCTTAAACAATTGTGGTGATTGTGGCAAGGCATAAAATGAACCGGGGAAAATACGTGAAGGCACTAAGTAATCACGTGCGCCTTCTGGTGTTGACTTGGCCAAAATTGGCGTTTCAATATTGATGAAATCATTGTCATCCATAAATTTCATCGCGCTTGACATGATCTTTGAGCGAATACGAAGATTCTTTTGCATTTCTGGTCGACGTAAGTCCAAATAACGGTATTGCAACTTCAATTCTTCGTTAGCGTTCACACCATCTTCAATATAAAATGGTGGTGTCTTTGATGTAGCTAAGATTTCTGCCTCTGTAACATCAATTTCCACTTTACCCGAATGAATCTTATTGTTCACTTGGCTCGCTTCACGGTCAATAACTGTTCCTGTCACAGCAATCACGTATTCATTGCGCATGGCTTCTGCCACGGCCAACGCGGCTGGATGGGTCGCGTTAAATGTGAGTTGCACAATCCCTTCACGATCACGCAAGTCAACGAAAATCAAGTCACCAAAATCACGGCGCTTTTGTACCCAACCTGATAGTGTCACAGTTTGGCCAAGATACTTTTCATCAATTAAGCCGGCATATGGTGTTCGCTTCATTGTTCTTCATCTCCTTCTGCATCAATAATTGTTGGCAAATCTGTATAAAGATCAGCTAATTTCACTGTTTGTTGCTGACCAGTTGCCATATTTTTAATCTTTGCTACGTGATCCGCTAATTCTTGTTCACCAATCGTGACCACGTACTTGCTTTGGTAACGATCAGCTGATTTAAATTGGGCTTTCGCTGAGCGCCCCAAGTAATCACGTTCCGCGACGTAACCAAAACCACGAATGGCTTGCACAATTTGCATGGCTGCCACTTCTGTGTCATCACCAATATTGACAACATAAAAGTCTAGCCCTTCAGGTTCAACTGGCTTTAAACCTTTGGCCTCAAGAAGACTCACCAACCGTTCCACGCCAATCCCAAAGCCAACACCAGGCGTTTCCGGCCCACCGAATTCTGATACAAGGCCAGAATAACGGCCGCCACCAGCAATGGTTGCTGCCCCTTTTAAGGTGTCATCCACCGTCATGATTTCAAAAATGGTATCGTTATAATAATCCAAACCACGCACCATTGTCGGATCAACTTCAAATGGAATATCAAGCGCAGTCAACAGTGCTTGGACTTTTTCCCAGTGTGCTTTTGCATCATCAGAAAGATAATCCAAAATTACTGGTGCATCCGCAACAAAGACTTGATCACGGGGATCTTTAGAATCCAAGACACGCAATGGATTCTTTTCTAAACGCGCTTGTGAATCAGCGGATAGTTCATCAAAGTGGGGCTTCAAATAATCAATCAAAGCCTGACGATAAGCGTCACGGGTTGCCTTATCTCCTAAGGAATTAATGGCAACCTTCAAGTTATCCAAGCCAAGAGTTTGGAAAAAATTGATCAGCATCGCAATGATTTCAACATCAAGCGCTGGTGATGATGAGCCAAAGGCTTCTGCCCCAATTTGGTGGAATTGACGGAAACGACCAGCTTGTGGGCGTTCATAACGAAACATTGGGCCAATGTAAAAGGCTTTATACGGCTTGTCAAATTCTGGGCCATAAAGCTTATTTTCCACAAAGGCACGCACGATGCCGGCTGTGCCTTCCGGCCGCAAGGCCACATGGCGATCACCCTTATCGTGGAAATCATACATTTCTTTCGTCACCACATCAGAAGTATCCCCTGCTGAACGCGAAAAGACTTCAAAGTTTTCAAAAAGTGGTGTCCGCACCTCTTTAAAATTGTAATCGCCAAACAAAACGCGGGCTAGATTTTCAACATATTGCCATTGGGCCGTTTGTTCTGGTAACAAATCAGCTGTGCCTTTGGGGCGTTGGAAAGTTGCTTTTGCCATTTTCATTCACACGTTGTGCGACGCTTAAATTGTCGACAACGCCTACTCCTTTTATTTTTTACATTAAACCTCAAAAGCGCCCTTAACGACTAATCGTTAAGGGCGCTTTTGCACGGTACCACCTTAAATATTGACAGTACTGACTGTCACTTTGACTGCTTATCGCGCAACCACGCACTGTCTTGAACAACAGCGACCTCCAAGGTGTCACCAATCACGTCATTGTTTTGCTTACATCACCCGCAAAATTTCTAAAGGTCCAAACTGTGATTTTTCCAATTCATCGGCTTTAATATATAACCTAATCATATCGGGTCACTGCTTTAAAGTCAAGCAGTTATTTATCCATTAAAGCCGCAATGTTTTCAAGCGTCACATCTGCAGTTGTTGCAAAATTCAAGTCTGCTGCTGACAACACATTTGGATCACCAATACCCAATGATATTGCGCCAGCGGCGTTAATCGCTTCAATACCAGAAGTTGAATCTTCTAAGCCAATCGTTTGTTCTGGTGGCAATGATAAAATTTCAGCCGACCGCACAAAGATTTCTGGATCTGGCTTACCCTTAGCAAGCGTTGCTGGATCAACAATCCCAACAAAATCATCTATCAAACCGAGGTGTTCAAGAATAAGTGGCGCATTCTTAGATGCTGAAGCAATGGCGAGTTGATACCCTGCTGCTTTAGCATTGGTAATGAAGGCCTTCATCCCCGGTAAAATATCAGCTTCTGTCAGTGTAGCAATCAATGTTTGATAGTTGCGGTTCTTTTCGTCAGCCAAAACTGCTTTTTCCGCGTCACTATAAGCATCGCCCTGCCCACTGGCTTCTAAAATCAGTTGGAGAGAATCCATCCGGCTAATCCCCTTGAGGCCTTCAGCCAATTCATCTGTCCAAGGTGTGCCAACTTTGTCAGCGACCTGTCGCCAAGCTTGACCATGGAACTTCGCCGTATCAGCGATCACACCATCTAGGTCAAAGAGGAAGCCCTTTATTTCTGAAAAATTAGTCATTTTTTGACTCCTTTAAATTAAATCATAAGTCACTTGATAGGTTTTCTTCACATTTGCCGGTAACACAATATCCCCAAAGTCTGGATGATTAACCGCGTCAGGTAAGGTTTGCATTTCAATCGCAACGGCTGTCATCTGATCACTATCCATCGCTGGATTGGTCGTAAAGACCACCACCCCGTTACGATCTGAATCAATGGCAAGCGCCACACCAGTCTTGGGCGAGCGTAAGATCACTGCCGGCCCTTGCCGATCATCAGCCAAGCGCCAAGCATCATCAAAGCGGGTGTCACCAATTGGTTTTAACGCTTCGAGGTCAAATTTAGTCCCAGTGTTTTCAACCAGTATTCCAGTTGGGATTTTAGCGTCATCAACTGCCACATGCTCACGCGCAGCAATTTGTAATTCATGCTGGCTCGCATCTTGCTGTCGCCCATCAAAGTTGAAATAAACATGGGTCATCGGATTGAATAATGTCGTTGCCGTTGATTGCCCACTGAATGTGATCGTCACACGATCAGCCTCATCCAGTGTATACGTTACTTCTGCCCGCAATTCGCCGGGAAATTCTGTCACAAACGTGTGAGTAAAATGCACCGCTACTTGGTGGGTATCTTGCGTCACGGATGCTTGCCAATTCACGCGATCAAACCCATTAATACCTGAGTGCAAAATGTTTGGGCCATCATTCGGTGTTAATTTGAACGCTTCACCGTCAAATTGATAGGCCACTTGCGATAAGCGACCACCCACTGGACCGATTGTATGCCCCACGTGGAAAGGTTGTCCCACATAGTCAGACAGCTGATCAAAATTAACCAGTAGTTCATGTGATTGACCAGCTTTAATCACGCGAAATGATTGCCAAGTCGCGCCATAGGTCAAAGCGGTCACCGCTGTTTGATTATCATTGACTAACGTGTACGCCGTTACTTCTTGACCATCTGGTAAATGGCCAAATACCTGCTCTTTTACTTGCATAACCCCTACCTTACTTCAAGTCAAATGTGTCACAACACGCTTACTTGTCTGACTTTGACAATGTCACTTCTTCTCCTGAAAGGTTAATTGTCAATGGGTCACCACTAATAAGTTGCACATTGGCACCAGTTTGGTCAACTGATACTTCCAAGACATGACCACGGAAGACCAAACGGAAGCTGTACTTGTCCCACTTCTTTGGCAAGAATGGCTTCAAGTGCAGTTGACCATCACGAACACGCATGCCAGCAAAGCCTTGGACAATCGCCAACCATGAACCTGTCATCGCTGTAATATGAAGGCCATCTTCTGTATCGTTGTTATAGTTATCCAAATCCAAACGGGCCGCACGCTCATACATTTCAACGGCCTTATCTGACATTTCAAGATCAGCAGCCAAAATGGCGTGAACAGATGGTGACAATGATGATTCATGCACTGTCAATGGTTCGTAGAATTCAAAGTTTTGACGCTTTTCATCTTCAGTAAAGGCATCTGGGAAGTAGAACATCGCATGCAATGTGTCTGATTGCTTAATATATGGTGAGCGCAAGATGCGATCCCATGACCAGTTTTGGTTAATTGGGCGAATATCTTGTGGCATATCAGCAATTGGTGTCAAATCCTTATCCAAGAACGTATCGTGTTGTTCAAAGATATGGTAGTCCTTGCCCTTCAGCGTGATATCTGCTTCTGGCAAATACATCTTAGCCACAATGTCTTGCCACTTTGCAAGTTCGTCAGCTGACACATTCAAACGTGCCTTTTGATCATCTGCAATGTCATCGTAGTTATCCAACGCATACTGCAAGACCCACTTGGCCATCCAGTTGGTGTAGAAGTTGTTGTTGACGTTGTTTTCGTATTCGTTTGGTCCCGTGACACCATGAATCATGTATTGGCCGTGACGTTCAGAATAGTGCACACGATCAGCCCAGAAGCGCGCAATGTTGTACAAAACTTGCGCCCCATCACCTGTCAACCATGAACGGTCGCCGGTAATGTTAGTGTAGTTATAAATTGCATAAGCAATCGTTGAATTACGGTGAATTTCTTCAAACGTAATTTCCCATTCGTTGTGTGATTCAATGCCATCAAAGGTTACCATTGGATACAAAGCACCTGCTAGGCCTTGTTCCTTAGCGTTATGGAAAGCACCATCAAGTTGATCAAAACGGTATTGCAACAATGATCGTGTCACTTCAGGTTCAGCAACCCCAAGGTAAACTGGGATGGCAAACGCTTCCGTATCCCAGTACGTTGCCCCACCATACTTTTCGCCAGTGAAGCCCTTTGGTCCAATGTTCAAGCGTGGATCGTTACCGTAGTAAGTTGAGAACAATTGGAAGAGATTGAAGCGAATACCTTGTTGGGCGGCATCGTCCCCTTCAATTTGAACATCGGCCTTTTCCCAACGGTTAGCCCATTCTTGGGTGTGTGCTGTATACAAGTCATCATAGCTTTGTCCTGCAATCGCTTGCGTGATTTCAGCACCTGCAGCGACCACGGCATCCAAATCCGCATAATCACGTGATGTTGTCACGACAACACGCTTTTCAAATGTCACTTCGCCAGCTGCTGGCACCGTCAACTCAAAGTGATCAGTCACTTCGGTTGCTGTTTGTGAGGTCGTTTGGTTGTCACCACCGACAAAGCTTTGACGCGCTACGACTGTAAATTGTGGCACACCAAATGGATTTTCAACCGTTTGTGTGGCAATAAATGAGGCGTCATTTTCATGACCAGCTGACAACACTTGCCAGAACTTTTCATCATAGTTTGAATCTTCATTGACAACATCTGCATCAATACTTGCGTCAAAGCGCACTTGATGGGCTTGACCATCCGCTGAGGCAAACGTGTAATGCAAGACGGCTAATTCCTTTTGTGCGACTGAAATCAAACGGGTTACCGTCACTTTGACACCAAATACCGTAAAGGTACGGTTTAAGACACCCTTTTGCATATCCAATGACAACTCAAAGTCTTGAACATCATTTTTCGCCAAGTCCACTTGTTGGCCATCGATATAGAAATCTGCTTTAACAAAATTCAAAGCATTAATTGCCTTACCGAAGTAGTGTGGATAACCATTCTTCCACCAACCAACACGTGTTTTGTCGGGGAACCAGACACCACCGATATAAATACCTTGGTGCGTATCACCTGAATACACTTCTTCAAACATGCCACGCATGCCCATATATTCATTTCCCAAACTGGTCATTGATTCCTGAAGACGCTTGTCTTGTGGATTCAATTCGTGGGTTGTGACTGTCCAGGGATTAACTTCAAAAATTCTTTTCATTTGTTTTATACCTCATTACGTTTATTATACATCAGCATTAACTGGGTTACTGTGGATTTCCTTAATAAAGGCAACACTTAGCGCACCAAGGAACATCAAGATACCAGATACCAAAATCATGACTGGGAAGCTTGAACCCAAAGCTGGGAACAATGCGAAGCTGGCAACTGAAGCCACAATTTGTGGCAAGCAGATTGAGCCGTTAAACAAGCCCAAGTATGTGCCCATGTGATCACCTGGCAACGCATTTGTCACCATGATGAATGGGTAAGTCATCATACCGGCCCATGAAATACCAATTAAGATAAATGACACAATCAACAAGTATTGTGAGTGGACAAAGAATACTGACGCAAAACCAATTGCGCCCAAGAAGAGTGACAAAGCATAACCTAGCTTGTTACGTGAAGCTGGAATCTTTGACAAAACAAGTGACCAAACGACGGCTGCAACCGCGTAAACAGCTGACATGATACCAAACCAGTTACCACCGTTTTGGTAACCTGCTGTTGTTGGATCAGTCGCATTGAAAATGTTATCAGCGACCGCACCAGTACCATAAGTCCAAAGGTATTGGAAAGCCATCCAGCAGAAGAATTGTGTGACTGTTACTGTCCAGAAAGTCTTTGGGGCACGCTTGAGCAAAGCGAAGAAATCACCATTACCATTTTCAGCTGTGTTCAAAGCATAACCATGGTAAAGTTCGTATGTGGCATCGTCATATTCTTTGACATTAAATACGGCGATCAATGAGAAGATAACCAACACAATGGCACCAACATAGAATGAAATGACAACAGAAGCAGGCACTTCACCCTTTGGCGCCGTGTTAGCAACACCAACTGCTGTCAGCAAGAATGGGAAGATTGTTGCTAAGACTGAACCCGTATTTGAGAGGAAACTCTGGATTGAGTATGCGTATGACTTCTGATCTTCGTTGACCATGTCACCAACAACCATTTTGAAGGGTTGCATTGCCACGTTAGAACTCAAATCCATGAACAAAATTGTAATGGCACCAAACCATAGACCAGCCGTTGTTGAGAAGCCGAAACTACCTGAGTTTGGCAACAAGAACATCACAACAACTGAGACCAATGCCCCGACCAATAGGTAAGGCATGCGGCGTCCAAAGCGCTTTGTCCATGTGCGGTCTGAGAAGTAACCCACAATTGGCTGAACAAAGAGTCCAGCAAGTGGTGGTAAGATAAAGAAGAATCCTAATTTTGTGGGGTCAGCCCCAAGTGTTTGAAAGATACGTCCCATTTGTGAACTCTGCAATGAGAACGCCATCTGTACGCCTAAGAAACCAAAACTCAACATCCAAATTGTGCTTAATGGCAAATTTGGTAGGCCTTGGCCTTTTTGCTTGTTAACCATAATCGTCTCCTTAAATAAAACATATAATATTGTAAGCGTTTACAGTTATTAGTATAAAACATAATGTAAAAAAATGAAACCGCTTTCGCGGTGTTAACGGTAACATGTTTTTTAGTGGCGCGTTGTGTCTCGAATAATCAAATCTGGCGCTAAACGCTGCATCCCTAGCTCCCCATTATTGAGTTGTAAAAACAAATTATCCACCAAAGCTTGCGCAATTTGTTCAAAGGGTTGTCGAATCGTCGTTAATTGTGGTGACGTAATTTGATCAATGAAGACGCCATCAAAACCGACCACCCCATACTTATCCGGTATGCCATGATTTCGTCCCAATGCTCGGACAACGCCCAAGGCAATCCGGTCGGTTGCACAAACAATGCCAGTGTTTTCTGGTAAATGTGGCATCAAATTATCAATCAACCGTTCGGCCTCATGCGAGTGATTAGCGACCGTATACACCCGCGATACGCGTTTATTCGCAGCCATGGTAGCTAAATAACCCTGTTCGCGTTCGCGCATAAATGGCAAATCAACCTGCATGCCAATGTATATAATTTTGTCATAACCGGCCTGAATCAAATGCTGGGTTGCTAGCGTTGTCCCGAGACGGTTATCACTATCCACAAAGGCCATATCATGATCAAGCGGTGATTCCCCATATAAGACAACTGGTACATTTAAGGCCTCTAAAGCGGCCAAATCTGCATGTCGCCAACCACTCACAATCACCCCATCAATTTGGTGATTGTCCTGAATTTTGGTACTAATTTGTAAGGTATAGCCTTTTTTATTTAAGAGATCAGCTAGTTGTAGTAATAAAATCGCATAGTTTGGTTCAACCGTCACGACATCTTCTAAGACTAGAAATTCAATCACGTAGTGCCGATTTGTCACCAGTGCTTGGGCCATCCGATTAGGTTGATAACCAACGGCTTCAATTGCTGCGCGGACGGCGTCTCGCACTTCTTTTGAAACTTTCTCCGGATGATTGATCACCCGACTCACTGTCATTTTAGAAACATGCGCACGATGTGCGACATCTGCTAAATTTGCCATGTTAACTCCTTTATGTTGCTTATGTTTCTCATTTTACCATGACCCGTCAAGTAAACGACTGCCCTATATTTCGCCGTTAGAATAAGGTATACTATTAGAGACACAAAAGGATGGAAAATATGGGACGTTATCAGATTGACTTTAAGCAAAAACAAGCCGATGCCAAATACAAGTCGGGACAACAAACACAATTAACAAAGGCTGAAAAAATTGCGGCCATCAAGGCAAAATTGACACAGCAAAAAAGCAAGTAATCCTTATTTAGGATTACTTGCTTTTTAAATGAATTTAATTGAAAAATTTGAAACGCTCTGCATCGCTCATCATGTCTTTTTCACTAGCAGCTGCTTCAATTGAGCCAAATGGCATCTGGGCGCGTAACCGCCAGTTGTCAGGAATATCAAAAGCCGCAGCGACTGCTTCATCAATCAACGGATTGTAGTGTTGCAATGATGCGCCTAATCCAGCTTCCGTCAACGCAAGCCAAGTGGCATATTCAGCCATGCCATGCCCTTGTTCTGACCAATCGTAGAAGTTTTCCGCATAAAGTGGAATTTGTTCTTCATACATCTTAACCACGTCGGTATCAGTATAGAATAATACTGTTCCGAAACCGGCCTTAAAGGCGTGGTTAATCTTAGCCAACGTTTGCTGATACGCTGCTTCATCTGGCACTTCTTGTTGTAATCGTTGCGCTGTCATATCCCACAACTTTTCATGGGCGTCACCCATCAAAACAACGGCACGAACCGATTGGTTGTTAAAGGATGTTGGTGACTACTTCACAGCTGACTTCACCAAATCATATAAGGCTTCAGGCGTTTGTGTAACTTGTCGTCCTAACGCATAGATTGAGCGACGTTTTGTTTGTAGATCCGTAAAAGACATGGTGTATGTTTTATAGTATGGCTAGACCATACTATTCCCCTTCCAACAAATTATCACTTTGTGATAGTTCTATCATACCAACTGACTTAAAATAAGTAAACAACGGCCACTTATAATACCAGTTGATAAGCCCAACGGATGTTGCGGTCTTCACCTTCTTGGATGTACACATGCCCTTGTTTTTGAAAACCATTACCAGTAATTACGGCTTGCATGGCAAAGTTTTCTGGATGCGTATCAATTCTAAAATCGCGTTGATTTTGTGCGTAAAAGTATGACAAAATTGCTGTCATAAAACGCTGGGCAAGTTTTTGACCACGGAATTCATTTGACATCGCAAAGCGATGTAGCGTGACATAGCATTTATCATCATTCTGCCATTGGCCAGCCTCGATTACACCATAAACTGGATCTTCTCCGACAATGACGGCCGCATAGCCAGCAATTGTTTCATCCACAACGAGCACATAACCTTGTTTTAACTCTAAATCGGTGGCAATTGTATCTTGATTGGGATACCCCATTTGCCATTGGTTAAGGCCTTGTTGCTTCAAATACTCTCGTCCATTATCGATGATTGCTTTGATGTCGTGCAAGTCATCTGCGTACGCTTGGCGCATGTATACTGCTGGCATATTTCCAAAGTATTCAGGGAATATTCTTTAACCCTCACGTTTATTCAACTCCATGGTCTGACTCATTCACGTCGTCATTGATTGCCCGAATACGTTTCCTCCATTTTGGTAGTTCATTCCAAATTAACACAGCTGCTTTGTCATAAAACTGACAAAACAGCTGAGTTAATCATTTAATTCTACCATGATAGCCAGCAAAAAAAAACAAGTTTATGCACCTTTAAACAGCTGTTGCGCGCGCCGAAGTAGCAAAGCTTTTCAAACGCGACATGGCGTCAACCAGCATGGCCATGCTCGCCGCATAACTGATGCGAATATAGCCTTCTCCACCAGGCCCAAAACCGGAACCCGCCACAACAGCAAGCCGTTCGCGAGCTACTAATTCATTGGCAAACACCACGTCATCTTGGCCTAAATCAGCTGGAATTTTAGCAAAAATATAAAAGGCACCGTTTGGGCGTACCATGTCAAAGCCAAGAGCCGTCAATTCAGTGACTAAAAAGTCACGCCGCGCCTGATAAGCCGCCTTCATACGCTGGGTGTCCGCCAAACTACGCGCACAATTGAAAGCTTCGGTCGCCGCGGCCATCGCCGGATTCGATGGGGTCATAATCACAAATCCGTGGACTTTATTAATCTGAGCAATTAACGCTGCTGGCCCAGCCAAAATCCCAATGCGATAACCCGTCATGGCGTGTGATTTGGACACGCCATTCACAACAATGGTTTGCTGCGATAAATAAGTCGCCATGGAGACGTGTTCCCCTTCGTATTGTAGTTCTGAATAAATTTCATCTGAAATCACCAAAACAGACGTTTCTTTTAGCACGTCCGCTAACGCCTGCATTTCTGCTGCCGTATAAGTCGCCCCCGTCGGATTCGATGGATTGGTTAGGAGTAAGACTTTGATGCGGGGATGCGTTGCTAACACCGCGCGCAAACGCTGGGGGGTTAAAATAAAATCATCCTGCGACACATCTACCAAGAGCGGTTCCCCACCATTCAAGTGTGTCATTTCGGCATATACTGGGTAAGCTGGTGTGGGAATTAACACCTCATCGCCTGGATTTAAGACCGCTGAGAGAATTGTAAACAGGCCCTCAGTGGCACCAACGGTTGTTAAAATTTCCGTGGTCGCGTTGTAATTTAATTGGTAGCGTTCAGCCAAAAATTTCTGAGCTGCCTGTCGCAAAGCCAGTGAGCCCGCAGAGACCGAATAATGAGAATCATCCGCTTCAATGGCAGCCACAGCGGCAGCTTTAATATGGTCTGGGACTGGAAAATCAGGTTCACCAATTGTTAACTTTAAGATATTTGGCAGATGACTGACTTGTTCACTAAAGGTGTGAATTGGACTAGGGACTACTTGTTGCAAACGATCAGAAAAAATGTTTGCTAGTGCAGGATTTGTTTCAACCATAGTTACGCCTCATTTCTTACATATTCAATATTGTTAACCATTCTACCAATATCATACGAAAAAACACGGGTGATCACGTAAAAATAAAAAAGCAAAATTTATGCAACTTGCACAAATTTTGCTTTATTTTTATTTGGCACGCTTGCCCCAATACTGGAAGTAATCGACGCGCAATGCCCCGTTGTAGAGCTTACGACGCTTCGTTGCTTTCTCACCATAAGCATTTTCAAAGTCTAAATCACTCGTTAAAATATACTTACTCCAACTTGGCAATTGGCGATAAACATCACCCATTTGCGCATATAGTTCACGCGCCGCATCTAATTCACCCAAGCGTTCACCGTATGGTGGGTTGGCTACAATTACGCCATTTTCTTTGTCTGTCGTCCAATCTTTGGCCGCCAGTTGCTTAAAGACAATATCTTGTCCAAGGCCAGCATGCTTCGCATTTTCAATCGCGATTTGTACCATATTTTCATCGATATCAAAGCCTTGAATATCCAATGTTCGGTCATAATCTGCTTGTGCTTCTGCTTCATCACGCACCGTCTCAGACAATGTCTTATCAAACCAATCCATTTGCTCAATATCAAAGTCACGAATTAAGCCAGGCGCAATATTTCGGCCAATCAAGGCGGCTTCAATTGCTAATGTTCCTGATCCCGTCGTTGGATCAACAAATGGTCGATCTGGATGCCAATTCGTCAACAAAACCAGCGCTGCAGCAAAGTTTTCCTTTAACGGCGCCCCACCTTTATTGACACGATAACCACGTTTAAACAATGATGGGCCCGTCGTATCCAATGTGACAATCACATGGTCCTTGTCGATCATGACTTCAAGCTGCGCAAAGTAGCCATTTTCAGGTAAACGTGTCCGAATATGGTACGCTTCTTGTAAGCGATTAACAATCGCCTTTTTCGTAATGGCTTGCACGTCTGGTACACTAAAGAGTTCAGACTTCTTAGACCGTCCGGCCACTGGGAATTCTGAATCGTAGTTCAGATAATCTTCCCATGGTAAAGCTTTGACGCCTTCAAATAAGTCATCAAATGTTGTCGCATCAAATTCACCAACGATGATTTTCACACGGTCAGCTGTTCGTAACCAAATATTAGCGTTTAAAATGTCACGCGCTGTGCCATCAAAACGGACACGATAATTTTCGACCTTTGGGTCATAACCCAAGCGTTCTAATTCTTTGCCGACTAATGACTCAAGACCTGCCGCAGCAGTCGCCATTAAATGATATGTTTTTTCCATTTGTTTTCCTTTATACTAATTAAGTCACAACACGTGACGATAGGTAGGTTTAATTGCACATGAAATTGATTGATTTAACACAACTCACACACTATATGTCCCCAAAAAGTCGTTTATATTGGCAAGATGCGTCGGCAATTTTACCAGTTGCCCAGGTTAAATTTGCCACATCTGGTCCCAATTTGATGATCGTGACCGGCCAGCATCCCATGACGTTATCCCAATTGCAAACGCGCCTGCAAGATATGAGCAGCGAAACACAATTATTTGCGCCAGATGGCCAACCAATTTTTGGGTTTCACTTACAGTTAGAACACCCCGTCCCACACATTATTTTAAAATAAATTGTCATATGTGTAGGTCACGCCACGCCGCTTTTGCTTTGCAATTTGCGCTTGGGTGGCTGTTTTAACGTTGTCTCGTTGCCAATTCACCAAAATTGTTTCAATATAACGTAAACTACGTGCATTATTGGCAACAGCTTCTTGAATGGCTAATAACATCAAGTCTGGTTCAAAATGATCTTGATCAAACCAATGGCCAACCGTCTGCATTTCCATCGGTGTCAATGGTCGACCAAATTCAGCCTCCAACGTTTGGAAAATCTCACGGCGCGTCGATTTCCCATCAGACATGATGGGCTGCACACTAATTTGTTGCCCTTGCAGCAATTTGGCAATCATCGGCGTGAAATCATACGTTTCTACTTGTTTCGTGGTCGCAGCAATCACCATCAGCTCACGCGTAATCAAACTTTTCAAGCGGGCAACCACGACATTTTCAGTCACGTGTAAAATTTGCGCTAAAATTTTAGGCGTCGCAGCATCCCCTTGGCTTTGGATACGTGTTACCTGTAAATATAAGGCTAAATCATCATTATCCATCCCAATTTCTTGGTAGTGTTGCAACAAATCATTACTAATCGCCGTTTGACCTGCTTGAATATATTGCTGTAATCGTTGATCTAATACCATCTGTCAACCTACTTTAATTCCAATACCGTTATAAAAACGTCCAAGTTAAGCTTGGACGTTTTTATCATCTACTTTAGTCTAACATGTTTTGATCGGAGACGCTGAACAAAAGCTGTCTTCGCCCTTTAAAAATTATGGTCGGATACGATTAGTCATTCGTGGGAACGGAATCGCTTCACGAATATGTTCTTCACCCGTGACAAATGTCACCATGCGTTCTAACCCTAAACCAAAGCCTGAGTGTGGCACTGAACCAAACTTACGCAAATCCAAATACCAGTTGTATTCCTCAAGGTCTAAGCCTTGTTCTTCAATGCGCATCTTCAAGTATTCGTAGTCAGTATCACGTTCTGACCCACCGATAATTTCCCCATAACCTTCTGGTGCCAATAAGTCGGCAGACACAACAACATCATCACGTGTTGCGTGACGCTTCATATAAAAGGCTTTGATTGCCTTTGGGAAATTGATAATAAAGACTGGCTTAGCAAAGTGATTAGCCAAGAATGTTTCTTCTGGTGACCCAAAGTCAACACCCCATTCAATATCAAAGCCATTGTCTTGCAACAACTTCACTGCATCATCATAACTGATACGTGGGTAAGGTAGCTCCGTGTAAGACGCCAACAATGCCTTGTCACGACCAAGAATATCAAGTTCTTGCTCATTGCGTTCCAAGACCTTTGAAATCAAGAATGAAATATAGCGTTCTTGCAATTCAAGACTCTCTTCTTGATGCATGAAGGCCATTTCTGGTTCGACCATCCAGAATTCTGTCAAATGACGACGTGTCTTTGACTTTTCTGCACGGAATGTTGGGCCAAAAGTAAAGACCTTACCAAAGGCCATGGCGCCTGCTTCAGCATACAATTGTCCTGTTTGTGACAAAAAGGCTGATTCGCCAAAGTAATCCGTTTCAAACAATTCTGTCGTCCCTTCTGGGGCAGAACCAGTCAAAAGTGGTGAATCCAACTTTGTAAAGCCTTCGTTGTTAAAGAATTCATACGTTGCGGCAATCAACGTATTCCGGATCTTCAATGTGGCAAATGGCTTCAAATGACGCAGGTAGAGGTGCCGTTCATCAAATAAGAAGTCTGTCCCGTGTTCTTTTGGCGTGATGGGATAATCATGGCTTTCACCAATCACTTCAATATCAGACACCGCCATTTCATAGCCAAATGATGATCGCGCATCTTCACGGATTTCACCTGTCACGTACAGACTTGTTTCTTGCTTTAACCCTTTAGCCAGTTCAAAAACTGATTCCGGCACATCTGCTTTGGCTACCACAGCTTGAAAGAATGCTGTCCCATCGCGTAATTGCAAAAAGGCCAACTTACCTGAACCGCGCTTTTGACGAAGCCAAGCCCCAATCTTGACCGTTTGGCCAACATAGTTTTTAGCATCGATAATTTGAATTGTGGGAATATCTTGTGACATGATCATATACACGTGGTTTGTTACCGCACCACCTGCTTCTCCTCTATTTTAATTAAATGTATTGTTGAAAAAATTCAGTTAAACGACGAACAGCTTCGTCCAAAACTGCTTGGTCTTTGGCATAGCCCATTCGCAAATAACCTGGCATCCCGAAACCTTCACCAGATGGCATGGCTACGCGTGCTTCTTTCAGGATTTTCATCGACAGCTCACTGGTATCAGCTACCCCAGCCGCCGTCAGTACTTGTGGCTCAACCTCTGGAAATAGGTAGAAAGCACCTTCGGGCTTGACGGTCACTTCAAGGCCTGGCACGCTGTTAAGGGCGTCGAACGTGGCGTTCAAGCGCTTCTCAAAGGCTTGTCGCATCACTTCAACAGATGATTGGTCACCTGTCAATGCCGCAATCGCCGCATATTGTGCAACTGCTGTTGGATTAGACGTCATGTGATCCAACAACTTGTTCATTGCGACAATCACCTCGGAACTGGCTAACGTCCAACCAATTCGCCAACCGGTCATTGCATAAGCTTTTGACACCCCATCAACGATAATCATCCGGCTATTTTCAAGCGGTTGAAGTTGCAAGCCTGACGTGAATGTTGCGCCGTTATAAACGAGCTGACCATAGATTTCATCCAAAATGACATACGTGTCATGTTCATTAGCCCAGGCCAAAATCGCTTGTAATTCGTCACGCGTATAAACTTGGCCGGTCGGATTGGTTGGCGAATTCACAATAATGGCCTTAACCGGTGTTGTCAACGCCGCAAGATCAGCGACTGTTAACTTCAAAGCGGCATTATCTGGCACAATTGTTTGCAATTGGCCGCCAGCTAGCTTAATTTGTTCAACATAGCTGACCCAAAGTGGTGCCGCTGCAACCACAACGTCGCCTGGATTTAAGAGCACCTGCATCAACGCATAAAGTGATAATTTAGCCCCAGTCGTCACCGTCACATTGTTACGGGCGATGGTGGCATCGTACCGTTGCTGTACGTGATCTACAATGGCCTGCTTTAAAGCATCTAACCCACTTGTTGGCGTATAAAAGCTGGTTTGATGAGCTTCAATCGCCGCAATCGCTGCTTGGGCAATGTGTTCAGGTGTTTGAAAATCTGATTCGCCAACACCCAAATTAATCACATCAATCCCATCGGCTTGCATGGCCTTGGCTAAACGACTCATTGCCAAGGTAGCGGCGGCTTCGACTGCTTGCGCTCTTTCCGAAATCATTTTTTCTCCTCGTTCCTATTACTTACAGGCCGTTAATAACCCGATAAGGTTTTCCAGTTTTAAAATCTAAGGTCAGGTAATTTAAAGCATTATTTTGCCCTTTATAACTGACTTCCCATACCAACGTTTTTTTGTACTCGCTGATATTTGCAGAATAAATTTTCTTTGGCTGATACGTTTTCAGCAATAATTGTCCTAATTGCTGATTGGTCATCCCATCTCGTCGATCATAAACCGTGACGCGCGAACTATTGCCATGGACAATGGCGACTTTTTCTTGACCACGAGCCGTTGTCCCAACAACCGCATAAGTCGTTCCTTTACGATAATCAGCACTAATTTGCTTAACCGTCGCGATGTCTGTTTTGGCCTTCACCAATTTTTGCAATCGCGCCTCATCTTGTCGCATCGGACTTAACGACACATAAAAGTAACCTAACGTAATGGCTGCCACGACAATTCCGATGCCCGCCCCGACAAACCAAATCCGCGCCCAATGAACGCGGGAACGGCGTTGACGTTGGCGGATTCGAATATCATCTTTAAATTGCATCATTTTGTTTAGTCCTCCAACGCATAGCTAGATTTATTATATCAAAAATCTGTCAAAATTTGGCCATACTGTGCCAGCAAATTATTTTTTAACACCACGTTGGCTTTGATGTCTGCTTGTGACTTAAAGCGATGGCGTTGCATGGCATTTAATTGTGTGACGAGTAATGCTTTCGGATGACGTTGCATTTCAGTTAATACCAAGGCGAGACGTGACACTGGTTGCCAAACTTCCCGTTCCGGTACAATCACAATGTTTGGTAACTCCTGATCGCGTAACCACATGGTTGACATGATTTTTGGTGTGACAATCAGAATGTTTTGCTGTTCGGTATGCCGTTGGCGCTGGATTTTTTCAAGTGAGCCGGTGACCCCTTCCGCAACGAGTCCGTAGTCAGTTGTCAAAACATGTTTTAACTTTTGATACCAATGATTCACCCGTTCACCATCTGGCACAATCATCATAATTTCACCCACGTTATGCTGTGTGAGCGCTTGTAAGTGCGTGACTGGCGAAGTGCGACCCATTTGAATCACAGTTACCGGTTGATTATCATGGTGAATAAAATCGCGTTCTGCCGTCATCTGCTCTGGCACCTCACGCAAAAAGGCACTCACCTGATTATCTAAGTATTCACTGACAACCAAAAGTTTATGGATATGCGCCAAAAAGTGTGTTTGATACGTGGTGGCGACTGGAACGAAGAATGTTCTCGTGAACTGCGTTTGCCCGTTTTCGTCGTGTTCTTGATCCTGCACCGTCACAAGCGGTTCTTGCTGCAAACGTTTGATGTTGGTCAGTTCATGCGGTAAGGTCGCCCATGATGCCGGGACAACGCCATGCTCGCCAATATCCAAAATCGTCATTAAACGCATGATGATCATTAATAAACGTTCTGCGCGCTTGAGTTGGGTGGTCACCTTATCGGTTTGCAAAATTTGCTTCACTAATTTCAAGGCTTCTGCCACACTTTGTTTGACAAACAAACGCTGCTTATGCGTGAGCCCCGCAACTTCTTGATGCATCAACCCTTTCAAGCTGTTTTTAATGTCTGTCAAATTCAACTGTGCCCGATAATGTGCTGATAATTCATCAACAAACGCACTCGGCGTTTCCATGACCACGACCGGCCATTTTGTACGCTCACGCGCTGCCAAAAGCGGTTGCGCCTGATTAAAGTAAGTTTCAAAATTCATCGTCAACACTTCAGCACGGTTGACCAAACGTTGCGCACGTTGATAGAAAATCCCCTGCTCATTGCCACGCAATGCATCTAGAATCGGCAAATTGGTAGCGCCGACTTGGATTTCGTTTAATAACCCAGTCTGTGTTTGCGTTAACCACACTAAAATGCGGGCTTTGAAGAATTGGGCTGGCGACGTGTCGTCAGCTGTTTTTAACAATTGGTTAAAACGTTCAACATCAATATACGCACTCGGATCATGCAAAATGGCTGCCGTAAAATGGACATCTAATAATTTAGCGATTTTCTCCACCAACGCTTGTTGCTGTTGCTGCAAACTGTCATCATTTGTCAACAACACGATTGGACGTGCTTGCGGATCAAAAATTAATGGGACCAAATAACCCAAAGTTTTGCCGATTTTCGGTGCAGTCAACACCGTTAATACGCCATCAGCTTTTTTAGTGAGGAACGCATAGACGCGATTCATTAAATCATTCTGGGCTTCGTTTTGGGTTAACCATTGCCCAAATTGCCGCTGCTTCTCTTGCGAAGACTGTGGATAGGCAGGCAACGTCGCTGGTGTCATTGGTGGCACGGGCTCTGGTTTCGTCACGGCGACTTGGGCCACAATGTCAAAATCAGTTTGTTGCCGTTTTGATTTGACCACCCGTAAAAAATCTTGTGTTTGTCTCAGGAGTGGCCACTGCCCAAATTGTAATTGCTGGAGAACAATAACGGGTAACTGTTCCGCCTTTTGCCATAGCTTCAAAAACAGTAAGGCCGTTGCTTGCGCATCAGCATTTGCCCGATGGGCGTTATTAAGCGTAATATTTAAAAATGTTGTCAAATCCAACAACCGATATCCTGGCGCTGTTGGCAACAAAATTTGTGCTAATTGAACCGTGTCAATGGCAGGATTGGTCAGCACTGGAAAGCCTGTCCGCGCTAACTCGTCGTTCAAATAAGGATAATCAAAATTAATATTATGCGCAATCAGCACAGTATCTTGTAACATGTTACGTAGAACTGGTGCGATTTCTTCAAAATAAGGCGCATCACGCACATCTTTTTCTGAAATATGCGTGAGTTGTTGAATGTTGCGATCAATTGATTGACCTGGATTCACAAAAGATTCAAAATGATCAACGATACGGCGATTTTTGATAAAAGTCATCCCAATTTGGATGATGCGCCCACCGCGAGCAACACTCTGTCCAGTTGTTTCTAAATCGACAACAACAAACGTTTTATTGGCGTTCATAGCAAACACCTTTCTCTGGAATTTAGTGATGAATTGCGTTGTTAACTTTGCCCTAATCAGGCAACACTACGACAAACTTAACAACGCAATTCATCTATCATTTTACACTATTTAGAAAAGTGCGGTACAATAGTAAAGGAAATTCGGAGAAAAATCATGATTAGTCAAATGCTTGGGGTGGGAATTGCCCATGCCAAAATTATTTTAGTCGGTGAACATGCCGTCGTTTATAACCAACCAGCTATTGCCATTCCATTAACAAACCTGACCGTGACGACAACAATTCGACCAGCCTTTAGCGGGCAAACAATTGAAAGTAGCACGTTTCACGGCGACCTCGATGAATTAGGCGCCAATGTGGAAGGCTTGCGTCAGCTCATCCTTAAATTACTGCAATCTTTAAATTTGGTTGATGCCCCTTTCACGCTAGAAATTGAAACAAATATTCCACAAGAACGTGGTTTCGGCGCGTCAGCGGCTTTTGCAACCTCGATCACAAAAGCCTTTTTCGATTACGTGAAGGCCCCCTTGTCACCTGAACAATTAAAACACTTTACCGATTTGGCGGAAGGGATTTCCCATGGCTCGGCCTCTGGTTTAGATGCCGCCACTGTCGGCTCTGACGACCCCATCTGGTTCGTCAAAAACGAGACCTTAACGGCTTTTAAAATGACCTTAACAGGGACACTTGTTGTCGCTGATACAGGCATTCATGGCCAAACGATGCACGCTGTTAATATCGTGAAAAGCAATTTGGATGATGATTATGACCTCACTTGGCAAAAAATTGTTCATTTGGGGCAAATTGCAGAAAAAGTGCGGGCTGATTTAACCCATAATCACCCCGAACACGTCGGTTTATTATTTACGGCGGCACATCACGAATTACAATCACTCGGTGTGTCACACCCTAAACTCGACAACCTTGTCAATGCTGCCCTACATGCTGGCGCACTCGGTGCTAAGCTGACCGGTGCCGGTATTGGCGGCGCAATGTTTGCCCTAGCCAAAAATAACGATGATGCCATCACCATCGCCAACGCTCTGACAAAAGCAGGCGCACAAAACACTTGGATTCAACCATTATAAAAAGCATCCCAACGGGATGCTTTTTGCTATTTCAAAATCGTTTCAATTTGAGCAACTTCGTCATCAGTGAAAGTCATGTTATCACTAAAGGCTAAGTTATCTACCAGATGGTCAATCTTACTTGCCCCGATGACAACAGTGGCAACGCGACGGTCACGGAGTAACCAAGCTAATGCCATTTGTGACAATTTTTGACCACGGGCTTGCGCAATGGCGTTTAAGGCGTTTAACTTAGCAATCAAGGCCGCTTTACCGTCTTCAAACAAGAACGCATTCGTCCGGTGAATTGGGTAATCTTCCGGAATATCCTCTAAGTAACGATCCGTCAGCAAGCCTTCAGCTAGTGGCCCATAGGCAATCAAGCCAGCATGATTTTCATCCAATACGTCCAACAAACCATCATCAGCGGCCGTTTGATTTAACATGTTATAAGACACTTGGTTCCCAATAAATGGTGTGCCAAGTTCATCAAACAACTTCGCAATGGCGGCTGTTTGTTCAGCATTATAATTAGATACCCCGACATATAATGCCTTACCTTGCTTAACCAATAAGTCCATCGCATAAGCAGTTTCTTCTAAACGCGTGTTGGGATCCCAACGATGTGCATAGAAAATATCAACATAATCTAGTCCCATGCGTTGGAGACTTAAATCCAAGGCGGCCGTCAACGTCTTTTTACCGGAAAACTCACCCAATGGTCCAGGCCACATGTGATAACCCGCCTTAGTCGTGATAATCAGTTCATCACGATACGGCTTCAAATCACTGCGATAGACCTGACCAAAAGTTTCTTCCGCGGTACCGTTACTTGGGCCATAATTAGATGCATTATCAAAGCTAAAAATACCACTGTCAAATGCCTTCAACATCACTTTTCGAGAATTTTCAAGTGGCATTTGGTCACCCAAATTACGCCACAAGCCAAATGATACGACTGGTAAAATTAAGCCAGAATCACTCACCCGGCGGTAAGGTAATTTCTCATAACGTTGTTCATCTGCTGCATATACCATGATTTAAAGTCCTTTCACTATTTGCTCTGCAATAATTTGATGCGCTGCACAATTCGGGTGGACATCTGTCATGGCTGGTAACCATGACTTGGTTTCAATTAACGTGAATTGATCAAAGCGTGCCGTTTCAGCTAAAAACACCTCACGAAACGCCCCATTCAATGGCATCATTAATATAATTTTAGCATTGTGAAAGCGCTTTATCAATTCCAATAAATAGATGCGTAAACCAAATGCAAACGCGGTCGGTGTGGCACCATAGTTAAAATCGTTGGTGCCATAATTCACTAGTACGAGGTTAGTCGTCACTAATGGTCGCGACACATTGTCACCAACATGCCACAAGGCTTCGATCGCTGTTGGGATTTGGTATGGCGCAGCAGCGGTTAAGCCAGTTCCCCCATACGCAATACGCGCCAACGGTTGCCCTAAGGCATCAGCCACCAGTTGTGGGTAGCTCAATTCGGGATGATGCCCATCGGCGGCCATGGCTTCACCGGCAGTAATGGAATCCCCAACAAACGTCACGTAAGGCTGTACATTTTCAATTGGGGCCACTTCGCCCTGATCAATTGTCACGGCTGTCACATAGACAGGATCTTGCCAAAAAGCTTCACTACTACCTGCGCGATCACGCAATACCATGCGAACCTCGGCCGTCTCTGTGGGTATGGTCACTTGCAAGGTTTGGTCCGTAACCGGCATCTCCTGCCAATCGGCGGCATTGATTTGCACCGCAAAAGTCAACCCGTCGTAGTTTTTAGCAAATGATAATCGCACCACGTGAACATGGGTTGTCACAAAAGCTACTGACGCCCCAAATTGGGTGGTCATCATGCCATCATCCGTCACGCCCCATTCTGGTGACAATAATCGTGTCATGTCAACTGTTTTCATAATTTAACATCCAAGTTATCCGGACTTCTCATAATGTCCTCAATACTTTCGCACGCATCGACCCGTCGAATCGCTTCGGCAAATGTTGCTGCAACTGATAATTGTACTAACTTATCAAAACGCTTATCATCGGGTACTTCAATCGTGTTCGCCACTAATGTTTTTGAAATTGCCGATTTGGCTAACTTGTCAACGGCCTGTTCTGACAACACTGCGTGTGGGGCAACAGCGTAAATATCTGTCACACCAGCCGCCGTTAACGCTTCACTCGCCAACGTCATGCTTGTGCCCGTGTCGATAATATCATCAATCAAAATCGCGCGCTTCCCCTGCACATTGCCAGTAATGCCAAATGGTGCCGTTTGCAAATCTTCACCGACCCGACGATCAATGACTGCCCATTCTGCATGAAGTAGTTTCGCAAACTTACGCGCACGACCAACACTCGCGTGATCTGGTGCTACAACGACTAAATCTGACCCCAACAGGTCATTTTCATAAAAGTAATGGCCTAAAGTTGGCATTGAAATCAAATGATCAACTGGAATATCAAAGAAGCCCTGCACTTGATCAGCATGAAGGTCCATCGTGATAACACGCTTAACCCCTTGTGATTCTAGCATGTTCGCAATCAAACGCGCCGCGATTGGTTCACGTGAACGCGCCTTGCGATCTGATCTGGCATAGCCAAAATAAGGAATCACGACATTAATGGTCTTGGCAGAAGCACGACGTGCCGCATCAATAAAGATCATTAACTTCATAAAATTATCGTTGACCGGATCGGAAATGCCTTGAATCACATAGACATCTCGACCACGAACGGTTTGCTCAATCCGTTCATAAATTTCATCATCGGCAAATTGCCGTACATCAATATCTGATAAGTTGGTGCCTAAAATATTGGCGATTTCATCAGCCAACTTTGGATTACTTCCAAGGCTAAATAAGCGATATTCAGGGGTCGTCATCTTCTATCTCCGTCTCGTTTTCTTAGTTTCATTATACCAGTAATCAGCTGGTTGCCATAAAATCATATGGGGTGACATCCGCCAAACCAATCATTGGTGAGATGGTTTGTGCGGCAATTAGCGCCGCAGTTAGTTGATATTTTTCAGTTACTGGTGGCGGTGTTGGGCGCACCACTGGTGTGGCGGTGGGCGCGTTTTCTGCTTGCAGCCGTTGCGTCAACCAAGTTGCCCGCATCGGCACTGGAGTCTGCGCTGCCCGATTAAATGCCGCATATTCTCCAACCAAAATTAAAGCTTCTTTTGCGCGCGTCAGGCCAGTATACAACAAGTTTCGGTTTAACATTAAGCCAAAACGCGTGGTGAGTGCCATAACCACCAGTTTAAACTCATTGCCTTGTGCTTTATGGACCGTCGTTGCATAGGCTAACGTGAGTTGGTTTAACTGCTTCTTGGGATACACCAGCTCTTTGCCATCAAAATCAACGACGAGGCTATCCTCATTTTCAGTATTACCAGGGTCTTTTTTATAGCGAATGGCGATAATTTTGCCCATATCGCCATTAAAAATATCACGCTCACTGTCATTTTCAAGTTGCAAGACCTTATCGCCCTGCCGAAAAATTGTCTCGCCAAACTGTAAGAATTTTTGACCAGGCTTCAGGGGATTAAACAAAGCTTGCGCCATCGTATTTAACGCATGCACGCCAGCAGTGGTTTTATACATTGGCGCTAAAATTTGTAAATCATCAGCCGTATAGCCTTTGTTAATGGCCGCTTGTACGACTTGCTCAATGGCCGTCACCACTTGATCTGGGCCGACCATAAAGGTCGAACGATCACGCTGATTGGTCATAAAGTCCTCGGGTAGCTGACCATTTTTAATATGTTGTGCCAATGTGGTAATACTACTACCGCGACCCTGCCGATAAATCGTTGCCAGTTCGATATGAGCAATTCGCTGACTGGCTACAAAATCAGCCAATACGTTTCCGGGACCAACCGACGGCAGTTGATCCGCGTCGCCAACAATAATGACTTTCATGCCACTCGGAATGGCAGCAAACAACTTTGCCGTCAATTCAATATCCAACATGGAGGCCTCATCAATAATTAGTAGCCCACCCGCAATTGGATTTTCGGCATTAAATTCCGGTTCATCTAAATCTGAAATCCCCAGTAGCCGATGAATCGTCGTCGCCTCATGGCCAGTAACTTCAGTCATCCGTTTGGCAGCTCGTCCGGTTGGTGACGCTAATTTCACCGCATAATTTTTTAAGAAATCTTGGGTATTATCAGCATATTTCGCCCGTTGCTGCAACAATTTATGCCAAGTTGCCACCATCGTGCGGACAATTGTCGTTTTGCCTGTCCCAGGACCGCCCGTCAGCAAAAACACTTGCGCATTCAAGCCAGCTTTTACCGCCGCAATTTGCGTGTCATCTAACTGCAAGTGACCTGGAGTGGTCACCGCATCAGCAATCGCCTCCGGTGTGATATCAAAAGGCATTGGAGCGCGTAACAAACGCTTAAGATCTTGGGCCACTTGCCGTTCAGCTTGATAAAGCGTTGCCGCATATAAGCGACCTTCATCATCGACTAAAATATGATTGGCAATTAACGCTTCAATGGCTTGGTCAATATCAGCTTGTAACTGCTGATCATGCAGTAATTGCCCGGTAGCTTGTAGCAGTTGTGCGCGCGATAAATAAGTATGGCCATATTGGAAACTGACATTCATCATCGTGGCGTAAACAGCCGCCTGCACTCGGCGCTGATCCGTACGCGCATGCCCATTTTTTTGACCAATGGCATCGGCAATTTTAAAGGAAACCCCATCAAATTCAAAAACCAAACGATAAGGATCCGTTGTTAAAATTTCCTCAGCTTCATGGCCGTATTGGTCATAAAGACGCCCAGCCAAATCAGCTCCTAATCCATACTGATTACCAATTTGAAATAAGCGTTCCAAACCAAGGTTCAATTGGAGACTGCGCGCTAATTTTTGCGCTGTTGCTGGTTTAACGATACCGTCCAATACCTGTACATCATCTAAAATCAAGGTGACAGCGTCAAGGCCTAAGTGGTCAACAATTTTTTCCGCCGTTTTTTGACCAATCCCTGAAAATTGCCCACTCGCAAAATACTTAATCAAGCCATTTTCATCGGGTGGTAATTCATTTTCATAATGTGATACTTTTAATTGTTGCCCGTACTTCGGATGGCGGACCACTTGTCCGAAGAAAGCATAAGTACTCCCTTCTTGAACATCAGCAAACGTCCCAGTCACAATAATTTCTGGGGTCTCCCAGTCGGTCAGCGTGCTGTCATCAATTTGCACGGATAAAATTTTAAAATAAGAATCACTGGACGCAAAAATGACGTGTTGCAACGTCCCAGTAACTTTGTCCAATTGGTCAGTTTCAAATGTCATCGTGTGCTTGTTTTAATCCTTCACTGCGCTTGTGTCAACTTAAATGGTGGTTCCGTCATTTTGAAGCTTATTGAGATACGTTGTATTATTCCAATCTTCAATTTCAAACTGTTGACCATCAGTCGTTGACAGCACAGTCGTTGATGTATTACTTAAACCACCGCGTTCACGAATCGCCATTCGCGGTGTTTGTAGGAGTTCGTTGATACCAAAAGATAAAGCCATCCCGTGTGAGACAATCAAAATATTGTCCGTTGGATATTGCTGTGCCAGGTTTTTAATAAACCGCGCAAATCGCGCACTCGCTTTTGTATACCCTTCCCCATCAAATTCAGTGCCTTCAAACTGATCCAAATCATGGCGATAGTTGTGGTAGGCGGTCGCATAGTCAACTTGTACTTGTGCCATCAATTCACCTTCCCAGCGGCCTAGGCCAACTTCGGCAATATTTGATCGCAGTGACAAGGGACCACGATAGTTCATTTCGCGCGCAATTTGTGTGGCGGTAATCCGCGCACGCCGCAATGGCGACGCAAATACCCGTGTGAACTCGACGTCTCGCAAAAAGTCGGCGACTTTCACCATATCATCATAACTTGAAGGTAATAAATCAGAATCACCGTTGCCCCCTTGAAAGCGGCGTTCGAGATTCCAAGCCGTTTGGCCATGTCGTACAAAATAAAATTTAGTCATATTAAATCTTTTCTAGCACCCCGCGTGCCACAAACTCATCAACAAAAAAATGATACAAAGGCACCATTTCTGCTGCATGTTGATTTTTAAAAATGTCAACGCGTACCACATCCCCAGCAGAAACAGTACTCATCTTAAACCCGGTCAAATCTGGGTTAACCGTCACTTTTAATTTGACTGCGTTAGCCAATGCTTTTTCCGGTTCAAGCGAGCGATGTAACGTATAGGCGCCGGCATTATTCGTAATGAAGCCTAAGTCGCCAAGCGTATACTTTTTAATCTGTGGACTAAGACGGTAGGTGGCATCACCTGGAATCGTTACTTGTTGATCAAAAGCCATTTCTCATTTTGTGTCGCCAGCAGCATTTTCTGGTCATGCGTCTCACCAAAATTCGCCTGTGACAGACACTTCCTCCTAAAACATACTGACTTTATTATACCAAAAAAGCCCCGCTCACGCGGGGCTTGCTTGTGAAAATCTCTGGCTACTTCGATTAGAACTTTTGATTAAATTGTGAGCCAGCTGGGTGGTTTGGCACTTTAATCGTACCATCAATAATACCCTTTTCCGCTTTATCTACGGCTGTCTTTTGTGCTGGTGTCAATTCTGATTTTGTCAAATAAACACCACGTTCCTTAAGCCCGTAGGCCACTGTTTTGCCACCTGGGAAACTGTGGTCTTTGTTATAGGCATCGGCGATATTTTTAACACCTGCCCCAACGGACGTGATTGATGAGGCCATCGTTGACGTTTCTGACTTACCATCTTTTGACTTATAAGCCCCATCAGCCTTCTGATCACGGTCAACACCAATAATATACAAGCGTTGCTTTGAATCAGCATCCAACTTTGAATTTTCGGCTTTCGCTTCAGTAAAGGCACCATTACCAACAAAACCAGCGGCCGCAAAGATTGTGCGAATGCCTGAGGCGTACATTGCCGCAGCAATCGTCTTACCCTTAGCTGAGTCGGTAAATGAATTGGCATATTGCTTTTCGACCGTTAATGTTGGATCAGTTGCCTTCACACCGGCTTCAAAACCAGCATCAAATGCATCAATAATGTTACCGTGAATACCACCAATAAAGCCAACAGCCTTTTCACCGTTTTCCTTTGCCTTAATCGCAGCTGCTACACCGGCAAGGTACGATGATTGTTCTGAACGAAACATAACTGACGCCACGTTTGGTTGATTCGTCACAATATCATCGACTAACACAAACTTTTGCTTGGGGTTCAATTTAGCTGACTTGGTGATCGCTTGGTTTAACGAATACCCAATCCCATAAACAATCTGGTATTTATGATTTTTGGTTGCCAAATTAAAGTTTTGGTCCAAATCTGAGTGATCAGTGGTCGTGAAATACGTCACTGGCGCATTTTGTCCCGCCTTCATATGATGTGCTGCCGCATATTGCTTAGCACCTTCCCAGGCAGATTGGTTAAATGAATGGTCATCCACACCGCCGACATCTAGGACCAAGCCAAGTGATGCGGCATTATTTGCCTGCCCATTTTGCGTTGACTTATGCGACAAACCCGTATAAATACCGCCGCCAATAATGGCAATAGCTGCAAGACCTGCAATGATTTTAGTTGATTGTTTCATGGTGATTGTTCTCCCTTTGTGAGGTATGCAAATGCATAGCACCGACCCCGTAATTTAAACTTCACGTTCACGCGACGTCAAACGTAACTGTAAAGACTAGAATCTATTATACGTGTTCTTTACTTAAGAACAAGGTCAAATCATGGGCTTGACATCACAAACAGCTGTTCGCTGTTTAATACATATCCGCTGCTAGCGTGGTATCATCTGCTTTAACAGCAAAGCGAAGCCCCTTAGGGAAGAAGTTTTTAATTTGGCCATCAACGTACCGTCCCCAGCCCGCGCCATTACCATTGGCCGTCATTAAGACCCACCCTTTTTGTAAAGGTGCCGCTGGTCGAACCACATCACCATGGACAAATTGTGCCCAATCGTCAGGCGTCATGGCGTAAGTTTGACTGACTGCTTGTGGTGGCAAAGCCAAGGCTAGCGCATGCGCTGGCTCAAATCGGTTTTTCTTAAACGTGCCCAACTCAAGTCCTAGTCGCAAAATTTTCATCCCTGAAATATCAGGTGTGCCCACTGGTGCCAGATAAAGTCGATCACCAAATAAGGTTAACGTGTGCTGGGTCATATCAAAGTCGGGTAGCGTTGTCGCCACAAAATCAGTAAAAATCTTTTCTTGGCTACGACTCAATGGTGTTGGCACTAACGGTTTAACGACCGCAGTTGTCGGCGTTGCGTCAGCGGTTTTTTCTAATTTGGCAGCAAAGTGTCCCTCACCTTGTAAGGCTTGTGGCCACAAACGAGCCGTCCCCTCAAGTACTGTGAGATCTGCTGTCGTTGATATGGTGGTTTGGCCATCAGTGTAAGCCTGATCAGCCCATGCTGGCCGACCATCTTGGACATGTGTATGGGCTGGTTTATCAATTGGTACAAGCTGCATTTCTGGATATTCTTGCATCAACCAGGCAATCATTTGTTCATCTTCTTCTGGCGCAAATGTGCACGTCGAGTACACGATTTGACCCCCAGGACGCAACATTTTCATGGCTTCGCGTAAAATCTCACGTTGTAAGTCAGCTAATTCTTGCGGAAAATCCTGATGCCATTGTGCCACTGCGGCTGGATTTTTACGAAACATCCCTTCGCCAGAACATGGCGCATCCAGTAAAATTTTGTCAAAAAATTGTGGTAACTTGGCACTTAATTCAGCTGGTGCATGCGAACTGACGATACTATTTTGCACACCCATTCGTTCAATATTTTCACTTAAAACTTTGGCCCGATTCATAAAAATTTCATTGGCCCAAAGTAAGCCTTCCTGTTGCATAAAAGCAGCGAGATGTGTCGTTTTGCCACCAGGTGCGGCGGCCAAATCTAGCACCCGTTCACCAGGTTTTGGCTGTAAGACTTCGCCAACAAATTGTGCAGAGGGTTCCTGAGAGTAAACAACGCCAGTGACATGGTCAACACTGTGCCCAGAAACTGCCCCAAAATGGCCCCATTTACCGTACGGCACTGGCCCGTTATCTGGGGTATCACTGACCACGGGATTGGCTTTTAACGGATTGACACGGTAGGCCTTTTGCACCTGATCATCAAAAGTGTCAAAAAAAGCCGGCGCTTCATCGCCTAATAAACGGGTATATTTAGTTGTAAACGCTTCTGGTAATTGTTGCATTAGAACTGATCCACTTCTTCACGGGTTGGAATTGACGGAATGGCGCCTGGTCGCGTAACGGCAATGGCACTGGCTGTGCTAGCACGATCAACGGCGTCGACTAAATTACTAAAATCGGCGGCAAGTTCACTTGCCAGAGTCCCAATAAAAGTATCCCCAGCTGCTGTCGTATCAACGGCCGCAACTTTTTTCGGCTTTGCCCACCAACGGTTGGCACCGTCAGCGATAAATGAGCCCGCTTCCCCAAGGGTAATAATACTGCGGGCCACCCCTGTTGCCAAGATGGCATCACTGACTTGATTCAACACCGCACGATCATTTTCAACAGTGATACCCGTTAACAATTGTGCTTCTGTTTCATTAGGCAAAATAATATCTGTCAAATTAGCCAACGTTGGCGTGACCTCATAAACTGCTGGTGCAGGATTCAGCACAGTTTGCACATTGTGCGCCTTGGCCATTTTAAAGGCTGCTGTAATCACTGCCAGTGGGACCTCAAATTGCGCAATCAACGTATCAGCCTGGGCAATCAGATCCTCATCTAAATCATCAACGGTCAAGGCTTGATTGGCCCCACCATGAATCAAAATTGTATTGGCGCCGTTATCTTGCAACATAATATAGGCTGAACCAGTTGGTACTGTTGCATTGGTTTGAATCGCCGCCACATCAACGGCTTGATCAGCTAAGGTTTGGCGCATAAAGTGGCCATTATTGTCCTGCCCTACTGCGCCAATAAAGGCCACTTGAGCGCCTTGACGGGCTGCAGCAACTGCTTGGTTGGCACCTTTACCACCAGGTGCTGCTGTCACGTCTGTTAAAGCCATTGTTTCGCCAACTAATGGCATCCGTGGCATCTTCATAATGCTATCAACGTTGAGACTCCCAAGGACAACAATTTTTTTCGTCATATTTTCATTTTGGTCTTCACGCGCGCGTGGCATATGTACGAGACAACCTGTACACATGGCATCTTTTCTGCCGTGAATGACTCTCCTCCGCGTATTTTCATCTCTTATCATACCATGTTTAAACCATGCAAAAAAGCACGGCAAGCCGTGCTTTTTAATTCAAAACTGACTGGTTAATATGGTAGTTTCTGCTGTTTCCCTTTTTCACGGAAATAACGGTACACCGTCAAGGCAACCACTAAGATACCGATTGACAAGGCCAATAGCAACGTTTTCATCGTTTGATCATGATAAACCAAAATTGCCCGAATCAAGGCGGTCACCCCGATATAAAGAAAACTTTCCATCGAAATGTGAGCGTCCTTGATAAAATATTCGCGGACCAAACTCATAAACTCAAAGAACAAGAAGACGGCAAGCGTGGCATCCGTAATTTGATTAAAGTGTGACCGCATATCCTCCACTGTCAGGAGTAAATGCGCTAAATTATAAATTTCACGCAACAAAAAGCCAAAAATCACAACCCCAATAATAATCATGAGGCTATTTAAGACATATTCAAAATAATTGGCCACTTTTTGGTGCCATTCGTGTTTCATACTACACTCTCCGTTGTTGTATCTTGTTGCACGCCGCAGCGCGATTGTGGTGACTGGTGGTTAAAAATCAAACAAATTCAATTGATTTTCGTCTGGCATACCATCTAAGACTGAATTTTTCGTCAAATAGTCAATGACTGTTTGGGAGACCTTCCCACGCTTTTTCAAATCTTCCTTACTCAAAAATGGCTTTTCTTGGCGCGCCACAATGATTTGCTTGGCCACGTTATCGCCCAAACTTGGCACTGCTGAGAACGGTGGAATTAGCGTGTCGCCATCAATCACCCACTCGCTGGCTTCTGACTTATATAAATCAACCATTGAGAAGGTAATCCCACGTTCTAAGGCTTCATTCGCCATCTCCAATACCGTCAAAAGGTTTTTGTCGCCCACCGTGGCATCATTGCCCAAGGTGCGTAAACGCTTTAACGCTTCTTTTGTCGCATTTTTCCCACGACTCATGGCCACAATATCAAATTGATCAGCGCGGACTGAGAAGTAGGTCGCATAATAAATCGTTGGGAAATAAACCTTAAAATAGGCAATCCGCAAGGCCATCAAAACATACGCCGCCGCGTGGGCTCGGGGGAACATATATTTAATCTTGAGCATCGATTGGATATACCATTCTGGAATCTTTGCTGCACGTAACTGGGCCTGATACTCATCAGTAATCCCTTTTCCTTTACGCACTTTTTCCATGACATTAAACGCATCAGCTGCTGGGAAGCCCCAGTTAATCAAATCCGTCATGATCTTATCACGGGTTCCAATCACGGTCCCAATCGTTGCTGTGCCGTTTTCAATCAATTCATTGGCGTTCCCTAGCCACACATCCGTGCCGTGTGACAAACCAGAAATTTGCAATAGTTCAGAGTAATTGTGGGGTTGCGTTTCTTCCAACATGCCCCGCACAAAGTTCGTCCCAAATTCAGGCAAACCAAGTGTGCCAGTTTTAGAAAAAATCTGTTCTGGCGTCACGCCTAACGCTTTTGGCGACGTAAACAGGCTCAAGACACCAGGATCATTGACCGGAATTGATTGCGGATCAATTCCTGACATGTCCTTTAACGTGCGTACCATCGTCGGATCATCATGCCCCAAAATATCCATTTTGAGCAAATTATCGTGAATAGAATGGTAATCCATGTGCGTTGTTTGCCACAATGATTTTTGATCATCGGCCGGATATTGAACCGGTGTGAAATCATAGACATCATATTCACGTGGCACAATCAAAATCCCACCTGGATGTTGCCCTGTTGTCCGCTTAACGCCAGTAATCCCCTGAGCCAAACGTTCTACTTCGGTCCCACGGTAATGCTTATCATGATCGCGTTCATAACCTTTGACATAACCAAAGGCGGTTTTCTCCGCCACCGTCGCAATCGTGCCGGCACGGTACACATTGTGTTCACCGAACAAAACCTTCATGTAATTGTGTGCAATCGGTTGATAATCGCCCGAAAAGTTCAAATCAATATCTGGGACCTTATCCCCTTTGAAGCCCATGAAGGTTTCAAACGGAATATTTTGCCCATCGCCGATTAACATTTCACCAGGATGATTAGGGTCTGGCTTATCCGGCAAGTCATACCCTGATTCATAAACTTTTGGATCAGCGAGTTCAAAATAGTCGCCATGGGCACTGCGATAATGCGGGGCAAACGGATTAACTTCGGTAATCCCTGACATTGTCGCCACAAATGATGAACCGACCGAGCCACGCGAACCAACCAGATAACCATCTTTGTTGGACTTTTCAACCAAACGTTGCGCAATCATATAGTGCGGCGCAAAGCCGTTACCAATAATGGCTTTTAATTCTTGGTCAATACGGGCTTGAATGACATCAGGAATGGGATCGCCGTACCATTTTTTAGCCGTTTCCAGTGTTCGACGGGTTAATTCCTCACCAGCGGTCGGGATATTTGGCGGGTACGACCCACTTTTTAGCGGCGCCACATCTTCTAAACTATCCGCAATCAAATGCGTATTGTCAATCACAACTTTTTTCGCCAAGTCCTCACCCAAAAACGCATAATCGTCAAGTAGTTCTTGCGTTGTTTTGAAATGAAGTTCGGGTAAGGTTGTCCGATTTTGTGGGTTACCTGGCTGCGTGGCAATTAGGATTTGACGATAAATCCGATCTTCTGGATTCGTATACTTGATGTCGCCAGTAACGACCACCGTCTTATCCAATTCGTCACCAATCGCCACCATATCACGGAGAATATCGTGTAATTTATCGGTATCAGCAATCAAGCCTGATTCAATCATTGGTGCATAATTGGCAGTGGGCTGAATTTCAATAAAGTCATAATACGCCGCTTTTTCTAACGCTGCGTCATAACCTTTTTCAATCAGTGTGACAATCACGTCACCGCCCGTATCACCTGTACCGACTAATAAGCCTTCTCGATGTTGTTCCAAAACGGAACGCGGAATACGTGGTACACGCGCAAAAAATTCAATATTTGAGCGCGAGACTAATTCATAAAGATGCTTTAAACCGACAGCATTTTTTACCAACAACGTGGCATGTACCGGTCGGCCATGTTTCCAAGCATCCCCTTCCGTCATATGATCATTGAGCTGTTGATGGCTGGTCAAATCATAGCGTTCTTTGGCCTCTTTCATCAACCGCCATGCAATATGCCCGGTCGTTTCCGAATCGAAAATGGCTCGGTGCGCTTGTTCGAGATTGATATTAAAGCGCTTGGCGATTGTCCCCAATCGATAAGATTTGTAATCAGGGTAAAGCCAGCGCGTGAATGGCAAGGTATCAATCACCGGATTGCTAATGGCCGGTTTTTGATAACGCGCATACGCAGCGTTCATAAACCCAATATCAAATGTCACATTGTGTCCGATCAGAACCGCATCCCCAACCCAATCGCGGAAACGTTGGATGACGTCACTTTCTGGATCGGCATTGGCAACCATCGAATCTGTAATTGATGTCAGTTCAGTCGTAAATTCTGACAAGGGAAAACCAGGATTGATGTATTCAGAGAATTGATCCACCACATTCCCAAGTTGCATTTTAACCGCGGATAATTCAATGATTTTATCCGTTACGGCTGAAAGTCCCGTGGTTTCCAAATCGAAAGCGACAAAAGTTGTCTCTGGTCCAAGTAATGGCACATCAGCTAGATTAAAGGCAATCGGTTCCCCATCTTCAACTAAATTCGCTTCCATCCCATAAATCATTTTGAGATCATTTTTCTTGCCGGCAGCCACGGCTTCTGGAAAGCCTTGCACATTTGCTGTATCAACCACACCTAACGCTGTTTGGCCCCAACTTTTGGCTAACTTGGCTACTGCGCCATAGTCGGTTACCGCATCCATCGTTGACATATTGGTATGCACATGCAACTCGATATGCTTTTTATCACCTGGATAGGTGTCAACGCGACTCTCATGGTCAATCACTTGCAAATCATAAATGTTCATCACCAATTCACGCGCATAAGTGTCTTCTTGCACATTACCAGACAATCGTACCCACATGCCGGGTTTTAGCCCGTCAAAAACAGCTTCGTCCGTTTCATTATTTGAAAACTTCTTGGCTGCAATCGAGCTCGAATAATCTGTCACTTTGATCGTCATGAGCTTACGCCCAGAGCGCAACTCACGTACTTCATGTGCAAAGATATAGCCTTCGATCACCACCCGATTTTCTTCACCTTCAATCGTCTCAAGACGCGTGATGTCAGCATCAGCAGCGATTTTACGTCCCAGTGTCAACGGCACCCCTTCAGATGAAGCCTTGGGTTTAGCTTGTTCTGTTGCTTGGATGGCTTTTTGTAAATCTTCTTGCGCTTTGGCATGGTGTTGGGCAACACTTTCAGCAATTTGTTGGGCTAAAGCTTCGTCTTGTTGCGGTGTCAACAGTAATTCTGGGAAGCCATAACGACGATAGGCCTGACTAATTGACTGCAAAGCCGTATCGGTCAGCGCGTTATACAATAATTGTGCGCCGACGGCAATCCCAAAATGTTGCGCATCAATTTGGCGCAACATCGTATTACTCGTTAATTGTTGACTCGCCGCGTGATTTAAGTCCGAGTCAGCTAAGGCAATATGCCAATATTGATTGACTTGTGTTGCATCAATGGTTTGGACCGGTGTCTCAATATTTAATTGGGTCTGTGCAATATTGGTAAACGCCGCTTGTAATTGTTGCCGAAATTGCATGAAGACATGGACCGGTAAAATGTCGTTTAATACGATATGAAAAGTCCACGTTTTAGCTTGTTTGGCGACGGTGACTTGCTTCAAACGTCCCTCAGCAAAAAATGGTTGCACATCATCAGCCAGCTGAATTTGTGAGATGAGATGTTGCAGTTGTTCTTCTTGGGATATTGCCATGGTTCCCCCCTTCTTTTACTGATTAAAAAAGCCGATTAAATCGGCCTTTTGTGCGTGATTATTTATCGCCATTTAACAAAACTGAAACTGAGTCGACCACTTCACTGACCCGCATTTCAATGTTTGTGTTGCTTGCACGTACTTTAACTTCGACAACGTCTTCGGCAGCTTTTTTACCAACTGTGATACGGATTGGCAAGCCAATCAAATCAGCATCGGCAAATTTAACGCCCGCACGTTCCTTGCGGTCATCAACCAAGACATCAAGCCCTTGTGCCGTTAATTCAGCTTCCAGTTGACTCGTAATACGTGCTTGATCTTCATCTTTCAAGTTCACTGGTACAATGTGTACATCAAATGGTGCAACACTTGCTGGCCAAACCAACCCATCTTCGTCGGCCATTTGTTCAGCAATCGCACTTAACAAACGTGACACACCAATTCCATATGAGCCCATGATCATATCAATTTGACGACCATTTTCATCAAGAATTTGGGCACCCATTGTCTTTGAATAACGTGTTCCAAGCTTGAAAATGTGGCCAATTTCAATGCCGCGGGTGAACACCAAGTGACCCTTGCCATCAATGGCTAAATCACCTTCACGCGCAGTACGGAAATCACCAACATTTTCTGGGTCCAGTACCACATCACGTTCCCAATTAATGTTAACGTAATGCTTGCCATCTTCATTAGCACCAGCCGCAAAGTTAACCAAATCAGCAGCCCGTTCGTCGACTAACAAACGGACATTTTCTGGTAAGTTCACTGGGCCTAATGAACCAAATCCAGCCCCAATTAAGTCACGCACTTGCGCTTCATCCGCTAGTTCAAGCGTGTCGGCTTGCAAGAAGTTTTGCACCTTCACATCGTTGACTTCATAATCACCAGTTGTCACAACTGCAACTAATTCGCCATCAGCAATAAAAGTAATGGTCTTAGCCAATTCTGATGCTGGCACTGACAATAATGCTGACAATTCATCAATTGTCTTTTCATTTGGTGTATCAATTTTTTCCAATGGCAAGGGTTCAACTGTTGACACTTGACGTTCGTAGTAATCTTTTGCCATTTCTAAGTTCGCTGCGTAGTCTGACGCATCAGAATAGGCAATGATGTCTTCACCAGCTGCCGCAGGTGCTGAGAATTCTTTAGAATCTGACCCACCCATGGCTCCGGCATCCCCAACGATTGCACGGTATGACAACCCAATGCGGTCAAAAATAGCCGTGTAAGCCGCTTCCATGTCGTGATAAGCTTGGTCCAAACCAGCTTGATCTGCACTAAATGAATACGCATCCTTCATAATGAATTCACGTGTCCGCAACAAGCCAAAACGTGGGCGGTTTTCATCACGGAACTTTGCTTGCAATTGGTACACGATTAATGGCAATTTCTTATATGACTTGATGTCATCCGCCATCAGTTGTGTAAAGGTTTCTTCATGGGTTGGCCCCAAAATAAAGTCACGTGCTTGGCGGTTTTTGAACTTGTACAAGGCTGGCCCATAAGTTTCATAACGCCGTGACTTTTCCCATAATTCTGCTGGTAAAATTTCCGGTACCAACATTTCATTGGCATCAATTCGGTCCATTTCCTCGCGAATAATGGCTTCAATTTTATTCAATACCCGTTGCGCTAATGGCAAATAGGCAAACATCCCTGCTGCCACTGGGCGAATAAAGCCCGCTTTGAGTAAGAGTTGGTGACTTTTGACTTCCGCATCAGCTGGTACTTCGCGTAAAGTTGGCATTAATAGTTTAGATTGTTTCATGAGAATCCTCGTTTTTCCTTTTACAGTATGTACGGCGCAAAGCGCCTTGTTATTTGAATAACTATTTATCTAAGTAAATCATTAATGGTTACCGCGACCAGCAAGACCACCATAAAGGCTGCCCCAGCAACGGTTACCGCATTTTCGATATTTTCTGGTAATGGTCGCCGCCAAATGGCTTCAATCAAATTCAAGAGCAACTTGCCGCCATCTAAGGCCGGAATTGGAATCAAATTCATCATCCCTAAATTAATCGATAGCATCGCCATATAAACCAAAATATTTAAGAAACCAGTTTTGGCAACCGTTGAGGTTGTCTTCGCAATGGCTACTGGCCCCCCGAGTTTGTTGAGGTTAAAGCCACCACTGAACAAATGGGTGATGGCATACCAGATGCGCTGCGTGGTACTACCAGTTGCTAATATACCATACTTTAGGCGTGCGCCAAAGTCGGTATACGTTTTTGGTGTCACGCCAATTAAACGCGTCGTCACCCCGTCAACTTGGACTTGCTTGGGGGTCAACGTCAGTGTTGCTGGCTTACCCTGCCGTAGCACGGATAGGGTCAACTTTTGACTGGTTGACTGACTAATAGTTGTCGCTAATTGTTCCCAAGAATGGATCTTTTGGCCATTAATCGTTTGCACTTGATCATTTGGCCGTAGCCCAGCTTGTTGCGCTGGCATGTTAGGCTGGACTGTCCCAACGATTGGTTGATTCAAGGTTACACTTGGCTGTAAGAAGCCGAGTAAACAAAAAACAACCAAAGCTAAGACAAAATTCATGACTGGTCCTGCAACGTTGATCAAGGCCCGTTGATAAACTTTAGCACTTTGTACCCAAGTATCACGCGGCGCAATTTGTACGGCGATGCCTTGTTTATCAATGATGGTTGCATCATGGTCAACGTTGACCGTCACCATATCAGATTCGTCTGCACGGTAACCCGTCAATGTGAGCGCGTCAGTCAAATCAAATCGATCGATTTGAAACGGTACCCCTTCGCCCAATTCCTCAATACGGGTGTCAATTGTGGTCACAATGCCTTGCGCATCAAAAATTAAACGAACGCGTTGACCTGCATCTAAGTCGGGTGTTTCATCCATTCCAGCCATCCGTACATAACCACCAACCGGTAAAACACGAATGGTATAAGTTGTATGGTTGCGACGCCAACTGAGTAATTTAGGCCCCATCCCGATCGCAAATTCACGGACAAGCACCCCAACTTTTTTAGCGGCAATAAAATGGCCAAATTCATGAACGGTCACCAAGACCCCAAAAATAACAATAAAAGCAATGATGGCTGTTAAATTCATAAGTTATCCTAACATGCCCAAAAGTGACATCAATGGCATCACAATCAACATTGAATCAAAACGATCCAAAATGCCACCGTGGCCAGGCAAAATGTGACCTGAATCTTTCACACCATAGTGACGCTTAAAGGCTGATTCAATCAAATCACCAAGCTGACCTGCAATCGATAAGAGCACCGTAAAGGCCAACAATTCAATAAAATTATAAGCCGGTAACCAGTGGCAAATCGTGTACAACGCTGGGACAATGATGACGGCAACAACACTACCACCAATTGACCCTTCCCATGTTTTGTTGGGGCTAATTTTAGGGGCCAGCTTGTGCTTGCCAATCGCCCGGCCTACCATGTATGCCCCTGAGTCAGTAATCCAAACAATCAACATCCCAAACATCACCGTCGCTAAGCCAACGCTATCTGCTTGATAGAAATAATGGAAGCCAGTCCCAATATAAAGCATGGCCAGTGTCAAAGCGCCCGCATCATCGAAATTAAAATGATTACGCACAATGATGGTATTGAGCAACATGAGGAACGCTAGAATGTAGAAAACAACATGCGCACTTTGAACAACCGGTACCCCTTGCCAAAATTGGTTAGGTAAGATCAAAGCAACCACCCCAACAAAGGCAATCAATGCTTCAATCGACACCAAGAAACGATGTTTCATGCGTAGGATTTCGCTCATACCAACAATGCCCATTGCCAAAGTTAACAAGAGTAGCGGAATACCGCCAATAATCAAGAGTGGTACAAATACAATTAAGGCCACAACGGCCGTGATGACACGTGTTTTCATATCTTAGGACTCACTTTCATACGTCTCATTTAAACCGCCAAAGCGACGGTCACGTCGGGTAAACGACGTAATAGCCTCCAGCAAATCGTCAGCCGTATAGTCCGGCCACAAAACATCCGTAAAATAAAGTTCGGCATAAGCTGCTTGATAAGGCATAAAATTACTCAAACGCAGTTCGCCTGACGTTCGAATTAACAAATCAGGTGCGGCAAGCGCCCCTAAAGCAGCCGTTTGTAAGGCCGCGGAGAAAGTCTCAGGGGTAATATCAGCCGGATCAAGGTCGCCAGCTGACACTTGTTGGGCCAATTGCTTAGCTGCTTCAACAATTTCAATTTGCCCACCGTAGTTCAGTGCGAAATTTAACACCATGCCGGTACCACCAGCAGTTTGCGTGATGGCATTTTGAACCGCCCGCTGTGTGCCTTCCGGTAACTGGGTAATATTCCCCATCACTTCGACCCGAATGTTATTTTTAATCAAATCAGGGACAAAATCATTGAAAAAATCAATGGGTAACTGCATTAAAAAGTTCACTTCATCATTAGGTCGTGACCAATTTTCCGTTGAAAAAGCGTAAAGTGTCAAGACTTTAACGCCAAGATCACTGGCTGCTGTTGCAATCCGCTTAACGGTATTCATCCCAGTTTTATGACCCGCAATCCGCGGCATCATGCGTTTTTTAGCCCATCGACCGTTACCATCCATGATGATGGCAATATGGTCAGGAATTTTAAGTTGTGCTGGTACAACTTTAGGATCTGTTTTTGTTTTAAAAAGCGCCAAGAGGCCCCCTCCTTCATGCGCAAAAGCGCAATGGTATCTCATTTATTTTACCAGATGTCTTGTCTTGGCACAAAAAAACGTGATAAGAATTTTCTTATCACGTTTCAGACTTATTGCACTGTCACTGACTTCGCCAAGTTACGTGGGCGGTCAACGTCCAAACCACGATCAAGCGTTGCATAATAAGCAATCAATTGTGCTGGAATCACCACCAACAATGGCATCAAAAGTTCATTAACTTCTGGCAAAACGTAAGCATCCCCTGGCTTTGCTAATGACTTTGTCGCAAAGACAATTGTGTTTGCCCCACGGGCTGCAACTTGCGCAATTTCACCACGCACAAGACCAGCTGTTTTCGCTTGTGTTAACAAAGCAAAGACTGGTGTGCCTTCTTCAATCAATGAGATTGTCCCGTGCTTTAATTCACCAGCAGCAAATCCTTCTGTTTGCACGTATGAAATTTCCTTCAACTTCAAGGCTGCTTCAACAGCAACTGCGGCATCCAAACCACGACCAATGTAAAAGGCTGAATAACGACCACGCAAAGCTGATTCAGCAATTGCCTTGAATTCATCTTTTTGATCGATGATGACTTGCATTTCAACTGCCACCTTCGCCAATTCATGCTTCAAGTCAAGGCCACTATCACCTACGGCATGGGCCAAAATGGCTTCCACAATAATTTGGGCTGTATAAGCCTTCGTTGAGGCCACGGCAATTTCTGGGCCCGCCAACAATGGCAAGGCAAAGTCAGCTTCACGTGTCAAAGTTGAATTCATCACGTTAGCAATGGTTAATGAGCCATAACCTTGCTTGATCACGTTATCCAACACTTCACGAGAGTCAGCTGTTTCTCCTGATTGACTCAAGAAAATAAAGAATGGCTTCTCGCTCAACAAAGGTTGGTCATAAGCAAATTCTGAGGCAATGTGAACTTCCGTTGGCTTACCAGTCCATTGTTCAAAGTAACGCTTGCCAACCAAACCAGCGTGGTAAGACGTTCCAGCAGCGACAATATAAATACGGTCAGCGGCCTTCATAGCGTCAATAATGGCTGGATCAATATTTTGAATTTGGTTGTTGTCATCAAAATAATATTGTGACAATGAACGCGCTACCACAGCTTGTTCATCAATTTCTTTCAACATGTAGTAAGGATAAACACCCTTATCTGTTTCTGAAGCATCAATGTCAATGTGGAAAGGTTCACGTGAGATTTCGTCACCTTCAGCGTTGAACAATGTCACGGCATCCTTATCGATTACCGCAATTTCACCATCCATCAATTCGATGAAGTCTTTCGTCACATCAAGCATGGCAGCAGCATCTGATGTCACCACGTTGGCTTCTTCAGATACACCAATCAACAATGGTGACTTCTTCTTGGCTGCATACATCACATCTGGTGTTTCACGATCCATCAACAAGAAGCCATAAGCTGAGTTTTCATCCAACAAGCTAATCATTTGACGGAAGGCATCGAGTGTTGATAAGTTGTTTTCTTTTGAGAACTTATCAATCAATTGCACCGCAACTTCAGTATCAGTTTGTGAATGCAACTTCACGCCTTGCAAATACTTTTCACGTAATTCATCATAGTTTTCAATCACGCCATTGTGGACCAAATAGAAACGACCATCTTCTGACATATGTGGGTGAGCGTTTTCAACAGAAACACCACCATGGGTTGCCCAACGTGTGTGGGCGATACCAGCAGTTCCAGCAATGCCTTGGTCTTTCGTTGCTTCTTCTAACTTGGCAACGCGTCCTTGTTCGCGAACCAAATAGTCACCAGCTGATCCGTTGCTGACATAGACACCAGCTGAATCATAACCACGATATTCAAGCTTTTCCAAGCCTTTTAACAAGTTTGGCAACACTTGGTTCACACCAGTATATCCAACAATTCCGCACATAGTTTATTTACCCTCTTTATAAAATTGGTCAATACGTTATATTAACCTAACATCCACTATTCTACGGTAATACTTTTGCTTTGTCAATAAATTTTAAAAATTGGTCTAGTTGAAATCAAGACTGAAATCGACTGCTATCAACCCAATATTCCAGGCTGCATCGCCGCCCATTTGTGGTAAACTATTAAAAAATTGAAAGCGAGTGTTATTGTGGCAAAAACCGTGTCATGGCATATTATTAACGCCAAAATATTAGATGTCTTCAACTTAACTTTTGATGAAACGGAACTCTGGATTGATGATCAAAAAATTGTCTATCGCGGCCAACGTTCCGACTTACAGGCCGCACATACTTATGATGCCAAAGGTCAATATATTGTTCCTGGTCTCATTGATGCCCACGTCCATATTGAAAGTTCATTACTCGCTCCCAGTGAATTTGGTAAGCTGGTCATCCCACGTGGGGTGACGCGTATTTTTGCTGATCCGCATGAAATTGCGAGTGTTTCCGGCGTTTCCGGCATTCAATATATGTTAGAAGAAGCGCGTCAGTCACCACTACACATTCATTATATGCTCCCATCTTCTGTGCCAGCGACGCCGTTTGAACACGCCGGCGCCAAGCTACATGCCGATGCGCTTAAACCTTTTTATAGTGTACCTGAAGTTAACGGCTTGGCTGAAGTCATGGATTTCCCAGCGGTCTTTAATGAAGATAGTGACATGCACCAAAAGATTCGCGACGCCCAAGCCGCGGGTAAACAGGTCGATGGTCACGCGTCCGGCCTTTCTCGCGAACAGCTGGCGATTTATCGTAAGTACGGGATTAGTACCGATCACGAAAGTGAAAATGCTAAGCAAGCATTGGAACGTTTGAACGCTGGTTTTGCTGTTTTTGTCCGTGAAGGCACCGTTGAACGTGATGAATTAGCGATTTTACCAGCAATCACCACGGCTAACCAATCCCATTTTGCGTTTGCAACCGATGATAAAACTGCCAATGACCTGCAACGTGAAGGCTCAATTGACTTTAATGTCCGCTTAGCGATTCAAAACGGTATGTCACCTGCCATGGCCTTTACGATCGGCAGTTACAACGCCGCCAAAGCACAAGGGTTAACTGATGTTGGCGCCCTCACCGATGGGTTTGTCGCCGATTTGGTTATCATCGATCAATTAAACGACTTTACCGCCCAAAAAGTCATGGTTAACGGCCAATGGTATAACGAATCCGAAACCACAGTGCTACCCCTGGCCAATCAGTCACTCAACTTCACCTTAACAGCGGCGGATTTGGCACTACCTTTGGATCCTGAAAAACCAGCTCATGTGATTGGTATTATGCCGCATCACATCACCACAACGCATCTGGTTGAAAACGTGCCCACCGTTGATGGTCAGTTTGTCGCTGATGACACCTACGCTAAAATTGTCGTTGCTGAGCGTTATCACAACCTCGGTCACGGGGTGGGTATCATTAAAGGGCTGCACTTAAAAAGTGGCGCGATCGCTTCAACCATTGCCCATGATTCACATAACGTGATTATTGCTGGCACCAATGATGAGGATATGATTTTGGCAGCCAACACACTGCGTGACATGGGCGGTGGTGAAGTGGTGGTGCACAACGGCCAAGTCACCACTTTGCCCTTGGCAATTGGTGGTTTAATGTCAGAAGCGCCCTATCAAACTGTGATTGAAAATGATCACAAACTGCAAGCGGCCTTTGCTGAACTCAGTGACATTCCGTTTGATCCGTTTTTGACCCTTTCCTTTATGGCATTACCCGTTATTCCCAGCCTCAAAATGACCGATCAAGGCTTATTCGACTTTAACCGTTTCTCATTTATTACAATTCAGGATTAATTATGAAAACATACAGCATTTCACCAGAACATTTATTAAAAATTTTTCTCGGTCAACCCGACAAACTTGACATTGATGACACTGGCCTTGTGCTCCTCGCGGCCAATAAAAACGACCAGCCCAACCTCCCCTCAGAAATGGCAGGCGGCATTGTTTATTTAGAAAATCATCAACCCACTTTGGTCTCATTGGTGCATCCATTTGCCGTTCCCGAACAAGCGGGCGTCTTTGAAACGGATGATCACCTGATTCATCGTGAACCCATTAACTGGTTTGGGCCACAAGCTATTGTGGTTGAAAAAAAGTTACAAGACTTTGCCAAACAATATGATGGCCCACGCACCGACAACGGGCAAATTCCCCGCGCCTATATTCCCGATAACATTGCCGAACCCGCGATTTTATCAGATCGCTATTGGCAAGACTATGCCAAGTTTGTCAATGATCCAGACGGTCAGTTTCAAGCGCAAATCAAACCCCTCTTTAACGACTAAAAAAGATCGACTTTGCGTCGATCTTTTTTAGTGTTCTACACCGGAGCTACCATCACTAATATTGACATGTCGTGGTTTAGAACCTTCGGCAGGCCCAATATAACCACCTGCTTCAAGGTCATCAATCAAGCGAGCTGCGCGATTATAACCAATACGGAAACGTCGCTGCAATAATGAAGTAGAGGCTTTTTGTTGTTCAATAATGAACTGTAAAGCTTCTTGGAACAACTCATCTTCACTATTACCTGCACCGCTACCATCACCCGCATCTTGGGCAATTTCTTCATCGGTTACTGTCATGGCTTCTGAATACTGGACTTCTTGTTGCGCCTTGACAAAGGATACCACGTTCGTCACGTCAGTGTTACTAATAAAGGCCCCTTGGACACGCTGTGTTGGCTTACCTGGTGGGGCAAAAATCATATCGCCACGTCCCAACAATTTTTCAGCCCCGTTTGTATCTAAAATCGTGCGTGAATCAATACCAGAGGCTGTTCTAAAGGCGATACGCCCTGGAATATTACTTTTAATCGTACCGTTAATGACTTTCACATCCGGTCGCTGAGTAGCCAAAATCATGTGAATCCCAGCCGCACGCGCCTTAGCACCCAGACGTGCAATGGACACTTCAATTTCGGAACCGACGGTACTCATCAAATCCGCAAATTCATCGACAATCGCGACAATATAAGGCATTTTTTGCATCACAGCTGCGCCAGTTGTCTTGGCTTCCGCATTTTGTTGCTCGACCGCCGCATTGTATTCGCCAATGTTACGCTTCCCAAATTGGGCGAGCAACTTATAGCGATTTTCCATTTCGTCAACCACTTTTTGGAGTGAACGCGCCGCTTTGCGCGGATCAGACACCACCGGTGTCAACAAATGTGGAATCCCATTATAAATGGACAATTCAACCACTTTGGGATCGACCATCATCAACTTGACTTCGTTTGGCTTCGCTTTCAGCAAAATCGAAATAATAATCCCATTTAACCCAACCGACTTACCCGAGCCCGTTGAACCAGCGATCAGCAAATGCGGCATGTCGGCTAGATTAGCCATAATGATATTACCGGTCACATCACGCCCCAATGGGACATTTAATGGATGGCCATCATCCTTTGGCGCCTGTTCAATCATATCGCGGAAGCCAACGGTGGCTTGCGTGTCATTAGGCACTTCAATACCAACATAAGGTTTTCCCGGAATTGGGGCTTCAATACGAATCGACTTGGCTGCTAAGGCCAATGCTAAATCATCGGCCAAATTGGCAATTCGATTAACCTTAACCCCTTGACCTGGTTTCAATTCATACTGGGTCACAGTTGGCCCAAGTGACACACTCGTCACTTCTGCTTCAACACCAAAGCTTAACAGCGTATCATGCACGAGACGTGATTTTTCTGTCAAACTTTGGAATTCCTTAGTCTGATCAGTTGGCGATACCTTGGTTAACAAATCAGCCGTTGGCAATTCATAATCTGGATTATCTTGCCCTGACGTTTCCGTCGCCAAAGCCAATGGCTCATCATCATCGCCTGCATCAGACACTGGTGCCGGTGCGCTTGCTGGCTTAGGGGTCGACACAGCTGGTGCCGGCGTTGGTGCTGTTTCAGTCGGCGCCACTGGTCCCTGCCATTTAATTTCCGGTTCGACAAATTCAGTAGCCGGCGCGGTAACGGGTGGTACCACTGGTTCAACTGTGGCAGTTTTGGTTGTTTTCACACCTAACGGATCATCGCCAAAGTCCGTAATGCTCTTTTTGGGACGTTCCCGCCGTTTAAACAAAGGTTCACGTGGCGGCATGTTCGCGCGCTGTTCTTGCACATAGGCCACCCCATTTTGTGCTTTTTCAATCCCTTTTTGCGTTAAATCACGCGCCGGAATTCTAAAGAAAATAATCACGCCACTCAATAGTAAGATTAGGGCAAGCAGCCAAGTCCCGATATTGGCAACTAATGTAAAGCAGCCATTATAGAGCATGGCACCAACTACTCCACCACCAACGGGGGTATTGGCAGATTTATTGGCGAAATCTTGACCACTCAATGTCATCACCGTTTGGACATAGCCATTGCTATTTTTCACGGTATAGGTAAAAAATAACAACGACGATAATGTTAACAGTGCAACAAACGCCATGATGGCCCCCAGCCAAAAATGCCGTGCAATCTTTGGTAACCGCTTATAAATCATCACATAGCTCAATAACACCGTCAGGGGTACTAATACGCCAAGATATAAATTACCAAACCCCAGGCGAAAAACATTGGCCACGTAGGCACCTAACAAGCCCAATTTAAACGTCCCCATGACGCCTAAAAAGATGCTTAAAAGCAAGGCAATGTTTTTGCCAATCACAGCATTCATGCTTTTTTTTCGAGTTGATGCAGTTGTGCGTCGGCGTTGCGGTGTTTTACGAGTTGCCAAAATCCATACCCTCTAAATCTGATCGTTATGTCTTTTATTTTATCATGAAACCAAATCAAACTGGTGTTCGCTTTTTAATGATTGTCCTGAAAACATAAAAAGCCGCAACCGAAGTTGCGACTTGATATAGCTCGTGAGAGAATCGAACTCTCGATTCCGCCGTGAAAGGGCAGCGTCTTAGCCACTTGACCAACGAGCCATGGTCAGTGTGTTTCATAACTGAAACAACTATATTATAGTAGCAAGATTTTCGCCCCTTGTCAACACTTTATTTCAATTTATCTTGTTCGTAAGTGTGCGTTGTTTCCAAATTCGGGAAACTTTGTTGACGCAATGCCTCATATAAGACAATTGCCACAGTATTTGATAAGTTTAATGATCGAATATGCGTGTCATCTTGTGGAATACGAATCGCTTTATCTGGGTTTTGGCGCATAAAGACTTCTGGCAAGCCAGTCGTTTCTTTACCAAAGAGGAAATAATGATCGCCATCAGTCACCGAATAATCAGGTTGGGTATAGTCGTAGTTCGCAAACTTTGAAACTAAATAGAGATGATCCGTCTCACGCAAGGTGTCCAGAAAATCTGGGAGACTATCGTGCTTGACCAATTGGACATGTTCCCAGTAATCCAATCCGGCACGCTTCACATGCTTATCATCTAATTCAAACCCTAAAGGCTCAATCAGATGTAACACGGCATCCGTTCCCGCAGTTGTTCTGGCAATATTACCAGTGTTAGCCGGCATTACCGGTTCAAATAACACAATATGATTTGTCATTGTTCTACTTCTTCCGTTCCTTCTTTAAATAAGGCAGAGTTACTACGCCACCATGTATAAATTCGTGTCACAAGGACTTTGAGGACCGCGTAAGTTGGCACACCCAAAATCACGCCGAGCACCCCAAAAATATGCGCACCAGTTAACAATACCACAATAACGGTCACTGGATGAATCGCCAAGGCATCCCCTAAAATTTTAGGCGCAATCACATGCCCTTCAATCGGCTGTTCAATCACGAGCACAATAATCGCCAAAATGAGCAATTTAGGCCCACCAGCAATGAGGGCCACAATGAAAACAGGCACCTGAGCCAAAATCGAGCCGACGTATGGAATCATATTGAAGAAACCCGCCATCATCGCCAGTAAAATCCCATAAGGCAAGCCAATAATCGTATAGCCAATCCCAAACATAATCATGACAGCCAAGCCCACACCCAATTGTCCACGAATATATTTAGCAATTTGCTTACTGATATCGGTTAATAATTCTCGTAATGAGTGCTGTGCTTTCGGTGGGAACTTTTCAGCGACAAAGCCTGAAAACTTATGCCCATCTAGCAACATATAGTACAAAATAAACGGTGTCGATACGGCTGTAATCCCAACTGATGTCAGCGTTGACGCCAGTGAGCTAATACCAGCCACCCCTGTGGTCAGGTATTTTTTACTCCAGTCAATCACATTTTGATTAATGCCAGTGTTGGTATTATTTAAGAATTCCCGTACCGGTTTAAATTGGCTGGACTTAAACGTTTCATTAATAAAGTTTTGACTGGTATGCCAATAATTTGGCCAATTGTCAATAAATGTCATGACTTGAAAGCGTAAAACAACGACTAACATCGTGATTAAGCCAGCAGCGAGACCAATAATCGCAATTAATATCAGGCCAATTGCCAACGCTCTTGGAATATGGGTGTAACGCGTGAGCATTTTGACCAAAGGACTTAACAGATAATACAAGACCCCAGCGATTAAAATTGGTGCCCCAACAGCTGTAAACAAGGCACGAATAGGCTCCAAAATAAACCGCACTTGCCAACTCAAAAAAATAATCAATAAAATCAGTAGAATTACCACTAACCCGTTCAATAAGTTATTACCTGATAGCCAGCGTCGATACCATGATTGTTCTCTCATTCTAGCTCTTAACCTCCAATCTCGTGTGACCGTTTTGCAACAGTTGCGTTAGTTTGTCAACGACAAATTACTATTACTACCATAGTACCATATTTAAATGGCGCATTTTATTGCAAAATTTTGCCCCTGTCCACAGCTGCTCACCCCAGCTGTGGCTAAATTATGATAATATTAAGATAACTCAATTTTGGATAGAAAGAACGTTTATGACAACCACAGCAACTGCCCATACCAACATTGCCCTCATTAAATATTGGGGAAAAAAAGATCTGATTTTAAATCTACCAACCACGAGCTCGATTTCACTAACGCTCAATGAATTTTATACACGCACGACCGTGAGCCAAAATGCTTCAGCCGATGAATTACTGATCAATGGGCGACCTTTTGATAGCCAACGTATCCACCGCTTCTTAGACATGCTACGCGATAATTTGGGTGACTTTGCCCCACTGACTGTTGCATCAGAAAATCATGTGCCCACCGGCGCGGGACTTGCATCCTCTGCCTCAGCTTTTGCGGCCTTAACTGGCGCAGTAACGCGTGAATTGGGACTCGAGCTCGATAACATGACGTTATCGCGTTTAGCCCGTCGGGGTTCTGGTTCCGCCTCACGCTCGTTTTATGGTCATTTTGCCATTTGGCATGAAGGTCATGATGATGCCTCATCATTTGCCGAAAGTTTGCATGCCCCCGACATGCCTATTGCCTTAGTGGTCGCAGAAGTCTCAACAGCCATGAAAAAGGTGGGGTCGACTGAAGGAATGCGGCGCGCGGCAACATCGCCTGATTATGCGACTTGGGTGCAAAATAGTGCGGCCCAATTACGTGATATGCAAGCCGCCATTCAAGCCAGTGACATTGAAAAAATCGGCACGATTGCCGAAGCCAATGCCCTAGCGATGCATGATTTGAACCGAACAGCCCGCCTGGACCCGTTCACTTATTTTACCAATGACACAACCGACATTTTGACCTTGGTCGCTGACATGCGCCGTCAAGGATTACTAGCTTTTGCCACGCTTGATGCCGGCCCAAATGTTAAAATCATCACCACACAAGCACACGCACCATTGATTGTGTCCCAGTTACAAGCCGCTATGCCCGATCTTCACCTTGAAATCGCCACTAGCGGTGCAGGTATGCATTATGATGACTAAACGCTCAGTCCCCGGCAAACTCTTTTTAGCTGGCGAATATGCCATTACGGCACCTGGCCATACCGCAGTTATCGCGGCCACAGCGATGGGGCTAAACTTAACCGTAACCGATGCCCCTACCTCATCCGTCACGTCTAATAGTATTGCGACAGCTTGGCATTTTAACATGGCAGAGCCAATCACCGTTGGGCAAGATCACTGGCGTTATGTGCAAGCCGCCATTAAAATACTTCAAGACTATACCCAATTTAAAACGACTTTACCAACGCTATCAGACGTTAACATCACCATCGAAAGTGATTTAAACGGACCATATGGCAAACTGGGGCTCGGTTCTTCTGCAGCTGTTGTTGTTGGGATTATTGACGCCCTTGATGCCCATTTTTTACTGCATTTACCACGCCTAACCCGCTTTAAGCTGGCTGGTTTGGCCCACTATTTCGTGCAAAAAAATGGTTCCCTAGGCGACATTGCCGCCATTACATACGGCGGCGTAATTGCCTATCAAAGTCCGGATTTAACCCAAGTAATCGATACGGCACAACAGTGGCCAACGCCTGAAGCGATTGCCCGTGACTGGCCAGCCCTCAACATTACCCCCTTACCTTGGCCAAGCCACTGGCGCTTACTACTCGGCGCTACCCATGAATCAGCTGACACCAAGTCAGCCATTCATCAACTCGACCTTAACGCTACTTTCTTGACGCAGAGTCAACAAGCCGTTTCTCGCGTTATTCAAGCCTTAACGACACATGACTATTCCCAATTAGTTCAGGCACTCCAAGCAAATCAAAACTTACTGCAAACATACTTGCCAGCAGGTTACGTGACGCCAAAGCTTGCCCATTTCCTCGCCAGCTTAAATCAAGTTGCCGGAAAAATTAGTGGTGCCGGTTATGGCGACAATGGGTTTGCCGTAGTCACTGATGAGGCCGAAACACTCATCAAAGTTTGGCAGGCGGGCGGTGTTGATCCCCTATTTATGACGATTTTTCCCGAAAACGAGGTGCACTATGACTGAATCCGCACAAGCCCATCGCAAAGATGAACACTTATCTCTTGGTGTCAAACTTTGGCGACAACAAGAAAACAACCCCATTGGCGCAACTTTTGCCGATGTTCGCTGGTTACCAGCCACTTTCCCTGAAATGGCGGTCGCCGAAGCGGATGTTCACACAACATTGTTTAATCATACGTTTGACTGGCCTTTTTATATTGAAGCGATGACAGGTGGCTCAAATTTGACGGGCCGGATCAACGGTCAACTCGCAAGCGTTGCCCAAAAAACTGGTTTAGCGATGGCCGTTGGCTCACAATCCATCGCACTCAAAGAACCGGAAGTCGCACAAACCTTTAAAATTGCCCGTGACATGCATCCTGATGGCTTTTTAATCGCGAATCTGGGTGCTGATCATCCCATTGCCCATGTTCGTGACGCCATTGACATGATCGACGCCAATGCAATCGAATTACATGTCAATGTGGCACAGGAATTAGTGATGGCTGAAGGTGATCGTGCTTTCTATTGGCTGGATAACTTAGCGACTGTCATTGCAAAGTCACCGGTACCGGTCATTGTCAAAGAAGTTGGTTTTGGTATGAGTCAGCAGGCTTTTGACACCTTAAAGCAGTTACAACCAGCTGCTATTAATGTTGGCGGGGCTAATGGCACAAACTTTGCAATGATTGAACGACGACGTAATCGTCAGGCTGACAACTTTAATATTGACCAGTTTGGTTTATCAACCGTTGAAAGTTTACTGTCAGCACAATTAGCACAGAACACATTACCGGTGATTGCTACTGGTGGTATCGCGTCGGCCAATGACGTCATGACAAGCCTCATGCTAGGGGCAACGATGACGTCCAGTGCGGGCTACATGCTCAACACTTTAATGACGCATGGCGAAGCCGGCCTCATTGATGAAATTATCTCATGGCAACATGCGTTACCACGCCTCATGACCCTGCTTGGTGCACGTCACATTTCAGAACTACCATCAAAGCCACGGCTGTATGCCTCAAATCTACAAAACTTTATCAACCAAAGCAAAAACGCAACGCCTTAAGGCGTTGCGTTTTTAGTTTGATTACTTAATCAAATCAATTTTATCAAAATCAATAATGGCAATAACCGGCAAATTACGGAAGAAATTATTGTAATCCATGCCATAGCCAACTAAGAATTCATCGGGCACATCAAGACCAAAGTAATCAACGTCAAAGTCAACCACCCGAGCGGCCTTTTTATCAGCTAAGGCCACCGTTGTCACACTTGCGGCCCCTTTGAGTTCAAAATAGTTTTGCAACCATTGCATCGTCCGACCAGAATCAATAATTTCATCGACGATCACGACATCACGTCCTGTTAAATCCATGCTCACGTCATGGACCACTTTAACTTGGCCAGTTGAAGCAGCGCCTGAATAACTTTTGACATCGACAAAGTCAAAGTCAACATCCAATGGCATTTTCCGGAGTAAATCTGTGGCAAAAATCACCCCACCCTTGAGGACTGCAATAAAAACTGGTCGCTTGTCATTATGCGCAAATTTACTGGTAAGTTCATTCGCCACACGTTGCACTTGTGCTTGAATATCTGTTTCCGTTGCTAAAACTGTCTTAATTGCTGGATGGTTAATTAGTGATGTCATGCCAAACCTACTCTCTTAAAAATTTCATCAACATGACGCAAGTGATAGTGATAATCAAACGCGTCATCAATTTGTGCTTTAGTCAAATGGGCAGTGATTGTTGGATCCGCATCAACCAAGTCACGGAACATCAATTGTTCATCCCATGAGCGTGCTGTCAATGGTTGCACCGTATCATAGGCTTGTTCACGTGACAAGCCGGCATCAATTAAGCTCAACAACAAACGTTGTGAATAAATCAAACCGTAAGTGCGATCCATATTGTGACGCATTGTTTCAGGGAAGACACCCAAATTCTTCAAAATACCTGTTTGACGATTCAACATGTAATCCAATGTTGTCGTTGCATCAGGCAAAATAATGCGTTCGGCTGAAGAATGTGAAATATCGCGTTCATGCCACAATGTCACATCTTCAAGTGCTGTTACGGCATAGCCACGCAAGACACGTGCCAAACCAGTAATATTTTCATTACCAATTGGGTTACGCTTGTGTGGCATTGCTGAAGAACCCTTTTGTCCTTTAGCAAAGCCTTCTTCAACTTCATGAATTTCTGAGCGTTGCAATGAGCGAATTTCCGTTGCCAATTCTTCCATTTGTGTCCCAATCAACGCAATCGTTTGCACGTAATCAGCATGCAAATCACGTGGCAACACTTGTGACCCAATTGGTTGTGGTGTCAAGCCCAATTCCTTCATGGCCACGGCTTCGACATAAGGTGGCACATTGGCAAACGTGCCTACGGCACCAGATAACTTACCGGTTTCGACTTCAGCAGCCACCCGATCAAAACGTTCAATCGCGCGTGTTGCTGACGCATAGAAGCGTGCCATCTTCAAGCCAAAAGTGGTTGGTTCGGCATGTACACCGTGTGTGCGTCCCATCATGACAGTGTCTTTATACTTCAAGGCCAAATCTTTAATGGCTTCGCGCCATTCTTGCAAATCTTGTTTAATAATATCGTTGGCTTGGCGCAAACGTAATGCTTGCGCTGTATCAACAACATCGGTTGACGTTAAGCCATAGTGAATCCACTTACGTTCTTCGCCAAGTGATTCTGACACGTTACGCGTAAATGCCACAACATCATGGCGCGTTGATAACTCAATCTCTGCAATGCGGTCAACGTCAAAAGTGGCGTTTTGGCGGATTTTTTCCAAATCTTCTGCAGGAATGTGTCCTGCAGCGACCCAGCCGGCATCCACAGCAATTTCAACATCGAGCCAAGTTTGATATTGGTTTTGTATTGACCAAATATCACGAAGCGCTTTACGAGAATAACGTTCAATCATGTTTAAGATTCCTCTACTTCATTAGTGTTCTAGCTTTCAATTCAATTGTAACAGGTAAAACACGAGTTGCGTTCGTTATTTTATGAGGTTTATCTCACAAAGTTAACGAACAGTTAGTAAAATACGAACAATCACGTCGTTTATCTCAAACAAAACGAACGTTAGGATTGTAAGCGTTTTACTCGATAATGGTTTGCGTTGGTTTCACCACAAACGTGGCAATCCCCAAAGCCACCGCATATAAAATTGCAATGGCGATAAAGACATTTTGATACGGCATCCCCAAACCATGCACAATCAAACTCGCCAGTTGATTCCCCGATAAACCAGCCGCTGCCCACGCCGTTAAAGCCAGACCGTGAATTTTTGAAATGGCATGCATACCAAATCGATCCGCTAACAAAGGTGGTAAAGCTGAAAAACCACCACCATAACCGGCATTAATCGCAAAAAATGTCGCCACAATCACGACCGGCATCACCACACTCTGATCTGGTAAGAAAAAGGCTAACAACGCCATTACCAATGACAGGATAAAAATCACTTGATAAATCGTATTGCGATCTTGTAAGCGGTCTGAGAAGCTCGCAAACCCAATACGCCCAGCAGCGTTAAAAAAAGCATCCACACTCACCACCACCGCAATTGCTGCTAGTGAAAAGGCCGCCGTCCCCGACGGGGTACGTAATCCAGCTAAAATATCTTTTTCTTGGGAAATAATCGCTAGTCCAGCAGTAATGTTTAAATAAAACATCAACCAAATTCCCATAAAGTTGTGGTTCTTAAGTAATGCCATAGGATTAAAACGCTGTTTAAGTGGCTTTTCTTGCCAATCAGCCGGCTTACGAATCAACCAAGCCCCTGTCAGCATCATCACGGCAAACACGCCACCCAAAATGACAAACAGTTGCCAGAGACCAATCCGTAGTTGTAGTTCGATCATGACGGGTGAAAAAATCATCTTGGCCAAGCCAAAACCTGCCACTGCCAAGCCCGTTCCCAGCCCCTTATTTTCTTTAAACCATAACATCAAATTTTTGACTGGTGTTAAATACCCAATCCCTAATCCAATGCCCATGACCACACCATAAAAGAGATAAATCCCGAGCAATGATTTTTGTTGAATACTGATGCCGGTGCCAATCATCCCCGTCACAAAAAAAATTGTTGCCAAGATGGCGGACTTTTTAATATCTTGTTCCACAAAATGCCCTAAAGCTGCTGCTGATAACCCTAAAAATAAGATTGCAATTGAAAAAGCCCACTCCACGTTGGCCACCGATGCCCCGATATCATCGGCAATCGCCTGCTTAAACACACTCCAAGCATAGACCGTCCCAATACTGCCATGAATCAATAACGCTGGCAATGCCGCCCGCAGCCATTTATTTTCCATTTATTCGTCTCCTCACGATTTATCTTATCATTTAATCATATATTTCTTTTTTTGTAAACAAATGACGTACAATTATAAAATATAATATGAATTAAATAAAAAAACACGAACTTTAAGTGTTCGTGCTTAAGACAACCGTTCTTCTGGTTGATAGTTAATTGGCAGCCATTCGAGGACGCGTTCGATGTGTTGATCCCAATAATACCAATCATGAGTGCCTGGACTTGTTTCAAACGTCACGTCATAGCCTAAGGCTTGAATTTGTGGGATAGTGGTTAAATTATTGTGATATAAATAGTCCTGCTCCCCAATCCAGGCGTAAAGTTTCGGGCGTACGGGTTGCGTTCGAGCCTGTGTTTGGGCAAGGGCGATAATGTCATTTTCGGAACCCTGTAACTGATCCATATCGCCAAAGATACCAGACCAGTAGGCCGGACTTTGCCAAGTTGTGCGTCCAGGAAAATTTGGATCACCCAGTAACGCGCCAGAAAGTGAGGCAGCATAACTAAAATGGTTGCTACCCAACGCCATTTTAAAGGCCCCATATCCACCCATTGACAAGCCAGCCACAAAATTTTTCTCACGTTTTTGTGAAATTTGTGGGAACAATGTTGCCACTTTTTGCGGTAACTCGTGGCACAACGCATCAAAATAAGCCATCCCATATTGTGTATTGGTATACCAAGCTAAATCAGTCGACGGCATGACAATGGCTAGTGGTGTTTGTCGCACGAGCCGTTCAATACTTGTCCGCCGCGACCAGACCGCTTGATCGCCTGACATGCCATGCAATAAGTACAAAACTGGGAGATCTTGCAGATCAGCTGGTGTCCATTCCGGCATGTGATCAGATAGTTCTGGTAAGATTACCTGCATCACACGATCCATTCCTAATACTTGTGAGTAATAATTCACTTCAAGCTGTGCCATGGCGTATCCTTCACTTTCTTTTATGCATCGCCAAAAACGTTAGCAGTGCCCTGCTAACGTCGTTATTTAAAAGAGTCCAGTTATTTTACCTGTTTCGTCAATATCAATGTCGAATGCTGCTGGATGTTTTGGCAAGCCCGGCATCGTCAAAATCGTCCTTGTCATCGCAACTAAGAAACCGGCACCTAATTTCGGCACAAATTCACGAATGTGAATCACAAAGTCTTTTGGCGCGCCGAGTTTTTTGGGATCGTCAGAGAAAGAATATTGTGTTTTCGCCATGATAATGGGTAATTTATCCCAACCACGTTGCTTAAACTCTGCGAGTTGTTTTTGCGCGGTTGCTGATAATTCAACGCCCGCCCCACCATAGATTGTGGTCACGATGGCGTTCAACTTATCCAACGCCTCATCATCTGGTTGATACAGTGGCGTAAAGTCGGCTTCTTGATCCGCCACTTCAATCACAGCAGCGGCGAGTTCTTGCGCCCCAGCACCACCTTTGGCCCAAACTTCGGTGGCATACGCTGTTGCCCCAAACTGTTCAGTATACGCTTTAATGGTTTGAATTTCTGCTTCGGTATCGGCAGTAAAACGATTAATGGCCACCACCACAGGCACACCGTAACGACCCATAGCCAGCAAGTGTTGCCCCAAGTTTTCAAGTCCAACAGTTAGTGCTGGGATATTTTCAGCATCTAAATCAGCTAAAGCCACACCCCCATGATGCTTCAAGGCGCGAACGGTTGCCACGACAACAATCGCATCTGGCGTTTTGCCCAACAATGGCACTTTCACATCCAAGAACTTTTCACCACCAAGATCAGCGCCAAAGCCGCCTTCAGTCACCGCATAATCTGCTAATTGCAACGCCGTTTTGGTTGCCAAAATAGAATTAGTTCCTTGGGCAATATTGGCAAAAGGCCCACCGTGAATAATGGCTGGTGTATGTGCCAACGTCTGAACTAAATTAGGCTTGATGGCATCTTTCAACAAGACCGCAATCGCGCCAGCAATGCCCAAATCTGCTACCGTCACCGGCGCTTTGTCGTAGGTATAACCCACCACAATCCGCGCCACATGGGCTTTTAAGTCCATTAAATCAGTTGATAAGGTCAAAATAGCCATCAACTCTGAGGCAACTGTAATGTCAAACCCATCTTCCCGCGGTACACCAGAAGTCGGTCCGCCCATCCCAATCGTGATATGGCGCAGCGCACGATCATTAATATCTAACACGCGCTTCCAAATAATACGACGCGGATCAATATTTAATGGATTACCTTGTTGTAAACTATTATCCAATACGGCAGCAATCGTATCATGGGCTGATGTGAGTGCATGAAAATCCCCAGTAAAATGCAAATTAATATCCGCCATCGGGATGACTTGTGCCATCCCACCACCAGTCGCACCACCTTTCATCCCCATTACCGGGCCCAGTGACGGTTCCCGAAGGGCAATCATAGTTTTCTTACCAGCCATTGTCAACGCATCTGCCAAGCCAACCGTTACCGTTGATTTCCCTTCACCAGCAGGCGTTGGGTTAATCGATGTGACCAAAATAAGCTTGCCCAACTGCTTTGATCGGGGCACCGTTGGATCTAATTTAATTTTGGCTTTATCAAAACCGTAAGGTTCAATTTCATGGCTGGCCAAACCGGCAGCAGCAGCAATCTCTGTAATGGGTTTAACAGTTGCGGCTTGGGCAATTTCAATATCTGTTTGCATCTCTTTATCCTCGTTTAACTGCACTTCTCACATCTTATCTATCTCATGTTGGACAGCCTGATAGGCAATGTCATGACGGTACTGTAATGTTAATTGTAATTGATCAATGGTCTCATACACTTTTTGTTGCGCTGTTTGCGTATCTTGTGCATGGGCGACAACCGTCGCTATTCGGCCACCGCTGGCAAGCCCATTTTTCACTCCGGCATAGTTAATCCCCAATGGTGCCACATCGCTTGGTGTTGGGACACTGGCGCCTTTTTCGGGTGCTTCTGGATAACCAGCAGCAGCCAAAACAACGCCGACATAAACGGCATCCGTTTGCCATTCTGGGTCAACTGCCTGACCTTGGAGTAAATCAACAATTAATTGATAAAAATCACCAGTGTACTGCGGCAACACAACTTGTGCTTCAGGGTCACCAAAGCGCACGTTAAATTCGATCACTTTAGGCCCTTCAGCCGTTAACATCACCCCTGTATATAAGACACCGGTGAACGGAGTCCCTTCTTTTGCCATGGCGGCAATCGTTGGCATGACGAGCGTGTCAATGGCTTGTTGCCGAACTTCTGCAGACAACCAACGCACTGGACTATACGCGCCCATACCACCAGTATTTGGCCCCTTATCTTGATCAAAGCGGCGTTTGTGGTCTTGTGCCAGTGGCGCATGTGTGACCACCCCATCTTGACCCACTAGTGAAAAAATTGAAAACTCAACGCCGTCAAGATAACTTTCAATGACCAGTTTTGCTTCTGGCTGACGTGTATACAGGTCGGTTAAATAATCCGCTGCTTGGGTAGCGGTTGTGACAATCGTCACCCCTTTGCCCAAGGCCAAGCCATCTAGTTTAAAGACGATTGGTAAGCCAAATTCAGTCACAGCGGCTTGGGCAGCTGTGTGATTGGTCACCGTCCGTGATTGCGCCGTTGGAATATTGTATTGGTCAAGTATCCGCTTCGTGAATGACTTTGACCCTTCTAATTGCGCTGCTGCTTGCGTTGGGCCAAAAATTTGCAACCCTGCTTGGCGGAACGCATCCACCACGCCCAGTGTCAAGGGTTCTTCGTTCCCAACAAAGGTTAAATCAACAGCTTCAGCCACCGCTAAGTCACGCAAACCTTGTAAATCTGTGACGGCGACAGCTGCGCGCCGCAAGCCGTCATCCGTCATGCCATCATTACCAGGCGCGACAATAACTTGTTCAACCTGTTCACTCCGCAAAAAGGCCTGAGCAAGCGCATGCTCTCGCGCACCTGAACCAATTACTAATACTTTTTTCATATTATCCTCTAAACTGACTACTAAATATCAAACTATATACTTAGTTTAGCAGAATTTTCGCGGCTTGTGTTCGTGTATAAATTATCTTTTTCTCACAAATATAAAAAAAGTTCGTTAATAACGAACTTTTTGACAATTAACACGAAACAAAACGAACATTAAGAATGTATGCGGTTACAACCACGATAACGACCGTTCACCAGCAATCCTTGGCCCCAATGCCAATTCATTAATTTTCGGATCGTCAAAGACCGGCAGCATTTCTTTAAAAGTTGGCGGTAACAGCATATCGTTTAACGCTTCACGCGTCGTCCAAAAAATTTGTCCTTCACGCCCAGATTTAATGTCGCCTTGAAACTGGGTTGCCTTAAACAAAAAGACGATGTAGCGTTGACCGTCTGGCAAAGGCCATTCCTTCAACCCGACCAGCTGGGGCTGTGCAATTGTCAACCCTGTTTCTTCATATGCCTCACGGATAGCACTGGCCACAATTGTTTCACCTGCTTCGATGTGACCACCAGGAAATGTCACGCCTGGCCAAGTTGGGTTTTGTCGATCTTCGACTAAAATTTCATGCGTCTGTGGCTTTTCAATCATAATCATGTTCGTTAATTCGACGGGGGTTGTTCTTGTCATCTGTGTACCTCTTTTGGCATTATAGCATAAAAAAAACGTCCCAAAGGACGCTTAAAAGGTTTAATGCTTAAAATGACGTGTGCCGGAAAAGACTAGTACAATGCCCAATTCATCGGCTTTAACAATCGAATCTTTATCCTTAATTGACCCACCTGGTTCAACAATTGCCTTGATCCCATGTTCTGCTGCATATTGAACCGAATCATACATTGGGAAGAAAGCATCTGAGGCCAAGACGGCTTCATCAAATCCTGGCTTTGTTTCAGCTTTTTGAATCGCATAGACCACCGAGTCAATACGATTTGGCTGACCTGCACCCATGCCCAAAGTTTGGCCATCGCGCGCCACAATAATCGCGTTAGACTTCACGTGCTTGACTACTTTTTGCGCAAAAATCATCGCCCGCAATTGTTCAGCTGTTGGTTGTGCCTTTGACACAACTTCAAAGTTTGTTTCAGCATCCGTATACAAATCACGTTCTTGCACCACAACGCCACCCAAAACAGACGTGACTTCTAACTTTTGTGGCACTGCTGTGGTAAATGGTACCGTCAACAAACGCAAGTTTTTCTTGGCTGATAAAATTTCAAAGGCTTCCGGTGTAAAGCTTGGCGCAATGATGATTTCCAAGAAAATCGCGTGCATTTTTTCGGCCGTTGCGGCATCAACTTCACGATTCAAAGCGACAATACCACCAAAAATTGATACATCATCAGCGGCAAACGCCTTGTCCCAGGCCTCTTCCAAGGTTGCCCCTTGCCCGATACCTGCTGGATTCATGTGCTTCACAGTGACAACCGTTGTCTCGTCAAATTCAGCAATAATGCGCAAAGCGGCATCCGCATCGCGAATGTTATTGTATGACAATTGCTTACCGTGCAAAATGTTAGCATTCAGCACAGAATAAGCTTCTGGCAAAGCTGTCTTATAAGCCGCAGCCTTTTGATGTGGGTTTTCACCATAACGCATGTCGTCAAACTTTTCGTATGGCAAAGTCAAGTTCTGAGGAAACTCTGTTGTCGTTAAATAATCGGCAATTAGTGCATCATAGGCTGCTGTGTGTTGGAAAACCTTAGCGGCTAATGACTTTCGGTAATCCGCATCAACACTGCCAGTTTGCAATTTGTCAATCACAACATCATAATCGGCTGGATCAACAATTGGCAAAACGGCTGCAAAGTTCTTGGCGGCAGAACGTAACATTGATGGGCCACCAATATCAATATTTTCAATGGCTTCGGCTTCTGTCACCCCATCTTTTTGAATCGTTGACTTGAAGGGATACAAGTTCACGACCACCATATCAATTGGTGTAATGTCAAACTCACTTAACTTAGCCATATGTTCTGGCAAATCACGACGTGCCAATAACCCTGCATGAACACGTGGGTGTAATGTTTTTACCCGACCATCTAACATTTCCGGGAAATTTGTGACGTCATCAATGGCAATCACATCAAGACCAGCTTCGGCTAAGACTTTGTGCGTCCCACCCGTTGAAATCAATTCATAGCCTAAGGCAACCAACTTTTCAGCAAATGGTACCAGACCACTTTTATCAGAAACACTGAGTAATGCACGTGTCATTTTAAGAAAACTCCTTCGTTAAGTAACTGTTCTAAAGTATTGGGATATAAAACATGTTCGACCTGGTGGATTCGTGTTTCCAAATCCAACAACGTATCTTCTGGATAACGCGGCACGGCTTGTTGGGCAATAATTTGGCCCGTATCAATGCCGTTATCGACATAATGAACGGTCACCCCAGTCGTGTCAACGCCTGCCTCAAAAGCATCCAAGATACTGTGTCGACCTGGAAAAGCGGGCAACATGGCTGGATGCAAATTGATAATTTTACCAGCATAGGCATCAATTAATTTTGGCGTTAAAATCCGCATATAGCCAGCCAGTAAAATACCATCAACTTGATCATCGGCTAGTTGGTCTAAAATTGCTTGTTCAGCGGCTGGTTTTGAGTCATACGTTGAGTACTTGATAAAAGTCGCCGGTACACCGAATAGTTTGGCTAAGTTTAAGGCCCCAGCTGATGACTTATCCACGATTAACCGCACAATTTCAGCCTCTAACTGCCGTTGTAAAATGGCATCATACAAGGCTTGAAAATTAGTCCCTGTCCCCGACGCAAAAACGGCTAAGCGTACTTTTCTTACCATGGGGCGTCTCCTGAATAAACGACGCCAGCACCAGCATACGGCACCATTTCACCAATCACGTAAGCGGCTTGATCTTGCGCAGCCAATGACGCTAATACCGCATCCCGATGAGCAGGCTTCACAATCAAGACCATGCCCAACCCATTATTGAAAGTCAATAACATATCGTCAAGGGTGAGTTGCCCAGCAGCTTGTAACGTGTTAAAAATTGGCAAGATTGGCCATGCGCCCCAGTTGATTTGCGCTGAAAGCGTGGCCTCATAGGCGCGTGGTAGGTTTTCCGTTAAACCACCACCCGTAATGTGTGCCATTGCTTGCAACAAACCAGCTTCAACTAATGGCCAAACCGGCTTGGCATACAGAGCGGTTGGTGTGAGTAAGGTCGTCTTGAGGTCTTCAGGTAATTGATTAAAGTCATCATCTGATTGAATCCCTAAGACATGACGCACTAATGAGTAGCCATTTGAATGAATTCCAGAAGATGGCAAACCAATCAAAACATCGCCAACCGCCACGTTTTTAGGATTTAAGAGTTGGTCTTGCTCAGCCACACCAACAGCAAATGCCGCCAAATCATAGTGCTTAGGTGCATAAAGACCTGGTAATTCTGCACTTTCACCACCAATTAACGCCATCCCTGAAGCTTTGGCAGCCTTGGCCACACCCGTGACAATTTCTGCCACGACTGCTGGTCGCATCTTATCCACGGCAAGATAATCCAACATAAATGCCGGCTTGGCCCCTTGTGCCAAAATATCGTTAGCCACCATCGCCACAAGATCTTGTCCAATCGTATCGTGTTTATCAGCCGCAATCGCTAGTAACAACTTTGTCCCGACACCATCAGCACCCGATACCAAGACAGGGTTTTGGTACTGATTACCTAAAGCAAAAGCTGCCCCAAAGCCGCCTAAGCCATCCAAAACTTGTGCATTATACGTATCAGCGACCGCATCTTTCATCAATTCGACGGCTTCTTCACCGGCTTTAATGTCGACGCCGGCTTGCTGATAAGCGTTTTGTTCGGTCATACTTCTACTCCCTGAATTGTTTGTGAATCTAAATGGATCGTCCCATCAGCCATGATTTCTTCGTTGCGTAACGAAGCGACTTGGCGGGGATGATAGGTGGTCGTTGGTTCAGCAGTAAAGTCTACCGCACCCGTTGCCACAAAGTCAGCTAGACTGTCTTCATAATCATAGATTGGACTTGGATAGTGACCATCAAAGTACGCCGTTGTCAGACCTGTGCCTTCACCATCATAGGGTAAATCAATCGCCTTGACTAACGCATCGACAGTCAAGAAACCAAGCGAATCCGCCTCAATATTGTCGCGCATCTCATCTAGCGTATTATTAGCGCCCATTAATTCAGCAGTGGTTTGCATATCAATCCCATAAAATGATGGGAATTTAAAGACTGGACTGGCAATACGCACATGCACTGACTTGGCGCCGGCTTCTTTTAACATCCGTACAATAAACATTGAGGTTGTCCCACGAACAATTGAATCATCCACCAAGACAACATTTTTGCCACGCACAACATCTTTAACGGCACTTAACTTCATGCGGACAGCCCGTTCGCGCTTATCCTGAGTTGGTTCAATAAATGTTCGGGCAATATATTGGTTTTTCACCAAACCCATTTCATTGGGCAAGCCAGTTGCTTCCGCAAAACCAGCCGCTGCTGAAAGGCTTGAATTCGGTACCCCAACCACAATGTCTGCTTCTGGTACGGGTTGTTCTGCAGCAAGGGCTGCGCCCATACGCTTACGCGCCTTATGCACGTTGACGCCGTAAATTGTTGAGTCAGGTCGCGCAAAATAAATATATTCCATCGAATCAATATTGAGCGTCGTCTTATCGGTGTAACGATCAATCGTTAAGCCGTTATCATCAATCGTAATTAATTCGCCAGGTTGCACATCACGGACAAAACGTGCACCAGCAACATCCAAAGCAGCTGTCTCTGATGTGACCACGTAATGACCATCAGGCATTTGTCCAATCACAAACGGCCGAAAAGCATGCGGATCTAAAGCAGCATATAGGCCATGTGGTGTGAGCAACAAATAAGCAAAACCACCGCGCACAATATTCAAGGCTTCTTTCAACTTGTCCACAAACTTGTCCGCCTTTGAGCGGCGAATCAAGTGCAACAAAATTTCTGAATCTGATGAACTTTGGAAAATGGCGCCCTCTTTTTCCAACCCTTGGCGGAGTGACTTCGCATTCGTCAAATTCCCATTATGTGCCAATGAAATTTGCATGTCGTGAAAATTCACCATCAAGGGTTGAATGTTTTCAATCCCGTGAGAACCAGCCGTTGCGTAACGGACATGCCCGATAGCACTTTCGCCAGCCAACGCTTCAATCCGTGTTGGATCACGGAAAACATCACTCAACAAGCCTAAGCCACGTTCTTGCCAAAGATGCCCATCATGGTTAGATACGATGCCTGCACCTTCTTGACCACGGTGTTGCAAGGCGTGCAACCCGTAATAAGTCAATTGCGCAGCATCTTGTCGGCCCCAGACACCAAAAATCCCACATTCTTCGTTTAAGCTTCGCACATTGACACGGGCTGTTTCCGCCTGTCGCGCCAAATTAGCGGCCATTTCCTGTGCGGTTACGCTTGTAATTGCCATGAGATACTCTCCTGATAAACCTTTTGTGCTGCCTGACGTGATAACACAATTTCGTCGGTTGTTGTTGCCACAACCACATCATCGCCGGTTGTAACATCACCAATACGCGTTGCTAAATCGCCCGCCAAGGCTTCAAAAGCAGCCACTTTATCTGCCGCCACACTCACCACGAAACGGCTTGGTGTTTCGGCAAACAAATATGATGTCGCTAAGTTTGTGTTGACATTAAAGCTCAATTGACCAGCAAAACTGCTTTCCAACAATCCAACAATCAAACCACCCTCGGCTAAATCATGCGCGCTAGCCAGTAACTGTTGCCCAATTGCTTGACGGACAAGCGTTTGAGCGGCCATTTCTGCTGCATCATCAAATTCAAAGAGTTGGCCGTCAATCGTACCCGTTTGCATTTTTTGGATTTCTGAACCGTTGAAACTCGCTTGTGTTGCCCCAATCACATAAATCACATCGCCGGCTTGCTTAAAGCCAATCGTCGTCGCAAGGTCAACGTTATCCAGTAACCCAACCATTCCAATCATCGGTGTTGGGTAAATAGCTTGACCATCAGTTTCATTGTAAAGCGAGACATTTCCCGAAATAATTGGTGTGTTGAGTTGCTTGGCCACCTCATTAATACCGGCAACCGCTTGATCTAATTCATAATACACTTCTGGATTATCTGGTGACCCAAAGTTCAAGCCATCCGTAATCCCAATTGGCAAAGCACCCGTTGCGACAATGTTACGGGCCGCTTCAGCGACTGCCATTTTCGCCCCAACACGGGGATTTAGGTACAAATAACGTGCATTGACATCGGTCGTCATGGCCAACGCCTTCTTTGTGCCACGCACGCGCACCAAACTGGCATCACCACCAGGCTTAATGGCCGTATCCGCACGCACCATTGAATCAAAATGACGGAATAGACTGGCCTTTGAGGCAATCGTTGGTTGGGCCAACAAGTCAAGAATTGTCTGTTTGACATCAGACAAGTCAGGTTGATACTGATCAGCCGTAAAGGTTGCCAAACGCTTTGGTTCAGCCATTGGCAAGTCTTGCTTTGGCGCATGTGTCAAAAAGTCAATCGGCACATCAGCGACAATTTCATCATTAAATGACAATACGTAGCGGCCATTATCTGTTACTTCACCAATCACCACAGCATCCAAATCCGCTTCGTGGAACAAATCTAAAATGGCTTGCTCTTCACCGCGCTTCACCACCAATAACATCCGTTCTTGTGATTCTGACAACATCAATTCATAAGGGGTCATGTGCGTTTCACGTTGCGGCACTTTGTTCAAATTCAACGTAATACCCATGCCAGCTTTAGCGGCCATTTCAGAACTTGATGACAACAATCCAGCAGCGCCCATGTCCTGAATACCAACAATAATGTCGGAGTGGTCATGAACAGCTTTTAATGTCGCATCCATAACCAACTTTTCCAAGAAAGGATCGCCAACTTGAACTGCTGAGCGATCTGATTCGTGTTCCGTTGAGAACTCTGCTGAAGCAAATGACGCCCCGTTAATCCCATCGCGGCCAGTTTTGGCGCCAACATAGATAATCGCATTACCGACACCTTTGGCTTGACCGACTTGCATAGCCGCTTGGTCCATTAAACCAACCGCCATAACATTGACCAAAGGATTACCCGCGTAAACATTATCAAAGCTGATTTCACCACCGACTGTTGGAATGCCAATCGCGTTCCCGTAACCAGCAATACCGGCAATCACACCATCAACAATGTGCTTCGTGTGCGCATCGTCTAATTCTCCAAAACGGAGTGAATCAAGCACAGCAATGGGTTGCGCACCCATTGAGAAAATATCACGCAGAATGCCACCAACACCAGTTGCCGCACCTTCATAAGGTTCAACGAAACTTGGATGGTTGTGACTTTCAGCTTTGAAAACGACCGCTTGACCATCACCAATGTCTAAAATCCCCGCACCTTCACCTGGTCCTTGCAAGACGCGTTCATTTGTTGACCAGAACTTACGTAAAATTGGCTTTGATTTCTTATACGACACGTGTTCAGACCACATGCCAGAAAAAATACCCGTTTCCGTATAGTTAGGGAGGCGCTTGAGTTCAGCAACGATCAAATCGTATTCTGCTTCCGTTAGTCCCCATTGTGTATAAATTTTTGAATCACGAACTTGCTCAGGTGTGAGTTCGTTACTTGTGACTGTTGTCATGTTTTTTTGCCTTTCAATAAAACGTCAATAATTGCCAAACGGCATGCCCCAATGTTGCGTCAACTTGTCTATGCGCGTGCCAAGATCCCTGATAGAATGCTCTTGAAGAAGTTTTGACCATCAATGTTACCAGTCACAGCATCTACGGCCCGTTCAGGGTGTGGCATCATGCCAAAGACATTGCCCTGTTCATTCATGATCCCAGCGATATCGTTGGCTGATCCATTAGGATTTTCGACATAACGGAAGACAACTTGTTGATTTTCTTCTAACTTAGCCAAAGTGGCATCATCGGCATAGTAATTCCCTTCACCATGCGCAATAGGAATCATGATCGTTTCTGCTGGATCATACGCATTTGTAAAGGCAGTTTGTGAATTAGCGATGCTGAGTGGTACTTCATCACAGATAAAACCAGGGGTCGCATTAACCAATAATTGACCTGGTAACAAACCAGCCTCAGTTAAAATTTGGAAACCATTGCAAATCCCAACAATCAACTTCCCGTCATTTGCTGCTTGCGTCACCGCACTCATAATTGGTGAAAAACGGGCAATCGCCCCAGTCCGCAAGTAATCGCCATATGAAAAGCCACCTGGCAAAAAAATGGCATCAAAGCCAGTTAAATCATTGGCTTTTGCGGAAATAATTTGCGCATCAACACCGAAATCTTGTAAAGCATAGAGCATATCAAAATCACAGTTTGAGCCAGGAAAACTAATTACTGCGGCCTTCATGCAGTCACCTCATCTTCAACTAAACTCAAATCAAAGCGATACGTTTCTGTATTTTGATTAATCAACAACGCATCCGTAAAGCTTTCAACTTCTGCTGTCGCTGTATCAACATCCTTAGCATGCAACTTCACTTCAAAATACTTACCTTGCGCCACTTGTTCAACACCGGCGTAATCCATACGTTGGAGGGCTGCCTTGATGACTTCACCTTGTGGGTCCAAAATTGAGGGCTTATAAGTCACATAAATCTTTGCTAAATACATTTTTTCTCTCCTTAAATCGCTTCCTGTAATCGTGTGAGGACGTCGTGATAGCCAACCGTGACATCACCTGTGTGTTGGCGGAAAACATCTTTATCTAATGACTTACCAGTGGCAATATCCACTAAACGCATGTTGTCGGGTGATAATTCATCGGCTAAGATAATTTTGCCAGCAGCTGTACGACCAAATTCTAGTTTGAAATCAACCAGGCGAATGCCAACTTGTTCAAAAAGCACGCTGAGTAATTGGTTCACATCTTGTGATTTTTGACGTAATTGGGCCAATTCAGCAGCAGTCGCATGACCCAACGCCAAAATCTGAGAATCATTCATGAACGGATCATCTAGGGCATCCGACTTGAAATAAAATTCTTGCACCACCGGCGTTAAGGCTTGCATCGGTGTGGCAGCAAACTTGCTGACAAAGTGTCCTGAGGCATAGTTACGCGTCACAACTTCAATCGGCAAAATGTCTAAGGCCGTCACCAATTCATCGGTGGCTGAAATCGACTTCAAGTAGTGATTGTCAATCCCGTGTCGCGTCAAATAGTCAAATAATAACTGGCTAATGGCACTATTAAGCTCCCCTTTACCAGTAATCGTTTCCTTGACTTTACCGTTTAAAGCAGTGGCTTGATCAAGATAATGCACCCATAAAATTTCTGGGTCATTGGTGGTATAAACCTGTTTGGCTTTACCCGTATATTTAAGAGTGGCTTGTGTAATCTCACGATTTTCAAATTCAACGCTGGCCATGTGTCTGACTCCATTCATCTAGTTTCTGGCTATTATCATCACCAATCACCGTAATATGCCCCATTTTACGATCACGTTTGATCGCTGCCTTGCCATAATCATGGAAATGCCATTCCGGATGATTGACGAAATCTTCCCGTGCTTGCTGGATTTCATCGCCTAAAAGATTAAGCATGAGGGCTGGTGCTTGCGCGGTAATCACTGGCAGTGATAAGCCAGTAATACTGCGAATATGCCCCTCAAATTGAGAAATATTCGTCGCTTCAATGGTGTAATGTCCTGAGTTATGCGGGCGTGGCGCCAGTTCATTGACCCACACATGATCATCACTGACAAACAATTCAATGCCCAACACACCACGTAAGGACAAGCTATTGGCGATACTCGTTGCGATTTGTTGAATCTTGGCTGTATCGGCCGCACTTAACACGGCTGGGGCAGCACTGGTTTTTAAAATATGATTGACATGGACGTTTTCTGCAATGGGCCAAAAGACCACGCGATCATTGGCATCACGTGTCACCATGATACTCAATTCTTTTTTAAATGGGACGCGTTGTTCCAAAATCAGCGTGCCTGTAGGAAAATCAGCCAAAAGAGCTACCACATCCACTTCATTGTCAACTGACCACTGACCATGGCCGTCATAACCACCACTGACCGTTTTTAAAATGGCTGGTAAGGTAATCCGACCAATTGCATCGGCAAATTCTTTGGCAGAGTGGATGGCCATAAATTGCGCAACTGGGACTTTCGCCACATCACGGATAAACGTCTTCTCAGTTAAACGATTACTGGTAATTTCTAGTAATTTAGTCCCTTGTGGCACTAAATCAGCATGTTTCGCCAAGGCGTTCACGTCGACGTTTTCAAATTCGTAAGTCAACACATCACTGCGGGCAGCTAACTCATCGATTGCTGCTTGATCATCATAGGCAGCCACGATTTGAAAATCGGCTACTTGGCCTGCCGGTGCAGCTGCAGTTGGATCAAGTACACCAACTTTATAGCCCATGGTCTTTGCGGCCAGTGCCATCATTTGGCCAAGTTGGCCACCGCCAATAATGCCGATGGTTGCCGGTGGCAAAATAAGATTGGTCATACGAGATCAGCCTCACTATCAATCGATTGTTGGGTTTGCTTGGCACGGTACGCTACCAAATTAGCCAAAATGGCTGGCTGTCCTTGCGCGACAATTTGCGCTGCTAAGATCGCTGCGTTCTTGGCGCCTGCTTCACCGATGGCCACCGTAGCGACTGGAATACCAGCTGGCATTTGCACAATTGACAAGAGTGAATCCAAGCCGTTGAGTGCCCGTGACTGCATCGGTACGCCAATAACTGGCACTAGCGTATTGGCCGCTAGCATACCAGGTAAATGCGCTGCACCGCCAGCACCTGCAATGATCACTTGTAACCCCTTGTCCTGTGCTGCTTGCCCAAAGGCTTGCAACTGCTCTGGCATGCGATGAGCTGAAATCACATGCTTTTCATAGGTGACGCCCAACGTCTCCAATAATTTGACTGTTTGCTTCATTGTTGGCCAATCACTCGTTGATCCCATGACTACCGCGACTTGTGGCATAATACCCTCCATTGTTCGTGTTTTAACGATAATTCAATCTAACATTAATTATTCGTTCGTCTGCTATTTAAATTTAACAGAAAAAAGCGCAAAATAGTACGATTTTAAATAAGAAAATTCACACAAATTAAAAAAACGTTCGCTATACACGAACGTTACCGTTAATTTAAGCTTGATAAACGAACGTTTGCTTTGTAAGCGTTTCCATAATATCAAAACCTGAATATTCGTTTTCTATCTTGCAATCAAAAAACGGTTTGACAAAATGTCAAACCGTTTTGCACATTAGCGACTGGTACGTGCCATACGCTTTTCAGCATAACCCAGGGCACGACTAATCGTAAAGGTTAATATAAAGTAAATGAATGACGCAATCAAAAGTGGGAAGAATGGCTTAAAGCTAGCACCTTGTACCACCCCTGTTTGGAACATCAATTCGCCAACACCGATGACGGAGACAACAGAACCTTCCTTAATGACTGTGACAAACTCGTTTCCCAAAGCAGGTAAGATATTCTTAACCGCTTGTGGTAACACAATGAAACGCATTGTTTTACGCTTTGACAAACCAAGTGATCGCGCAGCTTCTGTTTGCCCGCCATCAACCGAGTTAATACCGGAACGAATAATTTCAGCAACATATGCAGCTGAATTCAAGCCCATTGCCAGTGAACCGGCGGCAAAAGCTGATAGGTTTAAGCCAATCACTTGTGTCCCGAAGAAGACCATGAACGCTTGGACCAACAACGGTGTCCCACGGACATATTCAACGTAAACATTACCAATCACTCTTAAAATAAAGTTTGGTGATAACTTAAAGAGGGCTAAAATCGTCCCCAGAACAACACCGATAATGACGGCAACTGCTGCTAAGGCCAAGGTAATCAAAGTCCCCTTAACAAACAAGTTACCATACTTTGCCCAGAATGATTGCTTGGCAAACATCAATGTGTTCGCTTCTTTTTTGAATTTATTGAGTTGACCAGATGAGACCATTTGATCAATTGCAGCGTTGATTTTGGCTTGCAAAACTGGCGAATTCTTTGGCATAGCGATAGAAACCGCCCCTTCAGATTCGTTTGGCTTTGGATAAATAACCGCTAAGGCTTTATTTTGCTGCGCATACGCTTCTGAAATTGGATCATTTAAGACAACACCGGCAATCTTACCTGCAGACAATTGTGACACAAGATCGGGTACTTTTTGCAAACTAACCAACTTTGAGTTTGCCATGTTCTCTTGCACAAATGTCTCTTGGGTTGTTTGGCGTTGCGCCCCAACCTTCTTACCCGCAAAAGAACTCACATCAGTCGTAAACTGTGGGGCATTTTTCTTGAGAATCAACACCGTTTGTTTCGGTGACATGTAAGGTTTTGAAAAGGCCACCACCTGTTCACGTTCTGGCGTCGCATTAATACCAGAAATAATGACGTCAATCTTACCCGTTTGCAACGCGCCGATTAAACCATCAAAGCCCATTTCCTTGATTTGCATCTTAACGCCTAAATCTTTGGCAAGTTGCTTGGCCATGGCAACTTCAAAACCGACAATCTCATCACGACCATTGATCGTCGTGTGGAATTCAAACGGTGCATAATCAGCTGACATCCCGACAACTAAGACACCATTCTTTTTAATTTTGGCGTATGTTGCATCCGTGTCATCCGCATGCGCTTTTGGCACAAAGACCAACAACGTTGGTATGAGCAACATCATGCTAACCAGGACCATTAGCAGCTGTTTCATCTTTTTAAACTTCATACTTTTAAATCTCCCATCAACAATTAACGTAACTAATCATAACCTGATATGAATTTTTATGCAATAATATTTTGATGATATGCAATCATATCCTGTATATTGTCATTTTTTTGTATACAAAAAAAGACGCCACAATGTGACGTCACCTGATGTAAGCATCTATAGGCCATGTTTTGTTCCAGTGATACGCAGGTACATATCACCTTCGGTAATCATCTATCTAAGTTTGTCGCCAAACCATACCAACCATCGCTTCAGTTCGCTAGATTAGCCGCCCCTACCAAAAGTTTGGGTTGCCCGCTTGCGGGGTTTACCTCGTCTCAAACGCTAGCTTTCACTAACGTATACGTTTCTATGGCACCTTCGAGCCTATTAAGACATAGCCTAAGCCTTAGCCTGTTCGACCGCCGTGACATTACTGCCCCTGGGTTTATTCTTTATCCCAGCACAAACACTACAACCATCACAGGTTGTGCGAGCATGGACCTTCCTCACGTTAGAAATATAACGCGCAATTACCCAATGCTTACAAAAAAATAATCATTCATGATGATAATCGTCCGTGATTCTGACGATTTAAAGGTTTTCTGCCCCTGGACCAAAGACAGCACGTTCCAAGTTGGCAACACGCTTGATCAAATCAAGGTTTGTCACGACTTGTTCAGCCTTTGGTGATTCAACAACAGTTGCTTCAACAGCGACAGGTGCTTCTGGTGTAACCGGTTGTGCAGGTTGTACAGCTTGTTGCTTCAATGCGACAAGTTGTTCTTGCGAAGCCTTCAAGGCTGTCTGCAAACGGGCAACTTCACCTTGCAACTGTTCAATACGACCAGTGAAGGCACCATAATCTTTGATGATGTCATCCAAGAAACTGTCCACGTCTGCTGGGTCATAACCAACACCCATACGCTTTTGCTTAAAAACGCGCTCTAAAATGTCTTTTTGCGTGTATTTTACTTGTTCCACAAGTGCACACCTCATTTATTTTTTTACTTAATCTATATTACCAATAAAACACGTCATTGACAAGAAAATTGCATGACTATTCTGGAAATGCTTGATTTTCTGCCAATTTTTCTTCATATTCAGTCGCATATTCTTGCAAGCTATACATATCAATCGTCGTTAATGGATATGGCATGGTGGCTTGCTGCTGTTCAATGGCTTGGAGATCATACCGTGTTTTGCCTTCAAAATCAGGATCGTAAACTAACAACGCGGCATCCGTATGCGAGAGCATAAATTTTTGATAGTTCTTTAATTGCTGCGGCCCTTGATACGGTGCCTGCGAGACGCTATCTACAAAATCACACTGCGCCGCTAATTGCCGCAACTGCGCTTGATTATTTTCTTGCCATTGCTGCCCAAACTGTTGAAAGGGATACATCATCGCCACTTTTAATTGGGGAAACTCTGTTTTCAAACTCAGCGCAACAGCCACACTCCACTGTTCCACCCCCAGTTGGCCACCAGTAATCACCCATTCTAATCCCAGATCTAGTTGCTGACGGATTACTTGTTCCAGGGCGTATTTGACCACCGTGATTTTAGGATCCTTTTCACCAAATGTACCGATTTCATAGCTGCGATAGCCGGTTACCCATAATCTTGACATAAACCCTCTCTAAAATAAAAAACCTGCTCACGCAAGTTTTTTGATACTAGTTGTTGCTGTTTGACGAACCAACCGAGGCAGCGCCAGCTGGAATACCAGCTTCACTTGGTGTTTCGCCAGACTGTGACGCAGATGTCACCGTTGGCAAACCACCATTACTCCACTTCGCATTTTTCACTTCATATTCCACAATATTACCATTGATTTTTGGTGTGACCGTATCCGGCATCTTCCAATCCGAGTTCGGCTTGTTTTGCATCGCATATGACATCACCTTTTGATAGTACTGTGCTGGCAAGTCTTGGTATGACCAAGGAATATACCCTTGAGAATTATAATCATAACCAGTCCATACTGACAAGACATAAGATTTTGTGAACCCAGTAAACCAAGCATCTTTAATGGCACGATCAGGCATTTGTTCCGCATCACTGAAACCAACCAACCCAGACTTCCCGGCTTGATGTAGGCCAGGAATCATCGCATCAGCCGCCGTTGCATTTGGCTTAATGACGCCCTTCATCATATCAGTCAACATAAAGGCCGTACTTGGCTTCATTGCCCGCTTACCCGACACACTGTAGTTATGGGTCGTCCCATCCGCAGTCACAACCTTTGAAATATAGGTTGGTTTGTAGTACGTACCACCATTGGCGATGGCCCCAAACGCACCGGCTTCTTGAACTGTTGACAGTGCCATACCAATCGCATCTTGACCACCAGGGATCTTATTCAATTGAATACCCATCGCACTCATAAACTTAGAAGCATTTTCACCACCAACTTCTTCCAAGGCATGCACGGCAGGAATGTTTCGTGATTGGGTTAAGGCAGTACGCATGGTAATGTTGCCCATGTATTTCCCATCCCAATCCGTGACATCAATATTTGTCCCAGGGTACTTATACTTTTTATCTTCAACCGTCCGATACGTTGGCCAGTTGAGATACTCAATGGCTGGGCCATAGTCCAACAACGGCTTAATGGATGAACCAGATGAACGACCAGTCAAAGTTGCATGGTTCGTTCCAAAAAGAATGTCTTGATTACGACCGCCGATTTGCGCCACGATATCTCCGTTATTCGGATCAGTCATTGTCGCCCCAATTTGCGTATTCTTTGATGGAAAGGCAATTGAATTACCATTGGCTAAATCATACATCTTTTGTTGCAAATCAGAATCTAAATTCGTATAAATCTTGAGACCAGGCTTTGACGTATCATACCCCAACGCCTTGGCTTCAGCAAGCGCAGATTGTACGTACCCATCGACGGTTTTACGACCAGCATTAGCCATTTGTGTCTTAGCCGTGATATCTTGTAAACCATCACTAATTGGCACTTTCTTGGCATCATCAGCTTGCTTTTGACTAATCGCGCCATACTTCACCATTGCATCGAGGACCGTATCACGACGCGTCTTAGCAGCCGTCGTATCTTTCAGGTATGGATCATAGTTTGTTGGTGATTGTGGCATCCCCGCAAGCAAAGCCAGTTGTGGCAAAGAAAGTTCAGTTAACGGCTTCCCATAAAAATATTCAGCCGCCGTTTTCATCCCAGAAATCCCATGTCCCATGTACACTTTGTTCATGTAGAAGGTTAAGATTTCATCTTTTGAGAAATTCTTTTCCACCCGCATAGCTAACCAGGCTTCTTGCGCTTTACGCTTTAAGGTCTGATCAGCAGTTGAGGTACTAAACACCGATAATTTCACCAGTTGCTGGGTTAAGGTTGACCCACCCTGCATCCCTAATGCTGAACCGCGTAAGTTAGCTAAAGCAGCACCGGCAATTCGAATAGGATCAACACCACCGTGCTTATAGAAGCGACGGTCTTCAATCGATACCACTGCTTCTTTTAACGTTTTCGGAATTTCATTAGAATTTGCGTAATCACGTTGCACCGTCGACAATTTCCAAATCGGATTACCTTGATCGTCATAAATCGCGCTGGAATTTTCAGATGCTAAGTTTGATTCAGTAATATTAGGCGCTTCATTCGCATAAGTAAAGAAGACGGCTGCGCCAGCTAGCGCTCCGATAAACCCTAAGGTTAATAGCCATAAAAAGACGGTTAAGAGGATCCGTCGCCAAGATTTACGTTTCTTTGGTGGCTTTGAACCGCCCGTTCCACCCCCTTTGCCGTGATGCGGGGGAATCGTTGGGGGCTCAGTTGCAGGATGATTATCATACAAATTTTGATTACGATTCACACGTGACCATTGGTTATCATTTGCCATAATTTTTGGGCGTACTCCTAAATGTTAGTCTAGCTGTTGAAAATATTGGTCAACTGCTTTTAAATAATCCAAACTGGGGTTCAGGCTGTGTGGGACTCTAAAACCATCACGCACGATTGCTTGATACGGAATTGATTGTTTACCTTGCAGGCGTTGCCACTGTTCAATTAAGTATCTGGCCGGATAAACGTAAGTTTCATCTAACGTGGTAAACTTAATTAAAACAAAGCCGATCCCATTTTGTGCCAGCACTTGCGCCAAATGCACAATCTGATGTTCATGAAAATTTTTCAACGGAAAAGACGTCTTATTTTTTGTCTCTTTCGCATCAAAATCAAGATACCGACCCTGATACACACCATTATAATCAGTTGTCGACGCTTGCTTAAAATAAGCCTCAGTAATCTTGGCGGCAGCACGAGCGGGATAGTCCACTTTCACAATCGTAATTGGGGTTGGCTTTTTATGTATGACAGCCAGCTTGTTCGCTAAGTAATAGGCATTTGCGAGGTTAATCTCTTCTTCTAACCCCATGCCGCGTTTACCAAACATTAAGGCCTTTTTAGTTGTCTTCCCAACCCGAACTTGATTGGCTGCCGTTGCGGTACGTCGAATACCAGCAGGATAATGAATCGCCATAAATGCCCTCAGATTATTTTGCACTATATACCTACCTATTTTACCATAAATCAAGACAATACAAGCGATATCGACCAGTATTATCAAAAGGCCGATATATTTTTAACGTATTGCTTTGACTGACCATCACATAAAAAAGACCCCAGCAAACAGCAGCTATTGGTCAATAAGCTGAAAGGAGATAGGGTAGGATTAAATCATGTTCTTAAGCTATCTGCTGGGGTAGCAGCAATATGAATCACGCCATCGCTACACAGTTATTATACCGCAGAGATGATAATACTTGTAAAAATTGACTTCTCAATTTTTTACAATACAAAAAAAAACGCCAGGTACTCAATAACATCAAGTACCTAGCGCATGATAATTTTAAAACCCAGCACACCCCTAAGACATCTTTCACAAATCGTTTTTTGATAACGTCTCAAATAAAATATATGGAAAATAAAAATATATGGAAAAAATTGCTTTGCAGCATACTAAATAAAACAAAAAGACGGTTTGTGATGGGCTGACGCAGCGTCGTGTTACAAGTAAAATATATCACAATCTCATTATTTTTGTCAAACCTTTATCAAAACTGAATCGTCATCGACGAATTGTTGGCTTGTTTTAATCAAAAAGGTCACGTATAGGCATGCTATACGTGACCTTAAATAATACTTTTAATTACCCCAAATGTCCCCAGAAACGCCTGTAACCCGCGTTATTAGGGGGCTATTTTTATTCCCACTCAACGGTAGCTGGTGGCTTAGCCGTGATGTCATAGACAACGCGGTTAATGTGTCCCACTTCATTGACAATGCGGGCAGAAATCTTTTGCAACAATTCCCATGGCAATTGCGCAAAGTCAGCCGTCATGCCATCAACTGACGTAATGGCACGAATTGCGATTGTATAATCGTATGTGCGATAGTCGCCCATCACACCAACTGAACGCACACCAGTCAACACGGTAAAGTATTGCCAAACGTCACCTTCAAGCCCAGCCTTAGCGATTTCATCACGGAGAATCCAATCTGATTCACGGACGATTTCAAGCTTATCTTCCGTGATATCACCTAAGATACGGATCCCCAAACCAGGACCTGGGAATGGCTGACGCCATACCATTTCATGTGGCATATCCAAAGTTTCACCCAATTCACGAACTTCATCCTTGAACAACGTGTTCAATGGTTCAATCAACTGGAATTGCATATCTTCTGGCAAACCACCCACGTTATGGTGTGACTTGATGGTTTGAGCTGTATCAGTACCTGATTCAATCACATCAGTATACAAAGTACCTTGCGCCAAGAAGTCGATATCTTTGAGCTTAGCCGCTTCATCATTAAAGACTTCAATGAATTCATTGCCAATGATCTTACGCTTTTGTTCTGGATCAGTGACGCCAGCCAACTTTGATAAGAAACGTTCTTGCGCATCGACCTTAATAATGTTCAAACCAAATTGCTTGCCCATCATTTCCATCACTTGTTCCGCTTCATTCTTACGTAACAAACCGTGATCCACAAAGATTGATGTCAATTGGTCACCAATTGCTTTATGCAACAAAACGCCGACAACTGACGAATCTACCCCACCGGATAGACCGAGCAAGACTTTCTTATCGCCGACCACTTCACGAATACGTGCAATTTGTTCGTCGATGAAGCCACTCATATCCCAGTTTGCTTCTGCGCCAGCAATATCAAACACAAAATTGTACAAAATTTGCTTACCATGTTCAGATAAGGTTGTTTCGGCGTGGAATTGTACACCATACAGACGACGTTCATCGTTGGCAATCGCTGCAATTGGTGTCTTATCAGAACCACCAGCAACAACAAAACCTTCTGGCAAAGCCACAACGTTATCTGAATGGCTCATCAAGACTTTTTGATCTGCTGGTATGTTGGCAAACAACAAGCCAGCTGTATTTGTTTGGTGTAATACTGTTTGCCCAAATTCCCCGTTACCAGGGTTTGCTTCAACTTTACCACCCAAGTTCTGAGCCATGAGTTGCATCCCGTAGCAGACACCCAATACTGGAATACCCAATTCAAAGATGTCATTATCAATCGTAAAAGCATCTTCTTCGTAGACAGACTTAGGGCCACCAGACAAGATAATCGCTTTTGGATTATAGGCCTTCACTTCGTCGGCCGTCATGTTGCGTGACTTTAATTCAGAAAAAACACCCATTTCACGAATGCGGCGGGTAATCAGTTGGTTATATTGGCTACCGTAGTCTAGTACAAGAACTTTATCGGCGTTTACATTAGCCATGCATTATACTCCCTTTTATCCATTATGCGCATTTGCGCGAATTTATTGCGCGTAATTTGGCGCGATTTTAGTGATTTCAACATCGTGTGGATGTGATTCGCGCAGACCATTATCCGTAATTTGAACAAATTGTGCTGTTAGCTTAAGGTCAACAATCGTTGACGAACCAGTATAGCCCATTCCCGCACGCAAACCACCGTCTGCTTGGAAAATCGCATCATCAATCGACATGTCACCACCGGCAAATGTACCGTCTGCTTCTAGTACTTCACCCTTCAGTAAATCAGCTACCAAAATGGCATCAGCACCAGCAGAAATAGCTTTTACAACGTCACCTGAATAGTGTACGCCACCAGTGGCAATCACTGCCTTATCATAGTCAGCTGCCACTTCAGCAATGGCCATTGTCGTCGTCAAGAATGGGTACAAGGCGTTGTTTGGTAATTGTGAATCGACTGAACGACCAGCAATCACGGCATCGACACCGTCTTGATAAAGCGCACCAGCAATACCTTGATCTTCAACCACCCCAACAGCGATAAATGTCGTTGGAAAGGCTTTACGTACCGCTTTAACAATATCATTAGTTTCTTTGTTCAAGCCAGCTTGCAAGTAGAAGAAAATCGCATCAGCACCGGCTGCAACGAGTTCGGCTACGCGTTCTTGCGCCCCAGTTGTCAACCAAACTTCAGCCGCAACACGTACGCGACCTTGGGCATCCAAAAAGGCTTTTGGATACTTATCCAAGTCAACCACTGTTGCTTTAGCAGCCGCAACTGCAGCCGCTTGTGCAGCAATATCTTCTTGTTCGGCAATGACACCAAGACCACCATTTAGCGCAGTCGCAGCAACACGGCTATCCGTGGCTGTGCCATTAGCTTCTGCAATCAGTGGGATGTTGAGTGTAAAGTTATCTGCAAGTTGTGTCGCCAATGACACGGTATGCGGCAAAACATTTGATGCACCAGGCACTAGCAAGACTTGATCATAGCCTAGGCCCATAATTTCAGTATTTTCAGACATGTTTTTTCTCCGTGAATTTGTCATTAAAAGGTTGGGATCGTGATCGTCTTTTTCACGTTGTCACGTTCTGCTTCATAATCAATTACTTGGATATCACGCGTAATTCGGTGGCCCTTTGTCAAGTCATCGATTGATTGTTCACCAACTTTGGCCATTTCTTCACGAATTTCTGCCATCATTGTCCCTAACACATCAGCCAAAGCACCCTTGTAGGCCACACGCGCTTCAATACCTTCGGGTACCATTTTCTTCGCTTCATTGACTTCGCCTTGGAAATAACGATCCTTTGACCCGGCTTCCATGGCTGCAATTGACCCCATCCCACGGTATGTCTTATATTGCTTACCGTTATCTTCAAAGACTTCTCCTGGTGTTTCTGCTGTCCCAGAAAACATTGAGCCAAGCATCACAGCATTGCCGCCAGAAGCCAAAGCTTTAATAATATCTTCCGCCGTCTTGGCCCCACCATCAGCGATGATTGACTTGCCACGACGAGCACCTTCTTCAGCAGCATCACGAACTGCTGAAAGTTGTGGTACACCGATACCGGCAACGACACGGGTTGTGCAGATTGAACCAGGGCCAATACCAACTTTAACCACGTCAGCACCAGCTTCATACAAAGCAGCTGCACCAGCAGTTGTGGCAATATTACCCGCAATAATGTTTAATTCTGGAAAGGCCTCACGCACTTCAGACACTTTACGCAACACACCTTCAGAATGACCATGTGCTGAATCCAAAACAATCGCATCAACGCCGGCAGCAACCATCGCTTCAACACGCTTGACTGTATCTGACGTCACACCGACCGCACCCGCCACTAGCAAACGACCTTGGGCATCAACCGCAGCATTAGGGAATGCCGCCTGATCAAAAGTAGCCGTTTTAACGGCACGAATTTCATCTGCTTGTTCTGCAATAGTCATATTCTTATGCACAACACCTAAGCCACCTAACTTCGCCAATTCTGTGGCAAAACGCGCTTCTGTAACCGTGTCCATTGCAGCTGAAATCAAAGGCAACTGTAACTTTAACGTTGGCGTCAACACCGTGCTGACTGATACATCTTCTGGTTGGATTTGCGCAGTTGCGTCATAAACCAACTTCATATCATCAAAAGTTAAGCCCATCTTGGCAAACTTATTGCGTGCGCTGAACTTAGGCTTTTCGTCGTCTAAGAAAAATTTTTGCATGAGATCCTCCGATTTTAAACGTGATAACAACAGTGCCATGATTATGACTGTGTGTTCACCATTTATTGTTTAGTTAGGCCTTTTTGTCAACACAATTGTTAACGGATCCGCCGATTATGAGATAACAAAATTCGATATTTGGATACAAAAAAAGCATTTGGGATACACAGATCCACAAATGCTTGGCCAGTATTAAAGATACGAGCTAACACTTGCGGATAGTCACGACTTTTGGGGCGTGGTAGAAACTGCTGGCCATTTTCCAGCGATATATCTGCAAATAAACGATTTAGTTATTGGTATTACTTTACAGGTTTTTATGAGAAAAATCAACCCTTTTAATCTCACGAAATCTAGCTAAAATTGCCCGGCAAAACTTGGCATAAATGCAGATGAAATGGTTTCAACACGTACGGTTTCGCCTGGACCTGGGGCCGTCACATAGGCTTGATTACCAATATAAATGGCCACATGATAACTAGCCCCTGGCGTTCCCCAAAAGAGCAAATCACCTGGTTTGGCATCAACCACCGCTTTCTTTTGAACGTAACCTTCTTGTGCTACCGAAGAATGTGGTAACGTTTTACCAATTGCTTGCTGGAAAACATAGCGCACAAGTCCTGAACAATCAAAACCAGCCAAGTCGTCGCCACCCCAAGCATACGGAATGTGTTGTTGCGTCAACGATTGTGCTAATGCCACAACACTTGGCGTTGCATTTGATACAGTTGGCGTGTTTGTTGGTAACGTCACGGGCTGTGCCGGCTTGGCATCAGTTACAACATGATCTGATGTATTGTCCACGTTCACATCAGATTGGTGATTATTTTCTGCGGGTTGCGCGACTGTTGATGACGTTGGTTGACGTAACTGATCCCCTGATGACACCACCAAATCCACTGCATCACTGGCCGTTGTGCCAGTCGTCAACGTTGCCGTATCAGTTACCGGACGCGTCACTGGTTCAGTCACGGTTGGTTGATTAGGTTGCACAAGTGGTGTTGATGCCGGTTGTTCGGGTGCTGGTTGCACTGTCACATCACTTGGCGTTGTTGTTTCTACTGCTACGCTCGCAGACGCACTGACTGTTGTTTGGTCAGCAGCAATGGTTGGTGCGACAGGTTGTGTATCGACAACTGATGGTGATGCGGTTGCTTGTGTTGTTGGGATTACCAACTGTTGGCCCACAGAAATCAAGTCAGAACCTTGATTATTCGCCACCAGCTCTGCCACACTAACATCATGCGCTTTGGCGATGTCCCAGAGTGAATCGCCATATTGTACGCGATAAATCTCTGGTTTTGTGGTGACGACAGCTTGTGGCGTTGTCGGTGTCGACGCCACGATTTTACCCGTGGCAATTTTTAATGGTGCCGTCGCGGTCACACTCGTCTGTATAACTTTGCCTTGTCCAGATAGTGACACAACAGCCTGATTAACTGCCCGTTGGACTGTATCAGCGTGTGCTAAGCCAGTACCAAGACCGGCAACACTCAGTAAGCCCAACCCGGATGCAACGATTTGTTTATCAATTCTTTCCATACCGAATCCCTTCTCTTTGCAACAAACTTTAAACTTTCTTAATTGTCTTTATTCTATCATAACAATTAAAATTTGGTGTGCACATTTACAACAAAAAAACATTGGCTAAAATTAGCCAATGTTTTTACATTTTCTCTAAACGGGCAATCCGTTCTGCAATCGGTGGATGTGTATCAAAAAGATGTGCTTTCTTTTCTAATGGGTTACTAATATAGAGCGCCGCCGATGATGGATCAACATCTTGCATTGGTGGGGCACTATCTAATTTACGTAACGCTGCAATCAATTCTTGCGGATTACGGGTTAACGCCACACTACCAGCATCTGCTAAGTATTCACGGTTACGTGAAATAGCCATTTGAATGATCGCTGCAACTAACGGTGCAAACATCATGACCGCCAGTGATAAGACAAAAATAAGAATCTGCCCGCCACCACTATTATTGTCGCGATTATCTCGATCACGGCCGCTCGCGCCAGCGAAAAACCACCAATTACTGCCTAAGTTGGTCAGCATGGTAATCGCTGCTGTTAACGCTAACGCAATTGTTGCAATACGAATATCATAGTTACGAATATGACTCATTTCATGTGCAATCACGCCTTCCAGTTCCTGACGATTCATTAACGCCAGCAGCCCCGTTGTCACGGCCACAGCAGCAGTTTTCGGGCTATTGCCAGTCGCAAAGGCATTCGGACTATCATCTTGAATAATAAACACGCGTGGCATTGGTACTTGTGCCACCATGGCCATGTCTTCAACCGTATGCCAAAGTTCTGGTGCTTGGTCAGCGCGTGTTACCTCAATGGCATGATTCATGGTCATCACCAAATTAGTTGAATTACTCACCATCAATAAACTATAAATGGCGCCAATGACCAACCCGCCAACGATTCCCGTTGTCAAAGAACCTAATAACAAGTAACCAACCGCAGCCCCAACAAGCCCAACTAGGATTAAAAAACCAAGCAAAAGGCCAACTGTCCGTCGTTTATTGGATTGTATCTGCTCATATAACATTAAAACTTAACCGTTGGCACTTCTTTCTCAGACTCAGGGACCGCAATAAATTCGCTGGGTTCAAAATGATGGATACCGGCAATAATATTGCTAGGAAAAGCTTGCAACTTCGTGTTATAGCTTGCTGTTGTCGTGTTAAACAATTGCCGTGAGTAGGCAATTTTGTTTTCAGTATTTGTTAATTCTTCTTGCAATTTCGTAAAGTTTGCACTCGCTTTGAGGTCAGGATAAGCTTCGGCAACGGCAAACAAGTGTGTCAAGGCATTTGACAATTGATCAGAAGCTGCCATTGTGGCCGCTGGGCCTTGCGCACTTGACACATTTGTCCGTGCATCTGTGACAGCTTGTAACGTTGACTTTTCAAAATCAGCGTATCCTTTTACCGTATTGACTAGATTAGGAATTAAGTCATTTCGTCGTTTCAATTGTACATCAATTTGGCTCCAAGCCTCTTTGGTCTGCATGCGCGACTTAACCAAGCCGTTGTACACGCTAATCCACACAATGGCAACAACTGCAATGATGGCAACGCCAATCAGTAATGTCATATTGATCTCCTTTAAATACATCTGACAACAAAGTACTCGCAACACGCGTTCAGCGTTATCAATCGACAAACACTTCGCGCTTATCTTTTAACCCAACATAGGTCAGCTGTTCGGCGTACCAATAGTAAAAGAACGGCAGTTGCTGTAGTAACGTGAAAATTGTGATGACCTTATCATGATCTATAATATCATAAGTCCATTGCGAATGGCCGTCATCTTGACGATGTTGGGTTAGTTTCAAGGCAATATCACCGATACTAATTTCCGCACCCGAAGTCTCTCCTTGCATGCGCTTGAGCACAAATTGTTGTTTGGCCGCTGTGACAAACAAACTATCTAAGACATAGGCGGGTAAATCTTTTTGCATCATGACTAAGGCCGTTTGTTGCGCCGCGTCAAGTCCCGGCATATCAATATCATAGCCAATATCCCCCAGCTGCATCGCAATGGCCACCAAGCGTTTTTGGAACGTGGTTAGTGCCTCAACCCCGGCAAGTTGGATCGCCTCTGTTTGTACCAATTTGGCAAACTGCTGGGTATCCAAATACAACCGTTGCCGATTCATATCCCAGTAAAGGACACGCAAGTTTTGGGCCGTTTCTTCTAAATAATAACCGCCAGCAGCCAACGGTGCTTTCGTAAAGCGGAAAGCGGCATTTGGCCATTCAGAAAAATGCAACTCCGCCACTTTTTGCCCTTGCGGAAGTGCAATGGTTGTGTCTGAAAGTGAAGCCGCTTCTGATAACTTGGCAAAGGCCACAGTGACCCAGTGCGTGTTGGGAAACCAAAACGGATTGGCAATTCGCATCATCTCAGCTTGATGCATATCAAACGCTAGCATCTTTTGTAAAATATCTAATAATTCGGTTGGTTCTGTCGTTGTGCCCAATGCGTCGACAAGTACTTGCCAACGTTCAAATAACATGAGATCTTTTCTAAGTTGTGCACTATATTGGTTTGTTTCGAAATTATCCATACACACCTAGTCCTTACTAAATTGTGTCAAGTAAGCCACATAACTATTAGCCAAAGCCGTCGTGAATGCCGGCACTGTTTCAAATTGGCTCAAAATGGCTTGCAATTCAAGTTGGCGTAGCGCATCCTCTTTTTCCAAAGTGAGTAATTCTTCTTGTTGGGCAGCCAACTTCTTTTCCACTTCAGGCACTCTTTTTTGCGTCGCCAATAATAGTTCGCGTTTTTTTTCCAAACTTTCACGAGTCGCCTTATCATTTCGGCCAAACAGACCCGATTTGTTGGCTTGCAACGCATTAATTTGATCTTCAAGAACCTGCAATTCTAGCCGTCGCTTGGTATCATCAGCCAAAAAGGCCTCTAGTCCCATAATAATTTGATTGACTTCTTGAATATGCGCTGCATTCAAACTATCGCCGTTGGCTAATTGCGCGGTTTGTGTCAATTCTGTCACCACTTTTTGGTCATAATCAATGGTAATCGTGAGCACATTTAAAACGCCGAGTTGCCGATGATGCCACCAGTCACCAAGATAAACCCGATACAATATGGGATTCTCGTCATCTTGTTCAAAACGTAGAAAATCAAAATTTGCCGTTAAGTAGGCCAATAATTCTGGCGCTAAAAAGTGCGCAATGTCTTGCTGAATATCAGCGACTAAACTTGCCAGTTCCTGATTACTGTCAGCATGCGCGCGTTGTCGAATTTGTTCATTATATTTTTTTGAATCGAGCAATTCATAGACCAATGGCACTTGATTTGTCGAAATTGCTGTCTGCAATTGGCCCAAATACAAAATTTTGTGATCTAATTGATTAATTAACTCTGGTTGCAAAACGGTTTGCGTGTCTTGATTTGTCATAACAGACCTCCTATCGCACAAAACTTATTTTTAGCATACACCAACCCTGCATTGAAAAGTAGTCTATTAATAATTTTTTATCTACTTCATTTGGCGTCAAAAAAAACGACGAGTCACTCATCGTTTTGGTTGTAATATAGCGGGGATCCGGTCCATGCGCGGTCCAAGAAGATCATCCCCAAATCCCATTTTAAGATAAATGATTGCGACAACAATGCCACCAATGCCGGCACTTAAGAACGTTGTCAATGTGACAGACAATTTGGTATCCATTGGGAATACAAAGTTGCTCATCACAAACACAATCCCGTAGGCTACCGCTGCCATCACTAAGGCACCCATGAATAATTGCCAGAGTTCTCTACCAAGCGACCCCAATGACACGCCATACGCCGCATTGAGATAATCTAGCATAAAGGCAATCGCTACGGTCATCCCAATGACACTTGCAATTAACGCGCCCATGCCCTCAAAATAGCGAATCATCGGTACTTGCAAAACAATTTTAACTAACAAGCCGTAAACAAACGCCTTAATCACAATGGAAACTTCCGATAATGCTTGTAAAATAAACGCCAGTAACATAAACAAACTAAAGACAATGGCCAAAATTGTTGAATATTGTAGTAAGTAAATGCCCTCTTGATTTGATACATCAATTGGATAAAACATCTTATACAATGGTGAGGCAATCGCAAACATCCCCAAAGCACTTGGCAACATCACAATCGCAAACAGCTTAATGACCTGCTTAAGCTGTTGTTGAATATCGGCGTGTGTCAAAGTCGCCTTACTACCCGACAACATTGGCAAAGCAGTTGCGGCAATACTTGTCGAAAATGGCACAATGATCATAATCAACTTATTCGGATTGGCACTAAACAAGGCAAAATCTGTCTGTAACTGTGCATTCGTCATGGCGAAAAAATGACTCATCACATTAAAATAAGTATATTGATCGACTAATTGGAACAGTGTAATGGCTGAACCAATAATAATAAACGGCCAAGATTCTTTTAAAATATCCAGGATTAATTTTAAAGTTGGTGTTTTGACGCGTGGCGCATCATGTGGCATTGGCTGCATCACAATGTTGTGATACTTAATCCAACCCCAACCAAGCACCAGCATACTAAACAGCGCACCGATGAAGGCCGCAAAGGTTGACTGCACCACAACAGCACTCCAGTTACCTGGCGTCGCCTTCAAAATAATCACCGCACTCACCAACATATAGATGATACGTGCAATTTGTTCAACAATTTGAGACAAAGCTGACACGCTCATCAATTGGTAACCCTGAAAAATACCGCGCAACATCGACATTAATGGGAAAATTGCTACGGCCGGTGCCAAAGAATGCAACACTGGGATAAAGTTAGGATCCCCCATGGCCAACCAAGGCGTTAACACATAAATCGTGGCCCCAAAGACCAATCCCAGAAATACCCCTAAAATCAAGGAGTGGCGCGTTAATTGTCGTGATTGATGCACATCACGTCGCGCATGATATTGCGCCACCAACTTTGAAATAGCAGCTGGGACACCAAACGTTGCAATGGCCAAGAAAACAGCATAAATATTGTACCCCTGGCCAAACAAACCATTAGCACGGTTTGAATCAGCACCTAACAGCGCCATCCAGGGCACAATATAAACCGCGCCAAGAATACGAGAAATAATATTCCCTGCTGACAACCAAGCTGAGCCTTTGATCAGCGTCGCTTGCGCCTGATCTTGTGCTGATTTTGTGGCGTCTGGTTGAGGCGTAGGCGCTTTTTTGGGCGTCACAACCGTTTTGATGTCGCTTGCGAACGGATCGGCAGCTTGCGAAGACTGCAACTGGGGCTTCTTTTTCCGAATGTTTTGACGCGCTTGGTCATTCTGTGCTTGCATTGCCGCTAATTGTTCAGCAGCGCGTTGTGTTTGTCCCTGAGGCTGCGGGCGTTTTGATTGTGGTTGACGAGCAGCTGGACTATTATCAGGTTGTTTTTTTGCTTGGATGCGTTGACGGGCGCGGGCTAGAATTTCATCTGCACTTAATATCTGGCCGTCCACATTGATTTTATCAACATGCTTTCCTTGCATTTTTGAATCGCTTGGATGCTGTTCATCCGTCATGTGTGTACTCCTCTTGCATTATGTACGCTGGTAATGGCTTACCAGCATTTTAAATCATCTTTTAGCCAACAACAATGTTGACAAATTTGCCTGGAATGGCGATGACCTTGCGGATTGTCTTATCCGCGATAAACTTTTGAACGTTATCATCTGCTTTAGCCGCAGCAATCATGCCATCTTGATCGATATCACGCGCCACTGTGGCCTTCCCACGCACTTTACCGTTGACTTGGAAAATAATCTCAACCGTATCTTCAACAAGTTGTGCTGGATCATAAGTTGGCCAAGCCACATATGAAATAGAAGCTTCTTGTCCCAAACGGACCCATAGTTCTTCTGATAGATGCGGTGCAAATGGTGCCAATAGTTGCACAAAGCCTGTCATGTAATCCAAGAACAAGCTGTCGGCCTTATAGGCTTCATTGACAAACACCATCATTTGAGAAATTGCCGTGTTAAAGCGCATGTTTTCAAGATCTTCCGTGACCTTTTTCACCGTTTGATGATAAATCTTATCCAACTCACCGGAATTAACCGTCGTAACACGGTCACGTAGTTGACCGTCATCATCAATCAACAAGCGCCAAACACGATCTAACCAACGGCGTGAGCCCGTAATGCCTTCTTCAGACCATGGCTTGCTTTGTGTCAATGGTCCCATGAACATTTCATACACTCGGAGGGTATCGGCACCAAATTCAGCCACGATATCATCCGGATTGACCACGTTACCCTTTGACTTCGACATCTTTTCATGGTTCTCACCAAGAATCATACCTTGGTTGACCAGCTTTTGGAAGGGTTCCTTTGTTGGCACAACGCCAAGATCATACAAGAACTTGTGCCAGAAACGCGCGTACAATAAGTGTAACACAGCATGTTCGGCCCCGCCAACGTACAAGTCAACATTCATCCAATACTTTAATTTCTCGGGATCAGCCAATTGTTCTTGGTTACGTGGATCAATATAACGCAAGAAATACCATGATGAACCAGCCCATTGTGGCATCGTATTAGTTTCACGACGGCCCTTCACGCCATCTTCACGGGTTACTTCTAACCAATCTGTTAGGTTTGCCAGTGGTGATTCACCATTACCTGAAGGTCGCAGTTCAGTTGCACGTGGCAAAAGCAATGGTAATTCGGCTTCAGGCACAAGACTCTTCGTCCCATCTTCCCAATGAATGACTGGAATTGGTTCACCCCAATAACGTTGCCGTGAAAAGACCCAGTCACGCAAACGGAAGTTTGTTTGTGCGTGTCCTGCTTGATGGGCTTCCAACCAAGTAATCATCTCATCAATTGCTGTTGCTTTATCTAAGCCATCCAAAAATTCTGAGTTGATATGCACACCATCGCCAGTGTATGGTGCTTCGGTAATATCGCCACCAGTAATCACCGGCTTAATATCGAGATCGAACTTCTTGGCAAACTCATAATCACGCTCATCATGGGCTGGTACCGCCATGATAGCCCCCGTCCCATAAGAAGCCAAAACATAATCAGCAATCCAAATGGGTAATTGTTCACCATTGACGGGATTAATGCCATAAGCACCAGTGAAGACACCAGTCTTATCCTTGTTCAAATCCGTCCGTTCAAGATCTGACTTCGCGGCGATTGACGCACGGTAATCGGCCACTGCTTGGGCTTGTTCGGCTGACACAATTTGGTCAACCAATGGATGTTCAGGCGCTAACACCATATAACTTGCGCCAAAAAGCGTGTCCGGCCGTGTTGTGTAGACTTCGATCTTGTCGTCAGTATTGGCAACGTCAAAGAAAACTGCTGCCCCCTTTGAACGGCCAATCCAATTACGTTGTTGCTCTTTAATCGCTTCTGGCCAATCCAAGTCTTCTAAATCGTCAACCAAACGATCAGCATACGCTGTAATCTTTAAGACCCATTGACGCAAGGCTTTACGTTCAACAGGATTGCCAGAACGTTCTGACTTACCATCAATGACCTCTTCATTGGCCAAAACCACACGGTCAATTGGATCCCAGTTGACCATCATGTTAGACTCGTAAGCCAAACCTTTTTCGTACAACTTTTCAAAAATCCATTGTGTCCACTTATAATATTCTGGATCGGTTGTGTTAATCTCACGATCCCAATCATATGACAAGCCCAAAGCTTTGATTTGTTCACGGAAATGGTCAATATTTTCACTAGTAAAATCTGCTGGATTATGCCCCGTCTTCATTGCATATTGTTCCGCAGGCAAACCAAACGCATCCCAGCCCATTGGGTGCAAGACGTTATAACCATTGGCACGCTTAAAGCGACTCATAATATCCGTGGCCGTGTAGCCTTCGGGGTGTCCCACGTGCAAGCCTTGGCCTGATGGATAAGGGAACATATCCATGGCATAATACTTGGGCTTGCTGGTGTCATCTGTCGTCGCAAAAGTTTGGTGCTCATCCCAAAACTTTTGCCACTTTTGCTCGATTTGTTGATGTTCGTATGGCATATTTGTTGATGTGATAGGCTTTTAACAGCCCCTCACGTTCCTCCTGAAAAATTTAATCACATTTAGGCTAAAAAATCGCCCTATGTCACACTAAAAAGTGTGACATAGGGCGATTTAACGCGGTACCACCTATGTTCACGTATTCCTACGCCTCAAAAGTCTTAACGCGACGCCACGTCAAAAGCTACTGTTAGTTCACTCTCAATTGCTTTAACCGAGTTCCACATGTTGCTTGGTAGACTTGCACCACCGTCTACTCTCTGAATGCCACGCGATGTGTACTAATGCTAAATATAATGCTCTAATTATATCACGTTTTCTGTAAATCAGGTATACTATATATTATGCTTAAGAAACAAAATTTTGACTTATTTTTAACTGTTTTTGCCACTTTAACCTTCACGGTGTTACTCATTGGTGTCCTAACTAAAGCCACCTGGTTAGCGCAATTGAACCATATCGGTCAGCTGGTAATCCAACAGCGCTCACCGCAGTTAAATACCCTATTTATGACCGTAACACAATTAGGTAGCATCGCCATCAGCACCGGTCTAACCACGTTAATTGCCGTCATTTTAGTCAGTCAACGGCAATGGCGTTGGGCCAGTTTTATCGTGACTAATGTCGCCATTTTTGCTGGACTAGGAACTGCTCTCATTAAAAACTGGGTGCAAAATCCGCGCCCACAGCCACAACTCTTACCTGAAACGGGTTACAGCTTCCCTTCTGGTCACAGTATGGTGGCAGTTTTACTCTACGGTACGCTGATTTTGATGGTGCAACACTTTGTCCAAAAACGTTGGTGCCGCTATCTTATGATCACTGTTTTAGCGCTCATCATCTGTCTCATCCCAATCAGTCGTGTCTATCTCAATGTTCACTATCCCAGCGATATCCTAGCTGGTTTATCACTCGGCTGGGTATTTCTCAGACTCTCTTATCACCTATTTTTTGGAGAACGGTATGCTACCAACAACACATAACTTAGTCCATCAATTAATCGAACAAACCGTGCATGTTGGCGACACGACCATTGATGGTACCACTGCCAACGGCATTAACACGCGCTTTCTGGCAACACGTGTCGGTCCAACTGGTCGTGTCTTAAGTTATACAGCGACCAAAGATAATGCGAACGCAGCTGCCGCTTCACTTTTCATGAGTGGTTTGTCTGAACGTGTGACCTTACTTGGGAAAACAATTGATCGTCAATTTATTACCGAATTAGGGCCTCAATCACAGGCACGCATTGCCATTTTTGATTATTCTCAAGCCGCACAAAATGCAGCGGATCGGCCGGTTGACTATCTGGACCAAATTGATCGCGTTTTGCCCCGTTTAACCCACGGCGGCCTCCTGATTGTCCTGTTTAGTGAGACCCCTGCTGATTGGCAAACTTATCAAAAAAGTCTTCTGAAAGCCGACTATCAGCAAGCGGCCTATCTCACGGAAGCCGACCAAGCTTATCTCATTGAACGCATTTAAGGAGTTCAGACATGCACAAGAAAAAACAATATGTCGGGGTTGCTGCCATGGCAGTCCTCTTAGTCGTCATTCTAATCGGTATCTTAGTCTTAACGACCAAAGACCAACAGTCTGATACGACGACACAAACTGCAACCTCACAAACAAAAAAAGATCCTAATTTAGACAAAGTGCCTTTGCCACAACTTAGTGATACGGTCGCAGATAATGAAAGCGAAGTGCGTATCAGTACGACGATGGGCGATATCACCATTAAGTTATTCAACCAATATGCCCCACTCGCGGTTGAGAACTTCCTCACCCATGCCAAAGATGGTTACTATAACAACACCATTTTCCATCGTGTCATTAATAACTTCATGATTCAAGGTGGTGATCCGAAGGGTAACGGTTCTGGTGGCACATCAATTTGGCATGATAAGAATACAGCGATCGACAGTGGTAACGGCTTTAAAAATGAGACCAGTTCATCCCTTTATAATATTCGTGGTGCGTTATCAATGGCCAATGCTGGCCCAGATACAAACGGGTCACAATTCTTTATTAATCAAAATAAAAGCGATCAAACCAAAAAAATTGATCAAAACAACTATCCAGCCAAAATTGTAGACGCTTACAAACATGGTGGTAATCCATCGCTTGATGGTAGTTATACCGTGTTTGGTCAAGTGATTGCTGGTATGGCCGTTGTTGATAAAATTGCAGCACAAAAAGTTAAAGCAAGTGGTGAAGGGTCAACACCGGTTGATCCAGTTAAAATCACTGGTATTACAATTCTCAAAGAAGCCAAATAAAAAAGCACCTGCGGGTGCTTTTTTTATGTCTTATTGCGGTAATTCGCCGGTTCTTAAGACTAAGACATCAACTGCGGCTGATTTCGTCACATAGGATGGTACTGTCCCTGCCATTGCACGTTGTAGGCGGCTTAAGCCTGTTTCACCAACAACGATAAGATCATTATGATGATCTTTTGGAAAGTCATTGGCAATTACTTTTTTAGGGGTCCCAAAACGCACGTGAATATCCACATCATCATGACCAATACTGCGGGCGTAGGCATAGGCCGTCTGAATAGCGGCTTCAGCATCTTGTTCCATTTGATACACAATGTCTGCATTCATCACCATCGTGCCAAAGTAGCCACCACTTGTATCGACGACATTCAAAATATCTAAATGGGCGTTTGGCGCCATCTCATGCGCCCGTTTGATTAACAAATTGGCAACATTTGAGCCATCAATTGCAACTAAAATATTTTTATAGGCCATCTCACTTATGCTGTTGCATGAGGTTACGCAACATACTCCTTAACTTATGATCTTATAAGCCCATTATACCGCTTTTCTCACTATAATGTAAGCGCTTTACTTATGTTGCATTTATTGCTGTAAATTTTGCCGTAACAAGAATGCTGGTCCATGTTCCTGACCAATAATGATTTCATCAGCGATATTCAAAAAGAGACCATGTTCAACAACCCCCACGCGACCGTCTAAATATTTCCCAAGTTCTTCTGGTTGGTCAATAACCTCTAAATGTAAATCAACAATGTAGTGTCCCATATCCGTGACCATTGGTTCGCCATCTTTAAGCCGCAACACTGGATGTAGTTGCTGTTGGGCAAATTCCGCAACCAATTTACCATGCCCAAATGGCACAATTTCAACCGGTAAGGGAAAACTGCCTAATCGCTGATGCACCTTTTGTTGGTCGACAACCCAAACAATGCGCTTTGAGTTTTTAGCGACAATTTTTTCCATCAAAAAGGCCGCACCACCACCCTTAATCCCATTCATTTTGACATCAACTTCATCGGCCCCATCCACCGTTAAATCAATTGTAGGCGCATCATCAATGTCCACAATTGTAATACCTAACGCTTGGGCTTGCGCGGCTGTTTTAAAAGATGTTGTCACACCGATAATGCGCAGTTGTTCATCACGGATGCGTGCAGCTAGCGCCTCTAAGAAGTAAGCCACCGTCGAACCCGTCCCCAAACCAACCGTCATCCCATCAGTAATCAGTTGCGCGGCTGTTTCGCCAGCCTGTCGTTTTTCGTCATTAATCGTTATCATACCCTCATGATAACAAAAAACACGGTGAAATATAACCGTGTCATGCAAATTATAAAACTTTCTGTAGGAAATCTTGAGCACGTGCTGTCGTTGGTGCTGCAAAGAATTGTTCCGGCGTAGCCACTTCCTGTAGCCCCCCATCGGCCATAAACCAAATGGTATCGGCCACTTCGCGGGCAAAGCCCATTTCGTGCGTGACAACCAACATGGTCATCCCATTTTCAGCGAGTTGGTTCATAACCTGAAGTACTTCACCGACCATTTCTGGGTCTAACGCACTCGTTGGTTCATCAAATAACATCACGTCAGGCGACATCGCCAACGCCCGCGCAATCGCCACACGTTGCTTTTGCCCACCAGATAAACTAGCTGGATAAGCATCTTGCTTATCAGCTAAACCGACTTGTGCCAACAATTTCTGACCAAGCTCAGTAGCAGCCTGATCAGATAACTTTTTCACTTGAACCGGTGCCAGCTTAATATTTTCTAAGACCGTTAAATTAGGAAATAGATTGAAGTTTTGGAAAACCATCCCCATTTTTTCACGTAGTTGATCCAATGCTTTCTCGCTCAAATTGGTCAATTCGTTACCTTCAAAAATGACTTGGCCGCTCGTTGGCGCATCCAGTAAGTTAATCGCCCGTAAAAAGGTTGATTTACCAGCACCCGATGGGCCAAGAATGGCAATTACCTCGCCCTGTTTGACCTGTGCATTCACATGATCAAAAATTACCTTATCACCATATTGTTTTTTTAAATCAACGATTTTTAATAATTCAGTCATTGCCTTACTCCTTTGATCTCTAGCTTTAATTATACACACTCACAATAAATATGCATTTATTATACGAAAAACTTTTGAATATTTGTATATTTTTGCATATAAAGTGCGTTATACTATCAAGAACGGAGGTGAACTATGGCAAAAATTGTAACGCGTGAAGAACAGAACGTCAATCCATTGGATCAACTGATCTCATTACCGGATGAAACTGCAGATGATGCCCGTTCAGCTGCCTTGGGTCGCGCCCAAGCAGATGATCAAGCAGATAACTAACCCCAAGGATAACAATAAGTTATCCTATTTTTTTTGCACAAAAAAAACACATACAATGTATGTGTTTTTAAAACTAATCGTTAATATTAGTCTTCGATTTCAGTAACTGTTCCGGCACCAACAGTGTGGCCACCTTCACGAACAGTAAACTTCAAACCTTGTTCGATAGCGACTGGTGAGATCAATTCGATTTCGAATGTCACTTGGTCACCAGGCATAACCATTTCTACGCCTTCTGGCAATTGCACAACACCAGTAACGTCTGTTGTGTGGAAGTAGAATTGTGGACGGTAGTTAGTAAAGAATGGTGTGTGACGTCCGCCTTCTTCCTTAGAAAGGACATAGACTTCGGCCTTGAACTTCTTGTGTGTGTTGATTGAACCTGGCTTTGCCAAAACTTGACCACGTTCGATTTCGTTACGGTCAACACCACGCAACAATGCACCGATGTTATCACCCGCTTGAGCTTCTTCCAAAGTCTTACGGAACATTTCGATACCTGTAACAGTTGTCTTCTTAACTTCATCCTTCAAGCCAACGATTTCAACTTCAGTACCAGTAGTCAATACACCACGGTCAACACGACCAGAAGCAACTGTACCACGACCAGTGATTGTGAAGACGTCTTCGACAGGCATCAAGAATGGCTTTTCAACTTCACGCTTTGGTTCTGGAATGTATGAATCAACAGTATCCATCAATTCTTCGATAACCTTAACTTGTTCAGCGTCACCTTCAAGTGCCTTCAAAGCTGAACCCTTGATTACAGGAATGTCATCGCCTGGGAAGTCATATTCTGACAACAATTCGCGAACTTCCATTTCAACCAATTCAACCAATTCTTCGTCATCGACCAAATCAGTCTTGTTCAAGAAGACAACCAAGTAGTCAACACCAACTTGACGTGCCAACAAGATGTGTTCACGTGTTTGTGGCATAGGACCATCAGTTGCGGCAACAACCAAGATAGCACCGTCCATTTGAGCGGCACCAGTGATCATGTTCTTAACGTAATCGGCGTGACCAGGGGCATCGATGTGGGCATAGTGACGTGATTCTGTTTCATATTCGATGTGTGAAGTGTTGATCGTGATACCACGTTCCTTTTCTTCAGGCGCGTTATCGATTTCAGCAAAATCAGTTGCGGCGATCCCTTGCTTTTCAGCCAATACCTTTGAGATTGCGGCAGTCAAAGTCGTCTTTCCGTGATCGACGTGTCCAATCGTACCAATGTTAACGTGGGGCTTTGTGCGAACGTAAGTTTCCTTAGCCAATGTAGTTTCCTCCAAAATTCATTTACCAGTAATCTGGAAAATGTTTATAAATATATTTTACAACGCAAGCCATTAAAAGACAACAGTTAATTGCGTTTTTCCGGCTCTTTAAGCCAAAAATTATTATACCGACATATTAATAAAATGTAAATAGGTTGCGTCTAGTTTTTAAAGAAATTTGTCGTCAAATCTCTGACAATTTCGTGCCACTTTTTCTGTTCGGCCATCTCCGAAAAATTGGGCCGTTCATAATATTGATCGATGCTTGCTTCTACCCAACCTTCTGGATCAGTTACCACGTCATTAACCCTTGGATACAATAACGTGAGCTCAAAGCGCACTTGCTGGGCCAGCATTTCAAGGGCAATGGGATCATCTTGCCCAACTTTTTCATCCAAATAATCGGCAATTTCTTCAAAAATTTCTGAATCTGTGAGTAGCGGCAGCTCGTCGAGTTGAATCGTGTAAAGATTATCATCTAACCAACGGTATTGAACCGGATCGCTCACCCGTAATTTTTGTAAATCCTCTAGCAAGGTCGCCCGAATAATTGGCGTGGCATACGGATCAATGAGCAAGTAAAATGCACCGACAATAAATTCAGCTACTGGTAAGTGACGGGCTGATTCATAACGATCACGTTGTTCCGTGATGCTGTAGTCACTCAGGTGATAAAACTGACGTGCAATTGTTTGAAAAGTGTTCGCCATATCGACGCGAGCCCGATCTTCGGCCGCCCGAATTTCTTCCAAGACGTCATTTTGGACACTTCCCTCATCCCAAAGCATCGCGAGTTGCTGCGCGTAAACAAAGTTTTGATTTTGAACAGCTAAGGCCACAACCATCCGAAAATCTGGCTCTGATTCCAAATAATTCAACAAAAAATCGTCGGCATAAGAAGCAGCTAATTGATACTGTTCATCCATAAATAGCGCCGTTACCAAGCGATAGTTAATTTCAAATGTTGCAAGTGCTTCGTAAACGGCAGTCAATGTCTCAGCAGCATCATGCCAATTTTCTTGCTTCATTTCTGTTTGTGCACGCGCCATCAATTGTTGCATCTCTGGCGTCAAATGCTCTTCTAATGCCATAAACTATATGGACTTGCCATTGTATTCAATGACAAGCCACGATCCTTTCTGACAGTCGCCTATTGTCCTGATTCTGTTTGTGTTTGACCCTCAGCTGGCTTTGCTGGTGCTTTTTTAGGCCGCTTTTTGGCTGGCTTTGTAGTCTTTGGTGTCTTTGAATCAGCCGTTTTGTTTGGCTTTCCTTGTCGCTTTTGTGGCGCATTTGGGTTAGTGTTCGTATTGGTTTTGTGTGCCGTTGGACGACGGTTTTGGTTCACTTCCATTACCACCGGCATCACCATTGGGCGACGACGAGTTTGTTCAAAGAGATAACGTGACAAAACTTCACGCACGCCATTCTTTAATTCGTTCCAGTCAAAACTCTTAGTCGTGTTCAAATACTTTTCGATTTGGCTAACCGTTAAGTCTGCCGCCTCTTTCATCAAATCACGGTTGGCCTTAACATAGACAAATCCACGCGAAGTCAATTTTGGCTTTGATACCACTTGACGCTTTTTACGGTCAATCGTCACAACTGAAACAAAAATACCATCTTCTGACAAAATGCGACGATCACGTAACACGACATTACCAATATCACCAATACCAGCACCATCGATTAACGTTTCCCCAATGGTGAATGAATCTTTCAATTCAAAATGGTCGCCTAACCACGTGAATTGATCACCCTTCATGGCCATCATGATATGATCAGGCGCAACGTTAACTTCTTCAGCCGCTGCACGGGCTGAATTCATGACACGATATTCACCTTGAATTGGCATAAAGTATTCAGGTTGCAAAACATTGATCATCATTTGCAAGTCATTGCGTGAGGCATGACCACTTGAACGCAAATCTGTACTAATCTGTTTGACGTCGGCGCCTTGCTTAAACAACATATCACGTGTTTTAGCCACGATGCCTTCCATTGCCGTTGACGGTGTCGTGGTAATAAACACCAAATCGGCTTCCCCGATACGAATATAAGGATCTTCCCCATTAGCCATCCGATTGAGATGCTTAATCGGTTCTCCCATGCGTCCAGTTTCCAAAATAACTGTTTCAGCAGCTGGCAAGTTTTTAGCATTTTTCAAATTCACAAAAAGCTTACTTTCTGGAATAGGTAAATGCAATTTGCGCAAACGAATCGCTGTGCGCACAACGTTTTCAATGTCATTTCCTGACAACACAAGTTGCCGCTTGGTAGCCACTGTAGCATCAATGACTTGTTGAATACGTTGAATATTTGAGGCTACCGCCGCCACAATAATACGCTTTTGTTTATTATCGCGGAAAGTATCTAAAATATAGTCACCAATTTTAGATTCATTAACCGAATCGCCTTCATTACCTGTCCCAGCAGCATCGCCTAACAGTGCCAACACTTTGCCTTGCCCAACTTCCACCAAACGTGCAATATCGGTACGATAACTTTGGTTAGCAGTTTGATCAAACTTAAAGTCACCCGTATACACAATTTGACCATAAGGTGTGCCCAGGACAACTCCAAGTGAATCTGGAATTGAATGCGTCGTATTAAAAAATGATACGGTGACATCACCAAAATCTATTTCTGTTTTCTCATTAATAACATGATAGTCATCATAATCTGCCAGTGCTGGCTGTTCCTTAATTGCAAGCTTAGCAAGCTCAATGGTCAACTCAGACCCGAAAATTGGGACGTTGACTTGTTGCAAAAAGTAAGGCAAGGCGCCAATGGCATCTGCGTGCCCATGTGATAAGAAAACACCAGCAATTTTATCACTGTTTTTAATCAAATACTCAAAATCAGGTACGACAACATCAACACCAAGTTGATCTGTTTCTGGATATTTGAGTCCTGCATCAAAAATAAAAATTTCGTCATTAACGGTCACGGCATACATGTTTTTCCCGTTTTCACGCACGCCACCGAAAGGGATTATACTTAAATCTGTCATTGTTTCTTCCTTTGTTCATCGGCTTTTAATTGAGCCATTTTTTCTTCGTAAATATAACAAGCGGACGCGACTAGTTTCTAAAACGTTGCGTTAGTCCAATTTTTTGTCTCGATACGTAATTAAATCTATTTTAACATACTTTTACATTTTTCTGTTATCATTATCTATGGAAAGGAGTTGTGGCAAGCTTTACGCCACATCACATTTACTTATGCAACGTCGACCATTTAAGCAGTCTCACAAACTGCGCAACACACTCATCGCGATTGCCATCGCCGCGATCGCGCTTATTGTCATTTTCACTTTGCTGGGACGTTCTTCTGGCCAATCGCAAGATCAACAAGCCGCATCGTCTTCTTCACAGACTAAAAAGACTAAAACGGCTAAAAAGGCCAGTTCTGCACCAGTTGCATCAGAATCTTCTGTCATTGATGACACCACGGCTAGCACGTCAACTAGTGTGGTACCCACACCACCAGCGGCGAGTTCTGCTGCCTCGTCAGTGATTAGCGCCGCAAAAGAAGAAGCTACTGGCACACCCATCACAGCTGAAACACCGGCCACAGCTGCCTCATCAAATCCAGCTGTCAGCTCAAGCGCCGCACCGGTGGCTAAGACATTTGGTAATTGGTCATTAGCGACTTATAATGCTGTCAACATTGGGTCAGCGACCTACGAACAAATCAAAGCCACTTATGGTGTCCCAACTTACATGACAGCCAGTGATCAATTGTATGCCACTTGGCAAAGTACTTCTGGACAACGGGTTTCAATTACCTTTACCCCAACAGGGACTGACAATATTCAACTGATTGCGACAAATAAGTCAGAATCTGGCTTACAATAAGCAACAAAAAAACAATGGCTTATCTTCACGATAAGCCATTGTTTTTTTATTGGATTTATAGCAAATAAAAAACACGGGAACCCGTGTTTTTAAAAGCAATCTTAACGATCAACCTTAACAGTTGTTTCCAAAGTTGCAGCGACACGTTCTTGTACCAAAACGTTGTCTGATGCCAAAGCAGCCTTAGCTTGTTCAGCCAACTTTGCAAAAGTATCGAAATCAGTCACAGCAATATCAGCCAACATCTTACGGTTCAATTCAACACCAGCAAGTGTCAAACCGTGCATCAACTTTGAGTATGACAAACCGTTCATACGTGCTGCAGCGTTAATACGTGCAATCCACAACTTACGGAAGTTACGCTTTGTGTTCTTACGATCACGGTATGCGTACAAGTATGACTTCCATACTTGTTGCTTAGCAACCTTAAAATTAATACGACGTTGTCCACGGTAACCCTTGGCCAACTTAACCATCTTCTTACGACGTGCGCGTGTAACTGTACCACCCTTAACTCGCATGGGTAATTCCTCCTGAAATTTTATAAATAATTGGTTGGATTAAAATCCAAAATGTAGATAGATGAACTATCGCAACGCGAATTAGATGTTTGCCAACAACTTAGCGTATGTCTTAACAGTTGTCTTGTCCATCATGTGTGTACCACGCAAGTGGCGACGTTGCTTCTTTGTCTTACCATGGAAACGGTGTGACGTATAAGCTGAAGCTGACTTGAAGCCACCATTGGCTGTCTTCTTAAAGCGCTTTGCTGATGCGCGGTGTGTCTTCATCTTTGGCATGTGACTAATTCTCCTACTATGTGATTTTGTTTAAGCTTGAAAACAAGCGGTTAAACCTTTAATTACTTGGCATCTTTAGGTGCCAAGACCAAAAACATTTGGCGGCCGTCCATCTTGGCACGCTGTTCAACCTTGGCAATATCGTCAAGTTCTGCGGCCATCCGGTCTAATACTTGACGTCCGATGTCTTGGTGCGTAATCATACGACCACGGAAACGCAAGTTCAACTTAACCTTGTTACCTTGTGACAGGAACTTGATAGCAGCCTTCTTACGTGTCTCGAAATCGCCTGAGTCAATGACCGGTGACATACGAACTTCCTTCACTTGCACGATCTTTTGGTTCTTGCGTTGTTCTTTTTGCTTCTTTTGCGCTTCAAACTTTGCTTTTCCCCAATCCATAATCTTGGCAACCGGTGGTTCAGCATTGGCTTGCACCAATACCAAATCTTGGTCTAAATCGTTAGCAATCTCTTGTGCGTCTCGTGTTGACATTTCTGTCTGCTTTCCGTCATGGATCAGCAATACACGAGGGGCGCGAATATTATCGTTGATTAAATCAACTTGTCGTGGTTGACGTGCTATTGTCAGGCACCTCCAAATTTATTTTGTGAATCAAGAAGAAAAGTGGGTAAAGAACCTAATCTTCACCCACTTCAACACTTGCAATCCTTCCGGATAACTGTATCTGCCAGGCGACTTTGTCACATGGCGAGAAGCGGGTGCTTCTACTTGTTCAACAAATACTAGTTTAGCGTATTACACACTCAGTGTCAAGCCTCTTGCTGATTAATTTGAATCAATCGAATACCATAATGGAAAATAACCAACACGGCAAATTGGGTGCCGGCAAATAGAATCATAAAGGCCAACATATGATAACTCAACGAGAAAACAATATTGCGCATCACGTTATCAAGATGAAAAAAGATATCCCATGAATTCAGGCGCAAATAACGCCCAAGATAGATTCCAAACGCTGACACGATTGACACCGCTGCCGTCGTCAAGAAATAAACCAGATGGGCATGGCGTTTAAAAATCGTTTGCGTGATGATTTCCAAACTCAAAATACCAAGCCCCACCCCCATAAAGATACCAGTTGCCAGCACCGCGTAATTAAAAAATTGCGTCGCTTGATCGAGATTGGTTCCGATAGCATAAAGATGGATAAAGTCTGTCATCATATACATGGTATTTGGAAAAAACAATAACCAGAGTGCCATGAATAATCCCTTAATAAGCCGAACACGTGTCAACGACACAATAATAGCAAAATCAAATGGTAGTAACGCCAAAAAGACATTCCAATTTAAAAATGTAAAGCGTGTGGGTGTCAAATGTACGAAGATAAAGAATAAAACAACCATGACATGAATGATGGCAATATTGAAATACTTGTTATTCATAACGTCACGCCCCTTTTTTTCAATGGTACTAGTGTAGCATAATTCATAAAAACGGTTCAATCATATCACTTGATTGAACCGTTTTTATGAGATTATTTGGCCAGTGTTTTTGGTTGTCGGTAAGCCACTGCACCAAAAAGCAGTAACCATAACGTTGCCCCAATTGCAGGGACACGTGACTCAACATTGAAAAATAGTGTCATAAAGACAAAGGCAAAGAACAAAATTGCGGCTGGCACAAAAAACTTTGGGGCAATCATGAGAAAGCCGTCAGCCATATACTGGTCAGATTGTCGATAACGCCAGTACGCAATCAAAATCAGAATATAGATCATTAAGAACAAGTCCGTTGACGCACTTGTCACAAAGCTAAAGGCGTTGGTAATGGCTGGTATCACCGAAATAATTGCGGAAAAACTAACCATCCCAGCTGTCATCAAAATGGCATTAACTGGTAATTGCCTTTTTGACAACTTTTTAAAGGGTTGCAAATACGGTGTGTGTGATTGATAAGCCAACGCATAAAAGTTGCGACTCGCACTAAAAATCACGGAACTCAACGCAGAGGCAGCACTGGTTAAGACGACAAAATTAATCAAAGCTGCCGCCCACTTAATTCCAACCAATTGAAAGACCATCACAAAGGGACTTTGATCGGCTGGAATTTTTTGCCAAGGATAGATTGCCATAATCACCGTTAAGGCACCCAAATAGAAGAATAAAATACGTAAAGGAATTTGATTAATCGCTTTTGGCAAAACTTTACGGGGATTTTTCGTTTCAGCAACTGTCATCCCAATAAATTCCATCCCCACAAACGCAAACATGACCATCTGAAAGGCATCAATAAAATGCCTAAACCCATTTGGAAAGAGTGAAAAATGTTGGAACACATTGTTAAAAGTTACGTCACCGACTGGCGTTTTAAAGCCGGTGACTGCCATGATGATACCGGTCACAATCAAGGCTAAAATCGCCATGATTTTAATCATGGCAAACCAAAATTCAGTTTCACCATATACCGCAACCGCCACCAAATTCACTAATGTGAGGACAACTAACATCACAATTTGAATGAGCCAACTCGGCAAATTCGGGAACCAAAATTGGATATATTGGGCTACGGCCGTTAATTCAGCCATCCCCATAAACACCACCGTTAACCAATACGACCATCGGGCAAAAAAGCCCGCACGATTATCGATGTATCGCGTAATGAAGGTAATAAAGGTGTGCTGCTTTGGATCTGCATAAAGCAGTTCACCAATCGCGCGCATCACCACAAACATAAATAAACCAATGATTAAGTAAACACATAAGATGGCTGGTCCAGCATAATTAATGGAACGCCCAGCCCCCATAAACAAACCCGTCCCAATGGTACCACCAATGGCAATTAACTGTACGTGACGATTTGTCAGGCCACGTTTCGTAGACTGACGTCTGTCTCCAACTGTCTCAGACATGATATCAATAACTTCTCCTTTGCGAACTTTAGGCATCTGATAGATGCAGCATAAATAGCAAAGCACCTGACGTGCAACCCGCCAGGTGCTTTGACTTAATTTGTTTTAGTATGACGTGAATAATTAGCAACATCTGCCAAAATTTCAGCTTGGAAATCAGCAATTGGCATCGTTGTTGTCTTTTCTTCACCGTACTTACGTACTGTGACAGTTTGACCTTCAACTTCAGAATCACCCAAAACCAATGTATATGGAATCTTATTCGTTTGTGCTTCGCGAATCAAGTAACCCATCTTGGCATCTTTTGTTTCCACATTGGCACGTAGGCCAGCGTCTTGGAGTTGCTTTTTGATTTGTTCAGCATACGCACCATGCGCACCCAAGTTGACTGGAATGATTTGTACTTGTAATGGTGCCAACCAAGTTGGGAAAGCACCCTTATACATTTCAATCAAGTAAGCTGTGAAACGTTCCATCGTGCCGACAATACCACGGTGCAGCATCACTGGGCGATGGTTATCTTGACCATCGGCGCCAATATAAGTCAAGTTAAAGCGTTCTGGTAGCAAGAAGTCCAATTGAATCGTTGACATTGTTTCTTCATTACCCAAAGCTGTCTTTGTTTGCACATCAAGCTTTGGCCCATAAAAGGCTGCTTCACCTTCGGCTTCGTAATAATCCAAACCAAGATCATCCATGGCACGCTTCAATTGTGCTTGTGACTTTTCCCACATTTCATCATCATCAAAATACTTTTCCGTATTTTTAGGATCACGATATGACAAACGGAAACGGTAATCCGTGATGTTGAAGTCACGGTAAACTTCCATCATCATTGTCAAAATTGACTTGAATTCTTCTTCCAACTTTTCTGGTTCAACGAATGTGTGACCATCGTTCAATGTCATTTCACGCACACGTGACAAACCAGTCAACGCACCTGACTTTTCATAACGGTGCATCATACCCAATTCCGCAATTCGGATTGGCAATTCACGATATGAACGTGGCTTGTGCTTGAAGACCATGATGTGTGATGGGCAGTTCATTGGGCGCAATTCGAGGAATTCGCCATCGCCCATGTCCATTGGTGGGAACATATCTTCACGGTAGTGATCCCAGTGACCAGATGTCTTATACAAGTTCAAGTTAGACAAAACGGGTGTATACACGTGTTGGTAACCATTGGCCAATTCTTTGTCGGTGATGTAACGTTCAACTTGACGGCGAATCGTTGCCCCATTTGGTAACCAAACTGGCAAACCTGAACCCACTTCTTGACTCGTAAAGAACAAGTCCATGTCACGACCAATCGTCCGGTGGTCACGTTCTTTAGCTTCTTCACGACGTTGCAATTCTGCTTCAACGTCGGCTTGCTTCCATTCCGCAATTCCATAAACACGTTGCATCATTGGGTTAGATGACTTACCACGCCAGTAAGCACCAGCCACTGATGTCAACTTAAAATGCTTCAACCAACCTGTTGATGGGACCAAACCACCCTTATCCAATTCAACATGATCGCCTTGGACAGCAATTGTGATTGTGGCATTTTCAGGCAAATCTGAAATCAATTCAACCTTATAAGGATCATCCGCAAACATCGCCAAAGCTTCGTCACGTGACACTTCGCGTGACACAATTGGCAAGTCTTCCTTGGCAATCTTGTGCATCATGGCTTCGATTTCAGCGAAATCTTCAACCGTCACTTGGTTACCGGCACCGTTATCTGTATCATAGTAGAAACCATTTTCAATAAATGGTCCCACGCCAAAGTGCATGTTAGCAAACTTTGGCAAACGCTTTAAGGCTTGTGCCAATAAGTGTGAGGCAGAATGACGCAACAAATCCAACGCTTCATCATCAGCCGTTGTAATTAATTGAAAATCACCGGATGCAGGAATGACATCATGCATACCCACATAAGCGCCGTCTAACTTAGCTGAAACTGACTTCTTGGCCAAAGACTTAGAAATACTTTCAGCGACAACCAATGGTGTTGTGCCTGCTGGGAATTCCTTCACTGCACCATCGGGAAAAGTAAGCTTAATTTCTGACATAATCGTTATTTCCTTTCACTGACGTTTGTGCTTCGACAAACGTTGATAACATTAAAAAAAACAAAAACGTCCCTTTGAGCCATTGCGACTCAAAGGGACGTTTTACCGTGGTACCACCCAAGTTCAGCACAAAATGTGCCACTCAAATGACAGTTAACGGTGTCACCCGGACAGCTTTCAGACTTTACTCACTGTCACTCAAAGGTAGTCTCGCCTGCACAAGCCACTCATTTCCACCAACCATGAGTTCTCTATTCGCTTGCTAACACTTGAGTTGTCCTTATCAACGTTATTGAAGTTAGTTTAGCACCATTTTGTTATTTTTGCAACAATTATTGTGGCGCTACGGCATCAAGTAAAATAGCCAGTGCTTCTTTTGCTTGAGCGTCATGATCTAAAATACCGTTGTCAAAAGCCACTTTCAAAGCATTATATTGTGATTCTGTTAATGTCATGATTTTTTCCTCTTTATTCATAGCGTATCTCAATTATAGCGAAGCCACCCTAAATTACAAGTGACCCATGCCAATAAAAAAAGGCCGATTAGAGGCCTAAATAGTATTTTGAAAATAGTGCTGCAAAAATCGCTCCCACAAATGGTGCGATACCTGGTACGAGGATACCGTACTTGAAATCAGCCGTTGTGCGATTTTTCCAAGGGATAATCGCATAAGCTAATCTTGGTCCCATATCACGTGCCAAGTTCATGGCAAAGCCAGTGGTACCACCAAGACCCATACCAATTGCCCAGACAAGGAACCCAACAGCCAACGGTACCATACCAGGCACATCCCCAGCCCGCGCTGAAATGGCCAAAATACTTGTCATAAAGATAAATGTCGCAAATGCTTCAACGAAGAAGTTGCGTGGTAAATTGCGAATTGCCGGTGCAGTTGAGAAAATGTTGCGCACAATGACTGGATCAATATCTTTTTCAGATAATTTGAATTGATCCGCATACATCACGTACACAATTAAGGATCCTACCAAAGCACCCAATATTTCAACCACACTCACGGCCAGGAAGTACCAAAAGTCAATTCGACCAAGCACTAATTGCACCATCGCCATCGCTGGGTTGATAAAGACATCACCAAAGACGAAAAGCACAATGCTAATGCCAAATCCCCACGTTGTGATTGCAAAAATGTGTCCGGACCCATGGTACTTCGTCCGATTCAATACATCGTCAGCGTGTACGCCGACACCGAAGATGATCATGAGCGCTGTGCCCATAAATTCAGCCAACAACTGGTGTATCATTTGTAATCTCCTAAGCGGTCGCAAATCTATCAAGAAGTCGCGGTTTTTTTATTAAATTTCCATTCCTAATCTTAAGGCCTTGCCTTTAACGTGTAAAGTCATTTTAGTGTTTTGTCAACAAATTGTCACATTGCGTGTTTTTATTCACGAACTCCAACTGTAATTTTAGTGCTTACTCCTTTATAATAAAGACTAACAATAAAATGGAGGATATGGCGACACGGTCAAACATTTCTGTTTAACCGCCCCATCACAAACATACTCATGCAGGCACACGTCGTATACGCAACAATTACCGGTAATAACGAAGAGGTCGCAGACATCGTCGTCGCAGCGTTTGAAGCCGCAAATATCGCCGTTAAAAAAACGGAAATCTCACAAACAGAAGTTGACGAATTTGAAGACGTTGATATTGCCGTCGTGGTGCCCTACACCTATGATCAAGGCTCACTGCCGGATGAAGGCTTAGATTTCTTTGAAGACTTGGCCGACGCCACCTTAGACCACGTTGTTTATGGTGTTGCGGGTTCAGGCGATACCTACTATTTGTCAGATTACTGTGTTGCTGTGCCAAAATTTGAAGCGCAATTTGCCAAAACGCAGGCCATTAAAGGCGCTGAAGGCGTTAAGGTTAATCTACGCCCAGACGAGACTGATACAGCTGCCCTAACAGCATTTGTACAGCAATTGATCGCCACTGCCAAAGCACAACACTAAAAAAGAACCTCGTATGTGGTGTACCCCGAAAGTTGCTTTAACTTTCGGGGTACACCGCACTTAATGAGGTTCTTTTTTAGTCAGCAGTGGTATAAACCGCCAAAACATCTTCGTTTTCTTCTAATTCGTCGACAAGCTTGTCTAACTTTTCACGATCTTCATCCGAAATTTCAGCCGGATTTTGCGCAATCATTGTGACTTCGGCTTCTTCAAAAACATAGCCGGCAGCTGTCATCGCTGATTCAACAGCTTGAAAATCAGCTGCCGTTGTGTAAATTTCAAAGACTTCGTCTTGTGTTTGCACATCTTCCGCACCAGCTTCCAATGCTGCTTCAAGTACCGTATCTTCATCCAAATCGGGAAAATCAGCACGGTTAATCGCTAAGTAACCTTTCCGATCGAATTGGAAGGCCACGGAACCACTTGTCCCAAGTGCCCCACCAAAATGCTTAAAGGAATTACGAATACTTGACACTGTACGGTTGATGTTGTCCGTTGATGCTTCAACTAAAATGGCAACACCAGCAGTCCCATAGCCTTCATAAGTCACTTCTTCAAACTTTTGACCACCGGCGCCTGACGCCTTATCTAATGCCCGTTGAATATTATCTTTTGGCATATTCGCAGCTTTAGCCTTTTCCACAACCAAACGCAATGACGCATTCATATTAGGATCAGCCCCACCGGCCTTAGCCGCTACATACAAATCATGTGCTAGTTTCTGGAAAATTTTACCACGCTTAGCATCTTGGGCGTTTTTACGGCCCTGGATGTTATGCCACTTACTATGTCCTGACATGTTAACATCTCCTTGATTTTGTCAATATGGTCTTAATTTTAACAAAAAAAAGCCTATCTGACTAGGCTTCTCTCGTGTCTTGCAGTGCTATTAATAGTTGTTGCCACCTAATAATTCGAGGTAAGTCATGGCTGAACTCGCAATTAATGCAGCTAAAATATCATCCAAATACACGTTAATGGTATCTGTCCGATCATTAATTTCACCAATCAATCCCGGCTTTAAATCATCTAGCAAACCGTAATGCACCGTTGCTGCAGCTGAGAATTGTTGCGTAATAGCAATTGCTAAAATTTCGTCAACGTTATGCCCATTCGCATCTCGTTGTAACCGCGCCTTTAAGGGTTGTGTTTCTGGCATTAACGCCGCTTGTTCATCGAGATAAATCGCCGTTAAAATAATATCGGCAACTTCATCTTTGTGGAGTACATGCTGTACCGCTGCTGTCAGTTTTTCGGTATCAATCGTATCATGGTACTTGTTCGTTAAAAAAGTCTGGGTACCAGCGGTAATATCAGCGATTGTCACACCACGTTCAGCTAACTTGCCAATCGCTGCTTCTTGCAAATCTTTCATCTTGTTTTTCCTATTCTTAAATCATGTCATTAACATAGCGACGAGTCAAAATCACGTGAGGAATTTCATCCAACGCCGTCTTCACATATTCTTGTTGTTCTGGCGTGAAATCATTAATTGCAACGAGTGTATACGCATAAGCGCCAACGGCACGATTGCTCAATTGTTCAATGTTGATGCCGTTGTCCCCAAAAAACTTCGAAATTTGACTGATCATGTTCGGCACATTTTCATGAATAATGCCAACACGATACTTCGTCACAAATGGTTCGTCAATATCTGGGTAGTTCACCGAATTAATAATGTTTCCCGTCGTCAAGTATTCGTCCAATTGCCGCGCCGCCATTAAGGCACTAGTATCTTCCGCTTCAATGGTTGAACCGCCAATATGTGGCGTAATAATCACCTTGGGATGATCAAACAACGCTTCGTCCGCAAAATCAGTAATATAAACGTGCAATGACCCACGATCGAGGGCATCCTTCGCAGCCAAATCATCCACAATGCCACCCCGTGACATGTTTAATAGCGCGGCACTTGGCTTCATTTTAGCTAAGCGGTCGGCATTAATAAAGAAATGATTTTTTTCTGTGTATGGAATATGCACCGTCACATAATCAGCCTGTTCAAGGACTTCATCGACTGTTTTGGCGCGCACAATGTGTCGGTCAATGCGCCATGCGGTATTGGCATTTAACCCTGGATCGTACCCAATCACATCCATATCCAAAGCCAACGCCGTGTTAGCTACTTTTGAACCAACATTACCGAGGCCAATGACACCCAATGTTTTCCCTGCTAACTCCGTTCCACGGTAACCGCCTTTATTCACTTCGGTCCGTAGTGAGACATCACCACCACGCGTTTCATTCGCAAAACCGATGGCCCCAACGACTGGTCGTGCCGCCAAAATCAACGCCGCAATGGTTAACTCTTTCACCGCATTCGCGTTACCGCCCGGTGTGTTAAATACAACAACACCACGTTTTGACAATTCTTCAACTGGAATATTGTTAAAACCAGCCCCTGCTCGGACAACGGCCCGAACGCTATCAGCAATTGGTTCATCATGCAAACTCTGCGACCGAAGGATAATGCCCTTTGGTTCGCCTTCACCATCAATTTCATAGCCATGTGCGGTCAGATAGTCCAAACCTTTGGCACTGATCGCATTATAGGTTTTAATATTTGTCATGCTTGTTCTGCTTCTACTTTCTTTAAAAACGTAATTAAGGCATCAACGGCTGCAATAGGTTGGGCGTTATAGAGCGAAGCTCTAAAGCCACCTACGGAGCGATGACCACCAAGATTAAATAAGCCCGTTTCAGTCGCCTGTTTAACGATGGCTTTGTCACGCACTAAGTCACCAGTGGTAAAGACCACGTTTGTCAATGACCGCGCGGCACGTTCAACCGGTGCCGTGTAAAAAGTTGATTGGTCTAAATAATCATAGAGGCGATTAGCCTTTTCAAGATTGCGGTCATACATCGCCGACACGCCACCTTGTGCGATGACCCAATCCAACACCAAGTTCAAGGCATAAATCGCAAATACTGGCGACGTATTATACATGGACTGTTTGTCAATGTGGTTTTGGTAGCGCATCATTGGCCCAACCCCTGTGAGATCCTGTTCAGCCAACCAGTCTTTTTTTAGAATCGCCACCGTCACGCCTGCGGGTCCCAAATTTTTTTGACCGCCAGCAAAAATCGCATCAAAATCCGTCACTTGATACGGTTCCGCTAAAATATTAGAACTCATGTCAGCGACCAGGCGTCCTGAGGTTTGGGGCAGATTATCTTGATGGAAAGTTGCCCCTTCGATTGTATTATTCGTCACAATATGTAGGTAATCATAGGCCGTTGCCTCAAAATCAGTCGGTAAACTTGGTAATCCTTGATAGTTTTGTGTCTTGGTACTGTCAAGTATCGTCACATCTTTACCTAACTGTGTTGCAGCTTCGCCCGCTTTCGCCGCAAAATTCCCTGAATCCAAAATGGCAATTTTTTGTTGCTGTGTCGCGAAATTTAACGGCATCATTTCAAATTGTAATGAGCCGCCACCTTGTAAAAAGACAACAGCATAGTCTGCCGGAATTTGCATCAGCTGGCGTAATTTTTGTTCAGCTTCGGCTACAATATCTTGAAACTGTTGCGATCGATGAGAAATTTCAACGATGCTCATATGTGTGTGTTCGTTCTTTTCAAACTCTTGTTTGATTTGGGTGATTACAGCTTCTGGCAATACACCGGGTCCAGCTGAAAAGTTATACGTTGTCATCATGATTATGTGCGCTTGCACACCCTCCAATCGGTTACAAAATCACAACGGGATACGTTGTAATTCACGAACATTATCAACCGCAATCGGTCGAAATCAACATTTTAAGTGAACTAACGTTGTGAAAGAATGCCGGTAAACCAGCGCAATAACAAACATTAATGAGAAATCCACTGTTGTTTTATATCTTACTATATTGCTAATGAAAGTCAATCTTTTCATTTATAGAAAAGTTTAGTATACTAATCAAGTAATGCCGCTGTGGCGGAACTGGCAGACGCGTACCGTTCAGGTCGGTATGGGAGCAATCTCGTGCAGGTTCGATTCCTGTCAGCGGCATATTTAACCGTTTTACCATATTATTGGTAGAACGGTTTTTTGTTGCTTAAGCCTTGATACGTCAGGGTTTTGAGTGTTCACTAGAATATAATTAAATTCATTTAAATTCACTATTTTGGTGTTACAGTGCTACAATAGTGCTACAAATTAAGGCTACAAAAAAAGACCAAGCCAGGGAGTGGTCGGTCACTGGTATCAAGGCGTCGACGACTGTTTGTAGCAAATAAAATTCAGAAGCCATCTAACACAACCGAATTAACGGTCATTTTTTATCATTAATAAAAAAAGACCTATATCTGATGTAGGTCGTTTATATTTATCCAAAAACCCAGTGCTTAATCATAAATGTGGAGAATTTATAGAACATATCTTCAAACATGTTCCAAGGAAAGGGATAATTTTTCTTATTGTAGAGAAAACTATGATTAAACACTGGGTCAGCGTAGATACGCTATAAGTAAATTTATCACACTATTGTATTTTTTTCAAAATATATTTATTTTCAACAAAAAAAGACCCAACCAGATAATCCAGTTAGGCGGGTTTTAAATTACTTATCAATTTCTTTCTTGCTGTCTTCTTTGTAGTCGTCCAGAGTATCTTTGACGGCTTCCTTTACATCAGAGAATGTTTCCTTTACTTTTCCAAGAACACCTTGAGCCTTACCCTCTGCCTCACGTGTCTTGTCCCCGGTAACTTTGCCTTCTACTTCTTTTGCCTTACCAGCAACTTGGTCTTTGGCGCTATCAAACTTTTCTTCGAGTGACATAATAATGATCTCCTTAGATTTTTATTTGATGTTACAATTTAATGATACCACTGTTTGTTAAATAACGCCGAGTATATGCACAAAAACCACCCAACCAGAAATACTCCAGTTGGGCGTTTTTTTAATATATTTAATTTTGTAAAGCGTTGACCTTAGCTTGCGTATCTGCCAATGCTTGTTGTGCTTTAGCGAGTTCATTGGCTTTAACCGCCGCTTCATCTGTCGCCTCTTCTTGGTCGGCTGTCATTTGCGGATAAGTCTTTTCTAGTTCACTAATCAAAAGTGCATATTCCTTTTCAATCGCATTCTTGATCAGGTCTTCGTTCGTGCCGTTAATGCCTAACGATTCCAGCGCGATTTTAACAATATCAACCGCACCAGACTTCTTCGCCTCGCCCGCTAGGTATTGTGTCACACCTAACTTTTGCATGGCCACGATTGCAGCCTTAGCAAGTGGTGATAGAACGTTAATCAACGTTGTGGCTTTGCTATTACCAGTAATGACTTTGCCAATCCAACCACCAATGATTGCTCTTATACTAAAAAAATGGACTATTTTTATTCAGTCCGTAAAATGAAAGTATAGGAGTATTTTTATGTCAATTCGTTATTCACAAGATTTCAAAGATTCATTGGTTAAACTTCACCAAGAAGGCCGTTCACTCAAATCATTAGCAGAAGAATTTGGACCATCAAAAGATTCTATTGCTATTTGGGTTAAACAAGCTACCCCAATCATGATCAGGGGTCAGTCAAAGACTTTAAAAGACGTTAAGCAACTAGAGAAGCGCCTCGCTATTTTGGAGGAAGAAAACGAAATTTTATCACGCATAGCCTGACAGGCATTGAGCGGCCATCTTACTAGCCAAAAAATAGTCCGTAATGTGGGATTGCCGCTAGTTAATCAATTTTTAGCACAAGGCTACGCGCTTGTGCGTATTTTAAGTGCACTTAAAATCAAACCTAGTACCTATTACAACTGGCGCCATTGGCAACCCAGTCGACAAGAAAAGCGTAGAGAATCCCTGAAACCTTATATTTTAGACATTTGGAAAACCTTTAAATTTTATGGTTATCGTCGTATTGCTGCTTATAGTCAACTAAACAATGACTGTCCAAAAATATCTGAATATATGACACTCAAATTAATGCGTGAATTAGGGATTAGATCACGCATGCAAAAACATTATCGCAAACCCAAAACTGTTGTGACGGTTGATCAAAAACCCAATCTGATTAGACATTTGCATGATTTAAGCGGTGTTTGGCAAACAGATATCACTTATATTCAGTTGACTAATCATAGATGGGTCTATTTAGCGACCGTTTTGGATCCTGAGAAGAGAAAAGTATTGGGCTATAAAATTGGCGATACAATGACAGCCGAGCTAGCCACAAGTGCCTTACAGATGGCGTTAGATAAGCATCGAAAGCCACTCATTATTCATTCAGATATGGGGTCACAATACCCGAGTGCTGAGTTTAATATTAAATGTCAAAATTATGGCTTGAAACATTCTTATTCACTCAAAGGCCATCCGTACGATAATGGCCGTATGGAAGCGTTTCATTCAATATTGAAGCGTGAAGAGGTTTATTTGAAGGCATACCAAACATTAACTGAAGTCCAAGCAGCCATTGGTTGGTATATCAATTTTTATAATAGTAATCGTATCTCAAATGTTGCTTAATTAACTGAATAAAAATAGTCCAATTTATTGACTTCTGAGCAGGCAGAACTTCTGATGTTACCCAATCTTGAAACTTTTCGGCCGTTTCGTTGTTAGCCTTGATTGCTAACTTATAGAATTGAGGTTCAGTGATGAAGTCGCCTTTTTGAATTTTTCTGCCACTTTTGGCAGAATCGAGATAATCATTTACTCGAGACCAACGAATATTTGTATATCCTTTTGCTTTGGAAACGATTCCCAAGCCGATCGCTGCTGACTCTGCATCGAACAAAATTTGTCCGTTTTCTTCTTTGACTTTTAAGTTGTCAAATACCTGTACTTCTAATGACATATTTTCTCCTTATAACCAACCTTCACCGTTGTAGTCTGTGAACTTGAACAATTTTTCCAAATGTTCCCTAGCTGCGTCACCTGTCGCTGCGCCAGATAAAAGTTGTCTAACATATGATTCAGACTTACCAATTATTGGCGCCAACATACGGGGCTTCAAACGCTTCTTTTTCAAATGAAGCGAGAACTTAAATCGTTCTTCTTCAAGTGTTTTAATCGCCTCTTGTACACTCATAATTTCCTCCTTAGTATTATTTACTGTAAAAATGTTTGTAAGTTTAACTTTACATAGTCAAAGTTTTGAACTATAATGGCATAGTAAACACATAAAAATAAACGTTGTTATTGCTTATCCCTCCGCCAAGACTGATAGATATAACTGTTTTTTTGTTTGCGCTATTAACTTACAAGAATTAGTATAGTATAAAGTTTTGACCAAGTCAACACAAAAGTCAAACTTTTATATTTTTTATTCGAGAGTAATTGAGGAAACGCATATATGACACTGATTTCAAGAACAAAAGATATTGCAAAATTAAGAGGTCTTTCTTTAGACGATGTTGCTTTAAAGGCTGGATTAAGCGCCAAGTCTATATATAATTGGGGTAGAAATAGCCCTAAATCAGAAAACCTACAAAAAGTTGCTGACGTGCTCAATGTATCGACAGATTACTTATTAGGACGCACTGATGAAATGAACCCCACTTCGTCTGATAACCTTACCCCTGCGCAAAAAGAAGTCGCTTATTTTATTGACCCGTCTGCTACTAAAGAAGACATTGAACAGATTAAGCAACTAGTTGAGATTGCCAAACTATCAAAGCGTAGATTGTGAGGCTGATCATGTATGACAGAAATCGAAATGTACATCGACAAGTTTCCGGACTATAAGTTTTATGGCATCGAAGTTGAACACCCGCTTTATTTTGGTGAGGTAAATAAAATAGATGGCGAAGTAGTTATCTTCATTAACGTCCTACAGCCAGAATGGCGACAAATTCAAACAATCAGACATGAAGCTGGTCATGCTGAATTTAATATGTACGGAGATGAAAGACGTTGGTCATCTCAAACTATGATTGCCGAAAAACAAGCTGAATATGTTTCAAAGCATTTTGTAATATAATTAACCCATGTGCCAAGCAGCCACATTAAAAGGCTAAGGAGAGAATTATGAGTGGGATATTAGCACTGCTTTGGATTATTACGTCCATTGCATTTTTGGTTTTATTGGTGATTTTTATTATCAATACAGTAAAAAAACGTCCGAGTCGCGTTAATAAACAAACATTATTGATTACCTTTTTTGCAGGTTTGCTGTTATTAATTGGTGCTATTGCCTCAAGCACGGGCAATAGTTCTACTTCATCGAGTCAATCTAAAAGTTCATCATCGGATGAGGAATCATCAAATTCCGATGATTCCTCATCCGATGATTCCTCAAGTTCAGAAGACTCTTCGAGTTCTGAAACGACCTCAAGTTCATCTTCCTCAGATACTAGTTCAGATGATCCGAACACATACAAAACTGGTATTACCTATGATCAAGTAGCACGAACACCAGACGATTTTGAAGGCAAAAAAATACAATTCACAGGTAAAGTGATGCAAGTTTTGGAAGACGGTGATTCTGTACAACTTCGCCTTGCTGTTGACGGGAATTACGACAATGTAATCTTGATAAATCTTGATAATGATATTTTACATGGATCACGAATTTTAGAAGATGACCTCGTGACTGCTTCGGGAGAAAGTATCGGCACAGTTTCATATGATTCTACTATGCGTGGAAAGATTACCATACCAGCGATGGATGCAAAAATTATCAATGACCAAGGTAAGGCCAGCGACGACTACGGTTATTAATTCATGCCCTCTTTGGGCGTACATATATGTGCTGAGCAACCACATTAAAAAGCCTTAGGATATATTGAGATATGAGTAAGAAAATCGTTGGAGATGATGGGAAAACGTACGTGCAAAAGAAACCTTTCTATAAACGCGTTTGGTTCTGGTTGTTAGTGGTTATTGTTGTGATCGTTTTGGGAGGCGGTCAAGGTGGTGGTTCTGATAAAAAAGACACCTCAGTAACATCATCAACCAAAGCGACTTCGGAATCTGCCTCATCAACTTCATCAACAAAAAAACTATCGGAAGAAGACCAAGATAAACAAATACTTGCTGATTACACCACGAAAATACAGGCTCAAACGCCGAAATCGATTGCTTCATACAATGAAAAAGCTAAGTCGAATCAAGATGGCATGCAGGGTCTGGCCAAACTAAGCAATGATGAAGTTTCTGTACTTGCCAAAATTTCTAACGAAGGTATAGAAAAAATGGCTAAAGTAATGATGACTACTGGTGACGGTAAACAAGATACCTATAACAGTTACGCAGCAAAGCTTCAAGATGTTTACATGGCTGAATCACAGAAAATTATGGATAACTATACCAATTCTGCAACAGGTCAATAACTAATGCCCTTATGGGCGTACATACGTGCTAAGTGACCACGCTAAACAGCTTAAGGAGATAATTATATGGAGTTAGGATATGGACCCGAAAAAAAGTTCGGGCGTAATTCGTTTTTTGATGGTGGTTTATTAGAATGGATAGGTTGGTCTATTTTAGGTTTCATAGTTACCGCCATTTCTTTTGGAATACTCTACCCTTGGGCTTTGGTTATGGTTTACGGTTGGAAAATTAACCACACTGTTATCGATGGTCATCGTTTGCGTTTCAGCGGTAGTGCTGTCGGACTGTTTGGTAATTGGATCAAATGGTTAGGACTTACAATCATTACACTGGGAATATACAGCTTCTGGGTTTTCATTAAACTTGAAGACTGGAAAGCTAAGAATACATCGTTTGTCAACTAAGTTAAGACAAATAAAAAAGCACACCCCATCGGACTAAGAACAGGGTGTGCTGTATGACATAAACGCACGGGGCGTTCTATTAAATTATAACAGATGTAAGCCCCCTTTTTAAAGGAGGCTTTTTATATGGCGTCAATATACAAACGTGGTAAGACTTGGACGGCGAACGTTTTTGTTATTCAAGACGGTAAAAGAAAACGAAAAACTAAGTCCGGATTTAGCACTAAATCAGAAGCCAACAAGTGGGCAACTGAAACTGAATATAAAAAACAAAGCCACCAATTATCAACCAGTAATACTCTGTTTATTGATGAATTTAAAGACTGGTATAACGTATTCAAAGAACCGCAGCTTGAGACTGCGACAAAAGTTTGGTATAGAACTACCACTAATTTGCTTGATAGAGAATGGTCTGACAAAAAAATTAACGAAGTAACATCTAAAGACTTTCAAATTCTATTGAATAACTACGGTGATAATCATGTTAAGTCTTCTGTATTAAAAATAAAAAACATTATTCGATCATTTGTTATATTCGCCTTAGACGACGGCATGATTACAAAAGACTTTGCCAGAAATATAACTACCAGATCAAAGATAAAAAGCAAAGATGCTGACTTAAAGTTTTTAGAAACAAGCGAAATGAAAAAGTTAGTTGATAGAATACGCTATAATGACTCTGTTTCCTGCAAAATGATTTTGACGGCTATATATTCTGGATTGCGTTTTTCTGAAATAACCGGATTGACACCTGCTGACTTTGATTTCAGCAACAATACCATCAACGTGAATAAGTCTTGGCAAATGCAAGACCAGGCTTTTAAAGATACGAAGACAGAAACGTCTAACAGAATAATAACCATGCCGGATTCATACATGGATATTGCTAAAAAATGGGCACTTGGTGACCGCTTTGCTTTTGAAGGATTAAACGGTAAGCCAATATCTAACAATGCCGTCAACAAACGTTTAAGGTACTATTTAGATATGGATAACAGCACGCCTATCACTTTCCACAGATTAAGACATACTCATGCCAGCTATTTACTTTCTCAAGATATTGCCATACAATACGTGAGTGAACGATTAGGACATTCTGATGTTAATATAACCTTAAGTGTTTATGCTCATTTATTAGATAAAAAAAGAGAAAAAGAAACGGCCGCCGCAATAAAATCACTTAATGATATTTAGTGCTACAATATTTAAAGTGCTACATTAGTGCTACACATAGTGTTAAAACGTTGATACACCAACTGTTTATATTCCTGTCAGCGGCATATTTAACCGTTTTACCATATTATTGGTAGAACGGTTTTTTGTTGCTTAAGCCTTGATACGTCAGGGTTTTGAGTTGTTTATAGTTGTTATGAGTTTTCACTATTTTTTGAGTTTATGGCTACAAAATGGCTACAAATTAGACGACAAAAAAAGCCATGATGAACATTGCTGTCCATCATGGCTCACGCTCTCTCAAAACCCAGTACTGACAATATAACAAGACAAGCATCCTGTTAGTCTACGTTTGAATATTACGAAGAAAAATGCTGGTTGTGTGTTTTTTAACAACGTAATGTGAATGTTTGTACTGAGATCATGTAACCGATACGTTACTCATCTAATTTAGCATATTAATTTTCTAATTGTCAAACCTTTAACAAAATTAAAATTCCTTATAACGGCTAATACAATACGTTTTCTAACGTGATATCATATTGATATGACAACAAAGCAACGCACAACCCCTGCTATTTGATAACATTGTCACAATATAGACCATTTTAACCAAAACAACCCCGAATTGAACCACTCTATTCGGGGTTGTTTTGTCGCGTTTTAATACGCAAACAATTATCAGTATGATACAAATCAAACGATCGACACGACATTTTTTATCATCGATCAATCGCGCAATTTATTTTTTTCATGACAAAAAACGATCTCTAATGAAGGAATTTCACACACTGCCCGCCTTTACAAAAAAATGACAAACGTTTTTAAAATAAATGATTGACCCCTTAAACTAATGGTGCTAAACTTAACTCCATTGTTAACAACAGTTAACTAAATAAAACAACGGAGACTTACCCCTAATGAAGAAAACACTCCTCTTGTCAGCCACTGCTGCAATCCTTGCCGGTGCCTTTTCACCAGCAGTTTTTGCCGACACAACATCAGGTTCAACCGCAGCCGCTTCAAGCACACCAGCCCCTTCAGCAACAACTGCTGGTGGTTCAATGTCAGCTGTTGTGGCCACTGATAACGTGATGCCGATCGTTTCAGGTACAACCAACTATAACTTCGGTAACATCAACTATGCCTGGAACAATGGCACAGCCTCATTGACGCAAGGAACTGCTGCAGCAACTGGTTCATTTTCAGTACAAAACCTGAAGACACAACTTGATTGGACACTTTCAGCTACTTATTCAGATAGCAACGCTGTTGATGCTCACGGTAACCAAGCGGTTGTGATCCCTAACGTTGCTTTGAAAGCAGCTAATCTCAACAACTATGCCACAACAACTATGCCACAACAACTGTTGCCGCACCAGGCGCAACTTTGAACTTGGCAAATGGTACACCATCATTTACTGGAACAGTGGCCTACACAATTGCCCCTGCAAACGTTCAGTAAACCGCTCAGTTTACAAATTGACACTAATCATAAAACGTAGTGACGCGGACTACGTTTTTGTACATAAAATTGGATAGCACTCATGAAAAAAATTTGGATTGGTCTGTTGACCTTGTCCCTCTTATTAATCCCACAAATTGCCCACGCGGATGGTGCAGATTTTACCGTTGCTACTGTGCAAAATCAATATCAAAACTCGACGAACAACGGTTACTTCGCCTTAAAGATGCCTGCCAAAGCCGAAACGGACTTAAAGGTGACGATTTACAACACTGGGACAACACCTGAAACCTTTAATCTGGCTGTTAATTCTGGTGTCACAAATCTGAATACCGCACTAGATTATGCCAAGACCCCTGCCAAAGGCACCCTATCAGTGCCACAAAATTTGCAATTTAGCCAAATTGCGTCATTGCCACAAAAAGAAGTAACCGTGGCACCTGGGGCTAATACGGTCGTGACAGTGCATCTCAAATTGCCCGATGTGTCATTTGCCGGTAAATTACTCGGTGGAATTACAGTGACGCGCCAAATTGAAACGAATGAAAAAAAAGACCACCGGCCTAACTGACCAATTCGCTTATGCTGTGCCTATTGTTATCCGTCAAAATGATGATGCTGTGACGCCGAAACTGACTGCCACACATCTTAAGTTACTGACCGCTAATCATAATAATAATTTAGTGGCCGATATTCAAAACGTGACCCCTACCATTCTCAATGGCGTCACTCTCAAATCCGAATTGGTTGATCAATCTGGTCGTGTCGTTTTCTCAAAAACAGATAGCAACCATAGCATTGCGCCTCAAAGTAATTTTACTTATCGGAGTTCATTAGGCAATCAGTCCTTTGCGAGTGGCCGTTATACTTATCGATTAACCGTCACCGACAATGCGAACCACACCTGGACGTGGCAACAACCATTGACGCTTAATCAAAGCCAATCTGATAGTATCAATAACACAGCAAAACACAACACTGTGAAAAAGCCAATCAATTGGATCGTCGTTGGTATGATCGCTATGGCAATCGTGATTTTCTTGCTCTTAGCTGCTGTCGGGTATCTCCTCTTCAAGCGTTCAAAACAAAAATCACAAACTAAATAACCAATCAAAGGATCTTTTGCTCAGGCAAAAGATCCTTTTTGTAAGAATTTATAAAAATAACTAGCGTTTTCTTAACACGGCGATTTTGTCACAAAAGCGTCATGTTCACACGTTATATTAAGGGTAACGTTTAGGGAGATCGATATGCGACGACATCATCCACAACACCATATGAAATGGTGGCGGCTGATTGGTTGGTTGTATCTCGTAGGTTTACTGGGCTATGGTATTTTTATCATCCTCACAAACCTGCCACGATAAAGACCAACCACCAGTGATGCCTGCCTTTGACATGTCAAAAACTGACCAAAAATATTTGACGTGTGCTTTATTTGTTACGGCATGACATATGGTAGCAGTCGTCTGATCCTAATTTGTTAGATACTTTAAAACACACGAATGGATACCGACATTGAAACCGATAACGACACTATCTGATCTCATCGCTTTGATGAGCCAACACAAGGCTCACACGGCAACTTTAAAATTCTACGACATGGCCGACCGTTATATCCTACGCATGGGTGATTGGCACTTAGATTTTAGCGATGCTACGGCAAACCAGTTACTCGATGCGCTGGCTGAGGCTGATACCGAAAATGTCACGATAACAATCGTCAACAATCGCCGATCTGCAAAAATTCAAGCCAATTAAAAAATAGACTGTTTAGCAAGAAGATTTTGCTAAACAGTCTATTTTTTAATCTACTATTATTTATTGTGCCATCGCTTGTGCAGCTGTAATGATGGCCACCTTATAAACATCTTCTTCGTTGGCACCACGTGACAAATCTGACACTGGCTTATCCAAACCTTGTAAGATTGGGCCGATTGCTTCGAAACCACCCAAACGTTGGGCAATCTTATAACCAATATTACCAGCTTCTAAGCTTGGGAAAATAAAGGTATTGGCTTGACCTGCGACTTGAGAATCAGGTGCTTTTGCCGCACCAACTGATGGGACAAACGCTGCATCGAATTGCAATTCACCATCAATTTGGTCTGCTAATTCTGGTGCCATTTCCTTGGCTAACTTCGTGGCTTCAACAACCTTATCTACCATTGGTGACTTGGCTGAACCCTTTGTTGAAAATGATAACATCGCCACTTTAGGTTCAATGTCAAATACCTTAGCTGTTTGCGCAGATTGCACCGCAATTTCTGCCATCGTTTCTGCATCAACATCAATATTGATAGCAGCATCAGAGAAGACATAACGTTCATCACCCTTTTGCATGATGAATGCGCCAGAAATACGTGATGATCCCGGTGCTGTTTTAATAATTTGCAACGCTGGTCGTACAGTATCACCAGTTGGATGCGTCGCACCAGACACCATACCATCTGCCTTACCTGTGTAAACCAACATTGTCCCAAAATAGTTCACGTCACGTAACCACTTGGCGGCTGTCTCAGCATCAGTCTTACCCTTACGACGTGCAACCAAAGCAGCATTTAATTCTGCTAATGCGTCAGCATCATATTGCAATGGATCAATGATTTCAACACCTGATAAATCAAAGTTATTTTCTGAAGCGGTTGTCGCAATGACACGTTCATCGCCTAACAAAATTGGCTTAATCAAACCTTCCGCTGCTAAACGCGCCGCAGCACCTTGAATACGGACATCTTCCCCTTCAGGGAAAACAATTGTTTTATTTTGACCGTTAATCTTACTTTTTAATTGTTCGAATAATTCAACCACGATCGTTCCTCCAACGTCACTCACATACTGTTTTAATTTCATTTACAAATTAATTGTAACAGAATAATCCGTGTTTGTCTGCGAATTTGTGATTTTTTTCACTCAATTTAACCAATCAATTGTTTCGCGGTTTTGTGCTGCTAAAAAGGTGTTTGCTTGCGAAAATGGCCGACTACCAAAAAAACCACGGTAAGCCGATAACGGACTGGGATGCGCAGACGTTAGCACGAGGTGTTTCGACTCGTCAATTAAGCGGCGTTTGGATTGGGCATATTTACCCCACAAAATAAATACCTTGGGCGATGCATCTGCTGATGCCGCCGTCATAATGGCATCTGTCAGTGGCTCCCAAACCTGCCCCGCATGGCCATTTGCCTGACCAGCCGGCACTGTCAACACCGCATTGAGCAGTAGCACCCCTTGTTGCGCCCAAGATGTGAGATCATGGGATTGGCGTGGCCCAATATCCGTGGCTAATTCCTTTAAAATATTACGTAATGATGGCGGTGCCGGGATAGTATCAGGCACTGAAAAACTCAGACCCTGCGCTTGTCCTACTTCATGATACGGATCTTGACCCATAATCACTACTTTTGTTTGTGGTAAAGATGTTGTCGTCAATGCCGCAAATACCTTATCCCTTGGTGGATAAACAGTCTGGTTTTGGTACGCGGTGTTTAAAAATTGTTGGATCGCTGTAATCTGTTCTGGCGCTAATGTTGCTTTAATGTATGGCGCCCAGGATGTGTTAGCAAGTGGCATTTTTACGCTTCTTTCGTGTTAAAATAAGGTCAAAGAGGTAATCATGTTAAGGTACTATCTTCGACAACGGTATAGCATTGCAGATGGCGTGAACATCGTCTTTGATGAGCATTTTCAAGCCTGTTATTTAGTGTCCGGACAGTCTGGTAAAAAACACGACGAACTCCAAGTACAAGATATGTGCGGCAATGTTTTAGTGCGCATTGAGCAAACATCGTATGGTATTTTACCACGCTTTATTCTCAAATATCGTGGTCATACCGTCGGTTCAATTAGTCTAACCTTCGGGCATTTAGGCGATATTGTCTATGTCCGGCAGCTTGGTTGGCTGATTTCCGGTAACTTTATGGTTGGCCGTTACCTTATTACCCACAATACCAAAAAATTGCTCAGTGTCAAACCCGAAATGCGTCCCGACGGGATTTATAACCAACTCAACATTACGTTTGAGTCCCAAACACCAGTCCTGATCGCGATTGCCGCCTTACTCGACATTTGGGGCACGAAATCCCATATGCTGTTCAAATTTAAATGGTTACCTGATCAGAATACACATTATAAGTTGACTTATATGCATAAATAAATGTTAAAAAGCAATCTCAGTCATCCTGAGATTGCTTTTTTATGCACAGTAGCCTAGTTTAACCCCCTAGATAAGCGGCTCGAACATCACTTGATGCGAGTAATTCTGCACCAGTCCCAGTGGCCATAACTTGGCCACTCTCCAATACATAGCCTCGATCTGCTATTTTAAGGGCTTGGTGGGCATTTTGTTCAATCACCAACACCGTGACGCCAGTTTGGCGAATTTGTTGGATAATCGCAAATATTTTTTGGATATAAAGTGGTGCTAACCCCATTGACGGCTCATCCAGCAAGATAATTTTTGGTTGCGCCATTAAAGCTCGCCCAATTGCTAACATTTGCTGTTCACCGCCAGATAAGGTCGCTGCATCTTGGTTTTTTCGCTCAGCTAAAATTGGAAACAAGGTAAAAACATGCGCCAACGTTGCCTTTAGCTGTTGTGTGTTATGCACAGTATAAGCACCTAAGCGTAAATTCTCCAACACACTCATCCCAGGAAAAACATGACGCCCTTCCGGGACCTGCACAATGCCCTGTCGCACACGGGTTTCAGAAGACAGCCCCTTTAAGTCTTGGCTATTAAATAACATCTGGCCAGCCACTGGTTTTTCTAAGCCAGAAATACCACGCAGAATTGTACTTTTGCCCGCACCATTAGCGCCAATCAACGTCACAATTTCACCACGGTTCACGACAAAATTAACCTGTTGCACGGCTTTAATAGGCCCATAATGAATACTCAGATTGGTGACTTGTAAAATCTGCTCGGTCATGACACGTCCTCTCCTAGATAAGCCTTAATCACGGCCGGATGCTGTTGGATTTCACTTGGCGTCCCACTTGCTAAGACTTTACCGTACTCGAGCACATAAATACGTTGACTAATCGCCATTACCAGGTTCATATCATGTTCAATCAAAATAATTGTCATGTTAAACTGCGTCTGGACCTGTTGAATTAAGTGCGTCAAAGCCTGTGTTTCTTGTGGATTCATCCCCGCAGCCGGTTCATCTAAAAATAAAATTTTGGGTTCAGTCGCCAGCGCGCGAACTATTTCCAGACGACGCTGTTGACCATAAGGTAAATTACCCGCCAATTCATCAGCAACAGCAGTCATATCAAACATTGCCAGTAGTCCCATTGCGCGTTGTTTTTTATGCGCTTCTGTTTGATAAAACTTAGGCGTTCGCAACAACGCCCCAAGTGTTTGAGCCTGACTTGTTGTGGTCATCGCAATTAATACGTTTTCCAAGACGGTCCGGCTGGTAAACAACCTAATATTTTGGAAAGTTCGTGCCATCCCGCGTTGGGCACGATGATGCGGCGCCAAGCCATTTAAGTTTGCTAATTGCTGGCCATCAAACATCGTCACCGTTCCGGCGGTCGGTTGATACACACCAGTTAAGAGATTGAACAGCGTGGTTTTACCTGCACCGTTTGGGCCAATTAACCCAATCAATTCATTATCATGCGCTTCAATATTGACCTGATTGACGGCCGTCACACCACCAAAGGCAATACTTAAATCATGCGTTTTTAGAATGGTTGTCATGCTCGCCCCCTGTATCAAACAATAACGCTTTTAACGACAATTCAGCTGTTCCCAGCAATCCCTTTGGTCGGAAAATCATGACGACAATTAAGACAACAGCGTAAATGACCATACGGAGCGGTCCAAAATTTTGTAAGACAACGTCCAGCATCCCCAAAATAACCGCTGTTACAACTGTGCCACTCATAGAGCCAATCCCGCCTAACACCACAATAATCAATATAGTAATGGTTTGCATAAAGGTATAATCTTGTGGGGAAACCGACTGAATAAAACTAGCCCGGAGACCACCCGCCAAGGCAGCCAACATCGCCCCAATCACAAAGGCTATCACTTTATACTTTGTCGTATTGATGCCAAGTGAGGCGGCAGCAATTTCATTATCACGCACGGCAATAATGGCTTGTCCGGTCGTGCTCCGTACAAAGTTCACAACTAAGACGATGACGACGACGCTCAAGCCAAAGACCATCTGCCAATTGACAAAATTAGGAATACCAAAAATACCAGCCGGTCCACGCGTTATTTTCAGGTTAATAATCACGATTCGAATAATTTCAGCGACACCAAGTGTTGCAATCGCCAGATAATCACCCCGTAGTCGTAAAGTGGGGATGCCAACCAGCAACGCGATGACACCACTAATGCCCATCCCAATAATCAAACTCAGGCCAAAACCTAAAATATTGGGCACCGCACTGGCAATCAACGCCGTGGCATAAGCGCCCACGGCCATAAAACCAGCATGGCCTAACGAAAATTGCCCCGACATGCCAATCACTAAATTCAAGCCCACTGCCGCAATCACGTTAATGCCGATTAAGACCAAAGTGGTCAACCCATACTGGCCAATCACCCCAACAATGGTCATCACCTCAACTAGGACAAAAACCATCCCAGCCAAACCGGCCCAACTTAATGTATACTTCAAATGTGTTCGATCCATTGTGCTACACCTTTTCTCGCCCCTGATTACCCAAAATACCAGTCGGTTTCCAGAGTAAAATCAGAATTAAACTCCCATATACCACGGCATCTTTGTAATCAGATAGGCCAACAGCTTGCGTTAAGGTTTCTAAAATACCAATGAGCCAACCACCTAATGCGGCACCAGGAATTATTCCAATACCACCAAGAACAGCCGCCACAAACGCTTTAATCCCTGGCGTCATGCCCATCAACGGATCAATATTGTTGTAATAAAGGCCAATCAGTATCCCACCCGCAGCTGCTAAAGCTGAGCCAACAGCGAAAGTAAATGAAATGGTGCGATTAACATTAATCCCCATCAACACTGCAGCTTCTTGATCAGCCGAAACGGCACGCATAGCGCGCCCCATTTTTGTTTTTTGGACAATCAGTGTCAACGCTAACATCAATATCACTGCTGTGCCAATAATCAGTAGTTGAATATTCGAAATTTGTAGTTGGCCAACATGATATTGTACGGTGGCAATCGCTTGTGGAAAAGCACGCTTATCCGAACCAAAGGCGTAGCTCATCCCATTTTCTAGTAAAAACGAAACCCCTAAAGCTGAGATTAAGACGGCAATACGCGGTGAATGCCGTAATGGTCGATAGGCGACTAATTCAATTAACACCCCCACACCGGCACTCACAATCATCGACAGGATGAGGGCCACAAAGAAATTCAGGTGCCAAATTTTGATGAAAAAATAACCAAAGTAAGCGCCCAACATATACACATCACCGTGTGCAAAGTTAATTAACTTGATAATGCCATAAACCATGGTATAACCCAAAGCTAATAACGCATATACACTGCCCAATATCACACCGTTTAGCAGCTGTTGTAGAATACTTGCCACAGTTCAGCCCCTTATTTCACAACCATTGCAGTTGTATCTTTACCATCGGTCACACCAACCATGACGATTGACTTTTTGGGGTTATGGAACGCATCCATCGTCATCTTCCCCGTCACGCCATCCAAATTTTTGATATGCGCTAAGCCGGTGGTAATTTTGGCACGATCAACAGATTTTTCATCTTCAATCGCTTGCTTAATCATGTAGACGGCATCATAAGCCAATGCCGTAAATTGTGATGGTGCTTCGCCATAGGCCTTCTTATAAGCCGTCACAAACGGTGTTGCTGCATCTGTAGCAGGTGCCTGCGTTGAAAAATGCGCCGCATAATAGACATTAGACGTATTTTGATTACCCGCAATTTCTGCCAACTTTGGATCGCCCAAACCGTCAGGGCCAATCACTGGTACGTTAATGCCCATGTCACGTGCTTGTTTCAAAATAGCACCAGCTTCTGTGTAATAGCCATTAATCACAATGGCATCAAACTTCTGATCTTTAATTTTAGTCAACATGGCTTGGAAATCTTTATCTCCGGCTTGGTAAGATAGCGTGTCTACCACATGACCCTTGTAGGCTTTTTTGAAAGCTGCCGTAATGCCTGTCCCATAATCTGATGAATTATCTTGGAAAATAACAACATTTTTTGCTTTCACTTGATCATCAGCAAATTGTGCCATCTTAGTGCCCAAATAAGAATTTTTAAATTGCGCCCGGAAGACATAAGGTTGTACTTTGCCATCTTTTTGCACTGTAATGCTATCTGCCCCAGCAGTTGGGGACATCATTGGGGTTTGCCCTTTAGTGGCGGCTGGTATGGCTGCTTGCGTAGCCGCTGTTGTCACTGGCCCAACAATGGCATTCACTTTGTCATTGTTGATTAAACGCGTTGTGACCGCTGCTGCTTCCGTATTGTCTGACTTACTGTCTTTATTAATCATTTCAACAGTATAAGTTTTGCCATTCACCTTAATCCCACCGGCAGCGTTAATCCGCTTCACGGCAAATTTTGCCCCTTTTTGTTCCGCCTCACCATAAGCTGATGCATCACCAGAGGTGTCAAACACGCCACCAATTTTGATCACCGAACGCGACGCGTTGGCTGATTTTTTCGTCATGCCAATGCCGATGACAGCCCCAATAACAACGACAAATGCCACAATGATTACGATTATTTTTTTCATTACTTTTCCCCTTAGCGCGATGGCTTAGATCATTTCCAAATGCAATTGGTTTGGTTTTGCCCAGCCCATCTTGCGCATCAAACGGTAGCCAACAAAGGATACCACCACTGGAATAGCAACGCCGATGACCATATAAGCCGCAAACGCGATTGGGTTCGAACCAGCCAAAGCCAATGGGACGATAAATGAGTTAAAGCCAATACCTGCCATCGCAAATGGTGCTGTCACATGAAAGACCATCGTTGCAATAGGCGCTGCAATCGCTGCCCCTATCATTGGTGGGATAATCAAAGCTGGATTTTCGGTCAAGTTTGGGAACTGAATTTTTGGTGTCACGATACCTTGGGCGATGGTAGCACCAATCTTATTTTCATGAAATGACATTGCTGGGAAGCCAACAAATACTGCAGTTGTCCCAATCAAAATGGCACCGGCGGCTACTGGAGAGGTCACCCCAGTAGCCCCAATCGCTACAGCTAAAGCCGCAGCGGATGCGGGCGTCATCGTCAAGGCCCCAAAAACCATTGCCACAACTGCTGTCCCGATAATTGGACTAATAGCAACACTTGCCGCAATGAATTGCCCAACTGCTACCAACGCCGGTGTGGTAATCATGGCCAAATAGTAACCACTCACCGTGCCCACAATTGTAGTAGCCGCTGGTACAATGACCATATCTAACGGCGTCTTCCCACTCAACCATTTACCAAAGACAACTGCAATCACCGCGGCAAGCACGGCAGAAATCGGTTGGCCGGTCGTAATGATTGCTGAACCAGCCGCTTGTGAGCCAGCATAACCAGTAGCTGTTACCCCTTGCACGGCAGATGAGCTAAAGAACACCGCATTAGCCCCAACAGTTGAAGCAGCCATGGCACTAAACATCACCATTGTATTGGTTTTCATTTGTGACGCCACCGCAGCTCCAAAGGCGGCTGGCAACATAATTTTCGTGATTGCGCCCATTTGCACCATTGGCGCCCAATTAATAAATCCCGCAATGGTTTGTAACAACAATCCCATTCCCAATGTGACCAAAATTGCATTGGATACTGCTGCTGACGTATTATAAACGAGTTCGCGCATTGACGCCTTGGCTTCAACCGCTTTTTCTTGGATATGTTCTGTGTCCACTGGACTTGCTGCTGTCATTGCATTTTGTGCCATAATCTTAATTCCCTTTCATTTACACTTCAATTGAGCCGTGCAACCATCGGGAACAAGAAAACGCCCCAACGATTGCTCGTTAGGACGTTTTCACGTATTTTTTCCTAACCAGCCACTACACTTTGTAAAAGTCTAGTAGCTGATTTGCTCAAATAACAACCTACTAGACTCAGATGAGAAGGAGGTTGAGGAGGAGTGTGTGGTTAACTTGCTTACTAAATGTTTGTGTCATGAGCGTTCTCCCTTTTGAGCAATTACTTGCTTGTTTCTTGATGAGTATTACTATAAACAACTTAAAAAACAATGTCAACACTTTTAATTTAATTCATTTTATTTTAATAAAAAAAGACTTGCAAGCAAGTCTTTCAAAATTACATTGTTCCAAACAAACGATCACCGGCATCTCCGAGACCTGGCACAATATAACCATTTTCATTTAAGCTATCATCCAGTGACCCAGTATAAATATCCACGTCTGGATGTGCGTCTTGCACGGCTTTCACCCCTTCTGGCGCTGAAACTAACGTAATCAACTTGATGTTTTTGGCCCCGCGCTTCTTTAAAGCAGAAATCGCATCCTTGGCCGAACCACCTGTTGCTAACATTGGATCAACAAGCAAGACATCACGTTGGTCAATATCTTCTGGTAACTTGATGAAATACTCCACTGGTTCCAAAGTTTCTTCATCACGATACATACCAATATGGCCAATTTTTGCGGCTGGAATGAGTTGCACAATCCCATCAACCATGCCCAAACCAGCACGCAGAATTGGTACAACCGCCAACTTCTTACCAGCTAATTGCTTCTTCGTTGTCGTTGCCACGGGTGTTTCAATCACCACATCTTCTAATTGTAAATCACGACTTGCTTCATAAGTCATGAGCATTGCAATTTCGTCAACCAGTGCACGAAAATCTTTTGTGCCCACATTCTTTTGACGAATCATTGTTAGCTTATGTTGGATCAAGGGATGATCCATCTCAACAAATTTTCCCATGATAATCAATTTCGCGGGTAAAACAAACCTACCACGCGTTCCTTCCAATTAGTTACTGTGTCTATTATAACAAAAAAGCCCCGATATGGGGATTTTCTAAAGGTTAAAACGACTCATCAACTTTTACTGTCACGCTGGATTTTTGCGTGATTTGGGCTAAACTATAAACGCCAAGACCAACGAACGTCCCAACAGCAGCTGGGACCAACCAGCCAAATCCCAAGGCTGAAAATGGGATCAATTGATGGTAAGTATTCACGACTTGTTGTGCCAATCGACCGGACATAAAGGGGGAACTAGCCAAGGCATCAAGTAGCGCTGGTAAGGCGACAAAGCCCACCACACTACGGTAGACAACCGGTGCGTAATTGAAATATTTTGCCGTCAGCGATAGCATAATTAACACCAGTGAAATTGGATATAAAAACATTAAGACAGGGACTGACCAAGCCACAATGTTTGTCAAGCCCGCATTCGCTGTGACAAATGACCCAAAGGCGATGACCCGCAAAAACCATAAATAACTCACTTTTGGAAATACCAAATGCATATCTTGGGCAAATGAGACAAATAAACCCATTGCCGTGGTAAAGACAGCCAATGTCACCACAACGCCTGTCAAAGCCGTCCCAAAATTACCAGCATAATGGGCAACAATTTGGGCAAAAGCGTCGCCACCGTTAGCAGCGGCCTTAAATTGTCCTAAACTCGTCACCCCAAGCAATACCAATGCGGCATATAACACCGCTTCCGCCACAATACTGAGTAAGCCGGCTTTTGCCAACACTTGCGAGACTTGGGCATCACGGAAGCCTAACGCTTTCACGGCATAAACTACCGAAACAGCTAAGGCTAATAATGCAATCCCATCCATGGTATTATAACCATCTAAAATACCTTGAAAACCAGCATGAGCTTGATACGTTGCACTCACCGCTTGATGCGTACTTCCCATTGGCATCACGAGCGCCAACAACAAGACGACGAGCAACAAGGCGAGAAACAGTGGATTCAAATATTTCCCGACCCATTTCATCAAACCAGATTGTTTGACCGTTAAATAGTATGCTAACCCGAAAAAGGCGCCTGAAAATAGCAGCATACCGAGTCCTTGATCTTTTGGTGCCAAAAATGGGGCAACCCCCATTGAAAAGGCGGTTGCGGCCGTACGTGGTATGCCAAAAAATGGCCCAATCGTCAAATGAATGGCAACCAGAAACGCCAAGCCAAACCAATGGCCAACCGGCTTGGCAACATCATAAACACTCCGACTGTGGGTGACACTGACAGCTAGCATAGCGAGAAACGGCACCACCGTCCCTGTCACTAAGAAACCAAGCGTTGCTGGTAGCCAATTACCACCAGCGAGTTGGCCTAACTGGACTGGAAAAATCAAATTACCAGCGCCAAAGAACATCCCAAAAATTAATGAAGCAATCAAAACTAATTGTTGCCAAGTGAGTTTTTTATTTGTCATGTGGCTTACTTTCCTTTCACGTTGACGACAACTTCACCAAAGCCACCAGTAAAAGTGGCGCGCCATTGACCAGCGGTGAGTTGTGGTGGCAATAAGAATGTTCCCGTTGACGCCTTTGTCCCTGCTGGGAAGTCTTTTCCTTGTGCTGCTAATTTGCCCACTAACCATTGCAATGCCAACACGGGATTGTCCAACACCGCTGCCCCTGTCCCTTGCGCAACTACCGTGTCATTATAGGTGAGTGTGGCTTGCACATCAGCCAATTCGGCAACCGTTAAGGTTGCACCATCGCGGTTGTCACCGGCAACTACTGCGCCACCTACTGCACAGTCACTCAAAACAAGGTACTTATTTAAGGTCGGAAACCAATCCTTAAAACGGGCGTCTGGTACTTCTAAAGCTGGCGCAACCCTAGTATTTTTCAGTAAGGTTTCGGTAGACATATCAGGTGTTAAAGCCACTTTCGCGGTAAAGAGTAACTCGACTTCAACCAAGGGTTCATTAAAATCGGTTAACTGTAAGTCAGTGCCAGATGGTAAAAATTTATCCGCCACCTGTGCCCCATACAACGGCGCATCGGCGGCAAACATCGCTTGCGTCTCTGGTGACGTCAGTGACACTTTATAGCCAGCCGTGGGCACGCCTTTTTGTGCCATAACGGCATCTTGTACCTGATATGCCGTTTCAAAGTCCGCAACGACGTCCACAAAATCTGCTTGATCCAACGGCGTGTGCTGTTGATAAGCCTCAAATAGTTGCTGCGCCAGGGTCGCTTGTTCGTCAGTTAATGTCATCTTTTTCCCTCCACTGAAATAAAACAAAAAGGCACGCTGCAATAAAATTGCAGCGTGCCCGTAACGGTAATCAGCTGCCTATCAATCTTACATTGATAGGCACCACAAATTGTCAGCACCTATCACGAGATAATGATAATGCTGATAATAATTTGTGTGTTTGTTTGTGCTGATAAGGTCATGTGATATTTCTCTTCTATATTTAATAATTACATTAAAACATACTCACAAAACATTGTCAACCTATCATTTAAACGTTTAGCAGACTGGTTTTTGCGCGAGCGTCATTTTGTTTTTCAGTCAAATTACGGTATAATATGATAGTTCGCACTAATAGTTTAACGGGATAAAACGGGGACCTCCTAAGTCTTTGCTCCCAGTTCGAGTCTGGGTTAGTGCATGAAAAAAAGCTGTGGCTAATACGAGCCACAGCTTTTTATTTTGTCCCACCAGTTAGGCCTGCACGCGCTGCAATTGGTACAATCACGTTACCAATCACCATCACGAGAATGCAGCCCACAATGATTTCAAAAATCGCATTAAATGACACAATGCTAATTAACCAGCTTAGCAAATTGTGGTTTGGAATACCCGTGAAGTTCGTCTGCATCACGGTGAAGCCAATTGCGGTTAATAACACCACGCCAACCGTATTGATCAAAGCTGCTAAAATTCCTAACAACCCTAAACCAAGCGTACGCACCGCAACGGGACGTTGCCGCAAGAATCGGTTAAATAACCAGCCGATAATCAACCCGACTAAAATGCGTGGTAACAAAGCCGTCAGTGGGTTTTGAAACATTAATGAACCAATTGTCCCAGGATGTGTTAACGCATTGAAAAACGAACTCATTCCCCAAAAAAAGCCAACAATCGCTCCATATTTTGGTCCTAAAATAATCCCTGCAAGTGCCACCGTGAACTGGACAATTGTCGCACTAGCGCCGATAACAAAAGCCCCTAATGGCATCGTGCCTAACCAGGGCACCAGTGTTTGGACAAATACAATTGCCACAAACAAAGTCGTCATAATATAGTATTTCGTTTTTTGATTTGTCATAATTTATCAGTTAAAGCGTCACCTGTTTAACTGCCCTCCTATATGATAAATCTATTGTATCTCATGTTATATGTTGAACACAATGTTTAGACACGACGTCTCACATGCACGGCTAAGTAACCAGCAACTGTTCGGCTATTAACAAGATGTGATCACCAGCCATTTGCGTATAATCACTTAACTTAATCACTGCTAGTGGCACCCCAAACTCATCAGTTTGACGTTGCATTTCCGCCTTGAGATACGCTAATTGAGGTGTCAGTAAAACAATATCTGGCTGCGCCGCACGCAATTGCTCGTCAACATGGGAGTGGGAAGTCACAACAATCGTATAGCTTTTTTCTTGTGCCGTGGCTGCTTTTTTTATTGCCGACACCAGTCGGGTGATCGTTGGCGTCTGATCACCAACTAACAGCAATTTCTTGTTACCCATGGCCATGTGATGTTATCTCCTTCATGCTAAAGCTTATCATTTTAAATCCCGTATAGCGCGATTTTTAGCAAAAAGTAAGCGCTAACATGATTAATTGTAACAAAAAAAGTTACGAGACAAACTCGTAACTTTTTAAGCTAGTTATTCAAAACCTTCGGTTAATGCTTCCGGATAGAATTCACGAATAATTTCTGCTTCGTGCTTTGATAATTCTGGGAAAGCTGGATCAGCACCCAAATCTTCGTGATACATACGATCACGTGGTGACACACCACCGGCTGCATGGGTGACCTTAATCCGAACACCATCATAAGACTTGGCATCGCCAGCTTGTGCTTCGTCTTCGATATGCAACTGTGATACCATCAACAAAAGTCGTACATCGGCGTTAAGATCAGACAACATTTGTGCCTGTTCAGCGGTCAAATACAACGTCAACGCTGCTTCTGCGTTCTTACCAATCAATTCAGCTGATCGTGCTTCTTCTAATGCCTTATTGACTGCATCACGCATTGTCATAAAGGCAGCCCAGTTGGCCAATAAGTCACTGGTATCTCCAAGATCTTGCACTTCTGGCATTTCTGATAAGTAAGCGAATGCTGCTGTTTCATTTGGCAAGTATTCCCATACTTCTTCAGCTGTATGTGGCAAAATTGGCAACATCAACTTCGTCAATGCTAACAATGTTTCGTAGAAGACTGTTTGCATTGAGCGACGCGCATGACCCGTTGGTGCTTCAACGTAGACAACGTCCTTGGCAATATCCAAGTAGAACGCTGACAAGTCAACGTTAACAAAGTTAATCATCCGCTTAAAGATATCGTTAAATTGATAGTTATCGTAATAACCACGAATATCCTTGACAAAGTCGTTTAACAAGACTGAGAAGTATTGATCATGGCCAGCACGGTCGGCAAATGGCACAGCATCTGTTGCATAGTTAAAGTCAGAAGCGTTGGCCATCAAGAAACGCAATGTGTTACGTAGCTTACGGTAACTTTCAGACACTTGCTTCAAAATGTCGTTTGAAACTGGCATATCTTGTGAAGTATCCACAGAAATTGTCCACAAACGAAGAATTTCAATCCCCATTTGATCCGCCACATCAAGTGGTGAAATCGTGTTCCCTAATGACTTTGACATTTTGTTGCCGTTACCATCAAGCGTAAAGCCTTGTGATAACACATTTTTATATGGTGCATGACCAGTTGCCGCCACTGACGTGATCAATGAAGAGTTGAACCAGCCACGGTATTGATCTGATCCTTCCAAATACAAATCAGCTGGGTAATCAAGCTGTTCACGCGTGTTCATGACCCCTGCCCAAGATGAACCTGAATCAAACCACACATCCATAATATCTTCTTCCTTAGTGAAGATACCATTTGGTGAATGTTCATTGGTATAGCCTTCTGGCAATAAGTCTTTTGCGTCATGTTCAAACCAATAGTTTGAGCCATGCTTTTCAAACAAATCAGCAACATGATTAATCACTGCTTGATCAAGAATTGGTGTTTGATCTTCCGCATAGAAGATTGGCAATGGCACACCCCAGACACGTTGACGTGAGATAACCCAGTCACCACGATCACGAATCATGTTGTACAAGCGCTTCTTACCCCATTCTGGGTAGAAATTCACGTTGTCCAATTCATCTAAGATATTTTGACGGAACTTTTCAACTGAGGCAAACCATTGTGGCACGGCACGCCAGATGATTGGCTTCTTTGTCCGCCAGTCAAATGGATAAGAATGGGTAATCTTTTCCTTGGCCAAGAAAACATTGGCTTCAGATAATTTGTTAATCACAAGACCCACGACGTCATCATAGAACTTACCTTCAAAGTCTGCACCAGCATTCTTAGTCATGTAACCCTTTTCGTCAACTGTCACCGCAACTTCAAGACCATATTCTTTTCCAACGTTAAAGTCATCTTCACCAAATCCAGGTGCTGTATGAACTAGTCCAGTACCAGAATCGAGCGTGACGTGATCCCCATTCATTACCAGTTCTTCAACGTCTTCATCCCATGGGTGATAAACTGTGATACGGTCTAATTCATGGCCCTTGTAAGTAGCGAGAACTTCATACTTGTCCCAGCCAAACTTAGGCGCAATGGCTTCTAAACGGCCGGCTGCAACGACGAATTTACGCGTTTCACCTTTGGGTTGCACCACAACATAATCCATGTCAGGGCCAAGCGTGATACCACGTGAAGCTGTCACCGTAAATGGTGTTGTCGTCCAAACCACTAAGTACGTATCTGAATCAAGAATACCCTTGCCATCTTTCACGCGGTTGGCATAATAAAGTGACGTTGAATCAATATCATGATATTCAATTTCCGCTTCCGCCAATGCTGATTCAGACGACCATGACCAATAAACCGGCTTTGAGCCCTTAAAGATATAACCCTTACCAGCCATTTCACCAAAGACACGAACTTGCGCGGCTTCAAATTCTGGTTGTAGCGTAATATAAGGGTTTTCCCAATCGGCCATAATGCCTAAGCGCTTAAAGTCTTGGCGTTGCTTATCAACTTGTTCTAAGGCAAAATCCTTGGCCAAATCACGCCAAGCGGCCTTTGGCATTGACTTGCGATCGTGGCCGGCCTTGGTAAGTTGTTGTTCGATTGGCAAGCCATGCGTATCCCAACCTGGTACATATGGGGCATAGAAGCCCGCCATATTCTTATAACGGACAATAATATCCTTTGAAATTTTGTTCAAAGCGTGACCCAGGTGAATATTCCCATTGGCGTACGGTGGGCCATCATGCAAATTAAAATGTGGCTTTGTTTCGTTTTGTGCCAAACGCTTTTGGTACAAATTTTCATCATACCACTTTTGTTGGCGTACTGGTTCTGTCTTAGGCAGTGACCCACGCATTGGAAAATCAGTTTTTCCTAAGTTCAATGTGTCTTTATATTTCATCAATTGTCTCCTATTTGATTTTTTTCAAATGATAAGCCATAAAAAAGCGTCCCTAGGCAAATGCCTAGGGACGCTTTCGCGTGGTACCACCCAACTTCGGGTGCATAAAACACCCCTCAAGTCAGTGTTAACGATCTGCACCGTTTGAACTTACTATTTGTTCAGTCCAACAAACTCAATAACTGATCTGAAAGGTTACAGGGACGGTCATCTCCAACCACCATGACTCGCTTGACGTATGTTAACCAATCTTTCTGTGTTACGCTTTTTATTAATTATGATCTGGCGTTTCCGCTTCGGGAAACACGACAACTGGCCCTTGTTCAGATTCAGCGACTACTGCTTCCGCAATCACTTCTTCTTCAACAACATCATCAACTGATGCTGCTTCAACAGTCACTTGCCCAACGCGGTGAGCTGTCGCTTCACCCATTGGTAAACGATGAACAGCTTCCGCTAAATCACCATTTTCTAATAGTGTACGCTGTTGTGCCAATAATTTCAAGAAGGAATCTTTGAAACTTTCCACTTCGGCACGCAATAGGTTTTGTTCAGCGACCAAGGCAGCATTTTCTTCTGCAAGATATGTCGCTTCTGCTGCAGCCTTTGTCCGTGCATCGCTAATAATCTTTGTCGCAGATTCTTGTGCATGCATCAATTGCTTTTTAACTTCAGCATCAGCATCTTGCTTTAAGCGATCAGCGGCCTCTTGGGCAACAAAAATTGATTGGTTAACTTGTTCGCGCTTAGCTTCTAATTCATCCACGCGAACTTGTAGTTGTGCATTTTCATGCACTAAGCGGTCACGATCTGCAATGAGTGCTTCGTAATCACTGTTGATTTGATCCAAAAAGGCATCAACTTCAGAGGCAACATACGCACGTGAGCCCTTTTTAGTAAATTCATGATTTAAAATTTCATCTGGTGTTAATCCCATCATCGTCTCCTTTTAAACAAAACGCTTTGCCATGTTATCGATGAATAATATGAAAAAGTGCTTTAATTTTATCTTTTTTACTGTAGCCATCCAGGATAGCCAGCTTTACCCGACCGTACTTGCGAACGGAAATCAGGTCACCAACTTCAACAGTGTGATCAGGTTTAGCCTGTGTCACCCAATTCAAACGCACTTGTTGTTGTGTGATCAACGTTTTCGCTACGCTTCTTGGGATATCAAATGTTGCTGCAATAACCGCATCTAACCGTAACGATGGCAGTAACGTAAAGGTTTCTTCCCAATCATCCTGCGCTGTGATCGCCTGTGTCAACGGTAACACTGTCCAAGTGATTTTCACCCGACCAATCATCGTCACAGTTTGCTGAATATAGGTCAGCATTTTACTGTCGACAATGATTTGCCACCGTTGGTCCTGTCCAAGAATATCACCCACGACTGCTCGTTTAATGCCGGCATGCATCAACGCCCCCAAAATGGCTGCGTGATGTAATTCAGTAAACTTTGTTGGATAATTGATTTCCAATACCGCTAATTCAAACGCTGTCTGATCAATCTCATAAACTGCTGGCGCAATGATTGCCCGTTGACTTTCAGCGCCCGACACACCACCATCAAAATGGCTGGTTAAATCATCAGCTCGGTTAACCAGCGTTGTCAGAATGTACTGTTCTCTTGGGTTTAAAAATGGTGTGAGAATTGTACGATATTCATCTTCACTTTGCCGAATCCAATCACTCGCAAGTTGAATAAACGGTGCTTCTTCTGGTCGGAAATGCTGCGTAATAGCTGTTGTTGCTTCTGCCATATTAGACGAACAATAACACAAGATGTGTTAAGCCACTGACGGCAAAATTCAAAGCCAAAATAGCGATAATTGGTGACAAATCTAGCACACCAGCGATTGGCGGAATGAAACGGAATAAGTTCAAATACGGTACAACGATTCGTGCAAGCCACTGGCCAACACGAGATTGTTGCGCACCTGGCAGCCATGTCATCAAGATGTAAATAATAATTGCATACTCGTAGTAACGTGCAATTCGAATAACCCAACTTAAAATTTCAAGCATAGCTTAGTACCGCGTGTTGGGTTCCAAATTATCAGTTAATGTCCCTGAAATTTCAAATGTATCAGGGGTTACTAAAAAGATGGATTGTCCAATACGTTCAATTTCACCATTAACGGCGTAAACTGCGCCACCCAAGAAATCCAGGATGCGCTTCGCTTGCGCTTCGTCAATTTGTGTGAAATTAACAATGACGGCTTCGCCACCCAAAATTTGAGAGGCAATGGCCCGTGAATCAGAATAAACTTTTGGTTCAAACAAAGCAATTTTGCTATTGGCATTGTTTGGATCTGTCGTCATTGGTTGTGCAGCTTGTGGGCCTTGACGTTGAAAGTAAGTGTTTTGTTGTGAGTTTGCTTGTACAGGCTGTTGGTAGGCTTGTTGGGGCTTTTCTTGATAACCCGTGCCATATCCTTCTTCATATACATCGTCTTCTTCATTACTGAAGAGCCGTTTTAGTGTCTCGCCTAATGCCATGGTTTCTCCTTAACCGCGTTTGTTGGTGCTCTATTATGGTCAACATCATTGCGCTATCACATCGCAATAGTTATCACATAATCGTTGTCTTGCCAACGAACACGCCTTTATTAACGTTTCTTAAAGAATGGTGGTTGTTCGTCTTCATCTTCAGTATTTGAAAAGTCGACTGGTGCTTGATTTGACGTTGGCGTGTTAAAGACATCAAATGTTTGCTTTTGAACGCCATCAAATCGTTCGTCTTCAGCAAAGGCATCCTTTGACGCCCCACTCATATTCCAGTCAGCGAATGGATCATTTTGTGTTGGCGTTGGGTGCGCTTGCACATTATCTGCCACCGGCTTTTCAAATACAGAATTTGTTGCTGCAGCTTGTGCTGCGTCAGTAGACGGTGTGCCAAATAGGTTAGCTGGCTTTGCCTTTTGCGTTGGTTGCTTTGGCGCTGCTTCGCTGGCGCTTTTTTGCAAACCAGTCGCAATCACCGTCACGCGAATTGAATCGCCAAGGTTTTCGTCAATTGACGTTCCGAAGATAACGTTGACTTCACGACCAGCTTCTTGGGCAATCACTTCTGAAGCTGTTTGTGCTTCAAACAATGACATATCCAAGCCACCAGTAATGTTCAACAAGACATCTTCGGCACCTGACATATCCACTTCAAGCAGTGGTGATGAGATGGCTTGCTTTGTCGCATCCGCGGCACGTGTTTCACCACTTGCTTGACCGACACCCATCAAGGCAGGACCGGCATCTTGCATCACAGTCTTCACATCAGCAAAGTCCAAGTTGATAAAGCCTGGGTTAGTAATCAATTCAGAAATACCACGAACACCTTGAGCAACCACTTCATCGACTACCTTAAAGGCTTCTGACAAAGGCGTGCGCAAATCGATACGATCCTTCAAACGTTCGTTGGTAATCACAATCAATGAATCAACTGATTCTGACAAGGCTTGCAAACCTTCCGCAGCAAAACGACCACGCTTTGGGCCTTCCCACTTAAATGGTCGCGTTACCACGGCCACTGTCAAAGCGCCTTGTTCCTTGGCAATACGAGCCACAACAGGGGCAGCACCGTTACCAGTACCACCACCCATGCCGGCTGTAATCACGACCATGTCGGCACCAGCAAGGGCTGAGGCAATGTCTTCAGCTGATTCTTCGGCCGCTTTTGTCCCACGTTCGGGATTTGAACCAGCACCCAAACCACCTGTCAATTTTGGGCCAATTTGAATTTTAATGTCAGCCTTTGACTTATCTAAGGCTTGCACATCCGTGTTAGCCACGATAAATTCAACGCCATTGACACCTTCTTCGATCATATGGTTAACAGCATTTGATCCACCGCCACCAACACCGATAACTTTAATGATTGCGCCAGCTTCTTGGGCGTCATCAATTGAAAAATCCATGAGTTGTCTCCTTAACTATGTTAATCTTCGCTAAATAAATTTTTGATTGATTGCGTCAAACGACCAAAGAACCCTTTTTTAGGTTGCACATCTTCACGACCATATTGGTAATGGTCAAATGGCTTGGCGTTTGCATCGGTTGTCTCAACGTTTGTCTGTGGCGTCATTGAAATTGTCGCATCAGATTGCACGTAGGCTGTGTTGTCGTGTTGGGCCATAATCACTTGCTTGATGACCTGTTGCGTCATACTTTCACGCGAAGCAAACATGGCATAAGCCATGGCACGCGTGTATGAAGGATGGCGCAAACCGATTTGATCAGGTACAAACAAGCGAACATTCTCACCAAGAATGGTTTTCGCAAAGTCAACCATTCGAGGGAGTGCGGCATTACCACCGGTTAAGACAAAACCACCTGGCATATTCAGTCCGTTAACGGCCTGTAATGGTTCAAAGGCACGTGTGAAAATTTGTTCTAAACGGGCTGCAATAATTTCTGACAAATACTTTTCAGAGATTGTTTGTGGTTGACTTTCACCAACCACATCGATCAAGAATGTTTGGTCATCACGCGTTTGAGTTGGGTCAGCAAACCCATAATCGCGCTTAATACGTTCAGCATTTGCATATGATGTGCCCAAAACAGTCGAAATATCCTTGGTGACGTTGTCGCCACCTTCCAAATCAACTGTATTAAACTTAAGTTTCCGATCATGAATGATAGACGTTGTTGTCTGACCACCACCCAAATCGATTAATACTGTGCCAAAGTCTTGTTCACCGTCATTTAAAATACTGGTCCCAATTGCCAACGGGGCTAACACGAATTCACGCAATGAAACGCCGGCTTTTTGAATGGCAATTCTTGTATTATCTAAAATTTTACTTGGTCCAATATAGGCTGTGCCGCGCATCTCAAGCCGCACACCAATCATTTCATGTGGGTCTTTGATGCCATCAAAACCATCCACGCTAAATTCATCAACAATCACATCGATGACGTCACGATCAGCTGGTAAGTTATTTGACAAAGCTTGTTGTGTCACATGTTGTACATCGTCATAGGTAATGCGTTTATTTTGATTGGCAATGGATACTAAACCATCCACATGAATCATTTCGATTTGGTTAGCTGGGATACCCGCGACAACCTCATTAATTTGAATATTTGCTTTTTCTTGCGCTTGATCTATGGCTTCGCGAATTGCACTGGCCGTCGCATCAATATCAACGATTACGCCTTTACGTAAACCACGTGATGGTGCAGTACCCGCACCAATCACATTAAACTGGTTGCCAGTTGTCTGTGCAATCACAACTTTAATTGATGTGGTACCAATATCTAAACCAACCGTCACGCCTGCGTTATTCATGCGTTGTGCCCCTTTACAAAATTATTTTTTATAAAATATACCTAATAATAATAATAGCATAAAATAGGTATCTTACGCCACCGATTATGGCGTTTGTGTCGTTTTCTCAGCCGCGTTTTTTTGCGGTTTATCTTGGGTCACCCCATACGCATGTGAGTAGGCCCCAAACTGCAAATCAACAATCCCTTTTTCAGGCATTTGGGCTGCGATACCAGGATAATAACTAATCTTTTGACCAAACGTTTTGCTGGTCGCATACACTGTATTGCCATCATCCATAATAATTACCAAGCGATGCGCATTGTCTTTATTAGGTGACAGCGTAATTTGACTGATATTTTGACGTAAGGTCAACTCCAGTCCAACAAAGCCTTGGACAACTTGTTGTAATTCTGATTGCGATTTAAACCCTGCATAAACTGGTGCATCCCCTTTTGGTGCAGCAACTTTTTGTTGCCGCCCATTACGATCCATCACCAGCCACTGCCCATTTTGATATACATAACCAGCCGTAACTTTTTCAATTACTTTAATGGTCACATGCTGGCCGTTAACCGTGACTTGCGCTGCATCAACAGCTGGATTCTTTTGCAAAATACGTTGCACAATAAAATTGGTTTGCCCAGTCACACGCCAAAGCGGTGTGTTTTTCTTAATATTGGCATCTGCTTCAATTGCCGTTGCTGGAATTGTCGCTGATTGTACGGTGACAGTCTGAACAACTCGCCATGGCTGTAGCAACACAATCAAACTGATGATGACCAACACAAAGATTACCAAGTTTAACCAAAATTGACGCGGTATCGTTTTTTTTAATCGCATGTTGTTTGTTGCATCAGTCAAAATATCAATCTTTCTTTTCTGAAATTGCTGACAAAAGCAGCTGATACAAGCGATCGCCAGCATCTGGCATGCCAACCTTTGTGGCTTGTGCGGCCATCTTATCGCTCGTGGTCGTGTCTAATAATAATTGATCTGCTGCGGCAATAAGTGTCTGACCATTGAGTTCTGGTTCAGGAATAATTAGTGCTGCACCAGCATCGACTAAGCTTTTGGCATTCTTAGTTTGATGGTCGCCTGTGACGTGTAAGCTTGGGACCAAAATAGAAGGAATGCCCAACGCTGTAATTTCAGCAATTGATGTTGCCCCTGCGCGTGACACAATCGCTGTGGTTTGTGCCAAAACCTCTGGCATGTTATCAATATATGGCACAATGCGAATATTATCAGCTGCTGAGATACCTTGCGCTTGCAATAAGTTAATGACGTTATCATAGCGCTTGGGCCCAGTAACAATCACAATTTGATAAGGCCGCGTATTCAAATCATTCATCGCTTCGATAACCGCTAAGTTAATGGCTGGGGCACCTTGTGAGCCACCAAAAATCAACAATGTTGGCTTATCATCTCGCAAGCCCAAAGTTTGCCAAGAAAAAGTTGACTTCAACTGTGCAACTTGTTGCGCACGTGGATTACCGACTAAAGTCACTTTATCTGTAGGGAATTGGTCTTTTGCGACACTAAAGGCAACCCCAATCTTGGTTGCCCCACGTGCCAAAAATTTATTGGTCACGCCAGCGACTGAATTTTGTTCATGAATCACAGTTGGAATATGCATCCGTTGGGCCGCATAAACAACAGCCCCCGCCACGTAACCACCTGTGCCAACCACAACATCTGGTTTGAACTCTTTAATAATCTTTTTTGACTGCTTCACTGCTTTCAAGAATAGCCGCACAGTTTGAATATTGTCCAGTGATAATGAGCGCCTGAATCCTTGAACGGCCAATTGCTTAAACGCCATGCCAGTTGGTGGGACAATATTGGCTTCGACCCCCCGCTCTGACCCAACATATAAAAATTCTGCATCCGGATCATGTTGCTTAATCACTTCTGCTAATGCTAAAGCTGGATAAATGTGGCCACCTGTGCCACCACCTGATAAAATTACACGCATATTATCGCCCCAAAACTTTCTTTAATTCACTTACAAATGCCTCACCGCGGACTTCAAAGTTATCATACTGATCCCAGCTTGCTGCGGCCGGTGATAATAAGACCACATCGCCGGCTTGCGCCAAGGTGACAGCAAGTCTGGCCGCAGCAGCGACATCATCAACCGTTTGAACGGGTAGACCAGCCGCTTGGGCAACAGCAACAACCTTTTGTTGCGTTTCACCAAAGGCCACCACAGTTTTAACATGGGTCATATTTGGCAACAAACGTGTTAAGTCATCACCTCGATCTAGACCGCCAGCCAACCAAATTGTGGGTTGGTCAAAACTATCCAACGCCGTTTGCGTCGCCTCAATATCTGTCGCTTTGGAATCATTGTAATACATTACTGCTTGGTCGGTAAACAAATATTCTAATCGATGCGCCACACCGCCAAATGACGCAAGCACTTGGCGAATTGCCTCATTTTCTACACCTGCAAGTTTGGCTACTGTGACGGCCGCTAAGATATTTTCAAGATTATGTGGCCCAACCAGTTTAATGGCAGTCAGCGGCATCACAACTTGATCATCAATCACTAAATTGCCCGCTGTCGCTGCCACACGGTGACCCGATTGTGTCCGTGAAAAGGGTACCACTTGCGCCGCTGTATCTGCGGTAAACTGCGCTGTGTCTGGGCCATCAGCATTCAGCACCAACGTTTGCGCCGCCGTTTGATTTTGTGTCAATTGAAACTTTGCTGCGACATACTGTTCACGTGTACCATGATAATCCAAATGATTAGCAAAAATATTGGTGATTAAGGCAATATCTGGTTGGATATCCGGAACACCCATTAATTGAAAACTTGATAATTCTAATAGCAAGGTATCATCAGCAGTTAATGCAGGTACCACTTCACTCACTGGTGTCCCAATGTTGCCGGCCGTCGTTACCCGTTGACCATCTGCTAATAACATGTCACGAATAAGTGACGTGGTAGTGGTCTTCCCATTTGAACCAGTAACAGCAATCAGACGGCCTTCAAACGAACTTAATGCGACTGCTACCTCGGTTAGTACAGGAATATCAAGAGCCATGGCACGTTGTACCAAAGCTGTGTCATAAGGAATACCAGGATTTTTGATCAAGTAATCAAATGACGCGTCCAGAGGTGTCGCCTCATCATGATTAATGAAAGTCACACCAGCGGCTTGTAACTGGTTAAAGGTGTCGTCCGGTGCAAAATCACCACCATTGACAACCGTCACTTGAGCACCCAGCGCCACAAGACGTTGGGCTGCTGCTTTACCAGAGCGCGCCCAACCAAATACCATCACTTTTTTATTGTTGAATGCTTGTGCCTTCATATTCTCCTGCTCCTTATTTTTTATGTACGTAGGCTAAATTGCCTACCTGCATTAATTCATATAAAAGATGCCCGCAACTGCTAAGATCGCTGACACAATCCAAAATAGGGTGTCGATTTGCCATTCACTCCAACCAAACTTTTCAAATGAATGATGAATTGGGGCCATGGGGAAAATCCGCTTATGCCAGTAATGGTACCCGACCGTCTGAATAATGACGGATAATGTCTCAATCACAAAGATCAAACCGAACCAAACCAATGAGAATGGAATCCCCAATAAAATTGATTCCATGGCTAATCCAGCTCCTAATGCCAGCGAACCAGTATCGCCCATAAAAATTTTCGCCTTTGGCTTATTGAAAATTAAGAAACCAAGGAGCGCACCGATAACCGCAAAGTTAAAGATGACAATCGTTTGCTGATGCATGTTATTGGCAATGACCGCATAGGCCGCATAAACGACGATACTCGTTCCGGCAAGCAACCCATCCAGGCCGTCCGTCAAATTTGTGGCGTTTGACCAACCCACCAGCCAGAACCACAAAAAGATAAAGTAAAAGATACCCAAGTGCAGCGTACCAAGGAGCGGTACATACAACGTAAATGGCACGCCCATCGCCCACATCATGATCATAATCACAACGGCACTAATAGTTTGCGCCGCTAACTTTGGCTTAAAAGCAAAGCCTTCATCAGCACGTCGCACCATTTTCAAGGCATCGTCAATCCCACCAATCACCGCATAGGCGAGTAAAGCCATGACCGGTAATGACATGGCTGCCAAACCGGCAAACCCTGCTGTGGCACCTGCCCCAATCAAGGCACTCAACGCGGCAGCCGCGACAAACAATGCGCCACCCATACTTGGGGTACCGGCTTTGGCTTGATGATCCGGCCCTAAACGCCGAATCACGGCCTGTTCCTTAGATTGTTTTAAGAACTTAATTACCATCGGCATGAAAATTACCGTGACAATAAACGCTCGGGCTAAAGCCCATAAATTATCTGACATTTGCTCTCTCCTACTGTTTCTCTTTTAATGTGATGGCCACTTGACTGGTATTGACAACCAATTGGTCTTTGGCAATACTTTGACTCGTGACATAACCAGAACCCGTCCAACTGAGTTTAAAGCCTGCTGCATCAGCAAATGCTTGCGCATCAGTCAAACTCCAACCTGTCATATCAGGTAAATGAGTATTGCCTTTGGCCTTCAGAATGACAAGCTGATTGGTCAGTGACTTTTGCTCTGGTAACAACGACTGTGCCGTAACGTTACCAATTGACCCAACCACCGCCGTTCTAAAGCCTGCTTGTGTCATTGTGTCGGTCGCATCTTGAATAGATTGCCCCACCACATTAGGCACCGTTTGTTTGGTTGTTTTTGATTTTACCGCACTATCACTACTATTTAAAGCTTGCAGCATCAAAGGCTGAAAAACTTTGTTCATCGTGATTTGAATCGTGGGATCTGGGAAAACCTTTGGTTGCTGAACAGCCAAATAGAAAATATATTTCGGATTTTTTTCTGGTGCTAAGACCATCACCGAATGAATCGCGTTATTCAACCCTTGCAGGTATTGCCCACCTTGTGAAATCTGGGCCGTTCCAGTCTTAGCCGCAATTTGATAGCCATATTTGCGCAAGTCAAATTCTTTGGCAGTCCCTGTTTTTTGATTGACAACATCAATCATGTACTTACGGACTTGTTTCGCCGTGCTAGCTTTGATGGGACGCGCAACTTCGACCGTTTTGCCTTGTTCAACAACGGCACCGGTCGCTGGATTGACCACTTTATCCACAAAGTATGGTTTGATTTCCTTACCATCATTGGCGATAGCAGAATAGGCTTGTAACATTTGCAACGGTGTCACACTAATCCCTTGACCATACGCCGTGTTGGCTTGGTCAATGGGATAATCAAATGAAATATTACCTGCTAACTCATTACTTAGCCCTGAATGTGTAGATTGTAAAAAGCGGAACTTTTCCAGATATTGGCGCCAAGTCGTTGCGCCTAACTTCTGCTCAACTTTGGCAAAGGCCACGTTTGAAGAACGCCAGAACCCCTCCCGATACGTTAGCACCCCTTGATTTTGACCAAAAGCATCGACCACTTTTTTCCCATCAATCAACAATGTCCCTGATTGATAAGTGTCATTTGGCTGCCACTTGCCCGTATCAATGGCGGCTGCCAGTGTGATGCCTTTCATCGTTGAACCAGGTTCAAATGGGCCTTGGTCTAATAGATTAGTCCAAAGCTTTGGGCTATCGTTTTTATCATTGGGGTTAAAATTAGGCCGTTGGGTAGCTGCGACAATCCGACCCGTTTTTGCTTCCATCAACACCCCAACCGCTGACTCAGCTTTCGTTGTGGCAAACAGATCATCCATCCGTGTTTCTAATGTGTTTTGCAAATTATTATCTAACGTGAGATACACATCATTCCCATTTTGAACGGTTTGACTGCCCTTGGTGTTTTCTTTTTGGCCATCATACTGCTTAATGCCATTTTTACCCGCTAAAGTACTATTTTCAGCGGCTTCAATACCCATCAAACCTGACTGCACCATTTGGCCCGTTTGGGTATCCTGATTGCTTTTCGTCATGCCGATTAAATGTGAGGCTGTGCTATCTTCAGGATAACTACGTGCCGCATGCGGCGTGAAGTTAATCCCTGGCAAATTCATTGCCTTAATTTTTTCATATTGGGCAATCGACAAATTTTTACTAGCTTGGCCTTTTGTTGAGATAAATTCAACTTGGTAAGCTTTCTTTTCCAAACGCTTCAAAATTTCTGATTTGCTCATGTCAATGACTTGGCTTAACTTTTCAGCAGTTAATGCCTTGTCTTCAACGTGACCTGAACCGGCCACGTATTTGCCAGTTTTTGGATCTTTTGTGCGTAATACTTTTTTGTCCAACACGGCATACATATCATAAACCGTTGTATTTTCAGCCAAGACATTACCCGACGCATCAAAAATGCGACCGCGGTTGGCTGGCACAATTTGTTTCGCCATAAAGGCTTGCCTGGTCGCATCGTTGAGGTTATGGCCATCCACAGAACCACTTGCGATAATAAAAAGACGTATCCCGAGTCCGAGTGTCACAAGTATCATTGCCCCCAACAATACACCACCAAAAATTTTGGCGTTCTGTGTGACTCTTCTATTCGGTATACGTCTCACGTTTTTTTTCATCATTATTGGTTAACATTTCTAACGTTGCTATCTGATAATGTCATATCATACTTTTTAGCAACCTCGTCTAAGTTCTTTTTGCTTGTCTTACTTTGAATGTCACTACGTAACGCATCATTCGCCTGTTTTGTTTCATCAATTTGCGTTTGCATGACTTGCGTGTTCGTACGCGCCGCATTAGCTTGCATACTTGAAAAGACAACGCCCACCATCAAAATCATTACCACAGCAGACACAAAAGCCACCATCATACGTTCTTTTCTTGTCCAACGTGCAGGCTTGTATTTAATCCGTGTTTTAGGTTGTGATAGCGGTATAGCTTCCGCAGTCGTGGTATATTGATATGCATTTTGTGCCATATGCAGCTCCTAAATCTTATTGTCGTGCGATACCACGTAACTTGGCTGATTCTGACCGGTGATTGTCGGCCATCTCATCTTGACTAGGTAGTATTGGCTTGCGAGTTAACAATGTGTAATCGGCTTCAAATTGCCCTGGCAAAACGGGTAAGCCAGCAGGTAATTCGGGCGCGGTTGTCTTTTCACGAAACATTTGTTTAACGAGACGATCTTCTAACGATTGGAAGGTAATCACGCTAATGCGGCCATCGGGGGCCAATAAATCAATCGCTTGTGTCACAGAATCTTCCAACGCACCTAATTCATCATTGACGGCAATACGTAATGCTTGGAACGTACGTTTGGCCGGATGACCACCCTTACGTCGTGCTGGTGCTGGAATCGCTTCTTTGATAATGTCCACTAATTCAAACGTTGTATTGATTGGTCCATTTTCCCGATGCTGCTCGATTTTACGTGCAATTTGCTTTGGGAAACGATCTTCGCCGTAACGGCTGAGAATCCGTAATAAATCATTGAAAGGCCAGTCATTAACAATTGTTTTCGCCGTTAATGTTTGACGTTGATCCATCCGCATATCTAATTCAGCATCGTAATTATAGCTAAAGCCCCGTTGCCCATCATCAAATTGCACAGAACTCACGCCAAGATCATAAACAATGCCGTCAACGGCTGTGACACCACGTTCTGCTAACGCTGACTTGAGCGTTCGGAAATTTTGATGAATTAAGACCAGCTTGCCGGCCGCAATCTCATCAGCATACTGTTTGGTGTTGTATTGAATCGCGGTGTCATCTTGATCAAAGCTATACAGCGTCCCAGTCGTTAACTGCTTTAGGATTTCACCTGTATGACCACCACCACCTAGTGTGGCATCCACGTAAAGACCGTCAGGTTTAATATCAAGTAAGGCAACTGCCTCATGGAGGAGTACTGTGACATGTTCAAATTCTGACATTAAAACCTTCCTTTTTAACTAGAAGTCAAAATCAACTAGTCCTTCTGCAATCTCATCAAAGTTATCCGCCGTCGCTGATGTATAAGCTTGCCAACGTGCTGCTTGCCAGATTTCAAATGAATCACCAGAGCCGGTCACGATGACATCTTTTTCCAAACCAGCATATTCTCGCAAATTGGCCGGTACAATAATACGCCCTTGCTTATCAATTTCCGCTTCCATGGCACCAGCCAAAACAAAGCGTTTAAATTGGCGCGCTTCTTTTTTCCCTAAAGGGAGTTCATTTAATTGTGTTTCTAATTTTTCCCAGATAGGCATTGGCATGGCACGTAATGCGTGTTCCATCCAACGGGTGACAACAAACTTGTCGCCTAACTGATGACGAAATTTTGCCGGTATTATGAGTCGCCCTTTTGCATCGAGCGTATGTGAATATTCGCCCATGAACATAAGGACCACCCCCATTAAAAAATCTATACTATTAATTTACCACATTTACCCACTTCCCTCCACCTTATTCCCATTTTGTCACAATTTAGTAAATTTATGACACAAAAAAGTACGACTATCCCTTGATAGTCGTACTTTCTGTCAAAGTGGGTGTCAGTGGGAGATAAACCCAAAAATGGTCACAATCATTAACAAAAATGCTGCAAATAGCCCACTCCAGACCCAAAATCGTCGCCAAAATAACCAAAGTGACCAGCGGTTACGTAACAAATACCAGGACAACACAATTCCAATGACACACCACCCCATCAGCATCCAGGCCCACCAACTCACACCAAAGCGTTCACCCATGGCAAAGTGCAGGCACAACCAAAGCGGGATGACTGCAAGATCTAACAGGCTAAACTGAAATTTGCCAACATGAAATTTACGATTAACCGTCAATGCGATAACCAAGATTATCACCGCGCCAACCGACCAAAACCACCATTGCATATCACTACCTCTATGTTCCTCATCTTAAACCAGAATACCGAAACTCCCCCAAAAAGGCAAGCCGCGGTCGTTTGTGAATTGCACCGCATGAAGAGATTATGTTAAACTAAATGGGAATAACTTTACGAGGTAGACTATGACTGACGAACAAACGCCGCGACCAACGAACGCCAAATTACAAGCTGAAATTGACGCGAAGCTCAACCAACACCGCATGCCAAAAATCGAACGCAAATCGCGGACGCGCATTGAAAAAATGACTTTAGTCATGGCGTGGTTAATGATTATTTTGATGATTGGTGGTGTCTTTTACGCCTCAATCAACGCCCTAGGTTGGTTATAATCACCACTAAAAAAAGCAGCTCACGCTGCTTTTTTTAATGTCATCTGTTATTCAACTGCTAACAAATATGGGTATAGTGGTTGTTGACCGTCATGAATTTCAACTTCGAGATCGTCATCAATCGCTAAGATAGCTGCTGCTAACTTATCAGCATCCTTTTGCTTGAGATCTTCTCCGAAAATAATTGTCACAATTTCCGAGTCGTCATCTAACATTTGACTCACAGCTTCCAGCGCTGCATCATAGACTTTCTTGGTCACAACGGCAATATCGCCATCAAGAATGCCCAACCAATCACCATCATGAATTTCAACACCGTCAAGCACAGTGTCACGAACGGCTTGCGTAATTTGTGCAGACTTCACTTCAGCCATCGCAGCAGCCATTTCATCAGCATTTGTAGCCAAATCAGCGTCTGGATTATAACCCATCATTGCGGTCAAGCCTTGTTGAATCGTCCGTGTCTTCACAACTTGTGCTGGGATGTCAACTAAATCAACTGCTTGTTCAGCGGCCATGAAAATATTGGAATTGTTTGGCAAGATAATTGCTTGCTTAGCGCCACTGGCTTCAATTGCCGCCACGATATCTGCTGTCGATGGATTCATCGTTTGACCACCAGAAATGACTGTGTGTACGCCTAAGCTCTTAAAGAGTTCGGCCACACCGTCACCAGCCGCAATCGTAATAACCGCCGTATCTGAAACTGGTACATTGGCAGCAACCATCTTGGCCGCTTGGTTTTCTTCAGCGCGTTGTGCGTCAATCACTGCTTGTTGTTGATCACGCATGTTATCAACTTTAACTTTCACCAAAGAACCAAAATGCGTGCCCCAACCAATCACTTCGCCTGGATTTTCAGTATGCACGTGCACCTTAACGATTTCATCATCATTAATCACGAGTAATGAATCACCTAATTCGGCCAAATGATTATAGAAAGGTTCGTAATCAAATTCACGGTCAAAAGTTGTCCCTTTGCCGATTTGAACCATCACTTCAGTACAGTAACCATATTCAATATCATCAGGATCTAAATTACTGTTGGCTTGGGCGCCAGCGTGCAATTCCTTCACCATTTGATCCAACGCTGCATTGTCAGGGGCTTGCAAATCGTCTTCGTTAAAGTTGCCACTCAACACTTGATAAAAGGCACGTAAAACAAAAACCAAACCTTGACCACCTGAATCAACGACGCCAACTTCTTTCAAAACTGGCAATAATTCAGGGGTACTATCAAGGGCTGCTTGAGCTGCTTCATCAACAGCTTGCATGAGCACCACAACATCATCGGTTTCTTCAGCCACTTGATTGGCTTTGGCAGCTGCTTCGCGAATTACCGTCAAAATCGTCCCTTCAGTCGGCTTCATCACTGACTTGTAGGCAATTTTAGCCCCAGACATCAAGGCATCGGCCATGTCGCGCGTTGACAACGTCGCTTTGTCTTCTACCGCATTAGCAAAACCACGGAAAATTTGTGACAAAATGACCCCAGAATTCCCGCGCGCGCCCATCAATAGCCCCTTTGATGTGGCCTTTGCCAAAGCACCAATATGGGTATCAAGCGCGTCACGTTCGTATTGCGCACCACTCGCCATGGACAGGCTCATGTTTGTGCCTGTGTCACCATCGGGTACGGGGAACACATTTAATTTATTAATTTTATCCGCATTTGCAGCTAATGACGCCGCTGCAGCGTTAATCATCTTACCAAATTCAACATTGGTAATGGTCGTTATCTTAGTCATGACACTCCTAGTCTGTGACGCGTACACCTTGAACAATCACATTAACTTCTGTTACGTGAATGCCAAGTAATGCGTCAAGATTATATCTCACTTTTCCTTGAACTGATTTTGAAATTTCTGATAATTTTGTGCCGTATTGTGCTACCAAGTAAACATCAACGCTCACACCGTTGTCTTCTTGATGCACCACAACACCTTTGGCGTAATTTTCACGATTCAAGATTTGGTTCATCCCATCACGAAAAGCGGCTTTTGAGGCCATGCCGACAACACCTGGATTTTCAATCGCTGAGCCACCCACGATCGTTGCAATGACATCATTTTCAATTGTGATGTCACCATTTTTAGCCTTAATTTTAATCGCCATAATTCATCGAACACGGCCAGTAACCACAATGCCTATTGCCATCGCGTTGACCGCGCATTTCCTCCTTAAAGGTTTACTGCTACTATTTTAACATATCTCAACGCGAAACGTTTTCTTAGCAGTTATACCACATAAAAAAACCACCTAAATGGTGGTCGTTTTATGTCAGCCGTACTTGAATAATCAACCCAAAACGACTGTCATCGTTTTGTCGATTATACGCGTTCGATTGAACCGTTCTTCAATCCGGCCTTCAAAGTACGCGCTGTTAAATAAACTTTCTTTGCAGGCGCACCATTAATCTTAACAGTCACTTTTTGCAAATTTGGCTTCCAGCTACGACGACTTGAGTTCAACGCGTGTGAACGTTGGTTACCAAAGCGTGTGCGTGCGCCTGTAATAGCATCTTTTGCCATGTTCGACCCTCCTTTTCGAGCCAATGATTTAAAAAAGCTCTTTCTACAACAATAGTAAATTTTACCAGGTTTTCGCAACTATGGCAAGTTATTTCGTATATTTCGCTAAAACATTTGCTAATTGGTCTTTTGTGTGGAAACCAGTCAAACGTTCAACCACTTCCCCATCCTTTTGAACAAGCAATGTTGGAATCGCGCGGATACCAAATTCAGCAGGTGTTTCAGGATTTTCATCGACATCCATTTTTACAAATTCCACGTTGTCGACTTCATCAGATAACGCTTCTAATACGGGTGATTGCATCCGACATGGACCACACCAAGTTGCCCAAAAATCAGTAATTGTCACACCATTGGCGGTTGCCGCCTTAAAATCTGCATCTGAAATTGCTTTTACAGTCATTACTATTCCTCCTTAGTACCTGACAATCAAAAAAACATTAATCTTTTGATTGTGTCACCATAACAATACCAGTTTTGAAGCTGATATGCACAATATCTGCTTTAAATTCGTTAGATGACCACATTTTAGCCACATTATCGGTCAGTGATAACGGATACTTTGCGTCAATAATTTGAAAATCTTTGACGTCATTTAGCGGCATAAAACCAAGATACTTCGTCCCTGGTATTTGATGCACTTCCTTCTCACCAGGCTTCACATAACTCACCACATTCAAGCGATCAATAAATTGGGTTTTTTCGACAATCGCGTCAAAAACGGGGTTCGCCATCAACCATAAATTACTCAATAAATGGTCGACACGCCCACCCGTTGCCCCAAATACTTTGATTTGGTCTGGTTGCTGTCTTTGGGCGTATAGCAGTGCTAATTCCGTATCCGTTTCATCTTTTTCTGCTTGCACATGCATAATTTCATTGGCTTGCAAATGCGCTTGCAACGTCGCCAATTCAGCGTCTGTCAGCGAATCAAAGTCGCCAACCGCCATCATCATCGGGAGGCCACGTTCATATAAACGCCAAGCACCGCGATCCGCCCCAATCCATAAGCCTGGTTCTTGAAAGAGATCATCCGGCCAAAGTTCAGTTGGCGCGCCAGCTAAAATGTTAATTTGCATTATTTTGTCAAGGCTTTCAAACGGGCAATTTTGGCAGCTGGATCCACTTTATCATAAACATAAGAACCTGCAACAAAAACATTAGCCCCTGCTTCATAGGCCGCCACAACGGTTTCATCGTTGATACCACCATCAACTTGGATATCAAAGTCATAACCTAATTCATCACGCACTGCACGCAATTGGGCAATCTTTTCAAGTGTTGATGGCAAGAACTTTTGTCCCCCAAAACCTGGGTTTACAGTCATGACCAATACTTGATCAACCATATCCAAAACTGGTTCAATGGCTAGAACGGGTGTTCCTGGGTTAATGACAACTTCAGCCTTAACGCCCTTGTTCTTAATCATTTGTAGGGCACGGTGAATGTGTGGTGTTGCTTCAACATGCACCCCGATGATATCGGCACCGGCATCGGCAAATTCATCAACGATTTTTTCGGGATTCGTCACCATCAAATGTACATCTAAGACCATATCAGTCTCTGGACGGAGTTGCTTGACCCAGTTTGGTCCGTAAGAGATTGATGGCACAAAGTTACCATCCATGACGTCAATGTGTAAATATTCAGCACCCGCTGCTTCAACGAGCTTAACATCACGTTCCAAATTGGTATAGTCTGCGCTTAAAATTGATGGCGCAATAATTCCTGACATGCTTAATTCCTTCTTCCTAAAAGTTTCGATTATCTGTATTATATCTTGGCTTTTGCGCCTTAATCAGGTCGTAGAATGCCTTATAACTATTATACCGTGATTCCGCAATCGCGCCAATAGACACCGCTGCCTTCACGGCACACCCTGGTTCATTCAAATGGCGGCACCCACGGAAACGACAATCCTGTCGATAAGCGACAAATTCTGGGAAATAATTGTCGAGTTCATCAGCTGGAAAATCAAACACTTCATAGGATGAAAAACCTGGTGTGTCCGCAATTAAGGCGTCATCAACTTGAATTAACGTCACTTGACGCGTCGTATGTTTACCACGACTCAATGCTTTAGACACCTCACCTGTTGCCAAACCAAGTTCTGGTGACAAATGATTAAGTAGCGTTGATTTCCCAGCCCCTGTTTGCCCCATAAAGACGGCCACACGATGCGACAATGCTTGTTGCAATGCTGCAAAGGCCACATCTTCTGCGCCTGGTTGCGGCAAAATCACCGTGTAACCAATTTTGCGATACGTCTCAGCAACTGCCATCGCTTGCTCAAATTCAGCCGATGACAATAAATCGTACTTAGAAAAATAAATCAATGGTGTGACATTTGCGGCTTCCAAGGCAACCAACTGGCGATCCAGCAAGTTCGGTGCAAAATTAGGCTCCTTCAATGCCGTCACAATAACAGCCACATCAATATTGGCCACTGGTGGCCGTACTAAGGCATTTTCACGTGGATGAATCTTCCAGATCAATCCCTCATCGTTTTCACTCTCAAAGTCGACAAAATCGCCCACCAGTGGTTTTTGTCCTGACTTACGGAATTCACCACGGGCACGCGTCCGTTCAACTGTCCCATCACTTGTTTGTATATCATAATAACCGCTTAACGAGCGGATAATTCGTCCTGTTTTCATAATGTTATTGTAACAAAAAAGCCGACCGTAATCGACTTGAATTTACTTCACCATCAGGCAAAGCGGTTATTTAGATGAGGCACTCGCACTACTGCTTGAAGTGCTACTTGATGAACTACTACTTGAGCTACTTGAACTGCTTGTACTACTGCTTGAGGCGCTGCTTGTATCTTGTGGCCCTTGTGAAATCGTCACTAACAAAACCATATCCTTGGTAATACTTGAACCACCTCGAATTGATTGACTGATCACATAATCTTTTTTCGTGTCCCCATCAAACTGGGTGTTAAAATTAACCACGATACTGTGCTGAGTTGCCCAATCTTGTACTTGTTGCTGGGTTGCCTTACCCGTGAAATCCGGCACAACAATCTTGACTGCACCAGTTGACACTGTAAAGACAACCGATGTTTGGGTTGGATCCACTTTGCCATTGGCATCAATTGACTGGGCAATAATCTTCCCAGCTGGCACATCATCTGATGGGATGCCTTCTTTCGTGATGGCATAGCCTTGGGCACGTAATTGCGCTGACGTCAAACTATAGTCAGTTCCAACATAGTCACCAAAACGCACCTTGGCGCGACCAGAAGACACAATCAAATTAATCGTATCGCCCTTGGTTGCTGCGGTTCCTGATGTTGGTGTTGTGCGCACCACATGACCTTCTGCAATGCTTTTAGACGTGGTCGAACTGACACTGCCAACTGTCAAACCTGCTCGCTTTAAGCGACTCGTAGCGACATCTTGACTCAAATTTGTCACATCAGGCACGGTCACCTTACTTGATTGATAATTTAAAAAGAAAATCCCAGCAATCGCCAAGACAAGTAAGCCCAGCACCACCCACGGCCATTTATGCGCCTTACGAAATTTAATCCCGTTATCTTTCAAAACGTGCCGAACATACGATGGTGTCCGGTCAACAATTTTGGCAATGTTTTTGATCGCGTAACCTTTTTTACCATATTCAATGATTGTATCGGTCACCGACGGTTCTTCCGGTGCTTCTTCTGGGAAAATTTTATCTGACGACACCCCTGTTTTGAGTTGGTCTTGAATTTGTGCCATCGGAATAATGCGCGTATCATCAGACGTTTCCGACATTGGCGCAAAGCGTTCTTCATCCGCACGACGTGCTGACAAGACTGAACTCAAGTCATCCGCCATCGCCGCTGCACTCATATAACGATCTTGTGGGCGTTTCGCCGTTGCCTTTAAAATCACGTTTTCCAAGGCTTGAGGAATTCGTGGGTCAAAGTCACGCACGGAGGGCATTTCCGCCGTTGCATGCTTCATCGCCACTGCAACCGGTGTGTCACCTTCATAAGGAACTTGCTTCGTGAGCATCTCATAAAGCATCACGCCCAACGCATAAATATCTGACTTAGCCGAGGCAAAGCCACCACGCGTTTGTTCAGGCGATAAATAATGGACTGAGCCGATAACCGTGTTAGTTTGCGTCAGTTCTTGCGATGACTTCGCCACAGCAATACCAAAATCCGTAATCTTCACGTCACCTTGTCGGTCAATTAAAATATTTTGGGGCTTCAAATCACGGTGAATAATATCAGCATCATGGGCAGCTTGTACGGCACTTAAAATTTGTAGCATAATATCAACAACTTGTTGATAAGGGATTGGGAAATTTTCGGCAATGAATGTTTTTAAATCCATGCCATCCACATATTCCATCACCAAATACTGCGTGCCTTCATATTCACCAGTGTCATAAATCTGCACAATATTTTGATGCACTAGTTCAGTTGCCGCAATCGCTTCGCGCTTAAAACGTTCGACCAGATCAGTGTTGTTTTTCATATCCAGACGCATCATTTTAAGGGTCACGTCGCGGTCTAAAAATTCGTCGTGCGCCAAATAAACATTGGCCATACCACCACCACCAAGTGATTTGATGATTCTATAACGGTTGTCTATCACTGTATCTGGTAACATATCTACTTTGTATCCTCTTCATTATCACGACTTACTAATAATGCCGTCACATTATCTGGGGCGCCATTACGATTTGCAGCCGAAATTAATTCATAAGCTCGCATATCAAGTGTTGTCGCTTGTTGCATAATGTCCGTCATCGTCCCGACATCAAGCACTTTGGTAATGCCATCAGAGGTTAAAAATAACATATCATTTGCGACAAATGGATATTGCGCAATCTCAATATCCGCACGGTCATCGACCCCAAGATAACGGGTCACACTATTAGCTTGCGCCAGGCGCTCAGCTTCTGCTTGACTCATAGTCCCTGCACGCACTAATTCATTCTTCAAGTTATGATCACAGGAAATTTGCGTGAGTACCTGATCATGAAGTAAAAATGCTTTGGAATCGCCCAGATTGCCGAGCACGATTTGATCATCAAAAATGACCGCAATCACCAAGGTTGTTGCCATCTGCTTCAAATCTTCAAAACGTTGACCCGCAGCTAATATGGCTTGATTCTCTTGGTGCGTCGTTTCTTTTAGCCAATCAATCGTTGACTTCATGGTTTCAATTGTTGTTGTTTCCCAGGCATGTCCAAAATGTTCAACAGCCATCGCACTGGCGACCTCACCCCCACGAGTCGAGGTCACACCGTCAGCGACCATAACCATTAAACGACCGGCTTGATTGGTAAAGCCGCCAACATAGTCCTGATTTTCCTGGCGTTTGACACCAGAATCTGTATGAAATGCTACTTGCATAGGTTTATTTTTCTATCACATGCTATTTGCGTATTAGGCGTTTGTGCCTGATTTCTTCTTCAGCGTTGCCACGAAGAAACCATCAGTATGGTAATCGTTTGGATAGATATGCAGCACCGCTTCTTGTCGATCGGCTTTTAGATCATGCGCTGTTTGCGTTTTCACTAATTCGAACTCCGGATGCTTGGCTAGGAATTGCGCAATCACATCGTCATTTTCTTGACGTAAAATTGTGCAAGTGCTGTACACTATCATACCATTTTCAGCCACATTTTGGCTAACTGAATCCAGAATTTCGCCCTGCAAACGCGCTAAATGCTGAACATCTTCAAGGGTTTTGTCGTAACGAATCTCAGGCTTGCGGCGCAATAAACCAAAGCCAGAACAAGGGGCATCGACTAAGATACGGTCAAACTTGGTTGCCACTTCAGTCGGCACTTTTCGTGCATCTAAGACTTGTGTGGCAATGCGGTCTGCCACTTGCAAACGCGTTGCATTTTGTTCAATGAGTTTAATTTTATGTGGATGCACATCAAGGGCCAAAATTTGAGCATCATCAGCCACTAAGGCCGCAATTTGTGTTGTTTTCCCGCCAGGCGCTGCCGCGGCGTCCAAAACATTTTTGACTGTTGGCGTTAAGTGCATGCTTTCAACTGGTAACATGGCACTTTCATCTTGTAGTGTTAACCAGCCTTTTTGATAAGCCGTTGAACTTGCGACATGCCCACCAGACACAATGTACGCATGATCCGCAACTTGTGATGGTGTCGCGGTCATATTTTCGGCCGCTAATGACGCCACCACTTCTTCATCAGTTGCCAGCACTGTGTTAACACGCACTGATTGCATGGGCGCATCATTAATTGTGGCCACGAGGGCGCGCGTCGCAGCTTCACCATTTTGGGCTACCAATTCATTAATCAACCAAATTGGTAAGCTCGCTTCAACGGACAAGCGCGCAATCGGATCAGCAATTGCCGCTGTATCCGGCAAGCCTTGGCGACTAATATTGTGCAAAATCGCCGTGACAAATTTAGCCGTGCCCACATGTCCCAAAATTTTAGCGACTTCAATGGATTCATTAAAAATCGCGTGTTGGGGAATTTTGTTCAAATATTGCATTTGAAAAAGCGCTGTATACAATAATTCGCGCACCCATGGGTTAAGTTTTTTATCCCCGACAAATGGGGCTAACCAATACTCAAAAGTCAATCGGTGTTGAATCACACCATAGACCAACGTTGTTAACAACCGTTTATCCGCTTCACCGAGCTGATGTTGTTTGATCACCTGATTTAATTGTAAGTTGGAATAAGCGCCATTCTTAATTTTAGCCAGCGTTTGAACGGCTAAAACACGTGGGTTATTGCTATAAACACGTTTATCACTCATGAATTGGTTCCTCTGCCCATAAATCACCGCTCGTCAATTGACTCCCTGCGCCATTCAAATACGCTTGGCTTGACATCACAGATTTTCCGGCTGGTTGTAATTGATCAATACGCAAAACGGAGTGATCAGCTGCTGCAATGGTTAACATCTTTTTAGTACGTGTGACCACATGCCCTGGTGTGACATCAGTTGTCTCTGACAGTGGTGTGACTTGAATTAACTTCACACGTTGACCAGCTACCTGAACATAGGCAGGATGTGTTGGATAAAGACCGCGAATGTGCCAATCCAACTGTTGCGCTGTTTCTTGGGTAAAGTTTAAGTTTTGTTGGTCACGGGTAATATTTGGCGAGATACTTACCGCCGCTTCGTCTTGTGGGACGGGCGCAATCTCGCCAGCCGCAATTTTAGGTAAGGTTGCCAGCAGCAAGTCGCGCCCAGCCAAACTGAGCTTGTCAAACATTGTACCAACATTATCTTGAGCTGTAATCGGTACTTTGACCACGTCAATGACATCCCCAGCATCCATTTGCTTGACCATATACATAATTGACACACCAGTTTCCGTGTCACCATTCATAATCGCATAATGCACGGGTGCCCCACCACGATATTTTGGTAATAATGAGGCGTGGGTATTAACCGCCGCGATTTGGGCGGCGTCTAGGAGTGCCGTTGGCAAAAACTGACCAAACGCAGCCGTAATGATGAAGTCCGGCGCTAAAGCCACGATTTGAGCCATTTCATCAGAGCCATTCATCTTTTCAGGTTGCAAAACTGGCAAACCATGCGCCTGTGCCGCCACCTTCACTGGACTTGGTGTCAGCACCCGTTTACGCCCTTGCGGGCGATCTGGTTGCGTAACCACGGCCTGCACATCGTATTGTGGATCTGCAATTAATGCTTCTAAAATTGGTACGGCAAAGGTTGGCGTACCCATGAATACAACGGAGTAAGTCATATTTGTTCTCTTTTCTTATCTAAATATCACGTCAACTCACCTGTTAACGTCGTGCTATCTTATTTGTCTAACCAAGATAGCTTGTTACACGAAAAAATACTCGTTATAACGAGTATTTTGATGTCCAATAGTCATTATAACATAAATTCTGTAACGTATTTGTCACATAAACGAGACTGGGTCGCGATCAATGCTCAACTGCAACCCGTCTTTGACCTTTTGCGCACGATGCTGTAATTCATCGAGCAAACTGTCCACACTATCACGTTTTTTTAATTTAAGAATAATTTGGAAGTAATATCGATTGCGGAGCTTGGCAATCGGCTTAGGCGATGGGCCGAGGATAATCACATCGTCGCCAACGCGGCGTCGCAGCCATTTCGCAATTTGAAACATTTGCTTAGCCGTTTCATTTTCGTCGCTGTGGCTGGCTTGAATTTGCACGGTGTAATAATACGGCGCATAATTGCCGGCATGACGTACCGCCATCTCTTGGCGATAAAACCCTTCGTAATCATGTTGCTGGGCATACGTAATGGCATAGTGCTGCGGATTAAATGTCTGCACAATCACTTCACCCGCTTTTTGACCACGTCCCGCCCGACCACTGACTTGCGTGAGCAGTTGGAAGGTGCGTTCACTAGCATGAAAGTCAGGTAGCCCTAAAGCCGTATCGGCATTCAACACCCCAACCAAGGTCACATCAGGAAAATCTAACCCTTTGGCAATCATCTGAGTCCCCAGTAAAATATCGGCTTCGTGTGCCCCGAATTGTTGGAGCATGCGATCCATGCTCCCTTTCCGACGGGTCGTATCTTGATCCATGCGTAACACGCGTGCTTCCGGTAAAATTTCTGCTAATTCAGCCGCTACCTTTTCCGTTCCTGTGCCGTAATAGCGAATACGTTGTGAACCGCAACTTGGACAACGTTGTGGAATCGCTTCTTCATGCCCGCAATAATGACATTTCAGGGTATGTGAGTCCATATGCAGTGTCATGGCCAAATTACAATTAGGGTCGCGCGGCACATAGCCACAGTCGCGACACATGACAAAGCTTGAAAATCCGCGTTTGTTCAGCATCAGCACTGATTGCTCACCACGCGCCAAACGATCCTTTAATTTTTCAAGTAATGGCGCTGAAAAATTGGTCTCCGGCCCATCGGCAAGCATGGTCTTCATGTCAACAATCGTAACGGGTGGTAAACTGGCCCCACCCGCACGCTGCGTCAGTTGCAAATGTTGATAAACCCCGCGCTGGGCACGGGCTCGACTTTCTAATGATGGCGTTGCTGAACCCAAAATCACCGGAATTTGATGATATTTGCCGCGCCACAGCGCAACATCACGCGCATGGTAGCGTGGGTTATCTGTTTGCTTATACGTTGTTTCGTGTTCCTCATCAACAATAATCAAACCGAGATTAGTCAATGGCGCAAAAACTGCAGACCGTGCCCCGACCACGATTTTCACATCGCCACGTTCAATACGGCGCCATTCATCATAACGTTCCCCATCAGACAAGCCAGAATGGAGCACGGCTGTCTGCGCCCCAAAACGCGACTTCACACGGCGCACCATTTGTGGGGTTAGCGCAATTTCTGGGACTAAAAATAATACGGTTTGGCCTTTATCAAACACATGCTGGGCCGCCTGGAGATAAACTTCTGTTTTCCCAGAACCGGTAATCCCTTCTAGCAAAAATGGCTGGTATTGTCCAGTATCAGCTGCTGAGGTGATTTGGTCAAAAGCGGTTTGTTGTTCCGCATTAAGATGTAATGGTTGTGACGGCGCAATTGTCATCGCTGCAAATGGATCCCGCAATTGTTCAACTTGCTGCTTGGTCAACCATTGTGCTTGAACAGCTTGATTGAGTGTTGCGGCACTCACAGCCAATTGTTCTTGCAAGTCTTTTTTCAACCACGTTTCGCCTAAATGTCCCAAAATAAACTGGAGTAAGGTTGCTTTTTTCTTGGCCGTACGCGGTAATTCAGCATATGCCGTTTCTAACAGGTCTACATCATCACTTAATCGATAAGCCAACTGTGTTTTAACTTTTGCGCGATTACTAACGGTGATTGATTGTTCAATGCGATGCGTCCGCCGTAGCTGTGCAAATTTTGCAATGTCGTCATGAGACCAGTCACTAGCACGAAAGGTCATTTGGTCCAGTCCGCGAAACAAGCGATCCCGAACATCATCATCGACCTCATCAACCAACGTCAAAACCCGATCATAACTGGCTTTTAAGGCGTTTGGTAGCATGGTTTGTAACACCGAGATTCTAAAGGCGAAAGTTTCTTGCGCTAAATCACTGGAAAGCGTGAGTAGTTCCGTATTGAGCACTGGTGTTAAGTCTAGTATCTGCGCAATTGGTCGCAGATTAGCCACTGTCTCTGGCGGCGTCTCTTGAAGCGCCACCACAAAGCCCATCACGTTGCGCGCCCCAAAAGGCACATCGACTCGCATACCTGGTTGTAGCGTGTCCTGCATGGCTTCTGGGATCAAATACGTGTAGGGTTGATTCGTTTGCATTGTGGGCACATCCACAATGATTTGTGCATAACGTTGATTTGTCATACTTTAATTGTATCAGACGTGGCAAATCTCTGGCAGGCTCCTGCCTAATAAAAAAACCAACAATCATGTTGGTTTTTACATCGTGATATGTGATTCAATCCATGACCAAACTTGGTCTTTACCGTACTTCGTTTCTGATGAGAAGAATAAGAAATCACTATCTTCTTCGTCAAATCCTAACGTGCGCTTAATATTGGCTTCGTATTTGTTAAACTTACTTTTTGAAATTTTATCGGCCTTTGTTGCCACAACCAAAATCGGAATATTATAGTAATGCAACCACTCATACATCGCAATATCATCCGCACTCGGATCATGGCGGGCATCCACTAAGCTAATCACACCACGCAATTGCTTACGTGACGTGATATATTCTTCAATCATCTGACCAAAAGCTTCACGTTGCTTCTTGGACACTTTGGCATAGCCGTACCCAGGCACGTCAACGAAATACAGTTGGTCTTCGACATTATAAAAATTAAGCGTTTGCGTCTTACCTGGCTGTGACGAAGTGCGGGCAAAATTTTTACGCTGAATCAACGTATTTGTCAAAGATGACTTACCGACATTTGAGCGACCAACTAAAGCAATTTCCGGCTTCCCATCCGTTGGGTATTGGGCGGCTGATACCGCACTCATGACCATTTCAACATTGTGTACATCCATGATTAGTCCACCTTCTTCAAATGCAATTCTGGTTGCGCGCCATCCAACACTGAGGCCTTGGTAATGACAACTTTTGCCACATCGTCACGACTTGGAATATCAAACATCACATCTTTCATAACGTTTTCAATAATTGAACGCAACCCACGTGCACCAGTGTGGCGCTTAATAGCCAATTCAGCCATCGCTTCTAACGCATCTGGTTGGAATTCTAGCGCCACATCATCTAAGCCCAAAAGTGCCTGATATTGCTTAATCAAGGCGTTTTTTGGTTCTGTCAAAATGCGCACCAAATCAGACACCGTCAATTCATCCAAAACCGTCACAATTGGCAAGCGACCAATAAATTCTGGAATCAAACCAAACTTGATTAAGTCTTCTGGTTGCACATATTTGAGAACATTGTCATCGTCCAACGCTGCGGCATTTTCATTAGCATGCGAGCCAAAGCCAATCACACGTTCACCCAAACGTTCCTTGATAATCGTATCAATTCCAGCAAACGCCCCACCAACAATAAACAAAATGTTGGTTGTATCGACTTGAATCAACTCTTGTTGCGGATGCTTACGCCCACCTTGAGGTGGCACACTGGCAATCGTGCCTTCAAGCATCTTTAGCAAAGCCTGTTGCACCCCTTCACCTGACACATCACGCGTAATCGACACGTTTTCTGACTTTTTGGCAATCTTGTCAATTTCATCCACGTAAATGATACCACGTTGAGCAGCCTCAATATCAAAGTTAGCCGCCTGGAGCAACTTCAAAATAATATTTTCAACGTCTTCACCGACATAACCGGCTTCCGTCAAAGTTGTGGCATCCGCAATAGCGAATGGGACGTTCAAAATGCGCGCCAAACTTTGGGCCAAATACGTCTTTCCTGAACCAGTTGGCCCAATCAAAGCAATATTTGACTTTTGCAATTCAACATCAGTCGTGGGCGCAAAGTGTTCATTAATGCGCTTATAGTGATTATAAACCGCCACGGCCAATGTCTTCTTCGCATCTTCTTGACCAATAACATAATCATTTAATTGTGCCACAATTTCATGTGGGGTAGGCAATGACAAAGCGGTAACTGCTTGTTCAACCGTCAATTCTTCATTGATAATATTTTGTGCTAAAGCCACGCATTCATTACAAATATAAATACCGTTTGGCCCAGCGACAATATTGTTGACTTCACTCGCAGATTTGCCACAAAAACTACAATAAATTTCTTCTTCAAAACCTGGTGTCTGCGCCATATTTTTTTCCTTTAAATATAATCGTTCAAAACAATTTTTAACCAATTGTCAATACTATCTATTTTAACAGATTAGTCGTGACAGCATGGCTTAAATCCATAGACTTTTAGCTCGCCTTGTCAACGCGACAAAATAAAAAAGCCCTACGGGCTTTTTTAAAGGCTTACTTTGCCTTTGCAGAGTCAGTAATCTTCTTGATTACTTCACGCATTGCAATGTCATGCTTCAACAATGAATCTGACAATGTGGCACGGATTTGTGCTGGATCCATGTTGTATTGTGCAGCCAAGTTGTTCACTTCTTCAGTGATTTGTTCTTCAGTTGGGTCGATACCTTCAGCCTTCACAATGGCTTCAAGTACCAAGTTTGTCTTGACACGTGTTGCAGCACCTTCTTCGAATTGCTTGTGCAAGTCATCTTCAGTTTGACCTGAGATTTGGAAGAACATGTCACGTGAAATGCCTTGTTGTTGCAATTGACCCAAGTATTGGTCGATTTGACGATGAACGTCTTCTTCGATCATTGCTTCAGGAATTTCATCGCCATCAACTGATGCGTTTTCAACAGCCTTTGTGATGACAGCATCTTCAAAGGCAGCTTGTGCAGCTTCAGCCTTTTGTTCTGACAACTTTTGACGTGTCTTTTCCTTCAATTCAGCCAATGTTTCAACTTCTTCGTCAACATCCTTGGCGAATTCGTCATCCAATTCAGGCAATTCCTTACGCTTCAATTCGTGAATCTTCACTTCAAACAAAGCGTCCTTACCAGCTAAGTCAGCAGCTTGATATTCTTCTGGGAATGTCACATGAACATCCACTTCTTCACCAGCTGTGTGACCAACCAATTGGTCTTCAAAGCCAGGAATGAATTGACCTGAACCCAAAGTCAAGGCGAAGTCGTTAGCTTGGCCACCAGCAAAGTGGTCGCCATCAACTGAGCCATCAAAGTCGATCACAACTGTGTCGCCGTTTTCAGCCTTAACGTCAGCTTCTTGCAAAACAAGTTCAGCTTGACCTTCTTGCAAACGCTTGATTTCAGCATCCACATCAGCATCTGAAACTTCTGTGTCGGCTGCTTCAACTTCAAGGTTCAAGTAGTCACCCAACTCGATAGCAGGCGCAGTTGTCACTTCAGCCTTCAATTGCCAAGCTTCACTCTTGTTCATTGAAACGGGTTCGATGTTTGGACGACCAACTGGTGTAATACCAGCTTCTTCAATGGCAGCTTCATAAGCAGCTGGCAAGATAATGTCCATTGCTTCTTGATACAAAGCTTCTTCACCAAACTTTGAGAAGAACAATGCCTTTGTTACCTTACCCTTACGGAAACCAGGGACTGAAACTTGGTTCTTGTTGCGTTGGAAAGCTTGTTCCAAACCTTCTTCAACTTGTGCGCGTGAAATTTCAAATTCTAATGTGCCTTGGTTCTTTTGATCCGCAGCTGGTGTCCAGTTAGACATGATACGTCCTCCAAATGTTTTAAATACTTATTAATTTTAGCTTAAAAACCAGTAAATCACAACATTTTTGTCTGATTTCTAGAAACTGCGACATAAACAACGGCCGCAAAAATCATCGTGAGCCAATTTGAGCCAACCGTTTGGACAACAACCGGTACCTGTTGTAACACAAAGTAACACCCCATACTCAAAGCCCACACAATATAAGCACGGAGATTGAAGCCACCCGTATACCAATAAGTTTTCCCTTGATTAAAGGCCGTTCGGTCGTAATTTTGCTTTTGAACAATGAAGAAGTCCGCCAATAAAATGGCAATTTCAGGTCCCAAAACCATCCCAATTAAATCTAAGAACCAGATAAATGTCTCAATGAAACCACCGACAATAAATGGAATAAAACTCATCAGTGTTGCCACAATGGTGACTAACCATAGACTTGGGGTGAGTTTTAATTTAGGCACAATATTGTTTAGCGCCGATCCAGCCGCCATTAAGTTAACCGCATTAGCTGTCGTTGAGGTCAACATGATGACGATTAAAGCCAAAGCACCAAGCCCAAGTTTAGCAGCTACCGTTGATGGATCTGAGCTATTGGGATCAAACACTTGCGTCCAAACAGCGGCCGCAATGGTCGTCATCGACCCAACAATAGCAAACCAATACAACCCAATCGTTGCGCCCAAAAATGGGGCCGTTGTTGCCGCTGATTTTTTATCAGCAAAGCGCGTGAAGTCAGCACCCGCCGTCACCCAAGCCAAGTTAAAGGCAGCAAAGACATCTAAGGCTTTCCCAAATGGCAAATGGGCAGCTGACGGCGCCGTCCAAGTCATAATTTTTGACAAAGGTACTTCTTGTAACACCACAACAGTTTCCCAAATCACGAGTAAGATGACCAACACCATCCCCACCCGTTCAATCAAACGAACTGAGCGCTGTCCCAACGAAATCGAAATCAAGTGCAACACGCCCATCACCGCTACCCCAATGAGCATCCCTTTCAACCCACCTGGCTTAAAGTGTGCGGTACCAAACATGTTGCTCAGCAAATAGCTCACAGAAATGGCAGCAATGTAAGTATTAACAGCTGCCCACCCCATAAACTGAATCACATTAATCAACGATGGCCCAATTGATCCTCGTAAACCAAAGGCCGGCCGCATCAAATTCATCGTTGAGGCGCGCATTTTGTAGCCCATGTAGCCCACTAACGCCAAAAAAAGATAAGCTAGCGGCCCTGAAATTAAAATCACGCCAAGTGCTCCAGCAAAACCTAACGCTGCTAAAACACCGCCCATATACCAGGTGCCATTATTGGCATTAGCCCCAATCCACGTTGCCAATTGATCCCAAAAACCCATTTGTGCCACATGTTGTTCTGCCTTATTCCCTGCCCGTTGCGCTACCATACTCGCCTCCATTACATTGCATTTTAGTCTTTATCATATCAAAATCTGAACAGACGATGTTGTCTTTTTTGGCATAAAAAAAACCAACAGGGTTGGTTTACTCTAAATGTTTGATATTGAAACCTGTTCTTTCTTGAATGGCATCTAAGGCTTGTAAGTAACGCGCATAGTAACCATACGGGTCATCACTATCCCCTTTGGCATCCAGTAAGACCACTTTATCCATAAAGCCATACTCATCAATAACGCGCATCAATGCGTGGTGGAACGCCCAACGTGAGGCTTCGTCTGCTGTTGACATATTACGAAAACCATCATCAACGTAAGGTGTGACTGGTGGAATGACCAAAATCAAATCAATTTGTTCTTCACTAATCGTATTATCAAACAACGGTTGCAGCTGCGCCCGATCGGCCTCGTCCAACCACATGTCAGCATATACTTTAGTCACCATCGCATCCGTATCAAAAATCGTTAACCCGTTATTGGCCGGCGAATTGATTTCACGCGAATTCGCATCATATTGGCCTTGAATCAGCCGAATATAATCCTTCACAATTAACTCATCATCGCTCACATTTGATCGTTCTTGATATTCTCGGGCGTATTCCTCTGAAAACGGTGAATTACTCGTCCGCGCCAGACGGCGAACCAAAGTTGATTTACCGGTTGAGGCCGACCCCATAACCGTCACTTTTTTGGTAAAATGCCGACGGAAAACACGGTTAATATAATCCCAGTTGGTAATCGGATCCTTACGAATTTCTGTCGCTGAAATTTTTAAAACAGTACGATCCATCAAACTGACTTTAAATTGACCAGTTTGGGGTAAGCGCTTTTCCAGTTCTACTTTATAATCTGGTTCACCCGTATAGAAAGTAATCTTAGCGTCTTGATTCACAATATTACGCTTCACTGTGGCCACTAAAGTGCGCGTCCATTCATCCCAGCCATCAGGCATTTGGGGCATATTGTCTTCATTAATGTAATCAATTTTAATGTCTGATTCATCACTAAAAGCTTCACGTAAATAACGAAATCTTTTTTCAACGGGTAAGCCCATCTGATCACCACGATCACCAGTATAACCCGACGCAATCACCACCACGCCATCATTCAATGCCGCAGCCTTATAGATTTCTGCTTGATGACCCACGTGCATCGGTGCCAAAGTACCAAAAAAAACGCCGATATTATCGCCCTCAAGATCATCCTTATAAAGATTTCCTGCAAAAGTCCTCATACTCTTTAACGTGACACGCTGTTGTTCAGTAACCGAAACGAATTAGCGTCCCACCCTCACTTTCTTTTCTGTCAATCTAGTACCTCATGGCACAACATGCAATACTTGTCATCAATTATAACAAGTTCCCTGCAACACGCCAACTGCCCCAAGATGTCATGCCTAAGATACTTGTTGGCTTAGGTTAGACGTCACGTTGTTGCGCTTTAAACCACGTCTGTGCCGCTTGGAGTTCCGCATTTGTAAGATTGTGTGAACCGTCAGTTTGAAAAATTGACAGATCTGCCCCTGCCTGATGTAAATTATCACGCATGGCGGCAAAGTTTTGTGGCGAAATCAACGGATCCTGGGTGCCATAACTCAAAAATATTGGTGTGCCGTCTAAATTTTGTGGTGCGGTAATCGCAGCGACTTGCATGGCATGTAATGCCATCACCTGTTGAAACGGGACTTGTGGCTGCGTTAACAAGGCATGGACTGCAATGTTAGCGCCATTAGAAAATCCAACAGCAGTCATATCGGCAACATTTAACCGATACCGTTCAGCCAAACCAGTAATTGCCGCCACAAGCCATTGCGTTTCCTCAGCCAAAGAGACTAAATCAAATACGCCAACGGTTTGTCGTTTGAAATAGCGATAATAACCATTTTCAACAACTCGGCCACGAATCGCTAAAATGGGATGATCCGGTGCCAAAAACTGGGCCACTTCAATTAAGGTCGTTTCATCCCCACCTGTCCCATGTAATAACACAAGCGGCGAGCGGTGCCGGTCACCCGAAATAAATAAATGCCGCACTTGGTCCAAATCATATGGTGATAGTGGTTGGCTGTTCGTCATATTTTGTTCATGCATAAAGTTATCATCCTTGCGCTTGTCTGCAATCCACTCAGGATTTTGGTGAATTGAAATTCACCAAATGCGCTTCAATGTCAGCGCGCTGTGCTTCTAAAAATGGCGGTAATTCAAGATGAATACCGGCTGTCTCATAGGTTTCATCAATCAGAAAACCTGGCCCATTTGTGGCTAATTCAAACAAAATGCCTGGCATTGGTCGGAAATATTCAGATTTAAAATAGAAACGATCAACCAGTCCAGAATCATGCATCCCCAATTGTTGCAGGCGATCAATCCAATATTTTAACGCGGCGTCATCATCAACTGTAAACGCCAAATGGTGCACACTCCCATAACCTTGCGTCCCACTTGGAATAATGCGCGATAATTGGGTAATTACTTGGGCGCCGTATCCTCCATTATCAAATTCATACAACGTATTATTGCCTGAAGTCGTAATTTTTTGTGCTGTCATGATTTTGGTTAACACAATGGTCATCGCTTGGTCATCGTCAACAGTTACAAACGCCGGCCCCAAACCGACAATGGCATGTTCTGGCGCCACAGTTGCCTGTTGCCAAGGTTGGTGGGCCTTGGTAACGGGATTTTGTCGTGGATTGGTCTCATCAGCAATCAGCGCATAGCGTTGGCCATCAAAATCATAGAAATTAAGATAAGTGGCTCCAAAAAGGGTCACAGTTTGGTCATCATAGCGAATGCCAAACTGCGTAAACCGCGCCCGCCAATAGTCAAATGATGCCAGAGTTGGTACACGAAAAGTCGTGCGTGAAATTTCATTCGTCCCAAAAGTCGCTTTTTGAAGCCCTGCAAAATCAAAGAACGTCAAAATACTCCCTGCTTCGCCTTGATCATCTGAAAAATATAAGTGATAGGTATGGACGTCATCTTGGTTAACAGTTTTTTTAATTAAATGTAACCCCAGTTGATTGGTAAAAAAATCCCAAATTTTAGGTGCACTGCTGGTAATGGCTGTGACATGATGAATGCCGCGAATTGTTGTTCCCATAGGTATGCCCTACTTTCATAATCGTTATAGGCCTAACTATACAGGAAAAAAGACCCATCGCAAGTAATATGCTTACTTTTTGTAAGTTTATAACCAATATGTTTTTAGCCACTAAAAAAGTACGTCAGTAATCACTGACGTACTTCGGTTACTTAATCTAAATTCGTAATTTCAGCAATGGCTTGCGCATAAATGGCAATTGAACGATACAAATCATCCAATAGCGCAAATTCATTAACTTGGTGCATCGTATCCGGTGAATCAGGGAACAAGGCCCCAAACGCCACACCACGTGCCATCAAGCGGCCATAAGTCCCACCACCAATCACTTGGTCATGGGCTGGCAAACCAGTTTGATCATGATAAACACGTAGCAATGTTTCAACAATTGGATCAGTTGGCGCAACATAGTGTGGTACTTGCGCGTGACCACCAATGGTTGGTGTCACATCCCAACCATTGAGTTGTGTGGCAAGACCAGCCACAATTTCATCAGGCGTGATGCCCTTTGGATAACGGAAGTTAAAGTTAATGAAGGCTTCTTGTCCAGCCACAAACTTTTGAATCCCAACGTTCATTGACAATGGCCCCATGACATCATCCGTATAGTTCACACCAAACTTTTCACCAATTGTGTCTTGATGAGCTGGTGTCCCTAGATATGTCAAGAATGACTTGGCTGTGCCACCAAAGTCAAAGTTTTGCAAGAAGTTGGCCAAATAAGTACCGGCATTTTCACCTGTTTCAGGCATTGCCCCGTGCACTTGCTTACCATTCACGACAAACTTAATGTCATCACCATCAGATTCAGCACTACCAGAAATTTGTGGGTTAGCTGCCAAAAAGTCTTGGAAAGCGGCAACCATAGCTTCAGCTTGTGCTGTGACGACAGTCGCACGCGCAATACCAGGTACCATATTTGTCCGCAAACCTGCTTCAAAGGCCACTAACTTCACTGAGCCACCATTTGTCGCTTCGTCCTTGATCAAAACTTGGACATTACCCTTTTCACCATTGATAATTGGGAATTCGGCATCTGGTGAGAAACCAAAGACTGGGGCTGGTTCCACTTCAAAGTAACGTGTCATGCCTGTCCAGTCATTTTCTTCATCTGTCCCAAAGATCAAACGCACACGGCGCTTCAAAGGTACTTTCAAATCAGACAAAATCTTGAACGCATAATAAGCAGCCATTCCTGGTCCCTTATCATCTGAGGCGCCACGCGCAATGATTTTATCATCAGTGACAACTGGTACGAATGGGTCTGTTTCCCAACCTTCCCCAGCCGGCATCACGTCGACGTGCGACAAAATTGCCACATATTCGTCAGCGTCTTTTGGCCCAATTTCAATGTAACCCACTAGGTTATCAATGTTTTTGGTTGTGAAACCGTCGCGTTCAGCGATCGCTAACATCTTCAAAAGGGCATCTTTTGGTCCAGGACCAAGTGGTGCTTCTGGTGTTGCCTTTGAATCATCACGCACAGATTCAACCGCCAACAAATCTTTTAAGTCTGTTATAAAATCATCTTGGCGTAGAGCCGTCTCGTGTTTCCAATCGATTGTCATGAGTTTAAAAACCTTTCAGTATGATATACCTTATTATACTATTGTCAATGATTATAGCAAATTATTGATAGTTTCTGCATAGAAGCGTCATTGTTTTTTAATAAATATTTATTGCGCCAATAATTGTCGTCCCTGATACCGCGTTTGTAAATGGCTGTTAAATCATTTAAAATGAAGGCAGTATGATTAGGCCAACGCGTCGATTTTGTTGGCCTAACACACGATTAGTCGGTTCATTCATGGTTGTTTTAGTTTAACGAACAGCATTGAAAATCCAACAACGCGTCTGATCAGGGAGAAATTATGAAGAAATCAATTTTATACACAACCATCTTTGCGATTATTTTAATGTTCGTATCACTTGTCAGTTGGATTTTGAAAGAAGATACCCTCGCGATCCTCACGGCTAATTTCGGCTTAGTGCTGTTAGCTGTCATGACGTTATGGGAAAATCGCAAAGATTTAACCCGCTAAGACAACCTTCATCTGTTTTTAACTGACAAAATTAAAACAATGAGGATTTGATTGTGAAGTCACTTACGGAAAAAATTTTAACACAAGTCATTACCAAGCGACCACCACACACTTATAAAGGAAGCTTTGGGCGTGTACTCATCATTGGTGGTACCGTGCAATATGGGGGCGCCGTGATTATGAATGCGTTGGGCGCAGTTAATGCTGGGGCTGGTTTGGTCACCGTTGCCACCGATCCGGTTAATTTCACAGCCATTCATAGCCAACTACCTGAAGCAATGGTCGTTGATTTCAATGCAGACTTAACGGCCTTAATTCAGCAACACGACGTGATCTTAATTGGTTCTGGTTTAGGTGATCGTTTCGATATTTTGCAAGCTACATTTGCCGCCATCTATCCAAAACACATCTTAATCGTTGACGGTTCTGCTTTGACCCTGGTCGCCCAACACCACTTACCTTGGCCAAATTCACAACTCGTCATCACCCCACACCAAATGGAATGGCAACGTCTCAGTGGTGTTTCGATTCTACAACAAGCCTTTGAAGCTTTTAACGTGCTAGCTTGTGGAAAATTCAATGTGCGGCCTATTCTGGTGCTTAAACAGTTCCATACGCAAATCTATACACCGACAGATATTTACGAACTTACCATCGGTGGGCCACATCAAGCTGTGGGTGGGATGGGTGATACCCTAGCTGGTATTATTGCTGGCTTTGCGGCCCAATTTTTTGCAGTATCGCTCGCTGGTGCCGTCTTAGCCGCCGTGTACACTCACTCCGCCATTGCTGATGAACTCGCAGAAACGCACTATATTACACGACCCACAGCAATTAGTGACGCACTGCCTCGTTTCATGAAAAAATACGCTAATTAAGCCACAAAGGAACCCATCATGCACTTTATCTCTTGGAATATTGATTCAATTAATGCTGCCATCGAGCACAAATCAGCCCGTGGTGAAATGACTTGGGACGTGCTGCAAAATATTGCCGCCCAACAACCTGACGTTTTTGCCATTCAGGAAACAAAACTCAAAGCCACTGGTCTCACTAAAAAGCAGGCCACAGTGTTAGCTGAACTTTTTCCCGACTATCAAATTTATGTCAACGCCAGTGACGCGCGCTCTGGCTATTCAGGCACCATGATTCTGACACGTTTGACACCACTTGCTGTGACTTATCCAACCATTGGGGCGCCAGGTGAGATGGATCTTGAGGGTCGGATTATCACCTTGGAATTTGAGGACTTTTTTGTCTCAACCGTTTACACGCCAAATTCTGGTTCTGCCTTAGCGCGCCTCGCTGATCGTGGTGCTTGGGACGATGCTTATCGCGCCTACATCTCATCACTAGATGCCCAAAAACCTGTGATTTTTAGTGGCGATATGAACGTCGCGCATCAAGAAATTGATTTGAAAAATCCCAAAACGAATCATAAGTCTGCTGGCTTTACCGATCAAGAACGTGAAAAGTTCACTGCGCTCTTGTCTGCTGGTTTCACTGATACCATGCGTGCCCAAAATCCAGATACCCCTGGTATTTATACTTGGTGGGCCCAAATTAGTAAAACCAGTAAAATTAATAATTCTGGTTGGCGGATCGATTACTACCTCGTCAGTGATCGCATTGCAGATAAAGTGACAGAAACAGCCGTGATTGACACGGGTCTGCGTCAAGATCACGCCCCTATCTCATTAAAAATGGCTTTCTAATCAAAATGACCTCACCGGCTTGGTGAGGTCATTTATTTTTAACAAAAGGTTTGAGACTAGCTGTCCCAAAATGTTGGTCTTGATAAATTAAAATTTGCGCGGCTGCGACAGCATCATCCAGCGCATTGTGATGATGATCTAACGTAATCCCCAGATTTTCAGCCACCGTGTTGAGCTTATGGTTACGGAAGTGCGGAAAAAGTTGCCGACTGCTACGCACAGTGTCTAACAACATATAGTCCGGTGCTTCAATCCCGTAATACGCCAATGTTCCCTGCAACACCCCATGGTCAAACGGCGCGTTATGGGCCACAACAAGTTTGTCTTCGGTAAATAGTGGCGCCACCTGCGCCCAAATTTCTGGAAACTTTGGCGCCTGCGCAACATCTTGTTCACGAATACCATGAATAGCGGTGTTGCGTGCACTAAAGTAAGTTTCTGGTTGAATCAAACTATAAAACTCATCCACTACCTCGTTTTGCCGAACAACGGCCAGAGCCATCGATACGGCAGAGTGTTTTTCATGATTCGCTGTTTCAAAATCCATTGCAACAAAATTCATCGTGTCCTCCTATTTAAACCAAGTCCTTGACCATACGTTGCAATTGCGTGGCCCGCCCATTGGGTAACACGATAGCGACTGGTTCATCAACGGCTTGAAAACCAAACTTTTGATAAATATGTTGGGCGGGGTAATTATCTTGTTGCACATCTAACCAGACCTGATCTAAGCCAACGTGTTCAGCCCAATCAAGTAAGGCTGTTAAAAGACTTTGGCCTAAACCAGCCCCGTGAAATTGTGCCAAAATCGCCATGCCGACTTCACCGTTTTCAATCGAGCCAATACCCACCGGTAAATTCAGCGCCCCTTGTTCAGCAATGAGTAACAACGTAATGGCCGGCCCGTCACTGACTTCGGGGATCACATTCCCATCACGGACACTCGTCACCAAAAACGTATCCGTTTCCGTCATCAACTGGTGAATGAGGGCCTGCCATTCAGCCGCACGTTCTAAGCTAGCCTCAGCTAGCTCAAAGGCAATCGGTTGAGTCAAATCAAATGTCATAGTTGTGCCTCAATCTTTTCCGCTGTGCCTAAACCGTGAACTTGAATTGTCCGCACATCATCGTCATCACCACGCAAAAAGTTAAGGACAAGCCGATCATTTGGGAGTAAATCAGCCATGAATTGCGGCCACTCAATCAGGGTTACCCCATCCGTGCCGACATAATCTTCAAAACCTTGATCTTGCGCTCCTGTCTCTTCTAAGCGATAAGCATCAAAATGATAAATTGGAAAGTCGCGGGCCGCATAGGTATTCATAATATTAAAAGTGGGGCTTTTCACGCGTGCGCGCACGCCAAGTTCACGCGCAAATCCTTGCGTAAAGGTGGTCTTACCGGCCCCTAAATCACCTTGCAAGGTAATCACTAAACCAGGATAAGCGAGCTTGGCTAAACGTGCTGCAAACTGTTGGGTTTCGTTTGAATTGTTTGTCAAAATTTCTGTCATGTTTCTATTATATCACGGCTTTTACGAGATATTTTTTCTACGATAAGGCCCCTGTTTTTTTGCTATAATGGGTTTAATAATTTTAAAGGAAATCACCATGATTTATCCAGACGATTCACTGACTCTACATACCGATCTGTATCAGATCAACATGATTTATACCTATTGGCAAGCGGGCATTGCGCAACAGCCCGTCGTTTTTGAAGCTTATTTTAGAAACCGGCCGTTTAATAACGGCTACGTGCTCTTTGCTGGTTTGGCACATGCCGTTAATTATCTGGAAAACCTGACCTTTACCACTAGCGATATTGATTATTTGCGTCATTTGTCACTTTATCCAGAAGACTTCCTAACTTATCTAGCTGATTGGCGCTTAACGGCTACAATTCGAGCACCACATGAAGGTGAAGTGATGTTTGCTCAAGAACCGTTACTGCAAGTTGAAGGGCCCTTGGTCGATGCGCAATTACTCGAAACTGCCCTCCTCAACATGATTAACTTTCAAACGTTAATTGCCACCAAAGCAGCTCGTGTTCGAACAGCCGCTGGGCAAGACCCGCTGATGGAATTTGGCACACGACGCGCCCAAGAACTTGATGCGGCCCTTTGGGGTACCCGAGCAGCGTTTATCGGTGGCTTTAACGCCACTTCCAATGTACGCGCAGGGAAATTATTTGATCTACCAGTCGCTGGTACCCATGCCCATGCGTTAGTACAAGCCTATCAAGATGACTATACGGCCTTTAAAGCGTATGCTAACACCCATCACGATATCGTCTTCCTCGTTGACACTTTTGACACCCTCAACTCTGGTGTGCCAAATGCCATTAAGGTGGCTAAAGAATTTGGCGACCGGATTAACTTCCAGGGCGTCCGCATTGATTCTGGCGACATGGTAACCCTATCTCAAGCTATTCGCCAACAGCTAGATGCCGCTGGTTTCTCATCAGCCAAAATATATGCTTCTAATGATTTAGATGAGTACACCATTACTGCATTAAAAGCTCGTGGGGCACAAATCGATGTTTGGGGTGTGGGGACGAAACTGATCACCGCTTATGACCAACCCGCATTAGGCGCGGTTTACAAAATGGTCAATATTGCTGGTCAAAATACGATTAAGCTCTCTGATGATCGCGATAAAATTTCTACGCCTGGTAAAAAGCAAATTTGGCGGACGCGTACTGGTGATGTCTTAACTTTTGCGGACGAAGCACATGACGGCACCCCACTGCTCCAAGATATTTTTGTTGCTGGTCAGCGTGTTTATACGCTACCAAGTTTGGCTGATAGTCAAGCCTACGCCAAGCAGCGTCTGGCAGCAATCGACCCACAGTTCAAGCGGTTAGACCAACCAGCAACCTATCCGGTTACCCTATCCCCAGCACTTGCTGCAGCCAAAAACGCCGCCATTCATGCGGTCCAGCACAATCTTCAGGAGAAGTAATATGCGTCCCTTACAAGCCAAAATCATTGCCGATTTACACGTTCAACCAACCATTGACCCCGCACTTGAAGTGCGACGTTCTGTGGATTTTTTAAAAAATTATTTGTTACAAAATCCACAATATGCGAGCTATGTGATTGCCGTCTCCGGTGGCCAAGATTCAACCCTTGCTGGTAAACTCGCGCGTCTGGCAACACAAGAACTGACTACGGAAACCGGTCAAACCTACCAACTCATTGCAATTAGACAACCTTATGGTCAGCAATTAGATGAGCCAGATGCTTTAGCAGCTTTAGCCTTTATCGATGCTGATCGCGTGATCACAACCAATATTAAAGCAGCAACTGATGCCATGACTTTGGCACTTCGTGACAGTGGTTTGGTAGTTGATGACCTGAGTCGTGGGTCAATCAAGCCTAAGATGCGGATGATTGCCCAATATGCAGTTGCCCGCGAATATCAGGGCGTGGTGATTGGGACGGATCATGCGGCTGAAGCTTTTGCTGGTTTCTTTACTAAGTACGGTGATGGTGGCACCGACATCAATCCCCTTTGGCGTTTGAATAAGCGCCAAGGTCGCGCGATGTTACAAGCATTAGCGGCACCAGCGGCACTCTATGAAAAAGTACCAACGGCTGATTTGGAAGATGATCGCCCACAGTTACCAGATGAAGTCGCACTCGGCGTTTCTTATGACGTTATCGATGACTATCTTGAAGGCCAAACCGTTCCTACTACACTTGCCGAAAAAATTGAAGCCTTATATTTGGCTAGTGCGCATAAACGCCACGAACCCGTCACAATTTATGACACGTGGTTCTACTAAACGCCGTACAACAAGGAGGGTTAAATAATGACAAATGAATCGCCCGTTTGGGTTTATTACGAAGACATTGCTACCCAAGCAACACTCATGCCCCCAACGCGCTTAGATGGTGGCGTTGGTGAGCCTTATAGCGTGACGATCCCTGAAATTACCAATTACACCTATGTTGATGCCTCTGGTGATCTCAACAGTATTTTTGGTAATTTACCTCAGTCACTACATCTCTATTTCCGACCAAGCAATTGGCGGGATGCCCACCGTATCACCATGTATATTGCCGTGCAAGCTGATATGTTGGCCTATGAAGCACCTGACGATCAGGCAGCTGTGAGCACCAATATTCCGGTTGGCAGTTTTTGGGCAACACCACTCCGTGTCATCACGGCCAATGGCCAATTCTGGTACCAAATTGGCGATCATGCTTGGCTACGGTACGAAGCGCATCTCATGGTGCTTTCAGACACAGCACCAAATGCCGAAAATATTCATTACATTCAGGCCCATGCCGTGGCTAACGACCAACCCAATGCCATTGTCAATTTCTTGCCAAATCAAGCGACTGAAGTTTTTGCCGAGCCCTATGGTTTACCAATCGGCAGTGTCGCTGATGGCGACTTTGTCGCCATCATTAATGAACAACACCACGACAACGGCATTATCTGGTACGAACTGGCTCATCACGGTTGGATTAACAGTTTGTATATTAATAAATTATAACAACCTCACTACGCGAGACATTAATCTTTGTATGAACTGAACCCCACAAGTTGGAGTAAATCCAACCTATGGGGTTTTACTATTTTTTCTAAAACAAAATCATTTCGTCCCACAAAACATGACTTATATTGTTAAACAACGCCAGTCGCTGAAATCTGTGACTGGCGCTTGTTTTTGTTAACAGCACAACATCTAATTGGTGATTATCAAATACGATACTCATAGCATCATGATCAACTGTTGCACCTTCACCAGTCTTATTGAAAATGGTTAATTCTTGAAATGGCGCTGAGGTGTTTTCAATAAACGTCCCGGGCAACTTATATTGCGATTGCTGACGCGTCAATAAATAGTTGGTAGCCGAATGTTCCAGAACATTTTTTAACATTGATAAACTGTCAGAGGCTGTTGTTTCATTATCTAGCTTGGTTTGTGCCATGAATGGGCGACGCAAGTGAGTGTTTGTATAACGTGAGCTTGCAAAATGATTGATTTCTACCATACCAAAGTAACGTATCAACGCATTTGCGGCCCAATTATCAGAAATCGTCAACATTAGCGTTTGCAATTGCGCCACCGTGATAGTCTGATTATTGCCCGACAAAACGTCTAAAATGCCTGCTCCAAAATGCGTTAGCTTTCGTTTCGTCCACCAAACATCATCCTCAGCCAACCCAAAATCTGAATTGATTAGCGATACTTTGTTAGCTAAAGCTTCTGGCTTTTCAGTCATAATATAATCTGAAATCAGTAACTTTATTAAACTAGCAGATGGAAAAGATAAATTTGGCCGTAACGACAACAAAACACTGCCATCAAGTGACAAAACAATTGCAGTCTGACCTTCAAAATCCGACAGCAATTGCGCAATTTTTTGTATCTTAAATGTCATCAAAACTCCTCTGCGTAATACCCAATCCTGGCTGATTTGAAGGTATCAATTGCGTTTGATTAAAGCGCAAGCCATCAGGAACAAGGTCATGGTTAAACATAAAAGGTGCATCTAAGTCAACGTATTTGACAGTTTTATTTGTGTTAGCTAAAGCGACCGCAAATGCAATACCAATTTTTGATTCAATCATACAACCAATCATAGCTTGTCCGTTAAAATCATTAACAGTTTGAAATATCTTTTGCGCCTCAGTAATACTGCCTGATTTTTCCAATTTAACATTAATTAAGCGGACAGCTGTTTCATGCATATATTGAAACGCTTGGTGATGATTAAAGACACTTTCATCCAGCATGATAGGTATCTTAGACTTGACAACCAGCGCTTTAAGCTGGTTGTCAAGGCCGACTTTCAATGGCTGTTCAATAAAATCAATTGGCAATTCTTTGGTAAGTGCCATTTCAATAAATTGCATTGTTTGTGCAACTGTCCAAGCCTGATTCGCATCAATTCGAAAATGTATTTTTTTATATCGATGATTTAATTGTGCAATTTTATCAATTTCATTCACAATGGTATCGCCGCCAACCTTAATTTTTAAAGCTGAGAAACCTCGGCTGACAATATCATCAGCGTCTTGTAACATCTGATTTTTTTGACTAATACTTAGTGTATAATCGGTCACTACCGGTTGACTCGTGCCACCTAAATACTCAGCAATCGGTAAGTCTGCAATACGAGCAAAAATGTCATAGATGGCTTCACTGACTGCCAGACGTGCTGCAGAATTAAACACAATTAGACCATGAACAAATTCATCAACTTCTGCCGGTGTTTGAAAAGTTTGATTAACAATGGCTGGTTTTACAATGTCATTGATGACAGCCACAATACTCGTCAAAGTATCACCAGTTACTTTCAGTGATGGCACCGCTTCACCATAACCTGTAAAAATAATGCCGGCCGCCGTTTTCGCTGACACAGCAATCACGATACCTTCAGCATTATCCTGCCGATGCAAATTAGTTACAAATGGCCGTTTTAGCTTAACAGTGTATTTTTTTAATTTAATGTCACTAACAATAATCATTTTATATTTCCCAATCGGTAGATACTTTCCACTAAAATAGCCATTGCTTTTGGATAATTTTCTAAATCATATTTTTCATTTGCTTGATGCGCCGTTGTTGTTTGCCACGCAAATCGTGTACCAAAAGCAGCCCCACGCTTAATTAATCGACCGTAAGACGCACCAGTTGAATAATGTAACATCGTCGGTTGACCCATCACTGTTTCATAACTTGCCAACAATGTTTCAATCACAGCATCGTTTTTGGGTGTTAAATGTGGTAATAATCCATCCTTTTTGACTGTCACGCTACTATGCAAGGCTTTGACACTTTGTTGAATAATGGTAAGCATTTGTTTTTCAGTAATACCAATTGGATATCTGATATTGATACTAAAGTAACCATCCCCGCCAGTAGCAAATTTCTGTAAGCCATAATTCACGACCAAAGGTCCCATTTCAGCTTGATTAAAGGCCAAACCCATTTTTTTGCCGAAATAATCTAAATGTGCTGTACAACCTAAAATTTGTAAAAAAGCAGCGGCTTCACCAGTAAAGTCAAATTGCGTCAGAAAATTAGCCAAATACGTCCCCGCATTTAAACCAACATCAGGTGTGGAGCCATGCGCTTGTTTCCCTATCATTTTAATTTCAAGGCCATTACTTAGCGTTTTGACAGTAGCTTTTAGGCCAACATCAGCATTTTGCTTCAAAAAATAGTCAATTTTTTTGGTTACAATAGGCTCATCAATTCCAGTTATTGTAGCAACAGCCAAGCCGGGTACGACGTTGCCAGCAACTCCGGCGTCAAATTTTAATAAGGTTGCATTATCTTGACCCTGCGTAGTATCTGAAAATGCCACCATAAAATTGGCAATACCTGCTTCAGCATTTTCAACAACAAACTCACCATCAGGGGAAAAACCTATGTCAGGCACCCCCTCTGTTTGAAAATAATAAGGCATATCTGACCAATCATTTTCTTCATCGGTGCCAATGATTAATCGTATTTTATTTTTAACGGCAAGGTTTTGATCAGCAATCAGTTTGATGGCGTAGTAACTCAGCATTGTCGAGGCCTTCATATCATCAACACCACGACCAGTCAGAAAATGTCCCTGTTGTTCTGGTTCAAATGGAAATGAAGTCCATCCATCGCCCACCGGAACAACATCGACATGAACAAGAATACCGACGGTTTCTGACGCTGCTTCTGGACCATATTCAATATACCCAACACGATCCGCAACACATCCAAAGCGCAAACCATCACGTGCAGCAAAACTCAGCATTTGATCCAATGCCTGTTTGACTGCAACACCATACGGATGACTTTTGTCACTTGTTTGAGTGCTTTTCACTGAGGGAATTTTAACTAACGTTTTGAGATCTTTTAGCCACTGCTCGTAATAATTTGGCACCATTTTTTGCCAAGAAGATTCGCTCATCTTAAACCTCTACTTTATTTCATCGCTGATCATTATACTGAGTCCGAAACCACAAATGCGATTTTGAATTAGTTGTTAAGTCTTCGATGTACTCCTCCAACGACAACCCATTTTTTGTCATATAAATGGCATTTTCTTGACCAACAAATCTAAAGTGCCACGGCTCATAATTAATACCCGTCCAGTTTACTTTTGTCTTGGGGTATCGCAAAATGAAACCATAATCAACAGCGTGATTTATCAGCCATTGTTGTGAAATAAGCTGATCAACATCATCATACAAATCCTGTCTGTCATTTAAAAATGCTGTGTCTATTATGTCAACAGCTAAACCAGTATGATGTTCACTTGAACCAGGCATTTGTGAATAAGATAAAGTCATGTTTTGCGCCTGTTCCAGTGAATAACCAGCATCGCGGTGGCGCTGGACAGATTGATCAAATAGGTTCTTTTGATACGCAATCGAACGATAACCAGAGACTAATGTAAAACGAAATCCATTTTTCTCGGCCTCGTAAAACAACCTAGATAAGCTATTTATAATACTAGTATTAATCGTTTCTTTCCCAATTAAAAACCTTTCAAATTTGAGTTCTTTTTGAATAGGATGTTGCTGATTAACAATAATCAAATTTGGATTGTCTAAAACACCACTATTTGGAAAATTCATTCGTTGTTGCCTCTCTTATGAGCCTTTCAGCTTCATCAAACTTGGCCAAATGATTAGCCCCATCAAAGCCTAAAAGCACCACAATATATCGTTTATGCTGATGTGTGATAACCGCAATCAAGTTCTGTTTCGCACGATCAGTAAAGCCGGTTTTCAACCCTATCCAAGTCATATCAGGTGAAGGATTAGCAATTTTTGGATTTCGATTTAACCAAATTTTATTTTCAATTACCATTTCCGCTTTTTGCGCTAATGATAAAATATCAGGAAATTGCAAGATAAGCTTCTTTGTCAATAATAACAACGCATTGGCAGACATTTTTGTGACTCTTTTGTCGCTAACATGCTGACTAATGAAAAATCCAGCAAGATCCTCATCATCTAGACCAGTTGGATTACTAATATCGCCATCAATTTTCATCGCCGCCAATAGTAATTGTGTTTGATGACGCCAATTTGACAAGGAACCAAATAAGGTCAGCATCAATTGAAGCGCCGGCTGATTTTCAGATATCAGCAAGATCATGTTGAGTAAATCAATGACCTTATAACCCTGTGGTACAGTCATTGGAATATCTGCCAAATCAGGGTTAGAACCTACTGTAGCAACATTTTCTGTGACTGGTAGAACTGAATGATAATCGAGCTTACCCTGTTGGAGCGCTGACATCGTTTGATAAATAATAATTAGTTTTGCTAGAGAGGCCGTTGGCCATTTTAGATTGTCATTTTTACTGGAAATGACTTTATCATCAGTGACTGAAAACACAACATAGGCTTGAGCTGTAGTATTAATTGATTCACTTATCATGTTTGACAGCGTTCTTATAAATTGTGCCGGCACCCGTTGTGAAGTATTGAATACCTGACACTTTTGGATTAGATAATTGAACTTGTTGACCCCAAATTACTGGATTAACAGCTGAGTCCTGGAACAAAATCTTCTCACCTAATTGTTCATCTTGATCACGAGCACTTCCCTTTTGGGCATCCGTCGATAACGCCTTTTTGATAGTGGCATCATAACTGGCATTTGACCATTTTCCATCATTATTTGGTGAAGAAGTTGTGAATAAATTCAAGAAGGTTGTCGGTTCAGCGTAATCACCATACCAATTAACATAGATAATATCGAAGTTTTGGTTAGTTTGATCATTTAATCTTTGCTTGAATGGCACAAATTTTTCTGAAATTGTTAAACCAGGTAATTTCTGCCATGAATCATTCATAAAGTCTCCGACAAGCTTAGTTTGTGGTACATCAGCAGTCATTTCTAACGTCAGATTTAGTTTGGTTAATCCTTCCTCTTTCATACCTTCTGCAAATAACTGCTTAGCTTTTTCACGATCGTAGCTGTAATCCTGTTTAGCTGTTGATGCGAAATCCTTTCCGCTAGCCGTTTTTGACAGTCCAGCAGGTGTCATACCTGTTGGTACTTTACCAACACTGTTATAAATTGAACTCAAGATTTCGGAACGATTTGTTGCTAGGTTCAATGCTTGACGAATTTTCTGATTGTTCAACCCTTTAACTTTACCCGTTTGATTGTACACAAAATATGATGTCGCTGCCAATGGAATAGCCTTGTAATCTTTACGCTTGCTGTTGGCCGTTTGTAGTTCAGTCGTACCCAAAACGGCCAAATCTAAACTACCACGTTTGTATTCTTGAACAGCTATTGCAGGATTTTTGATAACACTATAATCCACACCAGCGTTTTTGACACTTTTGGCGTTGTAATAATTTTTATTCGGAATTAATTTAAACGACGTGTTTGTACCATTCCATCCAACAAATTTGTATGGTCCAGAATAAATTTGTTCACTTGATTTAGTACCAAGTTTCTTGCCTGCTTTCGTATTAAACGCCTCATTTTGTGGGTAAAAACTAGGAAATGACATGAGGCTAGCAAATTGAGGTTGTGGCGAATCTAGTGTCACAACAACTGTTGAAGCGTTCTTTGCAACAATTCCCAGCGAATTGACATCTTTATCTGTTCCGGCACTGATCGCATCTGCATTTTTAATACCAGAATAAATATAAGCGTACTGTGAAGCTGTTTTAGGATTAACCGTCCGACGCCAAGCATAAACAAAATCCTGAGCCGTCAGCTTTGTCCCATTTGACCATTTCAAATTTTTTCGCAGATGAAATGTCCATGTCAAACCATCTTTTGATGTTGTCCAGCTTTTTGCAAGCCCTGCAACCGGTTTACCACTTGCACTTTTACTTAACAATCCCTCTTGTGTGTTCCCGGCAATTTCAAACGCATAAGTATCGGTCATTTTTGACAAATCCTGCGTTGTTAGATCAGTACTAATATAGGTTTTAATCGTTGCATCGCTTGAACTACCACTGGTCCCCCATATACCGGCAACCCGCGTTCCTACCACAATGACCGCGATAGCGCCGATGGTGCCAAAAATGATTGTATTCCGTTTTACCATATATATTTCTCATCTCTCTGTTATTCTCTCATCAAAGCGTTATTGAAATAAATCTTTTTTAATTAGCAATCTATCATTTTAATATAACCTTTTAATTTGATACTCAATATAATAGCATACGGTTTTTTTAAACATTTTTGAAAAACATCTATATTACAACTATTTTCTGAAAAGTAATCGTCAGCGATTAGTGGACTTCAGTTAATGTTTTGTATGTCTTCAAATAAACCTCTTCACGCTTCAATATTGAATGAAACGCCGCCATACGACCATTATCGTATGGATGTCCTTTGAGTAAATATGAATGTTTCAAATCATAATTTTAACATTTGATATTAACTTCGGCACTTGTGGCTAACTCGGCTGTCATTGCATCGCCAATTTTATAACCTAATACTTTTCTCTTCTCAGAATCCAAAACCGTCGCTAAATAGACCCATCTATGATTAGTCAACTGAATATAAGTGATATCTGTTTGCCAAACACCGCTTAAATCATGCAAATGTCTAATCAGATTGGGCTTTTGATCAACCGTCACCACAGTTTTTGGCTTGCGATAACGTTTTTGCATGCGTGATCTAATCCCTAATTCACGCATTAATTTGAGTGTCATATATTCAGATATTTTTGGACAGTCATTGTTTAGTTGACTATAAGCAGCAATACGACGATAGCCATAAAATTTAAAGGTTTTCCAAACGTCTAAAATATAAGGTTTTAGGGATTCTCTACGCTTTTCTTGTCGACTGGGCTGCCAATGGCGCCAGTTGTAATAGGTACTAGGTTTGATTTTAAGTGCACTTAAAATACGCACAAGCGCGTAGCCTTGTGCTAAAAATTGATTAACTAGCGGCAATCCCACATTACGGACTATTTTTTGGCTAGTAAGATGGCCGCTCAATGCCTGTCAGGCTATGCGTGATAAAATTTCGTTTTCTTCCTCCAAAATAGCGAGGCGTTTCTCTAGTTGCTTGACGTCTTTTAAAGTCTTTGACTGACCCTTGATCATGATTGGGGTAGCTTGTTTAACCCAAATAGCAATAGAATCTTTTGAGGGTCCAAATTCTTCTGCTAACGATTTAAGTGAACGGCCTTCTTGGTGAAGTTTAACCAGTGAATCTTTAAAATCTTGTGAAAAACGACTCGACATAAAAATACGCCTATACTTTCATTTTACGGATTACGGACTGAATAAAAATAGTCCATTTTTTTAGTATAAGAGCAAATAAACTAGGTGAGAAGTTATGTCATTATTAGATATATGTAAAATAGAAAATAAAATAGCGGAAACTATAACTCCAATCCACTCCAATTTAAATCCTCGGCTTGTGTAATGCCTAAATATTACTTACGATTGTTAGTCTTGTTTATTTGATTTCAATATCTATGAAGTATACTTCCAAAGTCTAACTATTTGATATGTGGTTGCTATTTTTATGTCGGAATAATTAAATATAGAAAAATATCACATTAAAAGTTAATCCCTTTCAATGTGATATTTTTTTTGGAAATTTTGTTAATAAATTCTTTGTCATGTTCCACAACTATCATGGTTGGCTTTACTTGACTAATCACTTCTTCGATCTGCTGTTGATTAAAGATGTCTAAATAATTTAAGGGTTCGTCCCAAATGAACAATTCTGCCGGAGTTAGTAGTGATTTTGCTAATGCAATTCGCTTCTTTTGTCCCACACTCATATTTTCGATGCGATTTAAAAAAACGTTACGTTCCATTCCTAATTTAAACAGATTGTTTAATAATAATTCATAGGATATGCCTTTATTATGAGCAAACTCTTTTAAGGTGCCACGATTATCTTCAAAATTTTGGCCTAGATAGCTTATAGTAATATCAGAGTGACTATAATAATTTCCGGTACTAGTTCCGGAAAAACGGCCTAGTATGTAATTAATGAGCGAGGTTTTCCCTGAGCCATTATTCCCTTCAATGGACATTATTTCACCTTTGTAAAGTTCAAAATTAATAGGATTGAAAATTGGTCGTTCAAAAGACAGATAAAAATCTTCAGCCTTTATTAAGAGATTTTTATCTGTTGGGGTAAATGCTAATGACAGTGTATCTATCAATTCAATATTTTTCAGTAAACTTTCTTTGTCCTTTATTTTTGATTCTGATCGTTTATAAATAGCCTTTGCTCTTTTAGATTGTTTTTTTGCAATTCTACGAGATGATGCATCATGTGTTTCATTTTCTCTTTTTTGTGACCAATCCGCAACTGTGGTAGAAACATCTTTAAGACGTTTGATTTCTTTTTTTAATTTGTTGTTCTGATATTGTTCAAAATCATCATTTTTCTTTTTTTGATCATCATAGGTTGCAAAATTTCCTTGATATAATAAAATGTCTTTTTTTTCGATTGATAAAACATGATCAACTACACTGTTGATAAAATTGCGATCATGGCTAACCAGTATAAATCCTTGTTTTTTTTCTTTTAAATAATGTGCGACTTGCTGTCTCGAATAATTATCTAGGTGGTTTGTGGGTTCGTCAATTAGGGGAAAAGATTGTTCGTCCACAAATAAAAGGGCTAATAAAATTTTTGTTTGTTCTCCCCCAGAAAGTTCAGAAAAAGGAATCCAAAGTTTTTCATCAGATATATTGAGAAGCTTTAATTCACGTTCAATTTTCCAATATTCTGATTCCAATAAATCTTGTAGTATTGTATAAGTTAATTGCTGTTTATTGGAAATTTTTTGTGGGAAGTAGTTAAATTTTAGTGACGTGTTAATTTCACCTTGATATCTGTATTTTTCTGACAATAAATTTAATAATGTTGTTTTTCCTCTGCCATTTCTGCCAATTAGTGCTAATTTCCATTGAGAAGATATATTCAAATTAATATCATCAAATAAAGGATTTTCCTGTATATCAAAGCCAAAGGTTAAGTGTTTTATTTCAATGGTTGTCATCTACAGACCTCCTAAATAAATAAATTTCATTTAAACCAAACTTAGCCAAAATTGGCTGAACACGTTCTTTAATCTCATTAACTGTTAGAATAGTCATTTTCCTTACCTCTATTTCTTTTATTTTTACAACTTAATTATAATAAAAATACCATAAAAGCCTTTTATTTAGCACCTTGCATACGATAGATACTATTATCTAACGTCAATCTTAACAAAGTCTTAAACTCATCAAATCCTCAATCAGTACAACGACCAACAAATTCAAGCTCAATATAGTGTCTAATATATCGCACGGTTTGATCGTGAATATTTTCCAACTGCGCAAAAAATATTGCTTTGTTCGTAATCCTTAGTAACCGATATTGCCCCTGTATGTCATCAATCACACTATTCATACGATTGCTAACACTATCATCAACACCCACATGATCAAAAAAAGCAGTCAATGCGTGAGCATTGACTGCTTAAAAATTAACGCTAAAATTAGATATTATCACCAACCCACTCTGGCAAAATACAATAGATAATCTACCTTGAACCCAACGCCTTTATGCGTTAGTTTAAGAAAGGATGACACGTGAGCGACATCATCACGATTTAAGGTTCAGGTCAAACGACACCGTCGTTGTTTTTTACTGTGGCTTATCCGTTGTTTTAATTATTTTTCCGGTTGCCAGATAATTGACTGCATCGTCAAATGTTTGGACCGGAATAACCTTGACCGTTGGCGCGTATTTTTTCGCCGTATCACGTGCCAATTGGTAATTCGTTTTATGTTGTTCTTCGTACTTTAATAGTTCTTTAGTTGGTGCGACATATGGGGCAAAGAAGATGGTTGAGCCGGCTTCTTTGGCCGCAATGACCTTTTTATCAATACCCCCAATTTCACCAACATAACCGTTCACATTCATCGTACCAGTGCCAGAAATGTTACGCCCCTTGGCCAAATGATTGCCGGTCAGTTGATCATAAATTTGCAGAGTGAACATTAGTCCACCTGATGGCCCACCAATTTGACCTGGATCAACTTCAACTTTGGGATCTGTCGTAACGGCAACGTTATCGGTTAGCACAATCCCAATGCCAGAACGCCCATTCGGATATTCTGGCGAACGAGTACTTGGTAATTTAATGGTTTTACCAGTTGTTTGGCCAGGTTTCCCATCCCGAAGATAGTCGATGGTTACTTTGACCCCTGGTTTTTTATCAGCCAAATATTTAATAAACCCATCGGAATTGTCATAATGGTGGTCATCAACTGCCGTGATGGTATCCCCAACCTGAATACTATGTTTGAAATGTGAATTATCATTCACACTCAACACATAAATTCCCCGATAAGTAGTGGTAATAGGCCGTTGCGCTTTTTTAAAGGCAACTTGTTCGGCATTGGCAATGGCACTTTGCATATAAAAATTCTGTACTTTAGCAAAGACAGCCGAACTTTCACCACCAGTAACTTCTTCTGCAGACGCATAAGATAATTGCGGATTGATTTTGGTTTGCAAATAGCCGAGAACATTGGCTTTAGACAGATAAACCGAGGTAATGTTATAACGCCCTTTGGCCGTATCATTTTTGCCACCGATTTTAACAAACTTCGCCAAATCATCAGCTTCACCTGGACTCTCAATATAGCCATTTAGCGGCCAAAATAAAACGCCAATGCCAATGAATAGGAAAATTGCCGCAATCGCGGCAATGATTTTACTTTTTTTTCGCATTTAGTTTAACCGTTCTTTCAACGCATCAACGACCACTTTTGGCACAAATTTGGCCATATTGTCCGCCCCCATGCTACCAATTTCTTTGACCATTGAACTTGAAATGTTTTGATTCTCTGGTTTTGCTAAAAGTAAAATGGTTTCAACATCGGCTAACGCACTGTTAACGCCGGCAATATCCCGTTCATATTCAAAGTCTTTACTATTCCGCAAGCCACGGACAATAAACTTTGCCCCAATTTCAGACATAAATTGGACAGTTAGGCCATGCATAATGGCCACGTCAACGTTGGGCAAATCAGCAACAACAGTTGAAATTAAATCAACTTTTTCTTCCGGTGTAAACAAAGCCTGCTTACTCGTATTATGCCCAACCCCAACCACAACGTGGTCAAAAATTTGACTGGCACGTTGAATAATATCAAGATGCCCGTTTGTTAATGGGTCAAAGCTGCCTGGAAATAATGCAATACTCATCGTGGTTCCCCCTTATCGTTGTGCCCTTATTTATCGAATTGATAAATGGTCACAACAGTAATCCCATATTGTTTTTGTCGTACAATGTTAAATTGTGTACTTGCTTCTGGTAAGTTAGCCGCATCATTACTCTCTGCCAAAATAACTGCCCCGTCTGCTAACAAGCCATTTTGTGCCATAAATTGCATATCTGCAGCAATTGTTTCCTTAGCATAAGGTGGATCTAAAAAAACCAAATCAAACGTCTGCTGTGCAGCAACAAAATTCTGTAGCGCCTGTTGCGCTGGCATTTTTAAGATGCTAAATGCTGCGGCATCATGCGTTTTATCAACGTTGCTTTGAATAACTTTAATCGCTTGAAATTGGCGATCAACCAATGTGGCATGGGTCATCCCCCGCGACACTGCTTCAATGCCCAAACCACCAGTTCCAGCATATAAATCGAGCACATTGCCACCCGATAAAAATGGCATCAACATGCTAAACATCGCCTCTTTGACTTTATCCGTTGTGGGCCGCGTTTTATCACCGGCCACCGCTTCTAAGCGTGTCCCACGAAAACGTCCTGCTACTACTCGCATACTAGTTATCTACTGGTTGCATCATCACCGCTTGTGATGAACTCCCGTTCTCCTCATCATAGTTTTCAAAGAAAATATCATCATGAACATCGCCCAAGTCCGGATCAATATCAGGTCTTGGTGAGCTAAGGACGTCGCGGACAAATTTATATTGCTTAATTTTATCAATTTGTGCCGCAATGTCTTCATCGTTGACGTACAGCATCACATAACCCATTCGCCGCGACACATAAGTAATTTTGCCAAATTTCTTAAGCTGCGGCACGTGTCGCTTATTTTTTAAATAAACATATAGCGCACGTCGTGGTTGTATTTCAAATGTCATTTGTAATCCTTTCTAGCTAGTGTATCAGCTGGATGAATGCTTACCGAGCGTTGTTGCGTGGCAGCGATATTTAACGTCAACCCAATCGCGGCACTGAACACAATATACGACGAACCACCACCCGAAATAAACGGAAAGACCACCCCGGTAATCGGCAAAACGCCAATCACACCACCAAGATTAACCAGCATTTGAATAAAGAGTAGCGTGGCAATGCCAAAGAGTAACAAGCGATAATATTGACTACGCTGCCGAATGCCTAAAATGACCATACGCGCAACGAGAATCAGCATCAAAATCAACACGATGGCAGTGGTCACAGCCCCTAACTCTTCCGTCATCACAGCCATAATAAAATCTGTATTAGATTCCGGCAAATAAGGCTTAATCAATGAATTCCCAAGCCCAACACCAAAGACGCCGCCATGGGCAATTGCATAATAACCGTACAGTAACTGCCGACTCGCATCAGCAGCACCCGGATCCCATGGGTTCGCAAAACTGGTAAAACGCGCCAAGGCGTAATGTTGGCCACCACTCAAATTAAAGTAATGGTCAGCAAGACGCACGATGGTTTGTAAAAAACCAAACAACAAGCCACCAAATGCTGCGACCAACGCAATCACCTTACGTGAGACCCCTGACGCCAAGAAAATGGCCAGCAAAATCAGCAAAATGATCAAGGCATTACCATTATCTGGCATGATAAAGACAAGCAGCAAACTCAAAGCTGGTAACCCCCAAACATCAAAACGGGCAACAGCTTGTTCGCGTAATGGCACATGTCTTTCCCAAGGTTCACGGGCAAAAAATGCGGCAAAATACAAAATCAACGCTAGCTTTAAAAATTCGGCTGGTTGTAGTGTTACAATACCTAAATTAATCCACCCATGCGCACCGTTAACGGCTGGCATGAAGAACTTCGCTACAATTAATGCCGCGATAATTGCCAGCAACAGCTGTCTTAAAAATTTTCGTCGCTGCAGGATTTTTAAATTAAAATGATACAGTGAAAAAGCACCAAATAAGCCGACAACCACAAAGATTGCCTGCTTAATGAAATTGCTTAATGCCGTTGTCGTGCCTTGCGTTGCTGAAAAAACCATGACCACGCCTAACATACTTAAGATGGCATACGGCACCGCAATCCAATAATCTAATTTCTGTAACTTTTTAAACATGCAACTTTAATCACCCATAATTGTTTTGAGCGTCGTTTCGTCAAGTGCCTTGGCAATCGCCACCACAAAAGCTTGGGTGGCTTCAAAGTCAGCAATCGACCAAACTGTTTGGTGGGTATGGATATAGCGTGATGCTACGCCTAATGCCACTGACGGTACCCCCGTCAGTTCACTTTGCGCAGCGGCCGCATCCGTTCCTCCCTTGGAAACGAAGTATTGATAAGGAATATGATTATCTTCAGCCGTTGACAATAAGAATTCTTTCAAGCGTAATGGCACGACCACGGTCGGATCAAAGACACGCAACAGCGTCCCTTGATCCAAGTGACCTTGATGGCCAACCCCACCACTTGTATCATCAGCAGCACTGGAATCCACGGCAAAGAAAATATCTGGTTGCATGAGATTAACTGCGCCATGCGCCCCACGCAAGCCAACTTCTTCCTGTACATTAGCCCCCATAATCAACGTGTTCGGCGTTGTGACGTCTTGTAGGTCTTCTAACGCCCCTAATAACGTGACTAACCCAAAACGGTTGTCCCAAGCTTTTGACATCACCCGTTGCTGATTGGCCGTCAAGACGGTGGTCACTTCTGGCACAATAAAGTCGCCAGGTCGTACCCCATAAGCCATTGCTTCCTGATCATCCACAAAACCAGCATCAAACAACATATCATCAACAGTTGGTAACTGTGGTGCTTGCCCACTACCCCGCAGTAAGTGAGGACTCACTGAACTTGACACAACCGGATACATATGGTCTTTTGTAAATAGACTAAAGCGCTGAGAAGAGATGACTGCTGGGTTCCAACCACCCACCGCTGCGACTTTAAAGGCGCCACTAGGTAAAATAGCCGTGACAATAAATCCGACTTCATCCATATGGGCCGCAAACATCACCCGTGGTGCCGTGTGATCGGCATGTTGTTTCACCCCGAACACACCGCCTAACCCATCTTGTTGTACCGTATCAACCAATGGTGTCAAATCTGCCCGAAAAGCTTGCCGAACGCGATGTTCTTGTCCAGAAGTTCCTTGTAATTCCGTATATTTTTTAATGCGTGTCCATGTTGTCGTTTCCAAAGTGTGACTCCTTTATTGTGTGGTTTAACGTGCAGGCTTATACGTGAGATATTGCCGTTGTCCGTAATGTAACTGGGCATCAACTTGATAAAAGATGGGATCGCCATTGGCAATCTCCAAACCATCAATCGCCTCATCACTGATTTGTTCGAGGTATTTAATTAATGCCCGTAGCGTACTCCCATGCGCGACAATCAATTGATGTCGCCCGGCACGCAAAGCGGGTGCCACGACCTGATGCCAATAAGGTAATAACCGGTCACTCGCCATTGCCAGACTTTCACCACGTGGTTCAATCCCTAGCGGATAACGATGCGTGGGTTTTGTTTCTGCCAGTAAGGGTGGGACTGCCGTATAACTGCGACGCCATAAAGCCACTGCCTCTACGCCGTATTTTTGGCGTGCGGCATCTTTATTTAACCCGCGTAACGCCCCATAATGACGCTCATTTAAGCGCCAAGTTTTATGCATCGGCACCCATGCTTGGTTCATCTCATCTAAAATGATATTTCCTGTAACAATGGCGCGTTGCAAATAAGACGTATGCACATCATCAAATTGTAACTGATATTGGGCTAAAATTTGGCCAACTTGGCGCGCCTGTTGTTGCCCTTTAGATGTTAAGGGGACATCTGTCCACCCTGTAAATTCATTATCACGATTTGCCGTTGATTCGCCATGTCGAACCAACACGAGCTGCGCTACCATGCTGAACTTCCTTAAATTAATGATGCTTCTATTATAGCATTATTTAACCCGTTAATTGGCAACCATCTAACGGCAATCTGGGGGCTAATGTTCGGTTACGCCCCTATCATCCTGCACATGAGTTGGCTCAGCCGCCTCACAGAAAAAACACGAACATTAGCGAAACCTCATTCGTTTATAAAACGCTTTCATGCTTTCTATTCGTCAAATAATCGTCTTTTTGTCCATTTTTTCCGTATTTTTAGTTTAAATTCGGATTTTATGTTGTTAAACTTAAGTAGAACGTTTAACGTTACACTATTTTTTTGGGAGGCAATCATGTCTACGATTGCAAAGTATTTTAAGCTCGATGAGCTGAACACATCAGTTCGTACTGAATTCATCGCTGGTCTCACGACATTCGTGTCAATGGCCTACATTCTGTTTGTTAACCCTTCTGTTCTTGGCGCAGCTGGCATGGATAAGGGCGCAGTTTTCACAGCGACAGCCGTTTCTGCCGCTATTGCTACATTATTCATGGGTATTGTCGCCCTTTACCCAATTGCTATCGCTCCTGGTCTTGGGGTGAATGCCTTCTTCTCTTATTCTGTTGTCATTGGTATGGGCGTTAAGTGGCAAACAGCCATGGCTGGTGTCTTAGTAGCCGCCTTAATTTTCTTGGTCTTGACATTCTTTAAGGTCCGCGAAAAGATTATCAACTTGATTCCACAAAACATGAAATTAGCCATTGCCGCAGGTATTGGTTTGTTCATTGCCTTTATTGGCCTTCACGATGCAGGCTTGATTGTGGCTAGCAAGGATACCATGGTATCCCTTGGTCACCTCACATCGCCAACATCATTGTTAGCCATCTTTGGCATTATTGTCACATTTGTCCTTTTGTCAATGCGAATGCCAGCGGCTATTTTCGTCGGAATGGTGTTGACATCAATTGTTGGGATTATCTTTGGTCTCATCAAGTTGCCTTCTTCCTTAGTATCACCTGTACCATCATTGGCCCCAACTTTTGGTCAAAGTATCACACATCTTGGTGACATCAACTCAATTCAATTGATCACAGTTGTGATTACGTTCTTGTTGGTCACATTCTTTGATACAGCTGGTACTATGATTGGCTTGGCTACACAAGCTGGTTTCATGAAAAACAATGAAATGCCACGTGCGGGTCGTGCCTTGATGGCTGACGCTGTTGGTATGACTGTCGGTGCGGTTGTTGGAACATCACCAACATCAGCTTATGTTGAATCATCATCTGGTATCGCGGTTGGTGGTCGTTCAGGTTTGACGAGCGTCTTTACTGGCTTGTTCTTCTTGCTTGCTTTGTTCTTCTCACCATTGTTGACAGTGGTAACATCACAAGTCACAGCACCAGCTTTGATTGTGGTCGGTGTCTTGATGGCCAAGAGCCTTCGTCAAATCGAATGGGATGACCTTGCCGTTGCGGCACCAGCCTTCTTGGTTGTGATTGGTATGCCACTGACTTACTCAATCTCAGATGGGATTGCGTTGGGCTTCATCTTGTACCCAATTACAATGCTTGCAACAGGTCGTGGTAAGCAAGTACACGCTTTGATGTATGGTCTCGCTATTCTATTCGTCATCTTCTTAGCGATTGTCGCGCATTAAACACAAAAAAAACAACTGACATATGCTGTCAGTTGTTTTTTTTGTGTTTAATTTTTGGTGCTTGTTGGCGTAATTCTCGTGCATTGGCTAATGCAGTAGTTGTAATATCTTCACCAGACAACATCATGGCAATGGCCCCTTCACGACCAGCCTCATCTAAGGCAGTTACTTGCGTCACCGTACGGTCATTTTCAGTTGTTTTTGCAATCAGAAAATGATGGGTTGCCGCAGCGGCAACTTGTGGTAAATGCGTAATGGCCAAAACTTGTGAATCAGCAGCAATCGTGAGCATCTTACGCGCAATGGCTTGCGCCACGCGACCAGAAACCCCTGTATCTGCCTCATCAAACACAATGGAGACAATGTGTTGTTGCTTGGCAAAAGTTGTTTTTAACGCGAGCATCAAACGTGCCGCTTCACCGCCTGACGCAATTTTAGCTAATGGTGCTAGGCCTTCCCCGACGTTGGTTTGGACATAAAATTCAACTTTGTCTGCGCCCGAAGAAATGTAACCAGTAATTGGTTCAAAGCGCACTGCAAATTCAGCGCCTGACATCAACAATTCACTTAATTGTTGATTGACAGCTTGCTCTAAGTGCCGTGCCACTTCTTGTCGTACCTCACGCAATTTAACCGCTTGCTTGCGGACCACTTGACGCAATTCGTTTTGTTTCACTTGCAATTGTTCAATATCAAACTCATCGTGGTCCAATGCTGCTAATTCTTGATCAATTTTAGCTTTAAATTGCAAGACATCAGCGACTGTTGGGCCGTATTTTCGCTCCAAAGTGTGAATCAGCTGCAAGCGGTCTTCAATGCGTAACAATTCCGATTCGTCATAAGTTAACGCGCCGATTTGTTCATCCACATCACGGCCAACTTCTTGCGCCGTATAATAACTATCGGCAATCGTTGTCGCTAATTCGGCATAAGTCGCATCGAATTCCGCAATTTCCTGTAATTCATGCATGGCTTGTGCCAGCATGTCTACGGCACCACCTTGTTCGCCATTCAAAGCCAACTGGGCATTTTGCAAACGATCCGCAATCTTTTTATGATTTAACAGTTTCCCACGCGCATCGAGCAAAAACTCTTCTTCGTTAGGCTGAAGATCAGCTTCAGCTAATTCTTGTTGCTGAAACTGAAGTAAATCTAACCGTTGCGTCATATCTTGCTGCGATGTTTGAATCTTACGTAATCGTTGGGTAATGGCGCGAAATTCTTGAAAAACCTGTTGATAAGCCGTTTTAGTGGCCTGTAACTTTTCCCCACCAAAACCATCTAGCAAAATGAGATGTTCATCCACATTCAGCAACTGTTGGGTATCATTTTGCCCTTGGATATCGACCAAATACTGCCCGACACGAGCCAACGTTTTCAAATTAACAACCACGCCGTTTAATCGAATTAAACTGCGCCCGTTGGCATTCAACTCACGGTAAATAATTAGTTCCCCATCCTCGATTGGTACCCCGATTTCGGCAAGATGTGCTAACAACTTGTCGTTTTCTGGTAAGCGAAAAACGGCTTGTAGCACAGCTTTTGGACTACCATGACGAATCATTTCCGAACTGGCACGACCACCTGTGAGCATTAATAGCGCATCAATAATGATGGATTTACCGGCGCCAGTCTCACCCGTGAGCACACTCATACCGGCTTCAAATTGCAAATCAACTTTTTCAATAATGGCAAAGTTTTCAATAATCAAATTTTCTAGCATTGCGATCACCGTGCCAAGGCACCTATCTTTCTCGTTATTTTTCCAGTAATTTTTGAATGATATTCGTCATTTGGTTGGCCGTCACGCCGTCTTTCAATAATACGAGGACTGAACTATCGTCACTTAGTGTCCCAAAAACTTCTGGGAAATTGACTTGTTCAAACAAATTCGCAACCATTTGGCCACTACCAGGTTGTACTTTTAAAAAGATTTGGCCGCGTTGCGCTCGTTGACTCAAAAATGATTGTTGCAAAACACGGCGTAACCGCTGCAAATGTGGGCGATCATCTTGTTTTGGCAAATGATAATGAAACCCACCATGGGCGTTTGGCACTTTAATCAAGCCAAGTTCGTTAATGTCACGCGAGATCGTTGCTTGGGTGACAGTTTCCCCAAGCGTTTCAAAATGCGCCACAATATCTTCTTGTCGCCCAACTTGTTGGGTTTGAATCAAAGCCAGAAGCGTTTTTTGTCGCGTCTTCTTATTCATGCTCATTGCTTCCTGTGTGGTTTAATTGTGCATAAGTTTGCGTGAGCAACGTATCAATGTCGATTTTGTCGGCAATTTTGGGCTTGTCATCGCGAGTTAAGACAGCCAAAAATTCAATGTTCCCTTGACCACCTTTGATTGGTGAATACGTGAGCTCTGTCACCGAAAAGCCATCATTGACCATCATTTGCGTTACTTTTTGCAAAACTTGTTGATGGACTTTGGGATCTTTAATAATCCCGTTTTTGCCGACGTTTTCTCGTCCAGCTTCAAATTGTGGTTTAATCAACGCCACAACATGCCCGCCCATTTGTAGGATGTTGGCTAATGGCGGTAAAATTAAGCCTAACGAAATAAAGGACACATCAATCGTAGCAAATTCCGGTTGCCCAAACTTAAAATCTTGTAATTGTGAATAGCGGAAATTCGTATTTTCCATCACTTTCACACGGTCATCTGAGCGTAATTTCCAGGCCAACTGATTGGTCCCGACATCTAAAGCATAGACCAATTTAGCCCCATTTTGTAGGGCGACGTCGGTAAAACCACCCGTTGATGACCCAATATCGAGTACCACTTTATCTTGCACTGTGATATCAAAATCATTAAGGGCTTTCTCCAACTTAAGGCCCCCACGTGAGACGTACTTCAAGCGCTCACCCTTAAAGTGTAGTGCCGTAGTCACGGCAATTTTTTCTCCTGCTTTGTCCAGGCGCTCTTCATTTTCACCCAGAATTTGCCCAGCCATCACCGCACGCTTAGCCTGCTCACGGGAACTAAATAACCCTTGCTGGACGAGTAACACATCTACGCGCTCTTTATCTACTGCACCCATACTTAATCTCCAATTAAAGTCAAAAAATCATCCAATAGTGTTCGGTCAAACGCTGGCACTAGCGTTGTTAACTGTGTCAAACGGTCATTAGCATCTTGCAAGTAACGATCTCGCAGCGTCCGCGCTGCCGACACGCCAATCAAGTGTGGCAAAGCGCCAATGGTTGCCGTATCATCTTGTTCAAAATCATCAAGATCATCTTGAATTTGGAAGGCCAAGCCGAAATCCAAACCAAATTGCGCCATGGCTTGCGTCACTTCTGGTACTTGTGTTTGATGAAGTGTGGCTAATTGCGCCCCTAATTGCGCCGAAAATTGAATCAAAGCCGCCGTTTTTGGGGTATAAATTTCTTGCAACAACCAGTCTGTTGCTGTCTGTAAGTTTTGGCCATGATTGGCCATATCATGCATTTGGCCAATCACCATGCCAGCAGCGCCCGAAAAATGGGCCAAATTCTGGACAATTGTCACAATAGTCTGGTCGGGAATCATGGTCTCAGCTGGCGCTAAGGTATTGGCCGTTGTGACCACCTCAAAAGCGCCCGTTAACAAGGCATCCCCAACTAAAATCGCTGCGGCTTCCCCAAATTTCGCATGGACACTCGGTTGCCCGCGCCGTAACAAATCATTGTCCATTGCTGGCAAATCATCATGCACGAGTGAATAAGAATGCACCCATTCAACCGCTGTCGCCAACTTCAGGGCTTGCGGTGTAATGGTTTGTTGAAAACTTGAGATGACAGCCAACGTTAATAACGACCGTAAACGCTTACCGCCATTCAAAACAGCATAAGCCATCATCTCTGAAAACTGGGCATCTGTTGTGATTTGTTTTAAATCCTGTGCTAATTGTGCATCAATTTTTGGCCCATAAGTCGCTCGTAATTCTGCAAATTTAGTCATTTGTTAATTCCAAATCCTTTAATTCACCGTCGTCTGACATGACTTTTGCCAACGTTAATTCGGCATTTTTCAACGTTTCTTGTAATTCTTTGACCAAGCCAACGCCAGTCTGAAAATCAGCTAACGCGCCTTCTAGTGGCCGATCCCCTTGTTCTAATTGGCTCACAATCGCTTCCAATTGTTCTAGCTTATCTTCAAAAGTTACTTTTTCACTCATTTTAACTGGCTCGTTTCTATAATTTTTGCAGTTGCTTGGCCATCAGCTAAACGGACCGTGACCTTATCTTCTGGTTGCAATTCATCGACATGACGGACGACTTGGTCGGCTTTAGAGAGCACAACATAGCCGCGCGTCAAGATTTTTAGCGGACTAATCAAGTCTAATTTTGCGGTCAGTAATTGTACTTTTTCCCGCGGTGCTTGTAATAATGTTTGGCGTAACTGACGCTGGCGTTGCGTGAGATTGTCTAATTGATGCTGTGCCGTCACCAGGCGCTGCTGCATTTGTTGGCTGAGTCGTTGTGATAGCTGATCAACACGCTGATTATAGCCAACATACAAACGATCCGGCTGTTGAAAGATTGGTCGTTGGGCCACGCGTGCTAATCGTTGTTGGCGACTCGTTATCAGTGTCTTCATGCGAACTGTCAAACGCAGCTGCAATTCGTTCAAACGCGCAACTAATTGCGCCAGGGTAACGGGTGTGGCTAATTCAGCAGCCGCTGTCGGCGTTGCGGCACGATGGTCCGCCACCAAATCAGCCAACGTATTGTCGGTTTCGTGACCAACGGAACTAATAATCGGAATTTTAGCAGCGGCAATAGTCCGCGCCAACGTTTCATCATTAAAGGCCCACAAATCTTCAATGGCACCACCACCACGACCAACAATTAGCGTATCATACTCACCGCTAGCATCAATACGCTTAATTTGTTTGACCACAGATGCAGCAGCTTTGTCCCCTTGCACAAGCGCTGGAAACAACACGACCTGCGCCATGGGGAAACGCCGTTGCACGGTGCGCGCAATATCTTCAATCACTGCCCCAGTAGGCGATGTCACCACAGCAATTTTTTTTGGGAAAACAGGTAACGGCCGCTTTGGCAATTGAAATAACCCTTCAGCAGCTAATTTTTTCTTCAGCTGCTCATACGCTAAAAATAATTCCCCAATCCCATCAGGCGTCATCTGTTCCAGAATAATTGAATAAGTCCCGCTGGGCTCATAAACTTGAATCCGACCAACAGCATTCACTTTCATCCCCTCTTCTGGGACAAATTTCAACCGATTGGCATAGGAAAACATAGCCGCTGAAATAACCGCTTGGCCTTCCGGATCCTTAATGGAAAAGTATAAGTGCCGACCGCGACGACGACCAAGGTTCGAAATTTCACCCGTCACATAGACTTTCTCTAAGTATGGATCGGCATCAAATTTCCTTTTTAAATAGGCCGTAAGGGCACGAATTGTTAAATATTTTTCCGATTCTGACATAGTTTAATTATACCATTTTTTGTATATATACAAAAAAGCATAGCACGCTATGCTTAATTGAGAAGTGTGATTGTAAAGGCCTTATCATTGGCTTGTCGTGTCAAAATAGCTTGGAGCTCGTTAGCTGTGCGGACCTCAATCCGAATTGGCACATTACTTGGTAAGAACTTCAAAGCTGATTGTGCAACATAAGTGGTAAAACTTTCAATTTCCGTCTGACTGTAGAATTGCGTCGTCACCGTCACGTTCATACTTGATAGTGTCCCTGACTTAAAGTTCGCCACCGCCGTTGCCCCAGCGATGTTTGGGAAGAAATTAGCCACGTCATTTTTAAAGTTGGCAAAACCATTGTTTTCATCCGTGCCTAACTTAGACGTATCTGTCGCTTCTTTTGGCAAGACAATCGATTGGTTAGAAAAAGTTTGCCAATCTTTTAACGTTGTCCCTTGATCGCTAACAGCTTCAGCATAAAAATTCCCTGGTGCCAGCGAATCTGATGGCGCGTTGGCATACATGGCAATCACAATTGGGGTATCTTTTGATACCCCAGCTTGTTCGCGTACTTTGGCCACAATTTTAGGCGCAATCTTTTTACCATAGGCAATCCGATCAGCATCCGAAATATTTTGCGTATACGTTGCCCCATACTGCTCTTTTTGATACTCATCTTGGGTATTCATCGCCACCCCAACGACCATACCAGCCAATTTCAAATTATTGCCTTCTTTTGACATGAAATCTTGTTCGGTTAAGGTTTGGACATAAATTGGATTACGTGAGTCATCCGTTTTGCCATTATCTTCTGGGTTCAAACCGTCCGGGTTACTGTTACTCTTACGGTCTAAGAGATTGGTTACTGTATCCGCTGACAGGTATTGGCCTTCTTGGAAAATATATTGGCTGGGCTTAAACTTTGTTTTCGCTAAGTCCAACAACCCTGATTCAAAGTGTTTCACATCTAAATTATTGGGCTCAGAACTAGCCGTAATACCACGGGCCGCACTGACTAAATAACGGCCGTCCTTAATCACGGTTTGGTATTGTCCTGGTGCACTTTGCGTAATTTGCACGCCTTGTGCTTTCTTAGTCGCTGTTGGGGTAACGCGATTCATATTAAAAAAATAAAGTCCCGCAACGGCGATAACCAGGATGGCGATTGCAATGATCATATAGCCTCGGAATCCAATTCGCTTCATTTTTCACTACCTTCTTTTGCTTGTGCTTCTAAAAATTCTTCTTCTGTCCAAACAAGCACCCCTAGTGCAGTCGCTTTTTCTAACTTACTACCAGCATCAGCCCCAGCAATCAACAAATCGGTTTTTGCGGATACTGAACCCGCAACCTGTGCCCCATGATCTTGTAACCACTTCGTTGCTGCTGGTCGGCTGCTCTGTTCTAGTTTACCAGTTAAGACGATCTTTTTACCATAGAAAAACGAATTTTCATCAACTTCAACATCTGATAAATACGTCTGATTCACACCAGCGGCGGTTAATTCAATTAATAGTTGTTGTGATTCCGGATGTGAAAAGTATTGTACAATCGATTGGGCAATCGCCTCCCCAATCCCATCAATGCTAGCAATTTCGGCCACGGTCGCTTCGGCAATCGCCGATAAGGTCTTAAATTTTTCCGCTACCAAACGCGCCGCTTTTGCCCCAACGAGTCGAATTCCTAGACCAAATAATAACCGTTCTAACGAATTTTCTTTTGATTGCGTAATAGCGGCTAACAAATTAGCCGCTGATTTCTCTTGAAACTTATCCAGAGACAATAATTGCGTCATATCTAAGCGATAAATTGACGCCACATCCTTGATATAGTTGGCTTTTAATAATTGGTCAATCACGCGTGGCCCCATACCGGCGATATTCATCGCATTACGTGAAGCAAAATGCGTCAACCCTTCTTGGATTTGTGCCGCACAGAAAGGGTTAATACAACGTAACGCCACTTCGCCTGAGATGTGGACTAATTCTGACCCACACGCTGGACAGGCAACTGGTATCGGATATGCGATACTATCGGCTGGTCGCTGAGATAAAATCACTTGGCCAACTTCCGGAATAATATCCCCAGCCTTATGCAACGTGACCGTATCCCCGATGCGAATATCTTTTTGTTGCAAATAATCAGGATTGTGCAAACTCGCACGTTGCACTGTGGTTCCAGCTAGTTGAACAGGATCCATGACAGCCGTTGGTGTGACGGCACCTGTCCGACCCACGGTCCATTCAATATCGCGAACCACCGTTAAGGCTTCTTCTGGTGGGAACTTATAGGCAATCGCCCAGCGCGGAATTTTCACCGTATTACCAAGCTCCACTTGATTATCCAGCGCATTGACTTTCACCACCACCCCGTCAATTCCATAGGCCAACGTGTCACGTTTAGCTGTATAGGTGGCGATAAAATCAGCAATATCAGCCATTTTTTCAATCACTTGATTATGCGTATCAGTCGGCAAACCAAGCTCGGCAAAACGGGCCAACGCGCCACTTTGGGTAGTAACACCAAGTACCTCTGGTTCAGCCGTATAGTACACAAAGGCTGATAATTCGCGTTGTTTCGTCACCTGTGCGTCAAGTTGCCGCAATGAGCCAGCCGCCGCATTTCTAGGATTAGCAAACGGTTCCAAGCCATCGGCTTCACGTTGTACATTCAAAGCGGCAAAACTCTTTTTAGGCATATAAATTTCGCCACGTACTTCAATGGTTAAGGGTTCCGTTAATTGTTGTGGAATAGCCTTAATCGTTTTGACGTTACGCGTGACATCCTCGCCAATTGTCCCATTCCCACGGGTTGACGCTTGGACAAGCCGGCCATCAACATAAGTCAACGCCACCGCTAACCCATCAATTTTTAATTCAAGGTTATAAGGCGATTGAAAACCGAGACTTTTGGTCGTCCGTTCATCCCAAGCTGCTAACTCTTCTAAGCTAAAAACATCCCCCAAAGATAACATTGGTGCCGGATGTTCCACTTTGGCTAAGCCAGATTTTGTCAAGGCACCACCAACATTTTGGGTTGGGGAATCTTGCGTCACAAACTGTGGAAAAGCTGATTCTAGCGCCACTAATCGCGCATAAAGCGCATCATAGACATGATCTTCAACCAGCGGGGCATCTTGTTCATAGTAGGCGACCCCATATTCAGTGAGATCAGCTTGCAACTGGGCAACTTCTTGTTGTGCTGCTGACGTAGACAATTGTTCAATTGGTGTAAATTCTGGTAACATCCTATTTTCCTAATCTCATATTAAAGTCGCACTTACTTGGTTAGTTAACCTTTGTAATCGGTGCAAAGGCGGCCAGTAACTGCTTCACCCCTTCCGATGGGAAGGCCACTTTAAGTTCTTGGTCCGAACGATCACCACTAACGGCAACCACTGTCCCAATCCCCCACTTTTTGTGAGAGACTTTATCGCCTGGCGCCCACGTGATTTGATCCCCACCAGTCGTGCCACTAGTTGTTTTAGTCACTGGGGTCGCACGATAAGTTGTTGCTTGCGCGCGCTGGTTTTTCCGATCAAACGGCAAATCACGACGTGGTGTTACCCGTGTATTTTGACCATATTCGGTCTCAAGTAAGGCTGGAGAAATTTCATTAATAAAGCGAGAAGCCTCATTAGATTGTGTTCGACCATACAACAAACGCGAAAAGGCATTGGTTAAGAACAGTTTTTTCATGGCGCGGGTAATCCCAACATACGCCAAGCGTCGTTCTTCTTCAAGCTGATCTTCAGCCATCAACGCGCGTGACAAGGGGAAGATGCCTTCTTCCATGCCCACCAAAAAGACAACAGGGAACTCCAAGCCTTTGGCTGCATGTAACGTCATCAATGTCACCGCGCCGTCGCCTTCTTCAAAGTCATCCAAATCACTCATTAAAGCAGTGGTGCCCAAGAAGTCCGTCATCGGATCAATGGCTTCTGGATCATCTGGTTGATACTTGGCATCGAATTCTTTGGTCACCGACAAGAATTCTTCCAAGTTTTCCAAACGTGCTTGGCTATCCGGATCATTTTTTTCCGCTAGCATTTGCCGATAACCTGACCGTGTCATCACAATTTCAGCGAGTTCCGTCACGTTCAAAAACTCAGCTTGCTGGCGTAATTCATGCATCATTTCAGCAAATTCGAGGAACTTTGACGTCGCCTTCGTTGAAATCGCGGGGGCCAATTCAATGCTTTCAATCGCTGTCATATATGAAACATTCAATCGATTGGCGAGTTCCCGCAACCGCGTAATTGACGTTGCGCCTAAGCCACGCTTGGGTTCATTAACAATCCGTTCAAATGCTGCATTGTCATTGGGATTGGTTACCAGTTGCATGTAAGCCATGATATCCAGAATTTCTTTACGTTCATAGAACTTATGACCACCAACCATCGTATAAGGCATATTAGCCTTCACCAAGGCTTCTTCGACATTTCGTGATTGCGCATTGGTGCGATACAAAACGGCAAAATCACTGTACGCCATTTGCTTTTCGGCGCGCATTTTTTGAATATTAGCTAAAATAAAATTCGCTTCATCATGTTCAGATTGCGCGCGATAATACGTAATTTTGTCACCCTGTCCATTTTGCGTCCAGAGATTTTTTGGTAGCCGTTCATTATTATTGTTGATGACGGCATTGGCCGCATCCAAAATATTTTGCGTCGAACGGTAGTTTTGTTCCAACAAAATCGTTTGTGCGTTAGGATAATCCTTTTCAAAGTTCAAGATGTTGTTCATGTTGGCGCCACGCCAACCATAAATTGACTGATCGGCATCACCGACCACGGCGAGATTTTGTGAGCGCTGCGCGAGCATATTGACAATGGTATATTGCGCATCGTTGGTATCTTGATACTCGTCGACATGTAAATAGTCAAATTGATTTTGATAGCGTGCTAAGACGTCAGGTGATGACTGGAACAAATCAATTGTCAACATAATCAAATCATCAAAGTCCACGCTTTGCGCGCGCTTCAATTCGGCTTGATACGCCGCATAAATTTCTGCCACGGTTTCTTGGAACGCGTTATCGGCTTGTTGCGCATAATCCTTTGGCCGCAACATGTCATTTTTCGCGTTGGAAATCATCCCAAGCACGGTACGTGGCTCGTATTGATTCGTATCTAAGTTGAGGTCATTAATGACACGCTTCATCAATGTGCGCTGCGCACTAGTGTCAATAATCGTAAAATTACGAGACAAGCCAATATTTTCACCATCACGACGTAAAATGCGCACCGCCAAAGCATGGAAAGTTGACACCCAAATGTCGCGCGCCACATCTTCAGACAACAACGCACCAATTCGTTCGCGCATTTCCTTAGCGGCCTTATTGGTAAAGGTAATCGCCAAAATACGCCATGGCATCACGTTTAAATCTTTTACCAAATGGGCAATCCGGTGCGTTAACACGCGCGTTTTTCCTGATCCGGCACCTGCCATAATCAAAAGCGGGCCTTGCGTTGTTTGGACAGCTTCGGCCTGCTTGTCGTTCATTCCATTGATGAGTTCTTCTACTGACATGTGTGCTCCTAAAGTGTAAATTAACTCCTATTATTATACCAGATTTCCACACGAACAGCAGTTCGTCAACCACAAAAAAACGAGCCGAAGCTCGTTTTATTTTTGTGGGATATCAAATCGTGATAATTGCCAAGTTTGAATGATTGAAATGAGTTTTTCCGCATAAGCTGGATCTGTGGCATAACCATCGCGTGTCAAAGCGGCAGCAGCAGCTTGATAATCCTTTGCGGCTAAGACATGTTGATATTGGGCAGCATTCCAACTGGTACCATGATAAAGTAACTCTGCGTGTGCTTTCATACTTTGTTGCCAAGAATCATAAGCTGCAAAACGGCCTTGAATGGTTTTCCATTCCCCATTTTCAAACTCTTGGGTCGGCAATACGACACTTTTTTGACCCGTACGCGCCTTAATCCCAAAAAGATTATTGTATTGCGTCGATAAAATTGACGTATGCCAATTGGATTCAAGAATGGCTTGCGCGATGCTAATTGAAGCAATCACGCCATACTGTTCTTGCATTTGACGTGCATAAGGAGCAAGTTCATTAATCCACGCGATGCGTTGTGCTTTAATATCGTCTTGTTTAGTGGTCGGTTGCGCTGGTTTAAAAATCGTTGTTTGTGACCAAAAACTAGCGACAATTGCCAGTATTAAAATCGTGCTCACCCAGAGCCATAAATCCAGTTTCAATAAACGTTTTCTGCCGCGTTTTTGTCTTTTTTTTGCCATTAGTTAAAAGTATCCAGTGCTAATAATTGTCTAAAGTGTTGGGACGTTTCCCGTAGGTACTGTGGGGTACCTGATAGTGTAAAGTGCCCATTTGCCAAGAAATAGACTTGATCAACTTGATCAATCCCCGTTAAGTGATGCGTTACCCAAATAATCGTGCGATCATGTAGCACTTTGAAAATCTGGTCTAACACGGCGCGTTCAGTTCTGGGATCCAAACTAACAGTTGGTTCATCTAAAATAACAATTGGCGCATCTTGTAGCAAGATTCGTGCCAAGGCAAACCGCTGTTGTTCCCCACCGGAAAAGCGTTGCCCCGCTTCTTGCATTTGGGTGTCATATTGATCTGGCAAACGATCAATCAATGGCTGCAAACCAGCCTTACGAATGGCTTCTTTCACCTGGTCATCTGTCGCCCCAGGATTACCCATCCGCACATTATTCAAAATTGTCGTATCAAACAAGTAAGCTTGCTGATCTAACACTGCAACAAGCCGCGCCAGTTGATGACGCAGCGCTTGTACTGGTTGTCCGCCAATAGTTACCTGCCCAGTTGTCGGCGTTAAATCACCTGTAATCAACCGCAACAACGTCGTCTTCCCTGATCCTGAACGCCCGAGTAAAGCGATTTTTTCGCCTGGCTTAATCGTCAGAGTCATGTGATCAATAATCCGTTGCTGATCATATTGAAAGGTTACATCATGCAACGCAATCGTTGAATCAGTCACATGAATCGGACTTTCTGGTGTTGGTTCTGGTACTGGCAGCTCATTTAATCGCTGAAGACTGTCTTCATAAAAAGGCGCCTCACTCACACCTTGGTTAACACCCAAAAAGCTATCGACTAATGGGAAAATTGCTAACGTAAAGGCAGCAATATAGTTCACCGCAATCGTGTGACCCGCAAATTGATGGCCGGCCCAAAAAATGGTACTCATTGCTAACACCAACACCAGCATTTGGATGATAAAATCACGCCACCAACCAAACGACATGCCCCAATGCTTAGCAGCGGATAATTCCGCCATCGTGCGCCCTTGACGCGCCATCAAATCAGCTTGACGACCTGACAACACCCAGTCTTGCAAACCAAGTACGGCATCTGTTGTTTCCGTATAGAGTTGCGCTTGTAATTGCTTTTGGCGCTGAATCCGCTGACGATTCGCCCAAAAACTCAGGAGCGGAATCACCACCAAAATGATGGTCAACATCACAAACCACCAAATCATGAAACGCCAGTCCACCACGCCAAACCCTAAGTTGACAAACAAATATAACATTAAGCCGGCGCCAAGTGGGAAAATCGTGCGCAAATACAGATTCTGTAATTGATCTAAGTCACCCGCTAACAACCCTAGAATTTCACCAGTTTGCAATCGGCCGCGAATGCTACTTGCGGTACTGGCCACACTTTCATAAAGACGTTGCCGTGACTTTGACACGAATTTCAACACCCAATTGTGCGAAACGAGGCGTTGTGCATAACGAAAGACTGGGCGCACAATACCAAAGCCACGTGTCAAAACAATCGGTACATAGATCAACAAAATGTTATCTGGCCGCTGGGCCGCGCGTGAAATCAAATAACCCGACACAAACATTAGCGCGCCAGCCGCAAACGTGGTTAAGAACGCCAAAAAAATGGACCAAAACAAGCCTTTCTTTTGTGTTTTTAAGAAGGGTACGATCCAATGATCGCGACGTAAAAGTTGTTTTATTTTTGTCATTGTCCACCTCGTAATTCTGAGCGCAAGTGATTCAAGGCACTCTGACTATCAGCCAATAAGACGGCCGGTTCACCTTGTTCGACAATCTGCCCATCACGCATTACCAACACATAATCCATTTGGTCTAACCAGTGTAAGCGGTGCGTTGCAAAAAAGACGAGATGATTCGCCAAGATGGGCGCAATCGTTTGTTTCAACTCATACTCAGTTTCAATGTCAAGATGGGCTGTTGGTTCATCAAACAACAACACATGTCGTTGTTCATCCAGCAACATCCGCGCTAACGCAATGCGCTGTGCCTGACCACCAGACACCTGGCGCCCACTTTCTCCCATCACCGTGTCTAAACCATCGGGTAACGTTGCCACCAAGCTTTGTAGCCCTGCCTGCTCAATGGCCGCCGCAACGGCTGCATCAGAAGCCTGTGGGGCGTAAAAAGTGATATTATCGCGCAGTGTTTCATGGAAAATATAAGGGTGTTGTGGCATGTAGAAAAATTGTTTTTGCCAATCTTTTTGCGCAAAATGCGGAATCGTTTGGCCATCAATTTCAAAATTACCACTGTTTGGGCGCAAAAAGCCACCTAAGAGATTCAGTAAGGTAGACTTACCAGCGCCACTTTCCCCAACAATCGCAATTTTTTGATACCCTTTAGCCTGTAACGTCATGTTTTTTAACACTAACGTACCGTCATACCCAAAATTCATGTCACTCACTGACAAAGTTGACGTTGGCGTCCACGTTGATAAGTGCAAGACATCCCGTTGCGTTACTTCTGGCTTGTCTAACATCTCCAAGACATCTGTTAAGGCGTTTTTACCATTGAGGGTCGCATGATAATCATCAGAGAAATTGCGTAACGGTAAAAAATATTCCGGTGCGAGAATCAGAATTGTCAAAGCCGGCAATAACGTCATTTTACCATCCAACAGGTCAAACCCTAGAAAGACGGCCACAACCGCAATTGATAGCGTGGTAAAGAAATCCAATGCAAACGTTGACGTCATCGCAATCCGTAACGTCCGCATGGTTGTTTTCCGGTAGTCTTCTGAAATTTTAAAAATTTCTTGGCTGTAATCTTCAGCTAACCCCAACTGCTTTAACGTTGGTAAGCCACGTAACGCATCGACGAATCGGTTGTTCAAATTTTTAAAGTTAGCAAATTCCGCATCGGCTTTACTTTGCGCAGCCAAACCTAAGATCACAAAGAAAACAATGATGACTGGAAAAATCAAAAGCAAGAATAAGCCTTGTTCCCATTTGAGGTAAAAAATATAGCTTAAAATCAACCAAGGAATGATGCCTAAATCAAATACTTTCACTAGCAAGAGCTGAAAATAGTTCTTCACGTTGTCTAATCCAGCCCCCAACGTGGTCACGGCGTTTCCCGTCCCTTGTTCAGCAACCAGCGTTGACCCTAGGGCTGTATAACGTGCCAACAATTGTACCCGATACGTTTCAACGGCTTGATTCGCATAGTTGGCCATCAATTCATTTTTAACCACGATTAAGATTTGCCGCACAATAAATGCTACCGCAAACCAGCCGACCGACGCCAACGCCGATTGTACCGGTTGGCCTTGCCAAAGACTCACAATCGCCCGTGCCAGGAAAATACCTTGGGCCAGAATCGCTAGACCTTGAATCCCAGTTAAAATCACGAGCCCCAACAATGTGGTCATGATTCCTTTTAGTTTGAAAAGTCTTTTATCAATCATATTATCTTTATCTATTCCTACAAGTTATCTCGATTTGAGATTATGTTGATCATCTCATTGCCAATTAAAAATAAAAAACGTCTACAGTCAATTGTAAACGTTTTTCTCAATGTTATTCAACCACTTTGTGGGAAACGATTCGCTTGCGGAAAACCCAGAAGCTCCAAATTTGATAAGCAAGGGTTACTGGCAAAGCTGTAATCACCACAATTGTCATCACTTTCAAGGTGTAAGGTGTTGATGACGCATTCATAATATCTAGCGTGTGCAATGGGTTATTGGCCACCATCACACGTGGGAATAGCCCAACGAAGAGTAAGACAACCACTTCAACTAATGCCAAACCTGACAAAGCAAATGGCCAAGCTTCTGACTTTGTCTTCAACGCTGTATACCAACTCATTAACGTCGTCACCACAATTAGGGCCAAAATTGCCAATGTCCAGACTGGCTTTGTTTGAATAAAGTCCGTGTAGAAGAACAGCAACACGGCAAACAACGCTTCCCCAGCTAACAAAACTGGGTACAAGAACTTTAATTGCGTTACTGCACGGTCACGCAATGGGCCAATAATGCGTAGGCGTGTGTAGTTTAAGCCGTGCACATAACTCATCAAAGCAACTGCGATACCACCCACCAAAGTAAATGGTGTCACGTAATCAAAGAAACCAGCTGTTAAGTTCCCACGGGCATCGATTGGTGTCCCTGATACCATGGCAGTAAAGATCATGCCTAAGAAGAATGGCACCATAACTGATGTGATACCAATCAAACGTTCCCAAAGGTGTGTGCCTTGAATAGTTGGCATTTGTTCACGGAATTCAAAGGAAACGCCACGATAAATCAAAGCCAACAACACAATCAATAGCATTAAGTAGAAACCTGAGAACAATGAGGCATACCAGTTTGGAAAGGCTGCAAACATCGCCCCACCAGCTGTGATTAACCACACTTCATTGGCATCCCAGTTAGGACCAATTGCTTCATATAGCGCATCACGATCATTTTCATCGCGGGCGTTAAAGATGAATTGCATCCCGATACCGAAGTCGAACCCTTCAAGGAAGAAGAAGCCAGCCCACAAAACGCCAATTAAAACGAACCATAAAATTTCTAGTGTATTCATTAGGCTTCACCTCCCTTGGCCAAGTGACTGTATGGATCACTTGGAGACAAGTGTTCTGTATCTTCCGCATTTGGACCAGCGTGCAAAACACGACGCGCCAACCAAATCATCACGCCACCAAGTGAAGCAAATGTCAAGAAGTAAATGATGTTTGAAATCAATAGCGAAGCTGTTGATACGTTTGGTGACACCGCATCACTAATTGGCATCAAGCCATAAACAACCCATGGATAACGACCTAATTCAGTCACTAACCAACCGGCTGTGTTGATCAAGAATGGCGCAAAAGTCGCAATCCCCATAAGCCACAAGAACCAACGTTGTGTCAAAATTAATTGTGACTTACGACGGTTCATCCAAAGCGCAACAATGGCCAATAGCAAGAGTGCACCAGCACCCATTGCCATCACACGGAATGAGTAGAACAATGTATTTTCAGGCACATAGTAACTCTTAATTTCAGGATTTGCCTTACCGTACTTCTTTTGGAATTCCTTTTCCAATTCAGTTGTACCGATTGTCTTACCACCCGTCAATGAGTGGTTACCTAAAATTGACAAAACATAAGGGATTTCAACGTTAGCAATCACTTCGTGTGTCTTTGGATTGGTTACCGAAATCAATGACCAAGGTTGTGCCTTATCCTTACGATCAGCTGAATTGATGGTCTTATCAACACCTTCCATCGCTGCATACTTCATAGGTTGCATTGATTGCAAATCATAAGCGTGCTTATCACCTGAAATCAAGGCCCCACCAATACCAATCAAACCAACGATTAAGGCAATGTTAATTGACTTACGGAAGAAAGGAATCTCACTGTCACCTTTTTTCAACTTCAATAACTTGAAAGCTGACATCCCCGCAACCAAGAAACCAGCTGTAACCAATGTCCCAACAACCACGTGCGGGAATTCAACCCACAATTGCTTGTTAGCAAGTAACGCACTAAAGCTTTTTAATTCAGCACGTCCCATGTGATTATCAATCGCATAGCCAACTGGGTTTTGCATAAATGAGTTAGCCGCCAAAATCCAAAGCGATGACATCATTGACCCAATTGTTGTAATCCAAATGAACAAAACGTGGATACTTGGCTTAAAACGATCCCAAGTAAATACCCACAAGCCAATGAATGTTGATTCCGCAAAGAAAGCAACCAACGCTTCAATGGCTAACAATGAACCGAAAATATCCCCGACATAACGTGAATATTCAGACCAGTTCATACCAAATTGAAATTCTTGAATCAAGCCGGTAACAACCCCTACCGCAAAACTCAACAAGAAAATCTTACCCCAAAATTGCGCCATTTTCTTGTATGTTTCATCTTTTTTGATGACATACATCGTTTCCATGATTGACACCACGACACCTAGCCCGATTGACATCGGTACAAAGAAGAAGTGGAAAATCGTTGTCATTGCGAATTGAAAACGCGCAAGGTCGAGTATCCCTACTAATGTAACCATGTGTTCCTCCAAAATATAACTCGTCTCGCCAACACTAATGCGTACTTAAAGCAGTTATATCGTCTAATATTTGAGCGATCAAGCTGCTTGCTCACTCTTCTACATAATAGTTTATCACTCGATAAGCCATCAAATTGTTAAACTTTTGTAACAAAAAAAACGCCATCGCGTTTCTTCATGCTTATTCAAAATTTGAATCGTCTTCTAAGAAAGTATTGAGGACTTCTTCAACCATATCCCATTCTTTATCATCTTCGATTTGAATCAAATCTTCTTCCGTTGCATCCCCATTTTCATCTGGGTTGAAGATGTAAGCTTGGATGTCCACTTCTTCATCATCTTCCACGCCTTCTGGTACAAGCAAGATGTAGTCCTTGCCATATTCTTCAGAATGGAAAGTGAATAAGACTTCGTATAATGCTTCGTCGCCGTTTTCGTCGACAAGTGTGATCTTTTGAATATCTTCTTGGTTTGCCATAATAAATGCTTTGCGCGTATCGTGCGCTAACAACGTTATCGGTTGTCAGCGCCGTTTCTCCCACGCACTCCCTTCAATTTTTGTATCTCTATTATAACGTAAAAACAACGTTTCGCCTAGAAACGTTGTTTCGCGTCTTTACTTGGCTAATTTACCATTAGCATCTAAATAGTTTTGCAGAATAAATTCTGCCGCAATTTTGTCAATGACCTGCTTGCGCTTTTTACGTGAAATATCTGCTTCTTCAATCAACATGCGTTCAGCTTGTACCGTTGTTAAGCGTTCATCTTGAAAATCAGTTGGCAAACCAAATGTTTCTTCAACCATTTTGGCATAACGCCGGGCTGCTTCAGCACGTGGGCCTTCGGAATTATTCATGTTTTTAGGCAAGCCTAAGACAACACCTTTAACTTGCTTGGCCTTGATAATTTCACCCAATCGTTCGAGGCCAAATTCTGCCTCATCTTCGTTGATGCGAATGATTTCAACCCCTTGGGCTGTCCAACCCATAGGATCACTCACCGCAACACCAACTGTTCGACTACCGACATCTAATCCTAATATACGCATTATTTGTTCAAATAGGCGTGCACAAGTTCTTCAATGATCTCGTCACGTTCGTGACGCTTGATCAAATTACGTGCATCATTCAAACGCGGAATATAAGCGGGATCGCCAGACATCAAATAACCGACAATTTGGTTAATTGGGTTATACCCTTTTTCTTCCAAAGCTTGGTAAACAATCTCTAGCGTTTCATGAATCGCCTTGGGCTGTTGATTGCCAAAGTCGAAAATTGCTGTTTCATCTCCTACTGTCATCGCACACGCTCCTTTCTTTAGTTGCTCACGCTGACGACTCAGTCTAGCGTGACTAATTGTCCTAAATCTATTTTACCTTATAAATATGACAACTATATCACAGAACCATAAGATTCTAAATAAGTGATGTTAGTTTTGTGCCAAAAAGTCAGCGACTGCTGCAAAGGCATCGGGAATACCAGCTGGATTCTTACCACCAGCTTGCGCCATGTCTGGGCGACCACCGCCACCGCCACCAACGCGTGGGGCAATGGCTTTAATCAAATCACCTGCTTTAATACCAGCTGCATTGGCTTCTGGTGAAGCCGCAACAATGAGGTTGACTTTACCATCAATGTCAGCTGCTAGCACTAACACTTCTGATGGGTAATTTGCTTTCCAATTATCAGCAACTTGACGTAAGCCATCCATGCCAGAAACTGGCAATTGCGCCACAATATAAGTGTGGCCGTTGCTTGTTTGAACGTCGTTAAAGACTTCATCAGCAGCTGCGTTCGCCAATTTCGCTTCAACAGATTCTAATGTGCGTTGTGTTGCCTTTAATTCTGCTTGCAAATCGGCTACCTTGTCAGGCGCATCCGTAATTTTTTGTGCTTTCACTTGGGCAGCAACAGCCTTTAAGGCGTTTTCTTCTGCCTTATATAGCGCAAGTGCGTCTAAGCCAGTAACGGCTTCAATACGGCGTACACCAGCCCCAATACCAGATTCTGAGACAATCTTGAACAAGCCAAGTTCGGCCGTTGACTGCGCATGGGTACCACCATCAAATTCCTTGTTAAAGTCGCCAATCGATACGACCCGGACAACATCGCCGTACTTTTCGCCAAAGACTGCGACAGCCCCCATTTGTTGCGCTGTTTCAATATCTGTTTCCAGCCATGAAATCGGTATATTTTTAGCGATTTCCGCATTCACCATCGCTTCAATCTGATCAAGATCGGCGGCAGATACTGGTCCTTCGTTGGTAAAATCAAAACGCAAATAGTCAGGTTCAACCAATGATCCTGCTTGGTGGACATCGCCACCAAGCACATTCCGCAAGGCTTGGTCTAACATGTGGGTCGCCGTATGGTTCTTTGATACCGCAACATGGCGTGCCATATCTACCCGCAAATCAACGTTTTCCCCAAGCGTGATGTCAGCCAGCATATTGACAGTATGCACATGTTGGCCGTTTGGTGCCTTTTGGACATCAATCACTTCCGCCACAACGTCCCCTTGCTTGTTCAAAACTGTCCCAAAGTCAGCAACTTGTCCACCCATTTCAGCGTAGAACGGTGTTTTATCAAAGACTAATTGGCGTTGTTCACCAGCGACTGCTTGATCAAGCAAAGCATCAATGCCATCGGCATCTTGACCAATAATGGCCACAACTTCAGCTGAATCAACCGCTGTTTCTGACCAACCAACATATTCAGAAGCAACTTTCAAATCGGTCAACACAGCATTTTGGACACCCATTGACTTGTCATTTGAACGCGCTGCACGAGCACGGGCACGTTGTGCTTGTAATGCTTCATTAAAGCCGTCCACGTCAACGGTTAAGCCAGCTTCAGCAGCTTGTTCTTGCGTCAATTCAAGTGGGAAGCCATAGGTATCTGACAACTTAAAGGCATCCGCACCAGAAATTTGTGTTTTCCCGTCGGCCTTAGCCGCTGCAATCACATCATCCAACAAAGCCAAACCACCAGTCAACGTTGCATTGAAGCGCTTTTCTTCAGCTGCAACCGTCTTTTGGATACGTGCCGCGTTTTCCAGCACTTCTGGATAATAGCTTTGCATAATTTCCCCAACAATTGGCACAAGTTGTGTCAAAAATTCGCCTTGAATGCCTAACTTTTGACCATGCAAAACTGCCCGACGGAGCAAGCGACGAATGACATAACCACGGCCTTCGTTTGAAGGCATCGCCCCATCGCTAATGGCAAACGTAATGGCCCGGATATGGTCAGCAATCACTTTACAGCTGGTGTTACTATCAGAATCTTTTGTCCCATCATACTTAAAGTTTGGTGACAAAGCTTCTGTTGCACGAATAATTGGTAAGAATAGATCTGTGTCAAAGTTTGTCCGGCCATTTTGGAACACTGAAACGACACGTTCAAGCCCCATTCCCGTATCAATGTTCTTGTGTGGTAATTCTGGATACTGTGAATTATCCGTCATACCAGGCAAATGGTTAAATTGCGAGAAGACGATGTTCCAAATTTCCAAGTAACGTTCGTTTTCACCACCTGGATACATTTCTGGATCATCATCTGGCAAATCTTGAAAGGCTGGGCCACGATCGAAAAAGATTTCTGAATCAGGTCCTGAAGGGCCTTCACCAATATCCCAGAAGTTGTCTTCAACTTCGTAAATATGACCAGCTGGCAAGTCCGTTTTTTCTTCCCAAATCTTCTTGGCTTCTTGGTCTTTTGGATAAACAGTCACATACAAACGTTCTTTATCCAAGCCATACCATTCCGGGCTCGTCAACAATTCCCAAGCCCAAGGAATCACTTCTTCTTTGAAATAATCGCCAATTGAAAAGTTCCCCATCATTTCAAATAATGTGTGGTGGCGGGCTGTCTTGCCAACATTTTCAATATCGTTGGTCCGAATGGCCTTTTGCGCATTCGTAATACGGGGATTTTCTGGTACGACAGTCCCATCAAAATACTTTTTTAATGTGGCCACACCCGAATTGATCCACAACAAAGTCGGATCATCTTGTGGAATCAAATTTTTTGAAGGGACAACTTCATGCCCTTTTGATGCAAAGAAATCCAAAAACATCTGACGGACTTCTGCTGACGTCAATTCTTTCATTGGTAATTCTCCTTGATTTGAAATATAAAAAGACCAGAACAAAGTGCGGACGCTTCACCGTGGTACCACCGCATTTTGTAATGATCTTCAATCTTTACCTTCATAAACTCATAACGCTGAGGCGCGGTAACCTTTCGATTACAATACGATCTGGGAGCGCAAAATTTGTGATGTGTGTTTTGCATTAACCAACACATTTCTGACTGGCATCGCGCAAATTTTGTATATCCAGATTTCTTTAGTTATTATAGCACATTACCACCCAATATGATGATCAGTTTCTGGTAAGTCGAGTTCATCGGCCATGAATGCCTCAAACGTTTGCGTTAATTTATCAAAAGCGGTTTGTAATTGTGCCCGCGTGATGACAAGCGGTGGCTGAAAGCGTAGCACATTACCACGCAAACTAATCATAATCACGCCTAATTGAAATAAACGATAGATAATCTTAGTGGTGCCCGCAACGTCAGCCTGCCCATCAGCGGTCACAATCTCAATCCCACCATTTAACCCATATAGCCGTACATCGCCAATAAACGGATACTTTTGTGCAGCCTGCTCGAAAAATTCACGGGCGACACCCCCCAATTCTGCGGAACGCGCAATCAGATTTTCTGCGTCTAATACATCAAGTGTCGCCAAGGCAGCTGCAGCAGTGACCGGATTACCAGCCGTCGTATAAACATTTGCTGGTGCGGCCAAACTGGCCATAATCTCCCGACGACCAACAACGGCACTTAACGGCAAGCCACTAGCCAACGATTTACCCATACTTAACAAATCCGGCGCAATCCCAAAGTGATCAATCGACCACATTTTTCCGGTGCGCCCTAGGCCCTGATTGACTTCATCCACCGCAAAAACAATCCCATGTTCCCGCGTAAAATCGTACACCAAATCCATATATTCTTGTGGTGCTTTAATGATGCCACCATCGCCTTGAATCGGTTCAATAATGACCATAGCCACTTCATCGGCTGGCAAATAAGTCTCAAAAGGTAACTTAAATGCTTGAAATAACCGCTGCGAGAATTGCGCATCCGTTTCACCAGCTAATCGTTGTGACGGATCAGGATATGGCACTTTCACAACGTCTGGCAAGAGTGGACCCATTTTCCGTGTCATATTCAGACTAACCCCCGAAATAGACATGGCGCCGTAAGTCGACCCATGATAGGCACCTGTAAAACTCACAATATAGGATCGGCCCGTGTAGGCGCGCGCTAATTTGATCATGGCATCATTGGCATCGGAACCCGAATTGCCAAACAAGGCTTGTTTTTCAAATGTCCCTGGCGTAAGCGCCGTCAAGCGTTGCACCAGTTGTGCCGTAGTCGTATTAGCAAAATAAGCTGGTGTGTATTGAATCAGCTTTTGGGCCTGTTGTGTAATCGCGGCCACAACTTTGGGATGGGCATGACCGACATTAGTGGCACTCGCACTGGCCAACAAGTCAATGTAGTCCCGACCATCCGCATCCGTCACAATCGCACCCTGCCCATGATCAATGACCAGGTCAAAATAATTTACCCGTGATACCGCTGCCAAATGTTGTTGTTCCGCAGCTAAAATTTCTTGATTGTTCGACATGGTCCACCCTTTTTTCTGACAATAAAAGCCCTGGTTAACCAGGGCTTGAAGGTAAAACAACTTATTTTGACAAATTACTATGACGTGCCCCATAGACCGCATAGATAATCAAACCGATCACAAACCAACCAAATGCATAGAGTTTCGCTTGGTTGTCCAAATTAAAGAAAATGAAGCCTGAACCCAAGGCTGCCAAAGCTGGCAAAACTGGGTAAAATGGCATCTTGAAGCCAGGTTCTTGGATATCTTTTCCTTCACGTGGTCGCAAAGCATAGATCCCAAATGACACAATAATAAAGGCAATCAACGTCCCAGCTGAGATCAAGCCAGCAAGTTCTGTAAAGCTAAAGACTGAACCGACTAAGATAGCGATAATTGACAAAGCCAACAACGCATTGTTTGGCAGACCCTTACCATTCACATCCCCAAGGAAGCTTGGCAATAAGCCATCACGACCAAAGGCGTACAGCAAACGTGAACCGGCCAACATCATGCCGATGATGGCAGTAAACATCCCAACCAAAGCCACAACAGACAACAAGTTAGACGTGAAGCCGTGACCTGATTGGAGCAAAGCCCAAGCCGCAGGTGCTGCATTGTTTTCATACTTTGAGTAATGGAACATACCGACCAGTACCAAAGCAACCGTCACAAACAATACCGTGGCCACCACGAGTGACCCAATGATACCACGTGGCATTGTGCGCTTAGGATCCTTAGCTTCCGCAGAATTAGCCGCAATCGAATCAAACCCAATATAAGCCAAGAAGATTTGTGAGGCACCGGCAACAATCCCTTGCCAACCACCAAATGTTGTGCCTGGCTTATATTCTGGAATAAATGGTGAATAGTTACCTGGATGGATAGCCGTCAAACCAACGCCAATGAAAATCAAAATGACCAAAACTTTTCCAACCACTAAGATATTTTCCACACGTGCGGTAGAGTTTGTGCCGCGCCATAGTAACACGGTGACGATTAACACGGCAAACAAAGCCGAAATATCAATCACACCCCCATTACCGGCAGCAAAAGAACCGGCTAATGCTGGTGGCAAGACGAGATTGTGTGACGCTAGGAACAGCTTAAAGTTAGCTGACCAACCAGAGGCGACAAACGCCACGGCAATAAAGTACTCAGCGAGCAATGCCCAACCAGCAATCCAGCCAAACACTTCACCAAAGACAACGTTCGCCCATGAATAAGCTGAACCAGCAAATGGTAATGCGGACGCAAATTCAGCATACGCAAAGGCTGCAAGTCCTGACACAATGGCAGCAATCACAAATGAAATGGCGACGGCAGGTCCGGCATGATCCGCCGCAACAATCCCTGGTAATGTGAAAATAGCAGTTGACACAATTGTCCCCACACCCAACGCTAACATGTCTTTGACACCTAGTGTTTTGTGCAAATGTGCATCGCTATGTGAAAAGCTTGCGGGGCTTGCTTTATGCAGCCAGCCAGTCTTCGGTTTTGAATCCGACATGAATCTATCCCTCCAAAGGTTACAAAGTTACCAAATAATATTAACATTTTCTAATATTAGTGTCAATAAAAAACAGAATGATATATTCTGTTTTCAATGATATGGTCACTAGCGTTGATAAAGCCCTGTTCATTACGCCGATAATACCACAAATTATGATTTTGTATGTTTTCGCTGGTAAGTTGCAATACTGTCATATTCCGTTTGCAATTGCCGTGATAAACGGATGAAAATTGGCGCTAATTCACGATAAGCTTCAAAGTTTTCTGGCATCGGTTGATAAGTGTTTGAGGACCCAACATACTGTTCAATGTCATATAAATCATCAATCAAACCTAAGGCTTTTTGTGCCACAATCACGGCTGCCAATGAACCAGATTCAAACGCTTCTGGTACCGTGACCGGTTGTTCAAAGATATCAGCAAACATTTGTCGCCATAATGGTGAACGAGCAAAACCACCAGTTGCTTGAATGGCCTTTAAATCACCCACAACTTCTTCCAAAGCCAAACTCACCATATAAACGTTAAAGGTAATGCCTTCAAGAACTGAACGCAACATATGCGCCCGTGTATGCCCATGATTTAAACCAAAGAATGACCCTCGAGCATTAGCATCCCAAATCGGCGCGCGTTCGCCACCTAAATACGGATGGAAAATTAACCCGTCAGAGCCCGCTGGCACACGGGCGGCAATTTGTGTCATCAAATCATAGGCGTCGACACCTAATAATGCGGCCGTTGATTTTTCTGCATCAAACATATTGTCACGCGCCCAACGGAAGACATCTCCACCATTGTTTACTGGCCCACCAACAACCCAATGATCCTTGTCTAAGGCATACGTAAAGGTACGCCCTTTTGGATCAATCACTGGTTGATCTGATACCACCCGAATGGCACCAGATGTGCCAATGGTAATCGCGGCAACGCCAGGCTTCACCGCATTGACACCAAGATTTGATAATGGCCCATCTCCAGCCCCATAAACAAACGGTGTATCAGCCGGAATCCCAATTACCGCAGCATATTCAGGCGCCATGGTCGTTTCATATTCATAAGGTTCAACTGGTGTTGGCAGTTGCGCTTTCGTAATCCCTGTCACCGCCAACGCTTGTTCATCCCAATCTAACTTAAAGATATTAAACAAGCCAGTCCCAGAAGCTAACGAAATATCCATTTTGTTAGTCCCAAAAAGTCGGTGGAACAAATACTCTTTAATTCCCATATAATGGGCTGCTTGGTTAAAGATGTCAGCGTGTTCTGCTCTCAGCCACAGCAATTTCGACAAGGGTGCCATTGGGTGAATGGGTGTCCCCGTCTGACTATAAATCTCTTGTCCTAAGCCGGTCGCCTTCAACTCTTCCGTGTATTTGACCGCCCGCGTATCTGCCCAAGTGATAACCCGTGTTAACGGTTGCCAATCTTGATCGAAGGCAATCAGCGAATGCATCGCTGATGAGAACGATACAGCAGCAATTTTATCGTCACCTTGTAACTTTGCTGCGCGAACCACTTCACTTAAGGCATCAATCAAGGCCTCAAAAATTTCATCCAAATCTTCTTCAGCCATATCAGGCGTATCGCGATACAATTTGTAGCCTTTGTTAGCGCTAGCAACAACTTGATTGCGATCATCAAACAACACCGCTTTTGTTGATGTTGTCCCCAAATCGACGCCAATCATATAATCCATAGTTTTTCCTCATATATAAATGCTAATCGTTCAACAACTTGTGCAGATACAGAAAAAGCTCCCTAGCGGGAGCTATCTGTTCAAAAAGATTGAGCAGGTTAAAAGTTAATTACTTTGCTGAATCCATTGCGTGACCACCGAAGCCGTTACGCAAAGCTGAAACAACCTTACCTGTAAATGTGTCATCTTGCAATGAACGGTAACGCATAGCAAGTGACAAGTAGATAACAGGTGCTGGCACTTCAAGATCCAATGATTCTTCAACAGTCCACTTACCTTCACCAGATGAGTGCATACGACCAGCGATTGCATCCAACTTAGGATCCTTAGCGAATTGTTCTTCAGCCAATTCCATCAACCATGAGCGGATAACTGAGCCGTGGTTCCACAACTTAGCAACTGCTTCGTAGTCGTAGTCGAATTGTGACGCTTCCAAAACATCGAAACCTTCGGCGATGGCTTGCATCATACCATATTCGATACCATTGTGGACCATCTTCAAGTAGTGACCTGAACCCAAACGACCTGTGTACAAGTAACCATCTTCTTCAGCAAGTGAGTTGAACAATGGTTCGATTGTCTTCCAAGCTTCGGCGTCATCGCCACCGATCATGAAGTTACCACCGTTACGGGCACCGTTCATACCACCAGAAGTTCCGGCATCGAAGAACTTGATACCAGCAGCAGTTGTACGCTTGTTTTGTTCCAAGTTGTCCTTGTAGTTAGAGTTACCACCATCGATGATGATGTCGCCCTTGTCCATCTTTTCAATCAATGTGTCGATTGTTGAGTTTGTTGGGGCACCAGCTGGTACCATTACCCAAACAATCTTTGGTGAGGGCAACTTTGACAACATGTCGTCAATGTCAGTTGCGCCTTCAACAGCTGGTGAGTATTCAGTTGCTTCGCGAACAAATTCAGGGTTCAAATCGAACGCAACAACTTCATGGCCGTCATCAACGGCGTTCTTTACCAAGTTCAAGCCCATCTTACCAAGGCCGATCATCGCAAACTTCATGGTTTACATACCTCTTATGTTTTTTGTATTTTTACTACACTCTTATTATATGAAAATATTTTACACATTGCAAGCAAATGATTGTAAAAAGTTTTCGTTTCTTGTATAGTTAATTTATAAAAATGACGTGACTTTGCGCACTGCGCACTATCAGTAGGAAGATGCCCCATGGCTCGCAATATTATCGCGCAACTGCGCGCACAAAAAAATCAGTACAATGTGACTGAAAACAAATTAATTAATTATATTTTAGCTGACACAAAACGTGCGCAAGAAGCAACCATTCAAGAACTGTCTAACGGCTCTGGGGTGTCCACGGCAACGATTTCACGCTTTGCGAAAAAAATTGGCTTTGACTCATTTCGTGAATTTTCTGTGGCCATTGCTAGCGCTGCCTCAACCGCAACGCCCGTTGACTTTTTCGGTGAAATTACCGATGACGACGATACCATGGCGATTTCCCAAAAAGTTTTTGCTGGTGCCACCAATGCTTTACATGCCACGTTAAATCATTTAACCGCTGCTGATTTGGAAACTGCTAGTGGTTATCTGATCGCAGCACGGCGTGTTGGCTTTTTTGGCATTGGCGGTTCCTCCATTGTCGCCTTTAATGCGTATCACAAGTTTTTAAGAACACCCCTTGATGTCATTGCGCATCCAGATTATGACATTCAACTCATGCAGGCTGTTAAGTTAGACCATGACGATGCGGCCGTGGTGATTTCTCATTCTGGTCGCAACAAGGATACATTACTTGTTGCCCAAAAGTTAAAACAAAATGGCGTGAAAGTCATTGCCATTACGTCTTTTGCGGACTCACCGCTGGCAAAAATTGCGGATTTAGTCCTGTTGTCGTTGGCAGAAGAAATCAATTTCCGCAGTGAATCGATGAGTTCACTCATTGCCCAAATCACTTTGATTGATACGCTCTTTACCCTGGTGGGGTCCTATTTTTCACAAAATACCCAAAACGTGGTCGATAACATGCGCAGTGTGATCGAAGAAACACGCGCCCATTAACTAAAAAACAACCAAACGGTCATACCGTTTGGTTGTTTTTTAATCTTTTTTCAACATGGCTTTTGCTTGGTTGGTTAACATATCAATGGCGACAAGATTTTCGCCACCTTCAGGTACAATAATGTTGGCATAACGTTTTGTGGGTTCCACGAACTGATGATACATTGGCTTCACGGTTGCCAAATATTGCTCAATCACCCCACGAACCGTACGGCCACGTTCTTCAATATCGCGTTCAAGCCGGCGTAGGAAGCGAATATCGTCATCGGTGTCGACAAATATTTTCATATCCAAAAGATCACGGACACGCTCATCATTAAACAATAAAACACCATCAACAATCACAACATTAGCTGGTTCAACCCGTTCCACTTGTTTAGAACGCGTATGGTTGGCATAGTCATAGATTGGCTTATCAATGGGTTCATTGCGCAATAAACGCCGCAAATCAGAGACAAAAAGATCCGTTTCAAATGAATCTGGGTGATCATAGTTCGTCAACACCCGTTCTGACATGGGCTTGTCTGACTGATCCTTATAATAAGAATCTTGTTGTAGCAAAATCGCGACTGAGCCATCAGCCGTTAACCGTCGGACTAATTCCCGACTAACTGTGGTTTTACCTGAACCAGAACCACCTGTAATGCCAATCACTAAAGGTTTATTTGCCATTATTGTTGCCCTCCTTCACTCGCTGCAATTCCGGCTAGTAAGCCATCAAAATCAAGCGTCATCTCACGGTATGCCGGATCATGAATTGGTAGATGTTGTAAAAACTCATCAAATACTTGCAGCGTCCCTGAGATTTGGCTTGCTGAAAAATCTAAAATATGACCGGCAAATTGCAAATCATCTGACAAGAAATGCACGTGCCAACCGGCGGCTGTTGGGCCATTAAAAATTTGCGGCGCAAAATAACCCACAACCGTACCTGTCACGTTTTCACGTTCAAATTCCGGTTGGTTTTCCGCAACGGCCAACAAACTTGGGTATGGTGGGACCTGTTTAGGCGCAATGCGTACATGCACACGAGAAAATTCACCGTGAAACTTTACTGCCGCAAACACATTTTGTAACTGTTCTGCTTTTAGTTTTGCACTTAACGTTGAAAAATCAACTTGTGAAAACGGTAATTGTTGCGTCGGCGCATCAAAATGTACCGAAGCAAACGGCATCAACGTATCTGGGTTCGTAATGTGGTTAACTTGTCCATCACTTTGCGCTTGATAGACTTCGCCATCTAACAAAATGACTTCACCATCTAAGCCTGTCAAAGTGCCAATGCCGGTATCGCCATGTTGTCGCAATTCAGCAACTGTAATCGTGCCTTGCATTTGTTTGCCCATGAGCATTGCCAATGTTCCGTGCTGATATAAACGACTCATTTTATTATATTGATGTGCCACGCGACACACTTCCTCCAAATTATACTGTCTTATATTTTAAGCGAATAAAAATCGACTGTAAAGGGTTACGGCTTTTTTTTATTGCTAGACCCCAAATAAATAAAAAAACTACCTGACGGTAGTTTACTTAACACCTGACACGCGACCCACCGTTTCAACGAGCAACCGGACATACTGGCGATCGCCTAACGGTCCTTGATGTACCCCATCATCGGCAAACCAGTCACCGTGTTGCTTGGCCACTGCGTACCAATCAACCACGTGCAAATTCTTATACGTTTTCTGCGCGGTTTGTAACAATTGATTGTTACTATCCTGCCAAGGACGAGACTGCACAAAGTTATTCATCCAATAGACCTGACGCTTTTTACCGGCAATTGCCATAATTTGATCTAAGTCTTGCTTCTTAATCGTCCCATTTGTCCCTAAGCCAATGAGCAGATTATCTGCTAATGGTTGTGCGGCTGCGGCCTGCGCCATGATTTTTGGCGTTTGATAAGGTTGTCGACCGACTGCCGCATCCACCACCATATGCGGATTAACTTCTTGTAGATAAGGCGCAGCATCTAACATGACCGAATCACCAAAAGCTTGAAATGGCATGGCTTGGAAAGCGAGATACTGGGCTGGCTGTAAGCCATAATTTTTAACAAGGGCTTGCTGTTCTGGTGACAAGTGCGTCGACTGCCCTTTTTTAGCCGCACTGGTGTCGCTATTTTTCTTGGCCAACGCGTTGCGTTTTTCAACCGCTGCTTGGTTTTGGCGTAATTTCTTTTCCAAGGCCGTTTCTGGCCGGGCTTGGCCAGCTTGTGGTAACAACAAACCATAACCAATCAACACGATAACCGCACTTGTGGCCGCCAAGACAATAAAGAAGCGATTACGTGATTCAGACAAATGTGCGATTTGGCGCTTAAAGTAGTCCTGTCGTCGGAAAGTCGTTTCGACAAACCGATAACTCAACTCACTCACGGCCAGCACAATAATCACTTCTAAAAAGAGATGCCAGAAGGTTGGCCGATAATTTGGCATAAACTTTTCATAAAAGATAAAGACGGGTAACTGATAGAGATAAATACTATAACTCCGTGTCCCCAGATACGACATCACCGGATTATCTAATCCCTGACTGAGCCACGATGACGGATGTGCCACTACGGCAATAAGAATAGCCATAATGGCAGTCATCAAGTACATCAAACCATAATACGTCGCTGGGCTTTGGCCATTTAACCATAAAAAGCCAATCACCGTTATAGCTAATGCCACACCACCGACAATGTCTAACCCCCTTTTAACTTCAGGGTGCACTGCCGGATTGAGATGTGTTGCGGGCCAAATAAAAGCTAACGCTGACCCAAGTAAGATAGCAAAGAGACGCGTATCAGCACCATAGTAACTCCGGTTAATGTTACTAGGATCATACAACACCGCCATTAACACCGCGCTGATAACTGACAGTCCCAACAATCCAAGCGCTACATATTGGCGTTTTAGACGTAGTTTTAAAATTCCCCATAAGACAAACGGCCAAATGAGATAAAACTGGCCTTCAATCGACAACGACCACAGATGGGTAAAGGGTGAAGCACCGCCAAATTGTTGGAAATAAGATTCCCCATGGCCAATAGCCCAAAAATTATAAACGTACAACAAATTAGTCAGCACAACATAGCGTAAATTATAAATCAGTTGCCGATCAAATAAGAAAATAATCGTCACGGTAATTAATAATAAGACCACTAGTGCTGGGTAAAGACGCTTAAGCCGGCGCGCATAAAATTGCCACGGTGCAATTTTGTCATGACGATCATATTCTTGGATTAACAGATCTGTAATCAAATAACCTGATAGCACAAAAAAAAGCGGTACGCCCAACCAACCCCCAACGATATGAGTTGGTAAAAGATGAAAGGCAATAACACCAATAACGGCAATGGCACGCAGGCCGTCAAATCCTGTGATGTAACGTCTTTTTCTCATTTGGAACGAACCCCTTCAAGCACTAATGGCAAAATAAAAAGCAAACTACTCTCACTAGTTTACTTTTTTAACGTTTAAATGTCAATTGTTACTATTATATTTCTTTAAAATGAGAAATCAATCAAGGGTTGTCCCGCGACGTTCTAATGTATGGGGTAATTGTACCTGTGTATCGTCAATAATTTCATTATTCATCAACTTCGTCAACATGCGCATCGCCACCGCCCCAATGTCATACTTTGGTTGCCCAATTGACGTTAATTCTGGCCGTGTCACAATGGCAAACTTGGTGTCGTTAGACGTGATAATTTCAAAGTCTTCTGGCACGCGTTGGCCGTGTTCTTGCACATAATTCATAATACCCAAGGCCACTTCATCATCATAAGCAATGACGGCATTTGCCCCTGCTTGCAATACTTTTTCAGCAATTTGCATCCCTGCCGCATAATCTTGATGTGCCGTAAAGAGCAAACCTTCATCAAATTCGATACCAGCAGCCTCTAAACCTGCTTGATAACCAACTAATCGATGCAAGCGATTAATGGCATGTGACATTGGCCCTGTCACTAACGCCACACGACGATGGCCATGATTAATGACCGTCTCTGTTGCCTCTTGAATGGCGTTGACATAGTTGATATTGACACTTGGCAACTTGCCTTCGCTGTCTACTGAACCCGCTAACACCACGGGCGCATCGGCGGCAGCAATTGTATTCAAGACTTCGCGATCTAACTCATTACCCATGAAAATAATGCCATCGACTTGTTTGCTAGACAAATTGTTCACGGCCATTGTTTCCCGCACTGGATCTTCATCCGTATTGGTCAACAAGACATCATAGTGATACATATTCGCCACGTCATCAATCCCACGTGCCAATTCGGCATAGTACATATCAGTGACATCTGGCATGACCACGCCAATTGTTGTCGTTTTCTTTGAAGCTAACCCACGGGCAACAGCATTTGGATGATAGCCAAGCTCTTCAATGGCATCAAGTACCTTACGTTTTGTAGAATCGCGGACATTGCTATTGCCATTGACCACCCGCGACACAGTCGCTAGCGACACCCCGACACGATTCGCCACATCATAAATGGTTGCTGAACTTTTTTTCTGCATAGTTAACCTTCTTTTACATTTATCTTTAAGAAACCGTTTACATCTTCATATACCTCTTTTTATTATAGCAAAAATCAATCAGATTGCAAACGCTTACAAGGCTATATCGTCAAGTTTTCATCATTGTTTCTGTTTGTTACAAGAAAAGACACTTTTTTGTGAAAGTGTTAAAATGGAAATAATACATTTTAACAAAGGAGCGATAAATGACTAATCAAAAACTCACGACACTAACACAATGGCTCACGGACCAACAATTAGATGGTGCCATCTTAACGAATTTCCATAGTGTGGCCTATCTTTCGGGGTTTGAATCTGATCCCATGGAACGTGTCCTCGCTTTGGTTATTTTCGCTGACCACGAGCCGTTTCTATTCGGACCAGCCCTTGAAGTCAATAGCATGAAAGCCAGTGGCTGGACTTACCCAGCCTACGGCTATGATGACCAAGAAAATCCTTGGGCCAAGTTGGCACAACATATCCGTGCGCAATCTCACGGCACCGCCTTTGCTATTGAAGCGGATAATTTAACTGTTACCCGCTACAACGCCTTACAAACTGCTTTACCAGATGCCACGTTACAAAAGGACATTACGGCTGAAATTAATCGTTTACGTTTGATTAAAACACCTGATGAAATTCAACACATGTTAGCGGCCGGCCGTGATGCTGATCGCGCTTTTGAGATTGGTTTTGCTGCCCTCGCTGAAGGCGTTACCGAATTAGGCGTTGCTGCCAAATTGGAATACGAACTCAAGCTTTCTGGTGTGCCAGGCATGAGCTTTGACACGTTGGTCCAGTTTGGCGCACATGCTGCTGATCCCCATGGGGCGACATCATCACGCCAGTTACATGCTGGCGAAATGGCGCTATTTGACTTAGGCACTATGACTGAGGGTTACGCCTCTGACGCAACGCGTACAGTTGCTTTTGGCCCCATCAGCGACCAAGCTAAAGCTATCTACGACGTCACCCTTGAAGCCCAATTGGCTGCGCAATCTCAGGCCAAAATTGGCATGACCGCTGGTGAACTAGATGCCATTGCCCGTGATATTATTACAAAGGCCGGTTACGGTGATTATTTTGTCCACCGCCTCGGCCACGGTCTTGGGGCTTCTGTCCATGAATACCCTTCAATCATGGCTGGCAGCGATTTGGTACTACAAGAAGGGATGGTCTTCTCGATTGAGCCAGGCATTTATATCCCTGATGTTGCTGGTGTCCGAATTGAAGATTCTGGCTATATGAGTCCCGATGGGTTCGTCCCTTTCACACACACGCCAAAAACATTACAACAATTCTAAAACAAAAGACCCTAACGCAGCCGTTAGGGTCTTTTTCAGTGTTGCATTACCGGAAAACTTGTAAGATAAGCGGTAACATAGACAGCGCATTATTCAAGAAATGGATAGCAATGCTATCTTGAATATTACCAGTCTTTTTGTACACATAAGCTAAAACCATCCCCATACTCATGTACAAGGCATAACTCAATAAGTCGGGCAAGTTCGTTGGAATATCACCCATGTGCGGGAAGGCAAATAACAAACCAGACAAAATAATGCTGGCCCACCACCAACTGTGACGGAAAAAATAATTAACCACTAACCCACGAAAGACAATTTCTTCAACGACGGGCGCTAAAAATACCGCATAAATCAACATCCCCACCATGGTAATGTTGACTTGTGACACGAGCGCTTCAATAGCCACTTGATTCTCAGTATCAACACTGCCAGTGACAGCCATTCGGATCATATTAATCCCATATTCTAGGCCAACCATGACAAAAAACATGCCGACAATATACCACAGATGACGCCAATCACGGATATTTGGTTGGTGAAAAACTGGTTGGCGTGTCGTCTTTTTCAACAATCGATACGCCAGGTAGCCTAACATGCTATAGCTCACTAACATCAAGCTCACATACAGGAGTTGTTGGCCAATGGATTGCTGCGAATTGGCGGCCACTAACAAACTTGGCGTTAAGACCAACAAAAAAGCCAGCCCGATAAAATTAAACAGGCGTCGACCTAATGATTTAGGGTTTGGATTTTGGGATAAATCAAGCAAAATTATTCATCATCCTTTTCTTCATGTAATAACTGTTGTCGCCGAGCCAGCCAAAATAACCAAATATAACCCACGTTGACGAGGACAAACAAAACAACCGTCAGACCTAACGTTAAGGCTAATGACCAATGCTGCCAATCACTCACCAGAAATAGCGTCAAAAATAATATAATCGCTAGTCCGCCAAGTAAGAATCGTGCAAGCAACAGCGCTAATTTATGATTTTTGGGCATAGTGCTGAATAAAATTGGCAACTGCCGCTTCGTTATTGGTTGTCGTTAACACAACATCAGCTAAGGCCTTAATTTCCGGTTTAGCATTGGCAACGGCCACACCAACACCGGCAGCTTTAATTTGTGCTGCATCATTCAAATTATCACCAATCGCCGCTGTATCGTCACGGGCAATGCCTAAAATATCGGCTAATTCTAAGCCCGTTACCCCTTTATCAACGCCCTTCGGGTTAAACTCAACGTATCGGTTTGAACTAAAGGTGACCAACACCTCATCGCCAACAACGGCGGTCACCGCATCAGCGATTACCTGTTGAACAGCAGGATCGGGATGTTCAAAAATAACCTTCATAACAGGGCCTTCGTTGGCCATAAAGCTCAAATCGGTTGTCGTGATTTCAGTATAAGGCACTTGTCGCTCTGTCATGTAGCGTTGATCGGTGGCTGAGATATTGTAAATGTACAAGTTATCACGCGTATAAACGTGCGTGTCGACGACATCGTTTACTTGGCCCAAATCAAATATTTTTTGGGCTAATGTCAACGACATGCCGTGTTCAACAACAATTTCTTCCTGACCATCTGGGGCAATCGCCACAATAGCCCCACCATTATAGGACACAACGTATTGCGTTGTTTTGTTAAGGCCAAGTTGTGCTAATGTTCCATAAACAGACTTGTATGATCGGCCAGTATTGGGTACAAAATAACCGCCATTTTGGGTAAAAGCCTGAATAGCTGCGATATTTTCTGGATGGATTGTCCCGTCATCGTTGAGTAAAGTTTCATCAAGATCCGATAGAATAAGTTGTATCATATGTCACTCGCTTTCTCGTTACTGATGTCTTTATTATACCTGAATGTTGCCACTAAGAATTGGGAACTTCCCCAAGCAACCGTAACGTCCCATGACATTGGCCACAGCGGTACTTATCGACTTGAATGCGTCGCTGTCTGGTTAGCACATGACCATTGCAACACTGATAACGCCACAGGCGTTTTGGCTTGGTCGCTGTTGCCCCTGCCAATTTAGGCGCATAGCGCGCGCCACCGACTGCTGACAGTAACTGCTTAAAGTCACGATCACGATGCCGGTAACCTTGATGTTGCAAATGCAAATGATAATGCACTAATTCATGTTTAATAACCCCATCAAATTCAGGCAGCGCCGCCATTTTCGGATTAAATTCTAGGTTGTGACTATGCGTAAAATAACGCCCACCAGTCGTTTTTAAACGGGCATTAAAGGTGGCTTGATGGTCAAATGGTCGACCAAATGCTTGTTGCGAGAGCAACATCACGCGCTGTTGTAATTCTGCTGGTGTCATCATTTCAGTAATTTGTGTGCTTTCAAATAATTAATGGCGACTTGCTCTGCCGATTGATGGTTGACATTGACCGCATAATTCATCGTTTGCATCTCTTCATTGGTGATGTGACCTGCCAATTGATTCACCGCACGCACAATTTCTGGGTGCGTTTTGGCAAAATCTGAGCGCATCAGACCAACTCCTTGATAAACTGGGAAAACATGCCGATCATCAGCCAACACCTTTAAATGATATTGCTTTAATTGTGAATCAGTCGTGTAAGCATCGACCACTGATACTTGCTGTTCACGCACAGCTTGATAACGCAGTGCTGGGTCCAAACTCACCTTGGGTAAATTCAACCCATACGTCTGCTCAATTGCCGGCATGCCATCAGGTCGATCTAAGAATTCTGCCGTCATCCCTGCCTTGGCATGTGGGAGGTGCTGCAAATCCCCAATTGTTGTTAAATGATATTGCTTGGCAAAATCTTGCGGTACGGCAATCCCATACGTATCGTTGAATTGCATGGGTTGCGTTATCGTCAGCTGTTGTGCTTGCGCAACCTTTTTAGCAGCTAAATAAGTCGTTTTGGCATCAGCACCTACTGGTAAAGTCACTGGCGGTTTGGCCAGCGTTGCGGTGATCGTTCCGGTAAATTCTGGATAAAGATCAATCTTTTTGCTAGTCAACGCTTCATACAAAAAGGTGGTCACCCCAAAATTTGGTTTTAAAATCACCCGCGTCTCTGGTTGCGCTTGTTTAATCAATGCCGCATACATGTGAATTAGAATTTCTGGTTCGGATCCCAGTTTACCCGCAATGGTAATCGTCTGGGGGGCTTGTTTTTGCGGTAATAACGGCGCGACACTACCGCCAATAAAGAGCACACTCAAACCAACCAACACCACACGGCGCCAAGTTTGCTGCAACTTGGCAAGCCACCGAACGCCAAAACTACCAACTAACGCTAAGGCCGCTGAGGTAAACGCCCCGATTAAAATGAGGTCAGTATTATTCCGGTTAATGCCAAGCAAAATGAAATCACCTAAGCCACCAGCACCAATCAGCGCCGCTAAGGTAGCTGTCCCAATAATCAATACAATGGCCGTCCGTAGACCGGCCATAATACTTGGCTGTGCCAATGGTAATTGGATTCGTCGCAAGACCTGTCGCCGAGATAACCCTAAAGCACGCCCCCCATCGCGGACATCTTGATCAACCGCCGTTAATCCAAGATAAGTATTTTGAAAAATTGGTAATAACGCATAAATCACCAGGGCAATTAATGCTGCAGGTGCCCCAATCCCCACCACAGGAATCAGTAATCCTAAAACTGCCAGTGACGGCAAGGTTTGAAAGAGACCCGTTAGTTGTAATAACCATTCTGCGTAGCGCCGATGATTTTCAGCCCAAATCGCCAATGGTATCGCAATCAGTGCCGCAATCACAAGTGCGGCGACTGTTAATTGAATATGTTGCCATAGCGCTGTCACAAATTGATCGTGACGCGTCATGAGTGTTTGCCACATGTTTGTTACCCTTTTATGTACGGTTATGTGTCTTAAACACACAAACCTCAAGGCGCATGATAATGCGCCCTGCCCCTAATTTAATATTGTTGCGTTATTGGCACTATTTGACATAGGCTAATAACGTTTGCACAAAATGTTCTAAGTCCGCACGATCTTGTGCCGAGAAACGCTGACGCGTTGGTGAATCAATGTCTAAGATGCCAAGACGGCGCCCATCAGCTGTTGTCAATGGGATCACAATTTCAGCGTTTGAATTAGGATCGCAAACAATATGATTGGCAAAGGTGGTCACATCATCAACCACCACGGTTTCTTGGACACTAAATGCGTGCCCAACAACCCCAGCTTCTGGTGCAATCAACGCAACTGCTGGCTTGCCCAAAAATGGGCCAACAACTAATTGATTTTGAGTATCATCATAGAGATAGAAACCAACCCAGTTAATGTCGGCAACGTTTTGATATAAAATAGCCGCCGCATTGGCATAGTTGGCCATTGGGAAGTCTTGGCTCCCCTCACCTTGAATCCAAGTGTCAAGTAACTGAGAAATGAGTGGTGCTGGTGATTGAACTGCTGACATGTTTTTTCCTCCAAAGATGCTGTTTTAGTTGTGGTCATCATTATTGTATTAAAAAAGCGTCGCTACACGAACGCTATGATTCGTATAGGGACGCTGCTTGCGTGGTACCACCCATGTTCGTAGTGTTAACTACCTCAAAAAAATCCGCTGCCTTTTGGTCAGCACGATTAGGGAAGATAACGGTTCCCACCGATCGCTTAGCTTGCACTGCACGAACGTGTGTCATGAGTTCATCTTCACATTGCCAAAGTGGCTGTTTTCACCAAACACAGCTCGCTGAACACTCCAACAACATTACTCTTCTCAACACATTAAAAATGATTAACTTGAAAATCAGTATAGCTTAATGTCGCACGCCTGTCAAATGACTAATTTTTAATTTTGATGTGCGACGATATAGTCAACTGTTTGTTGTAACGTCACCAAGTTTTCAGCATCTTCATCTGAAATGCTGACGTTAAACATATCTTCGACTTCTAACACCAATTCAACAAAATCAATTGAATCCGCATTAACATCCGTCAAAAAGTTTAAATCGGGTGTCACCGCTTCACGCTTAATACTAAAGCGCGTTGCAATTTCATCTGCCATCATGTTATAGATTGCTTCTTTTTCCATCGCCATGTGTTATTCTCCAATATCTCTTCAAATCGTCACAGCTCGCATTAGCCGTTAACTTGTGTACTTAAAGCTTCTTTTCCAGCTTGTAATTCGTCTTTGTGTGCTGCAATAAACGTTTCAATATCTGGCACCAATTGGTGGTCCAACATGGTCTTAATTTGTCCCATTGTGTTGGCCACTGCCGGTGCCTTCGCTGAACCGTGCGTCTTGACAACAGGCGCCTTCACACCCAAAATAACTGCGCCACCGGCTTCATTATAATCGAGTTGCTTTTGCACTGTTTTAAAGGCAGGCTTTAAGAGCGCACCACCCAACTTACCACGCACACCGGCAGCCATAATTGCTGCTTTAAGTTGCTTAAGCATCATTAAAGCAGTCCCTTCTGTTGCTTTCAAAGCGGCGTTACCAGAGAAACCATCCGCCACGACAACATCAGCAGTTCCGGCCAGTAATTCACGGGCTTCAATGTTACCTAAGAAGTTAAAGGCTGTCGTGTCTTTCATCAAAAGATGGGCTGTTTTATGCACTTCATCGCCTTTATCTTCTTCCGCACCATTATTCAACAAGCGCACAGTTGGATCCGCAATACCAAGGACATGTGAGGCATAGAAGCTGCCCAAAATACCATATTGGTAAAGATGAGCTGGTTTGCTCTCGGCATTGGCGCCTAAATCCATAAAGACAAATTGATCGTGTGCCCCACCAAAACTTGGTAAAGCCGTTGCCAAAGCCGGTCGATCGACCCCTTTGATCCGGCCCACCAAGAAAATAGCACTGGACAACAACGCACCAGTATTGCCGGCACTAAACAAAGCATCGGCCCGGCCATCTTTAACTGCCAAGGCTGCTTGCACCATTGATGAGTCCTTTTTACGACGCATGGCTTTGACGGGTTCGTCCCCCATCTCAATCACTTCTGTTGTAGGGATCAGTGTCAAGCGCTCCCAGTTTTGAACCAGTGGCTTGACCGCTGATTCAGTGCCAAATAGTAGAAATTCTAGTTCAGGGTAGCGGTCACGTGCCAGCTCAACCCCTTTGACAATTTCAAGCGGGGCGTAATCGCCACCCATGGCGTCTATTGCGATTTTTTTAGTCATCTATATCGTTGGTTGCTGGCCCAGCCAATTTTTGACCGATATGACCTAGCAACCCTAACCTCCAAATTTCAATCTTTATCTATTTTATCATTTTTCACGACCAGCCGCCGAAGATATTCTGATTATTGCTTGGCTGATTTGTGATGGGTGATGAAGAAAACGACCGACATCACCAGCAAAAAGGCTAGGCCAATGAGTAGTGGTATCCGTGTTTCTGGATTAATCACCATGTAAACCAATGTCAGCACAAGCATCGCAATGGCAAAGTAATTGGTGTACGGTGCCCAAGGCATCTTAAACGGATGTCCTTCCAGCAAGTTCGGATTGTCACGCTTAAATTTAATCTGGCTAATCAAAATGACAAACCATGGCACCATACCTGGCAGCGTACTTGCCGAATAAACGAGCACGAAGACACTGGAACTGCCACGCCAAAAGAGTGGTAATAACGCATTAAGCACAATCCCAATCAAAATACCACCTGACATCGCCAACACTGGCAACGTTGGTACACGATGCTTTGACAGCTTCAAAAACTTTGGCGACAATTCCCTGTTCAACGCCAGCGTGTAAAGCATGCGACTTGAACTAAAAATACCAGAGTTCAAAGCAGACATGGCAGCTGTTAGCATCACAAAGTTAATGATACCCGCAGCAGCAGTAATGCCGACACGTGAGAACGTCTCCACAAAGGGTGAGCCAACTTGATCTAACTTATCCCATGGATAAATCGTGATGATAACAAAAATAGCACCAATGTAGAAAATTAAAATACGCGCCACAATTGACTTAATGGCTGACACAATCGCGTGCTTCGGATTTTGCGTTTCCCCAGCCGTAATCCCGATAATTTCAATCCCTTGATAAGAGGTCATGACAATTGACAAGGCAAACATAAAGCCTTTTAAGCCACCAGCAAAGAATGGGCCATGCGTCCACAAATTAGAAAAGCCAATGGGATGCCAATTATTCCCGAAGCCCAGCAAGATTACCATAAAGCCTAAAATGATCATTAAAATAATCGTGACCACTTTGATCATTGAAAACCAAGTTTCCATATTCCCATAAGCTTTCACTGTGGCCATATTTGCTAAGGTCAACGTTACCAAGACGACAACCCCAGTGACCCAAATTGGCACACCTGGGAACCAGTAATTCAGATAGACGCCGACGGCAATCGTTTCTGAGACCCCAACCGTCAACCACTGAAAGACATTCGCCCAGACGGTTAAATAACCGGCTAGTGGATGAATATATTTTGTTGCATAGTTGGCAAATGACCCGACTGTTGGATCAACAAATAACATTTCCCCTAGCGCTCGCATCACCAGGTATAAAACAAATCCGGCCAACGCATAGGCAAAAATAACTGACACACCGGTCCATTTAATCGTCGCCGATGATCCCATAAACAAGCCGACCCCAATCGTCCCGCCCAAGGCAATCATTTGCATTTGATTTGACGATAAATCGCGGTTTAACTCTCTGTTCCGTTTATCTAACATTGCTCTTTCCTCACACTTTTCCCTCGTTGCACGTACGGCATAAAAAAAGCGCCCCTAGAACCTAATCTAGGGGCGCTTTTGCGCGGTACCAACCCAATTTCAAGTCTGTCTGTTGACAAACCACTTAAAGCAATTGGGGTAACGGCCAATTACACCGACAATCCTTTCAGTCTGCACCTAATCAGATTATGCATCAACGGTAGTTAGTCCACTAGTCCCTTCATCATTTTCACCAACCATGATGTCTCTACTAAGGTAACCTAGTAACCCGTCCGTCTCAACGCTTGTATCAATAATACTATGATTCAATTTTTTTTGCAATGTCTTTTAAACAAAAAGAAAAGCAAGTAACAAAGTTACTTGCTTTTCCTGGAATATCCCAAAGGTCACCTGATAGTTAAATCAGTGCTCCCTCTCGGACTCGAACCGAGGACCTTGGGATTAAAAATCCCCTACTCTAACCAACTGAGTTAAAGGAGCAAACATGCCGTAGCACATTTATATATATTACAGATGTTGCGCCAAAAATGCAACCCTTTTTCAAAAATTTTTTTATTACATTTTTAATACATCATCAAAACCCGTTATTTTAGGCATCCAACACGGCAATAGCCACAAAAAAAATGCCGTCAACACGGCATTTTAATATTATTTTTCAATATCACCGTCGCCCAAATCATCAAGATCATTTGTGCCGGCTAATTCTGTTAAGTTATCATCAATTGATTCATCGTCACCAACAATAATGTCTGTTTCGTCATCATCGTCTTCAACTTCAATTTCAGCGTCGTCAACATCCACGTCGACTTCTTCTTCAGCAACTTCACCAAAGTCTTCGTCTTCAGGATCGTCATCGTTATAATCGATCACATCATCGTCTGCTGCTGAGTCCGCAAAGACGTTAACCTTCTTTGCAACCTTCTTACGCTTTGGTGTGTCATCGTCATCATCCATTTCATGGATTGATTCGTCAATGGCATCAACTGGATACCAGGCACGCAAGCCCCATTCATTGTTACCAAGTGAGATGAATGAGCCATCTGTATTTAAGTCGGTATAAAATTGTGAGAGACGTGACCGGAACGTCTCCGCATCAACTGCCAAAAAGTCCTGAATTTCTTGAACCAGTGAGCTAAATGGCATAACTGTCTTGTGCTCTGCCAAAATTGCAGTTGCAATTTCAACCAATGCTAATTCTTCTTTTGGGTGATTGCCTAATTGTGTGAGTGCCATAGTGCACGTCCTTTCGAGTTTCTAACTAATTAAGTTTACTAGATTTGGCTTGGAATTGCAACCGTAACGCGTATTCGCCAACAATCTGGTCATTGGCAATGAGCTGATAGTCAATTGCAATTTTGCCTTGTGCCTTTTCCGAGTCGATTGCTGTCTGTAACTGCGTCGTATAAGTGGCCAAATGCATTTGCCCCGCCGGTGTTTGATAGAAAGCGGGCACCTGTTGCTCCAGCACAAAAACCAGTTGAGTTTGTTGTCCGTCACCTGTTCGGTGCAAGTGGACACTGTCTGGTTCAAATTTAAACCGTACTTTGGTTTGTTGTTCTGCAATGGTTTCCGTATAACGTAAGTAAACATGGTCATTTTTAACCAACAACTCCCCCTCGGTGTCAAAATTAAACGTCTCGACGTCGTCATCTTGACGAACAGTTGTTGTTAATGATAATTGCACCATTTGTTTTTGTGTTTGTGACATAGTTCCCCCCTTAGACTCAGGTCATACGACACATTAGCCTATTCTGTGTCAGCCGACGGTTGTGTGACACATCTGATAATCCGCCGACATTTTTCATTCATTTCGTTAATTATCTATTATAATATAAGAAAGGTCAAAAGGGACAAATGATGTTAACAGATAAATTACACAACGAGAAGGTCCTACGCGACCCCATCCACAAATTCATTCACATTCAAGATCGTGTGATCCTTGATCTCATTAATACGACTGAATTTCAACGCTTACGCCGAATTCAACAGCTTGGGATTACCAGCGCTGTTTTTCACGGTGCCGAACATTCACGTTTTGGCCATTCTGTTGGTGCCTATGAAATTGCCCGTCGAATTACCGAGCATTTTGAGCAATATTATGCGTCCACTTCACCAGAAGATGGCCTCTGGGATACCAACGAACGGCTCGTGACGTTATCTGCCGCCCTATTGCACGATATTGGACATGGTGCTTTTTCCCACACTTTCGAACATCTTTTTAACACCGATCATGAGGCGATGACCCAAGCTATTATTACCGGTGACAGTGAGATTCATACCGTATTGGCCAGTGTCTCCCCTGATTTTCCCAATAAAGTGGCCAGTGTCATCGCTAAAACTTATCATAATCCACAAGTCGTCCAACTGATTTCCAGTCAGCTTGACGTCGATCGCATGGATTATCTCCTACGCGATGCTTACTATACTGGGACAAAATATGGTGAATTCGATATTGACCGCATTCTACGCACGATGAAACCAACCCCAACAGGGATTGGCTTTGATATTGCTGGGATGCATGCGGTGGAAGATTATGTCGTGAGTCGCTATCAAATGTATCTGCAAGTTTATTTCCATCCCGTATCACGTGGAATGGAAGTTTTGCTGGAACATTTACTGCGGCGCGCACAAGAACTTTACCGCACCGAATCGAGTCAAAATACCAGCACGTTTGGCCCCTTACTCACGCCATTATTTAACGGTGAACAATTATCGACCGCCGACTATTTACGCCTAGATGATCATGTTTTTATGGCTTACATTGCGATATGGCGCGATCACCCAGATAAGATTTTATCTGATTTATCCCGTCGTTTCCTCGATCGTCGACCGTTAAAGTCGATTGTTATTGACGATAATACCGCACCACTTTTAGAAGAATTGGAACAATTAGTGGCCTTTACTGGTTACAATCCAGTTTATTACACGGCTAGAAATGACGCCTATGATCTTCCTTATGATGACTATAAGCCGAATGTGGCTAAGCCGCGAACACAGATTGAATTTATTTTAGATGACGGCTCACACCGTGAATTGTCAGAGTTATCCCCCTTAGTTGCTGCCATCAAGGGGAAAGCATCATTAGATCAGCGGTTCTTCTTCCCAAAAGACATGTTAAGCATCGAACCAGATGATTTGTTTGCGGACACCTTTAAAACTTTTCGCAGCTATATCCATAATAATGCCTTAACAATCCCTAATCCGGAAAGTTAACCTGTCAAACGTGCCAATTGCCTAATTTGCACGTTTTTTAGCATCGACCAGCACACCTTGATTACTTTAAAACCTTGGAGATTGCCTATGAATACACTGACTGTTGTATCTCTGTTACTGATTGGCATTATCAGTACCAATATGATTAAACAATTTATACCCAAACTGCCAGAAACGTTTATTTTTATTTTAGTTGGGATTGGCTTATCTTTTACCCCAACATTTCATCATTTTGAACTCGAACCAGAATTTTTTATGTTGGTGGTGATTGCCCCGCTGATGTTTTTAGATGGCCAACAGCAATCTTTTGCTGTCATTAAAAAACGCTTTCGAATGATTTTTACCCTGTCTGTCTTGTTGGCGGCCGTTTCTGCGATTGCCGTCGGTTTCCTCTCTAGCTGGATTGAATCCGCATGGCCGTTGCCACTAGCTATCGCTTTAGCAGCCATCGTTGTCCCAACGGACGCTGTGGCCGTTAAATCACTTACCGCTGGAACAGAAATGCCAACTGGTGTTAACAATGCCTTAGAACTCGAATCATTATTTAACGACGCCACTGGTTTGGTCATCTTAGATCTCGCCCTATCTGTTTTAAAAAATGGCCATTTATCCTTATTTGAGGGTCTCGCGCACTTTGTTTTTGTCGCCGGTGGTGGGGTCATTATCGGTATTATTGGTGGTTTTGCGATTGTTTGGGTCCGCAGCAACATTACTTTCCGCACACTCAACCCTGACACAACCGTTATCACAATTAGCTTACTGACACCTTTTGCCATTTATTTATTAGCTGAAAGTGCCCAAACATCCGGTATTTTAGCAGTTGTGGCAACGGGTATTGTCCATAATTGGGAATCACGGAAGCTCAAGCTAACATCAACTAACGTGCAATTAACACAGACCACAATTTGGCAAATGATTGCCACTTTGCTTAATGCCGTTGTCTTTTTGTTATTGGGTATTGCTTTGCCAACTGTTTGGCAAGAAATCACAGCAATTGGCTTTGTCGCCACATTGCAACTTATTGGGTTAGCCATTTTGATCTATCTGTTGATGTTTGCGGTCCACTTTATCTGGGCAACCTATCAAAAACAAGGCCAAGCAAAGGACTTTTTTGGCCCACAACACACTAAAACGCACACATTCAACGCGCGTGTTTTTGCTACCAGTGGTGTCCACGGTACCGTGACTTTGGCAATGGCCTTCTCCCTACCGCATATAATTGGGCAACAGCCGTTTCCTTTTCGCGAACAGTTAATTATTGTAGCGACTATAGTCATCTTGCTCAGTATGATCGTCTCGGCAGTGGCATTACCACTGATGTTACCCAAAAAGCAAGTAACCTACACGCAGCAACAACTCATAGCAACGCGTAATGCCATGGTTGATTTTGCCATTTTACAGATCAGACAACAAATGACTGATCAACAAGCCCGTGAAACGGTAACGAACTATCTGCAATCACAAAAAGGTTGGCACGCTACCGAAGACAAACAGACCGTGACAGCCGCCTACCAGACCTTATTTAGTCAAACACAAGCCTTTATTGCCAACTATCTTCAAAGCCAACCAGTTGGCAATGGCAACGATTGCAGGTACACTTCTTAAAAACACACCCAGCAGCGCAACAAACAGCCGATAACCCACAACATGCCGCTTGGCAAGCACTCATCACCGATTTACTTGCCTTAAATGATGCGGTTGACACTGCTGTCAATGCCCATTTGGATGATATCTTACAGGCCCGTGTCGACCAAAAGCAGGATACCCATGATATTCATCTCGTCCGCCGTGCGTTTAATCACTATTTTGCCCGCGTGCGTCGCGATTATGACACCAGTCAACCACCTGTTGATAGTCAATGGTATATCCAAGCTTTCCAGGCAGAATACTCGTTTGTTCAACAGCAAGTCGCAACGGATAAAATTCCAGTTGCTTTAGCAACTGCACTGTATACTGAAATTAACCAGGCACAATCACTCCAGTTGCAACAAACACAACTCGAAGCATAAAAAAACACGCCATGTGTTGTCACATGGCGTGTTTTTTTATTCTGATGTCGCTAACCACGTTGTCAACCAGTCTGACAACGTCGTGGCCGCATGCTGACCTGGTAACCAAATCAAGCCAGGAATTTGATGCCGCAAATAAGTCAATTGGCGTTTTGCATAACGGCGCGAATCTTGTTGCATTTGCGCAGTGGCTTCCGCGAGTGTCACATCCCCAGTTAAATACGGGAAGAATTCTTTATACCCAATGGTTTTACCAGCTTGAATGGTTTCACCACCCGCCGCTAAAATCCGGTTAGCCTCATCAAGCACCCCTGCTGCTAACATTTTCTCGGCGCGGGCGTTGATCCGCTCATACAAAACCTCACGTGGCCAATCCAACCCCACCACGAAGGCCTCATAGTTTGGTCGTGCTGGTTGCGTATCGTGTTTGCCATGCCGTGCAATTTGGATAGCACGAATAACGCGTTGTTTATTGTTTAAATCAACCCGTTCAGCCAACGATTGATCTAATGCCCGCAAAGTCGCGACTAAGTCAGGTAACGCCTCAGCTTGTAAGGCAGCCACTTCCGTCGCATCACTCGCCACATACTCTAGTGGTTGCGCGCCAAGTAATGCTTTCACATAAAATCCGGTACCACCAGCAATAATCGGTAATTTCCCCCGTGACACAATATCAGCAATCGCTTGGTCCGCTTGCGCCACGAAATCCGCTACTGAAAAGTTAGCTGTCATATCAACAATATCAATTAAATGATGCGGCACCAATGCTTGCTCCTCTGGACTCACCTTCGCTGTCCCCACATCTAACGTCCGATAAATTTGCATGGCGTCAGCGGAAATAATTTCACCATTAAATTGTTGCGCCATTTTAATGGCCAAATCACTTTTACCAGAAGCGGTTGGCCCTGCAATTACGACAATTTTAGTCATGCTGCCCTCCTTGCATTTCTTGACGAATGCGCGTCGCCAGCGCCACGTTATTGGTAATCAAACCCCGTAGCCCCGCTTTAAACACTCGGCGCATATCAGCTTCGTTGTCCACAGTCCAAACACGGGTATGCCAATTTGAGCGCCAAAAAATTTTCGGCTTATGCTTTAAAATACGCATATCGACATGGACATAATCAAAGACCCCACGCCATTTTAACCAATAGACCTTATAGCCGCCCCATACCGCTAGCGCTGCGATATCAGCTGTTGGCGCTAACCGACGAATGGTCTTTAGGGTCTCCAAGTTAAAACTTTGATAAATAATTGGATAACTTGGCTTAAACTCAGCCACCAACGCTAAAATATCAGCCTCAATACCTGGATAGTCCTGATGATCTGTCTTAATTTCAATCAGTAACGTTTTAGCAAAATGTTGTGCTTGCAAAAACGTTAAAAATTCCGCAAAAGTTGGCACCGTCACGCCGGGCATTTTGGGGTCTTTATATTGGCCAGCATCTAACGCTTTAATCTCAGCTAAAGTCAGGTCTTTGACAAGACCAGTCCCGTTCGTTGTGCGATCAACCGTTTCGTCATGAATCACGACAAGGTGGCCATCTTTGGTCCGATGCAAATCCATTTCGAGCATATCAATGTCATACGCCAAGGCTGCTTCAAACGCTGGTAATGTATTTTCAGGGGCCACCGCGCGATAACCGCGATGCGCAATAATTTGTGTTTGTTTTGTCATAATTTTTATTATACTAAATCCATTTACAAATAAGGCAAAATAGTTGATAATAGACTTTAGAAAAACGTAAGAAAAGAGAGGGATTATGAAGTCATTTAAGTCAGGCGTTATCGTTGGTATTATTGGATCAGCCCTTGTTGCTGCTGCTTCTGCACTTGGGTATCGCCAAACAGTTATCAAGCCAGCCGAAGAAGCTGAAGCACAACACGAAGAAGTGTCAAAGCAAGCTATTCGTCGCAGCATCGCGGCACATCAATCACGCTTTTAAAACCAATCAGCCATTAACGGCTGATTTTTTTATTTGCTTAATTGCTAACCATTGATTATGCAAGCAAAAATATAACCGATCACTCACAAAAAGGATTAGCACATCAGCTAATCCTTTTTTCATGACCAACAGACGTCACGTTGTCAACTTCGACAGACGTTTCATCAACTTAATCGTGTCCCGCCACCCAATTATTAATCTGATTGACGAGTTCTCGTGGCTGCGCGACACCAATTACTAAGCGGGTGTAACATTCATCTTTGAGCTGAATCACAACTGGTTCACTTGTTTGTTTAATGTTAAAAAACGTCTCTTCGCCTGTTTTACGAAAAGTCCCCGCCCAATAGCCCGGAATAGCTGTCCCGGGCATACGTAGCCCTTTCTTTTCCTTTAGGATGCCCGCATCAATCGAAGCGCCCACCACATGCGCCTTTGGTACACGTACGGCTTCTTTTAACGCAGCAATTTTTGTTATCCCAACTGGTGTCACGACTAACATATCTGCTGTTAATTCAACTGTGTTTTCCATCTGGTAATGCCTCCTTTAAAATACCACTTTGATTCAATAGTTGTTGCCCTAACTGTGCGAGAACTGTTGTCGCCTCTTGTTCGCGATACCATTCTTGGATCAACGTCCGAACGGCTGTGCTTGTTTGGGTTAATTCTAATAATGCTACTAAAATCAAACGCCAAGTTAATTCTGATTGTGGCTGTTTGGCTAACCCTGCTGTCAGGCACGCAATAAACATTTCCTGTTTACTACCAAATGCGCGATATAAGCTGCCTCGTAAGACACCCGTTGCGGCCACTAAATCATCCAGTGCGGTCCCTGCGTAGCCAAAGCGCGCAAAAACTTGGCTCATCTGTAACATAACGACATCGTGATCAAAACTTGTTTTTCTTCCCATGCCTTGATTATAGTTTTTGTTGACTAATTAGTCAACAAAAAACAACCACCTTTATGGCCGTTGCTTTTTTATAAACGCTTTAAGAAGGTCAAAACGGCATCATTAAACGTCGCTGGATCTTCGATATGGGGGATATGGCCGGCTTCAGGTAGAATGACGTATTGCCCATGCGCCGTCATTTGTGCTAACACTTTGGCATGTTCAGCTGGCCATAATGGTGACTGGCCACCCGCAATAAACAAGTGTGGCACCGCTTCACGCCGCAAAACATCCCGCCAATCTTGCACCGCACTATTTAGTAATAACGGGGCATTGAAATTGAAATCAAATGGTTGGAAATGTTGCCCAATGGCACGTTTGATGTCAGCCGAGAGCTTCATGTTGGTCAATTTGGTGACGGGTAATTGGGTCAAGGCCGCCTGCAAATGTTGCACATCAGCCCCTAACAAACCATACGGCCAATCTGCTGTCTGAATCATTTTGGGAATTTGATCTTCAGTGATCACGGCCCGAATGTCAGCATCCCCGAATAGTGACAAATACGCCCAAATTGTGCTGGCGCCCATCGAATGCCCTAATAAAATGGGTTGTTTGAGTGCCAAGGCTGAGATAATCGTGGCGAGATCCATCCCGTGACGCGATAGCCGCATGCCGTAAGCCACTTGATCACTCTGCCCATGATTGCGGCGGTCATAAGTAATCACTTGATACCCGGCTGCTACGAATGCCGGAATTTGTGCTGTCCACGTTGCTTGGTTGCCAGAATAGCCAGCAATTAAAATAATGGGCTGGCCAATTCCATGAACGTGATAGGCTAATTGTACGTTGTCGTTTGTTGTAATATGAGCCATAACTCTCCTAGAATTAAAATGACGTTGCCAAGTGTTGGCAACGTCATTTGCTGCTTATGTCAGTATTGCATGTTAAATGTGAATGGGTAACCCATCTGCCAATTCAGCGGTATCCATAATCGCCTCACCCAAGGTTGGATGTGGGTGAATCGTCAATGAAATATCTTGTGTGGTCAGGCCATTTTCAATGGCCAAAGCCAACTCTGAAATCAAATCCGAAGCACTTGGTCCAACAATTTGCGCCCCTAACACTGCATTGGTGGTCTTATCACTGATTAAGCGGATGAACCCCGCCGTTTCTCCCATTGAAATGGCACGACCATTGGCCGCAAAGGGGAATTTGGACACTTTAACGTCCAATTGGTTGGCTTGGGCTGATTCTGGTGTCTCGCCAACAGTTGCCATCTCGACTTGCGTATACGCAACGGCTGGTAACCCATAATGCAGGTCGTGTGCTTGCGGATCCCCCGCAATCGCTGCAGCAGCAATCTTACCCTGGAAGCTCGCCTTATGGGCCAGTTGTGGCCCTGCAGTCACATCCCCAATGGCATAAATATGCGGCACGCTCGTCTGCATGTTATCCGCAATTTCAATCAATCCACGATCTGTGAGTTTCACATCCGTGTTGTTTAAGCCCAACGTGTCCGTGTTTGCCCGACGGCCAACCGCCACGAGTAGATAATCACCTGTAACCGTGTGTTTTTCACCAGCCACCGTGTACGTCAGAGACACCTCATCATCAGTTTGTGTGGCCGACTTGGCTTGTGCGTCAGTGACGATAACGCCCCCTTTTTGCTTAAAGTCAGCCAAAACTGGTCGTGTCATTTCGGCATCAAACCCATTGAGGGTATGATCTAGTCCTTCAATGATTGTGACTTGTGCACCAAGGTTGGCATAGGCGCCACCTAACTCAGAACCAATGACACCGCCACCGACAATAATTAAACGCTTAGGCACTTCAGGTAAACTTAAGGCACCTGTTGAATCAATAATGCGCCCGCCAAATGGCATACTTGGAATGGCGACCGGACGTGACCCAGTCGCAATAATGGCATTATTGAATTGTAATAATTCATGGCCATCTTCTTGCACCACGTTTAACGTTTCATTATCGGTAAAAGTCGCTTCCCCGTGGACAATTTCTACCTGATGCTTTTTCAACAACATCGCCACCCCACTTGTGAGCGTGTTGACGACTTGGTTTTGCTTCCAGTCTTGGGTTTTTTGCCAGTCTAAGGTCGCGCCACTGGTTGTGAGGCCAAACGGTGTGTCTGCCTGGGCTTCTTGGTAGCGATGACCGACATGAATCAAAGCTTTGGATGGAATGCAGCCCACGTTCAAACAAACCCCGCCAATGGCATCACGTTCGATAATGGTCACCTTTTGCCCCAATTCGGCGGCACGAATGGCTGCCACATAACCGCCAGGCCCAGAACCAATCACAACTGTATCAATTTCACGTGCTTGTGCGCCAACAACCATCTTACACCTCCATCAACATATACGCTGGATCGGCCAATAACTGCTTCAAATAATTCAAGGCACTTTGACCTAACATACCATCAATCAACCGGTGATCATAAGTTAAGGACAGCTTCATATTCTGACCGACAACAATCTCCCCAGCCGCATTGACGACTGGCTCCTTAACAATTGAGCCTAAGCCAAGAATCATCACTTCATGGCCATTAATAATGGGTGTGAACCAAGTGCCCCGTGCTGAACCGAGGTTAGAAATCGTCATCGTGCTGCCTTGCATTTGCTTAGGCGAAATCGACCCATCACGCACGGCATCGGCCAAGATGGCAATTTCTTTGGCAATTTGGAAAATCGACTTCCGGTCAGCTTGCGCCACGACTGGTACAAATAAACCAGACGGTGCATTCACCGCAATCCCCATGTTAACCTCATCATGGTAAACAATTTCTTGGGTGGTCATATCCAAACTGGCATTAATTTCTGGGAATTTTTTAGCCGTCGCCGCCAACGCTTTGACCACATAAGACAAGTAAGTCAAATGAATCCCTTGTTCAGCCGCCTGTGCTTTAAACTGTTGACGATGTGCCACCAACTGACTCACCTCAACACTATCAAAATTAGTGACCGCCGGAATCGTTGCGTTCTGGTTGGCCATTGCTTTGGCAATGACCTTCCGGATTGGTGTCATTGGTTGCCGACCTTCATGTAATGGCGCTGATGCAACAGGTCGTTCTGGCTTGTTATCTGCAGGCTTTGGTGGGGTTGTTGCCGCTGGGGCCACAGCAGCCACCGGTGTGGGCGCTGCTGTGGTATCTGCTTGGAAGTTCATGACATCGGTCAAGGTCACATGACCGTGCCGGCCAGTGGCTGGTACTTGCGTGAGATCAATGCCTTTTTCAAACGCCAAATGACGAACTGAAGGCATCGCCAAGACGTGCCCATTCACCGTCTGAACCGTGCTGGTAGCAGGTTCGGGTGTCGACCGTGTTGGCTCAGGTTCAGGTGCAACCGATGCCATTTCAGGTGCTGATTCTGATGTTGCAGTAGTAGCACCTGACGCAGCGCCCCCACTGCCATCCCCATCAAATTCAATCAATGAATCGCCGACGGATACAGTTGCCCCCGCCTCGACAAATAACTTGGTGACTTTCCCCGCATAGGGTGATAAAATTTCTTGAATTAACTTATCATTTTGCACTTCGGCAACGGGATCATCCATGGCAACCGTGTCGCCAACTTTAACCAGCCATAACGTAATATCGCCTTCGGCCATCCCTTCACCAATATCTGGCATTTTAAAAATCTCAGTCATAATTCACAACCTCCATCACTTTGGCCACGACATCATCTGCTTTAATCATCCAATCATTTTCAGCTTGACCAAATGGGTAAACGGAGTCCGGTGCCGCCACCCGACCAATTGGCGCTTTCAAATTCAAGATGAATCGTTCTGAAATTTCACTCATGACGTTGGCGCCAATACCAGCCATCCGTTGCGCTTCTTGGACAACGACCACGCGACCAGTTTTTTGGACTGTGGTACCAATACTTGCAATATCTAGCGGCGAAACGGTCCGTAAATCTAGAACTTCGGCTGAAATATTGTCTTTTGCTAGGGCTTCCGCCGCCTTCAGTGCGACTGGTACCCCGCCACCGTAAGAAATGATTGACACATCAGTCCCCTCACGCGCAATTGCGGCCTGATCAAGTGGCGTCGTGTAGTAACCTTCTGGCACCTCGCCCTTTAATGAACGGTAAAGGTGCAGATTTTCCAAAAAGACCACGGGATCATTGGATTCGATTGCACTGAGCAGTAGGCCTTTAGCATCTGCTGGGTTAGCCGGCATCACGACCCGAATCCCAGGAATTTGGGCCACAATCCCTTCGAGATTATCCGCGTGCATTTCTGGTGTCTTCGTACCACCGCCATAAGGTGCACGAACCACAATTGGCATTTGCTTTGTCCCACCAAAACGGAAACGATTACGAGCCATTTGTCCAGCAATTGAATCCATCACTTCAAACACAAAACCAAAGAATTGAATTTCCATCACTGGGCGATAATTTTGTGTGGTTAAGCCAATGGCAAGACCACCAATCCCTGATTCAGCTAAAGGCGTGTTAAACACCCGATCTTCGCCGTATTTGGCTTGCAAACCATCCGTGGCTCGGAACACCCCACCATTTTTTCCAACATCTTCACCAAAAATGAGGACGTTCTCGTCTTGACCAAGGGCAAGATCCATTGCCTCACGGACAGCATCAATATAACTTTTAATAGCCATTTTACTTTCCCTCACTTTCAAACTTTGCGATTTGTTCCGTCATGGCATAGCTTGGGACTTCAAGTGTATTTTTAATAAAATCAGAAATCTTTTGCTTTGGCACATTATCTGCAATCTTAATTTGCTCATCAATTAAAGCATTGACTTCCGCAATATAGGCCGTTTCCTTAGCCTCATCCCAAATGCCTTGATCGGTCATAAATTGGCGCATCCGAATGAGTGGTTCTTTTGCCCACCAAGCATCAATGTCATCTTGTGTCCGATAACGCAATGGATCGTCACCCGCAGTTGAATGCGGCTCTAAGCGATCTGTCAGCGTTTCAATCAAGACTGGCCCATTACCTGATACTGCCCACTGACGCGCCTCCTTAGCCGCCAAATACACGGCAATTGGATCATTCCCATCAACCACGACACTCGGTACCCCAGCAGCCCAACCTTTGGCCGCCAAATGGGTGGCTGCCGTTTGTAACCCACGTGGTGTTGAAATGGCGTAGCCATTATTTTGAATAAAGAAGACGGCATTGGCTTGATAGGCGCCAGCAAAATTGACCCCTTCGTAAAAGTCACCTTGTGACGAACCGCCATCACCCGTATAGGCATAGGCGACCGCGTCTTTTTGTCGCTTTTTGAGACCTAAACCAATTCCAGCTGCTTCAACGTATTGCGCGCCGATAATAATTTGTGGCATCCAAGCATTGACGGGTTGCTCATCTGCCGTTGTGAACACATTACCTAATACATGACCACGTGACCAAAGAATCGCTTTCCAAATCGGCCACCCTTTCACAATAATTTGTGGAATATCACGATAACCTGGCATAAGCCAATCATTATCATTAAAGGCATAAGAAGATGCCATTTGTGAGGCTTCTTGGCCAGCTGTTGGCGCAAAGAAGCCAAAGCGCCCTTGTTTAGCAAGCTTGGTTGACCGAATATCCAACTGTCGGCTCAACAACATCCGCTGCATGATTTGGACTAAGTCTTCCGATGACAGGTCTGCACGCGCTAAACCAGCTTCATCAACAATCTCACCCGCAGGATTTAAAATCTGCAGCGTTGGAAATGTCTCATCCTGTAGCGCTAATTGGCCACTAAAGTCCAAAATTTTCTCATTTGTTACTGTGATATCAGACATGCGTTTCTACCTCATCTTTCTGAAAAAATACTGCCAAAAGTTCATCGTTCGTGATCGTGCCAAAGTACTGGCCATCTTGATTTGCTAATAACACGCCAGTCACTGCAGTCTTGGTAAACGGTAAGCCAATAAATTGTGGTTTCATCTCACGCCAATCACGCACACCCAAAAAGTCACCCGTGAAATCAATATCAGTGATTTTGCCATCAACCGCATTAACATGTACGTCGATGCTGCCACCTTGATATTTCGCATGGTTGTGATACATAAAATCCGGACTTTGTCCATAATTCCATGACCACTGCGCAAACTGTTGATCACGTAAGGCTAAAATCGCCGTTTTTTGTGTGTCGGTTAACTGATATTCCCCGTCTCGCCCTTCATTAGTGAGATAATAGCGTAATTGTGCGATAAATTCATCGATGGTCAAATTATCAGGAGCATAATCCTTAATATTACCCACTCGTGCGCGAACTGACTTTGCTGCTTTCGACATAAACTTTTCGTCAGCCACGTTTAACGACCTTACCATCGCATCCACATCGGTATCCCACAACAATGTGCCATGATGCATTAAATAACCACCCGCATAGCGCTGCGCATTACCAGACACTTTCTTGCCATCAATCTCCAAATCATTACGACCCGAAATGGTCACGTCAATGCCAACTGCTGCTAGAGCATCTGCCATTGGTTGCACAAATTGATGAAAATCAACGCTGGCACTACTAACCACCGGTACAAAAAAAGTAAAGCAAATGTTCCCTAAATCATGATAAACTGCCCCACCACCAGAAACGCGTCTGACAACTTGCACATCATTTTCAGTGACATAGTCAGCGTTCACTTCAGAAAACGTATTTTGATTTTCACCGACAATGACGGCCCGTTGATTTTGCCACAAAGCAAAAACCGGTTCGGTTGGTTTTAAATGCTTTAATAACCACGCATCCATGGCAATGTTTGTGTAGGCATCATGGTTAAAGTAGTTAATGTATTGCATGATTTTCTCCTTTTTTGTAACCGCTTACATTTTTCATTATACACTTCTTCTTTAAAATTTAAAGCTATCAACATTTTAGTTGCCCATAAAAAAAAGGTTGTGATACATCATCTGTATCACAACCCTTTTGAGGTGATTATTTAATTTATTTTCTTCCCAGTATATTGTGAGAAGCCCCCACGCAAAATAAACATACGATTTTTTTGATACCCTTGCTTCTTCAAAATTTTGCTGACGCGTGTCACTTCACGCAAACGATCATCATAAAGAAAAATATCACGATCATGACGCAAACCAGATTTCCCTTGTGAAAAGTTCATCGCTGGAATGTTACGTGCGCCCATAATGTGTGAGCGCTTATAGGCAGCAGGTTCACGCACGTCGATAATTTGTGCATTTTCATTGGCTAGCTTGTCCGCAAATGCTTCTGGCTTGAGCAGTGTCGCACTCGATTTTGCTGACAAAATAACCCATAGCCAGCTACCAAAGGCAATTAAAATCCACGCAAGAATAACGGTTAGAACTGTTCCTAATATACTCATTTTTTACCTCTTCTAATAAAGTCAA
>NZ_CP016329.1:625000-872500 GCF_001998805.1 Leuconostoc garlicum | reverse complement strand
TGACGGGCGGTGTGTACAAGACCCGGGAACGTATTCACCGCGGCGTGCTGATCCGCGATTACTAGCGATTCCGACTTCGTGCAGTCGAGTTGCAGACTGCAGTCCGAACTGAGACGTACTTTAAGAGATTAGCTCACCCTCGCGGGTTGGCAACTCGTTGTATACGCCATTGTAGCACGTGTGTAGCCCAGGTCATAAGGGGCATGATGATCTGACGTCGTCCCCGCCTTCCTCCGGTTTGTCACCGGCAGTCTCGCTAGAGTGCCCAACTGAATGCTGGCAACTAACAATAAGGGTTGCGCTCGTTGCGGGACTTAACCCAACATCTCACGACACGAGCTGACGACGACCATGCACCACCTGTCACTTTGTCTCCGAAGAGAACACTTCTATCTCTAGAAGCTTCAAAGGATGTCAAGACCTGGTAAGGTTCTTCGCGTTGCTTCGAATTAAACCACATGCTCCACCGCTTGTGCGGGTCCCCGTCAATTCCTTTGAGTTTCAACCTTGCGGTCGTACTCCCCAGGCGGAATACTTAATGCGTTAGCTTCGGCACTAAGAGGCGGAAACCTCCTAACACCTAGTATTCATCGTTTACGGTGTGGACTACCAGGGTATCTAATCCTGTTTGCTACCCACACTTTCGAGCCTCAACGTCAGTTGTTGTCCAGTAAGCCGCCTTCGCCACTGGTGTTCTTCCATATATCTACGCATTCCACCGCTACACATGGAGTTCCACTTACCTCTACAACACTCAAGTTAACCAGTTTCCAATGCCATTCCGGAGTTGAGCTCCGGGCTTTCACATCAGACTTAATCAACCGTCTGCGCTCGCTTTACGCCCAATAAATCCGGATAACGCTCGGGACATACGTATTACCGCGGCTGCTGGCACGTATTTAGCCGTCCCTTTCTGGTATGGTACCGTCGAACTAGAATCATTCCCTATTCTAGCATTTCTTCCCATACAACAGTGCTTTACGACCCTAAAGCCTTCATCACACACGCGGCGTTGCTCCATCAGGCTTTCGCCCATTGTGGAAGATTCCCTACTGCAGCCTCCCGTAGGAGTTTGGGCCGTGTCTCAGTCCCAATGTGGCCGATCAGTCTCTCAACTCGGCTATGCATCATTGTCTTGGTAGGCCTTTACCCCACCAACTAACTAATGCACCGCGGACCCATCTCTAGGTGACGCCGTAGCGCCTTTCAACTTTGTATCATGCGATACTAAGTTTTATTCGGTATTAGCATCTGTTTCCAAATGTTATCCCCAGCCTTGAGGCAGGTTATCCACGTGTTACTCACCCGTTCGCCACTCGCTTGAAAGGTGCAAGCACCTTTCGCTGCGCGTTCGACTTGCATGTATTAGGCACGCCGCCAGCGTTCATCCTGAGCCAGGATCAAACTCTCAATTTAAATGAATTAAATTCATCGTTTGAAGATGTACTCTTCGATTAAACTGACTAATTGCTATATCTCTATAACGACTATCCGTTTATTGTTTGTTACGAATTGACTTCGCAAATTTGTTTTAGTTATTACTGCTAATAACTAGTAACAGATTCGTTTGTTCAAAGTTTTGTTCAGTTTTCAATGTGCTACTTGTTGTCGCTGAGACAACTATACTATCTTATCACGTGGTTGATTACTTGTCAACACCTTTTTTCAAAATGTTTTTTTGTAATCATCCCCGCTGCGCTTTCGCACCGCTAAGACAACTTTATTATTCTACTACGTTGCGTCTCGCTTGTCAACTACTTCTTTCAAATCTTTTTAAAAATCATTTTCAGAAGTTGTTGTTTACGTATCAGACAACTATTAAAATTATACGCGCTTCTCACAAAAAGTCAACACTTTTTTCAAAAAAGTTTTCAAATTATTCTTCAAAGCTAACAAACGCCGTTGTTTGTAGGGTTTCTAGCAACCCGTGTAACTTGTTTGCCGGTACAAATTCCAATTGATTGGCCAATGCCTGTGTAATACCTGCCATGTCATTGACTTCAAATGAATAGAGTGACAAGAGTTGATCACCGGCTTGAACACTTGTCAATTCACCCAGACGCCAATGATCAAAATTATCTAACCCTAACTTTTTCAATTCACGTAACACGACACCTAAAGACGTTTCTTGATGGTGACGATGGATTTTAGCTGTGAAAAACTGATAACCATCTCCTGTCTTTTCCACAAGGAAATAGGGTAAATCATTTTCAAAAGCAATCGCAGTCGCTGCAATAAGTGACATAACTTCTCCTTTACTGATCAATACGTGCCAAAGCTTCAGCGATCCATTCATCGCGATGCGCTGCAATTGGTGCAAACCCATAGTTTAGATGATTGTTCGTCCAAAAGTGTTTCCGTAGGCTGATATTTTTAGGTAATGTTGTGGTTGGCGTCAAGTTGTCTTGCCGTAAAGACAGACTGATTTTATTGGTGTATTGCTCAATATCTAAAACAGTCACCACAACTTCTTCGCCAATCTGCAGCTCATGATTCAAGTCGTGTACAACACCTGATCGGCACTCAGAAATATGAATCAAACCTTGGGTATGGTCATCTAGCATGACAAACGCACCATAAGGTTGTATGCCTGTAATACGCCCTTTCAACTTTTGTCCAATATGATAAGTCATAATTTAAATCCTCATTACCATTATAACAAAAAAAGCAGACACTTAGTCTGCAATTTCAATCGTTTCAATTTTAACGTCTTCACGTGGCTTATCATACATATCGACAGCGACGCCGGCAATCTTATCAACAACATCCATACCTTCGATGACTTGACCGAAAACAGTATGCTTGCCGTTTAACCATGGTGTTTCATCAGCTTGTACAATGAAGAACTGTGAGCCATTTGTGTTTGGGCCCGCATTTGCCATTGACAATGCGCCACGCACATTCAACAACTTGTCAGAAAATTCATCTTCAAAGCTACCGCCCCAAATACTTTCGCCACCCATACCAGTACCTTCAGGGTCGCCACCTTGAATCATAAAGTCGCGAATAACACGATGGAAAATCCCATTATCGTAGTAACCGTTCTTAGCGTGTGTTGTAAAGTTTTCAACTGTCTTTGGCGCAATGTCCGCGAACAACTTAACTTTAATGTCACCTTGGTTTGTCTTAAACGTTGCAACTGGACCTGCGTAGTTCGCTGCATCTTGTTGTGGATAGTCTGTCATGATTGAACCTCTCTCGATTATGCTTGGTTTTAATTGAAAAACACCGGCCACCTGCTAAGTCGTGCCTTGGGCGTTTCATATCTGATGTGTGATCGGTATTAAACTTGATCTTCTAAATCAGGATCGATGATCACATCACCGTTTTCAATTTCTTCAAGTGCTTGACCAACTGACTTATTTGAGTTGAACTTTTCTTGGGTTGCAGGCAAGCCAGCATCCAATTCACGGGCACGCTTGGCCCCAAGTGCAATCAACTTGTAACGTGAGTCAACTTTTTCAAGCAACTTATCAACGGATGGATAAAGTAACATGGTAATTCTCCTTATAATGTCTTTTCAAAAACGCGCGCAACACGCAATCGTTCTGCGGTAATGATCGCCTTGATTCGGTCAACAGCGTGAATCACTTGATCATTTTCAACGGCATAGTCGTAGTTGATCATTTGCTTCAACTCATCACGGGCGGCAGCAACACGTTTCTCAATAACTTCTTGAGAATCAGTGCCACGACCAACCAACCGTTCGCGTAAATTAGTCAGATCTGGTGGTGTTAAGAAAATGTAAATACCTTCAGGCATCTTTGACTTCACTTGCAAAGCACCTTGGACATCAATTTCCAAAAAGACATCACGACCGCTCGCTAGCGTTTCATCAATGAAGCTTTTAGGTGTCCCGTAATAGTTATTTACATATTGGGCATATTCTAGCATATCCCCATTGACAATTTTTTGCTCAAATTCTTCACGAGAAACAAAAAAATAGTCTTCGCCATCAACCTCGCCAACACGTGGTTGACGCGTTGTTGCTGAAATTGAATATTGAAAATCAATACCCTCTTCTTCAAAAATAGCCTTGCGCACCGTTCCCTTACCAACACCGGAAGGGCCCGAAAGCACAATTAGTAAACCACGCTGCGTCATCATTTATCCTCTTTATGTACTAATGATAACATTATACAGGCTTTCCCCTTGTTATTCAATGGTTCGTCAAAGAATCACCCAAATAGAATGTTTGTTCCCATGGACAAATGAGGTGGTTATCCACAAAATACCGCATTTTATCAACATTTTATACCCGAACGAATGTTCAAGAAAAAGTAAAGTCAAAATATAATAGTTGCTTTTTTGAACATTTGTTCGTATGATAAGACTATCGTATGATCAAGGAGCAGGTTTATGCAAAATTATCTTGTACACCAACCCGTTGCTACGCAACTACAACATCATATGCATCGCCTTAAAAAGCTACTCACGCCGAAAAGACGTGTGCCTTTAAAGTGCCAGCTCCCAGCTGATGACTTGATTAATCGCTTGGCAGTCGCACTGAATTCAGATCAAGTCGTCACGATTCAAGTCAATGTGTCACTACTATCTGAAGAAGTGACGAATTTTACTGGCTATGTTTATCAGAATCAACATGGGGAAATTTTAATCCAATCCCCCAAAACCCATCAAATGACCATCATTTTACCTGGTACGATTCGTCATATTACATTATAAAAAGGACAATCGCTATTTCAATAGTGATTGTCCTTTTTACTTATTTTTATAAGGCACGTTCTGCCAAAACATCTTCTGGCATTTGCTCAAGAAGATGATTCAAGGCTGCCACATCAATGTAGCGATCAATACCAGCAGTCCCTGTCACAAATTCACTTAAGCCACTAATATCTTGCTTTTGACTCAAGAAAGTGAGATAAGATTTCACCTCACCACCAATGCCATCAAGGTTATCCCAAGCCGGTGACCAATAATTAAACAACTTATCCGTTGCTAACGCATTAAACATCGCTGGTTGCCATAAGTCATGTGTCGCTTGATATTCAGTCGCCAATCCTTCATGGAACCCACGTAACATGTTAACCACGTTATCACTGACCACATCTTTTACAGAAGCCGCCTTGAATTGCGCCAAGCGCTTGTCAGCAAATTCGAGTTCAGCTTGAATTTGCGCTTCAGTCAACTTAGGTTCAAGCGCAACAACTGAATCAGCGCCCTTTAAGGGCTTCATCTTTGGTGACAATCCTCTAAACGTCTCAGCAATGACTGGTAGGTTAAAGTGATCATCCTTATCGTCCACCTGCAAGAACTTGAATTGCAAATCATCGATTGCAGAAGATGTCTTCATCAATTCAGCCACATCTTTACCTTGCCACTTGAAGAAGTTAATCGCCATCACCGTGCGCATAATCATGCGCCAGAAGTTAATGTCAAACTTCGGTGCTTGTGCCACAAAGCGTCCATTCACGCTACCTTCTTTAACCAAGAATTGTTGCATGTCATAAAGCACTGGCACAAGCATCACAAAGTAACGCCAATCGCGATCATCACTATTGACCAATGCGGCTTGCATGACTTCATTTAACTTAACGACCGCCCGTTCATTGCTCGTGAAGCTGGTAAAGTTATGGTTAACCATCATCGCAATGACATCATCTAAGAAGAATGAGGCCACTTCAAACGTTTCAGGGCTATACTTTTGTCGGTGCGTTAAATAATAACGCGCTCTTAAAAATCCAGCGAATTCATTATAGTTGAATTCCGGCAACTTATGCTTATTCATAAATTTCTGTTGCTGTTGCCGATGCTTCAAATTTTTAATTTGTGCTGACTTACCTTGCTTCATATTTTATTAGCGTGCATGATATCGCACGCCCCCCCTTCTAAAATATTGTTAGATACTAAGATCCAAACTATACTTCCCATGACCAAATTCACGTAAACGGAACTGAAAAACTTGTTCTTGGCGTTCTAACGCCGGTGTCGCCACCACGGCTTGTTGCTTGCTAGCGAGTTCCGCCACTTCAATGGCACCGTTAATTGCAGACATCACGGGTGCAAACAACTTCGTATCTGCTGACACATAAAACATGTCAGCATTCCCATAGGTTGCCGATCTACGTGTCAAATTAACCGATACTTTATACCGATTAGCCTCAAAAACAATATGATTATAATTGAAATCATGTGCATAGTGGAATAGTGAGGATATAAATTCCCCTGCGTCAAACTTTTCTTTTGCCATACTTTTGGACGTCCCAACGGGTACGTCATTCCTTTAACTTAAATTCGTTCACCCTCTATTGTACAGATAAATCCACGGTCTGACCACTAATTCGCCCTATTTTACGATATCTTCACCTCAACCTATCGGTTAAGCACGGCTAATATGATATTATTTTGATACTAAATTGGGTAAATAATTTGTATTTTACACCATTTTAGCGTAAAATAGAAGGGTGTTTTTAATAAATATGTTTGTAACGTTGTTAATTCAATAACAACGTATCAAAAATCAATCGGAGGATTTTATGGAAGACAAAGGAAAGACATTTTTCGGTCAACCTTTAGGACTGTCAACACTGTTCATGACTGAAATGTGGGAGCGTTTCTCATACTATGGTATGCGCGCCATCTTGCTTTACTATATGTGGTTCCTCATCAGTACTGGTGATCTACACATTACACGAGCAACAGCCGCATCAATCATGGCAATTTACGCTTCAATGGTTTACCTTTCTGGTACGATCGGTGGTTTCGTAGCCGATCGTATCATCGGAGCACGTCCAGCTGTATTCTGGGGTGGTGTTCTCATCATGCTTGGACATATCGTGCTCGCTTTGCCTTTTGGCGCAAGCGCATTGTTTGGGTCAATCATCTTAATTATTATCGGAACTGGTTTCTTGAAGCCAAACGTTTCAACATTGGTTGGGACATTGTATGACGAACATGATCGTCGTCGTGACGCTGGTTTCTCAATCTTTGTGTTTGGTATTAACTTGGGTGCGTTCATTGCACCACTTATCGTTGGTGCTGCACAAGAAGATGCAGGTTACCACGTGGCCTTCTCATTGGCAGCAATCGGTATGTTTATTGGTTTGCTGGTTTATTACTTCGGTGGTAAGAAAACATTGGATCCGCATTACTTGCGCCCAACTGATCCACTAGCACCGGAAGAAGTTAAGCCATTACTGGTTAAGGTAAGCTTAGCTGTTGCTGGCTTTATTGCAATCATCGTTGTGATGAACCTTGTCGGTTGGAATTCATTGCCTGCCTACATCAATCTCTTGACGATTGTTGCGATCGCCATTCCAGTTTTCTATTTTGCTTGGATGATTTCTTCAGTAAAGGTGACGTCAACTGAACGTTTGCGTGTTGTGTCTTACATCCCACTTTTCATCGCTGCTGTTTTGTTCTGGGCGATTGAAGAACAAGGCTCAGTTGTGTTGGCAACATTTGCTGCTGAACGTGTTGATTCATCTTGGTTCCCTGTCTCATGGTTCCAATCATTGAACCCACTGTTCATCATGCTTTACACACCATTCTTCGCTTGGCTATGGACTGCCTGGAAGAAAAACCAACCCTCATCACCAACAAAGTTTGCCGTTGGTTTGATGTTTGCCGGCTTAAGCTTCTTGCTAATGGCCATTCCTGGTGCTTTGTATGGCACAAGTGGTAAAGTATCACCACTATGGTTAGTTGGTTCATGGGCCCTTGTTATCGTCGGTGAAATGTTAATTTCACCTGTCGGCCTATCCGTCACAACTAAGTTGGCACCAAAAGCCTTCAATTCTCAAATGATGTCAATGTGGTTCTTGTCATCAGCGGTAGGTTCTGCTTTGAACGCACAACTGGTGACGTTGTATAACGCCAAATCTGAAGTCGCTTACTTCTCTTACTTCGGATTAGGTTCTGTTGTACTTGGTATTGCTCTCGTCTTCCTATCAAAGCGTATTCAAGGTTTGATGCAAGGTGTTGAATAATTAAGCATAAAAAAGCGCTCACGGTATGTGGCGTACCCCGAAAGTTAAAGCAACTTTCGGGGTTTTATTTATGACTAAAATTTCAAAACAAATTAAACTTCAGGCAATTCAAGATTATCTGTCTGGAAAATATTCCATACGTGGCATTACTGCTCGATATGGTATTGCTAACAGTGTCTTTCGCATGCTTATTGCCGCATACAAAAGTTTTGGATCAGATATATTATTTAATCCACCAGCAATCACACCTGAATTTAGGATTAAAGTGGCATCATGGGCCATTCAAAATAACGCTTCTCATAGTCAAGTGGCTGCTAAGTTCGGCTATACAGGCATTGCCCAAATTGTTTCGTGGAAGAAGATCTATTCACAACTAGGGCCAAATGGGTTATTATCTATTCAAAAAGGACGATCACCTAGAATGGCTAATAAGAAACCTAAGCAAGTAAAACAGCTCACAGAAACTGAAAAACACATTGCCCAACTAGAAGACGAAAACCTACGACTAAAGATTGAAAATGAAGCGTTAAAATTATTAGCCTCGATTCAGCAACGAACCGACAACTCGCAGAAGTAGCTTGCCGGCTCGAGGCGCAATTTAAATTGGTGGCTATCCTAAAGGTTCTGCCAATCGCAGAAAGTACAGTGCATTACTGGAAACGACAGTTTAAAAATGATGACCCTGATGCACCCCTTCGTGCGGCTATTAGGACAATCTGGGAAGCTGATAATCACTACGGTGTGCGAAGAGTGTATTTAAAGTTACGTCAACAACCAGCGTTTAAAGCGGTAAATCACAAGAAAGTACAACGGCTAATGCATGAAATGGGGCTAAAGGGTGTTGGCTACAATAAGCAATCACGTCAGTATGATTCATCCAAAGGACCTGAAGGAAAACGTGTGAAGAACAAGCTTCACCGTCGTTTCAAGACTAATCGGCCATTACAAAAATTAGCTAGCGATGTTACTGAATTTAAGATTTCAGCGACTGGTGAAAAGGTCTATTTAGAACCGATTCTTGATATGTATAACAATGAGATTCTTACCTATGCCATTAGCACGCGTCCAGATCTCGCCTTTACCTTACAACCGCTTAATCAGCTCGTAGCGCAACTGCCAAAACTTTCGTATCGTACAACAATTCATACGGATCAAGGCTGGCAATATCGCCACAGAACATGGCGTAAAACACTAAAGAAAAACCACATTATCCAAAGCATGTCGCGTCGTGCGACTGCTCTAGACAATGCGGTGATGGAAAGCTTCTTCAATAAGCTTAAAGTTGAAATCGGGCCACTAAACAAGTATTCATCAGCTAAAGCGTTGATAGAGGCCGTTAAAAAGTGGATACTGTATTACAACAACACACGCATACAAACAAAATTAAACGGCCACTCACCGGTAGAATACCGACAACTGGCCGCTTAATGAACTAAACTATTTTACTTTAACTTTTTGGGTACACCACATGTCGTAGTTTTTTTTGACTAGTCATACCAGCTGTCAGCGAGTTTTTTGTGTGACTTGAGCCAGTCAGCAGCCGCAGCCTTCGGTGATTTACCGTTCTGAATGGCTAACATGACACTTTCCATATCGTCTTTCGTCCAATGGAATTTATCCAAGACTTTCCCAAGTTTTGGGTTATCTTGTTTCAGGCCTTTACGTGTAAAGGTTTGAATATTTTCACCCTTACCCATTGTTTCCTTTGGATCAGCCAAATACTTCAAATGATACTTACTAAACATCCAATGTGGTGACCAACCTGTCACAACAATATCCTTTTTAGCTTTGTAGGCCTTATCAAGCGCAATGGCCATCGCACCAGATGATGAGCCTTGCAACTGCCACCCCTTCAAGTTATCATAACTGTCCAATGTTTTTTGCGCACTAGCCATTTCACCGGCGCCAGGTTCAATTCCCGTAATGGTTTTATCCGCCTGATTAGATAAATCAGCAATTGAATTAGCCGCCATATAATCAGGCACAACTAATCCCGTTTTGGCACCGCGTAAATTAGGCCCCAGCATGTCGACATCATTTTTAAATTTGTTATATAGCACTTTATTGGTATATGGCAACCAAGCACTGACAGAAGCATCAATTTGCCCCTTCGCAACAGATTGCCACAAAACAGCACTATCAAGTGGTGTCATGGTCACATGATAACCGTGTTGACGCAAAGATTCCGCTAACACGTTAGTTGACGCGACTTCCGAATCCCATTCCACATAACCAAGGTTCACGCGTTGGCCTGTTGCTTTCTGGGTTGTCATCACATTAATGGCACCACCAGCAATCATAACAAGCACTGTGGCTAGAATCGTCCAGCGCTTCCAAGGTTTGGTTTCAGCCTTTTGGCCAGGTTGTGTCGTTAACTTTTGCGTAAAGCGATCAATAATGATCGCCAGAATCACTAACCCAAGACCATTGACGAAACCTAAACCAATATCCGCATGTTGCACAGCTGACAAGACACCACGTCCTAAGCCAGGTGCCCCAATCATTGAGGCCGTCACAACCATTGACAAGGCCAACATAATCGTTTGGTTCGCACCAGCTAAGATCGTGTTACGCGCACTCGGCAATTCTAACTTGATTAACTTTTGCCAAGTCGTTGAACCAAACGAATCAGCTGCTTCAACTAATGATACAGGGACTTGGCGAATACCAAGATCCGTCATCCGCACCATTGGTGGTAAAGCAAAGATAATTGAGGCAAACACCCCTGGCACAACGCCAATCCCAAAGAATGCCACTGCCGGAATCAGATAAACGAAACCAGGCATCGTTTGCATAAAGTCCAAAATCGGCTTCACAATGGCTGCTGTTTTTGGTGATTTAGCAGTTAGGATTCCCAATGGAATACCGATGACTAACGAAATAACCGAAGCCATGATAACCAATGTCAACGTACTCATCAAGTCTTCCCACAGATTTTGGTTGGCCACGATGGCTAACCCAAAAAAGGTAAACGCTGGGAAGCCAATTTTTTTAGGTGTGGTTAAAATGGCAATTAACGTGATACCAGCAATCATTAACGGCATTGGAATCGCAGTCAAGCCGTTGGTCAAACCATCCATGACAGCTTGCCCGACGTGTTGCATGACATTAAATAAGCCAGATAGGTGATCGGTTAACCAGTTAACGCCCGCCGTCACCCAGTCTTCTAAGGGTAATTTAGGTATATTAAGCATGTTCGTCCTCTCCTTGTGTATCAGCTAACGCTTCCAAAACACCACCACGAATGATGACACCTTTGACCCGATTGCTGTCGTCAACAACCGCAACAGGGGTTTGGGCATCGTAAATGATTGGCATAATATCCACAATTAACGTATCTAATGAAACCGTTGGCATGTCAGACACCACCTCAGTTAGTGGTGTTTTATCACGGCGCGCAGTCACGGCCGCATCAGATGACAAATAACCAAGAAGTTCACGGTTACGGTTGACGGCAACCAGACCAGAAACTTCTTCATCCGACATTTTACGCAACGCCACCGTTGGGCCATCGACAGTCAAGTTCGTCGTTAAGGCTGGAATCATAATACTTTCCGCCGTCAACACCTTTGTCCGATCAACACCACCGATAAATGTTCGCACATAATCATTGGCTGGATTGGTCAAAATTTCTTCACCCGTGCCGACTTGTTGCAACTGACCATCTTTCATAATGGCAATATGGTCACCAATGTGTAAGGCCTCATTCAAATCGTGGGTAATAAAGATAATGGTCTTACGGACATTAGCCTGCAACTCCAATAGTTCTTCTTGCATTTCACCACGAACCAACGGATCTAAGGCCGAAAACGCTTCATCCATTAATAAAATATCAGGATCATTGGTCAACGCACGGGCTAAACCAACACGCTGTTGCATCCCACCAGATAGTTGCGCTGGGTATTGGTCCTTAAAACTCAGTAACTTCGCGTTATCTAAAGCTTTCTCTGCCCGTTGACGCCGTTCGGCCTTGTCAACGCCCTGTACTTCTAGCCCGTATTCCGTATTTTCAAGCAACGTCCGATGGGGAAATAGCCCAAAATTTTGGAACACCATGCTCATCTTTTTACGTCGAATATCCAGCATTTGTTTCTTATTAAACTTCGTAATTTCTTGTCCATCAATAAAGAGCTGTCCATCCGTTGGTTCAATCAATCGATTGAGCAAACGAATCAAGGTTGACTTTCCAGAACCTGAAAGGCCCATAATCACGAAGATTTCGCCTTCTTCAATGGTCATGTTGATGTCATACACACCAACCGTACTTCCTGTCTTTTCGACAATCTCGTTCTTACTCTTATTTTGCTTCACCATCTTCAACGCCGCTTTTGGGCGTTTCCCAAATATTTTGGTTAGGTGCTTTATCTCGACTTTATTCGTCATGAAATCCTCCACTTCGTTTTAAATGAGCGTTTCTACCCATCTCCCATTGACTCTGTTTGCGATTTAACTTATACTGCAAAGTGACAACTTATTATAAAAACTAGATTGCCTCTCAAAGTGATGTCTTCTATTCTGTCACAAGTTGTCACTTTTGTCAAATGAGGTAACTTTTGGAGAACCATATGCGAACAATTAGAGAACCACGTTATCGTAAAATCGCCTATCAAATTGCACAGAAAATTGCTGACAACGATTACCCCGTCGGTAGCAAGTTACATGCGCGTTCAACACTGTCCGTGGCCTTCGGTGTCTCGTCAGAAACAGCACGCAAAGCTGTCAGTGTGCTTGCCGATTTGCAGATTGTGAAGCCAATTCATGGCAGTGGGGTTGAGGTCTTATCCCGTGAACGCGCCAAGGCCTTTTTGAAGCAGTCGGAAACAACGTTTGATATCCAAGACTTGCATGGCCAAATTAATGATCTGATCGCACAACAAAAACAAGACATTCATACATTAGAACAAACCCTATCGCGCCTATTTGACCAAACGCAACGCGTCCAACGCCATCGTCATAGTCCGTTGACACCCTATGAACTTGAGTTGCATGATGATAGTCCTAAACTTGGCTTATCAGTCGGCAGTCTTAACCTCTGGCAAAGCACAGGTGCCACGTTGGTGGCCATCCTACATCATGATGAACTCATCGTCTCACCAGGACCATATGCTGTGATTGAACGGGGTGATACCTTGTATTTTGTTGGTAACGAAGCAGTCGTTGAGACGGTCTACAATTTCTTTTATCAAAAATAACACGCAAAAAACGACAGTCGCCCTGTCGTTTTTTTAATTATCTTGACAACTAACCACCTTAATTGTAAACTTAAACAATTAAATAGGTTTACAAAGGAAAACACATGAAAACACAAAAGCTCACCCTCACCGTCATGATGATTGCCTTACTGATTGTCATGGCTTACCTGCCCGCCATCCCCGTTGGTTTGGTACCCATTGTCGTGCAAAATCTCGGCATTATGCTGGCTGGCGCCCTCCTTGGTTGGCGTAACGGCGCACTCGCGATTATTGTCTGGCTCTTCATGGCCGCCATCGGATTACCTGTCTTGGTTGGCGGGGCTGGTGGTTTCCCACATTTTTTCGGCGCAACAGCCGGTTATATTTGGGCTTATCCCATTGCAGCTGCACTGATTGGGCTGAGCGTGCAAGCCCTTGATCGTTTGAAAAAAACCAATTTTGTGACATTATTACTCGTCATTTTAATTTTTGGTGTGGTGCTGGTTGATGTCAGCGGCGCAATTGGGTTACACATTGTGACTCATATGCCGCTCCCACAGGCCTTGTTACTACAACTCACATATGTACCAGGTGACTGTGCAAAGGCTGTCATTGCCACAGTGGTCACACTGGCGTTACGGCGCCGCTTTCCCCAACTTACCCATGTTTAATATCTTAGGTATCGGAACTGATGCCGCTGGGCGCTGCACCCATTGGCATACTGAGGTCGATATTATTGCCAATAAATGCCAGCAGTGCCGGGCTTACTACGCCTGCTATTTATGCCACAATACGCTAACAACGCATGAATTTGTACCCGTTGCTAAAACTGCCTTAGGGGCCCTTTGTGGGTCATGTGGGTTAGAGATGACAGGCAACGCCTATCTCACACAAACAGCCTGTCCTCGGTGTCAACATGCCTTTAATCCACAATGCCATCTACATCAACAGATTTATTTTTGCTAAAATAAACGTATGACAACTGTAGAAAAATTATTCCATATTTTCGTCAACCATGCCGACGAATGGGTATCCGGTGAAACCATTGCCAGTGAGCTTCACATTTCTCGTGCTGCCGTCTGGAAAGCCATCAATAAATTGACTGAAGCCGGCTTTATGATTGAAAGTCAGCGTGGTTTAGGTTACCGTTATATCCCCAATGAAAAAATGACCAGTACCGAAATCCAGCACCTCTTGGGCGTGCCAATGGCGATTCGCGTTTTTGATTCATTAGACTCTACTAATCGTTATGCTAAGTTGGCCTTAATAGACGAGACGCTCAACGCGCCGCTAGTAGTCATTTCAAACATTCAAACACACGGGGTCGGTCATTTAGGTCGGTCATTCTTTTCGCCTAGCCAATCGGGGCTTTATTTAAGTATTGCCTTACCCCTGACTTTTCAAGATACTGTCAAACCCCATTTATTAACGATTAGTACTGCCGTTGCTGTGGCGAAAAGTATTCGGACCCTCTTTGGGGTTGACCTGCAATATCAATGGCTGAATAATTTATATTTGAATCAGCAAAAAGTCGGCGGCATTCTCACTGAGGGCATCATGACCTTAGAAAGCCAAACTTTTTCGGGCTTGGTTGTTGGCATTGGGCTAAATCTCACCCCACCGCATACCACACAACCACAACCAATGGGTGCCATTACACCAGAATTGACCTTGTCACGCAACGTAGTTGCCGCACAAATCATTCAAGACTTTTTCCAAATGTACGAACAATACCAATCTGGCATGTATTTACCAGCTTATCGGCGGCATTTGATTGGCTTGGGTGAAACAGTGACAATCACCCAATCAGATCAAAGCCTTACCGGACAACTGTTACAAGTGACTGATGACGGTTATCTACAACTGCAAACACCAACTGGTATCACGACGATAACCAGTGGTGATCAACTATAAAAAGGACAGGTCATCAAGACCTGTCCTTTTTAATTGGCTTGCTGCTGTTCAGCAAGTGTGACTGTATTTTCTAATAGGGTCGCAATCGTCATTGGCCCAACACCACCAGGCACTGGGGTAATGTAGCTGGCAATACCTTGAACAGACGCAAAGTCAACATCCCCAACCGCTTTACCGTCAACATAATTCATGCCGACATCAACGACAACAGCGCCTTGTTTCAAATCGGCGCCGTTAATAAAGTTTGGCTTACCAACACCGACGACAACAATATCGGCATCTTTCAAATATCTTTTTAGGTCAGCAGCTGGTGTATAACGATGCGCTAATGTCACCGTCGCATCCGCGTTATTGAGTAAAGCAAACATTGGGCGGCCAAAAAGTTGTGACCGGCCAACGACCACTGCCTGCTTCCCAAACGTTTCAATACCATAGTGATTAAGCAATGTCATCACACCTTGCGGCGTCGCTGCAACGGTGTAATCCGCCAAAGCGTCTGCAAAGAGCATCCCTTGTACTGTGGCACCTAAACCATCAGCGTCTTTATGCGGAGCAACCGCTGAGAAAACTTCACGTTCTTTGACACCTTCAGCCAAAGGACTTTGGACTAAAATACCCGTAATGTTATCATCCGCATTCAATTCAGCCACCAACTGCAACACACTTTCCGTGGTTGCATTGGCGTCAGTTGGAATATCTTTTGTTTGAATGCCCAATGCCGCTGCTTTTTTAGATTTCATGCCAACGTATAAACGACTCCCGTCATTTTGTGGGTCATAAATTACAGCAAGTGTTACTGGCTTGTCCAGCTTCGCCACACGTTCAGCAGTCTTGGCATTCGTGAGCTTTGCCACAGCTGCGCCATCAAGTATTTCAGTCATCAAAATGCTCCTTCGTTTGTCCGCACTTTTATGTTATATTTTTCTTAACAAAACTAAGTCATTGGAGTTTATTATGTCAGATCAACGGATTAGCTGGGATCAATATTTTATTGCCCAAGCCGCCATTTTATCAACACGTTCAACCTGTACCCGCTTGCATGTCGGGGCCGTCTTGGTCAAAAACAACCGGATTATCGCCAGTGGTTATAACGGGGCCGTTGCTGGCACCCCACACTGTACCGATGTCGGTGACTTAATCGTTGATGGGCATTGCATCCGCGCTGTTCATGCGGAACAAAATGCCCTGATGCAAGCCGCACAAATGGGTATTAGCGTCGCTGACGCGACAGTTTATGTCACCGATGTCCCCTGTGTCCATTGTACGAAGCTCTTATTACAAGCAGGCGTGTCAAAGATTAACTACATGCGTAACTATCGCAACGATCCTTTTGCTGAAGAACTCTTGCAACAAAAGCAAGTGCCGTTGCAACAAGTGCCCTTTTCACAAGAGACAGCCAATCAAATTGACTTATCGCGCTTCGTCACACATGAATGATCTCACATCAAAAACCTTGAATTATTTGTTAATAACGAACTATTTTTATTTTAGCATAATTTATCCGTTTAGAAAACGAATACTCGAAATACTTATCATAATCTAACTTAAGTCATCAAGTCACTGTTTTAATAGCGAAATAGCCAACTTAACTTTGCCCAAAAGCCCGTCACATCAAGCGAATCACGATTTTCTCAGATACGAACAAACTTGCCAACCACGGTAAAATTCGTTAATATTTAAGATAGATGATTTTGAGAAAGGAACCGCGTAACGTGCCAGTTACGCGATCAATACGATGTCAAAAAATGAACAGCAATACCTTGATTTAGCACAAAAAATATTAGCTGAAGGTAACCTCAAAGGCGACCGTACTGGAACGGGTACGCACTCCCTCTTTGGTACGCAAATGCGCTTTGACTTACAAGAAGGCTTTCCCCTTCTCACAACCAAGAAAGTTTTCTTTGGGTTAATCAAATCCGAACTACTCTGGTTTTTGCGCGGTGATAACAACATTCGTTTCCTACTACAACATAACAACCATATTTGGGACGAATGGGCCTTTAAAAACTGGGTAGAATCAAGCGATTATACCGGTCCTGATATGACCAACTTTGGTCATCGCGCAGAAACTGATCCTGAATTTGCAGCCGTCTATCAAACGCAAAAAGCGATTTTTGTCGACAAGATTTTAAACGACGATGCCTTCATGGAAAAATTTGGTTACGTGGGTGACGTCTATGGCAAGCTCTGGCGTGGTTGGGAAACGAGCAGTGTGACAGCTGGTACCGAGACTGTTGATCAAGTTGCGCGCTTAGTTGAAGAGATTAAAACAACGCCTGACTCTCGTCGCCTTATTTTGACAGCCTGGAATGCTGATACAACGCCGCAAGCCCCCTTGCCTTCATGCCACGTCTTAAGTCAATTCTATGTCGCTGATGGCAAATTAAGCCTTCAGTTGTATCAACGTTCGGGTGATTTCTTCTTGGGTGTGCCGTTCAACATTGCGTCATATTCACTTTTGTTGCATATGATGGCCGCACAAACAGGTTACGAGGTCGGTGACTTTGTGCATACAATCGGTGACACGCACATTTATAACAACCACGTGGCTCAAATCACAGAACAACTCTCACGCCCGATGCATCCCCTACCAAAATTATGGTTAAATCCGGATGTTAAATCTATTTTTGATTACACCATGGCTGACATTAAGGTGCTTGATTATGAAAGTGAAGCTCCAATTAAGGCACCGGTCGCTGTTTAAGGCGTTATCGACCAACTGAAAGGACCTCATCATGAAAATTAGACCGTTGGAAAAAAGGGATTTACCTTATATTTATCAACAGGAAAATTCCCGAAAAGTCATGGCGCTGTGGTTTCAAGAAGCTTATACATCATTTGAAGAACTGCAACTGCTCTATGAACGCCATATCCTAGATCAGACTGAGCGTCGGTTTGTTGTGGAAGATGACGACCAATTTATCGGCGTCGTCGAGTTAATGTATATCGACATGTTACACCGACATACAGAAATTCAAATTATTATTCACCCCGACCATCAAGGCCTTGGCTTTGCGCAAGCAGCTATTCGGGCGGGCGTTGAATATGCTTTCCAAGTGTTGAACATGCACAAGGTCTATCTGTACGTTGATGTAGATAATGCCGCAGCCATCCACATCTACAAGAAGGTTGGTTTCAAAGAAGAAGGTATTTTACGCGAACACTTCTTTGCCGAAGGTCAATATCACGACAGTATGATGATGGGTATTTTAGCAACAGAATTTACCACTAATTAGCAAAAAGACTGAACACCAATATGGTGTTCAGTCTTTTTTTGTCAATCTTTACGGTAGCCTATCCCAATAAAAAAAACTTGTTTCTCAGGAAACAAGTTTGAGATTCAGAACTTCTCGGCGAACTGAATAATCGTAAACACTGAAAGCGTTTACAATACTATTATATCAATTTTTAATAAATGGTCAACCCGCTAAATACGATTCGTTTAGCCTTGGGCATCAATCATTTGTGACCCTAATTCAAAGTTATGTGAGTAGTCAACTGGGATGTCCACCACTACTGGGCCTTCAGATGCAAAGGCTTCATCAAGTACCGCATTCAATTCATCTGGTGTGTTGACACGCAATCCCTTTGCGCCAAAACTTTCAGCATACTTCACCAAGTCGATGTTCCCAAAATCAACACCGGCTGAGCGACCGTCATACTTCATTTCTTCTTGGAACTTGACCATGTCATAGTGGGCGTTGTCATTCCACACAATATGCACGGTGTTCAACTTCAAACGAACAGCTGTTTCTAATTCCATTGATGAGAAGAAGAAACCACCATCACCAGAAACCGACACTGCCTTGGCATTTGGACGCAACATCGCTGCTGTCATTGCCCATGGCAAACCAACACCAAGCGTTTGCATACCATTTGAAATCAAGAAGTGACGGGCAACGTATGACTTGAAGTGACGCGCCATCCAGATGTAGTGTGAGCCAATATCAGTTGCCACAGTCATATCATCCGTCACATGCGCTTGAATCGCTTTGATGATGTTTAATGGGTGGTTCAAATGACCTTGCGCTGGCGTGTAAGTTGGTTCGTCTGACGCGCGCAAATCCGCCTTCAATGTCTTCAAAACGGCTCGACTATCCACAGGTAATTCATAACCAGCCACACGTTCTGTTAATAAGTCTAAGCTTTGACCCAAGTCACCCACAAGTTGACGCTTTGGCACAAAGTTATTGTCGATTTGGACTGGTGTTGTATCCAACGCCACAATGTTCAAATCATTTTCTTTATTCCAGTTACGTGGTTCGTATTCAATCGCATCATAACCAACCGTGATGACCAAGTCAGATTGCTTCAACAACTTGTCCCCTGTTTGGTTACGGAAGAAGCCAATACGGCCAAAGAATGTTTCTGGTTCCAATTCACGAGAAATAACGCCTGAACCTTGGAATGTTTCTACGACTGGCAGTGTCGTTTGCTTCAACAACTTGTGCAAAGCGGCAACCGTATCATCGTCAGAACCACGCGCGCCAACCAACAAAACTGGCAACTTAGCTTGCTTGATTTGTTCAGCTAACCAATCCAAATCAGCTAAGGCTGCTGCCCCTTGCTTGGCATAAGGCATTGGTGGCAAAGCTTCAACTGACACGGGGGCATCATCCACATCTTGTGGCAATGAAACAAAGGCTGCCCCTTTTTTAGCGCCATTAGCAGCCGCAAAAGCGTTCGCAATAATTTCTGAAATGTTATTTGGATCTTGAATTTCCGAACTATAATTCGTAATTGGGGCAAACAGTGCCACTGAATTCGTTGATTGGTGCGTCAAACGATACAAGTCTTTACGTGGTACTTGACCACCAATCGCAACTACAGGGTCGCTTTCAGCACTTGCTGTCATCAAACCACTCACCAAGTTACCCACACCAGGACCTGATGTGACAATTGTGACACCTGGCTTACCGGTAATACGCGCAAAAGCTTGTGCCATAAAGACCGCATTTTGTTCGTGACGCGTCACAATTAATTTTGGCACTTTTTGACCAGGGGCTGGATGTTCCAACGTCGTAAAGAGACGATCAATCTTGGCACCGGGAATCCCGAAAACCAAATCAATTCCATGGTTCGTCAAGCTATCTGCAACAATATCTGCACCGTACTTTTGATCTGACATTTGATATCAAGGGTTGTTAACGCGCTGACCGACACTTAAGCAAGACAAGCCGATCATTAACTACCCATTCCTCCATTTTTTTCAATAAGCCTATCATAGCACTTTTTAGCTGGTAATGGTCAAAAAAACTTTGTGAAATTCATCGCTATATCAGTGTTCTTTCCTTCACAAACTCATAATTAGACCAAATAAAAAAGTTATCCGAATTGGATAACTTTTACGTTTAATCACTAAATTCAAAGACAAAGTCTGAGTTATTGATGCGGACATCATCCCCATCTTTGGCCCCAGCAGCACGTAAGGCATCATCGACACCCATGTGACGCAATTGGCGACCAAAACGCATAATCGTGGCATCACGCTGAATGTTGGTCATCAAGAACAACTTTTCAACTTCAGCACCACCAACAACCCATTGCTCAGAATCTTCATCCCATTCAATTGTAAAGTCATGCTTTTCTGGCTTAAATTCATACGTCTTTTCAGTCGGTGTGGCTTCAACGACTGGCCGATAGCTTTCTGGTGCTGGTGCAGTCGCCAAAGTATCGGCCGTGACACGCATCAACTCCTGGACGCCATCACGCGTCAAAGCTGAGATTGGCATAATGTTTGGTTGTGTTGGTAAGCCTGAATCAGCAGCTACTTGTTCCCGGAATTTCACCAAATTGTCGGCTGAATCCGGCATATCCATTTTAGTTGGCACAATAATGTGTGGTCGTGCCAAAATGGTTTCATCATATTGTTGTAATTCGTCAAGAATCTTACGGTATTGCGTATACGGATCTGTGCCTTCAATTCCTGACATGTCAACCAAGTGCAAGATGACCTTCGTCCGTTCAACGTGACGTAAGAATTGGAAACCTAACCCAACACCTTGAGCTGCACCTTCAATCAATCCTGGTAAGTCCGCCATGACAAAGTCACGTTCATCTGGCAAACGAACCATCCCAATGTTGGGGGCTAACGTCGTAAAGTGATATGCGGCCACTTTTGGCTTTGCATTCGACACCACAGAAAGCAACGTTGACTTACCCGCTGATGGGAAACCAACTAGCCCAACATCTGCCAAAACTCTTAATTCGAGCTTCAAATTCCGAATTTCACCTGGTTCACCGTTTTCTGATAATTCCGGTGCGGGGTTGGCTGGGGTCGCAAAATGAATATTCCCACGGCCACCACGACCACCCTTGGCAACAACCAGTTCTTGTCCGTTTTCAAGCATATCGCCCAAAACTTCACCTGTATCGGCGTCTTTCACGATTGTGCCTTGTGGCACTTTAATATAGCGATCATCGGATGACGCACCTGTCATCCCCTTTGTGCCACCATTACCACCTGGTTGTGCTTTAAAATGTCGGTTATAACGGAAGTCCATCAGCGTACGTAACCCTTCATCGACTTTCAAAATGATTGAGCCACCATGCCCACCATCACCACCAAAAGGCCCGCCCATTGCGACGAACTTTTCGTGACGGAAAGACACAATACCGTCTCCCCCTTTACCGGCTTTTACTTCAATTTCTGCTTGATCTACGAATGCCATAGTTTGATTGCGCGCAACTTGTTGCCTCACGCACGATCGTCCAGCTGCAAAAGCCTGATTCGTGCGTGTCGCTGCGCCCCCCTTCTCCTTGTCTGCTTACCGAGGTAAGCTTGCGATATTTTAATACTCTAGTTTACCATAAAAAACAACTTCATGCGACTATTACGCCGTGACTCAAGCGCCTGACTGCAAACTGAGGTGAATGACTCGTGCCAGTTTTTCATTAATACCAATAGCCTGTAGGTCGGCGATTGAAGCCGCGGCAATTTTTGGTAGCGATCCAAATTCACGCAAAAGTTTTTGTCGGGTCTTAGGCCCGACACCATCAATCCTATCAAGTCGTGACGCTAACGTGTTTTTACTGCGTAACTGTCGATGGAAACTGACGGCAAAACGGTGCACCTCTTCTTGTACCCGCTGAATTAAGAAGAACCCTTCAGATTGTTTGTCAAAGGTCACCACTTTTCCAGTATGGCCATCAATGAGATCAGCAGTCTTATGCTTATCATTTTTAACCATGGCCGCAATTGGAACGTGCGTGAGACCCAATTCATCCACCAGTACTTCTTTAGCGGCATTGAGCTGAATCTCGCCCCCATCCATTAAAATCAAATCAGGCATCTCGCCACCTTCTTTTAACAAACGGGAATAGCGCCGACGAATGACTTCTTGCGTTTCCGCCCATTCATCCGCATGATCAACAGACTTAATTTTATACTTCCGGTAGAGGTCCTTATTCGGCACGCCATCTTCAAACACCACCATCGCACTTACAATTTCAACCCCTTGGGTATGTGAGTGGTCAAAAGCTTCAATCCGATGGCCCATGGGAATATGCAAGGCATCGGTAATCTCGCGCATGGCACCCGTGGTTTTCTTTTCATTAAGTTGCATCAAGCGGAACTTTTCTTCTAGCGCAATGCGGGCATTTTTTTGCGCTAAATCCAGCAAATCACGCTTTTCACCCCGCACCGGGATTCGCACGGGGACGCCCAATGCTTCAGTCAATGCGGCGGTATCAATCCCTTTTGGTACTAAGACTTCGTTTGGCTTTTGAATGTTGCGCTGCGCATAAAATTGTTGAATAAAATTCATCATTTCTTCATCAGCGGAACCAATGACCGAAAATGTTTGTTTAAATTGCCGAATGAGACGGGCTTGCCGAAGGAAAAAGACCTCAACAGTCATCCAACCTTTATCCAGATGATAATTGAATAAATCACGCGGCGTGGTATCTTTTGACAGCACCCGTTGACTTTCAACCGTTTCGTCAATATATTTCAATTGATCGCGTAAGTCAGCTGCTTGTTCAAAAGCTAACGCCTCTGCTGCGGCTGTCATTTTCTCAGCAATGACCTTTTTAACGGTAGCCGTATCCCCATCCAAAAAACGCTTAATCTGGTCAACTTGGGCTGCGTATTCAGCCTCTGGTACTTCATGCCAACAAGCACCCAAACATTGCCCCATATTGTAATACAGGCAAGGTCGGCCCTGAAAACCGTTACAGCGGCGCAAGGGATAGTTTTTTTCCAAAAAGCGCAACGTTTCTTGAGCTGCAAACACGTTAGGATAGGGGCCAAAATAAAACCCACCGTCTTTTTTAACTTCGTTAACCATGGCCATTTTGGGATCACGTTCTTTAGTAATTTTAATGTACGGATAGCCCGTGCCATATTTCAATCGAATGTTGTAGTACGGCTTGTATTTCTTGATTAACTCATTTTCCAACAAAAAGGCTTCTTTGTCAGAATTCGTCACGATATAATCAAAATCCACAATATTTTGGACCAATTCAGCGGTTTTACCTGTATGATCTTGCTTAAAGTAAGACCGAACGCGGTTTTTAAGGTTTTTGGCCTTCCCCACGTAGATAATTTTGCCGCTCTGGTCTTTCATTTGATATGACCCAGGTTCTGCTGGCAGTAACGCGAGTTTTTGTTCAATGTGTTGTGATGGATTTGCTAACATAGTTTTATTATACCAAGCCACGCAAGCATTTTGGTCGAAAATAAAAACACGCGTTCGCGTGTTTCTCATTTTAATTATGCTTCATGTTGTAAGGCTGCACCAATAAAGTCATGGTACAAACCTTCTGGACGATCCGGACGTGAGAGGAATTCTGGATGGTACTGTGCTGCAACGAAGAAATCATTCTTTGGATATTCAATCACTTCCATCAAACGATTGTCTGGTGACGTTGCCGCAAAGACCATACCAGCCTTTTCAAATTCATCACGGAACTTTGTGTTAAATTCATAACGGTGACGGTGACGTTGTTCAACTTCTTCAACATCGCCATAAGCCTTGGCTGTTAATGTGCCTTGCTTTAACATCGCTGGGTAAAGACCCAAACGCAATGTGCCACCAAGGTTTTCCACGTTTTCTTGATCCTTCATCAAATCAATAATTGGTGCTTGCGTTTCTGGATTAAGTTCGGTTGAGTTCGCATCTTCATAGCCTAGAACGTGACGTGCAAATTCAACGGAAGCCAACTGCATCCCCAAGCAAACACCCAAGAACGGCGTGTTTGTTTCACGAGCAAAGCGAATCGCTTGAATTTTACCTTCAGTACCACGGGCACCAAAGCCACCAGGTACCATCACGCCATCGGCATCAGCTAACAATTCTTGCACGTTTTCAGCTGTCACAGTTTCTGACTTAATGTGATTAATGTTCACTTCAGCATCTTGAGCGTAACCCGCATGCTTTAAGGCTTCATTAACTGAAATATACGCATCTGGCAAATCCGTATACTTACCAACTAAGGCAATGTTGACTGTTTTCTTTGGGTGCTTGATGTGATCAACCATCGCTGTCCAAGCTGTCATGTCAGCCTTTGGCGCGTCAATCTTCAACTTTTCCAAAACGACGTCATCCATGCCTTGTGCTTGTAAGTTCATTGGAATGTCATACAATGATTCCACGTCACGTGATTCAATCACCGCATTCGCACTAACATCCGTAAAGGTTGAAATCTTTTGCTTCAAGCTATCTTCTAGTGGTTCAGAAGTACGCAAGACGATCATATCAGGTTGAATACCCAATGAACGCAACTGTGCCACAGAATGTTGCGTTGGCTTAGTTTTGGCTTCACCAGCCGCCGTCAAGTAAACAATCAAGCTTGTGTGAATGTAAAAGACGTTGTCGTTACCAAGATCTGACTTCATTTGACGCAAAGTTTCGATAAATGGCAAACTTTCAATATCACCAACTGTGCCACCAACTTCAACAATCACCACATCAGCGTCTGTTGATTCCGCAGCTTTTTTCATCTTATCTTTAATGGCATCGGTAATGTGCGGAATGACTTGCACTGTCCCACCATTATAGTCACCGCGACGTTCCTTGGCCAAGACTTCTGAATAAATACGGCCTGTCGTCACGTTTGAATACATGTTCGTGTTAATATCCATGAAACGTTCATAGTGCCCCATGTCCAAATCAGTTTCAAGACCATCACCCGTCACAAAGGTTTCACCGTGTTGGTAAGGTGACATTGTCCCTGGATCAATGTTGATGTATGGGTCCAACTTTTGAATCGCTAATTTCAACCCACGATTCTTCAATAAACGGCCAAGTGATGCCGCGACAATACCCTTCCCCAAAGATGACACAACACCACCTGTGACGAAAATGTACTTTACTTGTTTATCTGCCATGATGCCTCCTCATGATATAGCGCTAGGCGCTTGCAACGATTCAGGGGGTAAAAATAAAATAGAAAAGCCCCAAGTTGAACTTGGGAGCTTTTAACGTCTGTCCCAATAAATGGGAGCCCTAATATATAATACAGAGTTCGGTTATATTTGTCAAACATTAACCTACTTTTTTAAAACATATTTGCTTATGCTTTAACACGCTTGAAAACTGTGATGGTTTCCACATGGGTGGTTTGTGGGAATTGATCCAATGGTTGGACTGGGCCATCAATCTCAAACCCTTCAGCTAAAATTTGAACGGCATCACGCGCCAAAGTCGCTGGGTTGCAGCTAATATAGACAAACGTTTCCGGTGCCATAGCGGCTACGGCAGAAATCAGTTCCACTGTTAACCCTTTACGTGGTGGATCTACAAAGACAACATTAGGCTTCAAGCCATCAGCTGCCCAAGCCACCATTTGTTCTGGGGCATCAGCCGTGACAAAAGTCACGTTATCAATTTGGTTGTTGCGCGCATTTTGTTCCGCATCGGCCACTGCATTTTCAACAACTTCCACACCATAAACATGCTTCACCTTGTCTGCAATTGACAACGTAATCGTCCCAATACCAGAATAGGCATCGACAGCAATATCCGTTTTTTTCAAGCCAGCTTTTTCAGCTGCCAACGTGTACAACGTGGCAGTTGTTTGTGGATTTACTTGATAAAATGAGTTCGGTCCAATGACAAAATCTTTGCCCATCAATTGGTCGTGGATATCATCAGCGCCCCAAATGGTTTCATTCCATTGTCCCATGATCACATTGGTATCATCATGGTTAATGTTGTGGATAAAGCTCTTTAATTCAGGAAGTTTTGCCTGCAAACGTGTCGCAATTTCATCAGCTTGTGGCAAACGCTTGGTGTTGGTCACAATCACGACCATTAATTCGTGTGAATAGTATCCGCGACGTACCATAATATGGCGCACAACACCTTTTTTAGTTGTTTCGTCATAGGCTGATAAGCCAAGATCACGTAAGATATCCCGCGTTACCGTCACCGCTTCATCAACCTTTGGATCTTGAATGTAAAAGTCTTCCACAGGGACTAAGTTGTGTGACCCACGACGATAAAAACCAGTTTCCAAGCGGCCATTGATTTCTTGCACAGGGACTTGGGCCTTGTTACGATACTTGGTCGGATCAGCCATCCCAATGGTTGGGCTGACATCAACGTCAATATTGACTTTTTTAAATAATTGTTCAACTTGACGTTGCTTGAATTCAAGTTGTGCCTCATATTTCAAATTTGCCAACGGGGCAATTCCCGTTGTAATCGCAATTTGATTGGCATTTTGCACGCGATTTGGTGATTCTTGCAGACGCTTGATCACACGACCAAAGGCAAAATTCTTTTGCACTTTCGTGATACCCAGACGCACAATTTCTCCTGGAATTGCATCGACAACAAAGATGGGAAAGTTATCAATTTTAACCACACCCATGCCTTGATAAGTAATGTCAACAACTTCCCCTTCAACTTCTTGGTTCTTGGTTACAGGGGCTTTTTGGGGGTAAACCCGATTGGCTTTTGCCATAGCATTTCGCTCACTTTCTTGTTGCGCCTTTTGATACGCACTTTAATGTCACATTATTTAACGTCGAGTTTTTCGACGTCCGCCATAAACTGTTGCTTTGTTTTGTCGGAAATAGTGGCCGCTTCCGGCATGCCAGAACGGTTGGCCACAAACTCAATGTGTTGTTGCAGATCTGTGAATAACATCGGCGCATCCCCGCCATATTCACCATCCAGGTTAACCTTCAATTGATCATCATCTAATGGCGTGATTTCAACTTTATTGGTCTTTTTATAAATCATTTGGGGATTATCCACATGCTTGCCACCATTTAACATTTGGGCAACCATTTGCAAAATTTGGCCCAAGTTAGATTCTTTAATAATCAATAACGTGAACTTACCGTCGTCTAACTTCGCATCCGGCACAATCGATTCAAACCCACCAACAGAATTGGTTAGGGCTAAGAAAATCATTGAAATCTTACCAGAATATTCACCGTCATCATAGGTCACGCGGGCATTAACTGGCTTAATTCGGGTAATAAGCTCTGTCCCTTTTACCAAATAGGCTAAGTAACCATACAAGGACTTCATCAATGATGGGACCGCGTAAGTCACTTCACTAATTGTGCCCAAAGCGGCAATATTCATGAAATATTTGGTCTGACCAGCTTGGTCAATTTCCCCAATATCCATCTTAATGGTTTCATGCTGTAAAATCACTTTCGCAGCTTCCAAAGGTTCGTCACGTGGTAACTTCAACGCACGGGCGTAATCATTGGTTGTTCCCGCTGGAATCACCGCCATCATCGGCCGCTTTTCTAAAGGCGCCAAACCATTGACCACTTCATTAATCGTCCCATCGCCACCGGCCGCAACAATTAAATCAAACCCCGCTTCAGCCGCACGCTTAGCTTCTTTGGCTGCTGACATAGGTTCTGGCGTCGTGGCAAAGGCTGACGTTTCATACCCTGCTGATTCATAAACTTGCAAAATATCCAACATTTCACGTTTGATAGCCTCACGCCCAGATGTTGGGTTGTAGATAATTCTTGCTCTCATGTTCGCTTGTGCGTAAGTGTTATGAACACGTTACGTGACACGTTGCCGTGCTAACACAATCCTTTCTTAAAAACTTATGTACACAGGCAAAAGCCTGTTCTGACTGACGACCATCATCGCCAGTTAACTATTAGAAATTAACGCTTGGCTAACTCTTCCAACAATAGTTTATTCATGACAGTTGGATTTGCTTGCCCCTTAGACATCTTCATCAGTTGCCCAATCAAGAAGCCAGTTGCGCGGTCTTTACCGCCCTTGAAGTCCTCAATTGACTGTGGGTTGGCATCCAAAACAGTTGTAATCCATTCTAATAGGACAGCTGGATCACTAATTTGAACCAAACCATGCTTCTTGGCAAATGCTTCTGGTTCTTCACCAACCATAATCGCTTCAAACACTTGCTTAGCTTGCTTCGTTGAAATTGTCCCATCTTCAATCAAGCGAATCATACCTGCCAAATGTTCTGGGGTTAATTGCGTTTCTGACAATTCTACTTGATGCTTGTTCATGTAGGCATTCACATCACCAATTAAGTAGTTCGCCGCACGCTTAGCGTCAGCGCCTGCTGCCACTGTCGCATCATAGAAATTGGCCATCGCCAACGTTTGCGTCAACACTTCAGCATCATAAGGTTCAATACCCAAGTTTGTCACATAATCATGTTGCCGTTCAGCCGCAGATTTTGGCAATTCAGCTGCCACCTTGTCAATCCAAGCTTGGTCAATCACCACTGGTGCCAAATCAGGTTCTGGGAAGTAACGGTAATCGTCGGCCCCTTCCTTGACACGCATCAAGATTGTTGACTTAGTTGGTTCGTTATAACGTCGGGTTTCTTGTTGAATCACACCACCGGCACGCAACACTTCTGCTTGACGCTTTTCTTCAAAGTATAAGGCATTACGCACGTAGTTGAATGAATTGATGTTCTTCATTTCGACTTTAGTCCCATAAGTATCAGAACCATATGGTCGCAATGAAATGTTGACATCGGCACGCATCTGTCCTTCTTGCATCTTGGCTTCAGAGATGCCCGTAAACAAAATTGTTTGGCGGAGTTGTTCCAAATAGGCATACGCTTCTTCAGGTGATGCAATGTCTGCTTCTGACACGATTTCAATCAAAGGTGTGCCTTGACGATTCAAATCGACATAAGAATAGCCATCCGTACCGTGGGTATTTTTACCGGCATCTTCTTCGACGTGTAATTCCTTGATACGAACACGCTTAACACTGCCGTCTTCAAGTTTCACATCCAAGTAACCATTCGTGCCCAAAGGTGTTTGTGATTGGGTTGTCTGATAGGCCTTTGGATTATCCGGATAAAAGTAGTTCTTACGATCCCAACGAATAAATGGTGAAATTGTCGCGTGGAGTGCCAAAGCCGCCCGCATCCCAAATTCTAATGCCCCTTTGTTGGCCACTGGCAAAACACCTGGATAACCAAAGTCAATCACGTTGGTGTTTTCATTGGGTTCATCACCATAGTGCACTGGTGATGGTGACATCAGCTTTGAGTTTGTCTGCATTTCAACGTGGACTTCAAGACCAATCGTTGTTTCAAAATTTCCTGTTCCCATAATTGTCATCCGTTCATCTGCTCTGCTAATCAGGTGAACGTTATTCCTCCCGCTTAGCTTAGTATGTCCTTTGCAATTGCTGGCTTTTGTTCAAACAAACGACTCGCTTGTTCAAAGGCATAACCAGTCTGGTAAACTGTTGCTTCATCAAATGGTCGGCCAATAATTTGCAAGCCAACCGGTAGGCCATCAACAAAACCAGCATTGACAGACATCCCAGGTAGCCCAGCCAAGTTCACTGGAATAGTCAAGACGTCCGCCAAATACATCGCTGTTGGATCATCCACTTCTTCGCCCAAACCATAAGCGACTGTTGGTGCCGTTGGCCCAACAATCACATCGTAATCGGCAAAGACCTTGTTAAAGTCTTCAATTAACAATGTCCGAATTTTCGCTGCCTTCTTAAAGAACGCATCATACGCACCAGCTGACAGTGAGAATGTTCCAAGCATGATTCGACGCTTGACTTCATCCCCGAAGCCTTCTGAACGTGTCTTAATGTAAAGTTCTTCCAAGTTTTTCACGTCATCGGCACGGAAGCCATAACGCACACCATCATAACGTTGCAAGTTTGATGAGGCTTCAGAAGACATGATGATATAGTAAGCCGCAACACCATACTTTGTATGTGGCAAGCTGACTTCATCCACTGTTGCACCGAGTGCCTCAAGTTGGGCAATCGCTGCTTTAACGGTGCTAGCAACCTTTGGATCAATCCCGTCACCAAAGTATTCCTTTGGTACGGCAATTTTCAGGCCCTTGACATCACCCGTTAATTGCGCTGTGAAATCCGGTACTTCACGTTCTGATGACGTTGAGTCCTTCGCATCAAAACCAGAGATGGCATTTAAGACCAACGCATTATCTTTCACAGTACGTGTAAATGGTCCGATTTGGTCAAGTGATGACGCCATGGCAAACAAGCCCCAACGTGATACACGACCATAAGTTGGCTTTAAGCCAACAATCCCGTTAAACGCCGCTGGTTGGCGGATTGATCCACCAGTATCTGATCCCAAAGCAAATGGTACCAAACCAGCCGCAACCGCAGCTGCTGAACCACCAGATGAACCACCTGGCACTTTCGTTTGGTCCCATGCATTAGTTGTTGTCTTATAGTATGACGTTTCTGTTGAGCCACCCATGGCAAATTCGTCCATGTTGGTCTTACCAACTGAGACCGCCCCAACAGTCTTTAACTTATCCACAACGGTTGCGTTATAAACTGGCTTGAACCCTTCTAAGATATGTGACGCACTGGTCGTTTGAATACCTTCCGTTGCCAAGTTATCCTTCAATGCAAATGGGATACCAGCTAATGTTTGCGTGAAATCTTGTTTATCATCCTCTACTTGCGCTTGAGCTAACGCTGCTTCCGGATTTGTCATGATAAAGGCTTCAAGTTTGTCATCAACTTTGGCAATATTATCCAAAGCCCCTTGCACCAATTCGACCGCTGTCACGTCTTGCTTAACCAATTTGTCATGTAACGTGGTTAAGTCATTATCAAAAAAGTTAAAAGTCATGATTATTCTCCTTCGCCATCCAAAATTGCGGGCACCTTAATCAAACCGGCTGCAGATTCTGGTGCATTATCTAACAAGGCTTGCTTTTGATGCCAATTATCAGCCACATCTTGGCGCAAATGATTGACATTTTCTGTCACTGAATAAGTTGGTTCAACATCTGTTGTATCTACTTCTCCCAGTGTGTCAAAAATATTTAAGATATCTCCCAATTGTGTTGTAAATTGTTCTAATTCAGCATCATCAAATGCTAATTTAGCCAAATTAGCCACGTGAGCAACTTCTTCTTTTGAAATCGTTGTTTCAGACATTTACTTACTCCTTTAAACATGCGTCATGCTTTTCATTACGCTGCACAATCAACACTTCATATATACTTATTTATTCTACCATAACTCACGCTTTCCCTACGCTTGCATTTTAATAATATAGGCGTATAATTAAATTTGTTGTATAAACAACATGACCAATCACTTTGTTTAACGTCTCACCGTCGTTTTACACAGTTATTGGCGACATTTTAGAAAGGTGGATATGATTATGGCCCTTACACAAGAACGTAAGAACGAAATCATCAAAGAATATGCTCGTCACGAAGGCGATACAGGTTCAGCTGAAGTACAAATCGCAGTTTTGACTGCTGATATTAACGAGTTGAATGCACACATGGCAGCTCACAAGCATGATTTCCACTCACAACGTGGTTTGATGAAGAAGATCGGTCGCCGTCGTAACTTACTACGTTACCTCCGCAACACTGATATTCAACGTTATCGTGAATTGATCCAACGCTTAGGTTTGCGTCGTTAATCTTTTTAGATTACATGAAAACCTCGTATCAAATTTAAGGAGAAAAGACATATGCCTGTTATTGAATCAGCAATTCAACGTGTTCGTCTTACGAAAAAGCAACACGATCGTAACGAACCACAAATCAGTGCTTACCGTACAGCTGTTAAGCGTTTTGAAAAAGCTGCTGCTGCCGGTCAAGACAATTTGGCAGAATTATACAAGACTGCTTCTTCTGCAATTGACCACGCCTACTCAAAGGGTTTGATCAAGAAGAACAAGGCTTCACGTGAAAAGTCACGTTTGGCAAAGTACGTCAAGTAATCAATAAAAAAACACCTTGGAAAATTTCCAAGGTGTTTTTTTATGCTGTTTTTAAGATAAATCGTTCAAATAACATTTCCGGATCTTGTGTGGTTGATTTTAATTTAATTTCAATCGCCACCATTCCCAGATAACCAGCGCGTAATGCCGGCAACGCATATTTTTTGAGCATGCCTTTAGCCAGTTTGACACGATAAGGATGCACACCTAGAGCCTTACCAATATCTTGATCTGTCCCCGTCATCCCCGCAATCTGTAATAACAATCTAAATTGTCCTGTCAAGACAGCATTAATCCGCAGCGCTGGCTCACCATTCTGCAATAAGGCACGATAAATTGTCAACGCCTGTTTAACACGTTGTGTCATCACAGCATCAACTAAATCAAACACCGTCGCTGTTAATGTTTTGGGCACCAGTGCTAAGACGGCTTCTAAAGAAATGTGCTTATGCTGGGTGGCATAAGCGACCAACTTAGGTAGCTCATTTTGCATTGCTGAATACTGGGCATTCGTCCGAACTAAAAGTTCCTGCATCGCGTCCGCATCAATTTGATAAGCACGCTGTTGTAATTGTTGGGTGATCGCTTGCCGGGCTTGCTGTTCATTCAAAGCAGGCACATCAACCGTTTCTGCGGCTTGTAAAATGGCTTTGGTCACTTTTTTGCGTTTATCTATTTTTAAATCATTAATCAAAAAGACCACAATATTTTCAGTCACCGGCTGTGCTAATAGCTGTAGTAAACCTTTTTGGTCGTGATCTGAAATTTTCCCTTTGGCCGTTAAAAATTCCGGATTTTGAACAATAATCACCCGTCGATTACCGAAAAACGGCATCGACATTGCGTCATTAAGCAGCTCATCTACACCCTGAACAGCCAAATCAAATTGACTATAATTCATCTCGACATCTTCTGGCTGAATGAGCGCTTTAAACGCACTATGGGCACGTTGACTTAATGCCGGTTCGTCACCGATGACAACATAAAAATTGGCTAAGGCATCATTTTGTATTTGTTGTTGTAATTGTTGCAGATTCATTTGGAAATTTAACCTCGAAACGCCCTTTTTCTCCGACATAACTGTATCTAATCATACCATTTGTTTGCGTGTTATAAATCGTTAGCCCGTTTTCTTGAATGGTTTTTAATGTTTCTAAATGCGGGTGATGATAACGATTTTCTCGTCCAGCAGAAATCAAAGCAATTTTAGGCTGCCAGTGGTTAATAGCCATTGGATTGGTCGCCGTTTTTGAGCCATGATGGCCTAACTTTAGCATATCAACCCGCATATCGGGGTACCGTGCGACAAGTTCGGCCTCGCCAGCTTGACCAAGATCACCAGCCGTCAAAATATTTTGACCACCAATCCGACTCCATATCGCAATACTATCGTCATTTTCAGCATGACCACTGTGAAATGGATGTAAAATTTGACCTGGAAAATGGGGTAATGATGTGCCAGCGGTAACTTCAACAACTTTAGCACGCCCTAGAAATGGTTGAATCTCTTGTTGAAAAGCAGTTTGTTGTGCCATACCAGCTGGTACGACCACGTATTTGACCACCATTTTTTGTAAGATCACTTTGGCGTAACCAATATGATCTAAATCATGATGAGTCAAGACCAAATAATCCACTCGCCCAATACTTAAACTATGAAGATAGTTGACAATGACTGTTTCACCAGCTGATCGTTGCCCCGACACTTGTTGCCACGGTTGTTGTTGCCCAAATTGTGGCGCACCGCCCGTATCAATTAATGTCACCACCCGATTACCAGGTGTCCGAAGTAACGCGGCATCCCCTTGCCCAATATCAAATGTTGTAAATTCACCACGCAGCGGATACTTCATACTCATGATGCCCATCACCAGTAAAATAGCCCACGCCCAGCGCACGACATAGGCTATTTTTTTATGGGTCACAAAACTCACAACAGCCAATATCAAGAGACAGATAATCAGCCACCACGGTAGTTTCCCAATAATGAGTTGTCCAGGTAACTGCGCTAAACCGTCTAACGTCCGTGCAAAAAACGCAATCACGCTGTTCATACACCTCACGACCTCAACTAAAGGTTGCCCTAACCAGCCAATCAAGACACACGGCACAATCACAAGACTAAAAAGCGGAATAGCGGCCCAATTAGCCAATGTTTGCAGGAGATGCCAGGTATATTGCTCTGGCGTGATTAACACAAAACTGACCATACTGAGCCATAAATTCGTTTGCCAAAAAGTTAACTGTCGGGTAAATAAGAGACAAAAGGTCAACGCAAAAGAAAGTTGCCCGCCCAAAGTCAATAAAATTGCCGGTTGGTAAAGGAGACTCCCAAGTAAACTCATCGACCAGACAACCGGTTGTGCTAAGGCACGGTACCCAAATAAGCGACTCAAACTAAAAAATCCCGCAATCACAGCACGCATCAATATGCCTGGTGCGCCCGCAAAAACAAAGTATGCCAATAACACACCGGCTCCAAATACCGCTGTTAACTCTTGTGGGCACCATAAACGACGCAACACGATCACTAATAGGGCCAAAAGATACGTCACTTGAAAGCCAGATACACTAAAGAGATGAATCAACCCCAATGTTTGTACACCAGGATTGCGCTCATAAAGCGTTCGCGATGCTGTGCCCATAATCAACGCCTGGGCATATTCACCTAATGGCTGGGGTAAGCGTTGCGCCGAAGCAATCCCTTGCGCGTGCCAGCCGTGCAGTTGATCTGCCAACTTTTGCCAGATTGATCGGGCTGTGGACTGGGTTACAGTACACTGTGATAATGTGATTTGATGCGTAATGTGCTGCGTAGCATAAAAGTCTTGCGCATCAAATTGATTAAAATTGGTTGCGGGCAGCAAACGTTTCATCGAGCCTTGACCAGTCAGATGAACCGGTTGTCGAATAGTTAGCCAGCGCTGTTTTGCTTGCTCAGATTTGACCTGATAGAAAAAAATAACGGTTTCGCCACTGTCATCAAGTTGACATTGCCCACGTACCGTTGCCCCATTAACCGTTATGTCATCTGGTAAAATCCGACCAGAAACGTGTGTCATGGCTGACGTCTCTTTGTTGGCTTGCTGGCTTAACATCTGCGCATCCCACATGAAATAACACAAAAAGGTAACCCAATACCGATAAATAACCCAAGGCGGTACACACTGACACGGCGCCAGAATATAAACATCGCTAACAGCCACAACGTCATTGTCACCGCACTAAAGCGATAAACGCAGCCACTTATCGCTGCAATATTGAGACTAACAATTAGAAAATCACGGTTTCTCATCAGACGGTTAAACTGTCCTTTAACGCTTCAAACCGTTTTTCGCCAATCCCAGAAACAGCCTTTAAGTCTGAAATTTGTTTAAAACCACCATTTGCTTCACGATAAGCAATAATTTGTTCGGCTTTCTTTTCACCAATACCTTCTAACGTTTGAAGTTCAGCCACCGTGGCCGTATTTAAATTAACCTTATCTTTTTGCGCTTGCGATGCTGATGGCGCTTGTTCACTTAAATGTTCCCCTTTTGTGGGAATATAAACCATTTGACCATCGGTTAATTTTTGGGCCAGATTGATCGTTAATATTTCTGCTTGATCAGTCAAACCACCAGCTTTAGCTACTGCCGCTTGTAGTCGTGGTTGTTGACTGACATCATAAACACCTGGCTGTTTTACCGCACCTTTAATATCAATTAATACTTTGGTCTCAGTATGTTCAGCACGGTTACCTTGTTTTTGATCAACTTGTTTCTGATCAGCCGCATGGTTTGATACATGACTTGGCATTGTCTTGCCTGCTGAATCATGGCCAACTGGCAACTGGCTGGCAAAAAACAACAGTAGGCTACCCACAATGATCAAGATAAGTAGTAACCAGCGTTTTCCACGACTTAAAATAACCTTCACTTGTTCAAATTGTTCTAACATACCACGCCCCCCTGATACATCATACGATGTATCATTTGAGAGCACTAAAAAACACCTAACCGAAGTTAGGTGTTAGTTTGGCATGTAAGATTCGCTCTTACGGGCGACTACTGGTGGTGACACCAATAGCAAAGTCGCGTCACCTCAGTGCAAGCACTGTTAGTCATGGTGAGAAAATGGGGTTCCACAACCACCATTAACACCTGCATCTATCCGAGATTTGTGATTTAACACAGCAGGCCGCCTTCGGCGCTAATTTTTCAAGCGCTTCGACTCATCGCATATAATTATCATACCAGAGTATCAACATAATATCAACACTTTTTCAAAAAAATTGAAAATTTTCGACACAAATAACCTGTTATAATACCCTTATGATTAAATTAACGAAACTTGAAAAGCACATCATTATGACACAAGCAAACCCAACACATCACAGCTTGTCAGATATTTTAGTCCCCGACTTTGCTGGCGACACCAAACACGCACTGGCCCAATATGTGATTGATACCTACGATTTAGGGCATTTTGATGGTGTCAAAAATACGAGTGCTCCACATATGCTAGATTTCACTTGCCGATCAGAAAACCAGCAATTAATACGAATTACCGGTCGCATTACTTACCAGGCTTAATCCTCAGTAATTTCTGCATCGGCCACAGTTTGCTGTTCAACAATCACTTGCAGTTGCGCCGTAAACCATTGGGCAATTTTACTTTTCACACTATCTGGATCATCTTGATAAGCTGTCACCGAACTCGCCAAAGCAATTTTTAACTGTGACTGGCTCACCAGCGGATTTTCCACAATCATATAAAGATTCACATCGTTATCTGGTTTCTCTGGCCAGATTAATTTTTTGAGCTGATTCGTATAACGTTGCGGCAAGTTAATGACATTCGTTTCTAACGTTAAGGTTGTGCCACCCGCTACAATACCACCATTGATTGTGAGGGCTAAATGGATAAAGTTCGGATCAGCAATATGCGTATCGAGCGCCTCAAATAGCGCATCTAACGCAATATCGTCCTGATCTGGCTGTGCCACGACCAAAGTGAAAGCTTGTGATGCGGTAATATTTTCTAATGCCCGTTCACCGGTGATTTCCATATTTTTGCTCCCAGAATTTTAATACTCATATCTTAACATAAAAAACGTCCTGGCTTGTGTCACCACAATTCTCCAGGACGTTTTTGTGTGATCACTGCTCACTTATGTGGCATGCGATCCCAGAAATCGGCTTTATTGACTTGGCGCGACCGGGCAATGCCCATAGCATGAGTCGGTACATCCGCCGTAATCGTTGAGCCAGCAGCCGTGATGGCTTCATCAGCAATTGTCACAGGTGCCACCAACTTCGTATTTGACCCAATAAAGGCACGATCACCAACTGTGGTGTTAAACTTATTCACCCCATCATAATTCACAAAAATGGTACCAGCACCAATGTTAACTGATTCGCCAACATCGGCATTCCCGATATAAGTGAGGTGACCTGCTTTAGTGTTAGCCGCTAGTTTGGCTTGTTTAACTTCCACGAAGTTACCAACGTGAACCGCATCACCTAGTTCAGCCTTTGGTCGTAGGTGAGCATAAGGTCCGATTGTCGTACGATCTGCCAAAACGGCTGACTCAATATGTGATGCTGTAATCACGTTGTCATCGCCAATTTGACTATCTTCAATCCGTGAACCTTGAGTAATCACATTATTGTGACCAATCGTCGTGTGCCCTAAAATCGTCACACCACCTTCAACAATTGTATCTGCCCCGATGGTCACGTCAGCATCAATATAAGTGTTAGCAGGATCAATTAACTCAACACCCGCCACCATTAAGCGATGATTAATCCGTTCATGCATCACCCGATTGGCAACAGCTAAGGCCACACGATCGTTAACACCCAGTGATTCTGTGAAATCACGCAACGTGTGTGCACCGATTTGGTGACCAGATTGGCGCAAAATATCTAACGTATCCGGCAAGTAATATTCACCTTGCGCGTTGTTGTTTTTTACTTGTGATAACGCTTCAAACAGCAACTGATTATCAAACACATAAACACCCGTATTAATTTCTTGAATACGACGTTCTGTGACACTAGCGTCCTTTTGCTCAACAATCTTTAAAACCGTGTCGTCATCTGCACGTACAATACGCCCATAGCCAGTCGGATCATCAGCAATGGCGGTAAGTACGGTCACAGCATTTTTAGAGTTTTGGTGTGTTTGAACAAATTCAGCCAACGTTTCTGGTCGAAACATTGGTGTATCACCTGACATAATCAAGGTCACGCCATGGTTATCACCAAGCTTTGCTTGCGCTTGCTGTACCGCATGTCCTGTCCCAAGTTGTTCTGTTTGTAGGACAAAATCACTGCGATCACCAACATGTGCCTGGACACTCTCTGCACCCACACCAATTACTGTAATCGGCTTACTTTGCGTTAACGGTGCCACTGCATCTAAGACCCAGTCAATCATCGCTTTTCCAGCTACCCGATGCAATACTTTCGGTGTGGTTGACCGCATCCGTGAGCCGTGACCGGCTGCCAAAACTAATACATTTACGTCATCATTCATGAAAAATTAAGCCTCGTGTTTATATATTTCTTCTAAATAGTTACCAGCAGTCACCAAAATTGGTGCCCCATTCTTCAGGTTCGTATCCACATGCAACAATGAGGTGAAGCGATCCAACAACCGTGTGGCTGAACGCCCTTCAGCAAAGACCGCTGTTCCAACGACAGTCCCGTCAAACTCGCTGACCAACGTCTGCATTCCTTGAATCGTGCCGCCTGCCTTCATGAAGTCATCCACAATCAGCACCCGTGAACCCGTCCGTAATGAACGTCGTGACAATTCCATCTTTTCAACACGCTTAGATGAACCCGTCAAATAGTTAACTGATACAGTTGGCCCTTCGGTTACTTTCGCATCATCACGCACAATCACAAACGGTACATTGAGTTGTTCAGCGACCGCCTGAGCTAACGGCACCCCTTTAGTGGCAGCAGTCATGACAGCATCAATATTTTCGCGTAAGTATTGCGTTGCAATTAAACGACCGGCTTGTCTTAAAATATCTGGCCGACCCAACAAATCAGACAAATAGACATAGCCACCTGGTAAAACACGCGTTTCATCATCGACATCTTGCCGAATTTGTTCAATAAATTCCTTGGCTTCCTCTTCCGTCATATAAGGGACAAAGCGTGCCCCACCAGCTGCACCAGGAACAGTTTCTAATAAGCCAGTGCCCCGTTCTTGGAACGTCCGCTTGATAATTGAAAGATCCTCAGAAATGGAAGATTTTGCTGAATCATAACGTTTGGCAAAATAAGACAAAGAAATCAATGTCCGTGGGCGTTCAAGCATGTAACGTGCCATGTCAACCAGTCGATCAGAGCGGCGTGTTTTCATAATATATCGTTGTGCTAAAACAAACTTAGCACATATTCTCCTTTATTAATATTTAACAATAATTATAACATCAAAAGCGATCCAATGTTCGGTATTTAGGCATTCTTTTTGAATTGCCACACGGAGGTCAAATAAATGATCACCTCAATCATGGCAATAAAGAAGCTCGTCGGCAAATTGGTAAGATACGCCAACGTCAAGCCTGACCAAGTGCCAAACAACGCAAACACAATCGCCAGCCCAATCAAGCGTACTGTCGTTGTCACATAATACTTGGCACTCGCAGCTGGTAGCGTGACCAAAACAAAAATCAAAAGTGACCCGACGAGTTGTGATGAAATGCTGACAGACAGCGCAATCGTAATCAGAAAAATATAACGGACTACTTTTTGACGACGCGTTTGCAAAAACATGCCCGCTTCGTCAAAAGCGAGTTGTCGTAAGGCGCGGTAATTAAACAATAAGACCACGATGACAAAAACAGCCAACGCCAGCAATAACCACAAATCTTGCCGACTAATACCTAGCACTGAGCCAAATAAAATACCTGTCGCGGCCGTTGTACTGGTATGCCCTAAGGCTAAAAAGAGAATCCCCAAGCCAATGGCTAATGCCGATATGGCACTAGTGACATTATCCCGCTTAGTGTACCCGGACTCCAAGGCCCCAATGGCTAATGATGAAACACTGGTTGCAGCCATCATCCCTAACAACGCTGGCCAACCAATAAACAAACCAAAGGCCGCACCCGCAAAGGCAATTTCACTTAAACTATGTGTCAGAAAGGCATAATTTCGTGCCACGACAAACGTGCCAACGATTCCAGCAACAATACTAACGACTGTGCCAGCCATAAACGCATTTTGCATAAAATCATAATTGAACATCATGTACCTCATTTTCTTCATGCACGTGTGCTTCATGCATATGCGTCATTTGCTTCGTCAAGGCTTGCAAGGCTACTTTATCGCCCTGCGTCACCCGGCCATTTTCAAACAACAGATAGCCATCAGCAAACTGTGAAATTAACTTCAATTCATGCGTAATAAATAGAATAGTCAATTGCTGCTCTTTTTGTAATTGTTGCACGGTTTTAAGCAATTGTACCTTGTGTTCGTGATCCAGACTCGCTGTTGACTCATCAAGGATTAATAAATCAGGTTGTTGGACTAACGCTTGGGCCACAAAAGCGCGTTGCTTTTGGCCACCTGAAACCAACCCCAATCGTTGGTCAGCAATTGCCAACAAATCCATCCGCGACAGCGCTGCCTGAATGGCTTGTTTTTCTTTGGTATTCCACCACAAACGCCAACCACGGTTAAAAGTCAGACCAACGAATTCAGAAATTTGCAAAGGATAGTCACGGGTAATATCTCGAAACTGCGGGACAAAACCAATCCGCTTTACTTGTCGTGATAATTGCCCAACAGTTTGGACATTTTGACCAATGAGTGCTTTCACAAAACTGGTCTTGCCCGCACCATTTTCGCCCAAAATGGCAAAAAAACGACCGGCCGGAATGTCGATATTTGCGTCTGAAAAAATAACTTTTTCACCATAACGCACGCCAAAATCTTTTGTTTCAATGATGCCCATTATTTTCCACCCTCTACTGGTTTTAGTACTGCTTGTAATTGGTTCACAAAATCGAGTTGCCAATCCCACACTTTTTCGCCTGCTGGCAAAACTTGATTAAAAGTAACGATCGGCACTTGATATTGCGTCGCTAGCTGCATGACGCGTTGATCTTGCTCAGATTGATCTTGACTGGCGGTCAAAACAAAGCGAATGGTATGGTCCTGCATTTTTTTCGCTAACGTATCGAAATCAGCCGTCGTAGCAGATGCCAAATCTTGCTGTACTGGCTGATAACCCAGTTGGGTCATAAAGACCTGCTGCGCGTGATTTGTGGCTAAATACTGAACATTTTTTTCCGCCTGTAAACGCGCAATCCCATCGGCTAACGGTTGTGTTTGTGCCAATAACTGCTGACTTTGTCGAATATAAAAATCCCGATTTTGTGGATCCAAATCACTTAAAAGATCCGATAGGCGGGAAATGGTTTGCAAAATAACTTGGGGACTCAACCAGTAATTGTTAGCGTCTGGTCCTTGAAAACTATCACTGGCGACTAAAATTTTAGAACGTAAATGTAATTTCTGCCGTTGGGTGAGTAGTGGGCTAGCATGATTATCAGTTAGGACAACCTCTGCACCCTTAAATTGTTTTTGTTGTTGCAACGTTGTCAATTTACCATCTAAAACGGTCACGCGACCATCATCTGCAACAATGGCTTTAGCCAACTGTTGGTAAGCAATTCGATCGGTAACAATCTGAACTGGACTATGTTTGGGTCCCGATGACGGCACCGTCATTTTTAAAATAATTAAACAGATCCCCAGTGGAATCAGTAATAAGGTCAAAATGGCATAAAATGCTTGTTTGTTCATCGTAATATTTTCTCATCACTACAAAAAAAGCCCATACGGGCATTTTGTTTAATCGGCAAATGTAATGTTAATGTTATTGGTTAAGATGTCGGTATAACTATAAGATGCGCGTTCAAAATTCGCATCTTCATCTAATTCCACGACAAACAGTGATGGAAAAGTCGACCGTAACACACCACTACGCTCAGTGATTTTCTTACGGCCAGCTTGAGCCACAACCGTCACTTCTTCTCCGACATGGGCATCAAGCTCAGTTTTGATGTCTTGTAAACTACTTGGCATTTTTATACCACCTTTCGTGAAAAACTTAACTCATTTTAGCACGAAACACGCGCAATTGCAAATTATACTGTATATTACACGTAATAATCGAAAAAATATACGTTTATTGTGTTAACCCAACAGCACGCAACGCCAAATACAACTGTGTAAACTGAGTTAAATCAAGCCGTTCGGCACGAACAGATGGTGCAATGTCGGCTGCCGTCAAGGCTGCTGTTATTTTTTCTTTTGCTTCAGCGTCTTTGCCGTAAGTTTGCAGCATATTGTTCCAAAGACTCTTACGTCGGTGTGAAAAGCTCCCTTTGATCACACCGAAAAGGCGTTCTGGCTGATCAACTACTATTTCTGGTGTGTGTGGTGTGAGCTTCACGACAGCTGAATCGACATTTGGTGATGGGTTAAATGATGTCGCCGGCACATTAATGGCTAGGGTTGCTTGGGCAAAATAAGCGACCGTCAAAGTCAACACACCATATGCCTTTGTCCCGACCGCCGCGTTTAAGCGATCGGCAACCTCGCGTTGCATCATCACGACAATATTATCCCACGCAATGTTAGACCGCAGTAACTGCATCAAAATTGGCGTGGTGATGTAATAAGGTAAGTTTGCGACAACTTTCACCCGCGCCCCGACACCAAATTCAGTTGCAATCATTTGCGCGAGATCAACTTTTAAAATATCTTGTTCGACGACCGTCACATTGTGATAGGGTTGCAACGTTTCCGCTAATACCGCCACCATTTGTGGGTCAATTTCAAACGCCAGAACGCGTTTTGCACGACGGGCAAGTTGTTCCGTCAGTGCCCCAATCCCTGGCCCGATTTCAATCACATAATCATCGGCTGTAATTTCAGCAGTATCGACGATACCATGTAATACCGATAAATCCGTTAAAAAATTCTGTCCAAACTTTTTCTTAGCATGGAGCCCATATTGTGTCAAAATCGCTTGGGTACGGGTTGGGTTTGCAATATCAATTGTCTCTGCCATGTTCTTGTGTCCTTTGTAGTGCTGCGCGTATTTGGTCTTGTGTAATGCCAAATTGGTGCAAGCGTTTCATGAGTTGTTTACCGTTAGTATAGCCAATATGTAGGGCTTCACCAAGTTTTTGCCGCTGTAACCGTGCCTGCTGACCACTTAATAACCCGTGTTGTAACAGAAAATGTTGATCCACATCACTGGTTTGTGCCACTTTCGGTGTCATCACTTGTGCCAAAGCGGCGCGTAACACTGCCGGTTCGGCATGCTCGACCCCAAGTGACTTATGCGGATTATCTTTTGCCGCCCGAGCTGCAGCTTGCGTAATATAAGCCTGCTTAGCGTCAGGGACATGCGCCGACATGATTTGTCGAATCCGCTGCCCATTATAATCTGGATCGGTCAAAATAATGACACCACGGGTTTTAGCCGCGTGTTTAGCGCGCATAATGGCATCGGGTGTCACGGCACTGCCACCCGTTTCAATGGTGTCAGCAATCACTGCCCGAGCCAAATTTTGTGTATCCGACCGCCCCTCAACCACAATCATTTCGTTGATTTTTGGTTTGTCAGTCATGATTTAAAAAGAGACGATGCGCATTGGTACGCGTGATTTCCGTCAATGCTTTAGGGGTCATATCAAGCGTTTCTGCTAATGAATCCAAGACATACTTAACGAAAGCAGGTTCGTTATCCTTACCTCGGAATGGCGTTGGTGCCAAATAAGGCGCATCTGTTTCAACAAGTAATCGTTCCAGTGGTACCGCTTTGGCCGCTTCACGCACTTCTTCTGCTTTTTTGAAGGTCACAACCCCACTAAATGAGATATGCATCCCCAAGTCAACAAACGCTAGCGCTTGTTCAGGCGTACCAGAAAAACTATGCATCACACCTTTTGTCACGCCGCTAGCCTTTAACATGGCATACACGTCATCAAACGCCTCACGGTTGTGGATAATAACGGGTAAATCATACTTTTTTGCCAAAGCAAGATGCGTTTCAAATGCTTGCTTTTGGACATCATGGGGCGCTGTTTCCCAGTAGTAATCTAGCCCTGTTTCCCCAACACCAACCACTTTGTCTGCTTGTAATTGCGCTTCAAGCGTTTGTGCAGCTGCTGCGTCAAAGTCAACCGTATCTTCCGGTTGGAAACCTAATACCGCATAAATATTATCATGCGCTTGGGCAATTTCTAAGGCACGGGCGTTACCCACTGCATCATAACCCACAATGTTCATTTCCATAACCCGGAATTCGTTGGCACGGCCAATATAAGCAGGCACATCGTGAAACAACTTGTCATCATTGAGATGCGTGTGTGTATCGTAACTGTCAGCCGGCGTTTTGGTTAAATCATAAATTGCCATTTTCTATTTGGACATTGTCCCGAAAGGATAACATCCTTTCCTCCATTCTTTTGTCGTCTCGTCATCGTGACCCAATAATTGTTTTTAAGAAAAAAAGCCGCCAAGCGACTTTTAACGATCTAATCGACCTTGGGTGTATCAGTTGGCGCAAAATGCTTTAACAATCCGTTAACAAACTTACGGTCGTCTTCATCAGCAAACGTTTTAGCCAAAATTAATGCTTCATCAATCGCTACCTTATAAGGTACCAGTTGATTGTTTAATTCATAAATGGCCAAGCGCAAAATCACAAGATCTGCTTTGTTGATACGATTAATTGCCCAACCAGTAGCCAAATGGGCCGTAATATGCGCATCAAGATCTGCTTTTGTCCCCAAAACACCATTAACAAGGCGTGGCAAATAATCATCGTAGTCCTTACCATCTAAGACGATATCGTAAAGATTGTCAATGTTATTACTCTTAGGATCTTTTTCAAGGGCAAACAGCACCTGAAAAGCTGCTTGACGTGACTCATGTCGTGATAACTTCGCCATTAATCGGCCACCTCAGTTGTTTCTGTTTCACCAAATAGATTATCTGGATCAAATTGATTGGATACTTTTTCTGGCACAATCCCACTCACGTGGACATTTGTTTGTACAACATTTAAGTCTGTCATGGATGTGATTTGAGATTGAATGGCATTTTGAATGTCAAGCGCAACCTTTGGCACAGCCACACCATATTGCAAAAACACATAAGCATCAATCATCAAACCGGCGTCAGTTTGTGTTAATTCGACACCCTTACCACGTGCATTTGAACCAAAGGCGTTCGTAAAGTGATCTGACAACTTACCACGCATTGAGTAAACACCTGGTACTTCTTGCGTTGCAATTTGTGCAATCACTTCAATGACTTCTGGCGTCACTTGTGTTGTCCCCGCAACAGTATGTTGCGTTGCTAAAATAATATTCTTTGTAGCTTGCTTGCTACGCTTAATTTCTCTGGCCATGATGTCATCCTCGAAAATATTTTTTAAAATAAAAAGTTCCCCTAGGGAACTTTTTATCTGTGTTCCCTACAACACGCAGCCACTGGATAACATGACAACAATTGTGCCGTGTTAGCACCATCAGCTTGTGTTAGTTCACACTTTGTAATTAGGCACGGCCCTTATATGAACCGTCTTCAGTATTAACGATGATTGTTTCACCTTCGTTAATAAAGTCAGGCACAGTAATTGTTGCCCCAGTTTCAACTGTTGCTGGCTTACCTGAACCAGTTGCTGTCGCACCCTTGATGCCTGGTTGTGTTTCCGTTACCTTCAAAGCAACTGTTGATGGTAATTCAGCACCCAAAATTTCGTTACCAAACATTGTGATCTTAACTTCCATACCTTCAAGTAAGAACTTCAAAGCAGCTTCGATCTTGTCATCTGGCAAGTTAATTTGTTCGTAAGTTTCAACATCCATGAAGACACGACCATTGTTTTCAGCAAACAAGTAAGACATTGGACGTGTTGTGATATCAGCTTGTTCGAACTTATCACCAGGACGGAAAGTCACTTCGTTCACAGCGCCTGTACGCAAGTTCTTCAACTTTGAGCGGACAAATGCGCCACCCTTTCCTGGCTTAACGTGCTGGAAATCCAAAACGCGCCAAATTGAGTTTGAATACTCAATTGTCAAACCATTCTTTAAATCATTCATGCCAATTGCCATGATCAATATCCTCTTTTATAAATAATTTAGTTTATTATACCAGAAAACCGCCTATGATGCAGTCTTCATACAAAATAAAATTTTACCACAACCCTCACGATTTCTCAATGTTTTTCCCATTGAGCGCCGGTTTCATGATCAACTCATCAAAACGATGAATATCCTTTAATAAATCACGTGATTCTTCAAGACCAAATGCCTCAATCCAGGCCTTCCCACGGGCGCGTACGCGCTTCGTCAACTCCGCCTCAATGCGCTGCCCTTCTGGTGTCAAGGAAAGGAGGATGCGCCGTCGATCGTTTTCATCTGGCGTTTGCACCACAAAATATAACGCCAGCATCGGCTTTAATTGGCGGCCAACGGCGCCTTTGGTTACGTCACGTTCAGCCGCAATTTCTGTTAATGTCAACGGCGTTTCGCTGCGCGCAATAGATGCCATAATCAACCACTGCTCAAAAGACAGCCCATATTCACGCATTGGCTGTGAGAGCATGGTTTCCATGTGTTTTAGTGATGACATGTAAACCCGAATAAAATCGGCTAACATTGTGTATTCTGGCATATGATTTCCCCTGTTCTCATACCTTCAAATGGTAGCAAGATAGCGCAACGCGTCGTCAACACTTTGGTATAACCGCACCGCTGCTAAGTCCGTTGGTACGGCAAAATCAGCCGTTACACTATCTGCTATCCAATCCCACAAATGGTCATAGTAACCATTCACATTTAATAGTACGAGTGGTTTGTGATGTAAGCCAATTCTTGCCCAACTCAACACTTGGGCTAATTCCTCAAGTGTGCCAAATCCACCCGGTAAAACAATAAACGCATCACCAAGTGACATCAGTAATTCTTTGCGTTCAGACATCGTCTCAACGGTAATCAACTTTGTAATGTCAGCTGCCGGTATCGTCTCTTCTGCTAAATTGTGTGGCGACACACCAATGACTTGCCCACCATGGGCCATCACGGCTCGCGCCGTAACACCCATGAGCCCGTCTCGCCCACCCCCATAAACAAGTGTGAGCTGCCGTTGGGCGAGTGCTTCACCCAACGCTGTAGCAATTGTTGTAAATTCTGGATCTGCGCCGAGTTGCGATCCCATAAAAACTGTAATCGATTTGACTGCCATTTCTTTGCTCCCCTACATCAATTTAACAATGATAATGGGAATAATCAAGTAATAAGGCCGACAACATTCCCGTTTTTGCATGCTATGTGGTACACTATAATATAGGTTTTCGTTCGTGACAAATTAAAAAATTAACGATATTTTGGAGGCATTATGATTTACAAAGTTTATTACCAGGAACATCCTGAACGCAATCCCAAGCGTGAAACAACCCTTTCACTCTACTTGTCGGCAGAAAGCTTGCCACAAGCACGGGAAATTATTGAAGACAACACCAACTACAACGTTGAATTTATCGAAGAACTTTCAGATAAGGCATTGACTTACGAAAAAGCTAACCCAAACTTCGAAATCACAACATTCTAAACTATGACATATTCTGTAGATATTAAACCAAACGAAGTCGGCGTTTATGCGCTAGGCGGTTTAGGCGAGATCGGTAAGAATACGTATGGTATTGAGTATCAAGATGAAATCATCGTTGTTGACGCGGGTATTAAGTTCCCCGAAGATGAACTACTTGGTATCGATTACGTTATTCCCGACTATACTTATTTAGTCGATAATATCGATCGCGTGAAAGCACTGGTTATCACCCACGGACACGAAGACCATATCGGTGCAATCGCCTACTTTTTACAAGCTGTTAACGTCCCAGTTTATGCTGGACCACTAGCAATGGCGTTAATTAAGAACAAAATCGAAGAAAAACAACTCCTCAATCGCGTTGAATTACACGAGATTACGGATGGGACTGTCCTTGAATTTGATAAATTAAGTGTTGAATTCTTCCGGACAACCCACTCAATTCCTGATGTATTTGGTGTTGCGGTGCACACCCCAGTTGGGACAATTGTTGAAACTGGTGATTTCAAGTTCGATCTCACACCAACAACAAAGCAGCCACCTAACTTGTGGTCAATGGCGCGTCTTGGTGAAAAAGGTGTCTTGCTCATGATGAGTGATTCAACCAACGCTGAACGTGCTGAATGGACCAAGTCAGAAGCCTGGGTGGCCAATTCGGTTAACCGAATTTTTGACAAAATTACAAAGGGTCGTATCATTTTTGCGACTTTCGCTTCAAACATGAACCGTGTCCGCATGGCGACTGATGCTGCGATTGCTCATGGGCGTAAGATCGCTGTCTTTGGTCGTTCAATGGAATCAGCTGTTAACAATGGTCGTGCTTTAGGGTACTTGAACATTCCAGATGACATGCTGGTTGAACAATCTGAGATTAAGCATATCCCTGATGATGAACTGTTGATTTTATCAACTGGTTCACAAGGTGAACCGATGGCCGCTTTGGCTCGCATTGCTGAAGGAACGCACAAGCAAATTCGCTTGAAGCCAAATGACAACGTTATTTTCTCATCATCTCCTATTCCAGGTAACACCGCTTCAGTCAATGAAGTGATTAACAAACTGGAAGAAGGCGGTGCTAATGTCATTTATGGTAAGGTCAACAACATTCATACTTCTGGTCACGGTGGCCAAGAAGAAGAAAAGTTGATGTTAGCCCTCATGAAGCCAAAGTTCTTCATGCCCGTGCACGGGGAATACCGGATGTTGAAAGTTCATGCCTCATTGGCACACGAACTCGATATCCCTGAAGACCATACTTTTATTTTGGAAAATGGTGATGTCTTAGCGCTTGATGGCGAAAATGCCCGTATTGCGGGACATTTCCCTGGCGAAGACACTTACATTGATGGTTCAGGTATCGGTGATATCGGATCAGTTGTCCTGCACGATCGTCAAAAGCTCTCACAAGATGGCTTGGTCGTAGTGACGGCAACTATTGACTTAAAGAAAAAAGAAATTCTTTCTGGCCCAGATATTTTGTCACGTGGTTTTGTTTACATGCGTGAGTCTGGTGATTTAATTAATGAAGGTCGTCGGATTATTTTTGGCACGATGCGTCGTGTGATGAATAACGCTAACGCCACTGAAGCTGATATTCGTCAAGCCGTTATTGATGACTTATCACGTTTCTTGTATCGTGAAACAGCACGTAAGCCAATGATCTTACCAATGTTGATCATGGTCTAACGACAAAACACCCGCTTGTGGGTGTTTTTTGTTGCCTTGAATCGATAAATACCGAACATTATTTTCTTTTATGCAGAGGTCAACGTATAAAACTTGACATTAACATTTTTAAACCGAGCCCAATATGCTACAATAGTAGAAGTACAATATGAAGGAGCCATCATGACACAACGAAAAATCCCTACGATTATGGGTACGCAACACCCCGATAATGCGAATGCACCTTTCTGGGATGCATCCCAACAACCTTTTATCAGCGCCTATCGCGAAATGAACGAAGCTTTTGAAAATTTCAGTGAATTAAATGTTGATGAATACATGTGGGATTGGGAAGGTAAGCACGCCGATGCTGCCGTCATTGATCGCCTATTTAGCACCGAATATGATTACTTTAAAGACCAACAAATTGGTCGTGATAAATTCTTGACGTTCCGCTTCCCAAACATTTGGGAAGAAAAAGGCTATAACTTGATGCAAGCGATGACTGCCATTTTAAGTTCAGAAGATTTCGCGCATGATTTAGGCTTTGAACAACGGCCACTATTTGAAGCCATTTTGCCAATGGCACAACGCGCTGATCAGTTGCTAAAGATGCAAGTTTTGTTTGAAAAGCTAGCCAACTTTAAGTCAGTTGAGTTTACCCGTTCAGATAAAAACACCCCTTATATTGAAATTATTCCCCTATTTGAGGATTTTGACACCCAACTTCACGCACCAGAAATTTTGAAAGACTACCTCAAGTTGCATGAAGAACATTTTGGATTCCGACCAAAGTATATGCGTGTTTTCCTGGCTGGATCTGATTCAGCGTTGACAGCTGGCTTCATGAGCTCAATTACGGGTAACAAGTTAGCCATTGCGCGCTTACATGAATTTGCCCGTGAAGAAAACATTGAAATTTATCCAATTTCAGGGACTGGTTCAGCGATTTTCCGTGGTGGCTTGTCACCACACCGTATTGATCGTTACGTCAAAGAATTCCCTGGTGTTCGTACGGCAACAGTTCAGTCTGCTTTCCGCTATGATTTCCCAATTGCTGATGTCCAACAAGCGATTGCCGAACTAAAGGAAAAGTTACCAACCGCTGAACCATTAAAGATTTCAGCTGCTGACCAAAAGATCTTAGCCGAAGTCGCTGAAGAATCAGCTGAATTTTATGCGCACACACTAGACCAATTGGTGCCTGATATGCAACCGATTTTCAAGGCCTTCCCAAAGCGTCGTGACCGTCGCCAACACGTTGGTGTCTTAGGTTACTCACGTTCTGTTGACGGTATTGAATTACCACGTGCCATCAACTTCACCGGTGCCTTTTATTCAATCGGTGTGCCACCAGAATTCATCGGCTTTGGCCGTACCCTTGAAAACTTAAATGCTGATCATCTGTCAGCGTTTGTCCGGAATTACCCAAGTATGAAGGATGACTTCCGTGAACTCGCCCGCTTTGTCAATCTCGATGCACTCGCAATCTTGAAGACACAAAGTCCTGCTTGGGCTGATGTTGAACGCGACATTATGATTGTCAAAGATATTTTCGACCTTGAAATTGGTCCTAAAACCCGTGAAGAACAACAGCATGCCGAAATCGCTTTGCAAGTTGTGCAAATTAAAGAAGGTGCGCCAATTGCCATTACGGCTTTAATTAACCGCATGGCGCAGCTCCGCCACTTCTTAGGATAATCACCACACATAGCCCTTTGGGGCTTTTTTTGTTACAATGAAATTAGTTTCTATCGAAAGAATAACCATCATGCCGAATTTTTACGTGATTCACAATCCTCAGGCTGGTAACCAAGCACACGGCGATATTATCAGTCAAATTAAACACTTACGCACAATCGTGCGCTGGTCCGATACCCAATATGCTGGCCACGCAGTCAAATTGGCAAAAAATATCGCTAATACGGTCACAGACCCCGAGGCGGTTGTTTTAGCAATCGGTGGGGACGGCACCTTAAACGAAGTATTAAATGGCCTATTACAAACCCAACGTGAAGCCCCCATTCCCTTAGCCTATATCCCACTTGGTTCGGGTAATGACTTTGCCCGAGCAGCGCACCTAGGGACGGCCAGCGAGGCGCTGTATCATCTTAAACAGACAACCCAGCCCCAGCAACTCAATGTCGGTCGGATGACAGATGATGGGCTGTATCAGACAACGCGATACTTCATTAACAATTTGGGCATTGGGTTTGATGCGTTAGTGGTTGATCACACCAACCAATCACCTTGGAAAAAACGGCTGAACCGTCTAGGGTTAGGACACTTCAGTTATCTAGCCACAACTTTAGCTGCTTTTTTCCAACAACAAGCCTTCCAAATGACTGTCATGACTGGCGATCAGTACCAACAGTTTACTCAGGCGTTTTTGGTGACGATTACCAACCAACCCTTTTTCGGTGGCGGCATTGCGCTACTCCCAACGGCTGACTTAACTCAGGAAGGTCTCGATCTCGTCATCGCCAAAAAGATGACATTTCTCCAGTTTCTAAAATTATTTATGGCCTTAAAAAAGGATGGTAGTCATCTTGCTCACCCAAATGTGACAACTATCCCGCTCCAACACGGCACACAAATTTACGTTCGTGACATGCAACCAGGCCAAGTTGATGGTGAAACATTGCAACCTAGTACTTTTGGTTTGACCATTGATTATCAATCCTATCCATTTTGGCTCTAAAAAAGCGTTATCTCTATTAACAATAGAGATAACGCTTTTTCTTAATTAAAACGGCCTAAACGTTCTGCTTGGTTGGTCACACTGACAATCAACTTCCGTGATGTCAAATGTTCACTAGCTTGAATGACCAAATCTTCTTGGTAAATAATAGCTGCAATGGCACTAACAACCGTTGGCACAATACTATTGGCGTGGCCGTGCATAAAGGCATTTTTCATCGCTTCAGTATAGTTCTGACTATTTAATAACGACCAAATAATCGCTTCTAATGTGCTGGCACTGCGACCATCTAACACGATGTTACCAACCGGAATATTAGCAAAGTCCGGCAAGTTAAGTTCCTCAAATGCGTTTAATTCTGATTCAAAAACCTTATGGCGAGAATAATATTCAAAGCCAAAGGCCAAGCCGTTTTCCACGGCATCCCGAATGGGTTGTTTTTCAAGAATCTGGCTCACAATAAGGCTTAACATCCCCACGCTCACCAAGGCACCTTCTGCATTATGCGTTAAGCCTGCAATGCGATGTAGGGTCAACATGGCGGATTCATCATTAATAAACGACACGCCATATTCATGATGCAAATATAATGCAACGGGTAACATCCGAACTAAAATATCTTCACTATCCGCCACGTCTTCTAAAATACCAGAAGCCAACGTGTCCCGATTTTTACTATAATTATCCATCGCCTTTTTAGTAACGACATCAATGCGTTGACGCGTTCGTTCGGGTGCAAATTGGTGCTTTTTATACCAATTTTGGAAATGATTCATCACGTCAGTTAACTGATAACCACGTGACAAACTCGCAACGGTCGTCAATGACAAACTCGTATGTGACCCCCAGCGTAGCTCTTGCTTAAAATGGGTTGGATCGGACAGTAAGGCCCTTTGTTCACTGTTGGATAGCACGGTCATACTCTCACCGACCGCAATACCAAACATTAAAAATTGAATTGTCGCTTGCTTTTTAGCCATACCCTATTCTAACATATTCAAAATACCAGCATTTACATCAATGCTTTAATCTTGTCGACTTGATCCAATGCTTCCCAAGGTAAATCGATATCTGTCCGGCCAAAGTGACCAAACGCGGCTGTTTGCTTGTAAATTGGGCGACGGAGATCTAAATGATTGATGATGGCCAAAGGTCGGAAATCAAAGAGTTGTGCCGTAATGTCACGAATCTTGTCTTCGTCAATTTTAGCTGTGCCAAAAGTTTCAATGTTTAATGACACAGGTTGTGCCACACCTATTGCGTAAGCAACTTGCAATTCTAACTTATCAGCAACACCGGCAGCCACCAGATTTTTAGCCACATAACGGGCAAAATAAGCCGCTGAGCGATCGACCTTGGTAGCATCCTTACCAGAAAATGCGCCACCACCGTGATGGGCCGCCCCACCATAAGTATCGACAATAATCTTACGACCTGTCAAACCAGAATCTGCTTGTGGACCACCAAGAACGAAACGACCAGATGGGTTAATGTAGTAAATCGTTTCATCGTCAACCAACTCTTGTGGCAAAACAGGATCAATCACTAACCGACGGACATCTTCTCGCAGTTGGTCCAAAGTGACTGTTTCATCGTGTTGCGTTGACAAAACGACTGCCGCAATCCGTGTCACTTGGTTGTTATCATCCAGTTCCACACTCACTTCTGCCTTAGCATCGGGACGCAAGTAATTTAATGTGCCAGCTTCTCGGACATCGCGAATTTGACGCATCAAACGATGTGATAAGGCCAATGTTAACGGTAAATAATTAGCCGTTTCGTTGGTGGCATAGCCAAAGACCATGCCTTGATCTCCAGCACCCAATTGTTCTGGATCATCATCTGCGCTGTCAACTGCTTGCGCAATGTCACCTGATTGCTCCACAATGCGGTTAGAAACGTTCACAGAATCTGCCGTAAAGCCAAGTTCCGCTTGGTTATAGCCAATTTCACGAATGGTATCCATCGCAATTTGGCGCACATTTACGTAAGCAGAGGTTGATAATTCGCCAAAAATCGAGACATCACCGGTTGATGTTGTCACTTCAACGGCAGAGCGCGCATAAGGGTCTTGTGCTAAAACAGCATCCAAAATGGCATCTGCAATTTGATCAGCAATCTTATCGGGATGACCAGCTGAAACGGATTCTGAGGTAAAATACTTTGTCATGATAAACATGACCTCCTTCAATTTTCAAAATAAAAAGCTACACGGTCGCAAATTAAAAGCGCCTCCCAACGGATAAGTCGGAACGCGCTAACGTGACGACTATCTGTACAGATGGACCACCGTGACAAAATATGCTGCCATATTTTGCCGGTTGGTGCAGGGTCAAAGTGCTGTATCACTCGCCTGCTCTTGATAGCTGTTTAAATTGTATCTTTAGCATAACAAAATCACCACTAGATTGCAAATTCTTGTGACCAAAACGCTACGCAGGCCCGGCAAATTAAGGTACAATAACAATATGACTTATCCAAATCATTTACAATCACATCAATTACCAGACGGTCGCCCCATGCCCCGACGCATCACGACTGATCCGCGCGAACGCCGTGCCTATGAAAACTTTCACCCAGTGAATTTTTTAGACTGGCGCCAATGGACCCCACTCGTGGTTATTATTTTGAGCTTAAATCTCATTTGGTGGCGTCAGCCACTGCTACATACCAAGACGTTAACCGAAACCACTGTGACTTGGCAGTTAGTGCCATTATTTGGCTACACCCTGGCCTTAGCCATTGGGATTACACTGCTGATTACCCAAAATTTACGTAGTTTGCTGAGTTATGCCTTCCTAGGCGTGAGCATTTTACTGACCTTTAGTTCGCTCATCCAGACACGACACGAGATTTTCTTGTTGTTACTCCTGCTTAGCGTGTTCTTTATCGTGCTACAACAACAGTGGTTAGGCTTACAAAATTGGTTAGGTTTAGTGCTTTTAAGTGTTTTGGCAACCTATGCCGTCCCTGTTACCATCTTTTACATTTCAAACGGCTTTGTCACGCATCGTTATCTCAATCAACTACTACCCATGCTGTTTGGTTTTGGCTTCTTCTTTACCCCCATCATTATGCCCAATCCTGATGGTCGGAAGTTAAGTATCCTAACCCTTGGCCTCTTTTGGGTCACGGTGTTTAGCCATGCGATTGGTATCGGGACGATTTTTGTCATCCTCTTTAGTCTACTGGCCTTTGTTTTACAATTTGTCAAAGCCAAAATCGGTAGCTGGCAACATATGGGGTATGTCTTAATGTTTGCTTTATCCCTACTTCTCATCTATCGTTAAAAAACCGTGATGGTATTAACCCATCACGGTTTTTTTATTTGAGGACTTGATAAATTGGTAATAAAGTTTTGATGGCAGTGCTAAGCACTTCAGTTGCCTGATCGCCTTGTAAACGGGCATCACCGCGCGGAATTGTTAAGCCAATTAGCACTTCACTATGCCGTACGTTAGCAAAACGGGCAACCAGGTCATCATAAGCCGCTAAGGTTAGCGGTTGCGTCGCGTTGACCATGTGATCAGCACTTAACACATATCCTGCAGGTAGTTGTGCCACTTGTTCACGTGCGCGTTGTAACTTAGCGACAATGTCAGGTGTTTGTTGCGGTTTCATATTCTCTTCAACTGCCAAATAAAGATAGAGATGATCAGCCCACAAGCCCAGTTCAAAGTGCGGCGTCATTTTGTAGCCACGTTTATTGGGCGCAAAAGCGACCCAGGTGTTGTCTGGCGCATTGGTTGTCCGCCGTAAATGCTTGGCAATGTGAGCAGTCCAGTGTTGCCCATCTGTCGCCAAAATTGGCAAAATGACTGCAGCAACCTGCTCAAACTTAGGGTCGATCACGTCCCGAATCGCCGTCATGCGGCCAGAGAGTGTCGGCTCGTTAAAAATATCAAAATCCTGCGCATTAAACATGTGAATCCTCCTGTCGTGCTTGTCGTTGTGCCGACAAGACGGTTAACCAATGAATCAAAACATAACCCGTGACCAAAATCGTGGCAATTAAGTTTAACCAAATCAACAAGACAATAATTGAACTCATTGACTGATAGAAATCATAACGCTTTAGCCCAAACCTGACATACCAAGTAAAGGCAACATTCAAAATCTCCAGCAATCCCAATTCAATGAGACTCCCTAACATGACTATTTTAAATGGCGCACGACCTGATTTGGTCGGTAAAAAGTAATTTAGCATCACCAGCGCTAACCACAGCCCCAACCAGATGAGCCAACGCGTCTGATGCAGGATAAACAGCGGTAACTGATTGCTTGGCAGGCGATTAACGACAAGGGTTAAAACATTGCCGCCAATCAACAACACGCCAAAACCAGCTAAAATGACCAACAGCCACAAAAACGACCAAAATCGCGTCAACATCGTACTAATCCGCTCGTCAGTATCCGCAATCCGATTAAACGACAACCGGAAAACCGCAATCACCCGTGACACGGTCCATAAAGTGAAGGGCACCGAAAAAGACAACAGCGACACTTGTTTGGACGCCATGACCGACTTGAAAATCGGTCGAACAATGGCGGCAACATCTTGTGGCAGCATACTATTAAACGTTGTCATTAAGGTGGCTTGACTCACATTAGCAATCGAGACAATCATAGCAATTGACATCAACATCGGAAAAACCGTTAACAAGGCGTAGTACGCAAAAGTTGGGCCGACATAATTAATTTGCGCACGCGAAAACAACTCCCCTAACGTTGCCAACTGCCAGCGATTATCTAATTTCTGCCAATAATATTTTACTTGATTTAACATATCTCTATTATGCCAAAAAAAATGACATATCACCTAAAAAGTGTTCAACTTATGCGTATGATACTGGTGCCCATGTGCGGGGTTTAACTCAGAAACAGATGATTTGGCATGGTATACTAAACATGACAAGCAAAGGAGTGGCTGTTATGACAGAGCTAATACACCGTGACATTTTAAAAAAACATGGGCTGAGAGTAACTGGCCAACGTCTCGCCATTCTAGACTACCTCATGACCCATGAAACTCACCCCACCGCGGAAATGATCCACCGTGATTTATCAGAGATTAGTTTAGCTACAATCTACAACACTTTAGAACGCCTAGTAGCGGCTGGCATCGTCATCGCAATTGATACCTTAAATGATGGTAAACGTCACTTTGATTACTACGGCCAGCCACACTATCATATTATCAATACCCAAACAAATGCCATTATTGATGCGGAAAACTTTGATGTCGGACCACTACTTGAAGCTGCCCGACAAGCTAGTGCCTTAAATATTACTGGTTTTCACATCGAAGTGTATGGTATTGCGCCTGAAGACGCCAAATAAAGCAAAACCCCCTAAGCTGAATCACTTAGGGGGTTTTGTCTTATTTGGCTAATCGTGCTGCCTCAATTATAAAATTCGTTGGTTGATTAAAGTACGGATAGAAGAAAAAGTCTGATACTTTTATTTCATCTATCGTCACTTCTTTCTGTATTGCCAAAGATAGCAAATATAATACACCAGCTTGATCCGCTTCAGAACAAACTTGTGCCCCGATCAGACGACGATTCTGAGCATGATAAACCAATCGTAATCGCACCCGATGGTTTTCTGGCATAAAAGTCGGTTTTTGCCAATCTTCATAGTCAACATACTGATAGTCGATACCGTACAGTTCAGCTTCATTAACCGTGACACCAGTTGAGAACAAATTAAGGCCGTAAACAGTCACGGCATTCGTCCTCTGTGTACCACTAGATGAGATCGGTTCGCCAATAATATTTTGCGCTGCAACATACGCACCACGCATAGCATCAGAAACCGAGAAATTGACAACAAGTTCGTGCAATACATTTGAATACGATGTCGCACAATCACCAACAGCATAAACATCAGGTTCTGAGGTTTGTTGTTTATCATTTACAATGTAAGCCCCATTTGTATAGAGATCTAAATGCTCACGCCCTAACGCTGTATTAGGTAAGAAGCCCATCGTTAAAATAACCATATCAGTCTCGTAAGTGTCGTATGGTGTTGTCAGTTGCTTCACTGCCCCATTTTCGCCACTGTAAGCAATCACTTCTTCATCCAAATGAATTTGAACTCCCACATCACGTAGACGCGCTTCAACACGTTCACCAAACGGTTCGTCGTAATGTGACATCATCATATGTGATTTCGCCTCAAAAATTCGAACGTTTTTGCCACGAGATCTAATGGCTTCAGCAATTTCAACCCCAATATAACCACCACCAATAATGGCTACGTCCTTAACATCATCAGAAGCTAAATGTCGCTCAACTTCTAAGCCCTCTTGCAAATTTTTAATTTGATAAATCCCTTGGAGTTCATGGCCAGCAATTCCTAAGCTAACCTGCTCGGCACCAGTTGCTAAAACTAATTTATCATACGTGAGCTGTTGTTGGCCTTGTGAATTGTTAATCAGCACTTGCTTGTGTTTAAAATCAATTTTTTCAACGGTTGTTTCGGCGTAAAGCCGGGTGAGATGTTGCTTAATTTCAGCAACGTCCTTATTGAAAAAGGCTTGATACGAACGACCTGGCTGGCTTAAAAAATGGGCGTGCCACAACCAAGATACCCGATATCTTTATTTTTATCGATTATGGTAATGTCAAAATCTTTACCACTTTGATATAAGTTTTGTGCAACTGTTAGACCAGCATTACTTGCACCAATGATCATAATCTTTTCTGTACACATTTCTTTATCCCCATTTTATATCGGTAGTAAACATACATATACGCAACTATTATATAAAAATATTGATATATCGTTGGCTAATTTGCACCTAAAATTATGCATAGTTTTTCATGAGATATTACCAAAAAATAATTAACCTATTATCACGCACACCAATAAAAAAAGAGTCTTTCGACTCTTCTTTCTTAAACCAAATGACTAGATTTCTTTGTCATCCTTCTTTTTCTTAGCAAAGGCAAAGATTCCTAATAGACCAGTCATAATAGATGCACCGACGGCAGTTAAGGCATTATTTTGCTTTTCACCAGTTTGTGGTAATTCTGGCGCCTTAACTTTTTCAACTTGAGGCGCAGTTTTAACTGGTGTTGCCTTTGGTGTTTCTGACGTAACGTCGACTGTTTTCGGCGTTTCTGGTGTCACATCTACTGTCTTTGGTGTTGGTGTTTCAACCTTGTTGTAAACAATTGGTGTATCTTCACCTGGATTTTCTGGTGTAACACTTGGTACTTCTGGTGTCATACCTGGAATTTCTGGCGTATTCGTTACGATAACCTTAGTTGGATCGTTAGGATCGTTTCTGTATTGTGGTGTTGGTGCATCTGGAATTGGGTTTCCTGATGGATCAACCGGTACAATCTTACCAATTTGCTTATAAACAACCGTATTCACAATATCTTGTTGTTGTGCTACTTCACCTGGTACACTCTTGCGGTCAGTATAGTAGCCCTTAATAGGGTCAACTTTGACATCAGAATACTTATCAATATCAGAATGCCATGCTTCATCTGGATTCAAGATTTCACCAGTAGCCTTATCGACAATCAATGTTCGTGTCCAAGTTGATGTTTGAACGTTATCATCGTGTAGTTTATTACCGTTTTCATCTACAAAATGAACCGTTGACGTATATTGTTTTGTGTAGCTATCCTTAGCTGGCCACTTTGGTCCATTTGGATCGTTTGGATTGATTGGTGTTCCTGGTTCATGTGGATCATTTGGCCCAACTGGTGCAGTATCATGATCCAATTTAACGATAAAGATTTGTTCGACATCATCATTATCATCATAAACCGGTGTGCCTGCTTCAGCGAAACCATCTTCAACTAAGCGATAACCCTTGTCACGCCATTCATCAATTCGAGGTGTTGTAGAGTAGTCAATCTTCTCACCAGACTTACCTGTAACTGTATCAGTTTCAAGTGTCTTACCAGTCTTTGTATCAACATAAACAATCTTAGCCGTTTGTAGTTGCTTTTCAGGTACTACTGGTACATAAGTAACTGGTGTATCTTCACCTGGTTGGTTTGGTGTAATAGCAGGTACTTCTGGATTCATACCTGGAATTGATGGTACTGGTTGGTTTGGTGTTGTCTTGGTTGGATCTGTTGGATCATTTGGATATTGTGGTGTTGGTGCATCTGGAATTGGGTTTCCTGATGGATCAACTGGGATGATCTTACCCAACTTTGCGTACGTGAATGTTACTGTCACGTCTTCATCACCAAATGTACCTTCGACATTTGATGGTACCGCTGTCAAGTAGTAACCTTCAATTACCTTAGCATCACCTGTGACATTATACTTGTCGTTCTTAACGTATTCTGTACCCTTCACAACTGGTGCTTCCAGTTCGTTACCAGCTTCATCAACGAAGCGTTCTGTCAAGCTGTGCTTGTTCATTTCGTAGACAACTGGTGTGTCCTTACCAGGGTTTTCTGGTGTAACACTTGGTACTTGTGGTGTCATACCTGGGATTTCTGGTACTGGTTGGTTTGGTGTTGTCTTAGTTGGGTTTGTTGGATCATTTGGATATTGTGGTGTTGGCGCATCTGGAATTGGGTTTCCTGATGGGTCAACTGGAATGATCTTACCCAACTTGGCGTACGTGAATGTTACTGTCACGTTGTCATCACCAAATGTTCCTTCGGCATTTGATGGTACTGCTGTCAAGTAGTAACCGTCAATCACCTTAGCATCACCTGTGACGTTGTACTTGTCGTTCTTAACGTATTCTGTACCCTTCACAACAGTTGAAGAAATTTCTTGACCTGCTTCGTCAACGAAACGTTCTGTCAAGCTGTGCTTGTTCATTTCGTAGACAACTGGTGTGTCCTTACCAGGGTTTTCTGGTGTCACCACTGGTGTTTGTGGTGTCATACCTGGGATTTCTGGTACTGGTTGATTTGGCGTTGTCTTCGTTGGATCTGTTGGATCATTTGGATATTGTGGTGTTGGTGCATCTGGAATTGGATTTCCTGATGGGTCAACTGGCACAATCTTACCCATTGGCTTATAAACAACTTTATCAGTGATGTTCTCTTGAACTGTTGGCTTTGCTGGTACTTCTGGTTGATCAGCATAGTATCCTGGCACAACAGGTACGTTTACCTCATCATAAGTTGGCTTATCCGGTGTCCAAGGTTCTGCTGGATTTAGAACATCGCCAGTCACCTTATCGACACTTAGTGTCCGTGTCCAAGTTGATGTTTGCACATCATCATCTAGACCAGGAATCTTATTACCTTGATCATCTACAAATTCAACTGTTGACGTATAATCCTTAGTGTATTGGTCTTGAGTTGGCCACTTTGGTCCATCAGGATCGTTAGGGTTAACCGGTGTACCTGGTTCATGTGGATTATTTGGTCCAACAGGTGCAATATCATGTTCAAGTGTCACATAGTATGTCTGTGGTTCATCACCAAACGTTGCATTGGTTGGCACACCATCGCTTACCAACTTGTAACCCTTATCAATAAAGCTTTGAATTTTATCAGCCGTTGAATAATCCAAAGCTGTACCAGGCTTACCTTCAAGATCATCAGTTGCTAAGATCTTGTTATTTTCTGACTTATCTTGATAAATGATTGTGACAGGTTGATTTTGAATTTCCTTCTGATAAACAACAACTGTCTCATAGTTTGCAGGCATCGTTACTGCCCCACCATTATTCAAGTAAGCTTCAGATAACTTGCCATTTGAAATAACGGCATCTTCAGGAATGTCCAATGTTGCGTGCACTGTTGCTGCATCACCACCAACAACAACCCCATTAGCAGTCGTTGATTGGATACTTGCTGTGTAACCCGCAATTTCTGGTGTCGTTACCGCATCATAAGCTGTTTGAGTATTAACCCCTTCAGCCACTTGCCAACCTGAATCTTGCGCAACCACATAAAGGTTCTTGATGTAGTTCAAAGTTTCATCTGCTGAATGAGTGGCCGCATAAGACTTAACCGTTTCAATTTGATCAGCCGTCAAATCAAGTGTGATATCACGTGTCATGTCAACAGTTTGTGTAACTGTTGGTGCCGCTTCTGTGCCATCTTCGTAAACATACTTGATGATGTTTTGGTGTTGTCCAGCAGCTTGGATTTCAGTGCTGTGTGGGAACCAGATTTGGTGGCTAGCACGCATCGTTGAAATACCATAGTATGGTACCGTACCCTTAGCGGTTGGTGATGTTTGGTTATCCTTAATATAATTTGCAAGAACATCGGCTGTTAAGCCAACACCTTCAATTGATGAATCACTGTTGGCACCGTTATTCCAAATATCTTTAGCAGCAAATCCTTCTTTGTCAAATTCGACTGCGTCAACATTTAACCAAATCTGTTATGCACCATCAGACTTGATTTGTTGATAAACCACGTAATTCGTACCACCAATCGTAAGCACATCCTTGGTGCCACCCATATAAATTAAGTTGGCAGTGTAGGCCGCACTTGTTGAATTAATATCCGTACCACCAACTGGCATCCAACCTGTTGTTGCACCGCCAGCTGAATAGCCTTGTAGGTTCAAATAAAGTGGATCTTGAATATCGATCACTGAATTAGGTGTTCCTAATGGGAAAGAAATCAATTCGGCATAGAAGTTCGTGTTATCGTCACGAATATCAACCACAGCACCCTTCTTAGACGTAAAGGCTGCATTAGTCTTTGAATTCCGTGAATCTAATGAAACAACATCATCCCAAGGATTGTCGCCACGACCCGTCAAAATCACACGGAACGTTGCATATTCATCAACTGTAATGTTACCACCTTCATTGACTCCGATATAGTTATAGCCATCATAACTACCAGACGTCCCCGTCTTACCGTTTGATTCAAACAACGTATTTGAGTGCTTAGAAATCACAATGTTAGAATTATTCGCCAGATCCAATGCTACACCACGACCTTGGTTTTGGAAGTGGACATTTGAGTATTCACCAGATGTAAAGTTGGCGTTATTTCCGAGAATAAAGCCATCACGACCAGTAAAGTTGAATTGTGAATAATCGCCAAACGTTACTGCTGTTGGGCCAGCATTACGTGATTGTGACGTACCATAGCCGCCAAAACGATCAGCAGCAGTTACACCGATACCTGGACGATCAGCGCCAATTGACACAGCTTGACCAATACTTGTATTCATGTTCACAACGGCGTTACGACCTGTTAAGAAGTTTCCACCACTTAACATGAAGATACCAGCATCGTGGTAACGGGCACTTTCTGTCCCATTATCGGTATTAAGGTTAACCGTCATTGTGGCATTGTCACCAACTTGAACAGTGGCACCATCTGGCAAGTTGATGCCATCCCCAATTGCTGAGCGGTTCAATGTAAAGTTAGCCCCGTTGGCAACTGTAACAGACTTGGCACCCCAAATGTTAGCCCCGTTACCGTTTGCACTGTAAGTCTTAGCTGTTGGCTTGCTTGAAGTTGAAACGGTTGATGTTGTTGTCCCATCAATTACAACTGCTGCATTACCGCTACCACCATATAGTGACGCACCTGAATGGGTCACATCTTTAAAGGTTACCGTACTTGTGTTTGAACTGTTGTTAAAAGTAACTGCACCATTGGCACTAGCTGTCTTCAAAATCAAGTTTTCAAACGCCAGTTGCATCGTGCCATTAACAGTTAATGGCGTTGAACCAAAATCAATACTTGCATTTTGATCTGCGCCCTTAATGACAACAGTGCGGTCATTCCCTTCAACTGTCCCAGTCCCCATTGCGTTGATTGTTCCATCAACAGTGATTGTTTGATAGTATGGGTTATTTAACGCATTAATCAAACCAGTCCAGTTGTTAACAGTTGTCGTCGTACTTGTATCCGCAGTTGCTGCGGCACGTAGCGTTGCAACTGGTGCAGCTGCTTGCGTGTTGGCAGCAGTACTTGCAGGCGTTGTTGTCTTTTCAGCTACTGCTTGAGTTGCTTGGTCAGCAGTATTTACTGTGTTATCAACTGTGGCTTGATTGGTCACAGTTGCTTGCTTTTCAGTTGCTGTTTGATCAGCAGTATTTGCATCGTCAGCTGCTGCTTGGTCAGCAACAGTTGATTGCATTTCAGTTGATTTTAAATCGTTATTATTGGATAATGTAGAATCGGTAATTGATTTTTTATCAAGATTATTAGCTACTGTTGCATTGTTGGCTGAATTGTCAGCTTGCGCAACGTTTGACATTTTGGCCGCACTAGAATCAGCATTATCCGTTGTGGCCGTTGACGTTGCATTGTCAAACTTTAATACCCGATCATTTGTGTTTGTTGCATTTTGATCAGTTTGTTGTGTGACCCCTGCCTGCTTATCAGCGAGTTGCTCATCAGAAGCACTTGCACTCGTTGTCGAACCAAGGAAGAAAGTGGCCCCCACCAGAACGGAGGCGACACCAACACTTAACTTTTTGATCTTATATTTGGAAACTTTTGTCGCAGATTTCCGTAAATGTAAGATCTTGTTATTTTTTGATACCATACGTACACTCCTTTTTCTAAATTGATATCGAACTTACGAAAAAAGTATAGTATAAAAAAAATTATGCTGAAATGTACATTTCAGCATAATTTGTATAAAACATTTAATAATAAATTTTATAATTTGGGTTTTTTCAAGTCCCCGTATTTTCAACACATTACGGCAAATAATATTGGAATTTTTCAAATCGATATAACAATTTATAAGGAGATGTTGCCATATTATATTTACTTTATTAGTTTATTGTCAAAGGAGTCTTAATCAATTATGAATGGCGTAAAAATGATTAAGTCTTTGCACATTACGCTTAGACTACCGATTATCATTTTCGATGAGAATCTAGAGATCGTTGAAGAATATCATTCAAATCGCACAACCGTCCTGTTTAGTGACTATGAAAATATTTTACATGATGCACTCGCATCACACGAACTATTTAACTTTATCAGCGGCAAACTAAACGATATGTTCTTACTCTATAATTTTGAGCAATACCATATTTTGTTCGGTCCATTCAAATGCAACTATATTGATAAAAAATTCTTTATCAGAAAAATGAAAAAGCTCAAAGTCAGTCCACGCGATCAAGACACGCTTTTTCAGTATCTAGAAGATCTCCCACTTTTTTCAACGAGTGAATTACGGGATATTTTGATGCTTGTTCATTACTTCTTTACGGGTGAAGTCAAAGATTTGATGACAGATAAAGTCCATCTTGATGTGAAACAATACACCACTGAAATTACTGATCAGCGCATTGAATACCTGATTTCACAAAATTTTGATGCCAATAAGTATCTTTATTTGTATGAACATAAAATACTTGATTACGTTCGGAATGGTGAAGTAAATAAATTACGAGATATGGTCTTTAAACTTAGTAATGGTGTTATTCCAACAGTCACCGGTGATACTTTACGTTCAGAAAAAAAATATTCAAACATCGTGTTCGAAAAACTATCGCAAACTGGTATTGAATGCGGAATGGATATTATCACAGCCTACAGTAGTCGTGATTTATTTATTAAAAAAACTGAATTAACGACCACTTTAGATGAAATTCTACAGGTTCGTGATGCAGCCATCGTGTATTATACAAATAAGATTCATGAGATCTCATCAAAACACTTGTCACCATTCATCACCTCTATCATTCAGTATATTAATGCAAATGTTTATCGTCCCATCAAAGTAAAAGAGTTAGCACGTCAGTTTAATATTAGTGAGTCCAAATTACGGACACTTTTTAAGTCCGAACTAGATTCAACAGTCCAAGATTTTATCACCAATCGCAAACTTGCGGAAGCCAAACTCATGATCAACTCCAATATTCCAACAGGCGAAATTGCCTATACGTTAGGCTTTACAGATGCTTCCCATTTTTCACGCGTCTTTAAAAAATTTGTGGGTCAGACCCCAAAACAGTACCAACAAGCACTGGCAGTAGCTGTAGTTGAATAGTTTTCGCTTGGTAGTGATTTAAGTGTTGTATTGCTTTTCAATCAACATGTCATATCATACTCAAACTTAATCATAACAAAAGCCCGTTAAGTTAAACGTTATCGTTAACTTAACGGGCTTTTGTTATATTTTTACATCGTCGGCTTTTTGATTACAAATTAGCGTTCATAATCTTGGCTACGGCTGCATGAATCTTTTCTAAATAAATACCTTGTTCTTCTTCAGATTGGGCATACTTATCAGCATCCACACTTTGATCAGCCACAACCACGGCATCAGCCATTAGTTGCGTCGCTTCGGCATACTTCGTGTACGCCGTTGCCAGTGACTTGTGCACGCCTAACAAACGTACCGGTGCTGAAGCAGCATTTAATTGTGCCGCATTGGCCTTGTAGTTTGCCACCGCATCTTCGAATTCGGCTTTAATTTCAGCAAATTCTGCAGCAGGAATATCAGCAATTTGACCTGCTTCCTTGGCATCATCTAACTTTGTAAAGAAAGGTGAAACGCGTGTTGCAGTATCTTCCGTATTCGTCAAAACATTTTGCAATGTTTGAATATAAATTTGGGCTTGTTTTGGATTAAATTTTGGCAATGTCTCTTATCCTTTTTTGAAAATTTTTCGCTGTACTAATTTTACCAGTTCAACGATCAGAATGATACTAATTCCAGCAACTAAGACAACTGCCCATTGGTAAGCATCCAAATGCGACACGTGGAAGATTGGGTTCAACGGTGGGATCACGACAACTGCCACCATCACAGCCAATGAGCCAACCAAGGCCCAGTTGAATAACTTATTGCGGAAAGCTTGTGGGCCTAACATTGAGCCATAAACTGACTTCACGTTAATCGCGTTAAACATTTGCATCAAACCAAGTGTCATAAATGACATGGTTAGGGCATCTTGGTGCGCCGCTGTTTCACCGGCATGAACAGGATAAGCCAATGAGAAGCCGTAAACTGATAACACGATTACAGCTTGTAAAATACCTTGCCAAATAATGGCTGGGCCAACACCACCCGACAAGAAGCTAGCACCACGACCACGTGGTTTTTTCGTCATCGCATCTTTTTGCGCTGGTTCAAGACCTAAGGCAATCGCTGGTAAGGTATCAGTCACCAAGTTAATCCACAAAATCATAATTGGTGCGAGAATTTCCCAGCCGAGCAACGTCATCACAAAGATTGAAATCACTTCGGCTAAGTTAGATGCCAACAAATACTGTAGCGCTTTTTGAATATTGGCAAAGACTTTACGGCCTTCTTCAACCGCATGCACAATTGTGGCAAAGTTATCATCAGCCAAGACCATATCCGAAGCGCCCTTAGACACTTCAGTTCCGGTAATCCCCATGGCAATACCGATATCAGCGGCTTTCAGTGCTGGGGCATCGTTGACACCATCCCCAGTCATGGCCACCACCTTGCCCTTCTTCTGCCAAGCCGTCACGATTCGAACCTTGTGTTCTGGTGCTACACGAGCATAAACACTATAACGGTCAACTTTATCCGCGAATTCAGCATCACTCATGTTATCCAAGTCAGAACCCGAGATAACGGCCTTATCCATATCCGCTTCATCTAAGATACCCAAACGCATCGCAATCGCTGCCGCTGTATCACGGTGATCACCCGTAATCATGATTGGGCGAATACCGGCCATTTTAGCTTCCGCCACGGCTTGAGACACTTCCGGACGTTCAGGGTCAATCATCCCCACAAAGCCTGTAAAGACAAGATCATTTTCGACAGCATCCGGATCCATCACCGGTGGAATCGTATCAGATAATTTATAAGCAAAACCTAAGACACGTAGGGCTTGCATGGCTAATTCAGAATTAATCGCCAACAATTTTTCACGAATTGCTGGTGTCAATGGGACAATTTCACCATGCATTTCAATTTGTGTTGCACGCTTTAGTAATTCATCCGGTGCACCCTTAACCGTAATAATGTAACCTTGTGGTGCAGGATGTATGGTTGTCATAAGCTTACGTTCCGAATCAAACGGAATTTCAGCAACACGCGGCATTTTGGCAAACAACTTATCCAAATCACGCTGATGATTCTCATTAAACGCAATTAATGCCGTTTCAGTTGGGTCACCAACATAACCATTATCCGTACGTTTTGTATCATTATTTAACGCTAAAATATCAGCTAGTCGTGCGTAAGTGCCTGTTAGTTCTTCTGTCGTTGCCGCATCGGAAATTTCAGCATTCACAACCAACTTTTCAACTGTCATCTTGTTTTGCGTTAACGTACCCGTTTTGTCAGAACCAATAATATCAGTTGATCCCAGTGTTTCCACTGCTGGCAACTTACGAATTAAGGCTTGACGGGTTGCCATTCGGGTCGTTCCCAACGCCAACGTAATCGTCACAATCGCTGGTAGCCCTTCCGGAATCGCCGCAACTGCCAATGAAATTGACGTGAGCAGCATGTTTAGAATTGTTTCTTTACCACGCAACAGTCCCACAACAAACGTGATGGCTGCAATTGCCAAAATCAAATAGGTCAAGACACGACCAAGTTGGATCAAATTATCTTGCAAAGGCGTGCGTGTTTCTGCAGCTGCGTCTAACATCCCAGCAATATGACCAATTTCAGTCTGCATACCGGTGTGCACGACAATCCCAACACCACGACCATACGTGACGTTAGTGTTCATGAAAGCTAAGTTTTTGCGATCACCTAATGGCAAGTCAGTCGCCTTTAAAGTAGCCGCAATTTTATCAACTGGTACAGACTCACCAGTCAATGAGGCTTCTTCAATTTGCAATGAGGCTGATTCCATCAACCGCAGATCAGCCGGTACAATATCGCCGGCTTCCAAACGCACAATGTCACCAACTACCAAGTCTGTTGACTTGATAACCATGTCTTTGCCGTCACGAATAACATTCGCATTCGGCGTCGACATTTCTTTTAACGCATTAATCGCGTCTTCAGCCTTCGCTTCTTGAAAAACACCAAAAACGGCGTTAATAATCACGATTGCCAAAATGAAACTCGCATCAACCATTTCGCCAGTAAAGCCAGCAACAATCGCTGCAATTAACAAAATGGCAATCATCAAATCTTTAAATTGATTGATAAATTTTTGTAGCAATGACGTGCTGGTCGCTTCTTTTAACTGATTTGGACCATTTTCAGCCAAACGCTTGGCAGCCTCTTGTGTGCTTAACCCTTGCTGCCCATCCGTATTCAACTCGGCAATGATGGTCGTCACCTCTTGGTTATATAGTGGCTTATCTGCCATATTTCTCCTCCTAGGCTTTGTGCCTTCATCCCTGCGTCTCACCTAAAAAAGAAGACCCACATAAACAACACTATGCACCGGCACGAGTTGTTTACATGAGTCTCACCATTTAAGACAATACCGGAACGACTTGTTCGATATAAGTAAGATCTTTAACCTTACTCGCTTTGACGGTATTGTCGCGGAAAATCCGCCAGTTACTCCCTCAGGAATGATTATACCTTTATTCTAACAAAGGGACGCCTATGACGCAAGTTACCGACGGTGCACTATGAGACAGAATTTAATGTCTTTTACCCTGAAAATAGCGTAAAATAGAATGATAAAAATCATTGGAAGGATGCACGCAACGATCACTGTCATTGGCAGTTATAATTGCGTGCCGCTTTATTTTATGTCAAAAAAACCGACTCATCCGATTCATGAGCGTCTCTATATCGCACTCCTTTTAGCAGCTAATTCTGGCTTTGTCGATGCCTATACCTTTCAATATCACGGCGAGCGTTTTGCCAGCTTACAAACAGGTAATATTATTCAAGCCGGCTTCTTACTGGCCAAAGGGCAATTTACTGCCGCACAAAGCTTTATTTTACCCATTATTTTTTTCGTATTAGGCGCTGCTTTTAACGGTATTCTCAAACGGGAATTCAAGATTGGGAAACTCTCGCAACAACAACACAGCCTACTTGTCGAAACTTTTGGCGTCTTGCTCGTTGTGTGCTTGAGTCCTTATATCTCAAGTACCCTTTATATCACGTTACTGTCCTTCTTTTTAGCTATCCAATTAGACGCTTTTCCTAAGGTTAAAGGTTTGCCCTTTACCAGTGTGATGTCAACTGGTAATCTCCGCAATGTTGGCGCTAACCTGATGACTTTCTTTTACACCAAAGACCGGCAAGCCCGGCACGACGCGTGGTTGTTTGCCCTCATTGTCTTAGCCTTTTTGGTTGGCGCGTTTGTCTCAACTTGCTTTGTGTACCTCTTTGATCATTACACGTTGATTGGCTCTAGCGTGATTTTACTCACGATTTTCACATTACTTTTTGATTTTTCAAAAAAAGGTGTTGACAAATATTAAACCAGTGCGTATTATAAAACTTAACGATTTTAGAAATAAACAAGTTGAACAGAAAAGTAGCACTTGAGCAAAGCCCAGAAAGCTAATGGTTGATGAAAATTAGCGTGCGTGAGATTGTGAAAATGACCTGTGATTGGTGTCGGCGAATTGGTTTACCATTTAGTCGGCAACGGTTTGGCCCTCGTTACTGGGCACACCATTCGGCTAGGATCATCTCCCGATGCCCGATGGTTAGTGAGCAAGTCAATAGTAATATTGACCGACAACTCAGAATGGTAACGCGCTTTTTTAGCCGCTTCTGTATTTAGGTATACAGAGGCGGTTTTTTTGTCCCTATTAGACTGATCTGTCTTTTCTAAAATCACATCATTCATGACAACATTTGGGAGAATAACACATGAGTAAAGTAAAAAATTGGTTAATTGGTGGTGCCGCAATTGTGGCCATTGGCGGCATTGGCTACGCCAGTTTTGGTAAGCCAGCCCAACAGACTGACGGCAAAGTGGTCACTGTCGGTATTATGTCTGGTTCCAAGCAAGATAGCCAAATTTGGCAATCAGTGGCTAAAACAGCCAAAAAGGATTACGGCATTACCTTGAAATTCAAAGAATTTTCAGATTATAACCAACCAAACAAAGCCCTTGCCAATGGCGACATTGATATTAACGCCTTTCAACATTATGCATTCCTTGATGCTTCTAACAAAGCAACGGGTAACAAGATCGTCGCACTTGGTGACACGGTTATTTCACCAATTCGTTTGTATAGTAATACCTATAAAAATGTCTCAGATTTCAAATCTGGCGATACGATTGTCGTGCCTAACGATGCGTCAAATGAAAGTCGTGCCCTCTACATTTTGAAGGCCGCCGGCCTCATTGATTTGAAGCCAGGTCTGAAAACAGCAACTGTCAAGGACATTACTAAGAATCCAAAAGACTTAAAAATTAAGGAATTAGCCGCTGACCAAACAGCGCGTGCGTTATCAGATGTGCAAGGTGCCGTGGTTAACGGGACTTACGCTGATACTGCTGGTCTGGATTATAAGAAGGCCATTTTCGTTGAACCCATCAACAAAGATTCTCATCAATGGGTCAACATTATCGCCGTTAATGCAAAAGATAAGAACAAACAAGCCCTCAAAGATGTTGTTAAGGCTTACCAAACACAAACCACAAAAGCTGTTATCGATAAGGTTTATGACGGCGCCGAACTCGCCGCTTGGGGAAAAGATTTCTCTAAGTAAAGTTTGATCAGTAACGATTGGTTTACTGATCTGAGCGTCACATCAGTTAGCATGGGACGTTCAGATCAGCGAATAATTCGCTAACCATCCACCCCCGTTATAAAGGAGATTGTCACATGAGTCAAAAAAAGAATTGGATTATTGGCGGTGTTGCTGTTGCAGCCATTGCCGTAGGTGCTTACTTTAGTTTTGGTGGTCACAGCAAAGAAACGGCCAACAAAACGGTCACAATTGGTGTCATGGCTGGTGACAAGAACGAGGACGAAATTTGGCAATCGGTCAAGGAAACCGCCAAGAAGAAGTACGGTATCACCTTAAAGACCAAGAAGTTCACGGATTATCTCCAACCTAACAAGGCCTTGTCTGCTGGAGAAATTGACTTGAACGCTTTCCAAAACTACCCTTACTTGGCAAACTGGAATAAGCAATATAAAACAGATATTGTCGCAATTGGTGACACTTGGACGACACCACTGCGCATTTATTCAGATAAGTATAAGCAAGTTAGTGATATTCAAGATGGTGACCAAATCACCATTGCCAACGATCCAACAAACGAAAACCGTGGTCTCCATTTGTTGGCCGATGCTGGTCTTATCAAGCTCAAAGATACGACCCAAGCCACACCAAAAGACATTATTTCAAATCCAAAGCATTTGAAGATCACCCCAGTTGATGGCTCACAAACAGCAGCATCCCTAAAAGATCCTCAAGTTGGCGCTGCGGTCGTCAACACCAACTATGCCAAGTCAGCACACTTGAACATTGATTCAGCCATTTTCGTTGAAAGTTTGAATAAGAATTCTGAACAATACTTCAACTTTATCGCGGCCAACAAAAAGGATAAAGATAAGCAAATCCTCAAGGACGTGGTCAAGTCATTGCAAACTGAGAAAACAAAAGAATTAGTGAAAAAGTACTACGGTAATGCCGAAATTACCGTTTGGGATTACAAGAAGTAACCACAAATCATCACCATCTGTAAGCTTGCTTACAGGTACATATGTTTAACGGGAGAACACATATGACAATCCGACAAGACTACCTCACTTTACTTGAAGAACTTGTGGCCATTCCGAGTGTTTCCGCTCAGGCAGCGTCACTACCCGAAGCAGCCACAACGATTGCCAACGCTTTTCGCCAACTTGGTGCTAAAGTAACCTACGATGACACCTATTTTGCCCCCTTTGTACTGGCTGAATTCACCAGTGACCAACCCGATGCCAAGACCCTTGTGATTTATAACCACTATGATGTCCAACCCGCCGAACCACTTGACCTGTGGACGACGGCGCCTTGGACATTGTCAGCACGGGATGGTAAACTATATGGCCGCGGTGTTGACGACGATAAAGGCAATTTAACTGCGCGTCTAGCGGCAGTTGCCGAGTATTTAAAAGAAAATGACCAAACCTTACCGGTTAATATCATCTTTATCGTCGAAGGCGCCGAAGAAACTGCCTCACAACACTTACCAGAATATTTGGCAAAACATGCCAACACCATCGCGGCTGATTTAGTGCTTTGGGAATCTGGTGGTAAAAATGCGGACGACATTGTCGAAATTTATGGCGGGAATAAAGGCATTGTGACCTTTGAATTAACCGCTAACACAGCAGATAGCGACTTACACTCATCATTGTCGGCTGTTGTTGACTCGGCCCCTATCCGCTTATCACAAGCCATTGCCGCTTTATTTGACCAACAAGGCAATATTGCCGTACCGCATTTTTATGATGAAGTCATCGCACCAAACGCACGTGAAAAGGCTTTAATTGGCCAGTTACCTTTAACACGAGAAGATTTAGTGGCACAACACGGCTTAAAAGTGCCACTTTATACAGACCGTAACGGCCAAGATTTAAAAGAAACCTTGTATTTCCAACCAACCCTTAATGTCCAAGGCATCATCTCAGGGTATAATGATAAAGGTGTTAAAACTGTCTTACCTGCGACTGCCACAGCTAAATTAGAAGCGCGCTTAGTCCCCAATATGTCGCCTGACATCACGTTACAACGCATTGCTGATCATTTGACTGCACAAGGTTTTGCGGATATTGCCGTTACCAAAACACTAGGGTTAGCTGGTTATCGCAGCGATATGTCTGACCCAGAAATTCAACGGGTCATCTCTGTGGCCAAAGCTTATTATCAGGTAGAACCCGTGGTCATGCCGACATCACCTGGCACGGGTCCAATGGCAACGATTTATGCGGCTTTGCAGGCCCCAATTGCCAGCCTTGGCGTTGGTTATGCCAATAACCTCGACCATGCGCCAAACGAGCATATTCGTTTGGTTGATTATGACCAACATATTGATGCCGTCAAAGCTTTAATTAAGAGTTATCAAGCATCTCAACTAAAGGAGTAAATGAATGAGTCAACCCATTATTGCATTAGACAATATTACTGTCGCTTTCCATCAAAAAAAACGGACGATTACTGCGGTAAACAACGTCTCTGTCCATGTTGAACGGGGGGACGTTTACGGCATTGTTGGTTATTCAGGTGCTGGTAAATCAACATTAGTACGTGTCATTAACCTTCTACAAGAACCAACCAGTGGTTCTGTGGTCGTCAACGGTGAAGTTTTCTTTCAAAGTGATGATAAGACCGGTAAAATTACCCGTATTTCTAGCCAAAAACTCCGTGATCGCCGACGCAAAATTGGCATGATTTTCCAACATTTCAACTTGCTAAACGAACGCACGGTAACAGAAAACGTGGCGTTTGCCCTCCAACACAGCCCACTATCTGAAAAAGAAAAAGCTAAAAAAGTGGCTGAGCTCCTTGAATTGGTTGACTTATCTGATCGCGCGCAACAATATCCATCACAATTGTCTGGTGGTCAAAAGCAACGTGTGGCCATCGCCCGCGCTTTGGCCAATGATCCTGAAATTTTAATTTCCGATGAAGCCACTTCGGCACTGGATCCCAAGACAACGAATCAAATTTTGGCCTTGCTCAAAAAGCTCAACCAAGAATTTGGTTTGACAATTGTGCTCATCACCCACGAAATGCAGGCCGTCAAAGAAATCGCCAATAAAGTCGCGGTCATGCAAAATGGTGAAATCATTGAACATGGCTCACTGTTAGATATCTTTGCCCAACCAAAGGAACAATTAACAAAAGAATTCATCGAAACGGCGACGAACATTGATAAGGCGATTGAGACAGTTACAGCTCAACCCATGGTACAAAACTTACAACCCAACGAAATCTTTGTCCGCTTGTCCTATGTCGGCGAGACAACCGATGAACCACTTATCGCTGGGCTTTTCCGTGATTTCAATGTGACGGCCAATATTTTGTACGGTAACATCGAAGTCTTACAAGATACACCGGTTGGCTCACTACTGGTGATTCTATCAGGAACCTCTGAACAAATTAAAGCATCGATTTCAACCTTAGCTGATCATCACGTTGAAGTCGAAATCCTTAAAGGAGGGCAATAATCATGCAGACATGGTTCGCACAGACATTTCCAAATGTGGTTTATCAAGGCTGGACTGGTGATACTGGTTGGCTAACGGCTATTAACGAAACACTCTTTATGACCTTCTGGTCTGCGCTATTTGGCGGTTTGCTTGGCCTGATTTTTGGGGTTGGCTTGGTGATTACAGCACCTAACGGGATCACCCCAAATCGCACGCTCTTTTGGCTGCTAGATAAAATCGTCTCAATCTTCCGTGCCGTACCGTTTATTATCTTGCTGGCCGCCATTGCGCCGTTTACGAAGCTCTTGGTTGGCACACAAATCGGGACAACCGCAGCGTTGGTACCGTTGTCACTTGGTGTCTTTCCTTTCTATGCGCGCCAAGTGCAAGTCGCTTTATCAGAAGTCGACGGCGGTATTGTTGAAGCCGCACAATCTGTAGGCGCCTCATTTTGGGATATCATCTTCGGCGTTTACTTGCGTGAAGGCCGTTCAGAAATCATTCGTGTCTCAACTGTCACACTCATTAGTTTAATTGGTTTGACGGCCATGGCGGGTGCCATTGGTGCTGGTGGTTTGGGTAACATGGCCATTTCTTATGGTTATAACCGTTTTGCCACAGATACGACCTGGTTTGCCACAATTCTTGTTTTGATTCTTGTCTTGATTGTCCAAGTGGTGGGGGATTACCTCGCTAAAAAGTTAAGCCATAAATAAGCACGCTTATCCAATATAGTCGCTTATAAAAAATGCTAATACCTCGCGTATTAGCATTTTTATTATTTTTGCAATAAATCCGTTACCTTTTATGAGTGCTGCACTCATCCTGATTTTTCTACCCACTAAAAAAGACTAGCATCAGCTAGTCTTTTGACGTTATCGCGTCAATGTAAATTCAAAACGTTCGCCCACATAATAGGAACGGACATATTCAAACGGTCGATCATTTTGGTCAAAAGAGACTTGACGAACCGTCAGCATCGCATCCCCACGCTTAATTTGTAACAATTCTGCCAGGCGTTCATTGGCCAAACTGGCTGAAATCGTTTGTTCTGCGTGACCTGGTTGCACGCCAGCCTTGCCTAACGTCACATATAATGATTCGGTCAGGTCATGCTTAGAAAAATTCGTCACGAGCTTGGCTGGCACCGTTGTCCGTTCAAGCAAAATGGGTTCGTCATCCCCCATACGCAACCGCTCCATCACAATGACTTCATCGTTTTGTGTCAGTTGTAAATGGGTCATTTCAGAGGCTGATGGTGATGTGACTTTATAACTCACCGTTTTCGTACGCGCCACGCGTCCTGTTGCCGCCATCAATTCCGTAAAACTGGTCATGCCTAAGGCACGTTCTGAAACTTTTTGCTCTGCGACATACGTCCCAGACCCAACTTTACGTTCCAATAAACCTTCGTCAACGAGTGTTTGTACAGCTTGCCGTAGTGTCATTCGTGACACATTAAAAGCTGCCGCCAATTCACGTTCGGCTGGTAGTCGCTTATGTGACTGCCATTCCCCTGCCTCGATGCGGGCTTTAATTTGATTATGAATTTGGATGTAACGTGGTGTCGCAGGTTTTGTCATTAATTCTTCCGTGCAAATCGACGACCCAATGAATACGTCGCCAATAATTGCATATCTTCCTTATTAAATAAATTAAAATCAGCATCCTTGCCAATCGCAAGTTCGCCCTTTTGGGTCAACCCAAATTCACGGGCTTGATTTACTGAACTCATTTGAACAGCAGCTTGGATATCAGCAGATGTCATTTCTTGGATGTTACGGAATGCATCATCATAAGCTAACACCGAACCCGCGAGATGGCCATTTTCAAGACGGGCTTGCTTATCTTTCACGATTACTTTTTGACCACCAAGTTCAGAAACACCGTCACCAAGGCCTTCAGCCCGCATGGAATCCGTAATGAGTTCTAACTGTTCAGGCCCCTTCAAACGAAAGGCCAATTCTAGCATATCAGGGGCGATGTGGAAACCATCAGCGATTAATTCCGCCGTGATTGATGATTCAAGCATCGCATGGCCCGTCACGCCTGGTTCCCGATGGTGGAGTGGTCGTTGCGCATTGTACAGGTGCGTCACGTGAGTCGCGCGTGAATGGGTCAATTGTTCACGTGTTGCATTGGAGTGCCCGACTGATGGGCGAATATTATGTGCCAACATAAAGGCTTCAAAATCAGGTATGCCACCGTTTTCGGGCGCATACGTCACTAAGCGAATCCGTTCACCAGATAAAGCATACCACTTTTTGAGCAATTCAGTATCCGGATCAACAATGTATTCTTCTGGCTGAGCGCCCATGAAGACCTTGTTAATGAATGGACCTTCCAAATGAATCCCCTGAATCACGGGGTTCGTCTTCGTCACTTGATCAATCGTCACCAAAGCGCGCTCAATATTTTCTGGGGATTGCGTCATGGTTGTGGGAAAGAGTGACGTAATCCCTTCGGTCACCATCAAGTTGACCATTTCATTAAGCTTCTCGGGATCCCCGTCCATCGTATCGAAACCATAGCCACCGTGCTTATGCACATCGATAAAACCGGGTACCACTAATCGGCCACTGGCCTCCTCAATGACTGTATCTTCAGCATCAGGGACAAAATCTGCCATATAACCGACATCTAAAATCGTATCAGAAAAACGGATATACGCATCTGGCATGTGCTTGTATCCTGTGTAAAGATCAATATTTTTCAATAATTTTACCATGATTATACGTGTCACAGTATCATCATTATTCAAATACACACATTGAATAATTTATCTGCTTAGACACTGCCTCCTTTTTCTAACTACCCTCATTATAATTGGTATAGACCGATTTTGCAAATCAAAATAAAACGCCGTAGCGTTAAATGGTGTGTGCCTAGTTCGTCACAATATTTCTCGCATAGTTATGCGCAATTTTTGAGGCCGCAGCAGCTGCTAAAGCGCCAGCAATATCATCTGCAAAAGTGGTGACGGCTGGCGTTGTTTTCCCCAAGCGATCCAATTCGCCTACTAACCCAACTTTTGTTTTGTCAATGTAACCATAATTGGTCACACCAATGGTGTCATAAGACATCGCAATGGCTGTCCCCAACGTTTCATCCACGCCAAAAAGTGAATCGTCCCCTTCAACTAAATCTTGCAAAGGTGATTCCAGCAAATGCGCTTCGGCCAAGCGATCCAATTCCAAAGCCACCCAAATTTGATGTTGCACGACACGCTTATGCAAAATACTAACCACCGCTTCTTCGACTTGTTCTAACGTCAAGTCAGGTTGATAGCGGTGTTGGTTTTCATACCCAATCAACGCAATCCCGCGAATCGTGATGCGGTGCTTTTTGAGTTTTTCGACAGTATTTTCATAAGTTGCGTATGCCATGATTGTTCTCCCTTTATTATGTCCCTAGTATAAACAATAAATCATGATTTGACAAAGCCCGTTTTGAGGCTTGCAAAATCTGTGTGAAGTCTGTAAAATATATAGAGTAATTGCCCCTTGGCCAAGCGGTAAGGCGGTGGCTTCTGGTGCCACTATGCGTTGGTTCGAATCCAACAGGGGCAATGTTAGCAGCAGTCTTCGGACTGCTTTTTTTGTGCCCTTTTTTACGTCAAAATGCGATCAAAATGAGCGAAAAAAGCCATCGTCTTAGACGATGGCTTTTAATAAAACGTTGCAAATTCTGATCCTAATGACGGATACGCATATAAGTTAGCTTGGGTTTCAGCCAACGTCCGCCGTTCATTAATGGCTGTGACAAAATAATTAATCACTTCTTCGGCTTCAGCAGCAATCACGCTCGCCCCAACGATATGGCCAGCATCATCGAGCACTGTTCGTACCCGCGCTGTATCATTGTAACGATAAAATGGCATGACTTGACTCATATCAATATCAGTTACCCGATACCCATTTGCCAGCCCTGCTTCAACGGATAAGCCAACTTGAGCAATATGTTGGGTACCAAATACTACAACTGGGATGGCTGGATAAGTAATGGGTGCAGTGGTTAACCCAGCAATGGCTTGCGCTACGTACCGGCCTTCATGGTTCCCAGTTGGTACTAACTTAGGGACTGGTGAACCGCCGACATCCCCAATGGCATAGATATGTGGGTTTGACGTACGCAAATGATCATCAACCGGAATTTCCGTCGTATCCCAGACCACACCGGCATTTTCAAGTTGTAATTGATCTGCATTGGCCACCCGACCAGCCGTTACAAAAACACGACCTGTCTCAAATTGTGTCCCATCGGTCAATGTCACTAGTAGACGTTCAGTTGGCATTTTCTCAATTTGTTGGACCGTTGCATTAAAGTACCAGGAAATGCCCGTTTCTTGCATGTCCGTGATCAATTGACGGACTAACGTTTGATCAAACGCCCGCAGTGCTGTCGGTCCGGCGGTCACAATCCGTGTGTGGGCGCCAGCAGCCTGCGTAATGTTGGCAAACTCCATTCCAATATACCCAGCGCCAATAAACGTGACGTCATCTGGCATCATTGGCAAGTTCAAAAAGGCTTCTGAATCTTGCGTCAATTCTGCCCCAGGAAACGTTAATGTTTTTGGGCGCTGTCCAGTAGCAATAACCCAATCAAGCGCTTTAATACGGTCACCTGTGTCACCAACTGTGACCGTATCGGCATTCACAAAAGCTACCCGACCATAAAAACGGGTAATGTCTGCCGTATCAAGTCCGCGTATTTTACGGGGTTCAACAGCATCAACATAACGCTGTTTGTGCGCCATCAAAGCTGACCAATCAATCGTTGACAAGCCTCGCAAGCCAAGATTTTGCAGGGCTGATTGCCGATGAATCCCTTCAACAGCCGCCAGCAAGATTTTCTTTGGATCGCAGCCGTAATTAGGGCACGTCCCACCCCATAAATAATCTTCTAAAATGACGACATTTTTGCCTAAAGCGCGCGCAGCATACGCCGCTGCAAGACCAGCTGGTCCGGCGCCAATGACCCCAACTTCAAATTCATATTCTGTCATGATTCACCTCGTTGCTCATATTATACCAGTATTTCTCAAACAAGATATGACATGACGGCATCCGCACGCTCATGAAAGTGTTTGCATAAACGATTGACTTATGTTAAATTTAACGTGTAGTTGAATATTTAACAATCTGGGGTGCCATTTGGCTGAGAAACACCCATTGAACCTGATCTGGTTAGTACCAGCGAAGGGAGCATTGCGCTTTAGTGTGTCTTTAAGTAAACGCATGGTTCATAAAAAGCCAGGCGTTTTTTTGTTGGCCAAAATTTGGCCGTTATCCGACACATCAAAACTGCACCATGCCAGACATAAGATACAAAACTACAAAAATTTTATGGAGGCATATTCATTATGCAAACGATTTCAAATTCTAAACGGCCACACTGGGCGTTACGCGATGTGTTACTGCTGGCTTTTGTCGCAGTCTTCATCGGCTTTATTTTCTGGATACTTGGTCCCGTCTATAATATCCTTGCGGCTGCTTTGACACCGTTAGGGTTGGCCCCCTTTGCCAATGATCTGTTGATTGGTGGCTGGATGATGGCAGCACCTTTGGCGAGTGTGTTAATCCGTCAGGCCGGTGCGGGTGTATTGGGTGAATTATTTGCGGCTACCGTTGAAATGTTAATTGGTGGCCAATGGGGCGTGTCCACACTACTTTCAGGCCTTGTTCAAGGTGTTGGTAGTGAAGCTGGTTTTGCGCTTCTCGGTTATAAAGATTGGCATTGGCGCGGTATTTTCGCTTCTGCCGTTACCGGCACCATTGTGACTTTCATTTGGTCACTCTTCCGTGACGGTTATGCCTCATACCATATTGGCCTACTTGTAGCCTTGTTCTTGACACGTTTTGTGTCACTCCTCTTCTTTGGTGGTGTCTTAGTCGTTGCCATCCAAAAACTGATTGAAAAAGCTGGTGTCTTACGTCGTGACTAATCTCGTTGTCCAACAAGTTAATTTTGCCTACGCTGATGTACCGGTTCTTAAGGACGTGTCGTTAACGTTACAACCTGGTAGCTTGAATTTACTTGTCGGCCCAAGTGGTAGTGGTAAATCAACCCTGCTTAAACTCCTGGCCGGTCTTTATCCAACCTTTAGTGGCGGTGAATTGACGGGCACATTGATTTTGGACGGCTATGCTGTACATGATATTGTGCCTTTTCAGCGGGTAGCACATATTGGTTATCTCTTCCAAAATCCCACCCGCCAATTTGTCATGAAGACACCGTTTGAAGAACTGCGTTTTAGCCTAGAAAATCTCCAGGTTGCACCTGAAGACATCACGCCACGCATCGAAGATGCCCTGACCCGCGTGGGCATGCGTGACTTCATGTGGCATGACTTGATGACCTTGTCCGGTGGTGAAAAACAAAAGGTGGCATTGGCCGCAGTCCTCGCAGCAGACAGCCATTTCTTACTCCTTGATGAGCCATTTGCTAACGTGGATCCCACGTCGCGACTGCAATTGATTCAGTTGATCAAAGCCTATCAACAAGCTGGCAAAACAATTTTAATTGCGGATCATGATTGGAGCGGTTACGCTGACGTTATCGATGATGTTTTCGTGATGGCTGATGGGGGATTGCACACCGCATCAGCTGACGAAAAAACAACGATTTTGTCCCAATTGCCCATCCAACCCACCGTTCACACCACCCAACCAGACGCTGTGATTGGCGACTTGGTGTTAGATCAAGTCACCCTCACCAATGGTGATCGCCTCTTACTTTCTGAAACATCACTCGCGATTCCCAAGGCCAAACGCACACTGATTACTGGGCCAAATGGTGTTGGTAAGTCAACGTTATTTTCGGCTTTGGTGAAGCTTTACCCTTACGGTGGTGATATATTGTACCAAAACCAATCACTCGCTAAACGCCGCATTGCACAACACGTTCGCGATGTCGCCCTTGTTTTCCAAAATGCCGAGCAGCAATTTGTCGCAATGACAATGGCAGAAGAATTGGCACAAGCACAGCAAATGAGCCGTTTCCCAGAAATTTGGACAGCCGATTTGCTCAATGACATCTTGGTACAGCTTAATTTGAGTCATGTGCGTGAGCACATCGTTTACCAATTATCTGGTGGGCAACAAAAAAAACTGCAAGTATTGCTCATGCTCATGACTGGCACGCCGGTTTTGTTATTTGATGAACCCTTGGCTGGCTTGGACAGTGCGTCACAGGCACAACTGTTAGCTGTCATCGCTGACATGACCACCAAGCAAAACCAAACCGTGGTGATGATTAGCCATCAATTACACGCAGTAACGGATTGGTTTGACTACCACTTAGTGTTTGAAGACCAGCAACTAACTTTTCGAGGTGACGCATCATGAACCCACTGATAAAATTTGGCGTGATTATGGTCATTGCTTTGGAATTAACCTTCATTAAAAGTGTGACAGTTAATCTCATCGTCATCGGTGTGAGTGCCTTGTTATACCTGATTTTGCATTTACGTTGGCGACAATGGTTATGGCTGTGCTTACTACCTGCCCTGCCAGGTCTTGGCTCTTGGTTCTCTCTGATGTACTTTGGTACCAGTGATCATGTCCACATGGCTTGGGTAATGCTATCCCGTGTGTACGCTTATCTCTGGCTGGGTGGTTTGTTCACGCTAAAGCTCAATGATGAACGCGATCTTTTCTTAGCCACCCTTGAGCAACGTGCGCACTTAAGCCCCACCTTTGTTTATGCCTTGGTTGGTGTATTGAATTTTATGCCTGCGGTGAAGCAACAAATTAACACAATTCGCGTGGCCGCTCAAATGCGTGGCATGACATTGCACGTTTGGGATCCTCAACTGTATTTTAAAGCCATTTTGTCTGCCATTCGTTGGTCACAGAGTTTGGCTGAGGGGATGGTCAGTCACGGTTTCACTGAAGGGGCGCAACGTACCCATCTGGAAACCGTCACGATTAACCGACGCGATTGGCTCATTGCTTTATGCATTCTGATCATTTTCCAACTACTATTGTTACCCCGTTGGTATTAAGGAGATTGTTATGACCTTTTCACAAGCGCTCTTAGGACGCGCCCAACCCATGATGAATGCCATTATGGTACACCCATTCGTTCAAGCCATCGCAGCTGGTACCGTACCAAATGACGTATTGAATTATTATGTGGAACAAGACGAGCATTATCTGAAAGATTATTTGCAAGTGACCGCCTTGACGATTACCAAAACCGATAATGTTGACGATATTAATCAGCTGTTGACCACTGCCCAATTTGTTCAAAATGAATCGCGCGCACATCAAGTGATGCTGGAAATTACCGGCCATACCATTGAAAATTGGCGACGCGAACCAGAAACAAAGCGTTATACGGATCATATGTATGCTTCGGCTTACCATGGTACTTACGCTGATGCCCTGGCAGCCCTTCTCCCTTGCGCGTGGAGTTATGCGGTCATTGGTGAGCAACTCGTTGACCAAGGTGCCAATAACGCCGACAACCCACTTAAAGAGTGGATCGAATTATATGCACCGCAGATGGCACCAGATACACCGGATTACAACGCTTGGCGTTTTGAAGCGTTAGATCGAGCGGTGGCGTCACTCACACCAACACAGCTTGAACACGTTGCCCAAACGTTCCTGTTCAGTTTAGAAATGGAATGGCGCTTCTGGGAAGCAGCCTGGCAACAAACCCACTGGCAATTCGAATTTTAATCAAAAAGCAGATCAATTGATTTGCTTTTTTTAGTCACCTTCATGACGTTTTAATTGTGTTGCCAATAACACACCAGCCACTGGTACCAAGATAAACCAGGCGGATGTGCGCGATAAGGCTTGCCCAATCGTCACCGTGGTGTTGAAATGACTAATCAACAATGTCGCCACAACCACGCTAGCTGCACCAATGACTTGACGCATGGTCGTAATTAGCGCAGTGCCATGACTCACCAATGACTCAGGGAGAACATTGTTAGCCGCCGTCACCGCCGGCATCATAACAAAGGCATTCCCACCTTCCAGCAATAAGGCTGCCAATAAGCCGACAACCCACGATTGTGTTCCAAATAACGCTAAGCCAGCATAGCCGACCATCATCATGGCCATGCCAATGTACACCAACTTTTTCAAACCAATTTGGTTCAGTAACCGACCAGTACGTGGATTCAACTGACTTAAAAATACCGCAGCGGGCACCATCAACAACCCCGACCACATCGGTGTGATGTTGAAAACGCGTTGATAGAATAAGGGCATGATCACCGTGGCGATAATCAAGCCAGAATATGAAATACCCGTTAGCAATAAGCCTGGGATATATCCGCGATAACGGAGTACTGATAAGTCTAAAAAGGGTTGTGCTAATTGACGTTGCCGAACAACAAACAATGTCAGCAGGCAAAGACTTCCCAGCAAAATAGCCCACCATAGCCAATTCATGCCCAGCGTTTCAATACTTGAAATCGCATACAAAACCCCACCAAAACCAATTAAACTCAGCGCTGACAGCCAGTCGAAGCGTGACGGTTGCATAACATGGGTATTTTGAATCAAGGGTTGTCCAAACGCAATCAAGCCTAATAAAATGACAAAAAAGAGCACAAATAACGCACGCCAAGAAACCCATTGGAGGACGACACCGGAAATAATTGGCCCCACGGCCAAAGCTGATCCCATGACTAAGCCGACAACCCCCATGGTCACGCCACGCTGAGCCGTTGCAGTATTTTCCAAAATGACACTTTGAAAAGTTGGAAACAACGCACCGACAGCTAACCCTTCTAGCAAGCGTCCAATAATAATGCCTTCAAACCGTGTAGCCAACATGGCCACCGCTGTCCCCGCCAAAAAAACAGCGACAATCCCATTTAACAACGTCCGCAACGTGACATTATTCAACAACCACGGACTCACCGGCATGACGAGGGTCATTGCTACCATAAATCCCGTCGTTAACCACTGAACCGTCCCCGCATCAACTTGAAAATTACGCATTAAAACGGGATATGCCGTCGTCATCGTTGATTGACTAATTGACATAGTAAAGGCAATTGCCAGTAATATGATGGCAAAAGGTGTTAATTGTCGGATGTTTTTAAACATATATCCTACCTCATTTTTCAACTGTCGCTTGTGTTGTTCTCATACTAAACTTTTTACCAAATTTAATCAAGTAAATTAGAATGATTCTTGATTAAGACGTTGAAAAGGTGTATGCTGACTGTGAACATAAAGTCATTAATGGAGGACGCACACATGCCTATTACCCCAACCAAAGCCCAAGATGTCTGGAAAGATGCTGGTGAACACGTACAATTCACTGTTTTAAAGCTCACGCGTGCCGATCAAAAACAGGCCCAAGCAGCGATTGCCGCATTTGCGGATCGCTCGCAAGCCATTATTCGCTCATTGCGAATTCGTGATTCGCATTTATCAGCTGCTTCTGGTTTAAAAGTCGCCTTTGGCTTTAGCCGTGAAGCGTGGGTTTATCTTTTCCCAAATGCACCAATCCCAGCCGAATTGGAAACTTATCAGACTTTAACTGGCCCAAATTATAGTATGCCAGCGAGTGAAGGTGATTTATTCTTCCACATTCGCGCCAGCAACGAAGCGGTTGTTTATGAAGCACAGACCCAATTTATGCGTTTCTTAAAGGACTTTACCACTGTCGTCGATGAAACCAAGGGATTCCGTTACTTTGAAGGTCGTGCTATTATTGGCTTTATCGACGGCACTGAAGCCCCTGCGGTCGAAGATGCAGCCGAATATGCCATTATTGGTGATGAAGATCCGCAATTTATCAATGGTTCCTACGCCTTTGCACAAAAGTGGCGGCATAATATGGACTTTTGGCACCACCTAACCACTGAAGAACAAGAAAAAGCGGTCGGTCGGGAAAAGTTTTCTGATATTGAATTAGAGGACGACGAAAAATATCCAAACGCACATAACGTTGCCTCAAAGTTTGAACCTGATGGGGTTGAACAAAAGATTATTCGGATGAATGTCCCTTACTCTGACCCTGCTTCGGACAATACCGGCACTTATTTTATGGGCTATGCCCGTCATTGGACTGTGACAAAAGGCATGTTACAAAATATGCTCGACAAGTCGGACTATTTGCTACAGTTTTCTGACATTCTGTCTGGCCAACTCTTCTTCATTCCGTCACGTGATTTATTAGCAGCCATCGCCGATGGTGAATTCCAAGACTAAAAAAAGCCTGATCATCATGAGATCAGGCTTTTTTGGGATTTGGCTTTAATTTAAAGCCGTAAAATGTGCTGCCTTTATAGGTTTGTTTTGCCAATTTACCGGTGGCTGTGTACAACTTACCGCGCTTTGACTTGGCTTCAAAGCTAATTTCTGCCCCGCTCAACAGCTTGGTCAGTTCATCATCTGTAAAGACATGCCCACTCCATTCTTTGGCAAACGTGATTTCTTCACCTTTGAACGTGGCAGTCATTTTCTCGCTGACTTTGCGCTTTGGTGTTGGTTTAGGCTGCCCAAGTTGCGCCGTTAATTGTTCCGCATTGGCTAACATGATTGGCATATCATGGGTCACCACTTGGGTCACGGATTCGAGTAACTTTGGCATGGTCATCTCAAATTGGCCCACTTGATCCATCATTTCAAATAACCGTTTGGTGATTTTCGGTGACGCAATCCAAGTATCTTTCACCATCACCGCAGACACGTTGCCTGTTTCGGTGAGGGTCAATTTCCCACGTGTTTCTTTAATCATAGCTTTGGTGCCTTTGCTCATGTCAGATAAAGTTGAGACGCGGGTCGCCCCTGTCCCCACGTTATGCTTCTCCAAAAAAGCCATGATCCATTTCGTCGTTGGCGCTTGCGGCTTCTTGTTCGCACCTTCGTGCAAATAAGGTTGCGCCAGTGGCCCTAACTGGCCACTCGCCACGTCTTCTTCGGCATCCTCTTCAACTTTTGTAGCACGTTGGGCATCATAGACTGCTTTGAAATTTAACGCAATCGGCACGTTATACGCCGTTTTAAAGTCTGGGTAGTCCGCCAGATTGGCAGTTACATGATCATAGACATAATCTTCGGCTAACATGGCCAAATAGTTCTTGGCAATCACTTCATAAATGGCTGAGGCACTAGGCCCAAATTTGGCCAAACTGGCTAACGTTGTCGGGACGTTTTCCCCTGGTCGGTTGGCCCCGTGGGCGCCTTTGGCTTTCACATGGGTTGGCCGTGGTTGCCGATGGGTGAGTAACCCTGTATCGACTTGGACCACCTGGGCAATTTGATCAATTTTTGGCAACAATTCATTAAATTGCTCTGGTGTGACCGTCTTGTCTTCCGTTCGTGGATAAGACACCACTTGGGCTTCATACATCTTTTGATACGTGCCCAGCACCTCTTGGGCAGAAAAGCCACGCGGTGCCAAAATGGCGGCTAAGCCAGCCAAATCTAACAATTTTCCTGGGGCTTGCGTTCGTGTCTGGTGGTTTTCATTGACGACCGCACTCTCATGATATTGGGCCAAATCTTGTTGCGCAGCCGCTTTTGTTGGAAAGCGCCAAGGGATCACATCCCCTTCTGGGGTGACTCGACCAAACACGTGGCCGGCGGGATCTTTGAACTTCACCTCAAAATACGGCTTTTTAACATAATTTTTAATCGCTTCTAGTTGCGCATAGATTTGCCAGACAATGACTGACTTTAGTCGCCCCTCACGTGCGACCACCTTAAAACCTTGTTTTTTAGCCGCGGTGGTCGCGATACGAGTGAGTTGCATCGAGGCAAAATCCCAACGGTTGCGACTTTCCCCTTTAATATAGTCGCCATCTTGTTGCTTATCGGACACGTCGCGAAGCTGCGTCATCGCGGCTTGAATGCCTTTGACGGACTCATCCATAAAGTTCGCCCGCAGGACTTGACCGCGCCACTTGATGGCGTCCAACGCTTCCCAAGCCAACAACTCGCCTTCACCCGACGGGTCCGTGTCGGTGGCGATGACAATGGCATCATAGCCGTTTTTAGTTTCTTTTTTTAAATCATCGACCAATTGTTTCGTCGACTCGATTTTCCCCGTGCGGAAATTGCGTTGCCGAATGTAGGTGTGTTCCCATGAAAAGTCAGCCAGATCCCAAGGTAAATGCTTAATGAGCCAGGACTTGTAGCGTGGCTTCAGCGCATCAGCGACCATTTCTTCAGGGTCTTTTAAGGTCATCACATGACCCCGTAAATTGGTAATTTTATAGTTAAATTGGTTAAATGTGCCAGTTTGGCCACCAAGTGCTTTCACAAAGTTGGCGGCAGCGGATGGCTTTTCCGTGAGTATCAGGTAATTGGGCATGCGTTGTCAGTTGCCTTTCATTTACTTACCTTACTATTTTACCAGATTTAACTTCAGCGTTAGTTATGTTGTGGTGGCTAGCTTGCTAACAACGCACGTAACAGAAACGGACTAAATGCAAACAAAGAAACGTCATACTATTCCCTTTGTTGACAATATCTTTTTGCTTGTGATACACTACTTGCAACAATTAAATCACGTGTTATATCGAGAGCTAGTGAGTGATTACACACTTTGACCTAGCAGCAACCTACCTTTTGGCAAGGTGCTCCACTGTAATTGGATATACGTCACTTTTAAACGTGTTCGTATATCGAGCACGTTTTTTATTTGTTTAATTAGTCCTTTTGACGTTAAACAGGAGCAATACATGACAACACTAACCTTAGACGCAGCGCTTCGCCAGCAAGCCTTGACCCAACTTGAAATTGCGCAAGTCCTGACGCTGCCCGATGTCACCCCAACTGATCTCGTGCTGATGGCCCAAGCCAAGCAAGATCCTAAATTACTAGCCCAAATCCAACAGGTTGCCGAGTCACAAGCAAATGACTACCTCACCCGTTATCAAGCGATACAACATGCCAACGGTTTCGCCGCTTTTCGTGGCCGTCAGCAGTTCAAAGCACAATTAAGCGAACTCCTGCCACTCCTCCCCGAGACGCAACAACAGGCTATTCAAAAAATTTGTCATTAATTCAAAAAAATCGCAAAAAACGCTTGACGCCTGCCGTGAAACTTGTTATGATATTATATGTTGTTTGATAGTAATTCAGACATCACTGACCATGGCTCGTTGGTCAAGTGGCTAAGACGCTGCCCTTTCACGGCGGAATCGAGAGTTCGATTCTCTCACGAGCTATATCAAGTCGCAACTTCGGTTGCGGCTTTTTATGTTGTTTTAAACGTCATAAAAACGCCAAACCTAATTTTTCAGGTTTGGCGTTTTTTCATATTTTCTATCTTTACTTAACGTCAGTAAGCCTAAAATGATAAATGACATCGGGAATATCAAAACCGGTAGTGCAAAAGGATGCCTCATCATCAACAATGTATAACCAAATAACATAATCCCAATGCCAACAATCAGCCACCCGCGATAGGGATAAATCACCCGCATCGGTTTCGTATGCTTAAGTCGTTTGCCCAAAATTGTTGCGAAAGCAAATAATATTAGTGGCCATACTAACTGCGTCATCACAACTCCCCGTCAATAGCAACGATAAAAGCTAATCGTTTTTGCGTGTCAATATTGGTTATATTATAACATTTGTAATCGTTTTAACAAGCGGTGGCGCATTATTATAATATTTCGCATTACTCCTCTAAAATTGCATCATAGCACCGATATTTCATACCGTCTTTTTACTGATTTAGTCTATCGTTGCCTGATTTAGCGTAACCAATTTTCTTCTCAAGTCATCATTTACAGCATAAATATAAAGGCCATGTACACCGCGTGTCAGCAAAACATTGACAACATTTTTTAGAAATGCTTTATTTTCGGCAGTATTATACGTCCCGTTTTGTTTTCGCATTTTAGAATGATCAAACGAATAATCAGCGTCAATATCTAACGCGTTTGTTGCTTCGTTCCAAATAACTGACGGGCCTAAAATCACACCAACATAATTCAAATCAATCCCTTGAACTGTAAAATCACTACCAACTTCGCCGATACTTTCGGCAATTTCTTGCCACGGTATCTGCTTATTTTGCGCTACTTTAACTTGCGGTAATTCAAGATTCCAGGGAACAACTTCACCACCAAAATTTACTGTCCAATATTGTCCATCTTTTGGTCTTGACTGTTGCGAATATTGCCAATCGTATGTCGCTACAAGTCTGCTTAATCCAACTGCTGCGTTTTGTTTTTCAATAGCAGTTTTAAAATTTTTCGCACTATCAAAAAATTTAATTTGATATGTCTCATCAGTTGGTGGCAGAATCAACGAATTTTTTTCAAAATGGGCTAAATTTTCAATCCATTGTTGCGTTTCTTGGTTGGCTTGTATCCGCCACTGATTTTTCAAGTAAAGGGTTGTCGTTTCTGGCCCATTAACCAACTGCCATAGTGTATCATTATCACTAATATTGTTTCTCACCGATGTTACCTGTTTTGGATCATAAACCAATACCATTGTACGCGCTAATTCATGTAGGGCCTGTAAATCTGGTTGCCATTTGGCTTTGTTAACACGCCCGTAATTACCACTCCATAAGAGATGTGCCTCATCTACCAAAAGAACATCAACCGGTTCGCCTCTATTAATAAATGTCGGTACATCCATCACAACATCTTTACCCATATTTAATTTACGCGCAATTTGTTCATAGGTGCGCCGTTGTTGTTCATGACGCACTAGTAGCACAACCGTAGCATCATGTTTGGTTTTTTTATCCAGATTTAATACCGGATACGGGTTTTGCCAAATTTCATAAAAAAGTTGCGACATCAGCACAGTCTTTCCAGAACCCGCAAGCCCCTGTATCTTAATAATCTTGTTATCCCAACCATTGACTAAGGTCTCTGCTATTGTTAAACCAATGCGATTTTTTGCCTTTTCTTGTTCTGGACTTAATGATTTAAAGGGACTATTAGCAAAAAGGGCTGAATTTTTGACAGATTCTAAACTTGATACAATATTTTCCTGACGTAGCCGCTCCCATATTTCAGGAAAAATGCCAGACCGATAGGCTTCTCGTTGATAAAAATCATTAGATAAACCATTGTTACGACCATTATAAATTTTTTCAAACTTGTCATCACCTAACAAGTAGTCCATGAACATTTGTTCAATTTCTAATGTCGCTGATTTATTGAATTTTGAATGCCCAATAATGTGTAATGATTCGTTGTGCTCGTCGGAAACAGCCTTAATCTCATTAAGCTTATCTTCCTGTGCACCCAAGTGTTCAATTGTTCGACGCACAATCGCAATCGCCTCGCCTACATAAACTAGCTGTTTAGTCCGCTTGGTATGTTCATTTGTTCGTTTTCCGATCCCTAAATAAACTGTTGGATAGTTGGTTAAGGTCGTATTTTGAGCAGTCATTGCAAAATTTTTAATAGCGTCTTTCGAGTAATCAATCGTCTTGATCATTAAATTACCGCTATCAATAAAGCCAAATACGGATAATATTTCATGCGCATTAAAACCAAGAAACCCAAAATAATCTGCTAGTAGGTCATTTGGAATCGCACGTTTATTTTTCTCCCAATTTTGAACAGCTTGTCGTGTGACATTCAAAAAACGTGCGACATCATCTTGTGTGTAGCCTTTATTTTCTCTTTTTTGCTTAATTAACTCATACAATTTCATAGCCTAATTATCTCAAAACAGGCCAAAACAAAAAGCAACGATTTGTTGCTTTTTGTTTTGCTATTTTACCAAATTTACTGATGGTTAACTTTTAGCCTACTCCCCCAAAAGCGCGTCAAACTTCGCTTTCATCGTTGGGTTGTTTTTCGTTAATTTCTTAACGCTGACGTCTTCTAGCTTGTTGTTCGCCAAGCGGAGTTGGTTTTCTGATGTCGTGAGGGCTTTTTTAACAGCTTCCATCCGCGCAATTGACTTGTCAATTTCTTCAATCGCCTTTTTAAAGTTATTTGAGGCACTTTGATAATTCTTACCGAAAGCATTTTTGAAGTTCATCAGATCACTTTCAAAATGCGTGATATCAATGTTTTGTTCACGGACTTGTGCAAGTTCCTGCTTGTACGCAACCGTGTTCAGAGCAGCATTACGTAACACCCCGATGAACTGAATAAAGAATTGCGGGCGAATGACATACATTTTCTCATAGTTTGGTACTTGTACAATACCGGTATTATACAGGTCACTATCCGCTTCCAGCATTGATACCAATACGGCATACTCGGTCTTCTTTTCGCGGCGATCTTTATCTAGCTCCTTGAAAAAGTCAGCATTCTTATGCTTGGTTGCCGTCGTATCGGCTTCGTTTTTCATATCAAACATGATGCTGATAAATTCCAACCCATCTTGATAATCACGGAAAATAAAGTCACCCTTAGAGTTGGTTTCCGATAACGTATTATCCTTTTCAAAATAGGCATTAGGAAAGGCATAAGACCGAATCTTGCTAAATTCAGTCATCGCGTATTGTTCCAAACTTTCGCCAATTTCCTTGGTCGATTGCCGTGCCTTAAAATCCTTATAGAATTCAATTTGTTCTTGGGCGACTTTTAACTGCGCTTCAAATTGGTTCTGCACGTTCGTTAGTTCTAACTGTTGTTTTTGTTCTGTCAATTCCAACTGCGACGTCAATTCCGCCAGCTTCTTATCCTTCGTTGCCAATTCGGCTTGCACGGCTGCATCCTTTTTAACCAATGCGGTTTCCAATTCGGCTTGCCCTTGTTGTTTGGCCGCGTCGATTTTAGCCGTTAATTGCGCGATTTCTGCGTCTTTTTTAGCTAGGGTGTCTTGGACAGCCAACTCCTTTTGCACGAGCTGAGACTGCAATTCTGCGGCGTTCTGCTGCATTAAATTATCTAACTTGGTCTCTAACGCGACAATTTGTTGCGCCTTCTCGTTCAACTCAGCTTGCATGGTCTGTTTTTGTGCTTGCAAGTGATTTTCCAGCTCAACGGCAGCTTGCTTTTCTTGTTGTTTAAGCCATTCTGTCCGTGCTTGCGTTAATTTATCTTCTAAAATGTCAGCAATTTTCCCGTTGACAATACTTGTATCGATATTTTGTTCATCCGTGAGATCAATCACATCCCCAGCATGGGCGTCTTGGTCAAGAACGAGTTCGGTTTGCGATGCAATATGAAATTTAACTTTTGTCATGATGATCTACCTCTATCAAATGCACATCTCAATCGATGGGCTACTGCTTTCATTATAGCAAACCTGACGCTTGTTCCGAGTTGTCGGGTGTAACAAAAAAGCACCTGACAACTCAGGTGCTTTGCTTAATCTCATTTTTGATGCCGTTTCCGGTAGAAATAGAGTGGTAGCCCAACCAATGTGGCTAACACACCGCTCATGGCCAATTGGAACTGCGTCAACAACGTCATGACAATAATGAATACCCCACCCAAAATAGCAATAATTGGAATAACAGGGTAAAGTGGCACACGGTATGGTCGTGGCAAGTCCGGCTCATCGCGACGGAGCTTAATGACCGCCACTAGGACTAACGTGTAGAAAATCCAGATGACAAAGATTAACATATCCGTTAACATGTCAAAGCCACCGACAAACATTAAGCCAATTGACACAATCAATTCAAAGATTCCCGCCACATACGGAATCTTAAAGCGGTTCAATTTGAGTAATTGATTTGAAAATGGCAGACTGTTTTCCAAGGCCATCGCATATGGCAAACGCATACCCGTCATCGTAAAGCCGTTCAACGTGCCATAAATTGAAATCAAAATACCGATGGTAATTAACTTCCCACCAAAGCCACCAAAAATGACTTGGGCAGCATCCATCGCCGTGTTTTCATTACCTTGAATGTCTTGGAATGGCAAGGCATGCAAGAAGGCATAGTTCACCAGCAAATAGATAATCATGATACCAAACAAACCACCTGCAATTGCGCGTGGCAAGTCGCGTGAAGGATGCTTCATTTCACCGGCAATGTTACCGACGTGAATCCAACCATCATAGGCATACATCGTGGCCAACAAACCACCACCCAAAGCAGCAGCCCAACCACCAACTTCATGTCCTGGTGTCACGGGGAACAACGACACATCGACGCCCCCTGGCTGCAACAACCCAAAGATAATAATCAAGGCCAATGGAATCAGCTTACAGAACAAAGTCACCGCTTGGAACTGGCCGGCCACCTTTGAACCAAGCATGTTAATTAGCGCAACTGAGACCAGTGCGGCAACGCCTGAAGGAATAATCGCGCCCGCGCCCAAATGCAATAGATTGGCGACTTGTGTCCCAAAGATGACCCCTTTAGCCGCAATACTCGCTGGGAAATAAATAATGATTTGCGCCCAACCGAGCAAATAACTCGCCAACTTACCGTATGCGCGCTCGATATAAACAAGCATTCCACCGGTCTGTGGTAAAGCCGCTGCCAATTCAGCGCCAGTTAAACCAGCCGCTAAACTAATCAAGCCACCAAGCAACCAAACAAATAACGACATGCTAGTTGAACCTGTAGCTGACGCCACACTTGAGGCTTTGTAAAATACGCCGGCCCCAATCACTGTGCCCATCACAGTCGAGATTGCCGGTACTAACGTCATGGTGCGATTAAGTTTTTGATCCGTCGCCATGTTTATTCCCCTGTTTCACTCTAAAAATAGCATTACATCTTTCAATCATACCAGTTTAAGAATGACAAACCCATAACATTTTTAAATATTTAAACGTTTTTAAACAACCCAACGGCTCATGACCACTGCCATAGTTTGACAACCGCCCCACCAATTGATAAGGTAAAGACAATAGGTTGATGACAGGCTTGGTCTGCGTCAACACCGCATCGTTAGCAAAGTTTGGACGTCTATCTCATGGCGTCCACTTTTTTATACAGATGCTAGTACAACACAAGAAAGGATGGTTTATGACAAGTATTCAAAAACGTGCACTTTATTTACTCGTGGGTTCGCAATTATTGATTATGTTAGGGATCGGCTTGGTCATCCCAGTTGAACCTTATATTAAAACAGAAATGGGCCTCACGGCAATGGATATGGGAATTATGGCGGCCTTATTTGCCGCTGTGCAATTTATCGCCTCGCCCATTATTGGACGATTATCCGACAAGTTTGCCCGCATCCCCATCATTGCGGCTGGCCTGTTGCTTTTTGCCATCTCTGAAGCTGTTTTTGCCATCGGTATCGGCCAATCACTCTGGTATCTAAATTTTGCCCGTGTGCTTGGTGGTTTAGCCGCCGCCTTATCGATGCCATCCATTACCGCGTTAGCCGCTGATATGACTACCCTGAAAAATCGCGCTCGCGTGATTGGTTGGTTATCCGCTTCTTTTAGTGGCGGGATTATTTTGGGGCCCGGCATTGGTGGTGTGTTAGCCAATATTAACCTCACCTTCCCCTTTTATGGATCTGCTGTTATGGGATTGATTGCCTTTATTGTCTTCATCTGCTTCATGCCAGCTGAATCACAACTACGCTTACACCAAGATCCAACAAAGCCCGAGGCTGAGCTCGCAGCGCCAGCGTCTAACTTTTGGTCAGTGGCCTTAGTGATGTTGCTTCTGATGATTTTGGTGGCTTCCTTTGGTCTGGCAGCCTTTGATAATATGTTCTCACTTTATTTCCATGATGTCCGTGGTTTTGATTTAGCGGAAATCGCTTGGTTCTTAATCGTCAATGGTGTCATGTCACTGATCTTCCAAGTGGTCTTCTTTGATGCGTTAGTCCGCCACCTCGGTGAATTACGAGTAATTCGGTTAAGCTTCATTGCCGGCTTTGTCGCCATTATTTGGATTTTATTTGCCCAAAGCAAATGGGAAGTCTTTATCGCTACCCTAATTGTCTTTGTCGGCTTTGACGTCTTACGGCCTGCCATTACCACGCTGCTCTCTCACGTCAACGAAGCACAACAAGGCTTAATTAACGGCCTTAATATGTCCCTGACGAGTATCGGTAACATTGTCGGTCCCATTCTAGGTGGTGCCTTACTTGATATCGACGGTAGTTTACCGTATGCCTTTGTGGCCGTTATTTTAGCCATTTCCAGTGTGTTAACCTTAACCGTTCGCTTTAAACCTAAAACCGTCTAACCAGTTGATAGACAACTGGTTTTTTTGCGACAAAAAAGCATGATCACTTGGATAACAGTGATCATGCTTTGACGGGATGCCGACGAGAGGATTCGAACCTCCGACCCCAGGTTTACGATACCCGTGCTCTACCAACTGAGCTACATCGGCAAGTCGATAACTTTAAGTTATCGGATACTCCGACTGCCGGGCTCGAACCGGCGACAACCTGATTAACAGTCAGGTGCTCTACCAACTGAGCTAAGTCGGAATAATTGCTTAACACAACTATTTAATTATGCCAGCTTTGCCATATTTTGTCAACACTTTTTGACGAAAAAATGCGCTAAAAAATGACACAAAAAAAGCAAACCATTTAAGGTTTGCTTCTCATAAAACTCCGACTGCCGGGCTCGAACCGGCGACAACCTGATTAACAGTCAGGTGCTCTACCAACTGAGCTAAGTCGGAATAATTGCTTAACACAACTTAATTATTATATCTAATAATCCATCGTTATGTCAAGCCTTTTTATCATTTAAATTGAAAATATTTTAACGCATTGTTGGGAACAACAAAACATCACGAATCGTGTCAGAGTCTGTTAGCAACATCACCAAACGATCAATTCCGATACCCAAACCACCTGTTGGTGGCATACCGTATTCCAAAGCTTCGATGAAGTCTTCATCAATGTTTTCGGCTTCATCGTTACCATTTTCGCGTTCGGCCACTTGGGCTTCAAAACGGGCACGTTGGTCGATTGGATCGTTCAATTCTGTAAAGGCGTTACCATATTCGCTACCCATAATGAATAATTCAAAACGGTCCGTAAAGCGTGGGTCTTCTGCATTACGCTTAGCCAATGGTGACACTTCAACTGGGTGACCATAGACAAATGTTGGTTGTACCAACGTGTCTTCAACGAATTCTTCAAAGAATGCATTGATAATGTGACCAACACCCCAATACTTTTCGTACTTCACGTGATGTTCATCAGCCAACTTTTGAGCGTCTTCAACAGACATGTCTTGCCAGAAATCAACCCCTGTTTGTTCCTTAATTAAGTCAACCATGTGCTTACGGGCAAACTTTGAGCCAAGATCAATTTCTGTCCCTTGGTAAGTAACCTTCAAGTCATCGGAAACAACAGCGGCCGCTGCCTTGAAAATACCTTCCGTTTCATCCATCACATCGGTAAAGTCCATGTACGCCGCATAAGTTTCCATGGTTGTAAACTCAGGGTTGTGCTTAGGGTCCATGCCTTCGTTACGGAAGATACGGCCAATTTCATACACACGTTCATAACCACCAACAACCAAACGCTTCAAGTACAATTCTGTGGCAATACGCATGTACATATCAATATTAAGCGCGTTGTGGTGCGTGATAAATGGTCGTGCCGCAGCACCACCAGCTTCAGTTTGCAAAATTGGTGTTTCCACTTCCATGAAGTCTTGTGAATCCATGTAAGCGCGAATAGCTGAAATAATCTTTGAACGCAATTGGAACTTCTTGAATGAGTCTTCATTGGCAATCAAATCCAAATAGCGCTTGCGGTAACGTGTTTCCACATCGGCAATACCATGGAACTTATCTGGCATTGGACGCAAAGCCTTCGTCAAATGTGTCAATTCAGTCACCAAAACCGTTAATTCACCGGCTTCAGTCTTCATCATAATCCCCTTAACACCAAGGAAATCACCAAGATCTGCCCGCTTAATGATTGGGTAGTTATCACCCAAATCGTCACGCTTAGCATAAATTTGAATCTTACCAGAAACATCACGCAAGTCAGCAAAGATGATCTTACCAGCGCCACGCTTAGCAATCATCCGACCAGCAATCACAACTTCATGTGGTTCAGCTTCTAATTCTTCTAATGTACTGTTATCATACAAGTCATGCAATTCTTGCGCCTTTGCTGTGCGCTCAAATCGCTTACCAAATGGATCCAAATGTAAATCGTCAACAAGCGTTGCCAACTTCTGGCGACGGGCCAACATTTGATCGTTGAGGGCTTTTTCTTCTGCCATATGTTTAGAGTGCTCAAATTGAGCACGTTTCCTCCATTATATTCTGGCGATACTCACCAGTTGTCAAAGTTTTCACTAACATTAACTATACCAAAAATTAGAGACAACCTCAAAGGTTAGTCACGATTATTCTGGTTGATTTCAGCGACAATCTCACGCAATTCATCAGCTGTGAAGAAGTAACGCTTACCTGAGAACTTCCCCACAATTTCCGCGCCGCCATCTTCATCAATCATGGCTTGGACTTCTTCAGCTGGCAACGTTGTCAACATCTCACGATAGGCTGCCTTCGTTGGTTCTGCTGCCAGACCAACCCCAGCGACTTGCAAAACGTCAACTTCGCCTTTGCCAAAAATTTCTTCTAACATTTCAAGCGGCGTGTAGCCTTCAACCAACATTTCAGTCAACGGCTTCATGACCTTGAGCGCCGCTTCTAATTCATTAATCGCCTCATCAGTTGCATCCGGCAAAGCTTGTACAAGGAAGCCACCAGCAGCCCCGACCGTGTCGTCTTGATTCATGTAAACCGAAACGCCGACAACGGAAGGAATTTGTTCTGATTGTGCCAAATAGTACGTGAAGTCATCCCCAATTTCACCGGAAACCAGCTGACTTTGGCCAATGTAAGGATTAGCGTAAGGCGCAAACTTAGTGATTTGCAAGAAACCATTTGTGCCAACTGCTTTGGCCACATCGAGTTGTCCCGCATCATCAAAGATAGGTTCAAGTTGTGGATTCGTCACATACCCCCGCACACTCCCCTTTGCGTCAGCTTCGACCACCACATTACCGATTGGCCCGCGACCATTAATTTGAATGGCTAATCGTTCTTCCCCCTTCAACATTGATTGTGCCGTCAACGTTGTGGCCAACAAGCTACGGCCTAATACAACGGATGCTAAGCGACTTGTATCATGGATTTCGGCCGCTTCACGCACCATATTTGTGCCGTTTAAAGCATAAGCACGGAAAAACTTATTCTTGGTCACTGTTTTAATGAATTGATCTGACATGTTATACCCTCTATATTTACTGTGAACGTCGTCACACCCTAGTTAAAAACTGATTTCAAATAAAAAAGTTGACGTAACCGTCAACCTCTATTTTACTTATTTTAATCGCGCTTGTCATCTATTGGCGCATCATCTAAAGTTTCCGCTTCTGATTCATCATCAGGTTTTGGTTCTTCATGATGTTCATAGCGTGCTTCAGCCTCTGAATCCTTTGCATCGGCAGCTGCCTTTGCTTCTTCAAACGACTTTGCTATCGCAACTTCGTCATCATCTTGCACATCTTTACGGGTAAAGTGCCCTGTTTCATAGATGTCCTTGATTTGACGTTCGTCCAACGTTTCGACTTCAAGCAAAGCTTCGGCAATCGCTACCAGCTTATCCTTATGTTCAGCAATCACTGAGGTTGCATCATCATAAGCTTCTTGCGCCAAACGACGAACTTCTTCATCAATCAAACGTGCTGTTTCTTCAGAATAAGCATGGTTACCAGCTTGTTCAGTATAACCAACACTGGCATTACCTTCTAGTTGCACCATGCCGACCTTCGTTGACATCCCAAAGGCTGTAACCATTTGGCGTGACAAGTTAGTCGCTTGTTGGAAATCATTTGATGCGCCTGAGCTGGCTTCATTAAACATAAACATTTCCGCAGCACGGCCACCCATCAAACCAGCCAATTGTTCCTTGGCTTCTGAGTAACGCAAGTTGTAGCGGTCATTCTTTGGCGTCATCAATGCATAACCACCAATACGACCACGTGGGACAATGGTTACCTTACGCACAACTGATGCTTCAGAACGTACCAAACCAACCAAGGCGTGTCCGGCTTCGTGGTAAGCCGTTGTCCGACGTTCTTGTTCAGACATGCCACGGTTTGTCTTTGCTGGTCCTTGGAAAATACGATCTTCAGCTTCATCAATATCCGCTGCATCAATTTCTTTCTTGTTGCGACGGGCGGCCAACAAGGCAGCTTCGTTTAACAAGTTTTCCAAATCGGCACCAACGTAACCTGGTGTCTGTTGCGCAATCGCTTTCAAATCAACGTTCTTAGCCAAAGGCTTGTTGCGAGCGTGAACATTCAAGATTGCTTCACGTCCCTTAACGTCAGGTGCCCCAACCAAAATCTTACGGTCAAAACGGCCTGAACGGAGCAAAGCTGGATCCAACACGTCTGAACGGTTCGTTGAAGCCAAAATGATCACACCTTCTGACCCTTCAAATCCGTCCATTTCAATCAAGATTTGGTTCAATGTTTGTTCACGTTCATCGTTTCCGCCACCCATACCGGTACCACGACGACGACCAACCGCATCAATTTCATCAATGAAAATGATTGCTGGTGCAGCCTTCTTGGCGTTTTCAAACAAATCACGGACACGAGAAGCCCCAACACCGACGAACATTTCGACGAAGTCAGAACCAGACATTGAGAAGAACGGTACACTAGCTTCACCAGCAACCGCCTTGGCAAGCAATGTCTTACCTGTTCCCGGAGGGCCTTCAAGCAAAACACCCTTTGGAATGCGAGCACCTAAGCTCACAAATTTCTTAGGTGACTTCAAGAACTCAACCACTTCAACTAATTCTTGCTTTTCTTCTTCAGCACCAGCCACGTCAGAGAAGCGTACTTTGTTATCCTTCGGATCAGATGGCTTAGCTTTTGACTTACCAAAGCTCATCATGCCACCTTGGCCACCCTTACCACCAGCTTGGCTCATCATCATGTAGAAGACACCAATGATCAGCAAGACTGGCAAGAATGACACGAGTAAGTTCAACCAGAAACCAGATGATTCTTGTTGTTTCGCAACTAATTCTGTCTTAGTGTCAGCTGCAGCACGAGAAACGGTTTGTAATGACGCATCATTTGGCAACAAAGTTGACGTGAACTTTGTCACCTTTTGTGACTGCTGCAAAATATTCAAGCCCTTGTCAGCGGTCACTTCTTGCGGCTTACGGTATTCCCCAGTAATGTTGTAAATACCATTACCTTGCTGCACTGTAATTGATTTAAGTTCCTTATCGTTCAGCGCCTTTATAAATTCACTTGACGTTAATGTCTTAGATGTTGACTTATCGTTTCCGAACAAGCCATAAATCATCCCAACAACTGCAAGGAAAATAAAAATGTAGAAAATCGAACTTTTTAAGAAACCATCTTTTGGATTATTTTTCATTAATTTTCCCCAATTTCTAGAAGTTAGTCAGAATAGACTTCTTTTTTCAAGATACCAACGTACGGCAAATTGCGGTACATTTCTTTGTAATCCAATCCATACCCAACAACGAATTCGTTACGGACGCCAAACCCAATATAATCCGCATCAATTTCAACTTTGCGGCCGCCCTTTTTATCAAGCAAGGTCGCAACTTTGATTGAACGCGCACCACGGTCAGCCAGCAACTCTTTCATAAAGAGTAATGATTGGCCAGTATCCACGATGTCTTCTAAAATAATGACGTCACGGTTGGCCACATCAGAACGAATATCCGTCACTAATGTGATTTCATCTGTGCTGGCAACACCGCCATGGTAACTTGAGACGTTAATAAATTCTAAATCAACGTATAAGTCAACTTCGCGCAACAAATCAGCTGTCCAAAGGTATGCCCCCTTTAAAACTGATAGTACCACTGGCTTTTCGCCAGCATAATCTTGTGTAATTTGCTTGCCTAGACGTACTGCAGCATCATGAATGCTTGCTTGGTCAAACAAAATTTCTTGTATATCGTTATCCACTATTTTTCCTCAATTCGCCATGCTAGCCAATTTGGCATTGCATCTTGTTTGATGGCAAAATCTTCGCTAACGCGCCAACGTTGGCGAATCTTCACCGCAATCACCTCATTTTCAGGGGTCGCCAAGACTAGCATGTCTTGCCGTTCAGCAGGTGATAATTTCTCGTCAATCGCTAGTCGTCGCAACCTTTTGTGCCCATGTATGAGAGCAAGTTTATCACTAGTTCTCACTGGGCGCAAGTCCAAATGTGTCGTGGGTTGCTTTAAGGTAAATGCAACACTGAATGCGGTTTCATTTGGGGACTGATTCGTCCATCGAAGGGCGCCATCAGTGAATTTTTGCCATTGATTTAATTTTAACATAGTTGGCGGCAAAACTTGCACCGGATTTGCCGTTTCTATTATGTTTTCTAACTGTAATTGTTGGTAAGATTTCACAATTTGCGTTTGTTGTGACAAACGCACCGTGCCCGTTGGTTTTTTGTCGTTATGCAACAATTTGACGACTTGTGCCAGCTGCGCTTGTTTAATCCGGTAAATGCCCTGTTGTTGCAAAAAAACGGTGAGTGTCGGTACGAGCCAACGTGACGGAACAGCCGGCCAATTCGAGGTGAGTAACGGCACATAATCGGCAGCCGTTTGGGTAATCAAATCAGATTGCGCCTGAATTTGTACCGCCATCGCATTAATATGTGTCACAGCCTGTGGATTAATCTGTTGCAAGGCCGGCATGACCACATGGCGTAACCGATTGCGCGCGGTATAATCGGGATCATCATTGGTCTGATCATGACGCCACGTTAACCCATGCGCCTGTGCATAACTCATTAACGTTTGCTTTGTTATCCCCAGAAAAGGCCGGCGGATTTTAGCCCGACTAGTGGCCATCCCCGCCAGTTGCGTCACTTGACCACCACGCACTAACTTTAACAAGACCGTTTCGGCTTGATCGTTGGCATGATGTGCGACAGCAATGGTCTGCGTTTGGTATTTGGCACCCAATGCCTCAAAAAATCGATAACGCAATGCGCGCGCCTGCGCTTCAACACCCGTTGTTGGAATATCATCCCATTCACATAGCTCAAATTGCGCCTGATATTGTTGTGCCAATTTGGCCACAAAAGCCGCATCCCCGTCACTCTCAGCACGCAAATGATAATTGACATGCGCGACAACGAGTTGGGCTGTGGGTAAGTGCTGGCGCAAAGCGTGTAGCAAAACGACAGAATCAACGCCACCAGACACGGCAACGATAACGGTCGGTTCCCAAGTTTGCGCTTGTAATTGTTGTTGGATTTTTTCAATCATGATAGAAAAAGCACCCTTAAGGTGCTTGTTAGTTATGGTCTGACGGTAGATTATAAACAATCTCACCTGATTTCGTATAGCCATACTTATCTCGCAAAATCTGTTGTAGATAAGTTGGATCGTTTAAACGCTTCTGATCAGCTTTTAACTCGCTGTTCGCTTTTTTAACCGCAATTAACCGTGATTGCGTTGTCGTCAACGTTGCGTTGGCAGCATGTAGCTTAACTTGACTAATCAATAATTGTACCGCAAAAATTGTCGCAAAAATGGCGCCAAAGAACAGGATTCTTTTTTCACGGTTAGCGTGCGCCTTTTGATAATGACGCTTCGCCTGCATGTTAGCTGGTTCAGAATTCCGAATAATTTGTTGTATTTCTGGATGAACACGCTGCTTATTCAATTGTCTTCTGTTGTAAGTCGACATGAATTTCACCTAATGCTAGTTTGTCACGTTCTTAGGATTTTTTCAATATTCTTTAAACTTACTTAAAAATTAAGCGTGCTTTTAAGCGTTTGCATCGTCGCTATCCGTGCGGAAATCTTGCGCAAATGTTTCACTCACAATTTCATACATATCAGCGGCTTCATCTTTTTTGGTTGTTTCAACGATTTTTAAGACCTTAACCGTCAACGTTTTATTGCCAAAACGGATTTCCAATTCGTCATTAGTTGACACATCAGATGATGATTTGGCCACTTTACCATTAATTGAAATACGGCCTTGATCTGAAATTTCTTTGGCTACCATCCGACGCTTAATGAGTCGTGACACTTTTAAATATTTATCTAATCGCATAATGTTCTCTTTTCTGGATAACAGTCGTTATCCCTGACTTTCTTGTTGTTTTGCAATGACGACACGTAAATAATCCTTCAGGATATGGAGCCAAATGCTACTTTCGGCGACGTCATTAACAGTCATAATGACTTGTAATTGCCCTGACTCCGACCGGACTGCAACCTTTAACGGCACATCAACCAAAGTTGCAAATACCGCTTCCCCTGCCAAATTGGCTGTCGCTTCTGGGCTAAAGGTCATCACCAGTTGTTGGCGTTGTCGGCGAATATTGGTCACTTGGGCTTGATCAGCTAGCTGTTTGATCTGCCCTACCAAAAGCAAACGCGCGACCTCATCCGGCATATCGCCAAAACGATCCAGCATATCCGCTTCAATATCTGCAAAGTCGTCATCTGTACGCGCTTGTCGAATACGGGTATATAATTCAATTTTTTGCGCATTATCCGCCACGTAATCTTCTGGCAAATAGGCCGAGACACCCAAAATCAATTCCGCATCGGTTTCTTGTGGTGCCGGTGTGGCGTCATGGTGGCCTTGTTTCTTGGCTACAGCTTCTTTAAGCAGTTGGGTATACATGTCATAACCCACCGAATCAATAAAGCCGTGTTGTTGTTTCCCTAATAAATCACCAGCGCCACGAATACTCAAATCACGCATGGCAATCCGGAAACCGGAACCTAATTCCGTAAAATCACGAATCGCTGCTAAGCGCTTTTCTGCTTCTTCACTGGGTGTCCGTGAAAAAGGATAAGTGAAGTAGGCATAGGCCAAACGGGTTGAACGACCGACACGACCACGTAACTGATAGAGTTGCGATAAGCCCATGTGATCCGCATTTTCAACAATGAGTGTGTTGGCATTCGGAATATCCACACCGGTTTCAATAATGGTAGTGGTCACCAAAACATCATAATTCCCATTCAAAAAATCAAATAGGATGCTTTCCAATTGCGTTTCAGACATTTGCCCGTGAATCGCCGCCACGCGTGCGGATGGGACTAATTCTTCAATTTGACTGACCACACGGTCCAAGTCAGCCACCCGATTATGCAAATAAAACACCTGGCCATCACGTGCCAGCTCTTTTTCAATCGCATTACGCACAATGGTCCAGTCCGCTTCCAATACATAGGTTTGGATCGGGAAACGATTAGCTGGTGGCGTTTCAATCACTGATAAATCACGCGCACCAACCATCGCCATATTTAACGTTCTTGGAATTGGCGTTGCAGTCAATGTCAGGACGTCAACACTGTGACGCAACTGCTTCAACCGCTCCTTATGCTTCACCCCAAAGCGTTGTTCTTCATCAATAACTAAGAGGCCTAAATCAGCAAACGTCACATCTTGGCTTAACAAACGATGCGTGCCCACCACGATGTCAATTTCATGTGCCTTTAGTTTAGCAATCACCGCTTTATTTTGTGCCGGCGTTTGAAAGCGGCTTAACACACCAATTTTCAATTCAGGAAATGCACTAAAGCGCGCCAACATTGTCTCATAGTGTTGTTGAACTAAGATTGTTGTTGGTGCCAGAAAGGCAACTTGCTTCCCCGCATGCGCTGCTTTGAAAATCGCCCGCAAGGCCACTTCCGTTTTACCAAAACCAACATCGCCAACCAACAGCCGGTCCATTGGCCGTGGTTTTTGCATGTCCGCTTTGATTTCTTCAATCGATCGCATCTGGTCAGGTGTTTCCGGATAACCAAAGGCCGTATCAAACTTCAGTTGCGCCATATCATCTGGTGGAAAAGCATATCCAGCCTCCGCTTCCCGTTGGGCGTATAACTCGAGCAGGTCATCCGCAATGTCTTCTATTTTAGCTGCGACTTGGCGCTTGGTCTTCGCCCACTCGGTACCACCCAACTTATTTAACTTGGGTGCCTTAGCGGCATCAGAAGCCCCAATATATTTTTGAATCAAATTTAATTGGGTAACGGGAATAAAAATCTTGGCATTTTTTTGATAAGCAATCGTGAGGTAATCTTGCTTGCCACCATCAACCGTCATGGTCTGTAAGCCTTCATAACGGCCAATACCATGGTTAACGTGGACAACATAATCACCAACATTTAACTCATTATATGACTTCAACCGTTCAGCATTCGCCATTTGTCGTGGACGGGATGTTGTCCGGCGTGACTTAGCAAACAGTTCGTGAGCCGTTAACACCGTAAGGTGCAGCTGAGGCCATTCAAAACCGGCTGACAAGTCCCCGGCCATCATTTGGACATGATGAGGCTGAACCGTGCGGGTCTCCAGTACAGGCTGTTCTAAATCAGTCAACGACGTTTGCAAATTTTGCCGTTGTTTGGAATCATCAAGCAACAAAATGGTAGTGGTCCCCGCCCCTTGGGCCTGATCAAGATCCGTCATTAACGCTGGCATTTGACCATAATATTGATTTGCCGGTCGCGTGGTCACTTCAACGAGATTTGTCCATTTCATTTGACTTAGGCCACGTTTAAAATTCGCCAAATACAAGGTTGCCCGCTTGTCTTGATGCAATAACGCCGTCAAATCAGCACGAAAAGTCTGCCGTGGTAGTAATTGGTAGCTTGAAATTTGCTGTTCAACCCAGTCTTGTGCTTGTTTATGTTGGGTAAGACCAGTTTCTTTAATCCGTGTATACTCATCTAATATCAACAAGTGATCTGGTTGAAAATAAGCCAGTAGCGTCGTTTCACCACCGAAAAAGTGGGTCGCATACGGCAACAAGCGATTTTCACGCACACGTGTTTCTAACAACTGCTGCGTTACCGCAAAACCAGTCGTGGCATGCTTTTTTTCCACGCCAACAAGCTCACGTCGGTAGTCATTAAAAGCAGCCTCAATACTAGCAGCAGCAGCCGTATAATCCGTTTCTGACACAATAAAATCCGTCACCGGTTCAATGGTAGCCGTTTCAAAATTGCCTGTTCGCTTTTGCGTACTCACATCAAAACTTTTAATTTGATCTAATTCATCATCAAAAAAGTCCAATCGCACGGGTTCCTCACCAGTGAACGGATAAATATCAATAATGGAGCCGCGTTGCGCAAATTCACCAGGGGTTTGCACCAACTTCGTTGGCGTATACCCCATCATCATCAAAGTCGCTTTGATATTGTCCAGCGCATACGTCTCTCCGACAGCTAAGTTCAAGTTGGCCTGATCCAACGTTTCTGGCTTTGGCAACAGGCGTTCAACGCCCGCCAAACTTGTCACGACAATCACTTTTTCTTGGCGTCGCAAGGCCAACAGTGTGGCCACCCGTTGCATACGCAATTCAGGTGAACTAATGGCTATTTCCGTGGCTAACGATTCTTCCGCCGGAAAACCCATGGCCGCTGTTGTCAGCTGGGATAAATCGGCCAAAAGTTGATCAGCATGAACCTGTGTATCAGTCACCACTAACATTTGGCGTGGCTGGGCTTGATAAAGCGCCGCAATACTGGCAGCACGCGCGCTGCCATGTACCCCTAACAGGAGTTGCGTCGAATCCTCAGTGGCGTGAGTCGTAATATTTTGAATTGTTTCTGATTGTGCTAGAAAATCCGTTAACATATAATCCATACTCCCCTTGCCCACAAATCACTAATCGGTGACACATGTTAACCGTTATACTGGTTACTCAATTGTGCCACGTCAGCCCCTTTAATCCAGTCAGTCATCGCTGCGACGCTGCGATCTAGCATTTGTTCAACCGCTGGCATCTCAGCTGGTGTAAACTTTCCTAACACGTAGTTAATCACTGCTTGCTTGTCACGTTCTGGATGACCAAGTCCAAACTTCAAACGTAGAAATGTCTGGGAATCAGTATGCGCCATAATGGACTTCAAGCCATTATGGCCACCGGCTGACCCTTTTCCGCGAAAGCGTAATTTACCAAATGGCAAATCCATATCGTCCACCAGCACAAGGACATCATCATCAATTGCCCCACCAAAATAGTCTAAAACAGCGCGTACCGCTTTGCCTGAATCGTTCATATAAGTTGTTGGTTTGACCAACATGACTTGCTCACCAGCCACGGTCACTTTGGCCGTTAAGGCAAAGTGTTTACTTGGTGAAAAGGCGACTTGGTGCGCCGCTGCAAAGGCATCAACGGCCATAAAACCAATGTTATGGCGTGTTTGTTCATATTTTGAGCCAATGTTTCCGAGTCCAATAATATATTTCATGTCAGCTTTTTATCTATCCTTACTAAAATTCTCAATCTTATCTATCAGTATAACAGAATTCTGTGTTATCATGGTATATGGCTATTTCATGATAAAAAATTTAATTTTAGGACACGCATATGCTCCACGAATCTCTCATCACCCCAAAGTCTGAATTGACAACAGTTACAGAAAATACGACAATTGCGCAAGTGAATGATTTGTTTAATTCAGCTGCGGAGGCGCATACGCGCACAATGCCAATTTTGGATGAATCTGGCAAACTCTTTCGCGGTAATGTTTATAAACAACATGTTTACGAACACATTGCCAAAAACGGCGACATGAATTTGCCCGTAACGGCTATCATGCGCAATTCAACCAAGTTTATTTATACCACAAGTCAATTTTACGAGGTCTTTTTTGCGATCCGTGATTTGCCTTTTATCGCTGTACTCGATGAGCAGCACCATTTTGCCGGCATCTTCACCCATGATGCCCTGATGGACCTTTTGTCACAGAGTTGGTCCGTACGTACTGGTGGTGTTGCCATTTCGGTTACCTCACATAATACGCAAGGTGACTTGAAAAAAATAGCGAGCATTATCGCCCGCTATTCCAACATCGAATCCGTTTTAAGCATTCAACCACAACAAGCAACACCTACATCACTCATGTTCACGTTGCCCCTCGCAATTGACAGCGAACAATTACAAAAACTGGTGACACGCCTTGAAAAGAAAGGCTTTACTGTCACAAGTATTGAAGATTTACAACGCTTTAACTAAAAGACGACCGCAATTGCGGTCGTCTTTTTTATAACAGTATCCCTGCCACAATGGCGACAGTCATCCCCAACATGACAATGACTAGATTTTTAATGGCTAAAATAAAGGTTTCCCGTTTAATCGGACGCGCAATAAAATCGCGAACATGGCGGATGACGATTGGCAACAATACAATCATCGCATAACTTGTAATTGGCAACCAACCGACCAACGTCACCAAGATCATTTCCGCAAACGCAATAATTGCCAAAACCAGATAGAGTTGCTTGGCCGCTGATACGCCAATATAGTGTACCAAGGTGTGGCGATTGTTTTCTTCATCTTCATCATGATCCGCAATATTATTGGCCAACATAATTTCTGCAATAAACACTGTCAACGGGAAGCTGACCACAAACCATTGGAGTAAGACACTCGGCATAGGGGTCATGTGCGTGTTGACGTACACTTGTGCGACAAAGATAAAGTAACCCATCGTCAAACCAGAGACAAGTTCACCAAATGGCGTGTTCGTAATTGGCTTTGGCCCTGCTGAATAAAGATAACCAATTAAAAAACTGACAATCCCAATAATCCAAGTCACATAACCAGTACGTAATGCTACAGCGACGCCAGCCAATGCTGCAATCACACCTAACACGAGCGCAACATTTCGCACTTGATGGTTAGAAATTTCTTCGCCGGCCGCTTCTTCACGTAAAAAGGCGTTGTTCTTTTGCCGTTTCGCATCTTCATAACGATTAAATGTATTAACTGCTAAATGCACGCTAATCGTTGCGATGATGAGCAACGTTGCATTCAACCAACTTAACCGTGCATATTGCCATTGACTATAAGCTAACCCCACCAGCAATGGTGCAACACTGGGGATTACCACCCGAATTTCAACTAAATCTAAAAACTGTTTTGGTGTCATTGTTGTATTAACCTCTAGTAACCTATTCTACCAGAAAAATGCAATCGACGACATGCCCGCTCATGCGTTCACAACACAAAAAAACACGACCTTAAGTCGTGTTTTTAAATTCAATTTACCAGATTACATCATACCTGGCATACCACCTTGTGGCATTGCAGGCATAGCATCATCTTTTGGTAATTCAGCAACCACTGCTTCAGTTGTCAACAACAAAGCTGAGACTGAGGCGGCATTTTGCAATGCTGAACGTGTTACCTTTGTTGGGTCCACGATACCAGCGGCAATCATGTCAACCCATTCACCAGTTGCAGCATTGAAACCAAAGCCTTCTGGTTGTTCCTTCAACTTGTTAACAATAACTGAACCTTCAAGACCAGCGTTTTCAGCGATTTGACGAACAGGTGCTTCCAATGCCTTCATCACAGTGTTCACACCAGTTTGAATGTCGCCTTCTTCTGACAATTCAGCAACAGCTGAAATAGCATTCACAAGAGCTGTACCACCACCGGCAACGAAGCCTTCTTGAACGGCAGCGCGTGTTGCGTTCAAGGCGTCTTCGATACGGTACTTACGTTCCTTCAATTCAGTTTCAGTTGCCGCACCAACGTTAATCACAGCAACACCACCAGACAACTTTGCCAAACGTTCTTGCAACTTTTCACGGTCAAAGTCAGATGTTGTTTCAGCAATTTGTTGCTTGATTGTTTCAACGCGAGCAGCTACAGCAGCCTTATCACCGGCACCTTCAACGATTGTTGTGTTGTCCTTTGTGACGTTAACCTTGCTTGCTTGACCAAGTTGATCAATTGTCACGTCCTTCAAGTTCAAACCAAGGTCTTCAGCAATTACTGTACCACCAGTCAAAATAGCGATATCTTCAAGTTGTGCCTTACGACGGTCACCAAAGCCTGGTGCCTTAACGGCAACAACATTAAACGTACCACGCATCTTGTTCAAAACAAGTGTTGGCAAAGCTTCCCCAGTAATGTCGTCAGCAATGATCAACATCGCACGACCTTGTTCAACCACTTGTTGTAATACTGGCAAAATTTCTTGAATGTTGGCAATCTTCTTGTCTGTGATCAAGATGTAAGGGTTGTCCAAGTTAGCTTCCATCTTTTCACTGTCTGTGACCATGTATTGTGACATGTAACCACGATCAAATTGCATCCCTTCAACAACATCCAAAGTTGTTTCGATACCCTTTGATTCTTCAATTGTGATAACACCGTCGTTACCAACCTTTTCCATCGCTTCCGCAATCAAAGCACCAACTTCTTCGTTAGCAGCTGAGATTGAGGCGATTTGAGCGATTTCAGCCTTCGTATTAACAGGGTGTGACATGTCGTGCAACTTTGCAACGGCTGCGGCTGTCGCACGTTCGATACCAGTACGGATACCTACAGGGTTCGCACCAGCAGTCACGTTCTTAAGTCCTTCACTCACGATAGCTTGTGTCAAAACTGTGGCTGTTGTTGTACCGTCTCCGGCAATGTCATTTGTCTTTGAAGCCACTTCGGCAACTAACTTAGCCCCCATGTTTTCAAAGTGATCTTCTAATTCGATTGCCTTAGCGATCGTCACACCATCATTTGTAATAGTTGGTGTGCCATATGATTGTTCCAACACAACGTTACGACCCTTTGGTCCAATTGTTGTCTTAACAGTGTCAGCTAACTTGTCGACACCGACCTTCATCTTAGCACGAGCATCTTCTGAAAACTTAATTTCTTTTGCCATGATTACATTCCCTCTCTAGTAATTCATTTTAAATATACAGTTTAAATATATAGTTGTTTGCGCCACATTCACTCGGCACAAAAATTACGCCACAATGGCAACGATATCCTTTTCATGTAGTGCAAGGTAGTCATTTCCTTCAAATGATACTTCTTGCCCCGCGTACTTATCAAAAAGTACTTCATCACCTGTCTTCACAGTTAATTCGCGGACTGTCCCATCGTTTAGGACGTATCCTGAACCTACGGCAACGACCTTACCTGTGACTGGCTTTTCCTTAGCATTTGTTGCTAAGAGAATGCCACCAACAGTTTCTTCCGCAGCTTCAGTTACTTCAATAATCACGCGATCACCCAATGGCTTCAACATGAGACATACCTCCAGTTTTTAGTTTTAGCACTCTTTTTACACGAGTGCTAATTACAACTATTATTATAGCACTGTCCGGACATTTGTCAATAAAAAAAGCCTACTTTTGTAGACTAATTTTGTCGTTCAAAGTAGACTCAGCTATCACTAAATAAATGTGCCACCGTGCGCTTCACTAATGTCGTAAGCAATCATGAAAGCCGTGGGGTCAACTTGATGCACACCGCGCACTAAATGATTGTAATCTTGATTTTCTAGAATCACCATCAACATGTCCCGATCGCTATCCGTGTATCCACCACGAACATTCATCAGTGTGTAGCTCGTATCATTTTCTTTCAAATAGGCTTTAACGGCTTCAATGTGATCATTACTCGTGATGTACACCATTTTACGTCGGTCAAGCCCTGTCTCAATATAGTTCATCACAACGGCCGTAATGATGAGCGAAAACACCGCTAAAATAAAGGCTTCCAGACCATCCGTCAACAGGTTACCTAATGAGACAAAGAGATCGATAACCAACAGCGATAGCGCTGGTGCAATGCGAAAATATTTCTTCAAAATCATCGGTGGCACAGCTGTACCACCACTAGACGCTTCCACACGATAAAGCATCGCCACACCAAACGCAAAGATTGCCCCACCAACCAAGACAGCAAACGTTCTATCGGTCAAAACTTGATGGCTAGGTGTTATTTTCAATAATATCGGCAATAACAGGCTGCCAAAGGTAATACGCACCGTTGTGCCACGATCTAAGAAAATTGCCGCCAGGATAATCATCAAAATATTAACCACTAAGACGGTCACTGCACGATCAATCCCAACTAATTCATTCAGCAAAATAGCAAACCCTGTCGCCCCACCAGCCGCAACTTTGGCTGGTGCGTAAAAAAAGTTAATGCTAATGGCAACGAATTCCAAAGCGACAACAATCGTTAAATAACGTAAAATCTGGTACTGCCGTAATATTTTCATTAAACGCCTTTCTTTTTATCCTTCTTTTTAAATAGTGCTTTCAAACGTGAGATTAAAGTTGGTTGTTTCAAGACCTTTTCATGACCAATCTGATCACGAATTGCCTTTAACACTTTGCCAGACTCCGGTGATGAAAAGGAAAAACTGCCACGATCTGTGTCAACTCGGAAACGCCGACTGACCCGATGACGGGCAACACTTGTATACACCGCCGTTACATTCGCCCAAGGAATTTGAATATAATCAGCGACGTTATTATCATTAAAAAATTCAAATGCGCGATCACCCACTAGAAATTTACCGTATTGCGCACCAATACCTAAATACGAAATCCCTTTAGCTGTTAACGCTACTTTAGTATTCAGTGATTGTACCATTATGATTACCCTCCTCACCTATCATACTTTAATCGTATCATTAAATGATAGGCATACTCAATAACTTTTCTTTTATGTACAAAGGCGCTCGTCGAAAATGACGGGCGCCCTTTATCGTAATAATTTAATTCATGCTTACATGATGTGCAAGGCATGCATGATGATTCCGAAGACGAAGATACCAACAATCATTGCAATTGGTGATACGTTCTTCTTCAACAACCACATAGCGAAGAATGTCAATGCCAATCCCATCAAACCAGGAACCAAACTATCCAAGTTTGCTTGCAATGTGTTTGGTGCCATCTTTGTCAATGACAAACCAGCAGCTTGATCACTCAAGATTTGTTGCAACTTACCACCAGTCACAGCGCCACTTGGGAAATCAATGTAAGCCCCTTCAGCCAACTTCTTAGCTGGTAGGTTAACGACAAACTTGATTGAAACCCAACGCTCAACCAGAACGGCCAAGATAAACATTCCCAGGATTGACGCACCCTTAGTGATGTCCTTCAAGAGACCACCTGACAAATCTTGTGTAATTGCAGAACCGGCCTTGTAACCGAATTCTTGGGTATACCAGATAAATGACATACGAATCAAGTTCCACAAAACGAAGAACAAGATTGGGCCAAGAATGTTACCAGAAAGGGCCAATGAGGCACCCAAAGCACCCAAGATTGGACGCAATGTGAACCAGAAGACCGGATCACCGATACCAGCCAAAGGTCCCATCATACCAATCTTCACACCTTGAATGGCTGTGTCATCAATTGCAGCCCCATTGGCACGTTCTTCTTCCAATGCCAATGTCACACCAATGATTGGTGATGCAACATAAGGGTGTGTGTTAAAGAATTCCAAGTGACGCTTCAAAGCGGCTACTCGATCTTCTTTTGTGGTATATAACTTCTTAATTGCTGGGATCAAGGCATAAGCCCAACCCACGTTTTGCATACGTTCGTAGTTCCATGAACCTTGTAAGAACTGTGATCGCCATGCAACAGATAGACGATCGTTACGTGATAATTCAATTTTTTCAGCCATCATGTTGCTCCTTCCTAGTATTGATCCAAAATGTCACCGACTGGGTCACCCGAGCCGTTACCATTTGAACCACCGCCACCGTTACCACCCATCTTTGATAGGTTAAGGTAGATGAAGGCCAATGCCACACCGATTGCACCAAGGGCGATCAATGTCAATTGGCTCACAGCGGCCAAGGCAAAACCAATTGCGAAGAATGGCCATACTTCGCGTGTTGCCATCATGTTGATAACCAATGCATAACCAACGGCGACAACCATACCACCACCGATAGCCATACCACCAGTCAACCATTCTGGCATTGCAGCCAAAGCGTTTTGAACGGCTGATGCGGGGATTGCAATCAACAAAGCAGCTGGGATCGCAATACGCAAACCTTGCAACAAGATACCAATCAAGTGGTAACGTTCAATTGCCCGATAGTTACCATCTTTAGCAGCCGCATCGGCACCGTGCGTCAAACCAACAGAAATGGTACGCACGATCATTGTCAAGAACAAACCAGCAACAGCCAAAGGAATAGCTGAAGCAACGGCCACAGAGATACCTGTTGGCGTGAAGTTGTTACCCTTAATCATGATAATTGCTGAAGCGACAGAAGCCAAGGCCACGTCCGGTGCCACAGCGGCACCGATGTTAGCCCAACCAAGGGCAATCATTTGCAGTGAACCACCAAGGATAATACCTGCAGTCAAATGACCAGTGACCAAACCAATTAATGTTGCCGAAACCAATGGTTGGTGAATTTGGAATTCATCCAAAATACCTTCCATACCTGCGAAGAAGGCAATGATTACGACTAAAACCATTGAGATAATAGACATATGTTAAACACCTTTCCTAATCAACGTTTCAAAAGTCTTATTGAACGTTAGCTTTTTTAATCAAATCAAACAAGTTGGCCTTGCTATCACTTGGCACCTTGCGGACGTCGAATTCAACACCCAAGTCGCGCAACTTTTCAAATGCTTCAACGTCTGCCTTGTCCATTGATAAGACCTTGTTGACCATCGTTTTACCTTCAGAATGCGCCATTGAACCGACATTAAGTGTCTTAATTGGCACACCGCCTTCAACGGCACGAAGCACGTCTTGCACAGTTTCAAACAACAAAAGTGCATCAACGCCACCGAAACGATCGTCCTTGGCTACTTCTTCCATCTTGCTGATCGGCACGATGTTAGCCTTCACACCGTTTGGCGCTGCTTGCTTGATTAAGTTCTTACGCAATTCATCATGGGCAACCGCGTCAGATACAACGATGATACGGTTAGCCTTTGAATATGGCGTCCAAGCTGTTGCCACTTGACCGTGCAACAAACGTGTATCCAAACGTGCCAAATTGATGTTGATGTGACCTGGCTTCAAACCATCAGTCGCGTCAGCTTTAGCTTCCGCCTTTTCTGGCGCTGCTGGCTTTGCTTCTTCTGCTTCTGGCACTGACTTAATACCGTCTTTTGAGACTGGTACCAAGTACTTCGCCAAATCAGCTGCTGAATTCATGCCTAGACGGCCGCCGTAAGCTTCAATCAACATTGGCAAGTTCAACCCAGATACGATCGCAACGTGTTCTGGATTTTGTTGTTGGATGAGGCTGGCACGGTTAAACGGTGAGCCACCCCATAAATCAACCAAGAACAATGTGTCATCGTCATTATCAAACTTTGCCAAGGCATCTTGATAATGCTTATCTAAATCGTCTGGTCCTTCAGTCGGCTGGAATGTCACGACTTCAACGTTTTCTTGTTCACCGAAAATCATTGAACCCGACATGATAATGCCTTTTGCAAAGTCACCATGACTAGCAACAATAAGATTAACCATCGATAATCTCCTTCTCAATAAATGTTTACTATACGATTATATAGGAATTTAATCGCGATGTAAACGCTTTCACAATATATTATTGCCGTTATTGTTTACAGTCAATAGTATACATCTTTTGTCCTGAAAAGTAAACGCTTTCATTGCATTTTTTCAATTTTTTTACACCATCTTTTCTGAAAACAGATCTATCTTTAATTATCGAGATATGAGAGTTCTTGTTCACGATAACTTGTTGGCGTGACAAAGCTGACAATCACTTCACCTTGGCCCGATAATATATAGTTGCCAGTATCCTTTAACATGATAAAATTATCGCCTTTTTTAAGGTGATAGGTCGTCCCTTCAGCCGTCAAAGTTAAGTCACCAGCAATCACATTAAACAATTCGTAATCATGGTGCTGGTTGAAATGACTTTCCCCACGAACGGACAACTTATCAATGGTGAACTTAGGCGATGTCAATAAACGCGTTAAAATCGTTTGATCTTGCAACCGCGTTCTCTGGTTCAAAATCGGATCCACGTGAGGTGCTTTGGTCACACTGAGTGCGGCATCAATTTGTAATGGCCGTGGTTGCTGCGTTGTCGCATCCACACGATCAAAGTCATAGAAACGATAAGTTGAATCAGAACTTTGTTGAATTTCTAAGGCTAATACACCAGCACCCAAGGCATGAAAAGTCCCAGCCGGCACATAAAAGAAATCCCCTTTTTGTACCGGAATTGTGCGCAGTAGCTGTGACCATTCACGTTCGTCAACCATTGTTTTTAACGCTGCTTTAGTCGGCGCGTGATGCCCGTAATATAACTTGGCGTCAGGTGTGGCATCTAAGATATACCAACTTTCCGTCTTGCCAAAGTTCTCGGATGATTGCTTATCATTCGGGTGTACCTGAATCGATAGGTTTTCCTGGGCATCTAAAATTTTGGCTAATAGCGGAAATGCCTGTTCTGGATCATGCCCACCAAATAATTCTGGTCGTTCTGTCCACAACTGAGCTAAATCTTGCCCGGCAAACTCACCTTGCGTAATCTTTGAGACCCCATTGTCATGTGCGGAAATTACCCAGGCCTCGCCCACGTGGTTGGATGGCAACTGGTAGCCAAACGTCGCTAGTTTTGTCCCACCCCAAATTTTTTCCTGTAAAGCTGGTGCTAACATCAGGATTGTCATAATAGCGTTTTAATCTCCTTTTTGATGATTTTATATACAATGATAATAAAATTGTATGCGCTTTCATTTTATCATATTTTGGCTGTTTTTGGCGGTATCTTCCTATTTGTCTTGTCCACATAAAAAGACTAAACACTGCTACGTGTTTAGTCTTTTTACTGTCGTGTAACATTATGATAGGCGAAAGCCTTTTTGTTTTGGATAGTTGTTCAAACCCGTATAGTCACGTGGTCGTGTCAAAAGTTTCGTATTATTTTGCACCCAAGAACTAGCCACACCCCGATCGGCATAATAGGTTGTCATCGTTTGATCATATGCCGTAACGGCTGCCACCATTTGGTCTTGATCGTAATGATCTTTCATCCACATCCCAGCCATTGGCAACTTTGGCTTAATGCCAGGCTCTTGTGCTGGGTAACCAATTGAAAAGCCCATGACTGCTTTCACGAACTTTGGTAATTGTAAATGTCGTTCATATAATTCAAAGGCGCCCAGTGCCCCAGCCATGGTGACACTGCCCAAACCAAGCGCTTCTGCAGCCACTTGAGCGCGTCCCAAAGCAACACCAGCCGACACAATACCACCTTCTAACATGGCATACGTCGATAGCCGTTCTTCAGCTAACGCACGGACTTCCGGCGTTAAACCAATCAAGTCTTTATTAAAGTCGACGGCCACCACAAAATAACGGGCGGCACTTTCAATATAAGTCATCCCGACTTGTGCTGTAATTTCCGCCTTCAATGCTTGGTCCGTAATTTCAATAAAGGTGACCGGTTGGTAATTATTCATGTTTGGTCCGGCATTGGCGGCAGATAAAATCGTTGTCACAATGTCATCGGTGACCGGTTCATTCGTATAAGCACGAATTGAACGATGATTATTTAATAAATCTAAAACTGGATTTGACATGTGTTGTTGTCTTGCAACGCGCAACAAACCTGTGTTGCAAGATCCTTTCGTTTTGTGATACATAGATTTTACCATTTTTTTATGATAAAATGATAAGAATATTAGTGGAGGCAGTTATGCAATTTGGACGATTCCGGATCGGTTTACGGACGCTAAAAACAGCCGTGGCGGTTATGTTAATCATTGCCGTTTATTATTGCTTTAACCGTCCCCCTTTTGTCGCTGCTTTAGCGGCTGTCTTTGCCTTACGTGAAAGTTGGGATAAAACGCTGAGCTTTGCTAAGATCCGTTTAATTTCAAACACTGTTGGTGGCTTGCTCGCCTTGGTCTACTTTCTCATTTATACGCAAACCGACCATGCTGACTGGGTCGCAATTATCATCCTCCCACTGCTTGTGATCATCACCATTGTTTTCTTAGATGGTTTTAATTTTAATAGTGGGGTTATCGGTGCACTTGCTGCTTTATTGATGATTGCCTTAAATATTCCAGCCGGTGCAACGGTTGTCTACGTGATTGATCGTATTGCAGATACATTTGTGGGGGTTCTAGTGGCTATTGGTGTGAACCGATTTGCTTCACCGCAAACAAAAAAGAAGGCGTAAACCTTCTTTTTTGTTTGCGATCATTTATGACGTGCTAGCTAAACCAAAATAATCTTCGATCGTGGCTAACACCCCATCGTTAACATTCGTATTCAAAGCACGCTTATCGACGGCCTGCAACATAAATGGTTCGGCATTTGGCATCACATAGCCATGTTCATATTTTTGCAACATTTCTAAATCGTTCCCATTATCACCAAAGGTCATCACTTCACGATCTAAAATATCATAGTAGTCTTGCAAAACTTGCAACCCAGTTGCTTTGTCGACCCCTTTGCCCAACACATCAACAGAACCAAATCCTGACCCCGTTGCATGAAGTTCATCACCAAAGACTTGCCGCAATTCAGCAACGTGTTGTTGCACTTCATCATTGGGCCAAACAAATGTCACTTCTAAAATATGGTCATCAACTTCCATCAATTTTTCCACTTGCTTCACATTTGGATAAAACTGAAAGACCATATCAGCGACCGGACCTGTGGCATGGTTAGAGACATACGTTGCCTTATCACCCGTCATAATAATAATATTTTCAGCTGATTCAGGATTTTTGGCATTCCATTCAATGACTTGATGTAATTGTGCTGGTGACAAATGGACAGAATAGAGTTGCTCATCTGGTGTTGCTACCATCGCCCCATTTGATCCCACAAAATTGATTTCATAGCCTTTCGCAATCGTTGGGGCAAAAAGTTGTTGCAAGTTTTTAACTTGCCGGCCCGAAGCCGCTACAAAGCGGACATCCTTTTCTTGAAGCTGATCCAAGACACGTTCAAAACGATGACGATTATACGCATCATTTTCTGTCAAAAAAGTGCCGTCCATATCAGAAGCAATCATTTTGATGGTCATTCACAACACACTCCTTTTAAATATCCGTCGTTTACTAAAACAAATTTGTCGTGCACAAGCCCTACCTACATATCTTGTCAACCACGCCATGAATTAGCCCACAATGTTTTAATTATAGCATAGTCTTGAATAACTAAAAAAGCCGCCAACGGCGGGTTATTTAAATTGTTCAAGATACGTTTCGTAGGCTGTTTCATCCACAACCCAATCCAGTTCACCAATATATTCAGCTTGTGGATCATGATAAGCAAAGCCGTGCTTAAATTTATAGAGGCCATCTTCGGGCACAAATTCCCCAACACCACCAAAGTCGTATTCGACTTTGCCAAGTGCCAGACCCCATTTTAACATTTCCCATTGCACAGCATATGGGCCATAGTGCTTCGCATATTGCCGGTCAGAACCAGCATACATATACCAGATCTCATCACCATAACTAAAGCCAATGCCACTGGCAATCACGCGACCTTCAAAGTGTGCTAAGAACACTTTAAATAAGCCGGTACCAGCCCATAATTGTTGCATGCGCAAGAAATAATCAATTGGTCGGTGGGTAATCCCTTGTGCCGCAGCCATCATCACATAAGTTTCAAAAAAGGCGCGCACATCTGCTTCAGAATCACCAGCAGTCACGGTAACGCCATCTTTGGCCGCGCGACGGATTTGGTTACGATAATCACGCTTGAAGTGTAACATCAGTTCTTCTTCTGTCGTAATTGGTGTCGCACCCTCACCACGACCATCATAATACAACACCACATTTTTGCGTGGTTGAATATTGCCATGCATGTGGTGAATCTCACGATTACGTGTCACAAAGCCAGCCGCTTGATATTCGGCATTCAACGCATCGCTATAGGCCACTTCAGGGTCCAAACGAATGAGGAACACATTATCCGGCAAGGCTGCCAAAGCTTCTTGGATCATACTTTTAATCAACGCCACATTATGAATGTCGCCAATCGGTCCGCGACCAGCATATCCCAGCAGCTTACCCGGCACAGCTTCAACCGTTAACACCGTTAATACCGCATCAATTTGCCCTGCCGTTTCATGGTAAACATAAACATGGCCCCAATTCGCTTTGAGTTCACCCCATAGCGGGTCTTGGGTCACCTGCCCACGTGGATCTTCTCGAACAAAACGTTGATACGCCTGTACTTTTTCTTGATCATTTAAATCTAAAATCGGCATGTTAATTATTATCCTGTCGTAATTGAACCATAGTTTTCAATAAAGTAAACCAATGTTTGCAATTCATTGGTCAAATCCACATTTTGCACACGCACGCCGCTTGGCACCGTCACACGCAAAGGTGTAAAGTTCAAAATCCCTTTAATGCCAGCATCCACGAGTTCATTCGTGATTTCTTGGGCGACACCTTGTGGTACGGTCAAGATGGCAATATTAATCCGTTGCGCAGTAATCTGCTCTTTTAATTCAGTCATTGAATAAATCGGCACACCAGCCATAATCGTGCCTGCACGTGACTTATCCACGTCAAAAGCCGCTGAAATACGCATGTTAGAAGACTGGTGAAAGTTAAAGTTAAGCAAAGCTTGCCCCAAATTTCCAGCACCAATTAACGCCACATTAATGAGACTGTCTTGATCCAACACATTGGCAAAGAAATCCAGCAACGCCTTGACATCGTAGCCATAGCCACGCTTGCCTAAGGCACCAAAATAAGAAAAATCACGACGAATCGTGGCCGCATCAAACTTAATTGCATCACTTAATTCAGCAGAAGAAATGCGGTCAGTCCCCGCATCGTGTAAAAATGTTAAATAGCGGAAATAAATCGGCAAACGCTTTGCGGTCGCACGCGGGATTTTAGGTTGTGTCATAATTTTCTCCAGTGTTAATGTCGTTATTATCATGCTTGTTTCACCAAACGCAAACGTGATGGTCTGATGAAATCGGCACCTTAGATTACTTTGTGAACTTTTGCATAACTATTGTACCACAAAAATAAGGATCGCAACAAAAGATCGTGATAGATTCACAATCTTATTACGATTATATTAGTTCAAAATCTAAGCCTGGATCAGTATTTAAGTCTAAGCCCGCAAAAATACCTTGTTTGTAATTCCAGTAGCCTGCTGCCCCAATCATCGCGGCATTATCACCCGTATATTGCCGTGGCACAGGAATATACGTTGTTTCTGGAAATGATGCCAGCAATGCTTCTAATGTTTCTCGTAATTGTGAATTAGCCGCAACGCCACCAGCCAAGATAAAACTTTTAACCGGATAGTCTTGTAAGGCGCGTTTCGTTCGGCTAACCAGCGCATCCACAACCGCATTTTGAAAACTCGTTGCTAAGTCATATTGATCAATTGTTTCACCCTTTTGCTCGGCGTGATGGACATAATTAATGACCGCACTTTTTAAGCCAGAGAAACTAAAGTCATAATTATCTTCATGCGCCATAGCAGTGGGAAACTTAATCGTTGGTTGCCCTTTGTGCGCCATATCATCAATGGTTTTACCCGCTGGATAAGGTAACTTTAACAAACGGCCAACTTTATCGAAACTTTCTCCTGCCGCATCATCACGCGTTTCCCCTAACACGGCAAACTCATTTTCGTTTTGCATGAGGACCAGTTCGGTATGGCCGCCAGACACCATCAAAGCTAAGGCTGGATAGCGAATTGGCTGATTAAAGTTAGCCGCTGCAATGTGACCGGCCAAATGATTGACCGGCACTATTGGCAAGTTATGGGCCAACGCAAATGTTTTTGCGCCCATTAAACCAACCAGTAAAGAACCTACCAAGCCAGGCCCATAGGTCACCGCCACCGCATCAAGCTCTGCTGGTGACACGTTAGCTGTGGCCAACGCATCATCTAACACGCGTGTAATCCATTCAATATGGTGTCGACTGGCGACTTCCGGCACAATACCACCAAAACGTTGATGGGAATTGATTTGTGTCGCCACGGCGTTACTTAGGACAATATGGCCATCTTCCACAATGGCAACGCTGGTTTCATCAGCGCTGGATTCAAATGCTATGATTTTTGTCATATTTATGCGTGTAAGTGGTTACCTTGGTAACCACTTACATTTTCCTTTCCATCATGATCGCGGCATGACCATTTTTATAATATTTCTCACGGCGATGATAAGGTGAAAAGCCCATCTTGTCATACAGCCGAATCGCTTGATGATTTAACTCGTCGACTTCCAATAAAAATCGGGCAACATCCGGCAAAGCCAACACGGTTGTTAATAGTGCTTGCGCAATACCTTGCCGTTGATAATCTGGTTGGACCGCGATACTGCTAATTTCAACTTCATCTAATATCTGGGTAATCCCAATAAAACCACCAGTCGTTACAAAATAACGACTGCGAGGACTTGTGAGTTCATGTTCAAAGACTGTTTTTGGCCAAGGAGACGGTTGAAAGGCCGCTTGGGCAATACGATAGATGGTTTCACTGTCTTCAATTGTTGCTGGTTGAATTTTCAAGTTGTTTCACCATTGACACGGCATCTTCATGATCACCGAAATAATACCCTTTTTTGATACCTGTTTGTTTAAAGCCTAATCGTTGGTATAAGGCAATCGCCCCATGATTAGAAGCGCGTGCTTCTAACGTCATGGTTGCAACCCCGACTGCAGTCGCAAATTGATGAATCTCTGACAAAATGGTTGTGCCTAAACCATGACTTTGCCAAATTGGAACAACCGCAATATTGGTAATATGCATATCACGCTGATCTCTTTGATAGGCAACCCCAGCAAAGCCAATAACTTGCTGGTGACGCTCAATCACTAAGTAGAGGCGAATATGTGGCCGCGACAATTCGCTAAGAAAGTCACGCAATACCCACGGCGCGACACCAGCATAAACTGCTTCCTCAATTCTAACCAATGTGTCAATATCAGCGATTGTGGCGCGACGTAACACAAAGTCATATCCACTGACTGTCATCGTCTTGGTCACAAATCGCGGTAAGGCAATCGGTAATTTAGGTTGGTGATTAAACTTCAAAAACATAATTTTCGGGATTATCCTCACCAGGATGCGCAGCAAGCCAGTTCAACTCCGCCTGGGTTTTCCTTAAATAATTAGGATTAAAGTGCGCCACATCAGCGACAGGTTGCGCTTTGAGACCGAGTGTAACAATGCCATGCCCGTCAGGTAAGCTGTCAGCGGGTGTTAAAATCGTCGCTCGGTCACCAAATGCCGCCTGTAACGTGGGCACAAATTCTGTGGTTTCTCCCACAAAAGTAATTGGCTCATCACGTGTCTGCAGCCAAGTTACCAAATGATCGATTGGTTGATGTGCATCAGCTAATACAGCACTATCATTTAAATAAACGCCCGCAAAAACATTATTATTGCGCGCATTAAACAGTGGTACTACTAAACCAGGATTGGTCACTTGCGCAGCCAACACGGCTAAGCTAGAAACACCTACAAGCTCGGCTTGCAACGTGTTAGCTAACATTTTAGCAACAGTCACACCAATTCTAAGCCCAGTAAATGACCCTGGTCCTTGGGCAACCACAATGCGGTCAATATCACTGAGCGCCCATTGTTGTTCAGCCAGCGTTGTTTCAATGGCTGGCAATAACTGAATCGAATGATTCCGCGCTTCATTCGTTGTGAACACGCGTCGTACGTTATTATCTTCCGCCAAACTCACCGTGAGTGGTTGGTTACTTGTATCAAAGGCTAAAATCTTCATAGGTTATATTTTAACACAAAAAGACCGCCAATCGGCGGTCTTAAAACTTGTTCTAGTCAATTGCTGATTCAACTAATGCAATGACTTCGTCATTTGTTTCGGCATCCAAAGCTTTTTCAGCCAACAACTTCATATCAGCAGTATTCAACTGCTTCATTAATGCACGTGTTTGCAAAATAGATGGGGCACTCATTGAGAATTCATCCAAGCCCATACCCATCAACAATGGGACAGCGATTGGATCACCAGCCATTTCACCACACATTGCAACAAACTTACCTTCTTTATGAGCGGCAGTAATCACATTGTTGATCAAACGCAAAATCGATGGGTTATAAGGTTGATACAAATAAGCAACCTTATCGTTACCACGATCTGCAGCCATTGTATAACCAATCAAATCGTTGGTACCAATTGAGAAGAAGTCCAATTCCTTAGCAAACTTATCAGCCAACATGGCAGCAGCTGGAATTTCAATCATGATACCTAACTTGACATCACCCATTGCTACACCAGCTTCTTCAAGCTTGGCACGTTCTTCTGTATAAATTTGCTTTGCGGCACGGAACTCAGGCAATGTGGCAATCATTGGGAACATAATCCACAAATTACCAAAAGCTGAGGCACGTAGCAACGCACGGAGTTGTGTCCGGAAAATTTCTGTTTGATCCAAAGAAATACGGATCGCACGATAACCCAAGAATGGGTTTTCTTCTTCTGGTAACTTCCAGTAGCTCAAGTGCTTGTCGCCACCAATATCCATGGTACGTACTGTCACTGGCTTACCAGCCATCTTTTCGACAACAGTCTTATAAGCTTCAAACTGTTCTTCTTCAGTTGGCAAGTGATCTGATTCCATGTATAGGAATTCAGTACGATACAAACCAATGCCTTCAGCACCATTTTCCAAAACGGCAGGCATGTCTTTTGGTGAACCAATGTTGGCACCCACGACAAATGTCTTACCATCGGCACTAACTGATTGTTGATCTTTCAACAAGGCCCATTCAGCACGTTGTGCTTGATAATCAGCCGCCTTTTGTTGGTAACTGGCCAATGTGTCGGCATCTGGGTCGACAATCACATCGCCCGTCAAGCCATCAACAATCACCATGTCACCAGCTGCCACTTCTTTTGTGGCAATTTCAGTTCCCACGACAGCTGGAATTTCCAACGTCCGTGCCATGATTGACGCATGCGCTGTACGACCACCCAAGTCAGTTAAGATACCCTTAACAAAGTTGCGGTCAAGTTGTGCTGTATCTGAAGGTGTCAAGTCTCTTGCAACCAAGACCACTTCTTCATCAATCAATGCTGGATTAGGCAAAGCCACATTCAACAAGTGAGATAAGATACGCTTCGTCACATCACGAATATCTGCTGCACGTTCTTGCATGTAGGCGTTATCTGTCATGGCTTCAAACATGCTGATATACATATCTGTCACTTCTTTAACAGCTTGTTCAGCATTGACCTTGTCATCAGCAATCTTTTGCTTAAATGCGCCAGACATTTCAGGATCAGCCAAAACCATCAAATGCGCTTCAAACACTTGGGCTTCTTCTTCACCAAGGTTTTCAGCAGCTTTTGTCTTAATAAGTTCCACATCTGCACTAGCAGCCTTCAAAGCATCGTCGACACGAGCTTGTTCAGCTGTCACATCTGTAATTGTTGTCTTTGAGAAAGACAAATCTGGGTCAACTAACAAGTAGGCCTTTGCAATTGCAATACCATTACTTGCCGCGATTCCTTTGAAGTTCTTAGCCATTATTATTCAGCAAGTCCTTCTTTTTCCATTGCTTCAGTGATGGCAGCCATTGCTGCTTCTTCATCATCACCTTCAGTCTTGATTGTCACATCGGCACCTTGACCAACACCAAGTGACATCACACCCATGATTGACTTCAAGTTAACATCCTTGCCTTGGTATGACAAAGTAACGTCTGATGTGAACTTTGAAGCTGCTTGTACCAACAATGTTGCTGGACGTGCGTGGATACCTGTTTCTGCTACGATATGGAATTCTTTTGATTGTGTCATGATTATTTTCTCCTTTTTAGCTGTGAATCAGCTTCTGATAATAGTGTATCAAAGCGCTTACAAAATATCAAGTAAAATGCCCGGTTAAACCTTGATATATCAAGCCCAATCGCTAAAAATGCCGGTCTCATCGCGTTTGTGATGTAAACGTTTACATGTTTTCCGTGTGACTTTTCAGTAAACGTTAAGCATCTGGGTGACGTGCACGACATTTACCACAAGTTCAACACAAAAAGCACCGATCCGGTGCTTTTAAATCGTAAATTCTTGGTTGCCTGCTGCTTTAGCTAAGCGATTATTATACGCTTTACCAATCCCAATGGGTGGCATTTTTTCGACATAAATCGTCGCCACTTCTGGCGTCTCATCATAAAAACGTAATCCCGCAAAAAGCTGTTCGGTCGCACTTTCAAGTGTTTCCCCCAACGACCACGTTTGCGTCATTGGTAACTGCAATGTTGCCAACGTGTCATCTTGAGCCATGACAACATCTTGGGCTGTCAGGGTTGGTCGCAGCGCCAAAGCATCTAAACGATCAAACATGACCACTGTTTTATCCGGCGCATAGTGACGATACTTCATCCCCGGTGCTTTTGGTGTGACGTGACTCGCCACTGATGTCGTGCTAGTGGCATCAAACACTGGTTGTTGAAGAACGGCTTCTAATTGTTGTTGCGTCACGGCTCCTGGTCGTAAAATGGTTGGCGTGGCCGTTGACATATCAATCACCGTGGATTCAACGCCTACTTCAGTGGGGCCATCATCCACAATGGCTGCAATCCGACCTTGCATATCATGCCAAACATGTTGGGCCGTGGTTGGTGACGGTTTGCCGGACGTATTGGCACTGGGGCCAACAATCGGTACCCCGGCTGCACGAATCACAGCACGCGCTGTTTCATTGGCAGGCAAACGGAAAGCCACCGTTTGCAACCCGCCAGTCACCAACATCGATACCTGATCTGGTTTAATGGGCATGATAATTGTCAAAGACCCCGGCCAAAATGCGGTCATCAATTGCCGAGCTGCTTCAGAAATCGTGACAAAGGGTGTCAACTGTTCAACGTCTGCAACGGTCATAATAAGCGGATTATCTGCTGGCCGATTTTTCGCCAAAAAGACTTTTTTCACCGCCGCATCATTAGTAGCATCTGCTCCTAATCCGTAGACTGTTTCTGTTGGAAAAGCCACCACTTCACCGGCTTTTAATAACGCACCCGCCCGTTGCACATCTTGAGTTGTTAGTAATTCTGTCTCCATAATAATCCTACCGACGTCAGACACACGCGACGTCTATTTTATCCTTTCACCACACGCACCATACGATCTAAGCCTGCGAAATCTTTTTTCAAGGTTACCGTCGCATCAGGTAGCGCTTGTTGCATCATGGCTACTACCGCCGGGCCTTGTTTGTAGCCAATTTCAAAATAAGCACGCCCCTGTGCCGTCAAATGTTGTGCCAAACCAGCCGCAATCTTAGCATAAATGGCTAAACCATCTTGGTCGGCAAACAACGCCAGTTGTGGTTCAAACGCCAAGACACTGGCGTCCATTTCTGCTTCATCAGTCCGCGCAATATACGGCGGATTGCTGACGATAATATCAAAAGTTAAATTCGCAACGCCTTGGAAAACATCACTTTCCACGAAGTGTAACTGATGCAAGCCAAAGCGCTGCGCATTACTTTCAGCCACGGCCAAGGCATCAGGTGAAATATCGGCGGCAAACCCCTTAACGCGTGGATTTTCAAGCATTAACGTCTCAATAATTGCGCCTGAACCCGTCCCAATATCCAACACAGAAACTGGTGCACCTTGGGTGCCACTGGCATCTTGTAAAATCCATTCTACGAGTTGTTCAGTTTCTGGTCGGGGAATTAAAACACGTTCATCCACCATAAATTCCCGCCCATAAAAAGGTGCATGACCCAAAATATATTGTGGTGGTTTGTTTTGGGTTAATTGCGCCACCCACTTTGGCCAAACAGCTGCCAGCGCTGCTGGCATTTGCCGTGATAGATTGGCCCGTAAATAACCGTAATTAATGTCTAAGGCGCCCGTTAACAAAAAGTCCACGTTATCTTTAGCATCAGCTTCTGGCATCCCCGCCTGCGTGAGTTCTAAAACTGCCCATTTGCGTGCTTCGAGTAATGACAACTTCACTTGCGCTGGGGCAGTTGGTTTGACCTGATCATCCCACTCGTACCAACGTGGTTGGGTCAACTTAGCAGGTGAATTTGAGCGTTTGTGCGTGGTCTGATTAGGTTGTTGAAATTGTTTTGGGGTTTCAAATTTTTTTTCTGTCATTGTTAGGCGTTATTGAGTTCAGCGAGCTTAGCTGTTTGATCCGCAATGATTAACGCATCAATGACTTCCCCTAATTCACCGTTCATCACGCGATCCAACTTGTTTAATGTCAAACCAATGCGATGATCCGTGACGCGGTTTTGTGGATAATTGTATGTCCGGATACGTTCTGAACGGTCTCCAGTCCCAACGGCAGACTTACGCTGTTCGGCATAGGCGGCTTCATTTTGTTGTGCGTAAAAATCATACACACGACTGGCCAGCAACTTGCGCGCCTTATCACGGTTTTTAATTTGCGTCCGTTCTTCTTGCATTTTCACCATGATACCAGTTGGCTTGTGAACCAAACGAACTGCCGTTGACACTTTGTTGACGTTTTGACCACCAGCACCACCTGAACGGAAGAATTCTTCTTCCAAATCAGATTCAGCCAATTCAAAATCAATGTCTTCAAATTCAGGCATCACACCCACCGTCGCCGTTGATGTGTGAACACGCCCTTGCGTTTCGGTTGATGGGACACGCTGTACACGGTGCGCACCTGATTCAAACTTTAACTTCGAGTACACATTATCGCCAGTAATCATCACAGCGACTTCCTTGTAGCCGCCAACTTCAGTCGTAGATTCATCAATAATACTCAATGTCCAGCGTTGCTTTTCGGCGTAACGACGATACATGTCTAACAAGTCAGCGGCAAATAATGAGGATTCATCTCCACCAGCAGCCCCACGAATTTCCATGATAATGTTTTTATCATCATTGGGATCTTTCGGTAACATTAAAATTTTCAATTGGTCTTCCAATTGCGCTTTTTCTGGCTTTAAGTCGGCTAAATCTTCTTTCGCTAATGGTGCCATTTCGGCATCATCGAGTAATTCTTCTGCTTCTTGAATTTCTTGAATGACTTGTTGGTAACGGGTATAGACTTCAACCGTCTCACGCATTTCTCCCGCTTCTTTTGACAAGGCCATATATTTTTGGCCGTCACTTGCCACTTCTGGGTCGGCTAATTGTTCGTTAAGTTCATCATAACGATCAACAACCGTTTGTAATGATTGAAAAATTGGATTCATCGTTCACTCTCCTCTTCACAGTGGTACACCAACTGTTTAACTTAGCTACTGTACCCTGTCGTTATTGTGATAATTTATGTTGAAAAAATAGCGTTCCGGCTTTACTTATCCACAGGAAACATCTCGGCAATTTTAGCCAAATCGGGCACGTACCAATGATGACGGCAGGTTGGAATATAAGCTTCATCGCCACCAATAAAGAGCTGTTCCCCAGAACGTTGTGGCTTACCGTCAACAATCCGTAATTGCGTTGTCGCTTTTTTACCGCAAAACGAGCAAATCGTCTTCATTTCTTCCAGCTTATCAGCCATTTCGATGAGTCGTTTTGACCCTTCAAACAAGTGATTAAAGGCATCTTGTTTTAAACCAAATGCCATCACTGGGATATGGAGATGATCCACGACTTTGGCTAATTGATCCACTTGTGTTGCGGTTAAAAATTGCGCTTCATCAATCAAGGCCACGGCAAGGTTGTCGCTTTGCTTGGCCTTAATTAAGTCATACAAGTCATCCGTTGGCTTAATCGCTAAAGCTTCGCGCGACAAACCAATCCGACTGGCCACAACGCCCACACCGGCACGGGTATCCACAATCGGCGTCATTAACAACACTTGACGTCCCTGTGATTCATAATTATGCGCAACTTTCAGGATTTCAATTGATTTACCTGAACTCATTGCCCCATATTCAAAAAATAATTGTGCCATCATCATCCCGTGTCCCGAGTTGCCTCAGTTTATGACACGTCGCCTCCTGAAAAGTTTGTTTGCTGACTTATTTTGTCACTCCTTCCTATTATAACAAATGCCAAACGATAACAGGCGCTTTTTCACACCAGAACACAGGTCGATTAGCTTTTTTAACATTTCATCAAAAATTCCCATCTCAAGGCTACGCGTGGTAAAATGATAATCATGAAAGTGGGGACATTATGACACTTAAAAGTACAATTGCACGCGCGACTGCTAAAAGCGCCTATTGGTTTTTGCATGACGTGATGCACCGTGGTGGCACAAGTCTACCCGGCAAAATCGCGGTCGCAATCGACCCAGATATTCTCAAATCAATCCAACAGAATTTCGACCTTGTGGTGGTGACTGGTACAAACGGTAAAACGTTGACTACTGCCCTCATCACGCGCGTCTTACAAGCTGGTGGCTATGAAGTTATCACCAACCCATCCGGTTCTAACATGATTCAAGGGATTACCGGCACATTGGTGACGACACCAGTCAAGCCTTCTCCAAACGGTAAAAAGCCCGTGGCCGTCTTGGAAGTCGATGAAGCCAACGTTGAAAAAATCACCTCAGCAATCAAGCCAAAAATGTTTGTGCTCACAAACATTTTCCGAGACCAACTTGACCGCTACGGCGAAATCTATACAACGTATGATAAAATCATCGCCGGCATTCAGCATGCACCCGAAGCGACAGTATTAGCCAACGGTGATTCACCAATCTTTACCCGTGGTGATTTCCCAAACAAGCGCCAATATTTTGGCTTTAATCATATCCAACCGGCCGATTACCAACCACAAGTGGCGCCAATCAACACTGATGGGATCTTATCACCGACCGATCATTCTGTCTTACACTATGATTTCATCACGTACGCCAATCTTGGTCAGTATTTTAGTGTCACCGATGATTTCAAGCGCCCACCATTGGCCTATCAGGTGACCGAAATTGACGAATTGACCCCAACTTATTCAACTTTTAGCATTGACGGAACACCGCTTCGCATTGAAATTGGCGGGCTCTACAGTGTTTATAATGCCCTAGCTGCTTATGCTGTTGGCCGTGAATTTGGTGTAACGCCTGAACAAATCAAGACAGCTTTTGAATCAAATGCACAGATTTTTGGCCGTCAAGAAGCCATTCATGTTGATGGCAAGGATGTCACAATCGTCTTGATTAAAAATCCAGTTGGGACCAATTCTGTCATTGATATGATGCGGACCGAAACGGCTGATTTCTCACTATTGGCGCTGTTGAACGCCAATTATGCGGACGGTATTGATACCAGTTGGATTTGGGATGCCGAGTTTGAAAAGCTGCATGACACCAAGCTCAAGGCCGTCGCTACTGGCGGTGAACGCTATCGTGATATTCGCGTGCGTTTGAAGATGGCTGGTTTTGCTGACCAAGCCGTCTATGAAGATTTGACCCAAGTGATTGATGCCATCAAAGCCTTACCAACCGATAAGGTCTACATTGCAGCGACTTATACGGCGATGCTACAACTTCGTGAACAACTTGGTGCAGCTGGCTATATTAAAGGAGGTTTCTAATGACCGAATACCAACTCAACGTTGCGCACCTTTATGGTAATCTGATGAACACTTACGGTGATTATGGTAACATCATTGCCCTCACCTACTATGCCAAGCAAATCGGCGTCGCTGTTGATTATCAATTGGTTTCACTTGGCGACGAATTTGATGACCAAGCCTTTGATTTTGTCTTGTTTGGTGGCGGACAAGATTACGAAGAAACGATTGTCGCCGAAGATTTACCTGCAAAAGCAACTGCCATCAAACACTACATCGAAAATGATGGGCCACTGCTGGCTGTTTGTGGTGGCTTCCAATTACTCGGTCATTATATGGTGATGGCCGACGGCACGCGTGTCGATGGCATTGGCGTCATGGATCATTATACGACCAATATGTATGATGACCAATTAACAGTATTATCCGGTAAGCGCCTCACTGGTAACATTGTGATTGAAAATAATGACACTGGTGAAAAATACCATGGGTTTGAAAACCACCAAGGTCGTACGTTCCTCGGCGAAGGTGAACGTGCCTTGGGTACTGTTATTTCTGGTAATGGTAATAATGGGATGGACAAAACTGAAGGTGTGATTTATCGCAATGTCTACGGCTCATATTTCCACGGCCCAATCTTTACACGTAATGGTAATTTAGCTAAGCGCGTTCTGGCAACGGCTTTGCAACGTAAATATCCTGACGTTGATTGGCAAGCCCGATTGGACGCAGTCCCAACTGAAAGTTTCTAATACAAAAAACTGCGGCAAACTGATGATGATCAGTTTGCCGCAGTTTTTATTTTTGCTTCGTTGTGGGCGTTTCCCTGTTTTGTGACGCCTTTTGTTGTTTTTTTACCCGATCGACTTCACGATGATACCAACGCATAATCAGAATTAAGCCACCCGTTGATATCATCATCGCAATGACGACCCAAATGAAAAACAGTATTAACTTCGTATCTTGTGTCATGATTGTTATCGGCATGCCAGCTCAAGCACATGCCACTCCTTATTGTTGCGCTATCTACCACTATTCTGATAGGTGATAATAATAGGTTGAGACTGAAATATCCGTCCGTGCGGCAAACGCCGTGCGCAGACGTAACGAGTTCTGGTTATGCAAAATATTTTGCCAAGGTTTTTTTGGCACGAATTGTGGTACCAAAACCGTGACTGAATGATTGCGCTTTTCCGCTTGTTTCACCACTGCATCCACGAAACTAGTGGCTGGCTTAACAATTGAGCGGTAAGACGAATGAATATCCACATAGCGGACATCAGGGAAATCCAACTTGAACTGCGTTGAGGTTTCCAATTCTTTTTTGGGATTTACATCAAAACTCACGTGCATCGCCACCACATAATCGCCAATGGATAGCGCATAATCGATCGCTTCGGTTGTCACTTTAGTGATATTTGATACCAAGACAATGACGGTCGCCCCATCATAATGATGCCGCACAGCATGTGAATTTTTCGCATAGGCTAAACGCAGTTGACGCGCAATGCTCGTATAGTGATGCTTAATTTTTAGGAACATGTACATGATAATGGGCATAATCAAAAGATATGGCCAAACATGTTCAATCCGCGTGGCAAACAACGTGACCACCAATACCGCTGAGATAAAGGCCCCAACAAAATTGATCAAGGCTTTCAGTACCCAGCGCGTTGGCTTCTGCCGCCACCAATGAATAATCATCCCCGACTGTGACAGGGTAAACGGTACAAACACACCGACCGCATACAACGGAATCAACGCATCTGTGGAACCATGGAAAATCAGCAACAAAATAATCGCGCCAAAAGCCAGTGATAAGATACCGTTAGAATAACCGAGGCGATCGCCTTTATCCATGTAGAGATGTGGCAAATATTTGTCGCGCGCCAAATTCAACGCCAACATGGGAAAAGCCGAAAAGCCCGTATTGGCTGCCACAGCTAGGATCAAAGCCGTGGCCAATTGAATAATGTAAAAGCCCATATTATGCCCGCCAAATGTTTTGGCAGCAATTTGGGACAAAACTGTTGAATGACTGTTGGGCACAATGCCATACCAATAACTCAAAAACGTGATGCCACCAAAGAATGTCGCTAAAATCAGTGCCATTAATGTGAGCGTTGTCGCCGCATGCCGTTCTTTTGGTGCCCGAAAGTTTGGTACCGCGTTAGAAATCGCTTCCACACCTGTCAAAGATGACGATCCACTTGAAAAGGCACGCATAAACAAGACCAATGATAGACCAGAAAAACTGGTTCCCACACGTGCCGCAGCATGATACGGCAATTGACCAGTGGCTGCCTGAAACACACCCCAGATAATCATGATTGCTAAGACAATGATGAAAAAGTAGACGGGAAACATCAGGAAATTCGCACTTTCCCGCAAACCACGCAAATTCATACCAGTCAGTAATACGACTACAAAAATCGAGAGCGGCACCACATAGGGATTTAACATTGGAATCGCTGCAGTGATGGCGTCAGATGCCGCCGATGCTGATACGGCAACCGTTAACATATAATCAACTAGTAACGATCCGCCGGCAACTAATCCCGCTTTCGCCCCCCAATTTTCACTAGCCACGGCATAAGCACCACCGCCTGAAGGGTATGCATGGATAATTTGTCGGTAACTCAAGACAATAGCTGCCAACAAAATCAAAACTAATAGCGCAATCGGCAGTTGCAACCACAGCGCTACAGCGCCCGCAGCGACCAAAGCAGCTGTAATGGATTCCGTCCCATAGGCCACTGATGATAAGGCATCAGATGACAGCAGCGCTAACGCTTTAGTTTTCGACAATGACTGGCCACCCTCATCTAACGTTTTGAGTGGTTTACCGATGATGATCTTTTTAATGTATTGAAACATGTTCTTCTCCAATGAACGTGATGTGCCAAAACGGCAACAATTAACACAACTAGCCAATGAGCGATCAGGTTCATCAACCTCATGTTTCACGCTAATGCCAGCAAGGTTTTAAAAACGCTGCAACATTACTCATCACATTTTACGCTATTTCATCGCGTAAAAAAAGCCGTTAATTTAACGACTTGCAAAATATTAGACGTTTTCAACTTTTGCAACAAAGGCATCAAAAACAGCTTGCACTGCATCGTCTGTCATACGGAGCATTTCCGGATGCCATTGCACAGCATAGATATGCCGTGTTTCATCTGAAAAGGCTTCAATAACACCATCCGAACTTGTCGCATCCAAAGTTAGCGATGGTGCCAATGTTTTCACTGCTTGATGATGAAAAGAGTTCACTAACGCATCAGGCGCTACGATCGGTGTTAACCAATTATCGCGTTGCCAAACCAAGCGATGTGTTGGCGTGGACCACTTCGTTGGGTATTGATCATGCTTTACACGAAGTTGTGCATATTGAGTGGCCAAATCTTGATAAAGCGTGCCACCAAGGCCCACATTGATCACCTGCGCCCCGCGGCAAATACCAAAGACGGGCTTGCCCACTCGCACGGCTTCGGCAAACAAGGCAAATTCAAACGCATCGCGATAACGATCAATTTCACCGATAGCTGGGATTGGTTCTTCACCGTAATAATCAGGGGTCACATCTTGCCCACCCGCTAACACCAAGGCATCGATACTTGCCACATAGTCAGCCGCCAGTTCTGGGGCACTAATTGGTAAAATCATGACCAATGCCCCTGCTTCTGTCAGGGCAGCGGTATAATTTTTTTGAATATAGTTCACATAATTCGTCCCAAATTTGGGGTTCGGATGAATGGCGTGGTTCCCAGTAATCCCAATCTTTTTCATAATAAACTCCTACGTCGGTTATTTTTCTGTTGCATATTGATAACTTTGGTATCCAATCACAGGATAGTTTAAGTTTTTAATCGTCTTTTTCTGCAAATGGACATTGGCTACTTGATATAACGGTGTGACCCCATTCAAGTCATTATTCAATTTAGCCGCTTGCTGCTCTAATTGATAACGCGCATCATTGGCTTCGGGCTGTTGATTAATTTTCTGAATCAAGGCGTCATATTGGGCATCATGCCATTTTGTAAAATTAATCGCGCCGTCTGAATAAGCGGTATCTAAGAAATCAATCGGATCATTATAATCAGTTGACCAACTCAATGTGCCAGCTTGAAAATTACGATTGTTAAAGGCTGAAATTTCCGCATTTAACGGCATCCGATTAAGATTAACGGTCACATCCGGCAATGTGCTTTCAATACTTTGCTTCAAATAAAGCCCAGCAGCGCGATAAGCATCCGTATCAGCCGTATTAAGTGTCAACGTCAGCTTTTTCTCGCCGATTTCTGCTTGTGCTTTTTTCAAATAGTCTTGCGCTTTTGCCTTATCATTTGGTAACGCCAATCCCGCATTAAAGTCTTGGCCGTGCACCTTAACTTCGCCACTTGGCACAATAGACTGCGCCGCAGTTGACCCATCAGCTAAAGCTTGATCGGCTAGCACACGTCGATCAATCGCATAACTCACCGCACGTTTGAAATTGGTATTCCCAGCTACTTTATCTTGCGCGTTCCAAACAATGAAGGCCATCCGGCCCTTTTTCTGAGACTTGATCTCGTCAGCATAATGTTTCTTCAAATTGGTTAAAATACCACCAGATATTTCTGCTTCATCAACATTACCTGACAAAAATTGTTTGCTGGCCAAAGTGGCATCGGTCACCAACGTTGTTTTGATCGTATTAAAATGGACTTTTTTGGCCTGCGCATAATACGGATTCTTCACATATTCCCAAGTTGTGGCCGATTGATTCCATTTTTTAATCATGTATGGCCCGTTAGAAACCGTTGTTTCAGCTGTTTGGCCATATTTATGCCCGTAAGCTTTGACCTTAGCGGGGTTAATCGGATAGAGCTGATTAGCCAAAATAAAATTAAAGTAAGGCACTGGCTGCGACAGCGTGATTTTAACTGTGCGGTTGTTAACAGCTTGAATCCCTAAGGTATCAATACTAGCACCCTGTTTCCTAATGGCGTCATAGTTAGCCAAATCTTTAAAATGATTGGCACGCGTTGATTTAGACGCTGGGTCGACCTGTCGTTTCACCGAAGACACAAAATCTTGTGCCGTCACCGTTGTCCCGTCAGACCATTTCTGGTTCTTTTTTAACGTCAACGTATAGACTGTGTGGTTGTTTGTTGGTTGCACAATCTTTTCGGCCATTCCCGGAATGATTTGGCCCGTAGCATCTGTCGTATACAAACCTTGCAGTGTTTGTACCTCAGCCAAATTGGACCCAATGTCATCGGCAAAATTTGGATCTAATGTCGTAATTGGATTTTGTACCGTGACCTTTAGCGTTGCTGGGGTTGGTTTTGCTGTACCCCGTTGGTACAACACAGCCCCACCAACCAGCAACACGGCGATCCCCGCACCGATTATTGTTTTTCGTTTCATACACTTCCCCCATAAACGACTTGCAGCCAACGCTACCCGCAACATTAGAACTTGTTTGGTAAAAAATGATCATCTTCAAATAAATAATTCGAGTATAGCGCAAGTCGTTTCAGCGGGCAACGATTATGCTTTATAGCCCCAGACTTGCGTTAAAATATCGTGCACAAGCGCTAATTTAGCCCATTGCTGGTCTTCTGTCAGCACGTTACCTTCCTCAGTTGACGCAAAGCCACATTGGGTCGATAACCACAAGCGCTCTAATGGTAAATACTGCGCTGCCTCATAAATGCGGTCAATAATCACCTGTCTATCTTCAAGTTTACCTGTTTTGGTCGTGATTAAACCCAGCACAACCCGTTTATCACCAGAAACCTTGGCTAGGGGTGCAAAACCACCTGCGCGGTCAGAATCATACTCTAAAAAGTAGCTCGCTACATTTTCCTGACCCAAAAGTTCATCAGCCACCAGATCATAGCCACCACTCGCCGCCCAGTCAGAATGATAGTTCCCCCGACAAACGTGCGTATTAATCACCAAATCATCCGGTAAATCGGCTAATGCCCCATTGTTAAGGGTTAAATAAAGTGTCTTTAACTCGGTCACACTAACGCCGTTACCAGCCATCAGCACGCCGAAATGTGGATCCACGAGCATCCCCCAAGTACAGTCATCGAGTTGAATGGTGCGCGCACCAGCATCATAAAGTGCTAAAATTTCGTCATGATATACCCGCTGAATGGCCGCATGAAAGTCAGCATCATTGGTATAAAACCGGTGGACACGTTCCGCATTTTGGCCACGCACTAATTCCGCAAAGAATTGCGCTGGCGACGGGAGCGTCACTTTAGCAGCGACACCATAACGATCAGCGATAGTTTTGAGAAACTTAAATTCACGAATAAGCGGATGCGCTGTCGCATCAAAACCCAACGGACGGGTGAGGTGGGCCGAATCGTCTCGCGTTTCTTCATGGGCAAATTGATACCCTTCGCCAAATTTAAACCGTTCAACGCCTTCAAATCCCCAAAAGTTATCAAGATGCCAATATGAGCGCCGGAATTCACCGTCTGTGACGACATCCAAACCGGCCGCCACTTGTTGGGCCACCAAAGTGGTGATCGCCGCGTCTTCAGCTGCGGTTAATTCGTCAGCCGTTACCTGGCCGTTGGCAAATGCTGCCCGCGCTTGTTTCAGTGCATCAGGCCGTAAAAACGACCCGACGTGTTGAAAACCAATTTTTTGTTGTGTTTGTGTCATGTGTTAGACTCCTCTTGTCTCGTGATTATTTAGTAACGTCACAAAACACGATCACATGACACTATCCACCGCCCCGCTACCCATCAAAAACACAGCCGTGGCGATTTTATTCGTATGCAAATAATAAACTTTCTGCGGGTTCACTGGCATCGCCTACTCCTCTAATTTGCCATATTGGTCGCTAACATTACACGACTTGTCGTTCAAAGGCATCACTTGAAATGCCTTGCTCAAGAATAATCGCTGCCCAAGCTTTGGCAGAATGTAGACTATGATCCTTAAAGTTCCCACAACTTTGAATTTCAGCTGCCGGCACCTCTGTCACGTCATCACTGACAATCTTTTCTAGGACCTTTTTAAAGACTTTAGCCAAGGTTTCGGCATCATAATCTACCCAAGAAATGACATGAAACCCTGTCCGGCAGCCAAATGGTGAGATGTCAATAATTCCATCAATTTCATCACGTACGAGTCCAGCAAAGAGGTGTTCTAGTGTGTGCAAACCACCGGTTTCAATCGCCGTTTCGTTTGGCTGGGTGAGCCGTAAATCATAATTCGTAATCTGACCACCTTGTGGGCCAGCTTGGGTTTCAATCACGCGCACGTAAGGGGCTTTGACCTTGGTGTGATCAAGCGTAAAACTTTCAACAACTGTTTCTGACATTATTTTTCTCCTTTAAAATAACTAATTGGTTTGTTCACTTCGGTTTTGGTGCCCTGATACTTAGCCGCAATATAGGCTTGCGAGGCTTTGTCATGATAAAGCGTTAAGAGCTTCCGATAAGTTGGGTTGTTTTGGTTTTTTGTAGCGGTGGCTAAAATGTTGATATTCGCCCGCGTATGGCCGTTGACATGTTCATAAGCCAGCGCATCTTTTAACACATTCAAGCCACTGGCTTGTGAAATAGAATTAGACATCAGGACGGCCGCAATTTTCGGATCTTTAACAACACGGCCGCCAGTGGTGTCATCAATTTCTTCAAACTTAAAATGCTTGGGGTTGCTGGTGACTTTTTCTAACCCATCTAACGCCCCAAACCCAGGTGCTAAGGTGATCAACCCATTATCAGCTAAGAGCTTTAACCCCCGCGCTTCATCCGCCAAATCCTTGGCAATGGCAATCGTTGCCCCATCTGGCAAATCTTTCAGCGCATGATAATGACTCGAATAAATCCCCATCGGTTCAAGATATGTCGTGCCTAGATTCGCTAGCTTCCCCACTTTACTGGCTTTGTTAAATGCGTCAAAGTAGCCATAACTTTGGAACGCATTCACATCAACTTGACCCTGTGCCGTGGCCACATTCAAAGCTTGCCCATCGGTAAATTCTTTCACTTGAATCTTAAGATGTAATTGTTTCGCCTGCTTGCTCTGCGCTAAATGGCGCCAAATATCGGCATCGCTGGTCACCGATCCCACCGTTATGACATTGGTTGGGCGCTGCTTAACGGTTGCCCAAGTGATCCCTACGACCAGTATACTCGCTAAAATAAGCCCAATCCAAGTTTTTTTACGCATCACATCTCCTATACACGCTTGTTAAAATTCTCCTTAAACAGTTGCCAGTTCTTGATCGGCAATCGTTTTAATCAACGCTAACTTACGCCACTGATCTGGAATCGTTAAGATATTGCCTTCTTCGGTTGACGAAAAACCACATTGTGTTGATAAGGCCAATTGTGCTTTGGGCACGTATTGCGCTGCTTCATTAATCCGAGCGATGACATCGTCAACGGCCTCTAAATCTGCTGATTTAGAGGTGAATAAGCCCAACACAATTTCAACATTTGGTCGCCCATTATAAATATCTGCCAACGGCCCAAAGTCACCGGAACGTTCATTGTCATATTCGAGGAAGAATGCATCGTAATTTAACTGTCCCAAATATTTGGCAACGGGTTCATAACCCCCTTCAAACAAATAGGTCGATTTAAAGTTACCGCGGCAAATATGGGTGGAAAGCTTCAAGTCGTCTGGTAACCCAGCCAAAGCTTGATTAATGACATAGACATCATCTTGGGCAGTTTGCTCAAACGGTGCTCGTGCAGCCGGATCATCTGCATTGGCATTCAATTGGGCAATGAGGTAAGCCCAAGTTGTATCATCCAATTGTATGTAACGTGCCCCCAAATCATAGAAATGTTGGAGCGTATCATGATAGGCTTGTGCCAAATCGTCCAAAAACGCTTGCCACGTTGGATAGTAATCCGCCCAGCCATCTGAGCGTTGATCGCGATTAATGATGAGACTTGGTGACGGAATCGTGACTTTCGGTTCCACACCTTCAGGTACAATCGATTGGAGGTATTTGAAATCATCAAAAAATGGATGATTCAAATTCGCATGCACTGGACCAGTTAAGCGAATATTTGTCGAACGTGTTTTTTCACCATGAAATTTATACGATGCTTCCTGATCATAAAATTCAAACCCACCGAGTTGTCCCAGAAAATCTAAATGCCACCATGACCGATTAAATTCACCATCTGTCACTGCCGACAAACCGGCTGCGACTTGTGCGTCGACCAAATCTTTAATCGCGGCGTGCTGCACCTGCAAAAGTGCTGCTTGCGTGATTTCACCCTTGGCGTATTGCTCGCGAGCTGTTTTCAACGCGTCTGGCCGTAAGTAAGACCCGACTTGATCAAAATGGTAGTGTAATTTCTGTGCTGTTGTCATCTTTTTTCTCCTCTTGATACTTCAATTTGTGCTAATGCGTGGTCGAGATCAGCTATGAGATCCGTCACATCTTCTAGTCCCACGGAAAACCGTAATAACCCTGGTGTAATCCCACTGGCTGATAGTTCCGCTTGATTCAATTCGGCGTGGCTCATCTTTGGTGGATAACTTACAATACTTTCCACAGCGCCTAAACTAACGGAAAACACCGGAATTTTTAAGGCTGTGACCACTTTTCTGGCGTTGTCTTGACTGCCAACATCAAAACTCAACACCGCGCCCCCACTGGTGGCTTGGCTGGTATGAATGGTATGGCCTGGATGAGTCGCCAGTCCTGGATACAGTACACGCGTAACGCTTGGATGTTGGGCTAAGTGTTGCGCCAGTTGCAATGCCGATTGGCTAGATTGCGCCATCCGCACCCCAAGCGTTTTAATCCCGCGCAATAATAACCAAGTATCTAACACACCTAATGTCGCCCCGACCGCGTTTTGAATAAAGTAAATCCGCTCGGCCAACTGCTTGTCCTTGACCACCACGGCACCCGCCAAAATATCAGAATGTCCGGCAAGAAACTTGGTTGCTGAATGCACCACGATATCCACGCCTAAGTCCAAAGGTTTTTGGAAAAATGGCGACATGAACGTGTTATCGGCAATCGTCAGCAACCCATGTTGTTTTGCCACAGCGACAATGGCCGCAATATCTGTGATTTGCAACACAGGGTTGGACGGCGTCTCAATATATAGTGCCTTGGTGGCTGGTGTGATCGCTGCGGTCACAGCGGCGACATCGCTAAAATCAACGAAAGTATGCGTAATTCCCCAGCGGGGCAAAATGTCTTCTAAGACACGAAACGTCCCGCCATAAACATGCTTGCTGACAACGATATGATCCCCTGCTGACAAGGTGAATAACACACTACTGATGGCGGCCATCCCCGTACTGAATAAAAAGCCTTGCGTGCCGTGTTCCAGTTTGGCAATGGCGGCTTCACCAACTTCACGCGTCGGATTACCAGAACGCGCATAATCAAAATGCCCAAACGTATCAAATGACGCTTGATGGAACGTCGAACTGAGCTGAATCGGGGTATTAATCGCCCCAGACAACGGGTCGTGTGCTGTTGTGGCTTGAATTAAATCTGTCCAATCACTCATTTTTTCGCTCCTTCAATGGCTTGGACTAAGTCTTGTAACAAGTCCGTTTTGTCCTCCAGCCCAGCACTTAACCGAACTAACTGATCCGAAATACCTAATGCATCCCGCTGCGCTTGGCTCATATCATGATGGGTTTGCACTGCGGGGATGGTAATCAATGTTTCTGGGCCACCCAGGCTTTCTGCAAACGAGCCAATTTTTAACCCTTTCAAAAAGCGATCGACATCATACCCATCTGCCAAATAAAAACTCACCATGCCACCCACGCCAGCGTATAAGACTTTGGTCACGCCTGGTACTGTCTTTAAGGCATCCGCCAGGAACTGACCATTTTCATGATGTCGCGCCATGCGTAAATGCAACGTTTTTAAGCTACGTAACAATAACCATGCACTGAAAGGATCTAATACCTGACCGCGGGTCACCAAACTGGCGGCTAATTGTTCGGCCAGCGCGGCTTGATTCGTCACAACCGCACCGGCCAAAATATCGTTGTGACCGCCCAAGTACTTCGTCGCAGAATGAACGACCACATCAGCGCCAAGTGTTAAAGGCTGTTGAAAAATCGGGGTTAAAAAGGTGTTGTCCACCGCAATGATAATGTCTGGTCGGACAGCTTTAACCGCCGTACTCAGTGCTTGAATATCGGTAATTTTCATGGTTGGATTAGAAGGTGTCTCCAGCCAGATGAGCTTGGTTTCGGGTCGAATTTGTGTCAGAAAGTCATCTAAATCACGACACGCGGTATAGCTCACCCCACTGTGAACCACTAAATCATCAAAGTAACGGAAAGTCCCACCATATAAATCATCACTGGTTAAAAAATGATCGCCCGTTTTCAACAAAGTCGCAAACACCAAATCAATGGCGGCCATCCCCGAACTGATCGCAAAACCTTGCACGCCGTGTTCTAAGCGCGCCAGCTGTTCTTCTAACACTTGTCGCGTTGGCGTGCTTAAGCGCGCATAGTCAAAACCCGTAGACTCGCCTAACCCTGGATGGCGATAGGCCGTGGAAAAGTAAAGTGGCGTAACCACTGCACCTGTTTGCGCATCGTCTGTCCCGTTGCCCCCTTGGGCGAGTAATGTATCAATCGTCGTTGTCATCGTTACTCCTCTAAAATCACTTATGCTTGTACTGCTGGGATAATATCAACGACCGCCGGTCGCTGAGCTTGACTGACCAGCAACTGGCCCCAATTTTTGAAAAACTGCACAGCAGATGTTGACCATGAATTTACCGGTTCGCCCGCGCGATAATAATTTTCTGGTGGTAACATGGCCTGCCCCGCGTGCTGGTCGCGTAAAAATTCATCATGTAACGTGTGCGTCGCATACTCTAAATGTCCCGTCACATAAGTCGTTCGTTTTGTATCATCGCGTAAAATGAATGCGCCGACGCGATCATCGCCAGCCACCTTTAATCGTTGGGCAACGGCGCGATTTGGAATGGTAAAATACCGTGAATGCGGCATCGCCAAGTCGGTCATTTTCGCTAATAGCGGATGCCCTTGACCAAGTGTTGGTTGGTTGTGGTAGACACCAAAGATTTTGTCGTCAACATGACGCACAGGGAAGTTGCGTTCGACATAGCCGGCCCCATAGGCTGCCCAGCAAGTCAGTAGGCTTTCTCTCACATGGGTTTGCCGCCATACCAGTAATTGTTGAAACTCGGCCCAATAGTCAATGGCCGTCACTTTTTCGCGGTCAACTGGTGCACCTGTCACGATTAAGCCATCAAATTGTTGGTGCCAAATATCGGCTAACGTTACATAATTTTTTTCAATCAGCTCACGGTCATGGCGAATGATATGCGTGGCGGGTACGGCAAACGTCACCCGCACATTGATCGGTAATTGGGCCAAGAGTTGGGCAAACTGCTGTTCCGTTTGCCGGCGATTTGGCATGAGATTCACCAATAAAATGCTAACCGTTGGCTGCAGGACACGATATTGGCCAATGACCAATTGATTATGTCGTAATAAGCCATTTTGTAATATGACACTCATCATTCACTCCTTTTAACATTATGTGAAAACAAAAAAATCCCGTAGTCTAAAATTAGACTACGGGACGCAAAAATAACGTGTTACCACCCGGTGTTTATGTAGGGCTCTCGCACCCACACCTCAAACGTACGCCCACCACATCTCGTCGAGAACATCTGTGAGATCTTTCGGGTTATACGTTGTGCGTTAACGAGCACCACCGACTTCAACTTACCGCGCCACACAGATGGGTGTCCGCTTGCTCGTCTCTGTAATCACTCCAAGACCATTTTCCAACAGCTATTTTATCGACTTACACCAACCGTCGACTCTCTGGGTAAAATGCCATGTTGTACTTATCTCTTCACCGTTTATATTGTCATTAACTATAACTTTTATTCTGTGAGTTGTCAACACTTATTTGTCATTTATTTTTTAATCTTCTCATTTTATAGTCATGATGGTGAACTAAGCAAAGTATTTAACGTCGCAAAATTTTTATGGTATACTGACTTCAAAATCAATTAGGAGTCTTAAAACATGTACGAACCTACTCATCATTCAGATGCTGTCGTTGAAGAAAATATTAACAAGCCTGGTCGCAATGTGATGTTTTTGTCAGCAGATTGGTGTGGTGATTGCCGCGCTATCAAGCCATTTGTACAAGACATTAAGGATACCATTAGTCAAACTGCTAACTGGTTCGATGCCGACCGTGACGAAAATTTAGCAGTTGCAACTAAGTACAATATGCGTGGTATCCCATCTTTTGTTTTGTTTGAAGATGGTCAAGAAGTGTCACGTATTGGTCACGGTGAACGCTTGACACCACAACAAGTGCTCGACTGGTATCAAAGTACACAAGCCTAATCAAAAGAGCCCTGTTTTTATCACCGGGTCCTTTTTTATTGGGCTAAAATTTCACAGAATTCAATAATTTCTTGGTTCGGACTAAGATATTAAAGTAGCGAATTCCATGCTGCCAGAAAGTCGGAATACTTTGAATGTCATGATCAATCAATTCAAAACCAGCTGCCTTGGCCGCTGCAAATGCTTTTTCAATATCCGTCGCATCTAATGAGACATGGTTAATCGCACCGGCATGCCCAACGGGCTCACCTTCCCAATTTTCAATCACAAGGTTGCCTAATTTTAGAAAGGCACAACGACTATTACCGTTAGGGAATAAGCCAGTTTGTTCAAAACCAAGTGCTTCGTAAAAAGCAATGGTTGCTGCTAGGTCTTTGGTTGGAATGCCGACGTGTTGCACACCGGTCACATAATCTTGAATCGCCATTATTTTCTCCTTTAACGTCCTGTCGCCATATCTTGTTTAACTTCTGTTGCAAAATAATAACTCACCAGTGCAAACGCAATCGTTGGCACCAGGAATGACAATTGCATCGATCCCACCGCATCAGACACGAGGCCTTGAACAGCCGGGATAACGGCACCGCCCACAATGGCCATAACCAAAATGGCACCTGCTGTTTCAGTGTAACGCTTATCTGTTACATGATCTAAGGTGTGCGCGTAAATCGTTGGCCATTGTGGGCCAAAGAAGAAGCTCGCCCCAACGGCCGCATACACAGCAATCATGCCTGGCGCAAATGTTGCGAGCAACAACGCCAAGGTGCCAAGTACTGAGTAAGCCGTCAAAACTTGGGTCGCTTTCAATTGTGTAAAGAGCCAAGTCGCCACAACCTTCCCCAAAAGAAGACCACATACGAATAGATCATGAAGTTTGAGGCCGCGGCATCTGTAATATGATGATTCACATCTAACGCCAGCCGGATAGTAAATGACCAAACAGCCGTCTGCATCCCCACATAAATGAATTGTGCCAATACACCCTTTTTGAAGCGATTGTTCTGTCTCAAATAGGCAATTGACTGACGAAAACTCACTTTAGCCATCTGGGTCCCCGTCACAATCGGCTTGGCACTTGGCATCTTCGTCACAGCTAAGATGAGCAACATCACAACTAAGACGGCCAAAATATATTTGTAAGGTTGGAGGGTTAATTGTAACATGCTTTCGCCGTAAGCCAGCCGTTCTGCGCCATGCAAGCTGGCCATTTTTTCAGACAGGTTCCCCACCGAACCAAAAATCAAATACTTACCCAACAAAATCCCAGCAATACTGCCCACTGGATTCAAGATTTGTGAAATATTTAAACGCAAATTGGCATATTTCTTGGGTCCCATCATCACACTGTAGGTGTCACTGGCTGTTTCTAAGAAGGATAACCCAATGGCGATGGCAAAAATAGCCACAAGGAACATCGAATAGGTCGCCACCCGCGACGCTGGGAAGAATAAACCGGCCCCTAAGATATAAGCGACCAACCCCGTCATAATGGTCACTTTATAAGAGACCTTGCGAATAACAAAACTGGCAGGAATAGCGACTAGAAAATACCCGCCGTAAAACGCTGACTGCACAAAGGCAGTTGCCGCATCATTTAAAGCAAAAACTGTTTTAAACTGCGTAATTAAAATATCATTTAAACTCGCCGCTGTTCCCCACAGCGGAAACATCAACGATACAATGATAAATTGGAAAATCGGTGTCTTTTTAAGATACCCATCAGCCAACTGACCAAAATCCTTGTGCTTTTTAGCAACAACCCCAACTGAATTAATCATGCCTGTTCTCCTCTGGCTGCAATTTGTTATTTTCCTGTAAGCGTTTTCAGAAACTAAGAATAGCACACTTCTGTTATTATTGAAAACCCTTTCATAAATTAAATGATTGTATTGTGATGCACAATCATTTAACACACAATAAAAAGAGCCACCAAATTGGTGACTCTTTTACTTTTCTGTTTGCTGGATAAAGGCTTCAACAACGTCTGACGGAATGGCAAATCCCATCCCTTCAACGTTAGTGCCATCAGTTGCAGCAGCAATTTTTGATGAATTAATCCCAACGACTTGCCCTGATAAGTTAATCAACGGGCCGCCAGAGTTACCTGGATTAATGGCAGCATCGGTTTGGATGACCGTTTCATCACTCGATCCTGTCTCTTCTGCCGTCAGTTGCCGCTGGGGTGATGAAATAATGCCACTCGTCATTGAAGTCGCATATTCAGACCCCAACGGTGATCCAATCGCTAAGACCTGTTCACCTGATTGAAGCTTACTGCTTGGTGCAAAGCTCGCCGCCGTTTTAATCAGGTCTGTTTTGGCCTTAATAAGGGCCAAATCCTTTTGTTCATTCGTCCCGACAATGGTTGCTTTAATCTTGTCGCCATTTGCCGTAATCACTTGTAGGGCATCCGAATTTGCCACCACATGATTGTTGGTGATGATATAGACATACCCATCCGCAATCTTATAGACGACACCAGATCCTTCTGAGGCAGTTTCAACTTGGCCATCATCGGCTTGATTTTGACGCCCTGATTGACCAAACAACCCCGCAAAACCATCTGGGGTTTGGGCCGCATTCTTTTGCAAGTTTTGCACGGTGACCACCGCATTTTTTACTTTGTTATAGGCCGAAATGGCCGCATCTTGGCTCACATAGGCGGTCGAAGCAATCGACGCTTGCCCGGCAATATTTACCACTTTTTTGGTTTCAGGTTGGCGCTGGAACCAAGAATTTGGTTGTGTACCAGAATAAACGACGCCACCACCAACTACGGCAGCGACTGCCGCCACTATTATAAGAGAATGTTTCATCACGTGCCCTCCATTTTAATCAACGTGGTCATGCTTCTTTCAATTTTTCGTATGTTATAGCGGTAACGTGATTTTGAAAATCGTCCCCTTTGGTTGATTATCTAACACCACAATTTTACCGCCATGCGCATGGACAATCCACTCCGCAATGGACAAGCCCAAGCCAGTCCCACCAGTTTCTCGATTGCCTGTCTTATCTTCTCGATAAAAACGGTCAAAGACATGCTTTTTGGCCTCATCACTGATACCACGCCCCGTATCGGCAACCGTTAAGACAAGTTTCCGCTTTTCAATCATGGCAGTGATTGATACGGTATCGCCGGCTTCAGAATATTTCAAGGCATTATCGACCAACAGCACAATCAACTGATGAATGCGCTTTTGATCAATCATCACACGCTGGCCAACACGTACGGACAAGAGGACTTGTTGGCCATCAAATTCTGCCATCTCTTGGTATGGCGCAACAATTTGCGAGAGGAAATCACTAATATCAGTCGATTCTTTTTCAAGGCGGGTCATATTCGAGCCTGACTTCGCCAGCGTTAACATATTATTCGTTAACGACGTTAACCGTCTCACTTCTGATAAGGACAAGATAATGGCATCCGATTGTTCACGTACTGTGGATTCTGGATGCGTTAACATATTTTCAAGTTTACCTTGAATGACGGCCATTGGTGTCCGTAATTCATGCGCCGCATTGTTCACAAAGTCTTGCTGCTGTTGCCACGATCGCAAAATCGGCTTCATGTTTTTTAAACTAATCCAGTAAGACACCATTAAAGCAAGCAACCCAAACGAGCCAAACGACCAAAGAATTACCTTTTTAAAGTGATTGAGGTTGTACATCGTATCATTAACATTGACTGTGATCACACCATATTTGACAGGATGCCCATCATTATTTTTGGCGCCTTTAATAAACGTGACACTGGCCACACGATAATAGTTATCCCCAATATGTACCGTTTGGGGTGTATCAGACTCAAAGCGCGAGGTGTATTTAAATTGCTTACTGAGTAATTCTTTGGTTGCCTCTGGTAAACGGGCATCTAAGACTAAGTTTTTATGACTGTCATAGAGCCAGACATTGGCTAAGGTATTGGTTTCTAATAACAGTGGGGCTTTTCGCTCCGTTGCGTCAGCATTATCCAAAGCGCCAGCTAATTCAAAATTACGAATTTGCTGGGTAATCGCCGCATCTGAATTACGAAAGACCGTGCGCGTGTAGGACCAATACATGACTCCACCTAAAATCGAGAAAATGACAAAGAAACTCGCAATTAGTAGCAAAAAGCCGCGAATTTGTTGTTGCTTATTGATGACATTAGGCATCGTCAACCTCTAAAATAAACCCAATATTGCGTAGCGTTTTAATCAGATCGTGTTGGCCAACCGCCTCTAACTTACGCCGGAGATTGTTCAAATAAATATTTACCACGTTAATCGTGGTGTCAGAGTCAATCCCCCAGACACGATCAAAGATTTGGTCACGCGTCACAATAATATTTTTATTTTGTGCCAAGTACGTCAAAATATCGAATTCTTTTCCGACTAATTTGACGGGTTGCCCATGGACTTGGACGCCACGATTCTCAAGGTTAATCAGCACATCCCCCACCGCGATTGTATTATCTTCAGAATAGACACCGGCACGACGTAATAAAGCCTTCACCCGTAACAATAACTCTTCACGATAGAACGGCTTCGTCAAATAATCATCCGCGCCGACATTAAAGCCTTCGATTTTATCATCTAAAGAACTTTTAGCCGTCAAAATTAACACTGGCGTCTCAATATTTTTTTCGCGCAAATTTTTGATCACTTCCAAGCCACTCTCGCCCGGCAACATCAAATCCGAAATAATGAGGTCATAGGGTGACTCCTGACCTTCAAATTCACCATCTAAGCCGTTATCAACCGCATGCACATCGGCAAAATCTTGCAAAAAGCCGACAATGTTATCTGCCAAGTTGACATCATCTTCGATTAATAATATTTTAATTGCTTTAGCCATTTTCATATCTCCATTGTACCGTTTTCTGCTTCTAATTGTAATGCCCCGTGATTAATAGGAGATTAAATCCTGCTTAAGAAATTCTTGACCTTGCACATCGTAAGTTTTATACTAGAGCTATCACATTATTGATATTATGAATATAATAGGTTGGTTCGTTTATAATCATCGGTTAGTGCGTCAAAAATAGACAAAGGAAAAGATTATGTTCAAGAAACACACACGCTCCAAAAAGTTTGTTCTCACCCTGTTACTCCTACCGGTTCTCTCATTTGCCGGTTTCGCCGCAACGACTTATTTCTTTGGGGTCCTAAGTCCCAGCACTAACATCGGTGCCTTGACAACAGCCAGTCAAGGTCTCAGTGGGAGCATGCAGGCCATTCAAGATGCGCTAACCGGCCTAACGAACAAGTTTAATACCGAGCAACAAAACCACCAAGATGACCTGGCGCAAGCACAAGCGCAAATTCAAAAAGCTAATGATAATATCAAGGCGGCTAATGCCGCCGTTGATGCTGCCAATACGGCCTTAAACGACCCCAAAACTGGCACTAACGTTACCACCCAACAAGCCATTGCTGCCAATGCCAATACCAGCGTCACCGATCGGACTGTCGATGTTGATCCCAATAATGCCAAAACATCAACAGCTAATCCTTAAGTATTGCGTAAAAAAAGCTATCAGTCGCTATCGACTGGTAGCTTTTTTGCACAGTGCACACAGAAAAAGGAGAAATAGCCCGATGTTCAAAAGTACGAAACTTGTTGTCCCCCTCATGACTGCCCTCGCGGTGCTGATTGGGACTGCCTCAGCTGCCTATTATTTTTTAGGGGTGAGTCCACTTAATACTGCCGGTATTGCGCAATTAAACGACAATATTACGCGGATGAAAAACTTATTAACCAGCAGTCAAGCAGACAACGCACAGCTCACATCAACCCTCACCACCGCGCAAGCGTCATTGTCACATAACGCCGCGACAATCACCAAATTAACGCACGATAATAGTGTCCTTGCTGCTATCACCGACCGCTACCAAGTTATTATGGCAACTACCACGGCGTTAAATATTCCTGATTTGTCGCAATATTACGTTACCCCACCAAATGATAATCCGTTCACGGACCAAAATGGGCAAGTGCTGGATAGCGATAAACTCAGCCCAGTGATTTTAAATGCCATTACAGCACTTAAAACCGCCAGCGCAACCAGTCAAGATTGGCAAAATAAATACACCGATCTCCAGTCGGCCATCCGCGCTGCCTATCTGGATGCAGGTGGGGATCCGACACAACAGCCAACGTTAGCCACGTTGATGCAACAATTGAAAGCACAAACAATTGCCCAATTTACCGCCCAAATTAATGCTGTCGGTATCGCCATTGCCTGGTTAAACGATGGGCCAACGTATCATTCACCGGCCAATCCTAATCTGATTTTTAAAAGTAACCATATCAGTTGGGGGACGACCACTGTGTCGATCCCCGATGACGCTGGCCAGCTCGCTTCAGTGACGCTACCCGTCATCTGGCAGGGGGCCACCAACGACCAGCTCATTTGGAATGGCTTTGGTTGGGTCATTTACAAAGATGGGCAAATTTATACCGACGCAACCGACGACAAAGGCCAAGCGATTGGCTTAGCCTTTGTGAATCTACGCGACATCGCAACTCGCATTAAAATGCCTGACGGCACGTATCGTATCGTCCTTTGGGGATCGACAGCACATATCTTTGCGAAAGCCTTTTTACCTGATCTCAATATGCTACCTGGTGGCGCGACCCGTTATCAATTCACTTTTGATGCCCAAAACAATTTCATCGCCACGCCCTATAACAGCATACAAAATCCTGGCCACTATCAATTCATCACCCCACCGAATGCGAAAGATGTCGATGCTGCCACTTTAAGTCAGAACTACTATCGTTACGATTACACCGTTAACACGACGAATAGCAATAATACCCCCATCACGTTGCATAAATCAATTGAAATTCCGAACACACCCCTTTTCCAACACCTCATCCCTTGAGTCATATTAAAAAAGGGTCACAGCTTGATGATTAGCTGTGACCCTTTTGATATGTGGCTTACTCGGCCGACTTTTTAGCCCATTTTGGCTTTCCCTTATCTTTGGATGCCTTTAAGCGTTTTTTCTTCTTAGGCTTTTCAACAACCGGTACTGTCTTCGCCTGAGTTGTCGGACGTTGCGTCACTGGTTTGGCCGCTTGGCCCGACGCTTGGTGTCCTGCCTGATCAGTTGGCGCAGTTGCGCGTGCAGCCTTGACCGCAGCGGTACTTTTTTGCGGTGTCGCCTGCTTCGCATCGGCAAACGTATTAGCGGCTTTCACCAAAACAAAATCATCCCCTAATTCGCGTTTCAAATCACGAATATCATGGTCATTACCCAAGTTTAACACGCGGCCTGGTTTACCCATTCGTCCTGTACGGCCAGCGCGATGAATATATGTTTTTTTCCGTTGTGGTAACTGTGCGTTCACGACTAATGGTAGATCTTCAATATCCAAGCCACGTGCGGCGACATCTGTCACCAAAAGCAGCGATACTTCGCCTTTTTTGAATAAACGTAACGCATCTGCACGCTGCACTTGTCGCTTGTCATTGCTGCCAATACTCATCACACTAGCATGCGCGTGACGTAGCGTCGCCTGCATATTAACCAAGCCACTAATCGTATTAAAGAACACCAAAGCTTGTTGCTTATTACGGGCTAGTTGAATCAACAAACTAGCCTTGGCCTTTTGGTCAACATATTGAAATTCATGCGTAATCGCTGCTGGCGCATCCGTGCCAACTGATACGGGTCGGACTTCTTGGCCAAAAGTGTCGGCGACATATTTCAAATCAACCCCAGAAGTTGCTGAAAACAGGCCAAGTTGAACGTCTGTTGGTAATTGCGCTGCTAATGCTTGCAAACTGTCACGCCGTTCATCTGACAACATAGCGTCTGCTTCATCGAAAATAACGGTTTGCAAGCCATTAAGTTTTAGGGCGCCACCATCAAGCATTGTCAATACACGACCTAATGTCCCCACCACAATATGTGGCTTATCTTTTTTGAGTTTATCTGCTTGACGGCGGCCATTGGCACCACCAATCAAACTCGTCACCGAGACATCGACCAAAGCGCCCCATTCCCGTGCAACAGCAGTCGTTTGCATGGCGAGTTCTTGACTTGGCGCCAAAATCAAGACTTGTGTCTGCTTAACTTTGGGATCAATTCGGCTAAGAATTGGCAGCAAAAAAGCTAACGTTTTCCCTGTTCCAGTTGGCGCTAGGCCGAAAATATTGTCGCCCTGCGCTAACTTCTCCCAAACAGCAGCTTGAATGGGTGTTTGGGCTTTAAATTGTTGTTCAAATTGCGCTTGTAGCGCTGGTTTAATTGGCATAAATTACATTTCTTTCTGGTCAGCTGGGAAAATAATTCCAGCCGACGAACGTAAGTCAAACAACGTTTGGTTGACTTGTTTAGCAAGTTGGAACCACTGCGTATACTGCAAATGGTGACCAACGGGGTCATTCATAATGGCCGCAAAGTCTTGTGCTTCACGTACCATCGGATTAGCATCAGGACGTTCCCCAATGTCGGTACTGTGTCCTTCGCCATCATGGAAAGTCACCGTATCGAGTTCAGCAATGTTATTTGTCGAGATGGTTTCTTTCAAGCCATAAACTTCACTTGATAGGTAAGAATTGGCATTTTTTCCAAAAATTGCGGTGACATTAAAGTCATCATAAAAGAGGTTGGCAACCCCACGGGCATCAGCACCGTTAGCCAAGAGGATTGGCAAATACTGCACAGCACGTGGTGCCCCGAACAAAGCAATCGCCGCATAGATCGGATAAACACCCAAATCATATAAAGCACCGGCGCTAAATTCACGCGTGAGAACGTTGGGTTCCTCACCCGCCAAGTAGGCATCAAAGCGTGAGGAGTACTTTTGATAAACCAACGTTGCGCCTTGTAACTGCGTTAAATCACCCATGGCCTGTTGGATAATCTTAAAGTTAGGTTGATGCACATGGCGGGCCGCTTCAAAATAACGCACATCTGGGTGGTTGGCCAATAACGCCTCAATTGTGGCAAATTCTGTTGGATTGCTCGTGGTTGGCTTTTCCACAATCACATGAACACCAGATTGGATGGCCACTTTCGCCTGTTCAAAATGCAAGGCATTTGGTGACGCAATATAGACCACGTCAAGGTCTGTGTAGAGGTCACTTAAAGTTGTGACAACATCGACATTTTCCAACCCCAGTTCGGCTACAAATGCTTCCCCACCGGCCTGGCGCCTTGAATAAACTTTCGTCAACTCATACTCACCAGTTTGAAGCGCCGCTTCAATAAACATTTTAGTAATCCAATTCGTCCCAATCGTTCCTAGTTTTATCATTTTATCGCCTCGAATTGCTTTCTGGTTCCGTTAAACACACTAGTTGGCATCTTGATAGCCTTTAAGCCTGTGCCAATTGTGTGATCTTCACTGTATTGAATAAATTGATTGTCGGCTGCCCGATCCCGCGTATTATCTTCAATGAGCCAATAATTGGCCTGATGGATCGTACCGGATAACTTCTTTTTCACGGCTGGCGTGGTATAAATCACAACGGACTTATCATAATGCGCCGCCAGTAACCGAATCACGCTGGCCAATCGTGACTGACTTGCTTGCGTGGCTACTTGATCGTTGGTCACATACACGGCAATTGGTAGTTCCCCGACATGACCCGCAACATGGCTAATAAAATATTGCGCTTGATCAGCCGCATCAATACTGTTATCAAAAACTTGAATGGCACCCACTTTTAATTTTGCCGCCTCGGCACGACTATAACTTGATTGATAGCCATCATCAAAAAATGATGTCCCTGTCGTCGCACGCAAATAGACAAAGTCAATGCCGTTACTGGCTAAATTACCATAATCAACATAACCTGACGTTTGGTTAATCGCAACGCCTTGCACGGCAAAGCCTTCCGGTGTTGCCTGAGTTTGCGTTGCCACTGGCTTAGCCAACAACCACACCGCAACCGTCGCTGAAATACCAGCGATAACAATCAGCCACGTTATCGTCATCAACCAGTTATTTGTTTTTATTTTTTGTTTCATTGCCGCATCATTCGTCATAATATCCATTATACAAAATTTATGCCTGTTGCGCCTGCCAATTACATTAAGCTTATATCACAAAGTCGCTATTGCACGGCTTTATCTTGTCGTGCGCCTTTTTTCATGAGATAATAATTATATTGTGAAATTTTATGGAGGAACGTGTTAGAATACCTGTCATCTAACACACTAAAACGATGTCATTAGAAACCAAACTCAACAAATATGCCGAATTGATTGTCAAGCGTGGCGTTAATGTCCAACCTGGCCAAACGATTATTTTATATGCGTCTGTTGAATCAGCTGACTTTGCACGTAAAATTGTTGCGGCCGCTTATGAAGCCGGCGCTCGCGAAGTGGTGATGGAATGGTCAGATCAAGCCATTACCAAGTCATTTTTGAGCCATGCCCCAATCGATCGACTTGAAAACGTCCCTGAATATGAGGTCCTTAAGGCCAACACCTTGATGGACAAGTACGCATCACGGATTTCACTCGTCTCACAAGATCCGGACGGTTTGGCTGGTGTTGATGCCGACCGCTTGCAAACTTATACAAAAGCAACGCAAAAAGCGCTGCATCGTGTCCGCGATGCTACGATGAAAGATGATATTTCTTGGCTCGTTGTTGCTGCTGCCGGTCAAGCCTGGGCAGAAAAAGTCTTCCCTGACCTTAAAGGTCAAGCAGCCGTTGAACGTCTTTGGGAAGAAATCTTAAAGGACGTTCGTGTTGATGACGACTCAGACGCCATCGCTAACTGGACAGATCACATTGAAACATTAAAAGCTAAAGCCGACTGGCTAAATGCCCAAAACTTTAAAGCACTACGCTATAAGAATGCCGTATCTGACTTTACAATTGGCCTTGCCGAAGGTCATATTTGGGAAGCAGCCTTGTCACAAGACAAGGCCGGTAACGTATTCATCCCGAACATGCCAACAGAAGAAGTGTTTACCGCTCCCGATAACCGTCACATTGATGGGCACGTTGCCGCTACAATGCCACTATCTTACCAAGGTAATGTCATCGAAAACATTGCCCTTGACTTTGAAAATGGTCGCATTGTGAAGGCCACTGCGACAAAGGGGCAAGACGTTTTGGAAAAGTTATTGGCTACTGACGATGGTGCCAAGTCACTTGGTGAAGTGTCATTGGTTCCAGATCCATCCCCTATTGCCCAAGGTGGTGTCTTATTCTACAATACCTTGTTCGATGAAAATGCATCAGACCATTTGGCCCTTGGTGCAGCCTATAATTCAAACATTACCGGTGGTAAGACTGAAGCACCTGAAGTCCTTGCTCAACGTGGTTGGAACATCTCAGATGTACACGTTGATTTCATGATTGGTTCTGCCGATATGAACATCGATGGTATCACCCAAGACGGCCAAACTGTGCCCGTCTTCCGAAACGGTGATTGGGCTTAACGTTATGTCATCGCAATAAAAAACCGCAAAAATATTTTGCGGTTTTTTTGTGCCATTATGCATGTTTATGGTTAACGGTTGCCTTGATAGCATGTGCTACAACAGCATCAAATTGTTGTTGCGCCAAATCATCTAACCCAGCACGTGTTGAACCGCCTGGTGACGCAACGGTATCTTGCATCGCTTGCGCTGATTGTCCAGAGACTGCTAACAGCCGTGCTGAACCAGCCACCGTTTGGGTGGCAATGGCGGTTGCTAATTCAGCTGACAGACCATTTGCAACCCCTGCTTTGGCCAAGGCATCAATGAATTTGAAAACGTAAGCTGGCCCTGAACCAGCTACGGCTGAGAAAGCCGCAAATTCCGCTTCAGGTACGGCAACAACTTGTCCGAGTTGGTCAGAAAACGCCTGAAAGGCGGTAGCGTTAGCCGCTGTCAATGACGCTTTGGCATAGGCTGTGATGCCTTGATTAATCGCCACGTTAATGTTCGGTAACGTCCGTACCACCTGCGTTGTCCCCGTCGCTGCGACCAGTTGGTCAACGGTTATCCCAGCTAACACAGAAACGACTAATTTATCCCCAAAGTCCAACGTGTTGACAACTGCTGCTAATTGATTCGGCAAGAAAGCTAAAACAACCACGTCACTTGCTTGAATTAGTTGCTGAGCCGGCAAAGCCTGTACACCCCATTCTTGGGCTAATTTTGCAGCTGTATGTGGTGATGATACGGCAATGTCTGCCGGTGCCACTTGGCGTGCTAATAGCCCTTTTATCATCGCTTGTGCCATGTTGCCCGTGCCAATAAATCCGTACTTTGCCATATACCTTCTCCTATTGAAAAACGACAAGCCAAATGGCCCATCGTCACTATTTGTCTTGAACTTCTGCTAACTTACTATCAATCATCTCTAAGACTTTAGCTCGTGCCTCAGCATCTGCTACAAAATCAAAACGGTCGCCATCGATTTGCACCTTTGGTGAACGATCATAGGCATCAAACCAATCATCATAGCGCTTATTCAACTCTTTGTAATAGTCATAAAGATCTGGATTTTCATCAATTTGTTCAAATGAACGGCCACGCTTTTTAATCCGTGCCAACATAGTATCAAAGCTGACGCGCACATGAATGAGCAAATCCGGATTCTTAACGTCTTCAACACCCGCAATTTCCGCCATCATATTATCCACCAAAGACTTATAGATATCGACTTCAGTTTGCGTTGCGCGGTCAAGATCAGCTGTTAATTGGAACAATAACGCATCTTCATAGATTGAACGATCCAAAATGTTTCTCATCCCCGTAGCACGTGCTGCTTTGATTTGGGCTAAACGCTTATTTAGAAAATAAATCTGTAAGAGGAAGCCGTACTTCTTTGGATTTTCATAAAATAATGGCAAAATCGGATTATCATCAACACTTTCATAAAATGCCTTTGACCCCAAGTGGTCAGCCAACATTTCTGTTAAACTTGTTTTGCCGGCGCCGATGGTGCCTGATAATACAATCATGCCAATTCTCCTAATTTCTTTCAGTTACGTACTAGTCTAGTATATCAAAAATCATGCGGTTGGGTCAGCAAAATTATAGTCATCATGCTGGCCAGTAAGAACCTGAAACATCGTCTAACCCGCGGTAAATCAGCACTTAAGCCCATATTCATTTTACTTTTTTTATGATCAACCCGACAATCACAATAAAAAAGGCGATACATTTCTGTATCGCCTTTTAATTAGTGGACAGTCAGGGGCTCGAACCCTGGACCCACGGATTAAGAGTCCGTTGCTCTACCAACTGAGCTAACTGTCCATATGTCGCTTTCACAACAAAGAATAGTATAGCATGTATTTTGATGTTGTGCAACACTTTTTCTAAAATTAATGGCACACTATTAAAAAAACAGCGTTAGTCATCACTAACGCTGTTTTGCATCCATTGCTTTATTTGTCGTTGTAACCAGTTGGATGGCTTTGGTGCCAGTTCCAAGCTGTCTTGATAATGTCTTGCACATTATCATATTTTGGTGCCCAACCCAACACATCACGTGCCTTATCTGAGTTGGCAATCAAAATATCAGGATCGCCAGCACGGCGTGGGCCAATTTTGGCTGGAATATCAACACCGGTTGCTTCACGCGCGGCTTCCACCATTTCCTTAACTGAGAAACCAGTTGCTGAGCCTAAGTTAAATTGGTTCGATTCATTACCATCAGCCAAATATTGCAAGGCCCGCATGTGAGCATCTGCCAAGTCTAACACGTGAACATAGTCGCGAACGTTGAACCCGTCTGGCGTGTTGTAGTCATCACCAAACATTTCAATGTAGTCGCGTTGACCCAAACCAGCTTGCAAAATAATTGGTACAAGGTGGGTTTCAGGTTGGTGATCTTCACCAATCGTACCATCTTCAGCAGCCCCAGCCACGTTGAAGTAACGCAATGCCACCCACTTCACACCATCCGCTTGCTCTGACCAAGCCATGATCTTTTCCATCATTAACTTTGATTCACCATAAGGGTTGATAGGGTTTTGTGGATCCGTTTCCTTAATTGGAATGTTGACTGGGTTACCATAAGTGGCTGCTGTTGATGAAAAGACGATCTGCTTCACATCATGATCCTTCATCACTTCCAGCAACGTTACCATGCCACTCGTATTGTTATCAAAATACTTCAATGGATTAGCAACCGATTCCGGCACAATTGAAAAAGCGGCAAAATGCACGACTTGTTCAATGTCTTCTTGATCAAAGACAGCTGATAAAGCGGCCTTATCGCGGATATCGACTTGATAAAACTTAGCGTCTGGGTGGACGGCATCACGATGCCCAGTAAACAGGGCATCAACAACAACGACGTCACGACCTGCTTCAACAAGTGTTTTTACCATGTGTGACCCGATATAGCCGGCGCCACCTAATACTAATACTGACATAATCGCCTCTTTATTCTAAATTGATACTTTCAGTTTACACCACTTTTAAGCATCACGCCACTTGAATTCCGCCTCGGCACTGACGACATCGCCCATCATAATGCGATGTTTGCTCTCGTGATCTTGGTGCACGACTTGTGATTGGATCGTATGCCCCAGCCGAATTTCATTTTCAAACCGGAGATTAATTGTGGTCACTTCATGGGTATTTAAAAATTCAGGTGCCATGACATCTTGCATCCACTCAAAATACTTTGAGTTATTCACATGTTGATTGGCATCAATATCTAAGTAGCGAACGTGATAATCTTTGGCCTCGTAAACCTCATCTGAGGCAAAGTGCGCCGGATTAGGAATACGTGGAATCTGTTTTACATATTCAGCTTGATAGGCATTGATAATATCTTCCGGTATGCGGGCCATGCGCCGGTTTTCAATGTCAATCATGGCCCAAATTGAATCGACGCGAATCACTTCTTCCCCTGTGGCATCAAAAAAAGCAAACGGCCGCCGCACAAAAAAAGGATTATATTTTGCCGCAAAAGTTTGGACTTTAACCGCCTCATTAATTTTGGGGCGCCGCTTCACCGTGAGCTCATATTGTAAAATAACCCAACCGAGGCCACGCGCTAAGTGCACGTCTTGCCCAACCCCCAAGGCATCCCCTTGCATTTTCGAGGCCAAAACGGCCCAATTTAAGATCATCGGCAAGGATAATTTCCCTGTCATATCCGCTTCATAGTATTCAACGTGTCGTTGCATCGCAAATGGTTGCATGTTCCCCCCTCATTCTGTACCAATGTATGACTATTAGTCGTTAATCAATGCCATGATAATCGGCATAGACCGCTTGCCGATCAAGCTGACGCGCTTTGGCCACTTGTTTAATGGCGGCATTAGGCTTTAAGCCTTTGGCGACCAACTTGGCCACGGCTTCTTGGACTGTTAACTCAGCCTCATCATTGTCAGTTGCTGCTGTTTCCTCACCAGTAAAGCCAGCAATCATCACAACAAATTCACCACGGATTTCGTGTGTTTTCGCCCAAGCTACTAATTCGGCCACTGTCCCACGCAAAAATTCTTCATATTTTTTCGTTAGTTCACGCGCCAAAACCACTTGTCGGTCAGCGCCCATCACCTTTTGAATATTTTCTAAGGTTTGTTTCAAGCGGTGCGGTGCCTCATAAAAAATCGTTGTATCACGCAACGTAGCAAGGCGTTCTAACTCGGCTAACTGGTCGCTATTTTTCCGCTGTAAGAAACCATAAAAATAAAATGGTTGCGGTACTAACCCACTGGCAATCAACGCCGTTACACCAGCGGTTGCGCCAGGAATTGGGACGACCGCAATCCCTTGCGCAATCGCTGCGGCCACTAATTCTTTTCCTGGATCAGAAATCGACGGCATCCCCGCATCACTCACTTGAGCAATGTTTTTGCCTTGTTGTAAATCCGCAATGATGCCTGGTATTTTAGCTTGCCAATTATGCTCATGAAAGCTCGTTTGCTTGGTTGTAATGTCAAAATGATTAAGGAGCTGTTGTGTGTGCCGCGTATCTTCAGCTGCAATTAAATCAACATCGGCCAAAACGGTAATGGCGCGCGGGGTCATATCTTGCAAGTTCCCAATCGGGGTTGGCACAAGATAGAGCGTACCGGTTTCGCTCTGTTCAAAACTCTTTTGTTGTTGCATATTATTCTCCTAATGCCATGGCTATTTCCAAGACCATTTTCTCAAATCGTGTTTGCAGTGACACGTTCGTTTGGCTTAATCGGTCATCAGCAAAAATAACGTCGCTCGCGCGCACTAACTGTTGTGGACTATAGTGCTGTCGCAAAGTTTTGTATAAGCCAACTAGTGTGGGGAAATGGAGCTGTGCGTCGGGTATTTGCCCGTAAACAACTGTGTCACGTGACAATTCATGTAACCAGGCCAAAAAAAGACGCTGCTGCGGTGCTTCTTTCAACGCATCGACAAGTTGCAATTGCACATACACAAACGCTTCCACCCGTCGTTGCATCATCAGTTCAAACCACTTAAATAAGACTGGTTGCATTGTTTTACGCCACTGCTCGGCTTCATCATCTGGCTGTGCCAAGGCAATTTCGGGGCGTAATTGAACAATTTGCGCCCGTGATCGAATAGTAGGCAGCACCTCATTGAGGTTTTCGGCCAACATGATCATGAGTTGCGGGCCAACCGGCTCTTCAATAAACTTAAGCAGCGCATTGCCAGACTCGGCTTGTAACGTTTCGATGGCGTCAAACACAAAAACTTTGCGTTGGCTTTCTTGCGCAACTGTGACAAATTCTGGTTTTAATGCCCGAATTTGGTCAACCTTCCACGTCCGCTTGGTCCCTGTCCCACTTTTGGGTAGGCTGGGTTGGGTAATTTTGACATCGGGATGATCATCCGCCATGATCCGGATGGCCTGACGTTCATCCGCGCCAGCCATAAGCCAAGCCAAATAACGCGAAAAAGCCAGCTTTTCTGGCTGGCTTGGGCCGACAAAGAGATACAGATGACTGAGCTGATTTGTCGCAATCAGTTGTTTAAAATGGGTGATCTGTTGCGGATACACCTTTTCTGCGGTTGTAATAAATTCCGGTGTCATTAGAACTGATGGAATGATTCAATGTTTTGCGTATAAACAGTCGCGCCACCGACTTCAACTTCAATCGGATAAATCCCGATTTGTTCACCACCAGCATCTAAATTCACTGGCGGTACCATAAATTGTTTCCGTGTTTGTGATACTTCTTGAATAATGTCCAACGTTTCTTGGACGCGTGCATCTTCAATGGCAATCAAGAAAGTGGTGTTGCCTGAACGGAGGAAACCACCCGTTGTCGTTAAGCGTGTCGCCCGAATATTGGCTTTGACGAAAGCGTTACTAAGCTTGGTTGCATCCTTGTCTTGAACAATAGCTGTCACTAATTTCATAATGATGACTCCTTTCGCGATGCTATGATGTCAAATAGCAATGTGCGTGTCTCTGCAATGACCTGTTCTAGCGGTTGTGTCGCATCAATTAATTTAATTCTATCAGAAAAATCACGTTGCAGGGCTAAATAAGTCTCTCGCACCGCTTGATGAAAGGCTAACGATTCCTTATCCAAACGATCAATCTTATCTTGACGATTGGCCATCACGCGTGCCAAACCAACTTCGGCCGGTACATCAAAATAAATCGTTAGATCAGGCATTAAGCCATCAATGGCAAACTGATTAATTTGCCAAATATGATCGACACCGAGGCCACGACCACCGCCTTGATAGGCCAACGAACTATCCACGTAACGATCAGAAATCACTACTTTACCTGCTTCAAGTGCTGGCAAAACGACGGATACCAAGTGTTGCCGGCGCGCTGCTGTATACAATAAGGCTTCTGTACGGTCATCCATGCCATTATCTTCTGCTGGTTGCAGAATCGCACGAATGGCTTCAGAAATTGGATTGCCACCAGGTTCTCGTGTCGTCACCAGTGCCTCACCAAGCTGCGGTTGTAATTCAGCCACCAGTGCCTGTAAGACGCTTGTCTTACCCGCACCTTCCGGTCCTTCAAAAGTAATAAATAGCGGTTTCGTCATGTGTCTTGTTGTCCTTTTTGTTTATAGTGGCAGTACCCTAACTGACACTAAATGCGATCAGTTTTCAGGACATGGGTTTGCATATGCCCAACTGTCTTGCGGCGGCGTGCTTCACGATAGAGATAATTAAATTTGGCCTTTGTTAGCGCAGTTTGCGCCTGAATTAACCGCACATTGACTTGGCCATCTAACAATGCTTCTTCCGAATTTTGGGCCGTATCCCAGTCAATCTTGGCTTTATCAATTTGAAAAACGAGGGCCTGGTCATAAGTTTGTCGCAGATTTACTTTCTTTTTACGAAATATCATAATTCTGTTCGTCCTTGTACTGCTTTAATCAACGTCAATTGGTCCGCATAATCAATATCTGATCCCACTGCCAAACCGTGTGCCAAACGGGTTACTTTAATCCCCGCGGGCTTTAGCAACCGTGCGAGATACATCGCTGTGGCTTCACCTTCGGCGTTGACATTTGTACCGACAATCACTTCGTTAATTTCTTGGTGTTCGGATAATCGCCGAATTAAACTCGGCAAGTTAATGTCTTCTGGTCCTGTGCCGGAACTCGGTGAAATCACACCATTGAGCACGTGATACAAGCCGTGATAATCACGCGTATTTTCCATCGCCATCACATCACGCGCATGCTCAACCACAAAAACAGTTGTTTGGTCACGCGACGGATCCTGACAAATCACGCACGGATTGATTGATTTTTCCGTAATATTGCCACACACCTCACAGAAGGTCAAATCATTTTTAGCAGAAGCGAGCGCCTTAGAGAAATCAATCACATCATCTTCTGCCATACCTAAGGTATAAAAAGCCAGACGTGTGGCTGTTTTTTGCCCAATACCTGGTAATTTTGTATAGCTTGCTATTAATTTTGCAATCGGTTCTGGATATTCCATAATGGTACAAGGCTATCACAGCCAATCCTTTCTCTATTAATCAATCACTTGCACAATATCGTCGCCAAACAATTTCTTAGCTTCAGCGACGATCGCTGGTTCTACAAGCCCCGTTTGCTCTGGTGTTGGTGCACTTTGCGACTGGGTCGTGGCTGTTTGGCTCACTCTCGGTATATCCGCCAAATTCAAAGGTTGAGTCGTCCCCGCCTTTAACTGCGCGACATAATCAGAGCGTTCTTGTTGCCAGCTATCTTGGGTAATCAACACCATTTCTGTTGGCAATTGTTGTGCAGCCAGCGCTGTTCGTAATTGCGTTTGCAAGGCGGCATCTTGTAAAGCTTGTGCCAATAAAGGTGGAAAATCAAACGCTAAAACAAGCCCTTCCTCACTTGCAGCTACCGGGGCGGCAATCGTCAGTAAGGCCTGTTCAGCAACACCAAATTGACTAATCAAGTCTGACCAAGCAGCCTTCACGCGACTAAGCGTCTCCCGCTTCGCTTGTTGTAAAACGGCAAAGACCGCATTTTTCCCCGTACGCGCCCACAACTGGTTGGCAACGGCTGCTTCTTCAGTTGGCGCAGCAGTTACCACTGGTTGTGCAACTGGTGGCGTTGCCAATGTTGGTGGCACTGGCGTAGGCGTTGATGGTACAGTCTCAACTGTTACCGTTGGTGTTGGTGTTGACGTTGGTTGCGCTGCAACCACTTGTGGTGCAACTTTGACGGGTTGTGCAGGTGTTACTGTTTCACTTGGCTGGACTGACGCTGGTGCTTGCGGTGCAGCCGTCATCGCCAGTTTAACCGTGAGCAATTCTAAATACACATCACTTTGCATCGTTTGCATGAGCTGTTGCTGAATGTCATCTAGAATTACCATCATCTGTTGAATGCGTTCAGCCGATAACTGTTGGGCCAATGCCGTAAGATCAGTCACAGCAATCGCTGTTTTAATCAAATCAGGCGCGACATTTGTCATCATCACATCGCGCAATAAGCCTAACACATCAACCACAAAACGTTGGGCATCTTTGCCGGCAAGTAGAATATCATGTAAAATCTGGAGCCCTTTTGGCGTATCCCCTTGACTAACAGCGACCATATAGGCCAATAGTTGGGCTGTTGTTGTCGAACCAGTGACCTGTAAGGCGTTATCGACCGTCACCCGATCTGTGCCATACGCCATCACCTGATCTAAAATCGACAAGGCATCTCGCATGCCACCTTCCGCCACGTTGGCAATAATGCGTAACGCATCGTCATCATAAGCGACCTGACGTTGCGTTAAAATATCGGCTAACCGTGCCTGAATGGCATCGGTCGCAATCCGTTTAAATTCAAAACGCTGTGTCCGTGACAAAATCGTCACGGGTACTTTTTGCGGTTCAGTGGTTGCCAAAATGAACTTCACATTTGCCGGTGGTTCCTCAAGCGTCTTCAGGAGGGCATTAAAGGCACTGTTTGACAACATATGCACTTCATCAATGATGTAAACTTTGTATTTCGCTTCAATTGGTGCATAATCCACGTTCGCCAAAATATCGCGCATATCTTCAACGCGACTATTAGACGCCGCATCAAATTCCACAATATCGGGAATCTGGGCATCATCCGTTTGCGGATCAATCCCATTGACTTCACGCGCAAATATTTTAGCCGCGGATGTCTTCCCTGTTCCACGTGGCCCAGAAAAAAGATAGGCATGGCCCGTCTGCTCTGTTTCAATCGCATTCTTAAGTGTTTGTGTGATAACTTCTTGACCAATCATGTCATCAAACGTCCGTGGTCGGTAAACCCGATATAATGCTTGATATGCCACTGTTACCACCTCCTGAGGAACTTTTTTTTGCAAATTACAACGCTAACTTACAAAAAAAGACCGCTATGCGGTCAATATGTACACAAGCACAACATCGAACAACCTTAGGGCTGCTACATTCCTGTCCTGACCCGGTTCGAGAGTCGACGCTTGCCTGCTTTTCTATTATATCTAATTTTTTTGCTTTAAGCAAACACTTCAGCCACTTTCTTCGTCACCTTGGCTTGCCACTTAAAGTAAGTTAAGTAAGCCTTGGGTACCAAATATTCGTTGACCGCTGCGAAATCATCGACGATTGAAACAATCCAGCTTTCGCGGTACTTTGGTAGCGCAATAGTGGCACCAAACATGTGTTTAACAATGATATCCGCTTCTTTATCACTAATAGCCGTTAGCTTTTTGGCATTTTGAAGCGCAATACGTGGGTGAACATAAGCATGTGAACCCGCTTCAAACTTCGTCACACGCCAATCATAGTAAAAAAGATCATGTAACAATCCGGCACGTGCCGTCGCCGTTGCATCAGCGCCAATTTTTTTAGCAATCACGTAAGATTGATAAGAAACTGAGATAGAATGCCGTAACCGGTTAGAAAAATGGTGTTGTGTATATTGTGCGAGTTGTTGCACTTCTTCGTGTTGTAATAAATCGTCAACAATTGCTAAATACTCTTGGTCGAGACGCCAAGCATTAGGATTTTGCATGTAAATTTTGCCTCTTTTAATAAGTCTGATGCTATTATACTACGAAATCATTAATATGGGCGTTACAATGTTTGCGATTTTTTATTGCGTTTCCGTTGCGCCCTAATTTGGCCAAAGAAATCTTGTAACAGCGCCCCACCCTCATCACCGCGAACCTGCGGATGGACAACAACCCGATGATTCAAGCGTTCATCTTCCAACAACTGATACAACGAACGTGTCGCACCACCTTTGGCGTCATCGGCACCATAATAGACCACTGGGACGCGTGCATTAATGATCGCCCCAGCGCACATAATACAAGGCTCAAGCGTGACAAATAACGCCGTATCTTCTAAACGCCAAGATTGTAACGCATCGTTAGCCGCTTCAATCGCGAGTAACTCGGCATGCGCTGTGGCAAGCTGGTGGGCTTCACGATGATTATGCGCCCGTGCCACAATTTGATTATCTTTCACAATCACCGCGCCAATCGGTACTTCGCCTTCATTAGCGGCTAGTTTGGCCTCGTTTAGAGCCACCTGCATAAAATAATCAATCTGCGCATCACTAAATGTGGGTATCTGGCTCATAAGTGCTCTCCAAAATATAGTAACCTTTGTTTTTCGCAATAATTTTTGCATTACCAAAGGCTGCCAACATATTTTTTTGTGCTGAAGGCGCCCCTTGCTTTTTCTGTAAAACAGCAATTAATTTACCACCTGGTACTAAATGGTGTACAGCATCTTGTAACATCGCCGTGACCACCTCTTTACCGGCACGAATCGGTGGATTCGTTAAAATCAAGGCATATTGATCCGTGATTTGTTGATAAATATCTGATTGGAAAACAGATACCAACTGGTCAACCCCATTTTGCTTGGCGTTTTGTTGCGCTAAAGCCAACGCCCGTTCATTGACATCAACCATGTCCACTGGCCGTTGATATTTTTTCGCAATAGCAACCCCCACTGGACCATAACCAGTACCGAGATCTAGTACCTTCCCGTCCGTTAGGGTTGTTTTATCTAGGGCATCCAACATCGTACGCGTCCCAAAATCAACCGTTGACTTAGAAAAAACGCCGCTATCGGTTGTAAAGTGTAAGGTATTCCCCAACAGGTCAAAATCAAAATTTTGGAAATGATGCTCAGAATTCGGATTCGCAGTGAAATACATTTCACCGCCAATTTTTTCATTTGATGTGGTCATAACGACTCCTTAAGTTTATGTACAAAAAAAGAAGTACCGAAGCACCTCTTTTAATATTGCGAATCATATCCCACACCGACTGGTGTGATGATAACCAATCCGTTATTTCATCAAATGAAATTACTTCAAAGTTACTGATGCGCCAGATTCTTCCAAAGCTGCCTTCAATTCGTTAGCGGCTGCTTCGTCAAGACCTTCCTTAACGATTGAAGGTGCGTTGTCAACTAAGTCCTTAGCTTCCTTCAATCCAAGACCAGTTGCTTCACGAACTGCCTTGATAACCTTAACCTTAGCAGAACCTGCTGAAGTTAATTCTACGTCGAAGTCTGTCTTTGCTGCGGCTGCGCCGTCAGCTGCACCAGCTGCTGCTACAGGAGCTGCTGCTGAAACGTTAAATTCTTCTTCGATTGCTGAAACCAATTCAGCCAAATCCAAGATTGTTGCATCCTTCAATGATGCGATAATCGCGTCTTTATCAAAAGCCATGATTAAATCCTCCAAATTTTTGTTTTGATGTTGTCGTTAGTAAAACTTGTTGCTGATTATTCAGCAGATGGTGTTTCTTCGGCTGCAGCTTCCGCAACTGGTGCTTCTTCAGCAGCAGGTGCAGCAGCTTCGCCACCTTCTTCTTCCAACTTCTCTTGCACAGCCTTAACAGCATATGCAAATGAACGGATTGAGAATTGGAATTCGGCCATCAATTGACCAAGCAAACCTTCGCGTGATGGCAAAGATGCATACTTGTTGATGTCGTCCAAGTTAGCGATGTTGCCGTCAACAACACCACCCTTGATTTCCAACTTTTCGTTGGCGTCAGCAAACTTCTTCAAGATACGTGATGGCGCAATAGCATCTTCACTTGAGAAGGCTACGGCTGAAGGACCGACAAAGATGTCGTTCAATTCAGCAAAACCAGCTTTTTCAGCAGCACGTGTCAAAATCTTGTTCTTGATCACTTCAAGAGACACGCCTTCTTCACGTAATTGTTGACGCAATTCTGTTGATTGCGCAACTGTCAATCCACGAGAATCGACCACAACTACTGAAGCAGCCTTCTTGAATTGTTCAGCAACTTCTTCAACCTTTTGTGCCTTAAGCGCAATAGCTTTTTCACTCATGATATGTGATTCTCCTTCCTTAATATTATTTTGCAAAAGAAATCCCGTGCACCAAAAGACGCACGGGAAAAGTTTTTTTAAAACTTCCTCGGCAGGATATTAAGGTACAAGTACCACCTGAGTCTTAGGCAAAATGATTTAATTCACTTAAATGATTATATCAAACCAAGTTGATATCGTCAAATTTTACAATGTGTTGATGTCCAATGTTACTGATGGGCCAAATGTTGAGGCAATTGATACGTGTTGTACGTATGTGCCCTTAACAGCAGCTGGACGAGCCTTCAAAACAGTTTCAGCAATTGTCTTGATGTTTTCAGCCAACTTACCGTCTTCAAATGAAACACGACCAACAGGTACAGCAACGTTTCCGTCACGGTCTGTACGGTATGTCACTTGACCACCCTTGGCATCTGAAACAGCCTTAGTCACGTCCATTGTCACAGTACCAGTCTTAGGGTTTGGCATCAAACCCTTAGGTCCCAATACACGGGCAACACGACCAACTTGGGCCATCATGTCAGGTGTCGCAATAGCTGTGTCAAAGTCTAACCAGCCACCTTGGATTTGTGCAACCAAGTCAGCAGCACCAACAACATCGGCACCGGCAGCTTCCGCTTCCTTAGCCTTGTCGCCTTGTGCAAAGACGATAACCTTCTTGTCCTTACCTGTACCGTTTGGCAACACAACAGCGCCACGCAATTGTTGGTCGGCTTGACGTGTGTCAACGTTCAAGTTGAAGACAACTTCAACTGATGCGTCGAAGTTAGCGTAATCAATTTCCTTAACCAATGCCACGGCATCGTTCAAGGCGTAGTTCTTTTCAGCGTCAACCTTTGCTAAGGCTGCGGCGTACTTCTTACCATGCTTTTGAGTCATTATTCTGCGTCCTCCTTGATTGCTGTACCTTCAACAGTCAAGTCAACACCATCAACAGTAACACCCATTGAACGTGCTGTACCTTCGATCATACGCATAGCAGCTGTCAAGTCGTTGGCGTTCAAGTCAGCCATCTTGTTTTCAGCAATTGCACGGATTTGATCCAAAGTAACGTTTCCGACCTTCTTAGTGTTAGGTTCACCTGAACCCTTACCAACGATCTTACGCAATTGATCAGCAGCAGGTGGTGTCTTTGTCACGAATTCGAATGAACGATCATCGAAAACAGAGATTTCAACCGGAATAATTGAACCTGCTTGGTCTGCAGTACGCGCGTTAAATTCCTTTGTGAATTGCGCGATGTTAATGCCGGCTTGTCCCAAAGCTGGACCAACAGGTGGTGCTGGTGTTGCTTTAGCAGCGGCAATTTGTAGCTTAACTACTTGTGTAACTTTTTTAGCCACGATTTTTTCCTCCTCGTGTTGTGGTAGACGTAGCTTGAGTGCTACTCCCACGTATGCCGATGGCATACCAATACATTATATTAAAAAATAAAGCAAATTGCAATACTTTTATTTAGGCTTCGTCCAAGACCGTGTCGACATCGGCAAAGTCCAATTCTGTTGGTGTTTCACGACCAAAGACTTCCACCGTTGCTTCAAGTGTTTGCTTTTCCGCATCCACACTGACAACTGTGCCTTCCATGCCTGCAAATGGGCCAGCAATAATTTTAACGATTTGCCCAACTTCAACGTCAAGGTCAACCACTTCACGTGTGACCATCCCCATCCGCTTCATCAACAAATCAACTTCTTCAGGCAACAAAGAATTTGGCTTTGATCCGGCACCGTGAGAACCCAAGAAACCAGTAACACCTGGCGTGTTACGGACAACGTACCAAGCTTCATCTGTCATGTTGTAGTCTTGTGGCGTAGCCATTTCAACCAACACATACCCTGGGAAGTCATTTTCAACTGAAGTCTTGGCTTCACCATCTTGAATCGTTGTGACTTCTTGTTCTGGCACCAAAATACGGAAAATTTGTTCCGTCATCCCCATTGTTTGTGTACGTGATTCCAAGTTAGCCTTCACTTTGTGTTCATAACCTGAATACGTGTGCACAACGAACCATGACTTTTCAATGTCGTCTGTGTTTGGTGTTGGTACAACATTTTCTTCTGGTAATTCGTTATTTTCTGTCATTTTAATTGTCGGTACCCTTACGGGTACACCGCCCTTTCTTTCATTCGATATAAAAAAGAACCTCTTTTAAGAAGTCCTTGCGTTAGTTACAGTATACTATATTTTCTGTTTTTGAGCTATTACTTCATGACGAAGTTAATACCTTGTTGTAAGAGCCAGTCCACACCGCCCAAGAAAACAGCAAAGATGATTGACACGGTAATCACCGTCACAGTTTCCTTTGAGGCTTGCGCTTCGGACAACCATGTTACATTCTTCATTTCATTTGCAACATTTTTAAAGTATCTCACCATGGTTGACTGCCTCCTTTACTTTGTTTGTTGATGCAATGTGTGCTTGCCACAAAAGGCACAGAACTTATTCACTGCTAAGCGTTCTGTCCGATCTTTTGACAATGCTACTGTGTAATTGCGTGAGCCACATACTGTGCACGCGAGTGATACTTTTTGACTAGCCATAATAGGTCTCCGTTAAATTTCATTTCTAGCATAACACTTACACGCGTAAAACTCAACGGTGCGCAACGCCGTATAAAATCAGATCGAGTAGATTTTGGACGCGTGTGGTCAAATCACGGCCATCAGTGAGCGCATGGAAGTCACTAAACAACGGTGCCAAACTCGTCATATAAAATGCACTCGCCATTTTGGCATCAACATGTTGTCTTAATTGCATCGCCTCTTGATCAAAAAAATGTGCAATGGGACCAACGTAGTACCGACCAAAAACCATGCCCAACGTTTGTTTGCTATCGGGTGAAAGCACATCAAAACTACCGTGAATTAAAGTGAAAACATCACGCGGATGCCGGTTTACAATCACCTTAGTCATGTCGACTAACTGATCAACTGGCTGCGGATAAGGCTGTGCCAAGATGGCAAGCATCTCATCAGCAACCTGTTGTCCAACGACCTTAATCACCTCAACAAATAAGGTTTCTTTGTCGCCAAAGTAGTGATACAAAGCCGGTTGGGTAATGTTTAACGCTTTGGCAATATCACGTGTTGTTGTTTGTTCAAACCCGTGCGCCAAAAATTGGTCTGTCGCAGCGGCTATAATGCGATCGCGCGTCGCTGTATTTGTCTGTGATTTGGTTTCCATATTGTTAGTTTACACCATTTCAAATAAAATGCAGCATGACTTTCGTCACCCTGCACTGATTTTTTTAGATTTTACGACTGGCTTAATTCATTTTTGAAACTTTGCCGCTGCTTCATTCGGTAGTATGAGACTAATAAAATCGTCAAGACCAGCCACCACAACGCTAAGATTAACAAATCTTGCTGGACTGCCCCGCCAAAAATAATTGCCGTCGTCACACGATACAAAGCTGCTAGCGGCCAGACCATATCACTCATATGCACAACCGTCGGTATCGTCTGGGCTGGACTAATGCTTAACACAAAGACTGCCTGCAAAATCAACAAGATAACGCTTAACCACCAGCCAGCTTGACCAAGCCACTGCTTCAAATACCAGACAAGACTCATCATGACCCAAGCCGCTAACAACGTAGCCCCAACCATTAGCCAAATATTACCAATCGTCACATGCCAAAATGGCGCACTACCGACCATCAAGCCAACAGCTAACAAGCTGAATACGCCCGCTAGTTGGAAGTTTTCCCACCACTGTTCTAAGGCTAACGCCTCTTGACGCGTTGACTTCACAGGGAGGAGTAACCCAAATAATACAGCCAGCACCGTCACAGCCACAACCAATAATTGTGGTAATAAGGTTTGTCCGGTTTGCTTAATAGGTTGCAAATCAATTGTCTGATAGCGCATCATCTGTGTCAATGGTGACGCATCGTGCTGATCCGCCTGCTCACCTAACATACTGTTAAGCTGGCCGGCCACGTCAGCCTGGCCTTGCTGTAGCGCATTGGCGCCAGCTTGAATTGTCCCTGATTGCTCACTTAGCGCTTTAGCTTGTGATAAATTAGCACTGATTGTGCCAATGCCACCAACAATCGTGGTTTGCATCGTATAAGATAGATTATTAATCGCCACTGCCATAGCCTGAATTTTTGCTGTGTCACCAGCATTAACGGCATCATTTAGTTGTGCCGAATAATTTGCCAATTTCGCCACCGCATCATTGGCGTTATCCTTTAAATCACTGGCAGATTGCGCATCAATACGATTCCCAACAACTTGCAAATTCACTTGCAAATCGTCTGCTTGCTGCGAGAGTTGTTGACTTTGTTGTGCGATCTTTTTCAACGCTGTGTTATTAGCCGGACCAACCAACAATGTGTTATTCTGACGGGTCAACGCCGCTGATAATGCCTGTGTGAGATACTGGGCAGCAAATGGACTTTGGCCACTCGCTAGCCACTGTGAAATCGGCGCAACTTGACCAGTTTGTTTAAAATCAGCCAGTTGCTGCGTCAACGTTGCTGGCATCATCACGACACTGTTGACCTTACCAGCGCGCAAAGCCGCTTTGGCTTGTGCTACGCTGCGATAATCAACCGCGGTCAACGCTGTATCTTGATGCAATAACTTACTGAAATCAGCCCCAATGTTACGCTGTTGATCTTGATATTGACCACCACGATCTTGATTGACAACCGCAACGCGTAGTTTAGTTGCCTGTTGGTTCTGATGTCCTAAAACACCCAGCATACCGGCCACCAAGATGACCGGTGTGATCGTGGCCACTAGCCACTTCACGAGCTGTCGCTTATTTTTAAATAGGGATTGCCAACTGAACATAAAAAAACCTCTTTTATCTATTATTACTAGCATAACGATAAAAAGGCTTTTTGGGGTTATCTTTATAAAGTTTTATGACTTTTACAACATTTTTGCGCGTTGGTCATACTGACGCAACCACACAATACGCCATTATTCGCCTGCAGTCTCCAACAAACCATAACGGCCATCCTTACGCTTGTAAATGACAGCATCGGTGTTGGTTTCTGCATCCTTGAAGATGAAGAAATTGTGCGCTAACAAATCCATTTGTAGGGCAGCTTCTTCAGGTGACATTGGCTTCAGATCCACATGCTTTGTTCGTACGACTTGGATGGCATCGTCGTCCACTTCTGTTTCAGGAATTTCACCTTCTGCATCAATGCCCTTGAAGCCAGTTGCACGTGACTTACGATTAATCTTCGTCTTATACTTACGTACTTGACGTTCCAGCTTATCAGAAACCGCATCAATCGCTGCATACATGTCAGGGTCAATAGCTTCCGCGCGCAAGACAACGTACGGTAGCACAATGGTAACTTCGGCCTTATCAGACTTATCAGAATGGTAAGTTCTCAAATTGACGTTAGCAGTCGCTTTTTCGCCGATGTAACGGTTCAACTTTGTCAGACGCTTCTCCACATACTCACGAAGGGCATCTGTTACCTCGATATTCTCGCCTCGTACATTAAAATCTAACATAATCAATTCCTCCATCTAAGTTACTACATTCATTATACCATAGCTGTAAGCGTTTTCTGTAAAAATATTCATTTTCTCATCATTAACGTGCCAATGACAAACTTTTGACCTCTTTTGCGCCTAATTGATATAACAATGTTGCTGCATGATATAACGTGTTACCCGTTGTATAGACATCATCAACAAGTAACACGCGCTGATCAACCAAATCTTTGGTCACCGCAATGGAAAATGGCTGTTTTCGGTGTAAACGGGCCGCCCGATCTCGCTGTGACTGATGCGCCTTTTGTTGTTGCGTCTTGCAATAATGCCTGATAAGGGACCCCTTCAAATAGGCCTAGTGTTTGATTAAATCCCCGTCGTAACATCGTATCATGACTAACCGGCACCGGAACAACCATATCCATAGCCATAGTATGCACTTTTTGAATTAACTCATGATTAAATACGGTTCGCAGCAGATAATCCCCGTTAAATTTATACGCCTTCATATACTGTCGCATCGCCTCATTGTATTGATATAACGCACAATGCGCCAATAATTGCTGCCCTTGTTGTTGCCAACGGCGGCACTCTTGACACAGTGTGTCATCTGCTTGTTGGCGACCACATCCAGCACACGCAGTTGTAATACTTTGAAACTGTTGCCGACATGGCTCACAAATTACCGCGTTGTCCAGTGTCATCACGCCGAGTGCTTGCAACAAATTCAGTTCGTCATGTAGTGGTTGTTGACATAGCAAACACATCATGGCACACCGCCTAACTTTTGGCCACGCCGATTCATTTGCCTAATTTGATATCGGGCAGCTAAAACGCGGTAATTAACGTGAGTCACATAGGCGATGACTAAACCACTCGGATAGTCAGGATGCCGGCCGACACGGCCTGCCATTTGGACCAAAGCATGCTCACTAAATACCGACTCTTCCGCGCCCAGAATTAACACATCTAATGCCGGAAACGTCACCCCACGTTCCAAAATCGTGGTCGTCACAAGAAATTGCACAGCCCCATCTCGCATGCGTTGCACTTTTGCTTGACGATGGGCATCATCTGCGGACACATAGTCTCCCAATTGTTCAGGAAATCGCTGGCTTAAGGCCGTATAAATTGGTTTAAGGTCTGCAATATGTGGCACAAAAATCAATAAACGCCGTTTGGCCAGCAAGCATTGTTTAACCTGCTGGTAAAAGTGCATTGGAAGTTTGTGCCGCCAATTGTTCACCAACCGCAGTCGGATGTCGGGTAATAAATGTTGATGAAAGCGTAATGGAAGATAGGAAACGGCTAGTTGTTGCCGCTTGACCCGTTGCCGTAATTGCTTTGTCGGCGTTGCCGTCAGATAAATCACCGTACTTTTGGTTTTTTTGGCTTTGTTCACAGCAAAGTTAAGCATGGCATCCCCAGCAAAGGGAAAGCTGTCGACTTCATCAATAATTAGTAAGTCAAAAGCCGCTAAAAAACGTAACATTTGGTGCGTTGTCGCTAAAACCAACTGAGTATAGGCATAGGGTTGCGGCTGTTCGCCATACAAAACGACCAGCGGTGTCTGTTGAAAGGCTGCTTGTAAGCGTGGTGCCAGTTCCAAAATCACATCAATGCGCGGTGACACAATGGCAACGCGTTGTTTTGCTTGCAGCGCGCGATGAATGACTGGGAAGAGCATTTCTGTTTTACCCGCACCCGTTACTGCCCAAACTAAGTGTTCCCGTTTTTGAGCTAACGTTGCCAATAAGGCATGACTGACCTGTCGTTGTTGCGCTGTCAATTGCCCAGTCCATGTTAATGTTGTGTCACCGTTAAATTGGTTGGGTTCTGGCAACGATACCAATACATCCAACGTACTCACACGTCCTAATGCTAAACACGCCCGACAATAAAACTGTTTGTTAGGGAGTGCCGCGCGTTGGCTTTGCCCACAACGCTGACAGATCGTGTGATGAAAGGCTGGGACAACCTGACAAGTAGTTGGGATAGGCGCAATCTTTGCTTGCACAATTTGTCGACCATAATATTTTTCCATACGCTATAATACGATATATGGACAAGTACATCACAATCGCCCCAGATCAGTTTGTCTGGGAACAAGACATTAAAAAATCACGTTTTATTCTAAATATTGCCCGCATCTCGTCAGAAGAAGATGCCCGTGCGTTTATCGAAAAAATTAATAAACAGCACTACAAGGCCACCCATAATGTGTTTGCCTATTTATTGGGTGATAATGACCAAATCCAACGTTATTCCGACAACGGCGAACCGAGTGGCACCGCAGGCGTGCCGATGCTTGAAGTGCTACAAAAAAACGGCATCCATGATGTCGTTGCTGTCGTCACGCGCTATTTTGGTGGCATTAAGTTAGGCGCTGGCGGGCTCATTCGGGCGTATGCCGGCACGACCGCCGAAGGCGTCAAAGCCGCTGGTCTGGTGGAACGGTTGACGCGGACCAAAGTCACCCTCACCGTCGACTACAAACAAGCCGAGACGTTACAATACTGGTTAACCGCACATGATTATCAAATTATGACGACCACTTACGACACGGCAGTCCATCTGGTCGTGCCAGTTGCCGAAGTGGAACTACCCGAATTTCAAGCGACATTGACTGATTTTCTGGCCGGTAACATTAAATTTCAAATTGGTGAAAAAACTTTCTTTGAAATTTCGACAAAATAGGCTATAATTGAATAGTTATGATCCGCTAGTGTAATGGATCGCACGCAAGATTCCGGTTCTTGAAATCCGGGTTCGACTCCCGGGTGGATCATCATAACGCTGACTATACAAGCGTTTACAGGCAATTTGTAGCACTGTTGTAACATCACAACCATTTAAAACACAACTCAAGCAGTTGTGTTTTTTATTTAAAAAATAAAAAAAAGTGCCAATCTCTAATCGAGATTGGCACTTTTTTGATACAAGACAACTTACAAATCTTCTTTATCCACCGTCATGGCAGCTGGTTCTGGTGAGACCACTTGATGGCCAGTTTTGGTCATAATTTGCTCAAACAAGAAGCCTTCACGTAGCCCACTTTGTGAAAAGATCACTTGTCGACTCTCTGTAAAGAGCAGGATTTCAACTAATGGCAACAACCCACCAACGATGATATCCGCACGTTCCTTGGCTAAACCAGGGATCTTTTTACGCCCGTCTAGCCCTTCGCTCAAAATATTGTCATAAATTGCCGCGACTTCACCAATGCTCATGTGATAGCCGTGAATGGGCATATCTTGGACTTTATTTTTTTTACGACTAATTTTGGCCAACGTTCGGTTGCTCCCGCCAAGGGCAATCAAAGGCATATTCACCGATTCCCGCAACCAGGAAATATCACCAAACAATTGCCGTAACGACAAAATCGCCCGGAACAATGCCGCGGCAGATACCTTATCGCGTTCAAGGTAAGCTTCCGAAATGTTCACCGCTCCCACTGGCAAGCTCACCGCATGCACAGCCTGACGATTACGCACCAGTACCAATTCTGAGGAGGCGCCACCAGTATCTAGAATCAAGGCATCATTGACTGAAAACGTATTAATAATACCGACATAGTCAAAATGCGCTTCTTCCTCACCAGATAGAATACGCAATGGAAAGCCCATGGTTTTCTCAAACTGTTCTAAAAATGCAGCTTGATTACTAGCCTGACGCACCGCTGCCGTCGCAACTGCGTAAGTTTCAAGCTTGGTTTGGTCGTAGTCTTTTAAGGCTTTTTTGAATTTTTCTAACGCGGTAATGGTCCGTTTAATCGCCTCTTCTTGTAAGACTTTATCCGGTCCCATCCCCGCCGACAACCGCACCATTTCTTGAAAGCGCGCTAAGACTTCGTATGAGCCGTCACTATGGTAGCGACTCACTGTCATACGGACTGAGTTTGATCCTAAATCAATCACTGCAATTACTGTCATATGTCCCCTCGACCTTCTTCATTTACAAACGGGTTATTCAACGGTTCAAAACGTCGCGTCACTTCAGTTGCAGCCACCCGATCTTGGCTATTTTTCTGCGCTGTTAACGATTCTGCAATAAACATTTCTTGTGCATTGTAGGTCATGACACCACGACGATCTTTCTTCAAAAATGTGCCGTCCGGTTGTAACACTCGGGTTTTGACATTATCTTGCCACATCGTCTGGAAAATGTCACGTACTTGATCGCGTAAACGATCATCTTTAAGTGGAAAGAGTAATTCCACGCGACGATCAAGGTTACGTGTCATTAAATCGGCAGATGACAAATAAACTTTTGGTTGGCCACCATTTTCAAAACTATAAATCCGGCTATGTTCCAAAAAACGCCCAACAATCGAATGTACTTCAATCGTATCACTAACTTCTGGAATGCCCACTTTTAAAATCGTAATACCGCGAATAATGAGCTGAATGGGCACCCCTGCACGACTCGCCTCATAAAGGTGGCGCACGATCCGTTCATCAGATAGTGAATTGAACTTCATTTTAATCCCGGCAGGGCGTCCCGCTTTGGCATTGGCAATTTCATTATCGATTTGTTCATATAAAAAGTCACGAATACCATCTGGTGACATGTGTAATTGATGGAAAAATCCTGGATCTGAATAACCTGTCAAAATGTTAAAAATCGAGGCAACATCAGCCCCAAGTTCTGGATCACTGGTTAACAGCCCCATATCCGTATAGAAATTTGCCGTGACATCATTATAATTACCCGTACCAAGATGGACATAACGTCGAATAGCATCATCTTCTCGTCTGACGATTAAAGCAACTTTAGCGTGGGTCTTTAATCCCCGTAGGCCGTAAACGACGTGGACGCCTTGTTGCTCTAACTCACGCGCCCAATGAACGTTATTTTCTTCATCAAAACGCGCCTTAATTTCCACTAGTACCGTGACTTGCTTACCACGTCGTGCGGCTTCACCCAACGCCTTAATAATGGGTGATTTCCCCGAAACACGATACAGTGTCATTTTAATCGCTAGCACTTGATCATCTTGTGCTGCCGTTTGAATCAAACGTACCACTGGTTTAAACGCATCATAAGGATGATGCAGTAGAAAATCCTGTTGGCGAATACTCTCAAACAGTTTTTCTGGTGCTAATGCCGGATTGTCAAACCCCTTAAAAGTCGGAAAACGCAATGTCGGGGCATCAAGTAGTTTCAACCAAGCCGTTAAAAAGGTCAAATCAACGGGGCCATTGACCAAATAAGTCCGGGCATCGTCAACTTGTAAGAGTTTAACCAGCTTGTTCTTCAGCGTCTTACTGGCCTCATGCGATAAGATCACCCGCATGATCCGCCCCCGTTCCCGTTCCTGCAGCTTTGACTGTACTTCTTGCAAAATATTGGGGGTGTCTTCGTCATCACTCACATCCAATTCCATATCCCGCAAGACATGAAAAACAGTCGATTCTTTAATCGTATAACCAGGAAAAAGTGAAGCCAAAAACAGCTGTACCACTACTTCTATCAGGACAAATTGATTCGTTTCCGGCAAGGCAATCACGCGCCCAGAAGTTTCCGGCACTTGGAGTACCGCCAAATACTTCTCAGATTTTTCATTGTCTTTTTGAAGACGTACCCCAATGTTCAACGTATCATTAGCTAGGACTGGAAATGGTCGTGTTGAGTCGATTGCCATCGGTGTTAAAACGGGCAGCAGCTCTTGTTCAAAAAAACTTTTCAAAAATATTTTTTGTTCCGTGGATAGATCTTCTGCAGATAGCAGTTCAAATCCTTGGCGTTTCAGTGCTGGTAATAATCGGCGATTTAACACCTGATACTGATCTTTAATTTGTTGCCCAACAACTTGCGCGACGTGATCTAACTGTGCCTTAGGTGTCTCACCGGTCGCGTCAACCCGATTATGCCCCAACATCACCTGCTGTTGTAAGCTCGCCACACGCACCATGAACCATTCGTCCATGTTCTTTTGCGTAATCGCTAAAAAATTGGCACGTTCCAGCAAAGGATTTTGCGGATCCCGTGCCTCAGCCAAAACGCGATCATTAAAAGCCAACCAGCTGATTTCACGATTGACATAAAATTTTGAGTGTTTCAAATCAACCATCAACTTCTCTTTCCTTTTCGTTTTAACACAATGGGTAAACCAAATACTGCCTCAAAAAAGCGCGCCTTCTGCGTAAAGACAAAAATTTCTAATTGCAGATCGGCTAATGTTTGGGCCGTAATCGTAATTTGATTCTCCCCAACTGAGACCGTTAACTGGGTAATTTTCTGCAAACGACTATCATCTAACGCGTCGGCTAATCGTAACAACGCGGCCAATTTTGCAATACGTAGGCGTTGCTGGGGTGAAAAGTCAGCAACTGTTCGTAAAGCGCTGTCCGGCGTTTCTGCACTATGATAGCGTGCAATTGCTGCAATCATGCGTTGTTCTACCGTCGACAAGCCATAAAAGTCAACACCAGTTAAAATATCTTCAGAATACTGATAATGTTTTTGTGAATTAATAAAACTCCCAACATCATGCACAAGGGCCGCAACCATTAATAGCAAGCGGTCACGCGCTGTAAGATGATGGACTTTTTTGAGACGGTCAAATAATTGCGTCGCAAAAGTTAACACAATTTCACGATGCACTGGTTCAACCAAATAACGATCCGCAATACCACGTGCCGCCGTCACGATATCCGCTTCCGCTTGTGCATCATTAACCGATAAACCATCTAAAACGGTAATATCACTAATCTGCAACGTGGACACCTGCAGCGCTGACATGACATGCAAAAGCAGTAACATTTCTGTGAGAATAAATGGCACATCATTAAAATCAACCGCATATTTTTCAATAATGGCTTGATCATTTAAATTAGCCAAATCGTCCGCTAACGTTTGAATGACCGCCTTTGACACACGAACACAATGTTCATGTTCCGGCAAGAATATCTGTTGCGCGGCACCAGCACCCAGTAAGATTAATGACTCTGCTGGCTGATAAGGTGGTAACATATGCCAAAAATCAGCTAATTTACTATTAATCAATTCTCTGGCAAAAGCCGTTTCCTGTGCTACCCCGATAGCCATATCATGAATGGTTTGCGCCAATCGAATCGGCCCAACTGCTGAATGTTGCGAAAACACAAACCGTGCGTTGTTAAAATAACTCAGATCAAGTCGCGCAGAGCTCATGCCCAAAACAAAAAATTGACCGTCTGTCGCACTGACCTTTTGCTGCTGATAAGCTTGCCGTAGCGCTAATTGGCGATAAAAACTTTCTTGATTACCATTCAACCACTGTATTTTAAGACCAGTTGCTGTTTCAATTTGATCAGCAAAATAAACCGCATTTTTCATTTGTGACAATGTTTCACTACCATATAATGTCACTTCTTTGACGGCATAATCGCGTAATAATTGTTGAAATTTATGCACTTGCGCTAACGCACGTCGCATAATTTCCGTTGTGAAAATAGGTGCGTTAATATCAGTTTCACCAAAATCACGCGTTACTTTTTCAATTTTTTCCCCAGTTTTCTGATTAAAGATCTGCAAGGCAGCCGAACTAGAATTTAATAAGATAATCCCCTGAATTGTTGCCATGTCCACCTCAAATGCTATCAATGTGATATTATCAGTTTATCACATAATATTCTCTTTTAATTCACGAAAAATATCATAATTCTAATTAATTTAAAATTTTTAAATTATTGATGGTATTTGAATGTACAGCTTTCCTCATGATCATTAATGACCCCCATCCCCTGTAAAAATGAATAAATAGTCACTGGGCCCGCAAATTTAAACCCCCGCTGCTTCATATCCTTAGCAACACTTTGTGATAACTCATTTTGCGCTGGAATCAGAGCGACATCAGTCACATGATGGTCAATCACCTGACCATTCGTAAACTGCCACATGTAGTTTGAAAAGCTTCCAAATGCTGCTTGTACACGTTTAATGGCATGTGCATTATTAACCGTGGCTGCAATCTTCAACCGATTTCGAATAATTGTTGCATCATTACGTAACATTGCTTCATCTTGCGCGGTCATTTGGCTGACTTGTGTCAGATCAAAATTTTTAAAGGCTTGTTTCAGACCCGCTCGCTTGTTTAAAGCAATTTCCCAGCTGAGCCCGGCTTGAAAAATTTCTAACGTTAGCAGTTCAAACAATAACCGATCGTCTTGTCTAATGGGATGTCCCCATTCAACATCATGGTAGGCAACCATCGTCTCTGACGGCCGATAATGCGTCACCCACTGACATCTCGTCACTTGTTTTTCAACCATGTCAGCACCTTTCTTACGGGATCTTGGGCTCTTTTTTCTGCTGGACGGGTTTCCCAGTAAATAACATGCGCCACTGTCGCAACCGCAATCACACTAACGCCTAGCGCCAATATCGTTTTATTTGTCATCGTAAATAGCTACCTCTTCTTTTTTTTGGTAAAAAAAAATCACACCAAAAGGTATGATTTTAAGTCAAGTCACTGATTACTTTGCTTGGATAGCATCGCGTGCAGCAACTGACAAGTTATAGAATGATTGGATACCCTTGTATTGTCCTGTTGAACCCAACAATTCTTCAATACGGATCAATTGGTTGTACTTAGCGATACGGTCAGTACGTGACAATGAACCTGTCTTGATTTGACCAGCGTTTGTTGCAACAACCAAGTCAGAAATTGTTGTGTCTTCTGTTTCACCTGAACGGTGTGACACAATAGCAGTGTAACCAGCTTCCTTAGCCATTTCGATAGCTTCGAAAGTTTCTGTCAAAGTACCAATTTGGTTAACCTTGATCAAGATTGAGTTAGCGGCACCCATGTTAATACCCTTTTGTAGGTATTGTGTGTTTGTAACGAAGAAGTCGTCACCAACCAATTGGACCTTCTTACCCAATTCAGCAGTGATTGTTGCCCAGTCTTCCCATTCGTTTTCATCGATAGGATCTTCGATTGAGATAATTGGGTAACGTTCTGTCAAATCTTCAAGGTACTTGATGAATTCAGGTGTTGTGAATTCTTCACCTGTTGACCAACGCAACTTGTATGTCTTAGTTTCAGCATCATACAATTCTGATGAGGCAACGTCGACAGCAATAGCGATATCTTGACCTGGCTTGTACCCAGCAGCTTCAATCGCACGGATCAAGTACTTCAAAGGTTCTTCGTTGTCAGCAAAGTCAGGCGCGAAGCCACCTTCATCACCAACTGATGTTGCCTTACCATCAGCTTCCAACAACTTCTTCAAAGCGTGGAAAGTTTCGGCACCATAACGGATAGCTTCCTTAACTGTTGGGGCACCAACAGGCATGATCATGAATTCTTGGAAGTCAACCTTGTTAGCTGAGTGTGCACCACCGTTAATAACGTTCATCATTGGTGTAGGCAAAACGTATGAGTTAACGCCACCCAAGTATGAGAACAAAGGCACACCTAATTCATCCGCAGCTGCACGGGCAACAGCGATTGACACAGCCAAAATAGCGTTTGCGCCTAACTTACCCTTGTTTTCTGTACCGTCGAGTTCGATCATAGCTTGATCGATTGCACGTTGGTCAGTTACGTCGAACTTACCAACCAAAGCCTTAGCGATAGCATCGTTAACATTGGCAACGGCCTTTGTTGTTCCCTTGCCACCAAAGCGTGACTTGTCGCCATCACGCAATTCAACAGCTTCGTGTTCACCAGTTGAGGCACCTGAAGGTACCATACCGCGACCGAAACCACCTAATTCTGTGATAACTTCTGCTTCAAGTGTAGGGTTTCCACGTGAGTCAAGAACTTCACGTGCGATAATATCAGTGATTAAAGACATCTGTCTGTTTCTCCTTTGGTTTATGGTTTTCTACCATGTATATTATATCACAGGCCAGTGGTTGAAACATAATTTGTGTACAAAATTCATGATCATTAAGAAGATATGGCCTGTTGGATCGCCTTTTTTAAACGGTATTGCATCTGTTCAAAACGCCGTGTCGTGCCCGGCATTGCGCCACTTTCAGCTCCTAACAACTGCAAAACAGTTTGTCGAAATTCTGGTGTTTTCGCAACCAGCGTTGTGTTCAACATTTCGCGTAATACGACAAGCTGTTCTGGATTATACGTATCGGTTCCGCAATCAATAACAGTTTCTGCAACATCATTTGTATCTGAAATCATTTGTTTTTCGAATTCAGATTTTGCGGTGTAATATGACCGAATTAAATCCGTTGCATGATTGGATAAGGCCGTCATAAAGTAAGTTGAAAATTTTGCTCTTGGCTGAATCGTGTCAAACCGTTGCACACAACGTAGTAAAATTTCTAACCCATCTGCATACCAGTCGTCAGCCGAGATGCGGCTACTCACTTTACGTCGATGAATGTCAAACATCGCACCTTTTAAATGTTTAATTAAAACATTGTACGCAATATCATGGCCATTTTGTGCTGCACGAACGGCAGCAAGTAATCTATCTTTCCCCAACACTAATCCCCCACACTACAAGTGGCAGTAGTTAGTATTCAGGTCATCAATCGATTAACGCTGCAACAACTACTCGTACACCATTACAGTGGGTTACGTGAGCTAAATCCTTGATAAATCAACAAACTTGCGGCAACACTGGCATTCAGACTTTGGACATGACCAACCATTGGAATCGTAAGCATGCCATCAACCTTTTTCTTCAACAGAGGTGAAATTCCCTTGCCTTCATTACCAATCACCAACGCCGTTGCACCTTTAGCATCCCAACGGCGATAGTCTTCCCCAGCCATATCGGTCCCAAAAATCCAAACACCACGGTCTTTAAGTTCATTAACCGTATTCACCAAATTTGTCACACGCGCAACTGGTACATATTCAATCGCACCGGTTGAAATTTTCGCTACTGTCGCCGTAAGCTGGACTGCCCGTCGCTTTGGAATGATAATGCCATGCACACCGGCTGCATCCGCTGTACGTAAAATCGACCCCAAATTATGGGGATCTTCAATCCCATCTAAAATTAAGAAAAATGGTGCTTCTTGGCGTTCTTCTGCCCGGGCAAAAAGATCATCAATTGTGGCGTAGGTAAAGGCTGCGACACTCAAAACGACACCTTGATGATTACCACCATCAGTCAATTCATCCAGCTTTGATTTTGGCGCTTGTTGAATAACTAAACCTCTTTTTTTAGCCAGCTGCGTCACTTCATTGCGAATTTTATCTTGCAAGCCAGTCTGTAGCCATACTTTATTGATTTCTTGCGTCCCTTTTAGTGCGGCAACACTGGCATAGTGGCCATAGACAAATTCGGCTTGGTTAGGCGTTTCTTGTTCACGTTTCATTTTACTGTTCTCCCTGATTCAACTTGTTCAAAAATCCATGTCATAAGTGATTGAATACGATCATGTTGCTGCGATAGATATAAGAAACCAAAAAGGGCTTCTACCCCCGTTGAAACACGGTAGCTCACAACATCCGTATTTTTCGCTTTCGTATGCGATTTTGCATTCCGACCACGTTTGAAATAACTTAGTTCGGTATCGGTTAGCAGATTGTCTGTTATCATCAAGTCAAACAAAGCGGCATGCGCCTTGGCTGAAACATAGTGTTTACTGCGCTTTTGTAAGTCATTCACCTTAGTTAAACCAAGTGATAACAAATGCTGGCGCACTTCAAGTTCATAGATTGCATCGCCGATATAAGCCAACGATAACCCGTTCATTTGTTCATATTGTAAATTAGTCATACTCCTATTATACGCGAGATAACGTTTGTGCGTACGAGTTTCCTGACTAAAGCAAGAACTTCTTTAGTGTAACCGGCGTCAGGCAGTGCGCCTATATTTTTGGCCTAATTGGTACTTTTTGTGGCCTAATTGGTATGACAGGCGTTAATGGCACAAAAAAACGCTCACATCACTGTGAACGTTTTTGATGATGAATTAGGCGTCAAATGACTTAGCCACATCATCTAACTTTGGAATATCAGCAGATGCATCAGCTTCAGCGTCAGGTTGTGCAATCACATCCCCAACCACCTTGCTCTTAATCTTACGATATTCAGCCATCCCTGTTCCGGCAGGAATAATCTTACCAATGATAACGTTTTCTTTCAAACCAACCAATGGATCGTTCTTTCCGCGGATTGCGGCATCAGTCAAGACACGTGTTGTTTCTTGGAATGATGCGGCAGACAAGAATGAGTTTGTTTCCAAGGCAGCCTTAGTAATACCAAGCAACACTGGACGTGCCGTTGCTGGCACCTGACCAGCAAACAAGGCTGGTTCGTTGGCGCGTTGGAAATCAGCAATATCCATCAACATACCTGGCAAAAGATTCGTTTCACCTGGATCCATGACACGTACTTTACGCAACATTTGACGGATCATGACTTCGATATGCTTATCTGACACTTCGATACCTTGCAAACGGTAAACCTTTTGGATTTCCGTTAACATGTATGATTCAGTCGTCAAAGTATCCGTTACAGCCAACAATTCCTTTGGATCGATTGGTCCTTCGTTAATGGCATCACCACGCTTAATGGCATCACCTTCAGCAAAGCGCATACGTGCAGCCAATGGCAATGTGTATGTCCGTGTGTCTGTTTCACCTTCGATTGTCACAGCCTTTGTACGTTCGGCTGGATTTTCTTCGATTGAAACAACTGTACCAGTCACTTCAGAAATTTCGGCACGTCCCTTAGGAATACGTGCTTCAACAATTTCTTGCACACGAGGCAAACCTTGTGTGATATCGTTTCCACCAGCAACACCACCCGTGTGGAAGTTACGCATCGTCAATTGGGTACCTGGTTCACCGATTGATTGGGCAGCCACTGTTCCAACAGCTTCACCGACTTCAACTTCTTCACCAGTTGCCAAGTTACGACCATAATCCAACACAGAAACACCGTGTTCAGTTGTTGATGTAAAGACTGAACGAATTGTCACTTCTTCGATACCAGCAGCCACAATACGCTTAGCGATATCTTCATCAATCATTTCGTTGCGGGCAACAATCTTTTCACCAGTTTCTGGATCAAAGACTGACTTCATGGCATAACGACCCAAGATACGGTCGTACAATGGCTCAACAACAGATGTGCCGTCCATGATAGCGCGAACAGCCACACCACGATCAGAATTGTTGTTCCATTCACGCACGATAACGTCTTGCGCCACATCGACAAGTCGACGTGTCAAGTAACCAGAGTTGGCCGTCTTCAAGGCCGTATCTGACATTCCCTTACGGGCACCGTGGGTTGAAATAAACATTTCCATCACAGTCAAACCTTCACGGAAGTTCGCTGTAACTGGCAATTCAATAATCTTACCACCAGGACCCGCCATCAAACCACGCATACCGGCCAACTGCACGAAGTTAGAAATGTTACCACGCGCACCTGAGTCCTGCATCATGAAGATTGGGTTGGTTGGTTCGAAGGAAGCAATCAACTTTTCTTGGATAACATCCTTAGCCTTAGTCCAGATTTCAATGACACGTTGGTAACGTTCGTCATCTGTAATCAAACCACGACGGAACTGCTTTGTCACAGTTGCGACTTGCTTATGGGCATCTTCCAAGATGGCTGGCTTATCTGGCAATTCAGTCACATCAGTCATAGATACAGTCAAACCTGATTCTGTTGACTTTTCATAACCAAGATCCTTCATGCGATCCAACAACAATGATGTTTCCGTTACCTTATAACGCTTGTAGACTTCAGCAATGATGTCTGACAAGAAGCCCTTCTTGAAGGAACCAACAACTGGTGTTTCCGCCAAGTAGTCATGAATGTTTTCACCAGCTTCAATGAAGAAGCGGTCATCAACACCCTTGAAGTTTTCTTCAGATGGTTCGTTAATATAAGGGAAATCAACTGGCAAAATTTCGTTGAACAACAACTTACCAACAGAAGTTACCATAATCTTTGAACGTTGTTCGTCCGTAAATGGCTTTTCCGCTGGGAATGATGATGTTTGGATACCCACACGTGTATGATAGTGGACAACCTTACTTGCAAAGGCCATTTTTGCTTCTTCAACAGAAGAGAAAATCATACCTTCACCTTCACGACCAGCTTCTTCAGTCGTCAAGTAGTAGTTTCCAATCACCATATCCTGAGATGGGGCAACAATTGGCTTTCCATCCTTTGGTGCCAAAATGTGGCCTGCGGCAAGCATCAACAAACGTGCTTCAGCTTGCGCTTCATCAGACAATGGCACGTGAATGGCCATCTGATCACCATCGAAATCGGCGTTATAGGCTTCAGTAACCAATGGATGCAAACGCATGGCCTTACCAGAAACCAACACAGGTTCAAAGGCTTGGATTCCCAAACGGTGCAACGTAGGGGCGCGGTTCAAAAGAACTGGGTGTTCCTTGATCACGTCTTCCAATACGTCCATCACATCTTCATCAGCCTTGTCAATCTTACGCTTAGCAGACTTGACGTTACCGGCTAACTTACGTGTTGTCAATTCCTTCATGATGAATGGGCGGAACAATTCGATCGCCATTGGACGTGGCAAGCCCATTTGGTTCATCTTCAAGAATGGTCCAACATCGATAACCGAACGACCTGAATAGTCGACACGCTTACCCAACAAGTTTTGACGGAAGCGACCTTGCTTACCCTTCAACATGTGAGACAAAGACTTCAATGGTCGGTTACCAGGACCAGCCACTGGACGGCCACGACGACCGTTATCAATCAAGGCGTCGACGGCTTCTTGCAACATACGCTTTTCGTTTTGCACAATGATGCCTGGGGCATTCAAATCAAGCAAACGCTTCAAACGGTTGTTACGGTTAATGACACGACGGTACAAATCGTTCAAATCAGATGTGGCAAAACGGCCACCTTCCAATTGCACCATTGGTCGTAAGTCTGGTGGGATAACTGGAATAACATCCATGACCATCCATTCAGGCTTGTTTTCTGATTGCAAGAAGGCTTCAATAATGTCCAAACGACGTACGGCACGTACACGCTTTTGACCAGTTGCTTCTTGTAATTCACGCTTTAATTGATCTGCTTCGGCAGCCAAATCAACGCTTGCCAACAAATCTTTAATTGCTTCAGCACCCATGCCAGCCTTAAAGCTAGCACCATATTCGCGCTTCAATTCACGGTATTCACGTTCAGTCAACAATTGCTTCTTTTCAACTGGTGCATCACCAGGTTCAATGACAACATATGACGCAAAGTAAATAATTTCTTCAAGTGAACGTGGTGACATGTCAAGGACAAGTCCCATACGTGATGGGATACCTTTGAAGTACCAAATGTGTGTAACAGGTGCAGCTAATTCGATGTGCCCCATGCGTTCACGACGAACTTTTGATGATGTCACTTCAACACCACAGCGGTCACAAACAATTCCCTTATATCGGATTCGCTTGTACTTACCGCAGGCGCATTCATAATCCTTTGTAGGTCCGAAGATGCGTTCATCGAACAAGCCGTCTTTTTCTGGCTTAAGTGTTCGATAGTTGATCGTTTCTGGCTTCTTTACTTCACCATAAGACCATGAACGGATCTTATCAGGCGAAGCCAAACCGATTTGCATGCTCTCGAACTTGTTAACATCGATTGCCATCTATTTGCTGTTACCTTTCGTTATTTATTAAGTTAACGTTGCCAGCCAGTCCCGACACGTTTGCTATAAGCTAAGTTCAATATGGCATTCAACCTACCTTATAACAAACGTGCCACAAACTGTGTGCACGTTAATTGTATATGATTAAGCTTCGTCAGTTGTGTCTGTCATTTCTTGGGCCTCTACCTTAGAGAATGCAGCCGCAACTTCTTCATCTTCTTTGTTTAAGAGATCAGGATTTGAGCGTACCAACTTTTCAAGCGCATCAACTGGCAAGATTGAGTCATCTTCATCCATTTGACGAAGTTCAACTTCATCGCCTGCGCCATCCAAGACTTGCATATCCAAGCCAAGGGCTTGCAATTCCTTCACCAATACTCGGAATGATTCTGGCACGCCTGGACGTGGGATTGGTTCACCCTTAATAATTGACTCATAGACCTTCACACGACCTGCAACGTCATCTGACTTGTAAGTCAAAATTTCTTGCAACGTGTAAGCAGCACCATAAGCTTCAAGGGCCCAAACTTCCATTTCACCGAAACGCTGACCACCGAATTGGGCTTTACCACCCAACGGCTGTTGCGTTACTAATGAGTATGGTCCGATTGAACGGGCGTGAATCTTATCATCAACCATGTGGGCCAGCTTCATATAATGCATGACACCAACACCAACACGCTTGTCGAAGGCTTCACCAGTACGACCATCATAAACAACTGACTTACCATCACGTGGCAAACCAGCTTCACGCAAAGCTGCTTCGATTTCATCATCGCTAGCACCGTCAAAGACTGGTGAGGCAACGTGGATACCAAGTTCCTTAGCTGCATAACCAAGATGCAATTCAAGCACTTGTCCAATGTTCATACGTGAAGGCACACCCATGGGTGACAACAAGATGTCAATTGGCGTACCATCTGGCATGTATGGCATGTCTTCTTCAGGGACAACAACGGAAACCGTTCCCTTGTTACCGTGACGACCGGCCATCTTATCACCGACTTGAATCTTACGCTTTTGCGCGATGTACACACGTACCATCATGTTCACACCTGGGGCAAGTTCATCACCGTTTTCTGGTGTGTAAATGCGGACGTTTTGCACAACACCGCCACCACCGTGTGGCACACGCAATGAAGTATCACGTACTTCGCGGGCCTTTTCACCAAAGATGGCATGGAGCAAACGTTCTTCGGCTGATAATTCAGTCACACCCTTAGGCGTTACCTTACCAACCAAGATATCACCGTCATGCACTTCGGCACCGATACGGATAATACCGTTCGCATCCAAATCCTTCAACTGATCTTCACCAGTGTTTGGAATTTCACGTGTGATTTCTTCCGGTCCGAGCTTTGTATCACGGGCTTCTGAATCATATTCTTCGATGTGAATTGACGTATAAACATCTTCACGGACCAAACGTTCGTTTAAAACGATGGCATCTTCGAAGTTATAACCTTGCCAAGTCATAAAGGCGATCAATGGGTTTTGTCCCAAAGCTAGTTCACCCTTTTCCATTGAAGGGCCATCCGCCAAAACTTCATCAGCTTCGACATGTTCACCTTCACGAACAATTGGCTTTTGGTTATAGTTCTTACCACCGTTAGAACGGCGGAACTTCATCAATTCATACGTATCTAATTGACCGTCTTCACGACGAACACGAATTTCGCGACCATCAACATATTCAACGACACCAGCGGCACGAGAAATCATGGCAACCCCTGAGTCGTGCGCAGCCTTATATTCGATCCCTGTCCCAACAAGTGGTGCATGAGGATCAAGCAAAGGTACCGCTTGACGTTGCATGTTGGCACCCATCAAGGCACGGTTGGAATCATCGTTTTCCAAGAACGGAATCGCAGCTGTTCCAACAGAAACAACTTGCTTAGGCGAAACGTCCATGTAGTCAATGCGGTCAATTGGTGTTTCAATGTTTTCTTCACCGAAACGGGCCATCACTGTATCGTGAACGAAGCTACCATCTTCATTTAATGGTGAGTTCGCTTGTGCCACGATGTAGTTATCTTCTTCATCGGCAGTCAAGTAATCGATCTTGTCAGTTACCTTGTGCGTTGTCCAGTCAACACGACGGTATGGTGTTTCAATGAAGCCATACTTGTTAATGCGACCATACGTTGCCAAAGAGTTGATCAAACCGATGTTAGGACCTTCGGGCGTTTCGATTGGGTCAATACGGCCATAATGCGTGTAGTGCACATCTCGCACTTCAACGCCGGCACGATCACGTGTCAAACCACCAGGTCCAAGGGCTGACAAACGACGCTTGTGGTTCATTTCACCCAATGGGTTTGTCTGATCCATGAACTGTGACAATTGTGATGAACCAAAGAATTCCTTCACGGCTGCCACAACTGGTCGAATGTTAATCAATTGTTGTGGTGTCACAGTGTTAGCGTCTTGGATTGACATCCGTTCGCGAACCACACGTTCCATACGTGTCAAACCAATACGGAATTGGTTTTGCAACAATTCACCAACAGAACGAATACGACGGTTACCCAAGTGATCGATATCGTCAACGTTACCAACACCTTCTTGCAAGTTCAAGAAGTAGTTCATGCCTGCCAAAATATCGGCTGGACGCACTGTGCGGTCGTCTTCCCCGATGTGACCATTACCAATCAAAAGCAATGTCTTTTCAGGGTTTTCAGGTGATTCGATCTTAATCTTTTGAAGCGTTACTGGTTCGTTCAACACAGCATCACCAGATGGTGTATACGTTGTTGTCTTGAAGTCTGGACGATCCAAGTATGGGCTAAGCTTTGACATCACTGTCTTATCAACTAATGTACCCTTTTCGGCGATGATTTCACCTGAATCAGGATCAGCCAATGTTTCAGCCAATGTTTGGTTCAACAAACGTGTCTTCAATGACAACTTCTTGTTGATCTTGTAACGCCCAACTGATGCTAAATCATAACGCTTTGGATCAAAGAAACGCGCAACCAACAAGGCACGTGATGAATCAGCTGTCTTTGGTTCACCCGGACGTAGTCGTTCGTAAATGTCCTTCAGCGCTTCTTCAACACGTGAATCTGACATATCTTTGTGCACGTCTTTTTCCAAAGTCATGTTCAAAGCGTCATATTGGTCTGAGAAGATGTCGATAATATCAGAATCCGAACCGAAACCAAGGGCACGGACCAATTCTGTCATTAACAACTTACGTGTCCGGTCAATACGCACGTTAGCGATACCCTTAGCATCTGTTTCGTATTCCAACCAAGCACCACGGTTTGGGATAACCGTTGTGCCATAGCGTGGGCGACCGTTCTTGTCGTTTTCTTGGTTGTAATAGATACCAGGAGAACGCACAAGTTGTGAAACGATAACACGTTCAGCACCATTGATAATGAACGTGCCTTGTTCTGTCATCAATGGGAAATCACCAAAGAACACGTCTTGTGACTTGATTTCACCAGTTTCATGGTTCGTCAAACGCAAAGTAACGTGTAATGGTGCTGAGTAGTTGGCGTCGTGTTCACGCGCCTCATCAATGTTGTACTTTGGTTCCATCAACTTGTAATCGACGTATTCCAATGACAAGTTGCCTTGGAAATCATCGATTGGCATGATGTCGCCAAACATTTCTTTAATACCTTCATCCAAGAACCATTGATATGACGCCGTTTGAATTTCAATCAAATTTGGCACATCAAGCACTTCTTTGATGCTAGCATATGAACGACGAGTACGGTGCTTACCGTACTTTACTAAATGTCCTGCCACATTTATCACCTCGTTTGTTTTTCGCTGCGTTTTGTTTGTTACAATTCAGTTACAAGATGGTGATTCCCACCGAACTTGACCCCGAATAGGCACAAAAAAAGCAATCGCCGCTGTTTCCGCAGACAACGTTTGCTTCAATATAAAGGTATTGCGGACAATATTTCGCAAAAAGCCATATTTATTCACAGTATTACTAAGAATAATTATACGCCTTTTGCAATCATTTGCAAGCCCTTTGCGGGAGACGCACAGTGGTGCTGCCCCTTTTAATTAAACATGTTCAACATCAAATTCTGGGACATCTGGATCACGCGCAATATCAACTAATTGTAAGAAATTATCTGGATCAAGTGCCGCTGTCCCAACCAGCACGCCATCAATATCTTTTTGTCGCATAATTTCGCGGGCATTATGCGGCGTCACTGAACCCCCATATAAAATACGGACTTGTTCAGCAATCACCGGTGAATACAACTTCGCCAAAGTTTGGCGAATCAAATGCGCAGCCTTTTGCGCTTGATCCGCACTGGCTGCTTCACCTGAGCCAATGGCCCACGTTGGTTCATAAGCAATCGTCACATTCCGAATTTGATCAACTGAGACACCAGCAAGCGCCGCTGCCACTTGCGCCACAGAGGGTTCAGCATCCATAAACTGCGCGTACGTACTCATATCTTCATCTACGTCAATAATTGGTCGCAAGCCGTTACGTAAAGCGGCCGTGACTTTCAAGTTCACCGTCGAATCCGTTTCGTTGAAGAACTTCCGACGTTCAAAATGACCAATCAAGACATAAGTTGCCCCAATATCTTTTAACGCTTTGGGTGATGTTTCGCCAGTATAGGCCCCACTGTCTTCCCAGTGCACATTTTCCGCGACAACATGAACGGGTGTTTCTTTCGTTGCGCGCACCATATCTGCCAAAAACAAATCTTGCGCTGCAATGCCCGTTTCAACAACATGTTGATCCGGCACCTTGCCATTAACTTGCGCCAAAAAGTCCGTGACGTCGGCCTGCAACTTATTAATCTTCCAGTTTGCGACCACAAACGGCACGCGTTTTGACTTGTGCATCTTCGCCATCATTTATCATCTCCTCGCAACATGACAAACATGAAGATTGCTTCAATTAGTAGCAACATCGCTGTATATTGCGCTTCTTCATTCACTAGACGTAATAAAATGTAACTCACAACCAGCACACCTAATCCCATCCCCGTTTTCACGAGTGATCGTTGATGCTTACTCCGTGCCAACAACTCTGATAAGTGTTGGTTTTCTGATTGTAACTCCGACACATCCAGTTTCAATGCTTCAATCTGATCGAGCATTTTATCATTTTCTTGCTGCATTAAATCAAAATCTGATTGTGATAAGACATCTTCAGTTTTTGGTTCACGCTTTGTTCGTTTGAAAAGTAACATTATTATTCTCCATTACCACTATTTTACCACAAGAAAAATCAGCATTGCGTGCCTGACATAACAAAAAAGCTATTTTATCAGTCATCTGATAAAATAGCTTGGATGCAGCCGGCGGGAGTCGAACCCGCACGCCCTAAACGGGCACAGGATCCTTAATCCTGCGCGTCTGCCAATTCCGCCACGGCTGCGATGTTGTTTGTATTGACAACTCTATTAGTTTAGCTTACTCAACACAAGATGTCAATATTTTTTATCAAAAATCCTAAAAATGATAGCTTAATAAAACACCATTTAGCCCCTGCGCCGCCCCTCTTTCCACCCCAAATCCGCAAAAAAGTCTTCTACTTCATATAGAAGACTTTTATTAACGCAAAAATTCTTTGATATTTTTATCTTGCTTATTTCTCTCAGTGTGGTACACTGGTCTTGTAATAAAAGTTATTGATTTTGATTTGTTTTTCTCGGAAGGCGCTCAAGTACCAATTATTTAAGTTACAAAATATAACATTGGTGAGCACACCAAGGAGAAACATATCATGGAAAAAGGCACAGTAAAGTGGTTTAACGGCGAAAAGGGTTACGGTTTCGTAACTCGCGAAAATGGTGAAGATGTCTTTGCACACTTCTCAGCTATCCAAGGCGACGGCTTCAAGACTCTTGAAGAAGGCCAAGCTGTTGAATTTGAAGTTGAAACTTCAGACCGCGGTTTGCAAGCTGCAAACATCGTTAAGTTGTAATCTTAAACAACTAACACAAAAAACTCGCTTCGGCGAGTTTTTTTGTGTCCAAATTTCGTGGTATAATGAATATGTTAGATTAAACACAAATTAAGGAGTTTAGCACACATGGCTAAGTTAGTATTGATCCGTCACGGTCAAAGTGAATGGAACGCATTGAACTTGTTCAACGGTTGGGTTGACACAAAGTTGTCAGACAAGGGTATCGCCCAAGCCAAAGAAGCTGGTGAATTGTTGGCTGCTGAAGGCATCCAATTTGACCAAGCTTACACATCTGTTTTGACACGTGCCATCACAACATTGCACTACGCTTTGGAAGAAGCTGGTCAATTGTACATCCCTGAAGTGAAGTCATGGCGTTTGAACGAACGTCACTACGGCGCTTTGCAAGGACAAAACAAGGCCGAAGCTGCTGAAAAGTGGGGTGCTGAACAAGTCCACATCTGGCGTCGTTCATACGACGTTTTGCCACCATTGTTGGACAGCTACGACGAAGAAGTGACTGTACAAGGCAAGACATACCCTGCCTTTGACCGTCGTTACGCTGATGTACCTGAAGGTGAATTGCCATTGGGTGAAAACTTGAAGATTACTTTGGAACGCGTTTTGCCATTCTGGGAATCAGACATTGCCCCACAATTGAAGGCTGGCAAGAACGTTGTCATCGCTGCCCACGGTAACTCATTGCGTGCCTTGGTTAAGCACTTGGAAAACATTTCAGATGAAGACATCTTGAATGTTGAAATTGCTAACGGCCAACCATTGGTTTACGACCTTGCTGATGACTTGTCAGTTGTTTCTAAGAAGACTTTGACAAAGTAATGCATTAACCTAGTTATCTGATGATAACTAGGTTTTTTTGTGTCCTTTTTCGACAAAGAAAAACCGGCATACATGATGTATGCCGGTTTTTAAGATTGCCCCTGCTGGATTCGAACCAGCGCATAGCGGTACCAAAAACCGCTGCCTTACCGCTTGGCCAAGGGGCAATAGTTAATTTATTCAGCCGTTAACTATTAATCGGCTATGGGAGCGGTAGGATTCGAACCTACGAACCCGAAGGAACGGAGTTACAGTCCGTCGCGTTTAGCCAGACTTCGCTACACTCCCATGTCTCAAACAACTATATTATAATAACAAATATTTAAAACCTTGACAACCCCTTTTCGCGAATTTTTTTAATTTTTTGGCTGATGCTGATTCTGCTAACGCTGACTGGATTTCAAGTAAATTATCTTGTTTATATCGCAGGCATTCATTATACTAGAATAAGGTAAAAAACTGCATTTGGAGTTGTAACTCATGATTGTATCCGCCACCAATAAACAGCGCCGGCACGCTCTGATTTGCTTTCTGATCGCCTGTCTGCTCGGCCTACTCACTAAATTTAATATTATAGTGCCTGTCGCACTCGACCAACTGTTACACAGTCTGTTCAACACGGTACAGTCTAACTTTGGTGATACGGTTATGGCCATTGCGACTTTTTTAGGTAACCCTGTCGTCGACGTCATTTATGCCTTTATTTTGGCTGGCGTACTCGTTATTGCGCAATTGCGTGTCCCAGCGATTTGGACCGTTGTCAGCGTCTTGCTTGGTGACGTGGTGTTGAGTATCATCCGCTTCATTGTCAATCGGCCACGGCCAGTTGGTCATTTATTATCGGATACGGCCTCTTCATTTCCCAGCTCGCACGTCTTTGGCTTGTTCGTCGTCATTTTCATTATTGGTATCCTAGTGACGCCCAATATCAACAGCCACCGTGCGCAAATCATTATCACTTGGTTGACCCAGCTCATCGGTGCCCTAACCATTATGAGTCGTTTGTATTTCAACGCTAATTTTTTAAGTGATACGGTTGCAGCGATTCTATTCGCCTATGCTTGGGTGATTCTTTCAGCCACCCTTTATCCCAAGTTCGCTACTTTTCTCCAACGTCGCGTCCCATTGTTTGAACATGAAGAAATTTAAAAAGCGTGATTGCTGTTTGCAATCACGCTTTTTATTATTGTCCGATTGTGTAATCGTCTTCTTCCATCGCCTCAACAGCACCCAAGAGATACCCGTTCCCAACACCTGAGAAAAAGTCATGGTTAGCCGTTGACGTTGATAAACCATTCATGACCACCGGATTCACATCCTCGGCACCATCAGGAAACATTGGTTCCTGACCAAGATTCATCAATGCTTTATTGGCATTATAACGGAGGAAGGTCATGACTTGATCATACCAGCCCAAGTCATCGTACAATTCATGTGTGTAATTCTCTTCATTTTCATAAAGATCATAGAGCAAATCATACATCCAAGCTTGCAATTCTGCTTGTTCCGCTTCAGATAATTGGTTAAAGCCAATTTGGAACTTATAGCCAATATACGTACCGTGAACAGATTCATCCCGAATAATCAACTTGATGATTTCCGCCACGTTCAGCATTTTGTTGTGTCCCAAGAAATAAAGCGGCGTATAAAAACCAGAATAGAACAAGAACGTTTCCAAAAAGACAGAGGCAACTTTCTTTTGCAATGGTGTGCCTGTTTGGTACACATCATTGATACGGTTGGCCTTATATTGCAAGAATTCGTTGTTATCAGCCCATTCAAAAATCGCTTCAATTTCTGACTTTTCATTTAACGTCTCAAAAATTGATGAATAAGACTTCGCATGAATTGATTCCATAAATTGGATGTTATTCAAAACGGCTTCTTCTTTTTGGTTAAGGGCATCAAACTTCAGTTGGGCTAACCCATCTTGTGATTGCAAAGTATCCAACGTCGTGAGCCCACCAAAGACAAGGTTCATCGTTTTTTGTTCTTGCGGTGTCATGTTACCACGCCAATGCCGCAAATCATTTGAAATCGGGATACGCGTGTCGAGCCAAAATTGTTGGGTGAGCTTTTCCCACGTTGCCTTGTCCAACTCGTCTTCAATGTTGTTCCAGTTAATTGCTGTATATGAATTGTCTTTTAAATGTTGTACCACAGTTATTCTCCAAATATTGGTTTGATTAAGTGATAAGCTTTGTCTGCATCGAATGTGCTTCCGCGTAATTCGTAGGCATATAACATCGGTACGTTAAACCGTTCAGCATAACGTGTCGCTGTCAAATTGAATTGGACGTTAAAATTACGGTTCCCTGAGCCGATGACACCTTTGAGATACTGTTGATTCCGTCCAAAGGCGATATAGTCGCCCAAAGCGTTCGTAAAAATCTCGGTGACTTCTGGCCCAGTCCCTGTACCTCCTGTTAAATAGGTTGGTACAATAGCCACAAACGGCTCTGTCTCGTTAGCGTAATCCGTTTCATCCCCAATACAACGCGCGACGACCGTGTCGCCATGCGCTGCTGCCACTTCGCTTAACTTTGAGACAAATGATACTGTGTTACCTTCTGTTGACGCATATAAAATATTAATTTTGACCATGACCCTCTTATCCCTTGTAACGTGATGTGCTTAAATCGAGCAACTTTCACACTCGTTCACACCAGATTCTTGGTGATCATCCGTAAATGTGCGGACATAATACAATGACTTAATCCCCTTATTAAAGGCATAGTGACGCAAAATCGTCAAATCACGTGTTGTCATCTTTTCTGTCCGACCCTTTTTCCATTCATACAACGCCGTTGACAACGTTGAACGCATGAATAACGTTAAGGCCATCCCTTGGTCAATGTGTTCTTGTGCCGCGGCATAAACATCGATGACTTTGCGCATATCCGTATCATAGGCTGACACGTAATATGGCATCGTCTCGTTGTTTAAACCAGGCGCAGGATAGTACACTTTTCCGATCATCCCCTCTTGACGTTCTTCAATTTTATTGACAATTGGTAACAATGTTGCGGTGGTGTCATTCACATAAGAAATTGAACCGGTTGGCGCAATCGCATGACGATAGGCATGATACATCCCATACTTCATGACATTTTCCTTTAATTCTAACCAGTCACGTTGTGTTGGCACGTGGTGATTAGCAAAGGCAGCGGCAACTTTTGGTGTTTTTGGTGCCCAATCTTGCGTGAGATACTTATCAAAATAAGTCCCATCGGCGTACGCTGACTTGTCAAACTCAAAGAACTTTTCTTGGCGTTCCTTGGCCAACTTCATTGACGCTTTAATTGAATAATAATTCAACGTCATGAAGAATGTTGACGTAAAGTCAAGGGACGCTTCGTCACCATAATACATTTGGTTTTGTGCAAAATAAGCTGCCAAGCCCATTGCCCCAAGGCCAATGGCATGCTTTTCTTGGTTACCCTTGGCAATTGATGGGACCACATCCAAGTTTGACGTATCAGAAACAAACGTCAAGGCACGTACCATCGTATCAACAGATGTTTCAAAATCAGGCGTTGCCATCATGTTCACAATGTTGATTGATCCCAAGTTACAGCTGACATCTGATCCCAAACGTGTGTATTGTTGCCCATTATCAAGTTCCGATGGTGTCTGGACTTGCAAAATTTCTGAACACAAGTTTGATGACACAATCTTACCTGCAATGGGGTTAGCACGGTTGGTCACATCAATGTTAATAATGTAAGGGTAGCCAGATTCTTGCTGTAACTTTGAAATTTCTTCTTCAAGTGTCCGCGCATTGAGCCGATATTTTGTAATTTGATCATTGGCCACCATGTTGTCGTACTCAGCCGTGATGTCGACATAGTTAAATGGGACACCATACACCTTTTCCACGTCTGCTGGACTAAACAAGTACATGTCCTCGTTCTTGCGCACGAGTTCATAGAACTTGTCTGGCACAGTCAAGCCAAGTGACAATGTTTTCACACGGATCTTTTCATCCGCATTTTCCTTCTTCGTTGACAAGAAAGCCATAATGTCAGGATGGAACACTGACAAATAGACAACACCGGCCCCTTGTCGTGCCCCAACTTGTGATGAAAATGTGAAAGAGTCTTCCAACAACTTCATGATTGGCACAACGCCACCTGCTGAATTGGCGATCCCCATAACTGGAGCCCCTGCTTCACGCAAGTTCGACACGTTAATGCCGACACCACCACCCATTTTTGAAAGTTGCAACGCCGAATTAATCGTTCGTCCAATTGAATTCATGTCGTCCGACGTTTGAATAATGAAACATGACACCAATTCACCACGACGCGCCCGCCCAGCATTCAAGAAACTTGGTGTGGCTGGTTGGTAACGTTGGTGAATCATTTCATCGGCCAAACGCAAGGCCAACGCTTCATTACCCGCAGCATAATACAATGCATTCATCGCAACACGATCGATGTAAGTTTCAACGTAATATTGGCCATCATTTGTTTTCAGCGCATATTGGTTATAGAACTTGAACGCCGCCATAAATGACTTGAAGTTAAAGTTTTCGCCTTCAAGGTAAGCATACAATTCTTCAATAAACGCTAAGCGATACTGTTCGATAAAGGCGCGTTCCAAAAAGTTGTTCTCAAAAAGCCACTCAAAACGTTCTGACAAAGAGTCGAACTTTAAAACATTCGGCCAAACGTTTTCCGTCAGAAAAGCATCTAGCGCTTCTTGGTCTTTTTCAAGTTGAATTTGATTGTTTTTTGGAATGTTGACTTGGTTATTTAAGTCAAAATAAGTCACCTTATCTAAGTTAATCTCTTTTAATGGCATAATTACAATCCTTACTCTATTATTGTATTTGTTATAAAAGCGGAAATCAACAACTCATCGCCGTTGACTTCCGCCTTTGGTCTTCATTCATTAATGGCTTAAATTAAGCTGAAATCTTTTTGAGTACGTCTGGGCGGAAACCAGAAAACTTTGGCATGCCCTCAATGGCGACAACTGGTGTTTGTCGGAACCCGTCAGCCTTTAACGTTTCCACATACGCCACTTCTTCTTCAATATTGATTTCTTTAAAGGGGATACCTTGCGCTGACAAGAACTTCTTCGTCATTTTGCATTGTACGCAGTTATATTTTGTATAGACAGTTACTTTTTCCATAATCGTTGCCTCAATCTTTTGTCTTAATTGTTATTGCTAGTTTACCCTCTTTTGGAAATTAAACAAGGACAATATACGTCTTCACAAACAGTTGTTCGACACGAGACAATATTTGCAATTGTTTGCCGAGAAAAATGATTTTAAATTTCACAAACTTATTTTTTGTGCGTGAAAAACCCCGACATATCAACGATTATGCCAATTTCACCACAAATGAAACCATCACAAAAAACTTAGAAAACACGTCAAAAGTGCCAGTTTTCGCGCATCACGGTCTTTTGTACGCATCGACCCACTTGACAACAAGCGAAAATGTGTTCGTTTCTGATAACATGAGCCGCCCGCTCCGCCCGAGTCTCATTTTTATTTCATGGTGTTTTCTGGTATAATACCGTGTAGTATACATAAGAAAAGAGGTTTACGACTTTGGATTCTGGTCCGTCTATGCTCCTTAACTTTGTCATTATTGTTTTGGTGCTGTTACTTGCTATTTTGTTCACGTTAACAGAATACTCTTTGGTTAAAGTACGTTTGAGTGCGCTCCGCGATTTGCAAGAAAATCGTGAAAAGCCTTCACGTAATATTGAGCACGCCATTTATATGGCATCGCATTTAACTGAATATCTATCGACTGCACAAGTCGGTATTACACTTACGAGTTTGATTTTAGGTTGGATTGGTGAAGAGACAGTCGCCGAGATCATTCTAAAGACCGGTTTGATTCCAGCAGAATATTCTGGCGTTGTGTCGTCAGTCTCTGCCATGATTATTTTCACGGTCGTGCATGCGGTGTTTACCGATTTGGTACCGAAAAACATCGCGATTGAAGAACCCATTAAGGTCTTAATGCTAATCGTTCGTCCTGTGCGTTTCTTCCACATTCTGCTGTTCCCGTTGATTTGGACATTAGATCATCTATCAAATATGATCACCCACATGTTGGGCTTCCGTACGGATGGCGAAGAAGACATTTATTCACAAACTGAAATTCTCTCACTGTCACGTAATGCCGCCGCTGCTGGTGAGCTGGACGAAGAAGATTTGACGTTTATGAAGCGCGCCTTTGAGATGAACGATAAGGTTGCCGTGGATATCATGATTGATCGCACATCAATGACTGCTATTGATGTCACGACAACCATCGCTGATGCCATCAATCTTTACCTACAAGATCGTTACTCACGTTTCCCAGTCATTGCTGACAATGACAAAGATAAAGTGTTAGGTTATGTCTTTATCTATGACCTCTTGCGTCAATCTCGTATTAACGATCAAGATACGGTCGCTAAAATCATGCGTGATATTCCAGCCGTCCCTGAAAACATGGACTTGCATGATGTCATGGATGAAATGATTATCAAGCGTTCACCGATCGCCATTGTCGTGGACGAATACGGTGGTACCAGTGGTATGATCACAGATAAGGATATCTACGAAGAACTTTTCGGTACGGTCCGTGATGAAATCGATGATGTCTCAGACGATTACATCGAAAAGCTTGGTGATCACCGTTATAAAGTCTCTGGTAAGATGACCCTTTATGACTTTGAACGTTACTTCAACAAGAAGATTAAAGAACTTGAAGAAGACGAAGCGGTGACTTTGACCGGTTATGTCTTAAATCATGACCCTGAATTTAGAGCTGGTGACACAATGCAAGTGGCCAACTTCAAATTAACGGCCTTAGATTATGACAATGCCTACATTTCAGAATTTATTGTCCAAGAGTTGCCAACACCAAAACAAGACTTAAATCATAATGGCATCTTCGACGAAGATGAAAAAGATGACAAGTCAAATACAGCGGATTCACCCGCTTAATGACAAGACCGCGTTTGCGGTCTTTTTTGGTGTCTGACATTTTATGTTAGAATGGAGATAATAACCATTTAGGAGGCAATTGTAGCGTATTACGGAACGACCGTTCAAGATAATGCCCTACAACTATTACTATGTCAATTAACGTCTATATTGTCCGTCACGGCGAAACTTACTTTAACTTCTTACACCGTTTTCAAGGTTGGTCTGATGCTCCCCTCACCCCAAAAGGGATCGAACATGGCTTGAATGCCGGTAAGCGACTGGCTAACATTCATTTTGATGGCGCTTACTCATCTGATTTGACTCGTGCCATTCATACCGCACGCTACATTTTGAAAAATAATACGGCGGACTCACCAGAAGAACCAACGCAACTCTTTGATTTCCGTGAACAGTTCTTTGGGTCGTTTGAAGGTATTAACGGTGAAACCGTCACAACTACACTCACTGCTTTCAAAGACACACCCTTTGAGACTTACACAAACTTGATTACCATCTACGGCATGGCTGATGCGATGAACACGATTCGTCAAGCTGACCCTTATCACTTCGCCGAAGACGACGAACAATGGTGGACGCGCGTTTCACGTGGGTTTAATGATATTCGCTTCCGTCATAAAGACGGCGATAACGTCCTCATCGTGTCACACGGTACAACAATTCGTGGGATTGCCGAAAAGTTTGGCCGCCATGATTTCGCCAGTGAACCCGTTAAAAACGGGGCGGTCATGCAGCTCGAACTCGACCCCCATGACGCCAGAATCGTCCGTTTTAACGATGATACGACGGTCTTTTAATAGACAGTTTCGCAAAAAACTGTTACACTATCAGTAGTCTAAATAAAGGAAGTGCAATCAATTGTCAAACGAATTTTAAGATCCCGTAGATAAGAGTAGAGTCTCTATTTTTATGTGCACATCTTGAGATTGGTCAGCAATTTTGCCCTCGACACGTAAAATGCCCCCAGTCTCGCTATTCTCTGGAGGTATTTTTTTATGACAGAACAACACATTAACGCCCAAGACCCCCGCAAAGTCTTTCTGGTTGGCCTCACAACGAGCCAAGCGAATTTAACCTATGAACTCGAAGAGCTTGCCAATCTGGCAAAAGCCAATAATTTGGTACCAGTGGAAACGTTCACCCAAAAGCTGGAACGACCAAACCCTGCTACTTACTTTGGTAAGGGAAAAGTGGAAGAATTGGCGGAAGCCGCCAAGACTTACGAAGTGGATATGATCGTCGCCAACGATGAGTTATCCCCATCCCAAATTCGCAACTTAGAAAAGTTAACCAACACAACAGTGTTGGATCGCACGGGGCTGATTTTAGATATTTTCGCCCAACGCGCCCAAACTAAGGAAGCCAAGCTACAAGTCCAACTGGCCCGCTTGCAGTATCAACTCCCCCGCTTGCGGACAAGTATGTCTGTGAGCCTTGATCAGCAAACTGGTGCTGGTGGCGGTGGATTTACATCACGTGGTTCGGGTGAAACAAAGCTCGAAGAATCACGCCGTCGCATCACGTCACAAATGGTCCGTATTCGCCAGGAACTCGCCGAGTTATCCAAAGGGACGTCAACACGTTCGGCTAAGCGGACAACCAACGAATTGGCCAATGTGGCGTTGGTGGGTTATACCAACGCTGGTAAGTCCACGTTGATGAACCGCCTGCTCGCTCGCTTTGGTGTGGGTGCGGATACGGATGACACCAAGCAAGTCTTTGAAAAAGACATGTTGTTTGCCACGTTAACGACGACCGTTCGCCAATTGACTTTACCAGATAAGAAACAGTTCTTACTGAGTGATACGGTTGGGTTCGTTTCAAAGTTACCACACAATCTGGTGTCCGCCTTTAAATCAACCTTGCAAGAAGCTGCGAACGCTGATTTGCTGTTGCAAATTGTTGATGTGTCAGATGAACACTACAAAGACATGATGGCTACCACGGAAAAGACCTTAGCCGAAGTCGGCGTGACCGATGTGCCGATGATCACCGTCTATAACAAGGCCGATCGCACGGAACTCGTCTACCCTGATGTGTCTGGTGAAAACACGATCACCATCTCCGCCCTAGACCCAGCCTCACAAGATGCATTAATTGACTTAATCAAGAAGCAAATCTTCAACGACGTCCAAGAAGTCACGCTCCACATTCCCTTTGACCAAGGCGCTGTGCAAGCCAAGCTTGCCGCTAAGCATACCTTTAGCAAAGAAGACTATGATGAGACCGGTACATTGATTACCGTTGAATTGTCCGAGTTAGAACGCAAGTTGTACGTGGATTATATTGTCTAGTAAAAAAGTCCCTCACACGGATTAGCGTGTAAGGGGCTTTTATATTTGGCTGTGTGCTTATTTTGCTGGTACACAAGGCGCTTTACTTAAGTCCCTGATAACCGATAAAAACAAAACTGATCAACACTGCTAAAGCAATGCCCACAAGCCTTGCGCTTGCATAGCTTACACCAAACAGCATGATAAGACCAGTCAGAAGCCATCCAAATAAATAGACAATGCCAATCACGATGAACGGCGCGGCAATTATCAAAATAAACGTTAATAGTTTATCCATTAGTTACCCCTTTTAATTGTATATCTTGTATTTGAACTCATTAAAATGACAGACATCTGAAGCAGATCAATTGTTCGTAATCAACATATATTATCAAACATCTATTCGTTTTTGTGTCATCACTCAGGCGTTGAGAAAAATAATAAAAATTCTGTACTATAATTAATTTCTCTCTGATTAATTCTCGATCTCTTCTACCAACTCTTTGTACACCTCAGTAATTCGCACTGGTACATATTTTATCGTTGGCGTTTCTTCTTGCTCTTATACTAAAAAAATGGACTATTTTTATTCAGTCCGTAAAATGAAAGTATAGGAGTATTTTTATGTCAATTCGTTATTCACAAGATTTCAAAGATTCATTGGTTAAACTTCACCAAGAAGGCCGTTCACTCAAATCATTAGCAGAAGAATTTGGACCATCAAAAGATTCTATTGCTATTTGGGTTAAACAAGCTACCCCAATCATGATCAAGGGTCAGTCAAAGACTTTAAAAGACGTCAAGCAACTAGAGAAACGCCTCGCTATTTTGGAGGAAGAAAACGAAATTTTATCACGCATAGCCTGACAGGCATTGAGCGGCCATCTTACTAGCCAAAAAATAGTCCGTAATGTGGGATTGCCGCTAGTTAATCAATTTTTAGCACAAGGCTACGCGCTTGTGCGTATTTTAAGTGCACTTAAAATCAAACCTAGTACCTATTACAACTGGCGCCATTGGCAACCCAGTCGACAAGAAAAGCGTAGAGAATCCCTGAAACCTTATATTTTAGACATTTGGAAAACCTTTAAATTTTATGGTTATCGTCGTATTGCTGCTTATAGTCACCTAAACAATGACTGTCCAAAAATATCTGAATATATGACACTCAAATTGATGCGTGAATTAGGGATTAAATCCCGCATGCAAAAACATTATCGCAAACCCAAAACTGTTGTGACGGTTGATCAAAAACCCAATCTGATTAGACACTTGCATGATTTGAGCGGTGTCTGGCAAACAGATATCACTTATATTCAGTTGACTAATCACAGATGGGTCTATTTAGCGACCGTTTTGGATCCTGAGAAGAGAAAAGTATTGGGCTATAAAATTGGCGATACAATGACAGCCGAGCTAGCCACAAGTGCCTTACAGATGGCGTTAGATAAGCATCGAAAGCCACTCATTATTCATTCAGATATGGGGTCACAATACCCGAGTGCTGAGTTTAATATTAAATGCCAAAATTATGGCTTGATACATTCATATTCACTCAAAGGCCATCCGTACGATAATGGCCGTATGGAAGCGTTTCATTCAATATTGAAGCGTGAAGAGGTTTATTTGAAGGCATACCAAACATTAACTGAAGTCCAAGCAGCCATTGGTTGGTATATCAATTTTTATAATAGTAATCGTATCTCAAATGTTGCTTAATTAACTGAATAAAAATAGTCCAATTTATTGACTTCTGAGCATCATCAGCCAGTTTGTGGAACTCGCCACCATTCATTTGTTTTATTGCATTTTGAATCGTATTTATTCTTGTCATACTAATTCCTCTGTATTACTGATATTTAAACTTATTTATACTTGTTTAGATTATAATACATAGACAATAAAAATCTTACTATCATAGACATTTACATATTATCTGCATCATGATGTTGCCCAATATTCACACCACTAAACCGCTTACTATCAATAAACAACACAAAAAAAGCATCAGCAAACTGCTGATGCTTTTAAAATTGCTAGATTTGCTCTAACATTAATGATCGATACCACCAATTGCCACCATATATTAGCAACAACCGTTGTGGGAAAAAGAAGATTAACGCTTTGAGAATTGTGAAGCCTTACGAGCCTTCTTCAAACCTGGCTTCTTACGTTCCTTCATACGTGAGTCACGAGTCAACAAACCTGCTGCCTTCAATGCTTCACGGAAATCAGGATCTACTGTCAACAAGGCACGGGCGATACCGTGACGTGTTGCACCAGCTTGACCAGAATATCCACCACCAACGACGTTAACCAAAACATCGTAGTTTCCCAATGTTTCAGTAACGTTAAATGGTTGCAAAACAACTTCACGCAAGTTAGCGAAAGGAATATATTCTTCGATTGACTTGCCGTTCATTGTGATTTGGCCATTACCTGGAACCAAACGCACACGAGCAACTGAGTTCTTACGACGACCTGTGCCGGCATATTGTACTGCTGTAGCCATAATTTAGATTCTCCTTTCTTAAACTAACTTGTTGATGTCAAGTACTTCAGGCTTTTGTGCGGCGTGGGCATGTTCTGCACCAGCATACACGTGCAAGTTCAAGCCTTGCTTACGACCCAAAGTGTTCTTTGGCAACATACCGTGGATTGACAATTCAAGCAACTTTTCAGGGTTGAATTCACGATAGTTTCCAGCTGTGCGAGCCTTCAAACCACCTGGGTGATTTGAGTGGTGGTAATAAACCTTATCAGTGGCCTTCTTACCAGTCAACTTAACTTCGCCTGCATTGATGATGATTACATGGTCACCCATGTCAACGTTTGGTGTAAACGTTGGCTTGTTCTTACCACGCAAAATTGAAGCAACTACTGTTGACAAACGTCCCAAAACGACGTCCTTGGCATCAATAATATACCACTTCTTTTCGATTTCACCTGGTTTTGCTAAAAATGTTGTACGCATGTGTGCGCTCCTTTGATTAGTTGTTTACAAACGCGGCCGTTCCTTGCCACGCAATTACAATAAGTTTCCGGGGCTTATCGTGAGGTAAACAATACCGTGTATTATCTTACCTAAAATAATCCGTATTGTCAATGCTTGTCGCCAAATTCCTTCCGCGACAACCACTTCTTAAACACGCCATCCCCAACTGTTTATCATTTATCCATCACTGGTTCATCATAATAAATTTCATCCAGATACAACCCACTGGCTGGGGCGGTAAAGCGGGCTTGTTCACGATCTTTCACGGCAATTAAGCGGACGATATCATGCACGTCACGCCGACCGTTCCCAATTTCCAGCAACACCCCAACCATAATCCGAATCTGGTTATATAGAAAGGCATTCCCTTCAAACGTGAACATTAACTCTTGTTCATCTGGTTTCACTTCGACATCCGCACGCGTAATGGTCCGCACGGTCGTCGCCGTTTGATTCCCCGAAGCCGCAAAGCTGGCAAAATCATGTTCCCCAAGCAAATCAGGCAACGCTTCTTGAATCCGTGCAACATCTAAACGCCAGTGGAAATGGCCTGTATAACGGCGCTTAAAGGGATCAGTAAAGTCTTGGGTCGAAACACGGTAGATATAGCGTTTCGCATGCGTGTTAAAGCGGGCATGGAAGTCATCCGCCACTTTTTCCACCTGTTTGATCATAATATCGCGGGGTAGTAAGGTATTAAGACCCTTGCGAACCCCTTCCGGTTGGATGTCAAATGGTAAATCAAAATGGACCACTTGGCCAAAAGCATGCACCCCTGTATCCGTCCGTGAAGCGCCCACGACTTTAATAGCGGGCGTTGGCAACTTGGCCATTTGATTCACAGCGCGGCTAAGTTCACCCTGCACTGTCCGTTGGCGTTCCACGCCGTTTTTTGTTTGGACTTGAAATCCGAAAAATTCTGAGCCGTCATAAGCGACGACTGCTTTATATCGTGGCATAATTCCCCACTCTCTCATAACGTTTGACGCGTTAGCTTACAAATATAGGTTCACAATCGCAAAAATCACCACAAAAACACCTAAGCCCACAAAAGCCAACATGTCATTGTGCCCATAATGCAACACACGGTATTTTGTCCGTTGCACAGCGTCTTTAAACCCACGCACTTCCATCGCATTGGCTAAGTCCAAGGCGCGTTGTAGCGCCCCGACAAACAACGGAATCAGCAAGGGAATAATCGCCTTGGCCCGTTTAATCGGTCCACCCGTAGAAAAGCTCATCCCACGTGACTTTTGGGCGTTCATGATTTTTTGGGTTTCATCCATTAATAGCGGGACAAATCGCAGCGCAATGGACAACATCAACGCTAACTCCGCAACCGGCACCCGCAGCTTTTTTAACGGCCCTAACAGCATTTCCAAGGCATTTGCAATACTGGTTGGCGGTGTCGTCAATGTTAAAATTGTTGACATCAAGATGATGAGGATAAACCGCAGCATCACATAAACCGCATTAATTAATCCTGGGGTCGTGATTTTAACCGGCCCCAACTGGTAAAGGACGGGCGTTCCTGGCGTAAATATTAACTGCAAGATGACTGTAAATAAAATCAGCCAAAAAATCGGTTTTAACCCATCCCAATATAGCTTAAACGGCTGACCCGTTAAGCGGATCAAACCTAAGACAAAGATCGCTGCCCAAGCATACGTCGCCCAACTATTGGCCCACAGTAACACCAAAATATAGACAAACGTCCCAATCATTTTAGTCCGTGGATCGAGGCGATGAATAAAGGAATCTCCTGGCACAAAACGGCCGATCATAATGTTATTCATGGCCGACCTCCGCATTAATCGCTGTGGCTAAGCTCGGCAATGTTAGTGGTCGCTCTGGCAACACGACCCCAGCTGCCTTTAACTTTTCCGTAAATTGCCCTGCTTTTGGTAGATCTAACTTCATGGTTTTAAACCATGCCATATCGCGATTAAATAGTTGCGCCGGCGTTTCGTTGGCCACGACTTGACCATTGTGCATGACAACGACCTGATCTGCCACCGCCACCACATGATCCATATGGTGCGAAATAAAGATCACCGTTTTGCCCAGGTTCTTCAACTCTAATACCAATTGCAACAGTTCTGCTTGCCCTTTAGGATCTAAGCCCGCAGCAGGTTCATCTAACACCACCACACTCGGATCACTTGCCAACGTCCCGGCCATAGCAACACGACGCATTTGCCCACCAGAAAGCTCAAAGGGTGACTTTTCCCAAAGTGATTCATCGACACCAACACGACGCAAAGCCGCTTCAGCAGCGGCCTTGGCTGTCGCCTGATCGGCCCCAAAGTTTAACGGGGCATACATCACATCCGCCAACACGGTATTGGCAAACAACTGATTCTCTGGAAATTGGAAGACAATGCCCACTTTTTTCCGCAGTTGCATCAGTTGCTTTTCTTTTGTCCGTGGCGTGAGTTCAAACCCATCAATCAACACTCGGCCCTCAGTTGGCTTCAACAAGCCGTTAATGTGCTGCACAAGGGTTGATTTCCCTGAGCCGGTTTGGCCAACAATTGCGGTCACTTGGCCGGTTGGCATGGTCACGGTGACATCATGCAAAATAGCTTGGGCCAGGGTTGTGCCGGCACCATAACTAAAATTTACTTTTTCGAACGTGATAGCCACTGAATCAATTCTCTCTCATCTAAATACTGTTCAGGTGTTGGCGTCAATTGTGCCGCTAACTCACCTGCAAAAGGTAATTCTAACCCATTATCATGCATCACCTGTCGTTGACTAAAGACCGCTTCTGGCGTGCCGTCAAGGATGAGCTGCCCGTCATTAATCACCACAACACGATCAGCTAGTGCCGCTTCATCCATATCATGTGTAATCGTAATCAACGTTAACGCATCACCAAAACGGACCTTGAGGTCCTGTAAGGTTGCCATCACGGTCTCACGACCATCTGGATCAAGCATAGCCGTCGCCTCATCTAAAATAATAATTTTAGGTGTTAATGCCAGTACACTGGCTAAGGCGACCCGTTGCTTTTGACCACCAGAAAGCGTGTGGGGTTCGCGATCTTTAAATCCTTGCATCCCAACGACCGTCAATGCGTCATCAATTCGCTTTGGCATATCAGCACTGGGTAACTGTTGATTTTCCAAGCCAAAGGCCACATCATCGGCAACCGTTGCGCCAACAAATTGGTTATCAGGGTTCTGAAAGACCATGCCAATTTGGTCACGAATGTCATGCACCGTCTCTGCCGATAATGGCACACCAAAAACAGTGATGTCACCGGCATTGGCCTCAATTAAGCCCAAAATCAACTTCGCTAACGTTGATTTACCTGAGCCATTATGGCCCACTAGCGCAACCCATTGTCCAGCTTCAATCGTTAAGTCGAACCCATCAAATAATGTTTGGTCGTCGTCATATTGATAGTTTAAATTGTGAATTTCTATTGCTTGCGTCATTAGACCTTATTCTATCATAGGTTAGGGCCTGAATACTATATTGAGTTTCCCCCTGCTTTATTATAATCACTATTTTTTTCACAAAGGTTTTTTGGCCGAAATGCTTTTAAAGTAACGAAAATAGGTCTATAATAAAAAAGGTATTTCACAAGAATATTATATAATTCACAAAAGGAAGAAAAGAGTCATGGCAGAAAAAAACATTGTCATCGTTGGCGCTGGTTTCGGTGGTGTATTCGCAGCAAAAACTTTGTCAAAGAAATTAAAATCACACAAAGAATACAATATCATTTTGATTGATAAGCATTCTTACTTCACGTACATGACTGAGTTGCATGAAGTGGCTTCAAAGCGTGTGGCCCCAAAACACGTGCAAGAAGACTTGGAACATCTCTTCTACCAAAATAAAAATGTCAAGTTGTTGACAGCCGAAGTTAATGGCATCGATAAGGCCGCTAAAATCGTTAAAACAACTCACGGTGATGTGAGCTATGAAAAGTTGATTTTGGCCGTTGGTGGTCAATCAAACGATTTCGGCACACCAGGTGTGAAGGAACACGGCTTTGAATTGTGGTCAATGGAAGAATCATTGGCTATCCGTCATCATGTTGAAAGCATCATCGGTCAAGGTGCCGGTGAACTTGATCCAGCTAAGCGTGAACAAATGTTGACCATTGCGGTGGTTGGTTCTGGCTTTACTGGTGCGGAATTGATGGGTGAATTCATTGAACAACGTAAGGTCTTGGCTGACACTTACAAGTTGGATGAATCTGAAATCAAGTTGGTATTGCTTGAAGCAGCGCCAACAATTTTGAACATGCTACAAGACCGTCGTTTGGCTGACAAGGCCTTGAAGTACATGACTGACAACGGTGTTGATCTTCGCCTAGGTGCCATGGTCACTGGTGTTGACGAAAATGGTGTGATTTTCAAGGATGGCTCAACTTTGCCAACTAAGTCCCTCATTTGGACAGCTGGTGTGAAAGCTAAGTCATTTATCTCTGACTGGGGCTTCAAGTATGGTCGTGGTGCCCGTATCGAAGCCGACGACTACATGCACGCAACGCTTGAAGATGATCAACCAGCCGAAGACATTTATGTTGTGGGTGACACATTGTCTTACGTTGATGAAAAGACTGGTCCGGTTCCACAAACTGTTGAAGGTGCTGAAAGTGCTGCCCGCGCTGCCTCAAACAACATTTTGGCCGATCTTGGTTTTGCTAAGCCAAAGACATTTGGTGAAGTGGTAAGCTACCACGGTTACGCCGTTTCAATTGGTTCACACTACACAGTTGCCAGCTTGATGGGCTTGAACTTCTCTGGCTTCTTCGCTAGTTTAGCTAAGCACGGCATCAACCTTTTCTTCTATTCACAAATCCGTTCAATGTATTCAATTTTCCACTACATGTTGGACGAATTCTTCCGTACAGCCAACGGTCGTAACCCATTCCGTGGTGCTGTTTCTCGCCTTGGTAACGTCTTGTGGTCAACACCTTTGCGTATCTTCTTGGGTCTCTTCTGGATCCTGGCCGCGCTAGGTAAAGTTGGGCCGCTCAACGACCTCTTCTGGCAACATGGCCTTGCAAGCTTTATTGAAATTGTGACAGGTGCCGGTTTGATTGTTGGTTTGATGACTTGGCCATTAGCGCTAGTGTCAATTATTTTGACCATTGCTGCTTGGGCATCTAATGGCTTTGATCTCACACACTGGTTCTTGATCTTCTCAAGTATCGCGGTGATGAACGGCGCTGGTCGTGGCTTCGGTCTTGACTTCTACGTCGTGCCATTGCTACAAAAGGGTCTTGGTGGCCTTTGGTATGGTAAAGCAAAGTCACTCTACGATGATTTAGATAAATAAGTTATAATTAAAAAGTGCGAGAATGTGTATTCTCGCACTTTGTACATAAAATAAGCCATACTGCGCGTTCAGTTGGCCGAGAGAAATAGAGAAATTTAACATGGTAACCCCTACTCTTCCAAAAATGTGGGAACAATTTCCCGAATTATCCGAACCATTAGTCGCTGTTTTAAATCGTATGGCAACCAGCTGGCATATCGGCTTCGAAGACATTGATACAGCAATCCGCTCACAACTGAATGCCGGTAAACTCGTTCGCCCAGCATTAACCCTTATTTTCTCAAAACTCACGACAACACCTTATAACCAACAAGCGATTCAGCTCGGTGCCAGTGTCGAACTCTTACACTTGGCAACTTTAATTCATGATGACATTATTGATGAATCCAAATTACGTCGTGGTTATGAAAGTATTCAAAGTCGTTTTGGCAAAGATACTGCCGTCTATGCTGGCGATTACTTGCTGACTGGTATGTTTTCGTTACTTGAACAAACAAACCTACCACAAGCCAACCAACTTGCACTAACAGCCCTACAAGACATTTTATTCGGTGAATTAGTCCAAAAGCATCATCGCTTTAATGTGGATGCGACCTTTGACACTTACTTGTCGCAAATCAAAGGCAAAACAGCGGCCTTGTTCAAACTCAGTGTGACCTTTGGACTGATTAGTGGTCAAGCCATCGCAGACGACCTACAAGACACTGTGAGTCAGTTAGGTGAAAATTTGGGGATTACCTTCCAGTTATTGGATGACTACTTAGACTTCGAATCCATTACCCAACAATTATCTCTTGGTAAACCCATTGGTCAAGATATTCGCAATGGAATCTACACGGCCCCAGTCTTATTTGCCCTCACCGATCCCACTGTGCGTGATGATATTCGTGCCTTACTCATGCAACGCGATTTGATTAACGATGCTGACATGATTCGTTTACACGAACTCATTACACAAAGTCACGCGATGGCAAAACTGAATGCGTTACTCACAGACTACACTGAACAACTACAAGCCTTAATTGGCAACTTACCTGAACCAACCATTCAAACGCAACTTGAACAATTAAGTCAATTATTACTTAATCGTGATCATTAAAAAATACCCCTTGGAATTTAATTCCAAGGGGTATTTTTTAGATGTAACGTAATTAATCAACAAGTTCCAAGATGACCAATTGAGCGGCATCGCCACGACGTTGGACAGTCTTGAGAATTCGTGTGTAACCACCATTACGTTCAGCAAAGCGAGGTGCAACGTCATCAAACAACTTTTGCAAAGCTGATTGTACTTTCACGTTGTCGCCGTCTTCGATCACGTCAGCAACTTCGTTGCGGACAAAGGCAGCAGCTTGACGACGAGCCGCCAAGTCACCACGCTTACCTAATGTAATCATCTTATCAGTTGTCTTACGAACTTCCTTCGCACGGGCTTCAGTTGTCGTGATACGACCGTTGATCAAAAGATCAGTAGTCAAGTCACGCAACAAAGCTTTACGTTGTGAAGATGTACGACCCAATTTACGATATGGCATTGGTGAATCCTCCTTTTTAGTAGTTTAAAGACATGTGTTAATCTTCCTTACGGAATCCTAAGCCCATTTCAGTCAGCTTTTCTTGGATTTCGTCAAGTGATTTCCGACCGAGATTACGCACCTTCATCATGTCGGCTTCAGTGCGATCTGTCAACTCCACAATAGTGTTGATACCGGCCCGTTTGAGACAATTATAAGAACGAACTGATAAGTCCAAGTCTTCAATTGGCGCAGAATCTGACGCACTAACGGCAACAGGTTCCGCTTCCACCATAACATTGGCTTCAGCTGCCACTGGAGAAATATCCATAAACAAGTTCAAATGTTCCGCCAAGATTTTTGCACCTAGGCTCAAAGCATCACTAGGCTTGATTGAACCATTAGTCCAAATATCAAAAGTGAGCTTATCATAATCATCACGTGCACCGACACGTGTGTTTTCTACATGGTAGTTCACACGTTCGATAGGCGTATAAATTGAATCAACTGCCAAAACACCGATCGGCATTTCTTCACGCAATTGCTTATTCTCGTCAGCTGATGAGTAACCACGACCTTTAACTGCCGTGACTGTCATATGCAATGACTTACCTGCTGCCACAGTAGCGATATGCAAATCAGGGTTCAAAACTTCAACGTCTGCACCTGCTTGCAAATCTGCAGCAGTCACTTCAGCCGGACCTTGAACATCGATTTCAAGGCTGCGTTCATCATCCGAATCAATCGCCAACACAACCTTCTTGAGGTTCAAGATGATTTGTGTGACATCTTCAACGACACCATCCACGGTTGAAAACTCGTGAACAACGCCGTCAATTTGCACCGTGTTAACGGCTGCGCCCGGAAGCGATGACAATAAGATACGACGCAAAGAGTTCCCAAGCGTTGTACCATATCCGCGTTCAAGAGGCTCTACAACAAATTTGCCATAGCGGGCATCCTCTTCGATGTTATGAATATTTGGCTTTTCAAATTCAATCATCTGTAATTCTTACCCCTTCTTTCACAGCAAGAGCAATGAAAATCAATTAAACACGACGACGCTTTGGTGGGCGTGATCCGTTGTGGGGAACTGGTGTAACATCTTTGATTGATGTTACTTCCAGGCCAGCTGCAGCCAAAGCACGAATTGCTGATTCACGACCAGAACCTGGTCCCTTAACAGTAACTGCAACAGTGCGCATGTTCATTTCCATGGCACTCTTTGCGGCTGCTTCTGCTGCCATTTGAGCAGCGAATGGTGTTGACTTACGGCTTCCCTTGAAGCCAAGTGCACCGGCTGATGACCAAGCAACTGCGTTACCTTGAACATCTGTAATCATGACGATTGTGTTGTTGAATGTTGAGTGGATGTGAGCAACACCAGTTTCAATATTCTTCTTCACACGACGCTTACGCGTTGTACGACCTGCCATAATGTTTGCCTCCTTTTCAATACTTTTTATATAATTTCTCGGGTTAATTGCTTAACCAACATTACGTAACTATGGTTACGATAATCATGTGCCGTATCGATTAGGATACAACAGAAAAAATAATCAGAGATTACTTCTTCTTACCAGCAATTGCCTTAGCTGGGCCTTTACGTGTACGAGCGTTGTTCTTCGTGTTTTGTCCACGAACGGGCAAGCCCTTACGATGACGAATGCCACGGTATGAAGCGATTTCTTGCAACGCTTTGATATCAAGTGATACCTTACGACGCAAATCACCTTCAAGTTGCAAGTTCAACTTGTCAACTGTTGCACGGATGGCGTCTTCTTGATCTGCTGTGAGATCGCGAACACGGACGTCTTCTGAAACGCCTGCTTCAGCCAAAATCTTTTGTGCAGTAGTATTACCGATTCCGTAGATGTATGTTAAGCCAATGACAATACGCTTGTCACGTGGCAAATCAATACCTGCAATACGAGCCATAACAATTTACCTCCTGTTAGTATTTTGAAAATGACAGTTATGTCTATTTACAATAATTTTTTAAAATTGCCTAGTTCTGGAAAATTACTTTCCAGCACGTTGCTTGTGCTTAGGGTTAGCTGGGCAAATGATCATTGTGCGACCATTCCGCTTGATAACGCGGCAAGCATCACACATCTTTTTAACTGATGGGCGTACTTTCATAATCTATTCCTCCTATTCGGTTAACTGATTATTCCAAATCACTTCTTAACGGAAACGATAAGTAATACGACCTTTCGTTAAGTCGTATGGTGACATTTCGACTGTGACACGGTCACCTGGCAAGATTCGGATAAAGTTCTTACGAATTTTACCTGAAACGTGTGCCAAAATAACTGCGCCATTTTCGAGTTCTACTTGGAACATCGCATTTGGTAAAGTTTCTTTCACTTTACCTTCGATTTCAATGACATCGTTGGCCATGCACTTAACCTCCTGTGCTAATAATGTTCAACATTGTTGAGAAGTGCTTAACCTATCAAATTATACCAGATTTGCTAGTACTTCTCAATGTGATTTCAGAAACTTTGCTTACAAGTTGTCCAAAACCGCTTTCACATCATGATACACCTCGGCAAGTTCTTGTCCGCCATCGATTGTGTGCAAGACACCTGCCTTTTTATAGTAATCTACCAATGGCAAGTTCGCTGCTTTATTGACCGCCAAACGATTGTCAATAACTTCAGGTGTATCATCTGCGCGGCCACGTCCCAAAAGACGTTCGCGCAACAATGAATCAGAAACTTCAAAATAAAGTGTTGCAGAGACTGATGTCCCATTTTCCGCTAAATACTTATCCAAGAATGCCGCTTGCGCTTCATTACGAGGGTAACCATCTAACATGAAACCATCAGCTTGAACATCTGCTTGACTCAAACGATCAGCAACCATTGCGTTTGTGATTTCGTCAGGGACCAAGTTACCAGCGTCCATATATTCACGTGCTTGCTTTCCCAATTCTGTATCATTGGCCAAATTGGCACGGAAAATATCTCCAGTAGAGATGTGAACCGTTGGATAATCCTTAACAATAAGGTCTGCTTGTGTGCCTTTTCCAGCACCTGGCAAACCTAACAAAATCAAATTCTTAGCCATTAGCTGCCTCCCGATTTGCTAACTGATCTTTTGTGATAAACCCAATATAATTTCTCTTTTGCATCAAGCCATCAATTTGGCGAATCAAATCAAGCGCCACGCCAATTGTAATCAAAAGGCTTGTGCCACCTAGTCCAATTTTCTCGTTCAAACCCCAGACATCTGAGGCAATGAGTGGTACCAAGGCCACAAAACCTAAGAAGATTGAACCAACAAAGCTCAAATTCAAAAGTAATTGTGACACATAAGCCTTTGTCTCATTACCAGGACGTACACCGACGATGTAAGCCCCTTGCTTTTGCAAGTTTTCTGATAACTTCTCAGGGTTAACTTGGACAAAGGCATAGAAGTAGGTAAAGATGATAATCAAAACAGTGTAGAGAATTGCACCCGGTAGTGTTGTCAAGCTAAATAGATCTTGCATAACTTGATACCATTGCGCTGACGCATATTTACCTTGGAATGCCAACAAAATCGTTTGTGGTGTACTAATAAATGATGAGGCAAAAATGACCGGAATAACGCCAGAGACGTTAACCTTCAATGGTAAATAAGCTTCACTACCATATGATGTTGCAGAACGTGTGTACTGCATTTGTAAACGACGTGTGGCTTCATAGAACCATGTTGTGATGCCGATGACCAAGATCATGGCAGCTGTCAACACAGCCATAAAGACAACGCCGTTGACTAAATCACTTGAGTTGGCTTGTAAGATATTTTCTTTGAAAATGTCATACATGCCTGAAGGTGCTTGTGCAATGATTCCAGCAAAGATAATCATGGAAACACCGTTTCCTAATCCTTTTTCAGTAATCATTTCACCTAGCCACATGGCAAAAAATGTTCCGATGGTCATAACCGTGCCAATGACAAGGTATGACATCACATCATTTGTGTGGCTAACAAGTCCGTAGGCTGTCAGTGAATTAAATCCAGCTGTAATACCTACGGACTGAACAAATGCAAGCACGAGGGTTAACCAACGTGTGGCGTTGTTCAACTTTCGCCGACCAACTTCACCCTGCTTACTCCATTCAACAAAGCGAGGCACGATATCTAATTGCAAAAGTTGCACAACAATTTGTGCCGTCACGTAAGGTGAAACACCCATTGCGAACAATGAGTAGTTCATCAAACCGCCACCAGAAAAAATGTTCAGAATGTTCATTAATCCTGAATTGGCCATATCCGCCATTGCAGCAGGGTTAACACCAGGCACAGTAATGTGCGTTCCAATTCTGTAAATAAACAGAAGTAGGAAGGTCCACCCTAACTTTTTGCGAATATCCTTTTCACGTACTGCATTAAATAACGTGCGTAGCATTAAATTACCTCAGTCGTTCCACCGGCTTGTTCGATAGCCGCCTTAGCAGCGCCTGAGAACTTATGTGCCTTAACAGTCAACTTCTTGTCAAGTTGACCGACAGCCAAGACTTTGATACCTGACTTTTGATTTTTAACAACACCGCTTTCAATCAAAAGTGCTGGCGTGATTTCTGTGCCATCTGCGAATGCGTTCAACTTTTCCAAGTTAACCACAGCAAATTCCTTACGTGAAATGTTAGTAAATCCACGCTTTGGAATACGACGGTACAAAGGCATTTGACCACCTTCGAATCCCAAACGTACTTTGCCACGAGCCTTTTGACCCTTTTGACCACGTCCAGATGTCTTACCGTTTCCTGATGACGTACCGCGACCTACACGGTTACGCAACTTGCGTGAACCTGCAGCAGGTTGTAATTCGTTCAAGTTCATCTTTCGGTACCTCCTATTTTTATCGTTATTACTTTACTTCTTCAACGCTAATCAAGTGAGCAATGTGGAAAATTGCGCCACGAGTAGCTTCGTTGTTAGGCTTCACCACTGAGCTAGATACACGACCAAGTCCAAGTGACTTAACGATCGCGCGTTGCTTTGGTAAGCGATGAGCCGCACTCTTAATCAAAGTGATTTTCAAATCAGCCATTTTATCGCTCCTTATTCAGCCAAGTGTTCCAATGAAACACCACGCAAAGCTGCTACTTCTTCTGCATCCTTCAAGCTTGTCAAAGCTTCAAAAGTTGCGCGGACAACGTTAACTGGTGTTGATGAGCCAAGTGACTTTGCAGTCACATCGGCGATACCTGCTAATTCCATAACAGAACGTGCAGCACCACCGGCAGCAACACCAGAACCTTCTTCGGCTGGCTTGATCAAGATCTTACCACCGCCCCAAACGCCAAGGACGTCGTGAGGAATAGTTGTCCCTACTGTTGGTACAGTGATCATCTTACGCTTAGCATCTTCGATTGCCTTACGGATAGCTTCAGGAACTTCTTGTGCCTTACCAGTTCCAAAACCAACGTGGCCTTGCTTATCACCAACGACAACCAACGCTGCGAAACGCAAACGACGACCACCCTTGACAACTTTTGTGACACGGTTAATAGCAACAACGTTTTCTTCTAATTCACCAAGTGACTTAGGGTTAACGAATTCAACCATTTTTTATTCCTCCTTTCCTTAGAACTTCAAGCCGTTTTCACGGGCTGATTCTGCTAATGCTTGAACACGGCCGTGGTACAAGTAACCACCACGATCGAAGATAACTTCTTCTAATCCTGCGGCCTTACCACGTGTAGCGATCAATTCACCAACTTTAATAGCTTGTTCTGTCTTTGTACCTGATACTTCTGCATCATGGCTTGAGGCACTTGCTAGCGTTACACCCGCTACGTCATCAATTAATTGCGCGTAGATGTTTGCATTAGAACGGAAAACGTTCAAACGTGGGCGAGCAGCAGTACCAGAAATCTTGCCGCGAACGCGCTTGTGGCGCTTTAAGCGGAGCTTGTTTTTATCTGGTTTTGAAATCATAGCTGTGCTTTCCTTTTCTTGATGGCTTACGCCATGTTAAATTTATTGTGATTAATAATTGAAAATAATACGAGTAAGTTAAAAAATCTGACGATTTGATTACTTACCAGTCTTACCTTCCTTACGACGAACAACTTCACCTTCGTAACGAATACCCTTACCCTTATAAGGTTCTGGGGCACGTACGGCACGAATTTCAGCAGCGAAATCGCCGACTTTTTGCTTTGAAATACCTGAAATCTTGATTGTCAAAGCATCTGGTACTTCAACTGTCAAATCTTCGCGGTCTTCAAAGTCAACTGGGTGTGAGTAACCAACAGACAAAGTCAACTTTGAACCTGACTTTGCGGCACGGTAACCAACACCGACAAGCTTCAATGTCTTAGTGAATCCAGTAGAAACACCTTCGACCATGTTAGCAACGTTTGCACGTGTTGTACCGTGCAAAGCTTTTGTCTTGTTATCATCGCTTGCGCGTGTGAATGTTACTTCAGAACCTTCAACAGTCATTGTGATTTGCGGTGCAATTTCACGTGACAATGTTCCCTTAGGTCCCTTAACAGTAACAACTGTACCTTCTTGAGATACTTCAACATCTGCGGGCAATGTAATTACTTTATTTCCAATACGGCTCATGGTAAGTCTCCTTTCTTAGATATATTACCAAACGTAAGCGAGCACTTCGCCACCGATTTGCTTTGCGCGTGCTTCTTTGTCAGTGATCACACCAACAGAAGTTGAGATAATCGCAATACCCAAACCGTTCAAAACCTTTGGCAATGAATCAGCCTTGGCATACTTACGCAAACCTGGCTTTGAGATACGCTTAAGTCCTGTAATCACACGGTTACGGTCTTCGCCGTACTTAAGAAATACACGGATAACACCTTGCTTGTTATCTTCGATGTATTCTACGTCGCGAACGAAACCTTCTGATTTCAAGATCTCAACGATGCTCATTTTAATTTTTGATGCTGGAATTTCAACAACGTCACGGTGTGCCATGTTGGCGTTACGAATACGTGTTAACAAATCAGCGATTGGATCAGTCATAGACATCTATCGATATCCTCCTTTTATTTTTGAACGGACATAATGAAATGACACGCTCTTAACTATTATAGACCATTTCAGTCAATAACAGTTAAAAACGTGTCACTCTTTTAATTATAAGAGTAACGAACGTTTTTAATTTGCAAAATTACTTTGCAAATGGCATGCCCAAAAGTGTCAACAATGCGCGACCTTCTTCATCGTTTTGAGCTGTTGTAACCACAACAATGTCCAAGCCGCGAACGCGGTTAACTTGGTCAAAATCGATTTCAGGGAAGATCAATTGTTCACGAACACCCAAAGTGTAGTTACCACGACCATCGAAGGCCTTTGATGATACACCACGGAAGTCACGGACACGAGGCAATGAGATGTTGATCAACTTGTCTAAGAATTCATACATGCGTTCACCACGCAATGTAACCTTAGTTCCGATTGACATACCTTCACGCAAACGGAAACCAGCGATTGACTTCTTTGCCTTTGTGATAACTGGTTGTTGACCAGCAATCAACTTCAATTCTTCAACCGCTTCATCCAAGTTCTTTGAGTTTGACACCGCATCACCAACACCCATGTTAAGAACGATCTTTTCGATCTTTGGGGCTTGCATTGGTGATGAGAAGTTAAACTTTTCGATCAAAGCAGGTTGAACTTCATTAACATATTTTTCTTTTAATGCGTTAGCCATGAAAATGATTTCACCTTTCAATATTAGCCTAGTACGTTACCAGACTTTTTAGATACGCGAACTTTCTTGCCATCTTCAATCTTGAACGCAACCTTAGTTGGTTCGTTAGTTGAAGGGTCAAGCAATTGCACGTTTGATACATGGATTGGTGCTTCGATATCGATAACACCACCTTGTGGGTATTCGTTAGAAGGCTTTTGATGCTTCTTAACGATGTTCACGCCTTCGACAACAACGCGGTCCTTTGCAGCAACAGTCTTAGTGATTGTGCCTTCTTTTCCCTTGTCTTTGCCGGCAATGACGCGAACCTTATCACCTGTTTTTACAAACATGATTTGGCTCCTCCTTGTCAGTTTTAGAGCACTTCTGGTGCCAATGAAACGATACGCATAAAGTCTGCATCACGCAATTCACGTGCAACAGGGCCAAAGATACGCGTACCAACTGGTGACTTGTCGTCCTTTACGATAACAGCGGCATTTTCATCAAAGTTGATGTATGAACCGTCTGCACGACGAACGTCTGAAACAGTACGAACGATAACAGCCTTAACGACGTCACCCTTCTTTACGTTACCACCAGGGATAGCTTGCTTAACTGTGGCAACGATCACGTCACCAACACCAGCAAACTTACGGCCTGAACCACCGAGCACTTTAATCGTCAAGATTTCACGTGCGCCAGAGTTGTCAGCCACTTTTAAACGACTCTCTTGTTGAATCATGGTTCTTCCTCCTTAGTTAGCAATTAATTACGACGATTTGATAACGATCAAATTAAAGAATAACTGCCTCTTCAACGATCTTAACCAAACGGAAGTGCTTAGTTGCAGACAAAGGACGTGTTTCCATGATTTGGACAATATCGTTCATCTTAGCGCTATTGTTTTCATCATGGGCTTTAAACTTCTTTGTGTACTTAACACGCTTACCGTAAACGGCGTGGTTCACATAAGTATCAACAGCGACAGTGATTGTCTTGTCCATCTTATCTGAAACAACGCGGCCTTGGTAAACCTTACGAGCATTACGTTCTTCACTCATTTTTCAGCTTCTTCCTTTCGTCTTATTTGTTGGCGTTTGCCAATTCTTGCGCACGGATAACTGTCTTAACTCGTGCAATGTCCTTACGAACTTGTGCAATACGCGCCGTGTTTTCAAGTTGGCCAGTAGCCAATTGGAAACGTAGGTTGAATAATTCTTCCTTGAATTCGGCCTCGCGCTTTTGCAAATCCGCAAGTGACAATTCTTTCAATTCACTTGCTTTAGCCATTATTCAGCCTCCCGAGCAATAATCTTTGTACGTACAGGCAACTTGTGTTGTGCCAAACGCAATGCTTCACGTGCAGTTGCTTCAGGAACACCTGCAACTTCAAACATTACCTTACCACGCTTAACTGGTTCTACCCAACCTTCAGGTGAACCCTTACCGTTACCCATTCGAACACCGACACCTTTTGATGTATATGACTTGTGAGGGAAGATTTTGATCCAAACCTTACCACCACGCTTCATATAACGTGTCATTGCAATACGGGCAGCTTCAATTTGACGGTTTGTAATCCAGCTTGATGTTGTTGCTTGCAAGCCGAATTCACCGAACGTTACCGTCTTTCCACCTTTTGCTTCACCACGCATGTGGCCACGGTGTACACGACGGAATTTAACACGCTTTGGTACTAACATGTTCGCTTCCCTCCTTACTTACTGTTCTTCTTTTGTGGCAAAACATCGCCACGGTAAATCCAAGTCTTGATACCCAAGTTACCGTAAGCAGTCATTGCTTCGTCCCATGAGTAATCGATATCAGCGCGCAAAGTATGCAAAGGCACAGTACCTTCAGTGTATTGTTCAACACGGGCAATATCTGCACCGTTCAAACGACCTGAAACCATTACCTTGATACCCTTAGCACCTGAACGTGTTGCACGTTGGATAGCACCACGCATCGCACGACGGAAAGCCACACGGCGTTCCAAATCACCAGCGATTTGTTGTCCAACCAAGTGTGCTGACAAGTCAGGCTTCTTGATTTCAACAATGTTGATGAAGACACGCTTTGAGCGTCCCTTTTCATCGACATCAGTCAACTTAGCCAATTGTGTACGAAGCTTTTCAACTTCTGAACCACCCTTACCGATAACCATTCCTGGCTTAGCAGTGTGGATAGATACGTCAACACGTGACTTTGTGCTACGTTCAATTTCAACGCGATCAACTGCGGCATCCGCTAAGTTCTTTTCGATGTACTTACGAATACGCAAGTCTTCGTGAAGTTGGTTAGCATAATCAGCCTTGTCAGCAAACCACTTTGCATCCCAGTCGCGAATAACGCCGACACGGAATCCAGTAGGGTTAATCTTTTGACCCATTACTTTGCCTCCTTCTCAGCAACCACAATTGTGATGTGGCTTGTACGCTTGTTGATTGGTGAAGCAGAACCCTTGGCACGGGGACGGAAACGCTTAAGCGTAGGTCCTTCGTTAGCAAAGGCTTCCTTCACGATAAGATCTTCTCGGTCTAATGAGAAGTTGTTTTCAGCATTAGCAACTGCTGAGTTCAAAACCTTGTAAATATCTTCAGTAGAAGTGTTAGGTAGGAACTTCAAAATTGCGTATGCTTCGTTAACGCTCTTACGACGAATTGTGTCAAGAACTAGGCGTGCCTTACGTGGGGCAACGCGAACGATCTTGGCTGTCGCGCGAGCTGAAGTAATTTGTTCAGCCATTTTTCAATTTCCTCCTTTATTTTTTACCGGTCTTCTTATCATCAGCCTTGTGGCCTTTGAATGTACGTGTTGGTACGAATTCGCCCAACTTATGACCAACCATGTCTTCTTGTACAAAAACCGGAACGTGCTTGCGACCATCATAAACGGCAATTGTAAAGCCGATGAAGCTTGGGAAGATTGTTGAACGACGTGACCAAGTCTTGATCACTGACTTCTTTTCAGAATCCGCTTGCGCTTCAATCTTCTTAAGCAAGTGTGGGTCCGCAAATGGTCCCTTTTTTAAACTACGAGCCATTAGTTGTCTCCTTTCCCTTACTTACTCTTACGACCGCGAACGATGAACTTCGTTGAAGCCTTCTTCTTGTCGCGAGTCTTCTTACCAGCAGTCTTCTTACCCCATGGTGACATAGGACTTGGACGACCAACAGGTGCTTTACCTTCACCACCACCGTGTGGGTGATCGTTAGGGTTCATAACTGATCCACGAACGTGTGGACGCTTTCCACGCCAACGGTTACGACCAGCCTTACCCCAGTTAATCAATGAGTGTTCAGCGTTACCAACTTCACCGATTGTTGCACGGTTAGTTGCCAAGATCAAACGTACTTCGCCTGAAGTCAAACGAACGATGACATACTTGCCATCCTTACCCAAGATTTGTGCTGAAGTTCCAGCAGAACGTGCCAATTGACCACCCTTACCAGGCTTCAATTCGATGTTGTGAATCAAAGTACCTTCAGGAATATTGCTCAATGGCAAGGCATTGCCGGGCTTAATGTCGGCATCAGGACCAGATTGTACTTTATCGCCAACCTTCAATCCCTTTGGCGCCAAGATATATGACTTAATACCATCTTCATATACAAGCAAAGCGATGTTTGCTGTACGGTTTGGATCGTATTCGATAGCCTTTACAGTAGCTGTCTTGTTATCCTTGATACGCTTGAAGTCCACCAAACGGTAGGCTTGCTTGTGTCCACCAGCGTGGTGGCGCACTGTCATACGACCAGAGTTATTACGAGCACCAGTCTTTGACTTCTTTGCCAACAAGCTCTTTTCGGGCGTTGACTTCGTGATTTCAGCGAAATCTGAAGTCGTCATGTTACGACGTCCGTTAGAGGTTGGCTTATACTTCTTGATAGCCAATGTCTTTTCCTCCTATTTAGAATTAACCTTCGTTAAAGATTTGAATATCTTTTGAGTCTTTTGACAACGTTACGGTTGCCTTCTTCAACTTACGTGTGTAACCAACGTAACGACCTTGGCGCTTCTTCTTACCGCGAACGTTAGCTGTGTTCAAGCCAGATACTTGAACGTCGAAGATCTCTTCAATTGCCTTCTTGATTTCAGGCTTTGTGGCACGAACATCGACTTCGAAGACATAGCGCTTACGTTCTGTTTGCGCCATTGATGCTTCAGTAATGATCGGGCGACGGATAATATCGCGTGCATCCATTAGGCAAGACCTCCTTGGATTTCTTCGATTGATGATTGAACAATCACCAGCTTATCTGCATTAACAACGTCAAGTACGTTAATACCCTTTGTTGTCATAACTTGAACGTTAGCCAAGTTACGTGCTGACAAGATTGCGTTTTCGTTGTCTTCATCAACAACTACTAATGTCTTTGTGTCAACTGACAAGTTAGCCAAAACCTTCTTGAAGTCTTGTGTCTTTGGTGCTTCAAATGACAAAGCATCAACAACAACCAGCTTACCGTCAGCAAGCTTTTGTGACAAAACCGACTTCAAAGCCAATTGGTAAGACTTACGGTTAATACGGTAGGCATATGAACGAGGTGTTGGTCCGAAGACGATTCCACCACCACGGAATTGTGGTTCACGGATTGAACCGGCACGTGCACGACCAGTACCCTTTTGCTTCCAAGGCTTACGTCCACCACCAGAAACCGCTGAACGGTTCTTGACAGCATGAGTACCTTGACGCATTGATGCGCGTTGCATCAAAACTGCATCTGTGATAACGGCGTTGTTAGGTTCGATGGCGAAAACTGCATCGTTCAATTCGAGTTCAGCAGCTTGACTACCATCTTGCTTTAATACAGCAACTTTAGTCATGATTGATTGTTCTCCTTTCTATATAGTTTATATTAAGCTTCTTCAGCTGCGGCAGCAGGTGCTGAAACACCGGCCATCTTAACTTCAGGATGCTTTGCGTTAACCTTAACGGTTGACTTAATTGTCAATAGTGACTTGTTTGCGCCAGGTACGTTACCCTTCAACAACAACAAGTTGTTTTCAACGTCAACGTGGACGATAGCAACGTTTTGCATTGTGCGCTTGTGGTTTCCCATGCGTCCAGGCAAAAGCTTACCCTTGAAGACACGGTTGATGATAGCACCCATTGAACCTGGACGACGGTGGTAACGAGATCCGTGAGCCATTGGTCCACGTGATTGGCCATCCTTCTTAATGTTACCTTGGAAGCCATGTCCCTTCGTGATTCCAGTAACGTCGACGTATTCACCAGCTGCGAATGTATCAACCTTGATTTCATCCCCTGCGTTAAATTCGCCTTCCGCATTGCGGATTTCACGAACGTAGCGCTTAGGGGTCGTGTTTGCTTTTGAAGCGTGACCTTGTTCAGGTTTGTTTGACAAAACTGCGCGCTTGTCTTGGTAACCGAGTTGTACTGCATCATATCCGTCTGTTTCTACAGTTTTAACTTGCAAAACGACGTTTGGCGTAGCTTCAACAACAGTCACGGCGATCAATTCACCAGTTTCAGTGAAAACCTGAGTCATACCGACTTTGCGGCCTAAGATACCTTTAGTCATGACTAATCTCCTTAAATAATTTCTTGACTTATTTTTACCCTAACGGGTGCGAAGTTGTATTCGTTAAAATTACAACTTGATTTCGATTGCAACACCTGATGGCAATTCAAGCTTACGCAATGCGTCAACTGTCTTGTCAGTAGGGTTCACAATGTCGATCAAACGCTTGTGCGTGCGCATTTCGAATTGTTCGCGGCTATCCTTGTGCTTATGTGGTGAACGTAGAATTGTGTACAATGTACGTTCAGTTGGCAAAGGGATAGGACCAGCGATTTCTGCGCCCGTACGCTTGGCCGTTTCAACAATTTTTTCTGCTGATTGGTCCAAGATGCGGTGTTCGTATGCCTTCAAACGGATACGGATCTTCTTTTGTGCCATTATTTCGTGCCTCCTCGTTGATTTTGTAAATCAGCTAACTCCAATTAAAAACCGACAACACTGCTTGTGTTTTGCGCGCCCATGGCAACGCGGCCGCGCGTGTCGCAACCTTAATCATCATCGCTAAACATTGATACACCAGGCTTTCGGTAGGTTTATATGACTACTGTTCCAAAAGCGTACTTAACTACTATAACAGAAGAACCCTACATGCGCAAGGCTTTTATCAATTTAATTCTGCGACTTTTTCTTTTGACCAAAATTCTCTAAAAGAAAAAACCGACAAAAATTTGTCGGTTTTTAACGTTTTGACATCTTAAATTCCAAAAAGGCATCATTATATCTTTCAGTCCACTTCTGACCTAAATCATCATAGACTTGCAGATTCTTAATCGTTTCATTGCTTGGATAAAATTGCGGATCATTACGCACTGCCTTTGGCAATAAGGCCTTCGCCTTTGCGTTCGGCGTTGCGTAACCAATGTACTCCGCATTCTGGGCGGCATTCTTAGGCTCACTCATAAAGTTCAAGAAAGCATAAGCCGCTTCTTTATGCTTGGCCGTCTTTGGCATCACGATATTATCAAACCACAGGTTTGACCCTTCACTTGGCACAACATAGTGCAAATGCGGGTTATTATCGATAGCTTCAGCCGCCTCACCTGAATAGGTAACGGCAAGCCCTGCCTCATTTTGCGCCATATACATTTTAATTTCATCAGCAATGATGGCTTTGACGTTTGGCATCAGCGCTTCTAACTTCGCTTGCGCCGCAGCTAAATCAGCCACAGATTTCGTGTTAACTGATTTATGCTGGGTAATCAACGCAACCCCCAAGGCATCACGCGCTGAATCGACAAGCAAAATCTGATTGCGGAACTTTGGTGACCAGAGATCATCCCAATGTTGCACATCTTTCCCATCAACAATCTTATCGTTATAAATAATCCCTAACGTGCCCCAAAAGTAAGGCAATGAGTATTTATTCCCACGATCAAAGGATAGGTTCATAAAACGCGGATCGTAATTTTTAAGACCAGTCAACTTACTGTGATCCAATGGCAACAGCAAATTTTCACGTTTCATTTTCTGAATCATGTAATCCGATGGCACCGCCAAATCATATGACGTGCCACCTTGTTTAATTTTAGTATACATGGCTTCATTGGAATCAAACGTCTCATAACTAATCTGATAGCCCGTTTCTTTGGTGAACTTAGTCATCAAATCAGGATCAAGATAATCACCCCAGTTATACAGGTTTAACACCTTGTCAGAAGACGCATCTGACCCTGTTTTAGTCGCCAGATATTGCTGGGTGCCAAATAGTCCCCCGACAACTACCAAGATGGCGACAACGCCAAATAGCAACTTTTTCATATCACAGTCCCTCCGACGCTACCAACATCAGGTGCGTCGCACGCTTCTTATTTTTTTCAGCACGTGTTGAAATCGCATAATATACCAGTACCATGATTAATGACACGACAAACATAACGGCTGACAACGCGTTAATTTCAAGACTAACCCCTTGACGGGCACGAGAATAAATTTCAACAGACAACGTTGAGAAGCCATTACCCGTGACAAAGAACGTCACCGCAAAATCATCTAGCGAATACGTGAAAGCCATGAAGAAACCAGCCAAAATACCAGGTGAAATTACCGGCAAGACAACTCGCGTAAGCATTTGCCAATTATTGGCCCCAAGGTCTTTTGCTGCGGCAATCAATGATTGATTCATTTCCTGCAAACGTGGCAAAACCATCAACACAACAATCGGAATGGTAAACGCAATGTGTGATAGCAAGACCGATGTAAAGCCCAACGAGAAGCCCAGTACCGTGAAGAATACCAAGAATGATGCACCGATAATAACATCCGGCGACACCAACAAGACGTTATTCAACGATAAAAAGACATTCTTCATAACGCCGTTTCTTAAATTGTAGACATATAAAGCGCCTGCCGTACCAATGACACTTGATATCAATGAAGCAGAGATGGCCAGCAACAGCGTGCTGACAACAATTTCGGCAATTCGCGTATCAGCAAACAGTTCGCCATAATGTTTCCAAGAGAAGCCATCCCAGCCTTGCATGACATCCCCGGCATTAAATGAATAGACAATCAGGAAAAAGATGGGTAAGTACAACAAGATAAAGACGAACCAGAGATAGATGTTGGCCCACTTAATTTTTTTATGCATCTGCTTAACCCCGCTTTCTCGACGAACGACGTGCACGATCACGCGTCAGAATCATCGTAATGACCATCGCAACAATTAAAATTACACCAATTGTTGACCCCAAACGCCAGTTTTGCGTCACCAAGAAATGTTCTTCAATGGCCGTTCCCAAAGTAATCACCCGATTACCACCGATCAATCGTGTCACCATAAATAGTGACAGACTTGGAATAAAGACTGCTTGGATACCAGCTTTTACCCCAGGCATCGATAATGGCATAATCACCCGCCAAAGCGTTTGCCAGCGATTAGCACCCAAATCTCGACTGGCTTGTGCAAGACGTGGATTAATTTCGGCTAACGAATTAAAGATTGGCAGAATCATGAAGGGAATTTCAATGTAGGCCGCCACCAACAAGAAACTCCAGTTAGAAAACAAGAGTTGCTGTGGCACAATGCCCCATAAGCCCAAAAAGTTATTGACCGTACCAGATTTTGATAACAAACCAATAAATGCATAAGTTTTGAGCAATAAGTTAATCCACGTTGGCAAGATGATCAACAACAACCAAAATTGTTTATGCTTTAATTGGTTCAAGAGGTAGGCGGTTGGATAACTGATCACGACCGTAATGACCGTAATCAAAAACGCATACCACACCGAGTTAATCGTCATTAACAAGTACGTCCCACTACTAAAGTAGGTCTCATAGTTACGCAACGTAAAATGACCATCTTGGGTCGTTAATGATTGGAATAGCAACAAGACAAGTGGCACAATGACAAATAGCACCAACCAAGCACCATAGGGTACCAGGTAGAATAATTGTCGCTGCTGATTACGCTTTGCCATCATCGCTATCATCCTCATAACTTTCCAAACGCGCGTCAAAGTCATCTTCTGATTCGTTAAAGCGCATGATATGAATATCTTCTGGATCAAACGTCAAACCAACGCGTTCACCAATCGTTGATTTGTTTGTGGCTTGCACTTGCCATTCATTCCCATCATCATCAATGGCGGTGATTTCATAATAATCACCACGGAATGACTGATCATCAATCGTGACCACCAACTTACCGTTTTCAACACTCGTCAAATCCAAATCTTCAGGACGAATCACGACTTCAACCTTTTCATTTGGTCGCATACCGGCGTCGACGTTTTCAAAGTCTTTGCCTGTGAAGTGAACCAGATAATCTGCCTTCATAACGCCATCTAAAATATTAGATTCACCAATGAAATCCGCCACGAAATGGTTGATTGGTTCATCATAAATATCTTCTGGTGAGCCATTTTGTTGGATGACCCCGTCATTCATGACATAGATCCAATCAGACATGGCCAAAGCCTCTTCTTGATCATGCGTGACAAAGACGAAAGTAATTCCCAAACGTTGTTGAATTTCACGTAGTTCATATTGCATGTCCTTACGTAACTTATAATCCAACGCTGATAGTGGTTCATCCAACAACAAGACTTCAGGATCATTTGCTAAAGCACGCGCAATGGCGACACGTTGCTTTTGACCACCGGACAATTCATTAATTTCACGATCGGCATACGCTGACAATTTTACCAAGTCCAACATTTCCATCACTTTGGTCTTGATGTCAGCCTTGCTCATCCCTTTAATACTCGGACCAAAGGCAACATTGTCAAAAACATCCATATTAGGGAACAAGCCATAATCTTGGAAAACCGTGTTCATGTGGCGCTTTTCAACCGGCACATCGTTAATCACTTTTCCCTCAAACAAAATATCACCATGTGTCGGCGTTAATTGGCCTGAAATCAGATTAAGAATCGTTGTCTTCCCTGACCCCGAAGGCCCTAGCAACGTATAAAACTTCCCCGCTTCAAGCGCTAAGTCAATGTTCTTTAGAACTTGGTTATCATCATAAGACAAGCCAACGTTCTTAAATTCAATAATTGGTGTTGATGTGTTAGTCAATTCCCAACCCTCACTTTTAGTCAATAGAACTATTGTATCAAGAAAAGCACGCAAGTTCATTACTTGCGTGCTTTTTTTATGATAAGATTTTATGTTGTTTTTCCACTAAAACAATTGCAATCGTCATCAAAATGAACAAAATGATCATCACCACGATTTGTGGTACCCAACTATGGAACCAACCATAGCCATATCCAAATAACGCTGGCCCTAAGGCAGCAATGACATACCCACCACTTTGCGCCATACCAGATAATTCTGCGGTCTGGATTGGTGTGGTTGTTTTCAAACTAAAGGTTGTCATAAGATAAGGGAATAAAATCGACGTGCTCACCCCAATCAATAGATTGACACTTAACCAATAGCCAAAATGGTTATTGGGCACTAAGAGCAAAAGATAGCCCACAATCCCAACCACCGAAGACACACCAACCAACCATTGCCGACCGACAGACGATAAACGAGCAACAATCGTTGGAATTGTCAACGCAAACGGTAACCCGATCAAGGCATTAATACCGGCAAACACACTCGCGACTGATGCCGATAGCCCAGTTTGAATCGCCATTGTCGGTCCCCAAGCCATTAAAATGTAAAACATAGCCGATTGGACACCAGCAAAATACAACAACAACCAGGCATACCGGTTACGCCAAACATGGGCATCGGTCGGCCGCTTCACACCCGTCGGTGTGGTGGCTAACGACTGCGGATGCTTGGCAGCAAAACTCACATTGGGTAACCATACCAAAAAGGCAATCCCGATTACCGTTGTTAATAATAAAATAAACACGTGCCAATGCGTTGCTTCAGCAATCGGTGCCGATAACCCTGCCCCAACTGCGGTGGCTAACATCATACTAAAGGTAAACGTTGATGTCATCGGCCCAACTTTATTAGGGAAGTACAGCCGAATCACACTGGGCAGGAGGACATTCATATGGGCGATGCCAACCCCAATCAGTAATGTCCCAATATAAAGGAGCGGTGTATTAATAATCCGGATCCAAGAGCCGACGACCATCACAATCAGCATCACGGCAAAAGTTCGCTCTAAGCCTAATTTTTCTGCCGTCTTCGGCGCAATAGAGGAAAAAATCGCAAAGGCAATCAGTGGTATCGTCGTCAAAATACCTAACTGACCAACTGGAACGTGTTGTGTTTTGGCGATATGTGAAATAATCGGTGGAATCGACGTAAACGGAATACGTAAGACCATACCAATCACGATAATGCCCGGTATCAAAAACTTACTGTGCTTTTTCAGCATAAATTCTCCTCAATTTATCGACACAAAACGGCGTCACCCGATTGGGTGACGCCGTTTTAACTGGACCGTCTGTCAGTATTATCTACTGAATAAACTCATAATCTACGGTATCAGATTAATGATATTAATCTTCTTTGTTACCGCTGTTCTTGATAATTTCATCTTGGATGTTCTTTGGCACAGCTTCATAGTGATCAAAGACCATTTGGAATGTACCACGACCTTGCGTTGCTGAACGCAAAGTTGTTGCATAACCAAACATTTCTGACAAAGGCACCTTCGCCTTAACTGCCAAAACAGGACCACGAGATTCTTGACCTTCGATCATACCACGGCGTGCTGAAACGTGTCCCATCACATCACCAAGGTTATCTTCAGGGGCAACAATGTCAACCGCCATGATTGGTTCAAGAATAACGGCACCGGCTGTCTTTGAAGCTTCCTTCAAGGCCAATGACGCAGCAATCTTAAAGGCTGCTTCAGAAGAATCGACATCGTGGTATGAACCATCATACAACTTAGCCTTCAAGTCAACCAATGGGAATCCAGCCAAAGGACCAGCATTCAAAGCATCCTTCAAACCAGCTTCAACTGATGGAATATATTCACGAGGCACAACACCACCGACGATGGCGTCTTCGAATTCAAAGCCAGCACCTTCTTCGTTTGGTGAGAATTCGATGTAAACATCACCATATTGTCCCTTACCACCAGATTGACGCTTGAAGTATCCACGCGCTTGCACTGTTTGTGTAAAGGCTTCACGGTAAGCAACTTGTGGTGCACCAACTGTTGCTTCAACGTTGAATTCACGGCGCATACGATCAACCATAATATCCAATTGCAATTCACCCATACCAGCGATCAAAGTATCACCAGTTTCAGGGTTTGTTGTGGCACGGAATGATGGATCTTCTTCCGCCAACTTTTGGATGGCATTTGACAACTTGTCTTGGTCAGCCTTAGTCTTTGGTTCGATAGCCAATTCGATCACTGGTTCTGGGAATTCCATTGATTCAAGAATCAATTGGTGGTCCACAGCAGTCAAAGAATCACCAGTTGTTGTGTTCTTCAAACCGATTGCCGCAGCGATATCACCAGAGAAGACTTCTTCGATTTCTGTACGTGATGTCGCGTGCATTTGTAGCAAACGACCAACACGTTCACGTGTATCAGAAGATGTGTTTTGTACGTATGAACCTGATTGCAAAGTACCAGTATACACACGCATAAATGTCAAACGACCAACGAAAGGATCAGTCATGATCTTAAATGCCAAAGCAGCAAATGGCTTGCTGTCATCGGCAATCAAGTCAACTTCTTCACCAGTCTTTGGATCAGTCGCGATATATGGCTTAACATCCAAAGGTCCTGGCAAGTAGTCAACAACCGCATCCAACATCATTTGCACACCCTTATCCTTGTAGGCTGAACCTGCAAGCACTGGGTAGAATTGCAATGCCAAAGTGGCACGACGGATCGCTGCCTTCAATTCATCAACAGAAATGTCTTCACCTTCAAGGTACTTTTCCATCAATTCATCATCAACATCCGCAACAGCTTCGATCAACGTGTTACGCTTTTCTTCAGCTAGTTCCTTCAATTCGGCAGGAATTTCACGTGGTTCCCACTTTTCACCCAAGTCATCAACTGGGTAGTAAGCTTCTTGTGTAATCAAGTCAATGATCGCTTCGAAGTCATCTTCAGCACCAATTGGCCATTGGATAGCTTCAGCATTAACTTGCAAACGTTCATGAATTGAGTTAACTGACATTTCAAAGTCAGCACCCATCTTATCCATCTTGTTAACGAAGACAATACGTGGCACGTCATATGTTGTTGCTTGACGCCAAACAGTTTCTGTTTGTGGTTCAACACCGGCAGCACCATCAAGCACGGCTACGGCACCATCAAGCACACGCAAAGCACGTTCAACTTCGATTGTGAAGTCCACGTGACCTGGTGTATCGATGATGTTAACACGGTAAGGTGTCTTAGCGAATTGGTCAAAGAATCCACGCCATACCGCTGTTGTAGCGGCTGATTGGATTGTGATTCCACGTTCCTTTTCTTGTTCCATGAAATCCATTTGTGAAGCACCATCGTGTGTTTCACCAATCTTGTGAATTTTACCTGTGTAGTACAAGATACGTTCCGTAGTGGTTGTCTTACCCGCATCGATGTGGGCCATGATACCAATGTTACGTGTACGTTCTAGTGGGTATTCACGTTTTGCCATTGTGAGTTATCTCCTGGTTTTTGTTCTATATGCAACAAAAAGCGACACAGAATTGTGTTCGCTTTTTGACGGTAAAAGCCAATAGCGTTTTACCATCTACTGTCATTTTACACTATTTATTGTGACCGTGAACAATTAAATTCTAAGCAACAATAAATCAACGTAAGCAGTCATGACGCAAACTGAATTGCGCCACGCGTTTTACCAACGATAGTGCGCAAATGCACGGTTAGCTTCAGCCATCTTGTGTGTGTCTTCGCGCTTCTTTACAGATGCACCAGTGTCATTAGCGGCGTCCATGATTTCCTTAGCTAAACGTTCATCCATTGTGTGTTCGTTACGCAAACGTGAGTAGTTTACCAACCAACGCAATCCCAATGTTGTACGACGGTCTGGGCGTACTTCGATTGGCACTTGATAGTTAGATCCACCAACACGGCGAGCCTTAACTTCCAATACTGGCATGATGTTTTCCATAGCTTGTTCGAAAACTTCCAATGGATCGTTACCAGTTGCTTCCTTGATACGATCAAAAGCATCGTACAAGATAGTTGACGCAGTTCCACGCTTACCATCAAGCATCAACTTGTTGATCAAACGTGAAACGAGCTTTGAGTTGTAAATTGGGTCAGGCAAAACTTCCTGACGCTTAGTATAACCTTTACGTGGCATTTGTCAGTCTCCTTCTTACTTCTTTGGCGCCTTTGTGCCGTACTTTGAACGTGATGTCTTACGTCCATCAACACCAGCTGTATCCAATGCACCACGGATGATGTGGTAACGTACACCAGGCAAATCCTTAACACGACCACCACGGATCAAAACAACAGAGTGTTCTTGCAAGTTGTGACCAATACCTGGGATATATGCTGTAACTTCGTACAAGTTTGAAAGACGAACACGGGCGTACTTACGCAAAGCTGAGTTAGGCTTCTTTGGTGTCATTGTACCAACACGTGTTGCAACACCACGCTTTTGTGGTGCAACATTGTTTGTTGCTTTCTTCTTCATTGAGTTATAGCCGAAGTTCAAAGCTGGTGACTTTGACTTAGTCGCCTTTGACTTACGAGGCTTGCGAACCAATTGGTTAATTGTAGGCATGCTACGGTCTCCTTAAAATTTTATTAGTTACACAGTTCCAGGTGTGTCATTTCTGTCTTTAAACAAAAATGCTTACTGGAAATCTGCTGACAATTGCCTTTACAGCGCCGTTCAGCACGTTGTGAATAGCTCACAGAACAGATTACTTAAAAGCACGTCCAATATAATACCAGATTGACAGTGATTGTCAATAGGTTTAACAGCATCTCTTTAAAAATTGTGGAAAACAGTTGCTTTCAGCAAGTATTTTCCACAATGACTGCGTATGATATCTTATGACTATACTCGTTATTTTTCTACTCAATACTTGTCTTATCTCAAGTCTCATGTGTCTCAACGACCGCTTAACTCACAAGATACCCTTAACCACGCAACGCTCATTTTGTTGGCATTGCGGGCATGTTTTAGCCTGGTTTGATCTCATCCCTATCGTGTCGGCGCTGTTAACCAAAAGCCGCTGTCGCTATTGCCAACAGCCCTACGGTTATACCTACGTCTTATTTGAATGCCTTGGTGGTATTATTGGCACTTGGTTATTCCCTGAACCAGAACTGTGGCTAACAGCCCTGTGCCTCTTTTTCCTAGCTTTAGAAGACTGGGACCAACAAGCCATTCACGCCAATCTACTCTTCCCCTGGCTGGCTTACTTGGTATGGATTCGTTGGGAAACGCCACAACTGTTAGTCGTTGGGATGTTTGCCGTGATTTGCCTGTGGCTCATTTATGTGCGCCATGCCCTGGGTAGCGGTGACTTGCCTGTCCTGATGGTGATTGGTTTGGTATCATCCCCCATTATTTTGGCGCTGACGCTCCTTACCGCAGCACTCATCACTTATGGTTATCTCCAGTATTATACGCGACGATGCGCCCCGTTTGTACCCTTTTTACTCGTGAGTTGGCTAAGTGTCATCGCCATTGAAAAAGTGACCACATCCGTGATGTGATCACTTTTGTTAAGCATGTGTGATGACTTTTTTCTGCGGCTTAATGGTGATGTTAATATCGCCTTGTTTTGCCCCAATCGTCACAATACTATCGGTGGTAATATTGCCACGCAATAGTGCCTCACTTAATGCATCTTCAACTTTTGTTTGTAAGACACGACGAATTGGGCGTGCCCCATATTCTGGATCAAAGCCGGCATCAGCAATCACATCAATCGCAGCTGGTGTGATTTTAACTGAAATTCCCTGTTCAGCGACCCGTTGTAAGATATCCCGACTCATGAGCTTCACAATCGTATGAATTTCAGGCTTCGTCAACGGTTCAAAAACAACCGCCTCATCTAGTCGGTTAATAAATTCAGGTCGGAAAGTTTCTTTCAACGTTTCGCGAATTTTTTCAGCAACCGCGGCATTATCATTTTTCAAGTCAACGGCACCAAAGCCCATGGCTTTTTCATCACGTAATCTTGTTGCCCCAAGGTTTGACGTCATGATAATAATCGTATTCCGAAAATCAACCTTGCGCCCCTTAGAATCCGTTAGGAAACCATCATCAAATACTTGCAACATGAGGTTGAAAATATCCTGATGGGCCTTTTCAGCTTCATCTAACAAGATAACGGAATAAGGATGATTACGGACTTGCTCTGTGAGTTGACCACCCTCATCATAACCAACATAACCAGGTGCTGAGCCGATCAAACGTGACGCTGACCAACGTTCTTGGTATTCAGACATATCAATCCGAATCATATTATCTTCATTACCAAAGACAGCCTCTGCTAAAGCCTTGGCCAACTCTGTTTTCCCAACTCCTGTTGGCCCCAAAAACATAAAGGTTCCAATTGGACGACTTGGATCTTTCAAGCCAGAACGGGCACGACGAATGGCACGAGCAACCGCAGAAATTGCTTGCTTTTGTCCCACCACACGACGGCCCAACACTGCTTCCAAATTAACGAGTCGTTGCTTTTCGTTCTTTTCAAGTTGCGTTAGCGGCACACCAGTCTGCTGTGAAATCACTTCCTCGATGTCTTCCGCCGTCACGTGCAAATCGTATTGCGGGCGGTCAGCCGCCGTTTGGTTGGCCATTTTCGCGGCCAACTTATCTAACTTATTTTTGACTTTCATTTCTTCGGCACGTAGCTCGGCCGCCTTTTCAAAGTCAAGCGCCGTAATGGCTTGATCCTTCGCTTCTGTCAATTCAGCTAGACGTAACTGGTTTTTTTGCAGGGCATTTGGCTTATCAACCGCATCAATGCGTACCTTAGCACCAGCTTCATCCATCAAATCAATTGCCTTGTCAGGCAAGAAACGATCCGTAATATAACGTGACGATAGTTTCACAGCTGCTGCAATCGCTTCATCATCGATTTGCACTTGATGATGCGCTTCAAACTTTGGTCGAATGCCAGTCAAAATCGCCATCGCATCCGTTTGTGACGGTTCATTGACCGTCACTGGTGCAAAACGCCGTTCCAAAGCAGCATCTGACTCCACATACTTTTGGTACTCGTCAAAGGTCGTGGCGCCTAATGTTTGAATTTCACCACGTGCTAACGCTGGCTTTAAAATGTTAGAGGCATCAATCGCCCCCTCAGCACCACCAGCACCAATCAACGTGTGAAGTTCATCAATAAATAGAATGACTTGCCCATCATGATAAATTTCATCAATGATCTTTTTTAAGCGATCTTCAAATTCACCACGATACTTTGTCCCGGCAACTAGTGAACCCATATCCAATGCCATCAGGCGCTTGTTTTTAAGTGAATCAGGGACATCATTGGTCACAATACGTTGCGCTAAACCTTCGGCAATCGCGGTTTTTCCAACACCTGGTTCGCCAATCAAAACCGGATTATTCTTCGTCCGGCGTGACAAAATCTGTACGACACGTCGCACTTCACCTGAACGTCCGACAATCGGATCCATCTTGTTATCCTTGGCTAATTGTGTCAAATCACGTGCCAAACCGTCTAATGTTGGCGTACCCTGTGGTTGCTGGCGGTCATGTTGTTTCATTTGCTTGCGCACGTCTGTCACACCCAACTTACGTAGGATAGCACGCCGCATTTCTTGCAAGTTGGCATCCAAAGCTAGCAAAATCCGTGATGATAAAATACTTTCATCTTGTAACAGTGCTAAGAGAATATGCTCTGTACCCACTCGTGGTTGGGCTAACGCCCGTGATTCTTCGCCTGCTTGCCGTAAAATATCAGCCGCCTTTGGTGAATAAGGGAGATAACTATTTTTGTCATAACGTGATGTCATGCCATAGCCAGTAAAGTGTTCAATTTCTTCACGAATATCGTCATCCGTCACATTAAACTGGCCTAAAATTTTACTCGCGATACCTTCTTTTTCAATCGCTAAAGCAAGCAAGAGGTGTTCTGTACCAACAGCCTGATGCTTGAAATATTTTGCCTGTTCTTGTGCTAAAACGAGGACGTTTTGCGCACTAGGTGTGTATGTGTTATCCATATTATGCCCTCCATTTTTAAGGCAATCGCGTCTCAGATTGACTTATATTATAACGCACGTGACGGGGTTTAGAAACTAATCTGTTTCATAATGCAAAAAGCCGAAACAATCCGTTTCGACCTTTATGGGTTAATTTGGGTTTTTTAAACTCAATTGCCATTGCAAATAGGCATTAATGAACGGATCTAAGTCCCCATCAAGTACTTGTTGTGGCTGATTGGTTTCGTAGTTCGTCCGGTGATCTTTGACCATCTGATAAGGATGCAAAACATATGACCGAATTTGTGATCCCCAGCCGTTTTCCATCTTTTCACCCGTTAAGGCGGCACGTTCCGCTGCTTGCTTTTCTAATTCAAGCTGGTACAACTTTCCCTTCAACAAACGCATAGCATAGTCACGGTTACCGTACTGCGTCCGTTCAACAGTTGATGACACAACGATACCGGTTGGTTCGTGCGTCAACCGGACACCGGTTGACACCTTGTTGACGTTTTGTCCACCAGCACCACCTGAACGGAAAACATCCATCTTGATGTCATCATCACGGACTTCAACTTCAATCGTGTCATCCAATTCCGGCATCACATCAACACTGACGAAACTCGTATGACGACGACCCGCTGAGTCAAATGGCGAGATACGCACAAAGCGGTGCACACCTTTTTCACTCCGTAAGAAGCCATAAGCATTGTGCCCAGAAATCTTAATCGTCGCACTGTCAATCCCTGCTTCGTCACCAGCGTGATAATCTAACACTTCCACTTGGAAACCGTGCTGCTGGGCCCAACGCGTATACATCCGATACAAGTTGGCCCCCCAGTCAGTTGATTCTGTCCCACCAGATCCTGGATGCACTTCCAAAATGGCATTGTTGGCATCATAAGGTTCAGTTAACAGTTGTTCCAAATTGTAGGCTTCAACATCTTTTTGAACTTTTTCCACACTGGCCGCTAGTTCGGCTGCGGTATCCTCATCTTCCGGATCTTCAGACAACATTTCAATAAGTACAGCGATTTCTTCTGCCTGATTTGTCAAGTTTAAAAATGAATCCCGACGATTCTTCAAAATATTATTTTCTTCAATGACTTTTTGTGCCTTAACATTATCGTCCCAAAAACCTGGTTCTGTCATGCGGTTTTCAAAATCAGCAATTTCTTCTGTTAACGCTTCTAGATCCAGAGTGCCACGAAAACGGGCAATATTTTCTTCGATATCTGCTAAAGCATGTTTAGCATCAATAATTTCCATTCCAGTATCCCTTCAAAACAAAAACGAACACAAGGTTCGTTATAATTATGCAACCGTCAACCATCAGGCATGGTAACTCTTAAGCTTGTAAGTTTTGACGGATTTCTGCTTTCATAAAGGTGCGTGTCGCATCATATTCAACATCAGCAATCATTTTGTTGAAGTTGTCAAACGCTTCGTTTTGATATTCAATCAGTGGGTTCAATTGACCATAGCCACGCAGTCCAACACCTTGACGCAAACGATCCAAGGCATCGATGTGGTCTGTCCAATGTTGATCAATGGCACGAAGAATGACCACTTTTTCAAATTCTAACATTTGTGCCGGATCATAGAGTTGCCCCTGCTTAACCCGATAATTTTCTTTTGCTAAGTTTAATAGCAATGCCTTGATACCATCACGGTCTAACCCTTTTAACTGGGCAACCGAAATATCATTTTCATTCACCAAAACATTACCGGCGAAGGTAACGATTTGATCCAAATGCCATTCCGCCGGCTTCTTACCTTTGGTTTGTGCATCAACGACGCGATTAATTGTCCGTTCAACCATTGGCATAAGGACCCAATCCAATGATTTTGTTTCATCAATGACGATATCCCGTTGACGATACATTAATTCACGTTGTTCACGGACAACATCATCATATTGCAACACGTTTTTACGCGTATCGTAGTTGTTACCTTCAACACGCTTTTGGGCGGACTCAACAGAACGGGTGATCAAACGGTTCTTAATCACTGTCTCTTCTTCATCCAAATTCATGCGTTCCCAAATCAAGCGAATACGTTCGGCACCGAAACGAATCATCAAATCATCTTCCAATGACAAAAAGAATTGTGAGAAGCCTTCATCACCTTGACGACCAGCACGACCACGTAATTGGTTATCAATTCGGCGAGACTCATGACGTTCTGTGGCAATCACGGCTAGCCCACCTAATTCAGACACACCAGGGCCGAGCTTAATATCTGTTCCACGTCCCGCCATGTTAGTCGCAACGGTTACGGCACCGCGTTGTCCCGCGTTAGCAATAATTTCAGCTTCTTTGGCGTTATTTTTAGCATTCAACACGTTATGTGGGACATTTTGTGCCATCAGAATTTTCGACAACAATTCAGATGATTCAACAGACCCTGTCCCAATTAAAATTGGTTGCCCCTTGGCGTGTAATTCTTGAATTAATTTGACCACCGCATTGTACTTCGCACGCATCGATGGGTACAACAAATCCGGATAATCCACACGCTTAACTGGGCGGTTAGTTGGAATCGTAATAACTTCCATGTTGTAGATTTCGCGTAATTCTTCTTCTTCCGTCTTGGCTGTTCCCGTCATACCAGACAGCTTCTTGTACATCCGGAACAAATTCTGATAAGTAATTTGCGCCATTGACTTATTTTCTTCTTGAATTTCAACGCCTTCTTTGGCTTCAATCGCTTGATGCAAGCCATCTGACAAGCGTGTCCCTTCAGAAATACGACCCGTTGACTGGTCAATCAACTTGACTTCGCCATCTTGCACCACATAGTCTTTATCATTAATGTAGTTAAAGTTGGCCCGAAGTGCTTGGTCAATGTGGTGCGTTAAAGCTGTATCGCCAGCGGCATATAAATTATCCAAATTAAAGAAGACTTCTGCTTTATGAATCCCTTCATTGGTCATCATCGTTGTCTTGGCTTCTTCATCAATCTTATAATCTTCGTCACGTACCAGTGTTTTTACAAAACGATCAGCCCGTGCATATAATTGTGAGACACCTGATCCAGGTCCTGAAATGATCAACGGTGTCCGCGCCGTATCGATTAAAATTGAATCCGCTTCATCAATCAACGCAAAGTTTAAACCACGTTGCATCACGCGTTCATCGGCACGATGTACCATGTTATCCCGCAAATAATCAAACCCAATATTAAAGTTTGTTGAATAGGTGATGTCAGCATTATATGCCGCCCGCTTTTCATCAGCTGGCGCATCACCGACATTCACACCAACTGTTAGGCCAAGCCAGTTATAAAGCTGACCCATTTGTTCAGCATCTCGCGCTGACAAATAATCGTTGACGGTCACCACATGTACACCACGACCTGATAGGGCATTCAAATAAACCGCCATCGTTGCTGTTAGTGTCTTACCTTCACCGGTACGCATTTCCGCTAAATTACCGCCGTGTAACACCGCAGCACCCATAATTTGAACACGGAATGGGTACAATCCCAAGACACGCTTAGCGCCTTCACGTGCGACCGCAAAAGCTTCTGGCAATATCTCATCTAATACCTTTGATAGGGCTTTATTTTGTTTATCCTTATCTGTCGCTTCAGCTACCGCTGCTGCAATTTTTTCCTGGAAAAATGGCGTTTTAGCTTGTAATTGCGCGTCAGTTAACGCTGACATTTCATCAGCATAACTTTCAACTTGATCGGCAATATTGTTTAATTTTTTTAGTTGCTTTTTTGAATTATCAACTAATTTACGTATTGGATTTGCCATTGTTTTTAGCACACAACCCGAATCAGTTGCGTGTGTCTCCTCTGAAATATGAATTTGTGTGTTCTACCGCACAATAGTCTACTATAAATTGTAGCAAAAAAAGCCCAATAAATATAGGCTTTTCATCGATTAATAATGCGCTGTTGGCGACAAGGTCTCTTGCCCACCCATGTAAGGCCGTAGCACTTCAGGGATTGTTACTGTCCCATCTTCATTTTGATAGTTTTCCAAAATGGCTGCGACTGTCCGGCCAACGGCTAGACCTGATCCATTTAATGTGTGCACCAACTGCAATTTATCATTGTCATCGCGATACGTAATGTGCATACGACGTGCTTGGAAGTCCTCTGTGTTTGATACTGATGAAATCTCGCGGTAAACCTTTTGTTGTGGCATCCACACTTCAATATCATAAGTCTTTGCTGCTGAGAAGCCCATGTCCCCCGTTGATAGCATCACAACATGATAAGGAAGGCCGAGCTTTTGCAAAATGTTTTCCGCATTGGCTGTCATGCTTTCCAATTCGGCATATGATTGTTCCGGCTTGGTAAACTTCACCATTTCCACCTTATTGAATTGGTGCAAACGAATCAAACCACGCGTATCTTTCCCAGCTGCCCCAGCCTCCTTACGGAATGATGGTGACAACGCAGTAAATTTGATTGGCAAATCTTCACTCGGGATGGTTTCCCCAGCGTAATAGTTTGTCAGTGGGACTTCGGCTGTTGGAATGTAAGTTTGGGCCAACCCTTCTACCCGATAAGCATCGTCTTGGAACTTTGGATACTGACCTGTGCCAAACATCGCTGTATCATTCACCACAATTGGGGTAATCATTTCGGTATACCCTTCTTGTCGATGTTCATCAAGCATAAAGTTGTAAACAGCACGTTCCAAGCGTGCCCCGTCACCAACATAATACAAGAAACGTGCCCCAGAAACCTTAGCGCCACGTTCAAAGTCTAAAATACCAAGAGCTTCCCCAATCTCATAGTGCGCCTTCAACCAACTTGGTGTGTCCGCCAATGCCTGTGGTCGTGTCCCATAGTCAGCTGGTTCCCAAACGCGCTGCTCAACATTTGCTGTATCGTCTGGACCCACTGGTACTTCTGGCGCTGCTAAATTAGGCAAATGGGCTGCCAAATTCTTCACCGCCTCATCCAACTCTGATTGACGTGCATCTAGGGCTTTGATTTCCGCACCAACTTGTTGCATCGCCGCAATGGCTTCGCTTGCATCTTCTTTGTTACGCTTAGCATAGGCAATTTTATCCGACACGGCGTTACGTTGGGCCTTCAAATTTTCAACTTGTTGGATGGCTTCTCGCCGTTCTTGATCCAGGGCCAACAACTCTTGCAACTTTTCTGCTGGTACGCCCCGATCAAGCAACCGCTGCGTTGCCTCAGCTTCATTTTTGCGCAAATACTTCATGTCTAACATTATTCTGCTCCTTTAATTTTAAAGTCTAATATAAAAGCGCGTTGCCATCCCATCCAACAGGACAAGGGACGAAAACGCGCTTCCGTGGTACCACCCAGATTTTGTACACAAAAAGCGTACAACACTCATTTTCTGATAACGGAGAGTTCCGAGTGGCATTACCCACTAAACGAGACTTACTGGAGTTTCGGCGTATTGTTTCTCATCAACCAACAATTTTCTGAAAGTGCCTAATTATGGTAAGCTATTATCTCTATTGTAACGAAAAAAAAAATAAAAGGCAAGATTCATTTCCGCAAGAAAAAAGAGGCAGCTTTACGCTACCTCTCTTATTGATGGGCCTGACAGGACTCGAACCTGTGACCCCTGCGTTATCAACACAGTGCTCTAACCAACTGAGCTACAGGCCCCTCTTATGTCTATTCCTAAACATAAAGCGAATGACGGGAATCGAACCCGCATAGCCAGCTTGGAAGGCTGGAATTCTACCATTGAACTACATTCGCAAAGCTTTCTGTCTGATACCTCTGGTAT
>NZ_CP016329.1:310000-620000 GCF_001998805.1 Leuconostoc garlicum | reverse complement strand
CGCGATTACTAGCGATTCCGACTTCGTGCAGTCGAGTTGCAGACTGCAGTCCGAACTGAGACGTACTTTAAGAGATTAGCTCACCCTCGCGGGTTGGCAACTCGTTGTATACGCCATTGTAGCACGTGTGTAGCCCAGGTCATAAGGGGCATGATGATCTGACGTCGTCCCCGCCTTCCTCCGGTTTGTCACCGGCAGTCTCGCTAGAGTGCCCAACTGAATGCTGGCAACTAACAATAAGGGTTGCGCTCGTTGCGGGACTTAACCCAACATCTCACGACACGAGCTGACGACGACCATGCACCACCTGTCACTTTGTCTCCGAAGAGAACACTTCTATCTCTAGAAGCTTCAAAGGATGTCAAGACCTGGTAAGGTTCTTCGCGTTGCTTCGAATTAAACCACATGCTCCACCGCTTGTGCGGGTCCCCGTCAATTCCTTTGAGTTTCAACCTTGCGGTCGTACTCCCCAGGCGGAATACTTAATGCGTTAGCTTCGGCACTAAGAGGCGGAAACCTCCTAACACCTAGTATTCATCGTTTACGGTGTGGACTACCAGGGTATCTAATCCTGTTTGCTACCCACACTTTCGAGCCTCAACGTCAGTTGTTGTCCAGTAAGCCGCCTTCGCCACTGGTGTTCTTCCATATATCTACGCATTCCACCGCTACACATGGAGTTCCACTTACCTCTACAACACTCAAGTTAACCAGTTTCCAATGCCATTCCGGAGTTGAGCTCCGGGCTTTCACATCAGACTTAATCAACCGTCTGCGCTCGCTTTACGCCCAATAAATCCGGATAACGCTCGGGACATACGTATTACCGCGGCTGCTGGCACGTATTTAGCCGTCCCTTTCTGGTATGGTACCGTCGAACTAGAATCATTCCCTATTCTAGCATTTCTTCCCATACAACAGTGCTTTACGACCCTAAAGCCTTCATCACACACGCGGCGTTGCTCCATCAGGCTTTCGCCCATTGTGGAAGATTCCCTACTGCAGCCTCCCGTAGGAGTTTGGGCCGTGTCTCAGTCCCAATGTGGCCGATCAGTCTCTCAACTCGGCTATGCATCATTGTCTTGGTAGGCCTTTACCCCACCAACTAACTAATGCACCGCGGACCCATCTCTAGGTGACGCCGTAGCGCCTTTCAACTTTGTATCATGCGATACTAAGTTTTATTCGGTATTAGCATCTGTTTCCAAATGTTATCCCCAGCCTTGAGGCAGGTTATCCACGTGTTACTCACCCGTTCGCCACTCGCTTGAAAGGTGCAAGCACCTTTCGCTGCGCGTTCGACTTGCATGTATTAGGCACGCCGCCAGCGTTCATCCTGAGCCAGGATCAAACTCTCAATTTAAATGAATTAAATTCATCGTTTGAAGATGTACTCTTCGATTAAACTGACTAATTGCTATATCTCTATAACGACTATCCGTTTATTGTTTGTTACGAATTGACTTCGCAAATTTGTTTTAGTTATTACTGCTAATAACTAGTAACAGATTCGTTTGTTCAAAGTTTTGTTCAGTTTTCAATGTGCTACTTGTTGTCGCTGAGACAACTATACTATCTTATCACGTGGTTGATTACTTGTCAACACCTTTTTTCAAAATGTTTTTTTGTAATCATCCCCGCTGCGCTTTCGCACCGCTAAGACAACTTTATTATTCTACTACGTTGCGTCTCGCTTGTCAACTACTTCTTTCGAAATTTTATTTCAGAAATTTCTCACTGTAACCGCTTGCTTGTCCGCCGCCGTTAGAACATATACTAATATACCGCCTTTATCTCCCTGCGTCAACCCCTTTTTTACTTCTTTTTTACACGTTCGTTTTATCCCTTTCTTACCCTTTTTGTCGTTTTTTTCGTTCGCTTTTTATCCAGTATAAACTAATAAAACTATCTATAAGTTTGTCTTTGTATAAACGTTGACTAATAAAAAAACCGCCAAAGCGGTTTTACTTGGCGCGATGCCATCGCTGCCCTTGCGGTGTATCTTCTATGATAATACCTAATGTCTTAAGTTGCTCACGTAGCTCATCTGATGTTTGGTAGTCTTGCGATGTCCGCGCAATGGCACGGGCATCAATCAAGCGGCGTTGTTCAGCTGTCAGATCTGACGCTCCTGATAACCCATCAATTCCCAAAACACCCATTAGCGTCTCAATTGTCGTTAACAGTGTTGTCACCGTATCATCGTAAACAGTTGTCGCTTCTGCATACGTATTTGCTAATGTAATCAACTCAAAAATTGCAGCTACGGCATTTGGTACATTAAAGTCATCATCCATCGCTAACTCAAAGGCTTCGACCTGTTGTTGGATGGTTGTTTCTAGCACCGTATCTTGACCAGGGACAGCATCTGCTAAGCGGAATTGTAAATTACGGTATCCTGTCCGAATCCGTTCTAGCGCAGCACGTGCCTGTGCCAATGTGTCCGGCGCATAGTTAATTGGCCGCCGATAATGTGTTGTGGCAAGTAAATAGCGAATTGCCATCGGGTCATCGTAATCCGTCAGCATATCATGCAGGGTGGTAAAGTTCCCTAATGACTTGGACATCTTTTCATTATCAACATTCACAAAGCCGTTATGTAGCCAATAATTCACAAATTTTTGACCCGTCCGTGCCTCTGATTGGGCAATTTCATTTGTATGATGTGGAAACGCCAAATCAATGCCGCCACCATGAACATCAATCGTTTTGCCCAAATATTTTTGTGACATGACCGAGCACTCAATATGCCAACCTGGCCGACCATTGCCCCAAGGCGATGCCCAAGAAATCTCATCGGCATCACGACTAGCTTTCCAAACCGCAAAGTCAATCGGATCTTCTTTGCGAGTTTGTTCGTCATCATCTAAGCGGCCAGCAGCATTAGCAGTCATTTCGGTTAAGTCTTGATGGGCCAAAATACCATAACCCTTGAATTGCTTGGCACGGAAATAAACATCCCCTGCTGATTCATACGCATACCCTTTATCAATCAAATCTTGGACAAAGGTGATGATATCTGGGATGACTTCCGTTGCGCGCGAGCGAATCGTTGCAGGTTTAATGTTAAGTGGCAACGTATCGGCATGAAAAGCATCAGCATATTTGTTGGCAATCGTCATTTCATCAACGCCTTCTTCGCGTGCGCGCTTGATGATTTTATCGTCCACGTCGGTAAAATTCGAGACATATTTGACAGTGTAACCGCGATATTCAAAGTAACGACGAATCACATCAAAAGCAATCGCTGATCGCGCATTGCCAATATGGATGTAGTTATACACTGTCGGTCCGCAGACATACATACTCACTTTACCCGGTGTTAGCGGTTTGAAAACTTCTTTTTCTCGAGACAATGTATTATAAACCTGAATCATACGACACTCCTAAATCTTAGTTGACTTCGTTAGTCCTATTATACATGACATCGTCAAAATTATCCGAAGCCGACCTGATCAAAACCAACTAAAAAAACAGCCGTTTGGCTGTTTTAACGTTTACTTTTCTGTAATTGCGGCAATTCCTGGCAATTCCTTACCTTCAAGGTATTCCAATGAAGCACCACCACCAGTTGAGATGTGTGACAATTGGTCAGCAACACCTAATTGTTGTACGGCTGCAGTTGAATCACCACCACCAACAATTGTTGTACCACCGTTTTCAGTGACCTTCACTAATTCTTCGGCAATAGCCAAAGTTCCCTTAGCAAAGTTAGGCATTTCAAAGACACCCATTGGGCCGTTCCAAACAACTGTCTTAGCACCATCCAATGTGTCTTGGAACAACTTCACTGACTTTGGTCCAATGTCTAGTCCCATGTAACCATCAGGGATACCGGCTGCTGCATCAACAACTTCTGTCTTGGCATCATTTGAGAAAGCATCAGCGGCAACTGAATCAACTGGCAAAACAAGCTTGTCGCCAGCTTCCGCCATCAATTCCTTAGCCAATTCAACCTTATCTGCTTCAAACAATGAGTTGCCAATCTTGTAGCCCTTTGCAGCATCAAAAGTATAGGCCATCCCACCACCGACAATTACCTTGTCGGCCTTTTCAAGCAATGACTTGACGATTTCAATCTTATCTGAAACCTTGGCACCACCAATAATGGCAACAAACGGACGCACTGGGTTTGCCACAGCGTCACCCAAGAACTTGATTTCCTTTTCCATCAAGAAGCCAGCTGCTGCTTGTGACACATTTGCTGAAATACCAACGTTTGAGGCATGGGCACGGTGTGCTGTACCAAAGGCATCGTTGACGAAGATATCATCACCCAATGATGCCCAGTACTTACCAAGTTCATCATTGTTCTTTGATTCATGCTTTGTTTCTTGGCCGTCTGCAACGTCTTCAAAACGTGTATTTTCAACCATCAAAACTTCGCCATCCTTCAAATCTGCAACAGCAGCTTCAAGTTCAGCACCGCGTGTTTGTGGGACAAACTTCACTTCTTGACCCAACAATTCACCCAAACGCTTAGCAACTGGTGCCAATGACAAATCCTTCTTATCGTCTTCAGACTTGATACGACCCAAGTGTGAGAACAAGATCGCACGTCCACCATGCTCAAGTACGTACTTGATTGTTGGCAACGCTGCCACAATACGGTTATCGTTTCCGATAACGCCTGCCTTGATTGGCACGTTGAAGTCAACGCGCATCAATACTTTCTTACCTGAAAGTTCCAAATCTGAAACAGTCAATTTAGCCATGATAGCCTCCAAAATTTTATTCTTACATACCTATTATAGAACAAAATCCCAACGTTGTGTTGGGATATGTGAAAAGGTATTCAAATTGTGACGACTTGGACTTTTTGCAACGGTAATCCTAGGACTTGCAGTGCTTGGTAGTCCTGTTCTGCCACCCGTATCGTGGTCACTGGATGAGTATCATCACGTAAAATATCTGCTAATTGTGCCCGTAAACGCCCTTTGGCATCTAGTACCCCATCTACCAGTGTTAATGTCGTCTGTTTTGGGACAAACGCCAATGTGCGATCTAACTGCGTCACATTAAATTGTGCCTGTGGCCAACGCTGGCACACCGCAGCTAAATAACTAGCAGCAGACGCATATTTTTGATCATACGCATACACAAAATTACGGTGCCCTTCAAAGTAAAAATCACGCACCTGAACAGTTTGTTTGCCAAAATAAAAATCGGATTGTTGCAACTCACCCGCACTAAAATATTGTTTGGCAAATAACGCCCCATTACGCTGGTAGATTTCTTTATAGTCTACTTTACCCGCTAAATCTAGCCAAATCACCGCTTGGACAAACCGTTGCGCATCATTGAACCAACGCACCCGCGCACGATCATAACCGTGACTCACAATATGTTTGGTCCAATCACTATAAATCAAAAATTGCGCATCAGCTGGTACCGGAAAATCCGTCCACCAAATACCCGTCGTGTCATCAATAGCCGTTAAGTACCGTTGCGCATACATATCATAAACTTGCTCTGGCAACAGTCCTAATTTTTTCACAAGATGAACCGCGTCTTCATGCGGTGTTGCCAGCCACAAAGCGTCACTTTTCCCCGTACGTACACGCTCAATTTGCCAAGCAACGCCTGGTACATCACTATAAGTTAAGGCATTAATCATTTCAATCCTCATGTCAAAGCCTCCACTAAACGCCCCCACTGCCTGGCAATATCAGCATTGAGAAATGCACTTGATCGTCGACTAGCACCACGCGATAACGCATCATAGTTATCAAAAATGCGGCGCATGGCCGCAGCCAAATGTGTGATGTTCTGTGCTTCAGCCGTGGTTTGTGGCTCAAAGGCCGCCAAATAGCCGTTCTCGCCGTCACGCACTAAAGTTTGTGCCCCATAGCGATTCGCATAAGTTGCAATTGGCAGTCCTAAACTCATCGCCTCTAGGTAAGCCAGCCCAAAACCTTCGGAATAAGAAGCAGAAACAAACGCATCATACTGCTGCATGTCTGCTAACATATCCTGACTCAACCCTTTTAGCGTCACGACATCTGCTAACTGATGCGTTTGGATGAATTGTGCTAGGGGGGCATATTCTTGTCCCACACCATAAATTGCTAAAGTTAGGGGCATCCCCGCATCACGTAATTGTTTGACGGCCATTATGACATGCGTTAAATTCTTTTCGACGTGTAAACGTGCTGCGGTGACAAATTTAGCCGTGGACCCTTGCCAATGACGCGCCGGCGCAATCGCCGGCACCCCACCAACTGGTATCACCACGATTTTATCAGCAACATCCGACACACCTAGCGTTTGTAACTGCGATAGGATATCTTCACGCTGCTGATGCGTTGAGACAATAATGACATCGACGACAGCTAAATGATCAAATAAGTATTGATAATAAGTATTCCAAAGTGGATGGCCGTTAACAAAACCAACAAAATGCGCCGCATGAATGACCACCCCCAGCTGCAATGGCGAACCGGCCTGCTTCAAACTAATTAAGGCTGCTTCATGTGAGACACCACGATCAACAAAATAAACATTTTGGGTAAAATAACGTTGTAATTCCGCAAAGAAAAAGGTGAGCAACTCTTCCTGCGTTGTGAATAAGTAGTGCTGACCGCGAAAGTTATCGACATGGATATTGACAGGACGCTTACCATTTTCGCCATCATATTGATAATGCCAAGTCACACGATGTTGCTGATTTTCAAGTATCACGCGATCATCAACCACAATATATTCACCGTCTCGTGTCCGACGCTTTCGGCGTTGGATCGTTTCTGTATACCGACCAGTGGCTTGTCTAAACAGTAGTCGTTGTGTTTGCTCAGTATCCCAAAGCGATTCTTCATAATAGACTTGTGGCTGACGCGTCCCCTGTTGTAGATAATCATCTGGGTCATCACTTAACAAATAGTCATAAAGTCCAATAACTTCATGTTCAGCCAGTTGCCATTCTGACATATGTTGATGTAACTGTGGTAAATGGTCAGTAAACACCAACTTAAACGGCAAGCCTTGTTCACGAAAACGGGCCGCACGATAAAACTGGGCATGTTCGACACCACTATTGCTATGGCCAATGCCTTGATTGACAAAAAAATACATGCGTAAATTCACCCTCCTGTCGCTGACTGTGACCCGTACCATATCGGTACACTAGCCCATTATTTTCATTATCATAGCATAAAAGCGACAACCTCTAAAGTCGAAGTTGTCGCTTTTATTTGTGCTTATTGTGTAATTTGCAACACTTGTTTAATCTGATCAACCTGTGCGCGGGCGGCCCGATCTGGGTCTATCTTAGCCAAAGCAGCTAATTCCGCTTGCTTGGCCGCAGCACCAGCTTGTTCTTCTGGTGTCTTAGGTGCCATCTTGGCAGCCAATGACTTCGCCTGATCAGGCGTCATCGCAATCCAAGTTGCCGGCACTTGATAAATCACATGCTTGTGCTTCAACTGGTGATTATTATCTGCCCAACCAAACAAGAACTTGTAAGTGTTGTTACGGTAGACATAACGCGTTGTTTGCACAATTTTATAAGCCTTATCACCAGCAACGGCGACACGCTGAGAGGTCGTCTTCAAATCCGGTTTTGCCAATGTCGTTTTCTTGGCGTCCGGTGAAGCCTTGTAAATATAAACATTTTCTTTACCCGCAGTCCCAACACTTTGATACAAAAGTACCCCAAATTGTTGTTGCGGTGAACCTGCTGAGTAAATTTCAGTTTTAGTCGTTGTCACCACTGTTTTCATACCAAAATGGCTATGCATGTTGGCAACAATCGCAACAACACTCAAAGTCAAACCGATAAACATGACGGTTACCGTCACATAACGTGTCACAGTTGACTTAATCGTCATATTTGCCCAAAAGGCTAGAACAGCAAATACTGCCAGAATAATGATAATCATCTTATGCTGCCTCCTTTGCCGGTGTATTGACCTTACCACTGTGTAGGAAGAACGCAATTAAGATAGCCACAATCGCAAAGCCTGCAGCTAGGAAGAATGAGGCGTGGAAACCAGTTAGCGTAGCATCCAAGGCTTTCTTACCAAACAACAATGGGTCTGCGCCCTTCATAGTGGCTGCTGGCATGTGATTTTGTGTGACCGATTGCATCACTGAAGCCAACACCGCTGTTCCCAAAGAAGACGCCACTTGACGCATGGTATTGTTTGCAGCTGTCCCTTGGGCAGCTGTTTGTGGTGACAAGGCACCCATCGCTGACGCCGTTAATGGCATCATGGTCATGGCAATACCAAACATACGCAATGTATAGAGCGCTGTGATGTAAAGTGTTGGGGTATCAGCAGTTAAATAAACCAATGGTACTGTCCCAATAATTAGGATCGTAAAGCCGGTAATCGCTAAACGCTTGGCGCCATGTTTATCGTAAAATGCCCCAGCAATTGGTGACACAATACCCATCATCAAGGCACCTGGTAACAAGATCAAACCAGAGTGAAGTGGCGTTAAGCCACGGATGTTTTGCATGTAAATTGGCAAAACCATTTCCACACCGATCATGGCCATCATGGCAAGTGATACCAAGATTGTTGTAATCGTAAACTGTTTTGATTTAAAGACGGACATATCCAAAAACGGCTTGTCCATTTTTGATTGATGCCAGATAAATTCGATCACGGTCAAAAAGCCAATGATTAATGGCACAATGACTTGCGCACTACCCCAACCATTTGAGGCAACCATCGCAAAGCCATACAAAACCAACCCAAAACCAAAGGTTGATTCAATTAATGAGCGCACGTTCAACGTCACCTTTTGCGTTGGTAAGACATCATGGAAAATGAAGCATGACGCAATCATAACTACAATGACCACGGGTAGTACCACACCAAAGATAGAACGCCAAGAACTCACTAATGTGACGCCCAATAACGTATGATCCTCTTCAAGAATCCAACCAGATAACGTTGGTCCGATGGCTGGTGCCATACCGATAACCAAGCCACCAAGTCCCATGGCTTTACCACGTGATTCTGCATCAAATAATGATAGCGACACCACCTGCATTAAAGGCATCAAGATACCAACCGCCATGGCTTGCAAGACACGGGCCACCATCAACAGCCAAAAAGCATTAGTTGGCGTCACAAAAGCCACCAAGGTCCCGATAGTAAATAGTCCCAAAGACGAGAGGTACAAAGCCTTCGTTGGAACGCGTGTTGTCAAGTAAGCTGAAACTGGCACCATAATACCGTTTGCCATCAAGAAAATGGTTGTTAACCATTGGACGGTTGAGGCATTCACGTTAAAAGCGGTCATTAACGCAGGTAACGCAGTCCCTAACGCTGTTTGCATCAGCATCACTGAGAACACGCCGACAAGCAAGACCATCATCATCGCCATACGATTGACGGGTTTTCCATGCACGTCGAGAATTTTTTCACTCATATATAACTCCTTTTTTGATCATTATCACATTAATTAGCGTTTTCTAAACGAACGATCCATTTGATCATGTAGAATATCTTACCGCTAACTAAAAAAATTGTCAACAAAGTTGACAATTAATTACAATCATTTTATTGTTATACGGCGAATCTGATGTTCCGAATCCAGACTGACAACAGCATCAGCCTGTTGTTGTGTGGGTAAAATATAGCGATCCAGATTGACTTGATTCGTTTCATCCCAGGTGGTCATCGCTAATTCAGATAATTCAGCAACCGGCATTTGGGCAAATTGATACCGCCATGAGGTCGGATCGTCTTGCGCTTGCGCCGTCATGGCCAATGTTCGCGACAAATACCAAGATTTAATATCCGATAATGATGCATCGAGATAAATTTTAAAATCAAGTGCCGCCAATTGCAGCGCGACAACACCTTCAATAATTAAAATATCTGGACGCGAAATCGTTTGCTGAGCTTGGGCATCAATATCTGCAATATCTTGGCGATAAAGCGGTATTGTAACGGTTGATTGACCAGCTTTAAAAGCCGCAATCATCTGTGCCATTTTGTCCAACCCATACGTTTGCGGGAAGCCCTTTTGATCAAACAAGCCTTGCGCCATGAGCGTCGCGTTAGACATCAAAAAATCATCCGTGCTAACAACAGCGACGTTAACGGCTAATGCCTCAGCCAAATTGGCCGCAAACGTACTTTTCCCAACCGCCACCGATCCGGTAATCCCCACTGTCATGAAGTCACCCTGATAGCGTTGTTGAATCGCTTGCACTAACGTGTTCATGCCTTAACCTCATAGAGGTCTGCCGGCACATCATCCAACAAAACCGTGGCCTGGTCTTGCGCTAGCATCGTCAATTCGTGCATCGCACGGCTCGCTACTGTATATAACAGACGGCGTTCTGAATCATCCCCATAACGGGTATTATCCGCATGCCAAATCACCACTGAATCAAATTCCAATCCTTTAGCTAAGTAAGACGGCACAATAATGGCCCCTTGTGCCAGTCGCTGATTTTCAGACTGAATCAACGTCACCGAACGATCACCCAATTGACGCGCCAAGTTTTGGGCATCTTCCAGTGTTTTGGTGATAATGGCCGTCGATGTTTTCTGCTCAGCATCTACTGCTAACCGTTGACGGAGTTGCGCCAGCATCGCCTCCTCATCAGGTAACACGTACAATTCTGGCTTATTTCCTGCACGGTTAAAGGCATCAATATCCTCACCACCTCGCAAAATGTGCTTGGTAAAGTCAGTAATTTGCTGGGTTGACCGATACGTTTGGGTCAATTTAACCGTTTCAACGCGATCTGAATCAAATAAAGTCGCAAAGTCTTGTTGCAACGTTGTGGCATTATCTTTGGTAAAGATCGCTTGATTCAAATCACCTAGCACCGTGAATTTTGCGCGTGGGAAGCTAAACTTCAAAAAGGCCAGTTGGAAAGGCGTGTAATCTTGTATTTCATCAATAAATAAGAAGCGAATATCACGTTCCCCATTTTTTCCGGTAATCAAATCATAAAGATACAGGTAAATGGTCGTGTCAATTAATGATAATTGCTTATTTTTTAGGGCATCGATCACGCTGTCAACATGGGCTGTCCAGTCCGCCATGGATACCCCAAATTTTGACAAGTCAATATACTCATGAGCATGACGTAAGAAATCAACAAATTGCGCATTGATATTCAAAAAGTTACCCCGTCGAATTTGACGTGCTAATGGCTTTAAGGCACGCGTTACAATTTGTCGTGACAAGAATTGGCGTTCCGCTTTTTCACTCGCAAACTCGCGTTCTTTAGGGCCTTCACCCAGCTGTGCTAAGCGTGTTTTTGCAGCCGCATCTTGCTCTTGATCATCGCCCATCCGGACACGGCCGGCACCAACTAATTCGTCATATTCTTGCTTAGAGAGGTTTTCAATTTCAAGTTCAACCCAGTCTTTGCGCATTTCCGTCCCAATTCGCGCACTTAATAGCCGCATGAGACTATCACGTGTTGCTTCTAACCGTTGACCCAACTTATAGTTGTCGTTATATTGGTAATAAATTTCGGCAATCCGTTCTTTCGTTACCAATGGTTCACCGCGGAACATAATATTACGAATACGCATATCGGCACGGTTCAAATGTTCAGCATACGCAGTAACTGCGTCAAACATTGCCAAACTCCCCTTCGCTAAGTTAATTGCAGCAGAGGTGTGATCGTATTCAAAGCGTTCTTGCAGGGTTTCCACCGCAATCTTTGGTAAACGGCGTGACGCATACTGATAAAATGTCATCTGGACCATATTTTGTTCACCAAGTTCTGGCAAAACATTATCAATATAGTCATTAAACAATTGGTTTGGACTAAATAACACCACTTGCCCAGATGTCAACTTACCGCGGTAGCGGTACAACAAATAAGCAACGCGCTGCAAGACAGCCGCCGTTTTCCCCGATCCGGCAGCACCTTGGACAAATAACAAGTCGGCAGCCGTGTTACGAATGATTTTATTTTGTTCTTTTTGAATCGTTGTCACGATGGACTTCATTTTAGTTGATGATTCACCTGATAAGGCATTCATCAACATCGCATCCCCAATCGCTTCCTCTGTGTCAAAGAGTGTGACAATCACACCATCTTCAATCTGGAATTGTCGTTTCAACGTCACGTTTGCTTGTTGGGTACCATCTGGTGTCAGATAAGAGACGTCACCAATGCCGCCATCATAGTAAATCGACGCCACTGGCGCACGCCAATCATACACTAAAAACTTATGGTCTTCATCACTAAATGACCCAAGACCAATATAAATCGTTTCGGCTTCGCCAGAATCACTTGCTGACTCGCTAAAATCAATCCGCGCAAAGTACGGCCGTTCAATTTGCTTCGTCAACGTGGCAAAACGTTGTTCTGCCCGCGTCTTAGAATTTTCTCGTTCGGAAAGCATTTGTTGCTGTTGCCGAATTGAGGCGGCTGTCTCGACAATCCCAGAATAAGTGTCCGTCTTGAGGCGAACATCCCCCCAATTCTGGGCAACGCTGTTAATGTTTTTATTTGTCCGTTTAATTTCAGCCTCAGTGGTCTGCAATGCTTTGTTCATTGCTGTTAGCGTTTTGTTCAAGTATTTTGTTTCATCAGTTTTAATTTCGTTGGCCAAAATCCGTCTCGCTCTCTTCAAATTCAGTGCTTTAATTATACGCTTTATCCAGCCAGAACACAAAAAAGCACCAACCAACAATTGGTCAGTGCTTTTGGACACATAAAAAGCCGCAACCGAAGTTGCGACTTGATATAGCTCGTGAGAGAATCGAACTCTCGATTCCGCCGTGAAAGGGCAGCGTCTTAGCCACTTGACCAACGAGCCATGGTCAGTGATGTTTGATCTGTATCAAACAACTATATTAGTATAGCAAGAAATCAAAACGCCGTCAACACTTTTTATCAAAAAATGTCATCAATTTTTACAAATTAATTGCCCTCACATTGGTTTATTCAGATTGTGACGCTTTTGGCTTCATCGTTAAGAGTTGGGTTGGCTCAACTGGCCGTGGCGCATTCACAACGTTCTGCTTATAGTATTGCCATGGAACTTTGGGATCAAACTCCGGATCGGTTGTAATGGGCAAACCATTTCTAAAGCGTGTCAGTAACCACTTTTCTAATGGCTTTGGCACTCCTAACAACTCAAAATCAGCTGGTGAAACCGCATACCGAATGGCTTGTATATCATGTTGCGCCACCTTTTGTACCCAGTTTGGTTCTACAATCAATTCACGGCCTAAGGCGGCAAACGTCACCACTTCATCCATCAAACGTTCGACTTGTTCTGGTTGCTTCAATAGCCCAGCCACCATGATCGGAAAGTCTGCTGGTAATGCTTGCTTGTAGTGTGAAATAATCATGGCCGTATCTGTTTTATCTTTAAACGGTGTTTGAAACGCATCTTTCAATGATAAATGTAAATAGTCCACCGGCACTGCTGCAATTTTTTGAGCAAATGCTAACGAATCAGCTAGCGTAATCCCTGGTGTCATCGGTTCTTCCGGCGATTGTCGGTACCCTAACAAAAACGGCCGATCAGCATATTTATCAATCGTTTGTGCCACTTTAGCCGTCACGGCTAAGCCAAAACGCTCACGTTTTTCTAACGAGCCACCCCAAATATCATCCCGTCGGTTACTATCTGGTGAAAAAAACTGTTGCATCAAATATAAGTTCGCCCCATGCAACTCGACGCCATCAAAACCTGCTAAGATAGCACGCCGTGTGGCCTGTGCAAAATCATCAATCGTTTGCACAATTTCATCATGCGTTAATGCCCGTGGTGTTTCGTGATCACCTTTTGGATAAGGCTGCGCTGAAGCCGAAACAGGGGTTTCGCCACGTAAAATCGCACTTGTCGATTGGCGACCAGCAGAAAAAATTTGTAAAATGGCCTTCGCACCACCAGATTGAATCGCACTTGCTAAGCGGCGCAAACCAGGAATATTGTCATCATGCGCCGCTGAAAGGCCGCCCTCCCAACCACGGCCTAATTCGTTCACATAAGCCACTTCGGTCACAATCATCCCCGGCCCTTGTGCACGTAATTGATAAAAATGCAATTCATTATCTGATACACTACCATCTTCTAGTGACGAGCGTAATGTCGTTGGCGCCATCACCACGCGGTTACGCACCGTCATCGCTTTATTTTTAAAGGTATAGTTGTCTAAAAAATCATAATTTATTTGCATAAGTCTATTATACAAGAAAAAGCAATTATCGTACGGCATTGGTGACGAGAATTGCTTTTTCGAAATGGTCAAAATCATGGTACAGTAACTTTTCATAACTGAGCCATTGGTCTGCTGGTTGGATAAAATAAACCAACTCAATTAATTTACTGTACAGCATTTTGGCTGTAGCGGTCTGATCTTGTAAAATAGCTTGGATCACAGCGACAATTTTTTTAATGAATTGAGCATGCCAAGCCAATGCATCAGTTGAAACGGTCGTAATTTGTGTCACAAGTTGCATACTTGTGGTCATATCTTGCTGTTGCAGGGCTGCCATCAACATTTTGTATTGCATTTCAACTAAAAAATTCGTCAAATACGGTGCTACGTCATGACTGTCTGCCAGTCGCTGCGTTAGTGCCGCTTGGGCTTTAGGAAAATTCATTTGTAGTTGGTCATAAGTTAAATGTGGTATCACCACTAAAAAAAGCGCGAGTTCAGTTGCTGTACGGTACGTTGAGGCACACAAAATACCGGTTATTAATGGTAACAACGGCTGAATTTGTGCCCGTTCTTCGTCATAATCAACGGTTTGCTGTATTTGACGTAACACCTGCACCAATGGTGCATAATCATGCACTTGGGTCGCGACTTGTGCAGCTATTTGTAATTGTTCTGATCGTGACAAACCTTGCTGTGTCTGCTTTTTGCCTATTGTTTGGCAAGCTTCTTCTTGTAAGACACGGGCATACATCAAAAAATCAGTCAAATTAACGTGTAACACATTGAGGATAGATAACAACCGCGTCATCCCCAAATCACCCGCGCCGTTAAGATAAGCATAAAAACGACTACGTGAAATATTGGCTTCTGTCAAAATACGCTTAACCGGCACCCGTTTTTCATGCACAAAAAACTTTAATGCCTGATTATAGTATTGGCTCTCTAACATTGTCATCGTTCCCCTCCCCAAAGGCCCTCTTACGTTGATACAAGTATACCGACTTGCTCAAAAGGTGTCAAACAAGTTTAGCCAAAATGGCAACAAAAAAAGATCACCGTAATGATCTTTTAATGTATAAAGTCGGGCGTATTCACGCTAAATTTTAATACCAACCAGTTGCTTGTGAGTGTGCCCAAGCGTTTTCGGCTGTACCATAACGTGCTGCAATATAAGCCTTCATGGCGTTCAATTGGTCGTTATAGTCAGCTGAGTTACCACCGTAAACGGCACGTGCTTGTGCTGACAATTGACCGATACCATAGTATTGACCGTTACGTGCATGCACGTTACCACCAGATTCACGCGCAATCAAAGCGTTCAAAGCCGCTGAAGATGATACTTGTGGTGCAGCTTGGCGAACAGGCGCTGCAGCTGGTGCTTGTTGTACTGGCGCTTGTTGTACCGGTGCGGCAACAGGTGCTGCTGGTGCTTGAGCAACTGGTGCTTGTGCTGGGGCAGCAGTTGCTTGTGACGCAGCTGCTTCAGCAAAAGTCAAATGTTGACCAACAAAGATCAAGTTCACATCAGTGATGTTGTTCTTAGCAGCGATATCTTCAACTGTTGTGTTGTATTCACTTGACAACTTGTTCAATGTGTCGCCAGCCTTAACAACATAGTCTGTTGGGCGGTTTTGTGAATCTGTCGTGTCGGCGCTAGCATGTGATGCACCGAAAGCAAATGCGCTGGCTACACCAGCAGCAACTGTTAATGTCTTTTTAAAACTAAGCATGAAATATATACCTCTTATTGGATTGATTTAAGTTTTTCTTACGATATGTTACGTAGAGTATTCTATGCTTTAAATATAATAAGCAAACATCGAGATGATGTCAGTTATATTACGCACTGTTATTTACTAAACTTTAACAATCCAATTTGTTCAATATTTCAGGTTGAAGGCGAGTTTTGGGGCGGTTGGGAGCTGCTGATGCGTTTTAAAATAGGCCGTTAGCAATTCTTGTACGGACCGATCATCACTAAAAACAGTTGGTGCCTGTTGATAAGCCGCATAATTGCCACCACCAACAGCGCGATAACTATTCATGGCAACGGTTAAGGTATCCTCGTCCTGGACTGCTTGTCCGTTAAAACACATGGCAGTCACCCGTTGCCCAACTGGTTGCGTGACATCAAACGTGTATTGCAATCCATACACCAAATCATAGTTATAGTGTTCAACTTTAGGCTGAAGCCAAGCTGGATTGATCGCCAACTGGCCGTTTCCTTCTAATATAAAGTAGTCTGCGGTATGTTCTAAACTAGCCCGCAACGCACGACCCGTGACCCGCTTAGTGACTAAGGTGTTATCAAAGGGATAGTTTTGCAAAATTTGTCGTAACGTGACGTTGGCCGGTAAACTCATCGGATTGTTGTTTAAACTCACCAGTGTCACATCAGCTTGCGAAGCAGCGAGTTGCACGGCAGCAAGCCATTGCAAAATAGGATGACCAAATTGCGCTAATTCCAAAGGCGTCGCCGATGGTACTGGCGCATTTAATGTCGCAACCGGTTGGTCCAGCCACGCCTCAACTTGTTGTTGTAACGGCGCGAGAGCTGTAACGATGTCTGGGCGGGCGATGTCACCAACTGGTTTCGTTTCAGCAGCAAACTCCCATTGGTCTTGATGCTTTTGACCTGTTACCACTGCAAATTTTTTCGCTTGATTGGGTAGTTGTAGCGTTAACACCCCATTGATCACTTGCGGTTGCACGTCACCATGTTGGTGCGCGGTGAGTAAGATGTCTAAATCAAGCGCTTGCGTTAATGCCCACGCCATATTTTCTGTCGTGTCACTCAGTAATTGACCAGTGGCCAAATCGCGTTCATACCCCCCGTGATAAAGCCCAATCACCACATCAGCATGTGCCCGCAAGTAAGCAACGGTTTGTTGGGCTTGGTACAATGGTGCGGTAATTTTAATGCCATTTAAATGGGCTGGTTGTTCCCAAATATTGATATAATCCGTAACTAAGCCCATTAACCCAATCCGTGTCCCATCCCCTAGCGTTTTAATTTGTGCAGGGTACAGAGTGTGGCCGTTCAAATCCGTCACATTTTCGGCAATCACCGTCGCATCCAGACGCGCTAAATGTTGCTGGAGGGCATCATAACCAAAATTAAAATCATGATTCCCTAGCGTCACATAATCGTAACCCGCCAGATTCATGGCCGTCGTCACGGCATCTTGTGCCGGCTGTTGTTGTAAATATTGCAACATTGGTGAGCCTTGAAACATATCGCCGCCATCAATAATAAGCGTTTGGGCATCTTTTTGAAAATGAGTGGCCGCATTGGCTAAGCCTAACGGCTGCGCACCTGCTTGTATGTAGTCCGTTGGAAGTAAATAGCCATGGACGTCAGATGTATAATACAGTTTAAATTGTTTCATTGTCTCCTCCTAAAAAAAGACGACCTTGGTCGTCTAGGTGTCCTAGCCCCGTAAAATTTTTTGTCGTAATTTGTCCGACAAAATTTCCACAACAAAGACCAAAATGAAGAGTCCGATTAAAATAGCGCCCACTTGATGCCAATGATACGCACTCAAGGCAAAAATCATTGGCGCTCCAATACCACCAGCGCCGACAAGCCCTAAAATAGTCGCTTCCCGTAAATTCATATCAAACCGATACACTAAAATTGAAATAAAATCTGGCCCCAATTGTGGTAAGACGCCATAACGAATTTTCTGGAAAAAAGTTGACCCAAACGCATCCAACGATTCTAAAATACCAGGATCCAAATCTTCAATTGTTTCAATAAATAATTTCGAAATCATTCCAATTGAAACCACCGCCAATGTCATGACCCCCGCAAATGGCCCAGGCCCCGTGACACGAATAAACATCAAACCATAAACTAATGACGGAATGGTCCGAATGGCCATAATGATAAAACGGGTCACAATCACAACTGGTCGCGGCACAATATTCGTCGCTGATACAAATGATAGCGGCACCGCAATCACTGCCCCAACCAAAGTGCCAAGAAACGCAATAGCAATCGTTTGCAAAATTAAGTAGGCCACCCCACTGTCACCTAAGCCAAACAGCAATTGTGTATCTGGTGTGACAAGCCCCGTTAAAATGCTTTGACCAATGTCAAAACCTTTAGCGGTAATATCTGCCCCCTTTAATGCCGGTGACGATAACCCAACCAAAACAAGCAATACCAGCGCAATCAGGGTATATTGACGGCCACGGCGTGGTGCTTGATTGAGAACTGACGTTAATTTTTGATTCATCTGCTCTCTCCTTAACTCAAATAACGACGTAATTGTTGACTAACCATCTCAATCACAATCACAGCGACAAAGATTGCTAGCAAAATCATGCCCACACTTTGAAATTCCCGCCAGCCAATTTTTTCGTTCAAAATCATGCCAATACCACCAGCGCCAACATAGCCTAAAATAGCGGCATAACGCACATTACCTTCAAACGCAAATAACGACGTTGATAAATAAGTCGGTAAAATTTGTGGCAAGATGGTGGTCACAAACGCCCGCGGTGCACTGGCACCAGTAGCGATTAACGCTTCATAGGCCCCCATATTCACCGTTTCAATATATTCAAATAATTGTTTCCCGACAAATGAGAAACTAAAAAGGAAAATCGCCACGGTGCCGGCAAAGGTGCCCAACCCGAAAATATAAGTCGCAATCAAAGCGGCCACCAATGTCGGAATCGTTCGCACAACGGTTAAAATAAAGCGCACCACTAAATTGACTAGTCGATGATTCATCACGTTGTGCGCCGCTAAAATGGCAAACGGCAAAGCCAACGCTGCCCCAAAAAACGAGCCAAAAAATGACATTTGAATCGTGACCAACAACGGTGGCCACACTTGTGAAAAATAGGCCAAATTAGGCGGCCACATGCTCGCCAGAATTTGCCAAAAACCGACAAAATTGGTCACTAAGGTGACCAAACTAAACCCAGTTACCCACACCGAGATACTAATACCAATTAGCAATAACACGATAATGAGTGGCAATCGCGTAAATTTTTGTGAGACCACTTTACCATTAGCTAACTGATAGCTTTCGGCTTCAAATAATTTATCATACCAGCCCATTACTGTCCCTCATCTTTACTGTAGATTAAGTCCAGGGTGGCTTGATTGATGCCGCTAGCTGGGCCATCATAAACAATTCGCCCCGCACGAATTCCGATAATACGCTGCGTATATTCTAAGGCTAAGTCAACGTGATGAATGTTAATCAGCACCGTTTGGCCTAATTCTTGGTTGATCCGCTTAAAGTCATCCATGACTTCGTGCGCCGTCACCGGATCTAACGCTGCCACGGGTTCATCAGCCAAGAGGACGCTTGGGTTTTGCGTTAATGTCCGCGCTAATGACACCCGTTGTTGTTGACCACCAGACAATTGATCAGTCCGCACGAATGCTTTATCTAACATTGACATTCGATCTAGTGCCTCTAAGGCGCGAATCTTTTCTGTTTTGGAAAATACCCCAAACAACACGCGCCAAAATGGCATATCCGGCACCAACGAACTCATCACATTTTTGAGGACTGAGATACGTGGCACGAGATTATACGATTGGAAAATCATGCCTACTTTGCGCCGGTATTGTCGCAAGGCTTGGCCTTTCAAAGTCGAAATTTCAATCCCATCAACTGTGAGTTGGCCTTCGGTAATATTATTCAAGCGATTGATTGTCCGAATCAGCGTCGACTTCCCTGCCCCCGACATCCCAATAATGCCAATAAACTCACCGTCTTGAATTTCTAAATTAATATCTTGTAGCCCCTTAACCCCATTGGGATAGGTTTTTGAGACATGTTCAAATTTGATCATTTTTGCCGTCCTCATTTTCTGTGCCGTGCGCCAGTCTTGCTGTTCTAAAGCAAGAAAAGCGGCGCAAAATTGCGCTGCTTTTCTATGATAGCCACTCACTGTTCTAACACTTTGACTGATGACGCTGTTATCAGCGCCGCTTTATCTTGTGTGTTTACTTTTGTGTTGATTTCAGCAACTTTTGGGCAGCGCGTTCGCCATCATAGTTTGATGACTTCGCTGGCACATAACCTTCATGTGAGTAGATGGCAATCACTTTTTTACCTTCAGGCGTTTTAGCTAAATTAATGAAAGCTTGTGACAAAGCCTTTTGAAATGCCGGTGTCATAATCTTTGACTTCTTTGAAACAGAAATTGTATCGTTATAAATGTTTTGTGACACACCGATGACGTTTGTCTCGGCCCAGATTGATTTTGGTTGTTGGTAATCTGTTGTCCACATTTTCGCAAAGTCACTACGGGCATCGGCATAAGCTGGCAAAATATCAATTTGACCAGCAGCCAAACGTGCCATACCTGAGCCGTATGAATCAACTGTCACGGTATTTTTCAAATCCGCAACCGTTTTACCATAGCGCTTATCCAACCAGAGTGATGGATAAATGTAACCTGCTGATGACGTCGTTGATGACAAGCCCCACTTGGCTGAATTCAAATCATCCCAGGTCAACTTTTCACCAGCATTGACTTTTTTGGCCAACTCTTGGCCCTTAGCTGATGGCCCAGCAATCAAAATTGATCGGTACGTTGACACTTGCTTATCTGTCTTCTCGGTTGGCTTGCCATCATTCCACTTAGCTGCATCAGCAGAATCCTTGTTCAGACCAGCGCGTGTTGCAGTCAACAACGCTTGCGCACCATCTTGGTACATGACATAAGTTCCCCCAGGAATGAAGCCGACATCAGCCGTTCCTGAAGTCAAGGCTTCCCCAGCTGCTTCGTAACTTGTCCCAACTTTGATATCAACGTTTTTAACGTCATAACCTTCTTTTTTCAATTGCTCAATCAGCAAACCTTTTAACGGCTTGGTCATGGTAATGATTTGATCTGGTTGCTTTGATGGCACAAAGTAAACCTTGAGGTCTTGAATCGTCTTTTCTGACGTTGACTTTGACCCTGTATGTGTGAAACCAAAATAGGCTGCAATTGCAATTATCACAACAACAGCGATCCCTGCGAGCGTTTTCGCATTCTTACTCATGGTATTTCTCTCCTTATACCCATCGTGCAATTTGTGTCTCAAATATGACTGTCTTCAGCATACAGAAGCTGTGTCAAAAAACACGGCCTAGTTGCGTAAAGATGGTGTATATTTGCGTTCTTTACAATATAGCAGAAAAACATGGCAGTAATTCTGATTTCAAATTATAATCTTCTCATTTTAAAATGAAACATCCGGAACGTCATGAACATTAAACCAAAATATAGCACTCAATCCGAACGTTTGTATTTTGAACAACGTCTAACATTTAAAAAGACACAAAAAAACCGAACATTACTGTTCGGTTTTTCATGCTTTATCTTACAACACATTACTTGCCTTGCTTGACCGCCGCCACATGGATACGGTTAACGGCACGCATTAAGGCAACCCGTGCTCGTGCCAATTCGGCATCATTTTTATCATCTTGGGCATGCGCAATACGTGCTTCCGCACGTTCTTTGGCATTCTGCGCCCGAGACACATCAATGGTGTCAGAAGTTTCAGCACTGTCAGCAACAACTGTTAACAGGTCATTTGAAAATTCCGCAATACCACCATTCACCGCTAAAAATTCACGTTGATCGCCTTTTTTGATGATTAATTCATCAATGGTTAGCGCAGCGAGTAACGGCACATGCTTTTTCATGACACCAATTTGGCCGCCTTGTGTATTCACAATGGCCAAATCTACGTTTGGTTCATTATATACTTCACCAACAGGGGTCACAATTTGGACTGTAATGCCTGTTGCGGTCTTTTCATCTGCCATCTCTCAATACCCCCTTATTGGGCCATTGTCTTGGCTTTTTCAACAACTTGTTCAATCACACCAACGTTACGGAAAGCATCTTCTGGCAAGTCATCATACTTACCGGCCAAGATTTCCTTAAATGAACGCACTGTTTCTGAAACAGGGACATATTCACCCTTAATACCGGTGAATGTTTCCGCAACTGAGAATGGTTGTGACAAGAAGAATTGGATACGACGTGCACGGTTAACCGTTGTCTTTTCTTCGTCTGACAATTCATCCATTCCCAAAATTGAAATAATGTCTTGCAATTCACGATAGCGTTGCAAAGTCCGTTGTACTTCTGTCGCTACTTCATAGTGTTCTTGACCAACAACTTGTGGGTCAAGCGCTGAAGAAGTTGACGCCAATGGATCCACGGCTGGATAAATACCTTGTTGTGTTAGGGAACGTTCCAAGTTCGTTGTGGCATCCAAGTGCGCAAATGTTGTAGCTGGTGCCGGATCCGTATAATCATCGGCAGGCACATAAACGGCTTGAATAGATGTGACAGAACCCTTCTTGGTTGACGTGATTCGTTCTTGCAATTGACCCATTTCTGTGGCCAACGTTGGCTGATAACCAACGGCTGAAGGAATACGACCAAGCAAGGCTGACACTTCAGAACCGGCTTGCGTAAAGCGGAAAATGTTATCGATAAACAACAACACATCCTTACCTTCGTTATCACGGAAGCTTTCTGCCATTGTCAAACCAGTCAACGCAACACGCATACGCGCACCTGGTGGTTCGTTCATTTGACCATAAACCATGGCTGTTTGGCTCAAAACACCTGATTCAGCCATTTCATGATACATATCGTTACCTTCACGTGTGCGTTCACCGACACCCGTAAAGACAGAAATACCATTGTGACCTTGTGCAATATTATGAATCAATTCTTGAATTAGCACCGTCTTACCAACACCGGCACCACCGAACAACCCAATTTTTCCACCACGGATATAAGGCGCTAACAAATCAATCACCTTAATCCCGGTTTCCAAAATTTCTGTTGAACTTGCCAATTCATCATACTTAGGTGCAGCACGATGGATTGAATGACGTGGTGTATCAGGCGCCACCGGACCATTATTGTCCACTGGTTCACCCAAAACATTGAACACACGACCCAATGTCGCATCCCCAACTGGCACTTGAATTGCAGCGCCAGTGTCTGTTACTGACATACCGCGTTGGAGGCCATCAGTTGAGTCCATCGCAATGGTACGAACCACACCGTCGCCCAGTGCCAATGATACTTCAACTGTCAAAGTTTGACCATTGCCCTTATCGATTTTGAGCGCGTTATTGATTTCAGGGATGACATCTCCTGGTTCAAACGCAACATCGACGACCGGACCAATCACTTGTACGACTTTTCCAGTACTCATTGTCGTTTTCCTTTCAATTTAGCATATGACATCTTTAAATTTGTGCCACACATCACTGCAAACACGCAGCGTTTAATTTGATTAATGGTTACAGTTGGTCGCACCTTACTCAAGCGCTGCCATACCACCTGTAATTTCTGTAATTTCTGTCGTAATTGCTGCCTGACGCGCACGGTTAAACTGCAACTCCAAACCACTGATAAGATCTTTGGCGTTATCAGTAGCACTCTTCATCGCTGTCGATGAAGCTGCATGTTCAGCCGTCTTCGCATCCAGAACAGCCTCATACACGAGACTCTGTGCAAATTGCGGTAACACTACGTTTAAGACAGCCGTCGTATCTGGTTCGATTTCATACGCACTTTGAACGTCTAACTCTGCTTTCGCAGCATCTGTGCCACCCATCGCATCCAACGTATCACCGGTCAAAGGTAAGAGCTGGACATCACGATATTCACTCGTCAAACGGTTTACAAAGTGATTGTACACGACATGCAAAGCATCAAACACTTCTGTTTCATACAAGCTTGTCACCGTTCTAACGACCGAACGAATTTCATTAAATGATGGGATATCAGACACACCACGATGCTCTAAGATCACGTTGAAGCCACGCTTTTTATAGAAATCAGCCCCATTACCACCAACTGCCAAAATCACCGTGTTGTTTTGGTCCAAACCTAAACGCGCCAACAAGGCGTTGGTTTGTTTAATGATATTAGCGTTATAAGAACCCACCAATCCACGATCAGAGGTTACCACAAGAATCCCAGTCTTCTTAATTGGACGTTGTGCAATGAGTGGAATGTGCTTAGCATCAGCATTACGAAACAAGTTCGCTGATACTAAATGTTCGACAACCGCCTCTAACCGTGCAGCGTAGGCTTGATAGCCCGCACTGTAACGTTGAATTTGGTTGAGTTTAGCTGTTGAGACCATTTGCATGGCACTCGTAATTTGCCGCGTCTTTTTTGTGGATGAGATACGACGCTGAATATCTTGCAAAGAAGCCATTGCAGCGTCCTCCTATTATTCTGCTGCTGAACCAGCAAAACCAGCCTTAAAGGCTTCAATTGCTGAATTCATAACAGCTTCATCTGGCAAGTCCTTTGTTGCAACAATTGTCTTAAAGATATCGTCTGCATTGGCTGAGACATAAGCAATCAATTCATCTTGGAAACGTTGAATATCTGCAATTGCCACGTCATCCAAATAACCATGTGTCAAAGCATACAACACCAACACTTGTTGTTCAACCGGCATTGGATGGTGCAATGGTTGCTTCAAAACTTCAACCGTCCGACGACCACGCGCCAACTTAGCTTGGGTTGCCGCATCCAAATCAGAACCGAACTGCGCAAAGCTTTCAAGTTCTCGGAATGATGCCAAGTCCAAACGCAATGTGCCGGCAACCTTCTTCATCGCCTTAATTTGCGCATCACCACCAACACGTGACACAGAAGTTCCCGCATCAATGGCTGGTCGTACACCAGCATAGAATTGTTCAGCATCCAAGAAAATTTGACCATCCGTGATTGAAATCACGTTAGTTGGAATATAAGCAGAAACATCGCCAGCTTGTGTTTCAATGATTGGCAAGGCTGTCATTGAACCACCACCCAGTTCATCTGACAACTTGGCTGCACGTTCGAGCAAACGTGAGTGCAAATAGAAGACATCACCTGGATAGGCTTCACGACCTGGTGGCCGACGTAGAATCAATGACAGTTCACGGTAAGCCGTGGCTTGCTTTGATAGATCATCATACACAATCAACACGTTCTTGCCGTTATACATGAATTCTTCACCCATTGCTGCACCAACATAAGGGGCCAAATACAGCATTGGTGCTGGTTCTGAAGGACCAGCATTCACGACAATGGTATAATCCATCGCACCAAGTTGACGTAATGTTTCAACTTGTGTACGCACCGTTGAATCTTTTTGTCCGATCGCCACATAAATCACGATCATGTCTTGATCTTTTTGATTCAAAATTGTATCCATGGCCAAAGACGTCTTACCTGTCTTACGGTCACCGATAATCAATTCACGTTGGCCTCGACCAATTGGTACAAGGGCATCAATTGCTTTAATCCCTGTCTGTAATGGTTCAGAGACAGACTTACGTTCCATGACACCTGGTGCTTTAACTTCAACCGGACGTGTCTTATCTGTCTTGATTTCACCCATACCATCAATGGGTTGTCCCAACGCGTTCACAACACGCCCAATTAATTGTTCGCCGACCGGTACTTCCATGATGCGGCCAGTACGCTTAACTGTATCACCTTCGCGAATATCGTCATAATCACCAAGAATGATGATCCCGACTTCACTTGATTCGAGGTTTTGGGCCATACCGAACGTGCCATTAGCAAATTCGAGCAATTCACCAGCCATAACATTGGCCAAGCCAGTTGCACGGGCCACACCGTCACCAATATAAGTAACAGTTCCCACTTCTTCTACAGTTAGCGTTGTGTCGAACTTTTCGAGCTGTTGCTTAATTAAAGCAGAAATTTCTTCAGCTTGAATCGCCATTATTCTTCCTCACTAACCTAATAATTGTGCCTTCATTTTGGCAATTTTTGTTTGTAGACTACCATCAATCAAGGTTGACTGTGACTTCAAAATCACCCCACCAAGAATTGTTGTATCCACAACATTTGTCAGATTAACCTGCTTTGCGCCAGTTTTAGCGGCAAAGACATTGGCTAATTTTGATAAACGCGCGTCGTCCAATGCCACAGCTGTTGTTGCTGTCACATCCACGATGCCGTTGGCCTCGTTATAATACTGATTAAACGCATCAACCACTAAGGGCAATACGTTAAGACGTTGATTACGTGCTAATAGTTTCACCAAATTTTGCACGGGTTCAACTGCGCCTTGTGTCAACGTCTGTAACAAATTATCACGGACCTGTGCGTCAACATCATTCGATGTTGCAGCTTGAATAAAATCTGGGCTGTCTGCAAGCACGGCCTTAATCGCACGTAAATCTGCTAGTGTTTCATCAACTATTTGATGGTCACTAGACAAGTCAAAAATTGCTTTAGCGTATTGGTTAGCGACATCTTTAAGATTTTTTGCCATCCCAATACTCCTTATTTAGTTTCTAAATCTGAAATGTAAGCATCAATTAATGCTTGTTGATCATCTAACGAGAGTTCCTTTTGCATCAGCTTTGAAGCAATCGCTACTGAGAGCGCTGCTACATCGTCTTTTGCGTTAGAAATCGCGTCTTCCTTGAGCTTCTCAGCATCTGTTTGCGCTTGCTGATTAATTAAAGTTGCACGTTCAGAAGCAGCAGCAAGTAATGCTTCACTTTGCTTTTGTGCGCTAGCTTTGGCGTCAGCGACAACCTTGGTTGCCTGTTGACGCGTATCAGCTAATTCACTTTGCCGTTGTGCAGCTAATTTTTCGGCTTCTTGACGTGCTTTTTCCGCACTATCAATGTCCGACGAAATTTTCGCAGCACGTTCGTCAAGTACTTTAGTCAACGGCCCGTAAGCCACCTTCTTCAAAATAACCATCAGCACGAGGAATGAAATGATAATAAACAGCATATTACCGAGTGGCAATTGATGTGCTGCTAAGGTTGTTAAACCAAACATGATTTTCCTCCACTCATTCTATATGATTACTTACTCATCAACATAAAGGCGAAGACAATTGACAAAATTGGCATAACTTCGACCAACGCAACACCCAAGAACATACGAGACAACAAACGGCTTTCAAGTTCTGGTTGACGACTCATACCTGCTAAGAATTGTGAAATCAAAACACCGTTTCCAATACCACCACCAATAGCGGCTCCAGCGGCTGCAATACCCGCTGCGATTACACCAAGATTGTGCAAATCCATGAGATTACTCCTTATTCATATCGTGTCGACAGCAGACAATATCCGTCATGTGCCAACAGCAGTCTATTTTTATTAGATGAAACGCTCCCGCGTGTTGTTCGGTAAGAGCAGCGACTCTTACCGTGTACATTTATTCGTTACCTGACAACTGTGCGATAAATACGCCAGTCAAGATTACAAATACGTAGGCCTGTATTCCACCGATAAAGAGTGAAAAGCCTTGCCAGACCATTTCAATCGGCAATGCCAACACTGTCCAGAACCCATTAAAGTGTCCCGGCCAAGCGAGGCTTTTAGCCACGAGTGTCAATAACATTTCACCAGCGAAAATGTTACCAAACAAACGCAGTGATAACGTTAAGAAGTTAGCCAATTGTTCAATGACATTAAGGGGTAGCATCCAAGCATAAGGGGTCAACAACATATTTTTAAGGTAACCCTTAAAACCAAGTTGTTGGACACCCATACCGTGGGCTACCATCAATGTCATCACGGCTAACGTCATCGTCACGATCGGGTCCGCAGTCGGGGACTTAACATAAGTCACCCCATTTGCACCCTGCAATTGCAGCAGCATACCCATTTCGTTTGCCACAATGATGAAGAAAAACAACGTAAATGCGTACAAACCAAATTGGCGTGCCTGTTTCTGTGGCAATTGACCATCCACGATGTTGTTCGTAAAATCAAGTAAGTATTCAATCAAATTCTGTCGCTTACCTGGTCGTATCGACAACTGTCGTGTGAGCACAATTGATACAATCACAACGATTGCCATAGCCAGCAACGTTGAAATTATCGTACCCCAGTCAAACGTGAGGCCAAGAAACTCAAACGGTGCCGTAGGGTCATCCATGCGCCTTCTCCTTTCTCAATAAATTTGGCGAAATGGTCGTAAACGGCTATTCGTCATAACATATAAATCTATAATACGCTTTTCAAAATGAAATACAACCGTTTTACCCCACTTTTTCACAAAGAAAGCGTTTCATTTTTTGAAATCTAGAAAAAATATAATCTTGACGTGATTTGGAGAAGAATTATCAATTTTTTAACGGTATTATAACCCACAAAATAGAGTTATATCTAGGTATAGTCCTGCTCAACCAAAAAATTGCGCGTGGCCTCATAATTTCACCTGTCGGCTCATCATAACTTGACCCAGCGGTTTCTTCAACGCAACCCAGTCGCTATTTTGCATTAAATATCGCGTTTTTTGTGATAAAAAAAACAAGTGGTGACCCACTTGTTACTTTTCACTCGCCGCCACTTTTGGCAACGTTAAATTCAAAATAATACCTAATAATGTTGCAATCGCCACACCAGAAAAATCAACTTGTGGTCCAAGTTGCAAATGGAAATTACCAATTCCAATCACTAAGATTGGCGCTGCAATCATCAAATTGCGCTTCTGCGTGTAATCAATTTTGTTATCAACGATGACTTGCAAACCAGCTGCCGCAATGACACCATACAACACAAAGCCGACACCACCAGTTACCGCGCCTGGAATCGTTGAAATCAAAGCTGATAATTTACCAATGAAACTGAAAACAACAGCAAAGGCGGCAGCACCACCAATAACCCAAACGGAATAAACACGACTCAATTGCATCACGCCAATGTTTTCACCATAAGACGTGACCGCCGGTCCACCAACTAACCCCGCAACAATTGAGGCCGTTCCATCACCAGCTAAGGTACGCTTCAAGCCAGGGTTTTTAAAGAAATCATGTCCCGTCACTTTTGACAACACCATCAAGTGACCCAAATGTTCAGAAAAGGTGACTAAAGCAAGCGGTGCCATACTCAAAACGGCGGCAGGATAGAACTGAAAACCATCTTTGCCAATAAACGTTTCAAAATCTGGTAATTGGAACCAATGTGCGGCAGCAACTGGTGATAAATCAACCAACCCAAAGACCAACGCGACAATGTACCCAAAGATAATCCCTAACAGAACTGATAATAGGCCCAAAAAACCTTTAAGAAACATGTTAAAGGCAATTGTCCCAAGCAATGTGATCAACGCCACCACAAAGATTTTCCAATCATATTTCCCGTTTAACATCGTGGCTGAACTAGCCGCTGAACCAGCCAAACTCAACCCGATCACCACAATGATTGGGCCAACTAATTCCGCTGGGAACAAGCGATCAATCCACCGTGTCCCAATAAAAGTCACGATAGCTGCTACCACAAGGTAGACCAGACCAACAGAGATAATTCCCTGTGCGACCCCAGGATAACCCACTGTTTTCATCAATGACGTCATCGGAATAATGAAGGCAAAACTCGAACCCATATAGGCTGGGATATTCCCACGGGTAATCAGCATGTGGAGCAACGTGCCGACACCCGAGGTAAAGAGCGCAACCCCAGGATTTAAACCAACCAACAACGGCACGAGGACTGTCGCACCGAACATTGAGAATAAGTGTTGCAATGATAGTCCAAACCACGTCCAAAAAGGCGGCTTATCATGGACATCATAAATCGCATTATTTGCTTTTGTCGTCATAATCGTGTTTTGTCAACTCGCGTTAACACATCCTCCTAAATATTCTAAAACCCACAACCAGCGCGAGTTTCAACACTTCCATTATAAACCAAAGAACCTGACTCATGCTATGCATAATGTCAGGTTCTGTTGTATGTAATTATAAGGTTGCGCTGCAAACGCAGATTGAAGCTGAAACATTCACGTTCGGTCATCTTCTCGCTTCTTGCCAATTTATCACCCCTACATTACTTGTCACTATTGTCCAGAAAATATCATCTGCTGTTATGTCTATTTGACGTAGTGGATAAATTTTTATCACGCCGGTTAATGGTTCAAATCACGCTTTGATGTTATCCCTTAGGATGTTATTGTTATTAACCATTGTCTACAAGTTGATGCCCTAACGCTGCAATTTCTGATAAATTACTTTGCGTCATTAATGGCCTCCTCTTTATTTGTTATCTTTATTCTACCACACTATGTAAACGCTTACAATAGGATTATAAATAAAAACAATCACACGTTTTAACTGCGATTGTTTTTGGGATTACATCTTTTCTTCTAGGACAACATCTGGATACTTGTCGTGGAACCAGTTCATCGCAAACTTGTTTTCAAACAAGAAAACGGGTTGATCATAGCGATCCTTCACCAACAAGTTACGGCTAGATGCCATTTTTTCATCTAATTGTTCAGGGCCAATCCAACGCGCCACTTTTGAACCGATGGGTTCAAATTGAATTTCGACGTTATATTCATTTTCCATCCGGAATTGGAACACTTCAAACTGCAACTGACCCACGGCACCAATAATATATTCACTGCCCTGCCAAGACTTGTAGAGTTGAATCGTCCCTTCTTGCACCAATTGTTGAATGCCTTTATGATACGATTTTTGCTTCATCACATCTTTGGCAATCACACGGTTAAAGAGTTCTGGGGTAAACGTTGGCAAATCTGGGAATTGAACCACCTTCTTACCGGCATAAATCGTGTCACCGATTTGGAAATTCCCCGTATCATAAACACCAATAATATCACCAGGTACGGCCGTTTGAACGTTTTCACGTTCTTCCGCCATAAACTGTGTCACATTGGACAACTTCAACTTTTTATTGTTGCGTTGTAAGGTCACGTCCATACCACGGCTAAATTCACCAGACACAATCCGCACAAAGGCAATTCGGTCACGATGGCGTGGATCCATGTTCGCTTGGATTTTAAAGACGAAACCAGTAAATTGCGCCTCTTCTGGTGCAACAACTTGTTCGTCAACCGTCGTCACAGCAGCTGGCGCCGGCGCATAGGTCAAGTAATCACGCAAGAATTCGGTCACCCCAAAGTTAACCAAGGCTGAACCAAAGAAAACCGGTGTCAGGCGCCCATGCGCAATGGCGTCACGGTCAAAGGGATTCCCCGCATCACGCAACAATTCAATTTCATCCATGGTTTCATCCACCACTTCTGGATGTGATGTCGCATTTTTAAACGGTACCATCGTGTCACGTTGCAAGTCATAAATCCCTTGCAAAATCTGCCCTGAACCCACCGGCCAATTCATTGGGTAAGCTTGAATACCCAAAACCGATTCTAACTCATCTAACAAATCCAAGGCTGGTCGCGCATCACGATCAATTTTGTTAAAGAACGTAAAGACGGGAATGCCACGTTGTGCCACGATTTCAAACAGCTTCTTGGTTTGCGGCTCGATACCTTTTGCGGCATCGACCACCATGACAACCGAATCCACAGCCATCAACGTTCGATACGTGTCTTCAGAGAAGTCTTCGTGCCCTGGTGTATCTAAGATATTAATTCGCTTGCCATCATAATCAAACTGCAAGACCGAAGAAGTCACAGAAATTCCACGCTGCTGTTCAATAGCCATCCAGTCAGATGAGGCCAATTTATTTGAGCCACGTCCTTTAACAGTTCCCGCTTCACGAATCACGCCACCATGGAGCAATAGTTGTTCCGTCAACGTTGTTTTTCCGGCATCAGGGTGCGAAATGATCGCAAAAGTACGACGATTTTTTAATTGTTCTTGAAAGTTTTCCATAATCTCTAGTTTACCTGATACAGTGGTGTTTCACAACAAAAAAAGCACCGTCTACGGCGCTTAGTCTTGTCAAATATCACGACCACATAATTATTTTTTCCCAGATACAAATAAAATTTCACGACCAGCTAACGCTTGTACATCACGATAGTTTTCGGGATAGCGCGCATGCAACAAAGCAGTATCTGCGGCTGTCATGCCAATGGGTTGTGCCAAAACGAGCCACGTCACATCTTGACCTAACGGTGGTGTTGTCAAGGAACCCACATAGCGATAATACGCACGATCAGTGGGTAGTAACCCAACGAGTGTTTGTGCGGCCACCGGCCCGTTTAAAATGGCCTGAATAGGGGTTGATGTCACGTCACTTGCGACATCAGCTAAAACAGCTAAGACCAAGACGCGCTCACCTTGTCGACACACAAAATGAATTTCAGCATCATGCCGCTGACCATCAATCAAATGTTCTGCCCCATCATGAAAATGGAAACGTTCTAATTGCCAGGTCTCACCATCCAATTGCAATGTGCCATTCACTAAGAATTGTTCACCCACAATCCGATCATCATAGGTGGTTTGGCCTTGAAATTTTAAGGTCATGGCTGAGGCCATCACTGGCTTACTTTGCTGTTGATTGATATCAATCGGCGATTGAAATGGTGTATCGTCAGCTTGTCGCCAAGTATCTTGCTGACTGTAGTCAAGGTGTTGCATGTGCTGCCTCCAATATATTTACTACCTATTGTATCAAATAAAAAGACGAACATTAACAAGTCAAGGAAATCATATCCCACGATACGCGAATATCCTGTATAATAAAATGCAGATTGAGAAAGAAAAGTGACGCGCATGCAACTTGTAACAGCTGCAGAAATGCAGAAAATTGATAACTATACCGTAGAAACAATTGGGATGCCACAAGACGTACTCATTGAACGCGCTGCAATGGCAGTCCTTGACGTCATTGGCGCTGGCCATTTTAATTTAGATCATATCCTCGTCCTTGCCGGCTTAGGCAATAACGGCGCCGACGGTGTCGCGATTGCCCGCTTGCTTTACGCACAAGGTTTCAACGTTTCCCTACAATTTGTGGGTAACGTGGCACGCGCTAAAGATGCTGTTCATCGGCAACTCGCCATTATCGAAAAGTACGGGTTGGTACGGGCCGAAAAAAGTGACTTTAACCAAGCAACCTTAATTATTGATGCGATTTTTGGGACTGGTTTAAATAATATCCTCCCCGAAGGCTTGCAGAAAATGATTAAAGCAGCCAATCACATCGAAAAAACTGTTATTGCAGTTGATACGCCAACCGGTATTGATGCTTCAACCGGTGAAGTCCGCGGGGCGGCACTCAAAGCCCACACGACCGTCACGTTTGGCTATAACAAACTTGGTCTCACCCAAAAAGTGGGCGGCCATCTCTCTGGTCAGGTTGTTGTCAAAGACATTGGTCTACTGACACCCCCAGATATGACTTTTTCAGTACCTGAACGGCCATAATATGACATTGCTAGGCTAGCAGTCTAGCTTTTATTTACCACAACCAAGAACAAACGTTTGTTAAAACGAACACATGACCCAATAATTTTACAATGACAAGACCAAAATCTCACAAAGTTGCTCTCACCAAAGCACGACGCCAAGAAACGTGGCAACAATTAACCGCTGAACAAAAAGCCGTGCTGATACAACATATTCGCTACCGCCAGACCTCTTTGATGATGGATCGCCAACTTTTCGGTCGCGATGGCCAATGGCTTTTCAAAGCGTACCACTATAACGACGCCTATGATACGCCCACAGAAAAACAACTATACTGTGCATGTAGCCGCCGACTCAAGCATCAATATGTCTTAGAAAATGGCGAAGGCACAGAAATCCGGTTAGGCATCACCCATTTTGCCGATCATCTGGGTATTCCTGAAACCGTTATGCGGCAACTACAAACGCAAATTCATCATATTAACTTCGGCCTCGATGAAATTTTGCAACGTATCCGTCGCCACGCAGGCCTGAACCCCACCATGCAACAATGGTTTATCACCCATCATCACAACTACCCTGATTTACCACCTGATGCCCTTGATTTTGTCAGAGTGGGTTTACCGTTAGAAAAACCCGTTCAAGCCGACATTGTCCGTTACTACAAACAAGCTACCTATTAACCCAAACCACGCCGACCAAAACCGGCTAAACTCTCTCAAAAAGCCTGGGCGGCATTGTTTCAAGACATTTAAAAAAGCTTTCAAACCATCGTTTGAAAGCTTTTTTATTAGGCCATGTGGAGCAAACCAGCAGCACCCAAAATCAAGAAGACGATACCAATCACAATTCGGTACCAACCAAAGGCCTTGAAGTCATTGTTTTGGATATAACGCAACATAAACTTGATGGCAAACAAAGCAACAAGCCATGATACAACGAACCCAACAAAGAGAACGCCGAGCTGACCACCAGTAAATGAGCCACCATGTAGTAAGTACATCCCCACTTTCAAGATTGTCACCCCAAACATCACTGGAATTGACAAGAAGAATGAGAATTCAGCCGCAACAAATCGTGAGGCACCTAGCAAGATGGCACCCAGGATTGTTGCCCCAGAACGTGATGTTCCAGGTACTAGTGAAAGCAATTGGAACAAACCGATGAACAATGCCATTTGATACGTCACCTTGTTAACGTCAGTGACACGTGGCGCAATACCCTTTTGGCGATTTTCAATCACGATAAACGCAATACCGTAGATGATCAACGTCGCTGACACGACCCATGGATTAAGCAAATGCGCATCCATAAAGTCATTCAACAATAGTCCAAACACAATCGCTGGCAAAACACCAACAATCACCTTAATCCACAAACGCCAAGTTTGGAAACGTTCACGTGGCGTTTTTTGCGCTGAGAAAGGATTCAATTTATGGAAGTAAAGTTGAATCACGGCAAAGATTGCGCCGAGTTGAATGGCATAATCGAAAACAGCCGTAAAACTCTTAGTCCAAAGGGCACCACCAGGGATTTGCATTAACGATTCTGCCAAGATAATATGCCCAGTTGATGACACGGGCAAGAATTCAGTCATCCCTTCAACAATCCCAATGATCACTGATTTGATAAAGTCTAACATAGGTTAATCACTGTGTAGCTGATCACTTAACAACTACAATTCCTTCCAATTTAACTTTCTTTATTTTATACTATATTCTTGCAACTCGCCATAAAATGTCAATTTCAGCATTTTTTGCTAAAAAGTGTTGCACAAATTTTAATCCCATGATATTATATTATATGTTGTTTGAAACAATACAACGATATGGACAGTTAGCTCAGTTGGTAGAGCAACGGACTCTTAATCCGTGGGTCCAGGGTTCGAGCCCCTGACTGTCCACTACATTAACAGCACATCAGATCTGATGTGCTGTTTTTCTTTGCATTAAAGCAGCAAAAAAGCAATCATCAACTGATGATTGCTTTTTTCATAGACTGATATAAATACTAGCAAACATTAAGCCAGCGCCACCTAGCACAAAAACATGCCAGTAAACATGACCCATTGGAATTTTTGGTACGAGATAGAAAATTGTCCCTGCTGAATAAGTCAAGCCACCAGCCAGCAACAACCAAAAGGCTGTATGTGACAAAACGCCCCAAAGTACCGGCATCGCTAAGACAATCAACCAACCCATAACCAAATAAATCGTCACGGACACCCATGGCCAACGGCCAACAAAAAATAGGTCATAGATAAAGCCAGCAATGGTCATTGCCAAAATGGCACCCCAGATCGTCCAACCGACCCAACCTTTAATTAATAGCCAAGTATATGGTGTATAACTGCCCAAAATCACTAGGTAAATCCCGGCATGATCAAAGAATTGAAAGGTTTTAGCCGCGCGCGTAAAAACCAGCGAATGGAAAAGCGTGGAAGCTAGTAAGAAGAAGCCCACCGTAGACACATAGATGGCAATAGCCGTGATTTCCAGCCCCGTGACTGGACGCCGCAAGACATGAAAAATTAGCGCAATGCCTGCGCCAACGGCTAACAAAAATCCCAAGCCGTGCGTGACGGCATTTAATACCTCATACGTAATTTGGTATGCTTTCGATTGTTTCATTTAGTCGTCCCCATATATTAATTGTATCGTTCTATTATATCATGTCACACTAAGACACTATGCGCCACAAAAAAATAAAACAGCAGCCAAGGTTACCCTCGACCACTGTCATCATCAGTTATGATTAAATAATATTTTCCCAATCACGGGCCCATAAGACACCCATGGCGCCATCACCTGTATGAACCCCAATATAAGCCCCAATTTCACCACGTTCAAAGGTCACCATTGGATACTCGCTTTGCAAGTCCTTTAACCACTTATCCCCGAGCTTTTGATTATTCCCGTCAACCACAACAGCCCGAACTGGATAATCGACCTGGGTCAAATATTGATCCAATGCGGTTTTGATTTCTTTTAAGGCGCCGCTCATCTTGCGCGCCTTGCCAACGGCACCAATCTTACCTTCACTTTGGACATCCATTGATAAAATGGGCTTAATGTTTAACAAACCACCAACTAGCGCCGCTCCACGTGATAAACGGCCCGTCCGTTGCAAATGTGAAATGTCATTGACAGCAAAACGCACATCAAAAGTCTCACGTAACGTTGTCAAAGCAGCCCAAATGTCATCCATTGAGCGGCCCTTTTCAGCCATATCAGCAGCCATCACGGCTTGCATGCCTGAACCCATCACGGCAAACTTAGAATCCCATACGCGCACATCAGCCATACCATCATACCCAGCCGCCACGGCTTGCGCTGTTTGGAAAGCACCTGACAACCCAGAAGAAATCGGGATAATCAAAGCGGCATCATACCCGGCTGCTTTGGCATCGTTCAAAGCCTCTTCCCAATCGCCAGGTGCTGGTTGTGACGTTGAGGCAATCATTTTCTTGTCTTTCATCATCTTAACTAATTCGCCAAGACCCTGAACGTCAACTGTTTCTTTATACACTTCATCCCCGAAAATAATCGGATCATTCACTTGGAAAATATGATACCGATTACGCAAGGTAGTCGGTATTGTTGAAGCTGAATCACTAATAATTGCTATTTTAGACATTATTTTCTCCCAAACCAGTCGTTAATTAAGGGGACAACGGCCGGTATCTTATTGATTTATTTTAAAATGACAGCCAGTAAGCTACCTAAGACAAAGCTCAACAATCCCGTCGCAACCTGTACGATCAAATAAAGACTTTGTCGCCGTGGCCGTTGGGCACTTTGGGTCATCATGGTACTAAAAGTGGTTAAACCACCAAGCACACCGGTGGCTATTGCCCCATGCCAAACTTGTAAGGTATTAGTGGCAAACATGACACCCATAAAAAAGGCCCCTATCATGTTCACGGTAAAGACAGCGGTTAAATACGTCGTTTGCCACGGCCAAAACGTCAAACACACATAGCGTAACATTGTCCCGACAAAAGAACCGATAAAAATCGCCATTAGTATGGTCATTGCACACCACCTAACCGACGACCGCACCAATGCCCAAAGCGCAGAAAAATCAAGCCACCAACGATTGTCAGTAGCAAATAACCTACCGCCCAAACAAGCGCTATTGTCGTCAATTGGAAATATTGCAAGACCATCGTACTAAACGTGGTATACCCACCAATCACACCCGTACCGATAAACGTTTGCCAACTCGCGAGTCGACTCGCCCTTTGTGCTAGATAGGCACCCAGGCAAGCCAAAAGAAACGTACCCGACCAGTTAATCATCATAGTCATCACTGGTAGGGGGCCAATACCTGGAACAAAGTGCAACAGGTAGCGTAGGCTTCCGCCGATCCCACCACCAAAGCTCACAAGTGCCAGCTCTGTTAAATAATGCTGTTGTTTTTGCATACTCTCTATTCTAACAACTTTGTCGTCAATGAGCAAAAAAGCGACCGTTTACATTTTCAAATCATAGTTATTTTCAGCATTTTCAGCAAATTTTTCTGCTATCACACCACAAATAGTGATGATCCAACGACAGATTAAAAAAACGCCTCAAGAAAAATGTTAAAGTCACTATTGACAACTCATGCACTTCTTAGTATTCTTAAAGCCATAAACAACTCGGAGAAAAAATCATGCAAAATGTGTTAGCACAATTGAACAATGCCTGGTGGCGTCGGTAAGTCAGCTTTTCGGTAACGGATAAAGCTGATGTTTAAAACATTTGTTTTATCCATACCGACGCATTTTGTGTAACATTCGAGTCTGTATGGGAATATGCCATACAGACTTTTCTTTTGACCTTGGAAAGCCCTGTGTGGCCATCCAAGGTCAATTTTATTTTAGAGAGAAATTTGGAGAATTGAAGATGAATAAACGTTTACTAGCTACCATCACGGCCATTGTCGCCTTTCTCGCCGTGGCGTTTGTGACAACTAGTCACCCTAACAGTAGCGCAAAAAAGGCTGACACGGTCCCCACTATCGGGATCCTACAACTGGTAACCCACCCCGCCCTAGATGAGATTCATCGCGGGATTCTCGCTGGCTTAAAATCACAAGGTTATAGCGGGCAGAAAATCAAAATTGATTATCAAAATGCCCAAGCGAACCAGGCCAATTTAAAAACGATGTCACAAAAATTTGCCAATGAAAATGCCGCCCTCACCATTGGGATTGCGACACCAGCCGCTTTGTCATTAGCTAAAACAGCCAACGGTGATAACCCGGTTATTTTAGCCGGTATTACTGATCCGGCTGGCTCAGGATTAGTCAAAACAGCCCAACATCCTGGTAATAACGTGACCGGGACGACCGGTGACTCACCGCTATCACAACACCTCAGCGTAATCCAACAAGCTGTCCCCCACGCTAAAAAATTGGGAATCATTTATACCACGTCTGATCACGGTGGTGAATATAATGCCAAAAACATGGCCAAACTTGCGCAAGCAGCGGGTTACGACGTCAAGCTGTATACCATTTCAACAACTAATGATATGCAACAAGTTGCCGAAACCATGGCAAGTCAAGTGGATGTGGTTTATGCCCCACAAGACAACGGCGTGGCCAGTGCCATGAAGACGCTGATTAACGTGACCAATCAAAACAACATTCCAGTCATTCCAGCAGTTGATACCATGGTCAAAGATGGTGGCTTAGCGACTATTTCTGTGAGTCAATATGATATTGGGTATCAAGCCGGCATCATGGCCGCCAAGGTGCTCAAAGGTAAAGATCCTGCCACCTACCCCGTTAAAACCATTACCCAAGGGGATATGGTCGTGAACTTAAAGCAAGCGCAGCTATTAGGGATTCAACTCCCCGACAGCATGATTAAAGCAGCAGAAACCAAAGGAGAAGTCATCAAATGAGTATGATCGTATCAAGCATTGGCCAAGGGCTACTTTGGGCCGTTCTAGGCGTTGCCCTATTTCTTACCTTCCGAATTTTAAACTTCCCCGACATGACCGTTGAAGGGTCCTTTCCCCTCGGGGCCGCCACTGCCGTGACCATGATTGCGCACGGGTTTAATCCTTATTTAGCCACCCTTGCCGCTTTTGTCGTTGGCACGTTAGCTGGTTTAACCACTGGCTTACTTTACACCAAAGGCCGTATTCCAATCCTTTTGGCTGGTATCTTAGTCATGACAGCGTCATTATCAATCAATTTACGCATTATGGGGTCAGCCAATATTTCCTTACTCAACCAACAATCCATTTTCTCAGCATCCTTTCTCCAACACTTACCAAAATATTTTGATGGCGTTGTCGTCGGCTTTGTAATTATTACCGTCATCACGCTTGGCCTAATCTTCTTTTTGCAAACAGAGCTTGGGCAAGCTTTTATTGCTACAGGGGACAATGCCACAATGGCACAATCTATTGGTATTAAGACCGATCGGATGACCATTATGGGCTTGATGCTTTCCAATGGTTTAATCGCCTTTGGCGGGGCTGTCATCGCCCAAAATAATGGCTATGCCGACATCAACATGGGGATTGGTGTGATCGTTATCGCGCTGGCCTCGATTATCATTGGTGAAGTCGCCTTTGGTGAGTTGTCTTTGAACGAACGCCTCGTTGCCGTCATTGTCGGCTCAATTATTTACCGTCTGGTTCTACTAGCCGTTTTGCAACTTGGCTTCTCAACAAACGATTTGAATTTGATTTCAGCCATTGTCCTCGCTGTCGCCATGATGTTACCACAATTACGTCAGGCTTTACGCTTGGAACACGTCATCAAAAAAGGAGTCACACCACATGACTAAACCGGTATTTTCATTACAAGACATTGTTGTCACTGTTGGTGATAACGTCAAAATCCTTGATCATCTTAACTTTGATATTTATGACGGTGATTTCATTACCGTGCTTGGGACTAACGGTGCCGGAAAATCCACCTTATTTAACACCATTGCCGGTAATCTCCCCGTTGCGTCAGGTACTTTATTGCACAACGGGCAAGATATTACCCATACCACAGCCGTTTCCCGAACTGACACCATCGCACGCGTCTTCCAAGACCCTAAAATGGGGACAACGCCACGGATGACCGTCGCTGAAAATCTGTTATTAGCCGAAAAACGTGGCCAAAAACGGACATTGCGGCCACGCGGACTCACTAAAGAAAAACTTGCTGAATATGCCCAATTGACCAAGGTGATGGGGAACAATTTAGATACCCGCTTGCAAACTGCAACTGGTGATCTCTCAGGTGGGCAACGCCAAGCGTTGAGTTTCCTCATGGCTACCCGCGTCAAGCCGGAATTGTTACTACTTGATGAACACACCGCAGCGCTAGATCCTAAAACTTCTGAACAACTCATGCATGCCACAAACGACCAAGTAGTCAAAAATCACCTCACGGCTTTGATGATTACCCATAATTTAGCCGATGCTTTAAAGTATGGTAACCGATTAATTATTCTTAATGCTGGTCAAATTGTGCTCGATGTCCGTGACGACGAAAAAGCCGCTTTAGATGAAACTAAGATTTTAACTTATTTCATGGCTTAAAAAAACCGCCTTTCGGCGGTTTTTTTAGTTGTTTTTAACACGCAATATACTCAAAACAGTGAGTACAATAAACCATACAATAGCAAAAATAGTTGTCCCCATAGTTGCTGGTGAGCATAGTAAAATCACAAAAATGCCTAACATAAAGGCAATCGTCAAATAATTTGATACAGGTGCCCATGGCATCTTAAAATGTTGCTCGCCTTGTTTAAAATCAGCTGAGCGCCGGTATTTCAGATGCGTCACTAACAAGGCCACATAAATGCCAATAAATGTCGCTGATGCCGTTGACGTCACCAGACTGAACGCATCTTCTGGGAAGACATAGTTCAAACCGATGGCTAACGCAACCAAGATAGTCGATGCTGTGATCGCCCGTAAGGGGATCCAACGCCGATTAACTTGCGCCAAGTAACTTTTTTTCGGTGAAAGTGAGAAGAGCATACGCCCAGTTGTAAACAAAGCACTGTTCAATGACGAAGCCGCGGCCGTCAAAATGACAAAATTGATAATTCCGGCTGCCGTACTAATCCCAATATTTGAAAAGACTTGGACAAACGGTGAGTGATCAGCACTGTAATCTGTCCAGGGTTGAATAACCATAATGGCCAACAAAGCCCCAACATAAAAGATCAAAATACGAATAATAATGGAATTGATTGATTTTGGAATTGTTTTAATCGGATTTTGAGTTTCTGAAGCGGCAATCCCGACAAATTCAACGCCCAAGAAAGCAAAGAAGGCCATTTGGAAAGTTGTCAAGAGTTGACGCCCGTGATCAGCCACTAAACCGTGTGACCACAGTGTTGACAGTTGGGTCACGCCAACGCTTGTCCGGACATGGCCAACAACCATAATGATGCCTGTCAGAATCATGGCTATAATGGCCACAATCTTAATCAACGCGAACCAAAATTCTGCTTCGCCGAAGGCTTTCACCGCCACAATATTCATGGTGTACAATAGCCCCAAAAAGATTAGCTCCCACAGCCATGCAGGCGTTCCTGGCAGCCAAAACTGCATATATTGCCCAATAGCCGTTAGCTCAGCCATTGCAATAATGATCCAACCAATCCAATAAGTCCACCCCATCACGAAGCCAGCGCGTGGCCCGAGATATTTTTTGATAAAGCCAATAAAGGTTGTCTGATCATGATCAGACAGTAGTAATTCGCCAAGCGCCCGCATCATAGCAAAAACGAAGAAACCAGTAATGATATAGACCAATAAAATAGCTGGGCCGGCCTTTTGAATTGAGCCACCCGCACCTAAAAACAAACCGGTACCGATCGTTCCGCCCAGGGCAATCATGTTAATATGCCGGCCTGATAGCGTCCGTGCCAGCTGATGTTTTTGTGTCATGATGCTTTTCCCCTTAAATAACGTCTATATTTATCTTAGAGGATAAGCATCAAGAAATAAAACTAAACTTTTTCATCTTTAGATGAAAAATATTCACGTATCACCTCCCAACCGCAAGGCAATAAAAAAAGCCTGCCAAGACAGACTTTTAACCTAAAAATAGCGTCGTTAAATAAATTGCAATCAAACCGGTAATCACCGAAACCACCATAGAACGGCTCTTATAAGCAACCAAGAAGACGATGACCACCGTCACAACATATGGCCAACGCCATTCAAATGTTGTGCCTTTAATGAACACATCTTTTGCCACTAAAGCCGCAAACAAGGAAATGGGCACATACTTCATCCAGTCGTGGAACCAACTAGGAATTTGCCGTTTTGAAAAATAAAAAATTGGGAGCACCCGCGGTATGTACGCGGCTAAAAACAACCCGAAAATAAGACCGTAAATTGCTAAATCAGACATTCTTATTCCTCCACAGCAACCGCTGGATTAGCGAGCGCCCGGCGCTTATGCTGCCACTGTTCAAAACTATGTCCAGCATAAGACGCAACTAGGGTTGCTAACACAATCCCAAAGGTGTTTTTAATCGTGACCATAAAGAGTACGGCTAACACGGCAGAAACCACCGCGGCCACCAGACGCTTTTTATTTTTCACATGCATCACAAGCATGTAAACAAACATGGCAGTCAGCGCAAAATGCACTAAACTACTATCAATCTTGATAAATTGGGCCCCAAGCGTCCCCACCATGTTCGCTGAGGTCCAAGCGAACATCGACAACCAGTTGACCCAGAGAGCCTTTTGACCGTCCCAAGAACTATCGGTCATAAATTTCAAATGATTGACGGCATAATTTTCGTCATTCATCGATTGTGAAAAAATCGCTAAGAATCCGTTACTTTCATGCTTGAGATAACGTGACAAGGTTGCCCCCAAAAGCGCATAACGTAGTTCTAAAAAGAACACCATCATTAAGATTGTGCTGACACTACTTTGCGTTGCCAGTAGCGCCACCACTAAAAATTGGCCCCCACCTGAAAAAACAAGCACTGAAATCAAGAACGTCTGAAAGACGTTGAAATGTACCGACTGTAGTAAAATACCGCTCGCCAGTCCTAATGGTAAATAACTGACAAAAAGTGGTAGCGCAGCATACCACACTTTGCGGAAATCGGTTTTGGACATCAATGACATGATGAACTCCCTTAATATTTTTAAAGTATCACACAAGGTTCTATTTTATCACAAATCAAACCAATAATTATCACGCAATCGGTGCTTAATCCCACCTATTTCCCCAACTCATTTTTGCAATCAGCAACTTATGATGTTCCACGTGAAACATGAGCAAAATTTGGCGTTTTCCTATAAAAATGTGTATAATCTAATCAATAACACATTTTAAATTCATGAGGTGGTTTTATGCGAAAAATTGGCGTTGTTGGGATTGGTCACGTTGGTGCAACAGTTGCCCATCTGATTGTGAGCCAAGGTCTCGCAGATACATTGGTCCTTGTTGATAAAAACCCTGATAAGTTGGCATCAGAAGTACTTGATTTTCGTGATGCCGCGAGTTTATTACCTCAACACGTGACGGTGACAGCCGGTACAACGGCTGACTTAGGCGATGCTGATGTCGTTATTTCAGCACTGGGTCATATTGACCTCATCCAACCTGGCGGAGATCGTTTCACGGAATTACGCGCCAATACACCAGAAGTGCAACAAGTCGGAACTGACTTAAAACATGCAGGTTTTCAGGGGGTCTTAATCGTCATTTCCAATCCAGTTGACGTGATGACTGGCCTTTACCAACAAGTGACCGGTTTACCCACCCAACAAGTTTTTGGCACAGGGACTTATTTAGACACTGCCCGTTTGAAACGCGCCCTCGGTGACGCCCTGAATATTGATCCGCGCAGTGTCAGTGGCTATATGTTAGGCGAACATGGGGCGTCACAATTTGCCGCCTGGTCAACCGTTCGGGCACTTGGCCAAACCGCAACTGAACTGGCCGCTACCTACCAGCTTGATTTGAATCAAATTGCCGCTGATGCGCGCGATGGTGGCTTTACTGTCTTTGCTGGTAAAAAATATACCAACTTCGCCATTGCCCATGCTGCTGTGGCATTAGCCCAACTTGTGCTGTCAGATGCCCGCCAAGAAGCGATTGTGTCCCATTACGACCACCAATTTGACAGCTATATCTCGACACCCGCTATTATTGGTCGTGGCGGTATTGTCGGGGATTTTTCTTTAGCGCTTACGGCTGTCGAACAGGCCAGCCTCAAGCAATCTGCCGCTGCCATCGCCGAAAAAACAGCGGCCTATCTATAAAAAAAGCGCATTGCTGCGCTTTTTTTGCCTTATGACCAAACAAACAACCCAGCGGCTGCCGCTGAAACCAGTGAAACCAAAATACCCGCAAGCAACATATAAGGAACGCGTGCGCTAAGATAATCATTCTTTTCCTGACTGACCAATCCTTTAAAGGCGCCAATAATCATCCCCAATGTGCCAAAGTTGGCAAAACTCGTCAAGAACACAGTCAAGACAATTCGCGCATGCTCATTGGCAAATAGCCCTTTTTGCGCCATGATGTTCTTAGACACTTCACCCATCACCACAAATTCATTGGTCACTAATTTCGTGCCCATGAACTGGGCAATTTGAAAGGCTTCGTGGGCATTAAAGCCCAGGAGCCATGCAAACGGAAACATGACGACACCAAACATATTTTCTAATGTTAACCAGCGTAGGCCAGTTAAACTCAATAACTGGTCGATCATGGCAGCCAGTGAGACAAAGGCAATAACTGTTGCAGTGATAATCAAGATTAGCTTACCTGCCCCAAGAATCGAATCACCTAGAAATGAGAAGAAGGGCGCTTTTTTATTGTCGCCACCAGCAACACCAACAATCACGTCATCTTCGGGTGCCACTTTGGTTGGATTCAAGATGGCGGAAATAATGATTGCCCCCAAGATATTTAACGGAATCGCTGTTAACACATACTTACCTGGCACCATTTGCGTGTAAGAACCAATAATCGCTGAGGTCACACAGCTCATCGACATCATAGCCAACGTAAAGTTACGGCGGGCTGACATCTGATCAAGCTGCGTTTTTGATACGGCCAAGACTTCCGTGTTCCCCAAAAACATCATTTCAATGGAGAAAAAGGCTTCAAACTTAGGCTGTCCTGTAATCAAGGCCAACCCCTTACCAATCCATTTAATCAACCATGGCAAAAAACCAATATAAGTCAAAATATCAAATAATGGCACAACCAATAAAATTGGTAATAAGGCCGACGTCACAAAGTTAGGGCCACCATTATTAGCTGTCAACCAATCCGGCAAAGCAAAAGCTGTTCCCTCTGCGGCCACGGAAACTAACCAGTTAAAGCCGTCAGCTGCACCCTGAACGGCAATTTGACCCATTTTAAATTGCGTGAAAAACCACGCTAATATTAATTCAATGGCTAACACCGTCACTACTGATCGCCATTGGATATTTTTTTTATCGTTTGAAAACAAATACGCAATCCCAATAAATATGGGAATACTGAGTATGTTCATGATCACAAGCATTTTAATTACCTCTTAACTCTCTCGTATTTCTGCCATGTTGATGCGCCCATCACGCTTCATTAGAAAATTTATGTCTCTGTCTATTGTAACAGGACAGCGATATAACAACAAAAAATGATTATAAATTAAAATCTTATCGCTCACCTTCGGCAGTATATAACCTTATTTTCAGGCAAAAAAAATCCTAGCTGGATCCAGCTAGGATTTTTACCAGTCAGCTTATTTAAGCTGCCTTAATATAGTTGACACCATCTGCCTTTGGCGCACGTGTCTTACCAAAGAAGAAGACAAGCACGATAATCGTCAAGACGTACGGTGCGATTTGTAGCCAAATTGATGGGACGTTCTTCAAACCTGGCAATTGTGCCCCAACCACGGCAAGTGATTGTGACAAACCAAAGAAGAGCGAAGCGCCCAATGCGCCAATTGGATTCCAACGACCAAAGATCATCGCTGCCATCGCCATGAATCCCTGACCCACAATGGTGCTGGCTGAATAGTTCAATGAAATTGATTGTGCCACCACGGCACCACCAACGCCACCAAGCAAGCCTGAAAGCATCACGCCTGAATAGCGCAAACGGGCCACATTCAAGCCTAATGTATCAGCTGCTTGCGGATTTTCACCAACTGAACGCAAACGCAAACCAAACTTCGTCTTGAAAATCACGTACCAAGATAGCACTGCCACCACGATTGCTAGCCAAGCTGGCCCAGAAGTCTTGGCAAAGAAGAGGTCCCCAAGAATCGGAATGTGTGACAAAACTGGAATTGATGTATAACCAAAGTCTTGTGAAATTGGTACAGTTTGTCCCTTACCATAAAGAACTTTAATTAAGAAGACACCCAAGGCTGGGGCCATCAAGTTAATCACAGTACCCGAAATAATGTGGTCCGCACGCAATGTGATTGTGGCCACACCATGTAACAAAGAGAAGAGCAAACCAACCACAGCCCCGGCAAGCAAGCCAAACCAAGGTGTGGCTGAACCTAAAGTGCTAGCAAAAGTCAGGTTAAAGACAACCGCCGCAAACGCGCCCATGCCCATAATCCCTTCCAAACCAACGTTGACGACGCCGCCACGTTCTGAGAACGTGCCACCAATTGACGTGAAAATCAACGGCGTTGAGTAAACTAATGTACTAGAAATTACGAGTGATAACATCGCCATTAATGACATCTTTATTCACCGCCTTTCTGATTTTTACCGGCAACCGACTCGGCTTTGGCTGCCTTCTTAATTGCAGCTGCTTCAGCTGCCTTTTCGTCCATTTCATGGACACGCTTTTGAATCAATTGAATCAAATACTTTGCCCCAACGAAGAAGATAATTGACGCTGTCACAATATCAACCAATTCAAATGGTACACCGGATGACATTGGCATGCCTAGACCACCAATCTTCAACACTGAGAAGATTGCGGCTGATGCTAAGATACCAAGGTATGAGCCACTACCAAGCAACGCAACTGCCATCCCATCAAAACCAATGGCTGGCGAACCATTTTGCGTAAAGAAGTTCAAATAATTTCCAAGACCTTCAATGGTCCCAGCTAAACCGGCTAAACCACCAGAAATGGCCATAGCAATCACGGCATTACGCTTGTCTGACATCCCCGCGTACTTTGCCGCATCCGCATTCAAACCAACGGCACGAATTTCAAACCCAAGTGTCGTCTTAGTCATCACAAACCAGATCACAACAATCATGATCAGAGCAATGAAAATACCCGCTGAAATACTTGAGCCTTGCGTCAAATCAGTCAACCACTTCATTTGCAATGACGCATTGGCACCGACTTGCTTGGTTGTTTCGGCTGATTCTTTAATGCTCTTTGACATCGTATTTTGCAAAATGTTATTCCCTAAGAACAACAAAATATAGTTCATCATGATGGTCACGATCACTTCACTGGCACCAAACTGGGCGCGTAACCAACCCGGAATAGCGCCCGCGATCGCCCCTAACCCAACGCCAAGCAAGATAGAGCTTGGCATCATCAGATAAGCTGGCATATCTGGAAAACTCAACGCATACCAGACTGAACCGACCCAGCCGGCTAAGGCTTGACCAGATAACCCAATGTTAAAGAATCCAGCTGTTTGCGCCACAGCAAAACCAAGCGCTGTTAAAATCAATGGCGTCATTTGAGTCAAGACACCACCGATGTCTTGCATTGAACCAAAGGCTGAACCCAGTAACGCCACATAACCAGAAATCGGATTATACCCGAAAACCAGCATAATAACGGCCCCAATAATCAACCCAAAAAGGACTGAGAATAAGGCCACAGAAAATGAATTTTTTTGTGCTGCCATTAGGCGTGTACCTCTTCTTTAAGCGCTGCACGGGCGTCGGCTAGACTCATCCCTGTCATCAGCAATCCTAATTCTTGTTTATTTGTATCTTTTGCATCAACAATTCCGACAACTTTACCCGCATTAATCACGGCAATACGATCAGACAAATTCAAAATTTCATCTAATTCAAAGCTGACGACCAGCACTGCTTTACCGTCATTACGTTGGTCAATCAAACGTTGATGAATATATTCAATCGCTCCGACGTCAAGCCCACGTGTTGGTTGTGCCGCAATGACTAATTCGTTATCACGATTTAATTCACGGGCAATGACGGCTTTTTGTTGGTTACCACCAGACATCGACCCAGCCAAAACATGAATACCAGCTGAACGCACGTCAAATTCCTTGACCAACTCGTTGGCCAACTTGTCCATTGCATCAGCTTGTAACACACCATGTTGCGACAAAGGCGCCTTATAGTACGTTTGCAATGCCAAGTTTTCTGACAATGTCATATCAACTTCCATCCCAAACCGGAGACGATCTTCAGGAATATGCCCCACACCAGCTTCTGTGATTTGGCGTGGCTTCTTATTGGTAATGTCTTGTCCTTGCAAGACCACCTGACCTGACTGTACTTTGGTCAAGCCAGTAATCCCTTGGATTAATTCTGTTTGTCCATTGCCATCAATGCCGGCAATACCGACAATTTCACCAGCTTTAACATCCAGTGAAAAGTCTTTCACAGCAGCCACACCACGTGCATCATGTATTTCAAGCTTATCAAGGTGCAACACTGTTTCACCAGGTGTCGCATCAATCTTATCAGTCTTAAAGCTCACTTCACGGCCAACCATCAAATCAGCTAATTCTTGTGATGACACACCGGCTACTGGGAAAGTATCAATTGACTTACCGGCACGAATAACCGTCACCGTGTCAGCGGCTGCCCGAATTTCATCTAACTTGTGGGTAATCAAAATAATTGACTTCCCCTCTTTGGCCAAGTTATGCAAAATAGCAATTAATTCTTCGATTTCTTGTGGGGTCAAAACCGCTGTTGGTTCATCAAAAATCAAAATATCCGCCCCACGATAGAGCGTCTTCAAAATTTCAACACGTTGTTGCTGCCCCACGGAAATATCAGAAACCTTCGCATAAGGATCAACTTGCAATCCGTATTGTTCAGACAATGCCTGAATCTTTTTGGCTGCTGACTTGGTGTCAAGTGACAAACCTTTCGTCACTTCAGACCCCAAAATGATATTTTCAGTTACGGTAAACGCGTCAATGAGCATAAAGTGCTGATGCACCATGCCAATACCCAAAGCAGCTGCCTTTGAGGGTGAATCAACGGTAACTTGATTACCATTAATCAAGATTTCCCCTGACGTTGGTTGCAACAAGCCCGTGAGAATATTCATCAGAGTTGATTTCCCTGCACCGTTCTCACCAAGTAACGCGTGAATTTCACCTTGTTGGACTTTTAAATTAATGTCATCATTGGCTGCGAAATCACCAAATTTTTTGACGATGTGACGCATCTCAATGACTGGTAATGATTCGGTCATTTATTTTCTCAGCGCGCGGGAAATGGCAGTATTTGCACATTATCAACCGCGTTTCCACTTTCTGATATATTTTCAAAAAATTCCACGGACAAATGCTGTTCGTGGAAAATTCTTCAAATAATATTATACCATGTTTGCTATCGTGCAATTATTTCAATTGATTTACTATACACACCGCTGTTAAACGTTTTAAAAATCCGTATTGCTTTTGTTCCGCCGCCTCAAAATTACGCTATAATAGAGGCATGTCACGAAAAATTGAACTCCCCACTGCGGCGGAAATGAAAAAATTTCATAATCAATCGCTTCAACGGACATTCTGGTCACGTTTTTCGATGCCCCAACGGCTGACACTTGGCTTTCTATCCGTCATCACAGTCGGCGCACTGTTGTTGATGCTGCCCATTAGTCATTATGGCAATATGCGGCATAGTTTTCTCAATGCCCTATTTACCTCGACATCAGCTGCGTCGGTGACGGGACTCACAGTGGTTGATACGGCCACGCACTGGACACTCTTTGGCCAGATTGTCATTATGTGCTTGATTGAAGTTGGTGCGTTAGGGTTTATGTCTTTTTCTGTGCTATTGTTCACAGCAACCAAGCGACAGATGGACTTACGTAACCGGATGATGATTCAAGAAGTTTATAGTCTTGAAAATCTGTACGATACCCGCGCCGTTTTTGGTTACGTCATCAAGTTGTCCATTATCATTCAAATTGTCGGGGCACTCTGCCTGGCGCCATTCTTTATCAATGATTTCGGTTTCAAAAAAGGGAGTTTCTTTGCCCTCTTCCATGCCATTTCGGCCTTTGGAAATGCGGGGTTCACGACGCTACCTGGTAACGGGGTGGCGTATACAAGTCAGCCTTGGGTGATGTTCATTTTTGCCGCCTTAATTGTGGCCGGCTCGCTAGGATTTTTGGTTTGGCGAGATGTTTTGTTGTATCCACGGACTAAAAAATTAAGTCTCCATTCAAAACTCGCCTTAGTTATGACTGGTGCCCTGATTGTTGGTGGTTGGCTTTTATATGAAATTACGCAAAGTAATTTAGCTATCGCCCACACCCTGTCACCACTCAACCGCGCCTTCAATACGCTTTTTATGTCAATTTCTTATCGCACAGCTGGCTTTTCTCAATTCAGCTTTACCGATATGTCACAAGCCACAATCTTAGTCACGATGATCTTAATGTATGTTGGCGGTACCCCCGGTTCTACTGCGGGTGGGTTAAAAACAACCACTTTAGGTGTTTTATTGCTCAAAACACACGCTGCGTTGCGCGGTAAACAAGATGTGACCTTTGCACATCGCCGTCTTACTGATGAAAACATTACCCGTGCACTACTTCTTGTTTTTGTTTCAATGATATTCCTGGCTGGTCTATCATTTTTGCTCCTCCTCACACAAGGGACCGACGCCCACTTTGGTCTTGAATATATCGTCTTTGAAGTGGTCAGCGCGTTTGCCACTGCCGGATTATCCCTTGGCCTCACACCGCACCTCACGGACTTTGGCCAATGTGTCATCATGCTCACGATGTTTATTGGTCGTGTCGGCGTCTATACGGTGATGTTCTCTGTACTCAATGTGCACACCGAGCACGCCCCTTATCGCTACCCTGAAGAATCCGTCATTATCGGTTAATATTTATTTGAAAGGATAAAAAAATGCGTCAAACCTATGCTATTATTGGTCTGGGCCGCTTTGGCGGTGCCTTACTGGAAACGTTAGTGGCCAATGGCCAAGATGTGCTTGGCATTGATATTAACGAAGAACATGTTAACGATTATCGCGACATCGCCACTCAAGTCGTCATCGCTGACGCCCAAGAAGATGATGTCTTGCGCAAATTAGACATTGCCAGTTTTGACCACGTGATTATCGCCATTGGTCATAATATGCAGGCTAGTATCTTAGCCACCATCAACGCCAAAGATCTTGGGGCTAAAAACGTGATTGCCAAGGCTGAAAATCGGACCCATTTACGGGTATTAACGAAAATCGGGGCTGATTTTGTTGTTCAACCCGAACGTGAAATGGGTGAACGAATTGGCCGTAAGTTACTCGCGCCTAACATGTTAAACTTCATTGAACTATCAGATGATTATTCAATGGCCGAAGTCCAAATTGTGAATCCAGCCTTTGCTGGCAAGACCCTTTCTGAATTGAAAATTCGCAAAAAGTTCGGCTTAAACGTTATTGCTGTGCGCCACGATGGGGAAGTCATTGTGGCACCAGAAGCCAGTTATCGAGTGCATCACCTCGATATTCTCTCAGTTGTCGGACCAAAAGATATGGTGGACGACTTCGACCAAATGACGAATAAATAAAAAAAACACCGGTTCACCGGTGTTTTTTGATGCCCTTAGTCCATTATAAATTGCGCAACTTGTTGGGTCACGGCAGGATTATCTCGCACCTGACTATGTTGGGTTTTTGGCCCGCTAATGGTCACAGACTGATATACTTGCCCTTTTTTCAGCCAAAATTTTAACGCTGCCGAACTAAAATTCGTCACGACGCCATCACTGCCATCCCCAATATTACCCATCACATTTAATATTTTTGTCTGTTCAGGCATATTAGCCCGATGTTGATCAAAGTAACGATAACTCGCATCTTGCAACCGTGGGCGTTTTGTCGCTGAATCAATCGTATTGCGATCAAACGCACGGTCAAAACCACCTGATCCCAACCCAGAATTAAACGGTGCGGCAATGGTGACCAGATGCGTAACAGTTGGATACGTCGTATCTTGGATTGGGTGTGATAATAGCACGCGCAACGCAGCAGTCGCCCCCATCGAGTGCCCAACTAGGACGACTTGATTGACATGGCGCGCTTTGAACGTCTGTAACAAGCGCGCGAGGGCGGCACTCGCTTGCTGAGCAGTTGTTTGTTTATCGGTAAAATTCAATTGATAAATGCCACCTTGTTGTAGTTGGTGAGTCGTTCCCGACAATTTCACCATGCCTTGCGGTGACACGTTGACTTGTTGGCGCCGCTTCAAATGCGTTTGCGTCTGAATCGCGATCGCCAACGCCGTCGTTTCCCGTGCGCTACTCCCATAACCATGCAATAAAATAATGGTTTGACGGGAAGCGGGTCGGGCACGCTGTTGCATTGCAAACCACAAACCCACACTGGTCAATAATCCCAATATGACCGTCACAAGCACAATCCTTTTTACGTGGTACTTTGACATTTGACCACCTCATTTCGGCTAACTCAGGCACTTAATCGATCGGATCGCTTTCATCAATTTGATTAATTTTATCGAAGACACGGAACAAATTATCCATTTCGGTTAATTTATACTTACGTGAGTTACGATCATAGACAATTTCGGATTGAATCGGTTCCCCAATTTGCAGGTCATGCAAAAAATCACGAATTTCAGAGATATCCCGTTGCACAGTCTTGCGGCCAATAAAAAACATGTCTTCGATTTCTTCAATCGACAAGGCCCGATGACTAATTAAAGCCGAATAGAGCCTCAAAATACGCTGTTTATCGTTAAATACTGTTTTCCGTGCTGCCATAATTTTCCCCAGGTTTAAATGTTAAATTTATTGTACCAAATAAAACAGATGTTCGGTACAATAAAGATAAGCAATTTATCACGAAAGGTTGGCCTCATGTCTTTATTTGATTTCTTTAAAAAGAAAGCCACTAATGCGACACCCGAACCCGCCCCAGTCACCGACGACACGCCGATTACTTGGGAAAATACCACTGATCCAGGTGATTTTTTTGAAGGTTATCAGGCCGCTGTGCAAGCCCTAACTGACGCTGGCAAACACGCAGCTGCGGAAACTCTACGAGCTAATGAACCGGCACTTCAACTGGCCTTTATTGAACGATTTGAAGCCAAAACACGCGCTGACATCGCTAATATCAGCGACCTTGATGCACGCACAGCGGCTGTCATTGATGCCGTCAGCACGGTCCGTCGCTATAACCGGCACATGTCCGTCGCCGTTCGCGCCCGTTTGGCCCAAGCCAAGAAAAATTTAATTGGAGAATAACATGCAGCTCACTGTACCACTCGAAAATGGTCTCATTCCCGATAAGTATGCCAAGTTTGCGCCGGCAAAATATCGAACACAAGACATGCCGACCACAAACTTTCCCATCACCATCACGGATATCCCTGACGGCACACAATCACTGTCAATCAGTCTGATTGACTATGACGCCATCCCCGTTGGTGGTTTTCCTTGGATTCATTGGTTAGCCGCCAATGTCCCTGTTGGCAATGTGCCGGAAGACTTGCGCGCAACGGGTCAGGCTGTTTCGGGCACGAACTCAACGTGGCATTTTGTCCAAAAATGCCAACAACCGGCCAATCCAGCGATCAACCAAGCCTACATCGGCCCCATGCCACCAGATACAACGCACAACTACACGCTGACCATCTTTGCCCTGGATACACAACTGGATCTCCAAGACGGCTTCTTCTTAAACGAGCTTCGCACCAAAAGCCAAGGCCACGTATTGGATATGGCAATTGTAGAACTACCCGCCCGCGCTTAACACCTCATTGAGGTGTTTTTTTATGCACTAAATTAGGATTATTCACCGCTTGATTGCATATTTGTTGTATTTAAATTCATGACGCTTTATGATTTAAAGCAACGACTCGGGAGGAAATAGTATGACAGCAACTCAAATTAAAGTGGCCATCGTTGGCGTCACCGGCTATGCCGGAATGGAATTACTACGCTTACTTCACGCTCATCCATACGTGCAGGTCGTCTCAGTTCATCAAACAACTGCGACCCAGGAAACGCTTGACCAAACTTTCCCTCATTTGCAGTCACTGTATAAAATAACACCAACACCCGTTGACCCAGTGCATATTATGCAAAACGCCGATTTAGTTTTCTTCGCGACATCGAGTGGCGTCACCAAAACGCTCGCTGCGCCATTTATTGCGCAACACTTTCCAGTCATTGACTTGTCTGGCGACTTTCGTCTGAACGCCAAAGACTATGCGCAATGGTACCATCAACCCGCCGCACCACAAGCATTGTTGGACCAAGCCAGTTACAGTCTAGCCGACTTTTACACGAATGATAAATCTTATATTGCGAACCCCGGCTGCTACGCTACCGCCACCCTATTGGCTTTAGCACCACTGGCCCAAGCACAGTTACTTGATACGGACAGTATCGTCATCGATGCCAAAAGTGGTCTCTCCGGTGCTGGTAAATCACTCACAACGGCAAGCCATTTCGTCACCGTCAATGAAAATATGATGATGTACAAACCCAACCAACACCAACATTTACCAGAAATCATGCAACAGTTATAACGCTGGCAACCCAGTCTCGCGCATATTCAATTCACCACCTCACTGCTGCCGATTAACCGTGGCATTTTCGTCAGTGCGTATGTGAAATTAAAACAACCCCTCACACCCAAAGCTATTGACGCCCTTTATCACCAGACCTACGCGGACAAGCCGTTCGTCCGCTTGATGCCATTGGACACCTTCCCTGACATCAAACAAGTCGTTGGTACGAATTTCACCGATATTGGTCTTACCTATAATCCCATCACCCACTATCTCACGATTGTCAGCGTGATAGATAACATGATTAAAGGCGCGGCCGGCCAAGCCATTCAAAATATGAATCATCTGTACCATTTTGAGGAAACGACTGGCTTAAATTTGATTGCCCAATACGCCTAACCCAACAGCGAGGAAAAAACATGCCTCAAACACTGACCGCACCATTCACAACCTTATCTCATCCCAGCATTGCCGCGCCAAAAGGCTTTCACGCCGACGGGCAACATGTTGGTTTAAAACACAAAGCTAAAGATTTGGGCTGGCTGATCAGCGACGTGCCCGCTGCGGTGGCCGGCGTGTTTACAACCAACCAAGTCCAAGCCGCCCCCGTCCAAGTGACCAAACAAACCATTCAAAACGGCCAACTACAAGCGATCATCGTCAATTCTGGTAATGCCAATGCGGTAACTAGGCAAATTGGTTTGACGCACGCCAAAATGATGCAAACAACGACCGCGGACAAGTTGGGTATTGCGCCAAACTTGGTGGGAGTTGCATCAACTGGTGTTATCGGGCAAATACTTCCCATTGATACCGTGACTGCAGGTATCCACCAACTTCAGCATGACGGTGACCCCCAAGGGTTTGCCCACGCCATTATGACCACCGATACCAACGAGAAGGCCGTGACGATTCAAGGCACCATTGCAGGCAAGCTCATCACGATGAGTGGGGTTGCAAAAGGTTCGGGGATGATTCATCCCAACATGGCTACCATGCTTGGGTTTATCACCACGGATGCTAATATTACCAGTTCGCTATTGCAACAAGCCTTGTCAGAAGATGTCGAGACGAGTTTTAATCAAATCACCATTGATGGCGATACCAGCACCAACGACATGGTTTTAGTCATGGCCAATGGTCAAGCTGGCAATCCGCTAATTGCCCAAGACGACGCGGCCTACGAACAGTTTAAGGCGATGTTGCATCACGTGACTACGACGCTCGCCATTGCGATTGCCAACGATGGCGAAGGGGCAACGAAACTCATCACCGTCACGGTTTCACACGCCCAATCAGCGACTGCCGCCCGACTCATTGCCAAAAAAGTCGTCGGCTCATCATTGGTCAAAACCGCCATGTTTGGCAAAGACCCCAATTGGGGTCGGATTATTGCCGCCATTGGCGCTGCCGAAACGGCTATTTCCCCAGATACCATTGCCATCAGCATTAATGACTACCCAGTCATGCAAGCTGGCGCCCCTGTTGCCTTTAACCAGACAGCACTGGCAAATTCACTAGAAGACCCGCACATCACGATTCAAATCGACCTCAACAATGGGGCGGCCACCGGTCAAGCCTGGGGCTCAGATTTGACTTATGACTATGTGAAAATTAACGCCCTCTACACCACGTAAGTCACACCAAGGAGCGAAGCGATGACCCAAAAATACATCATTAAAATTGGCGGTAATGCCGCCCAACAGCTCACCCCTGCGTTTTTTGACACGATTAAACAATGGCAAAAACAACATATTCAAGTGGCCATTGTCCATGGCGGTGGCGATCAGATTTCTCATTTGATGACGCAATTCAATGAACCGGTGCAAAAGTTTAACGGTATTCGAGTCACCACCGCGCAAGGCCTTCATATCACACAAATGGCGCTTCTCGGCCAAGTGCAACCAGCGCTAACCGAAGCCTTTCGGCAACACGGCATCGCGGCCATCGGGCTTAATGCCGGTAGCAATCAGCTATTAACCGGCCATGTGTTGGATCAGGCACTTTATGGCTATGTGGGCGTTATTCACCAGGTCAACACCCAGCTCATCCAACAACTTTGGCAGCAAAATTTAATCCCAATTATTGCCCCCCCTTGCCATGACCAATGACGGCCAGTGGTTAAATGTCAACGCTGACCACGCAGCCACCGCCATTGCTAAACAACTCCACGCTGATGCGCTGTATTTACTCACTGACGTTGCCGGGGTGAAAGTCAGTGGTTGCTTATTACAAGTACTTACCCCAAAAACAGCGCAACAATTAACCGCTGATCACCTCGTCACTGGTGGTATGCTTCCAAAAATCAACAGTGCCTTAAGCGCAGTCAAACGCGGCGTCCATCATGTCCATATCACCAACACCGTCACCCAACCGGGCACGGTCGTCACACTTTAACAAGGAGTACCTTATGACCCTCTTTCCTAATTATCACCGTGCACCCGTGACTTTTACCCAAGCGCAAAATGCGACTTGGTTTGACGACCAAGGCCAAGCCTATAGTGACTTAACCAGTGGGATCGGTGTCTACAACATCGGCGCAACCCACCCCAAAGTCGTGGCCGCGCTGACCCAGCAGGCTGAGAAAATGTGGCATCTGCCCAATTTATACCAAAATCCTTTGCAAGAGGCCGTTGCCCAACAACTCGGTGGCAATGATTACACGACTTATTTTGCCAATTCTGGTGCCGAAGCCAATGAAGCGGCGATTAAACTCGCACGTCTGGTAACCGGTAAATCAACGATTATCTCGTTTACCAACTCGTTTCACGGTCGTACCTATGCGGCGATGTCAGCCACCGGACAGGACAGTATTCATGCTGGCCTACCCATGCTGACCGGCTTTACTTACGCGAAATTCAACGATATTACCAGCGTCAAAGCACTGATCACCGACGATACGGCGGCCATTATGTTAGAACTCGTTCAAGGTGAAGGTGGTGTTTTCCCCGCTGATCCAGCCTTTGTCGCTGAGTTAGTTAATTTGGCGAAAACAAATGGCATTTTGTTACTGGTTGATGAAGTCCAGACAGGCATGGGCCGGACTGGCACAAGATTTGCTTTTGAACAATATGGTTTCACGCCAGATATTTTTACCACCGCCAAAGGGTTGGCTAACGGTATTCCGGTCGGTGCCATGTTAGCGAAAAACGACTATGCCGAAGCCTTGGCCTATGGTACCCACGGTTCCACTTTTGGCGGCAATCCCTTAGTCATGTCCGCTGCACAAGCGACCCTGACTGTCTTAGATGAAGTACTCCCAACATTGCCAGAGAAAATCGCTTTATTTTGGGATAAGTTAGCTGAACTTAAAGCATTGAGCGTTGTTGATGACGTCCGCGGTTTGGGCATGATGGCTGGTATGTCACTCACTATACCCGTCGACCAAGTCGTTGCTGATCTTTTGCAAGATCACATCATTGTTTTATCTGCTGGCCACAATACATTACGCCTGCTACCACCGTTGACAATTCCCACCGCTCAACTTTTGGAAACGTTGGATAACATTAAAATTCAACTTGATAAAATTTAGTTGTTGACAATTAATTCTCATGTTGTTATACTTAAATAGTTGAGTAAACAACAAATTGCTCCATAGTTCAGCGGTAGAATAACGCACTGTTAATGCGCAGGTCCCTGGTTCGAATCCAGGTGGAGCAGTACAGAATTAACTTATATTAGAAAGCACATGGTTTAAATCATGTGCTTTTTCTTTTGCAAAATATACTCTCATATTGATTGTATTATTTTTCTAAACGATTATCAAAGTATGCTAGTTTAACACCTAGATGAACAAAAAGAGACTGAGCTAGTAGCTCAGTCTCTTTAAATTAAAATAATAGTAATTTAGCCATTATCTTATAGTGGCACGCAGTCGTGCTCAGAAGTCAATAAATTGGACTATTTTTATTCAGTTAATTAAGCAACATTTGAGATACGATTACTATTATAAAAATTGATATACCAACCAATGGCTGCTTGGACTTCAGTTAATGTTTGGTATGCCTTCAAATAAACCTCTTCACGCTTCAATATTGAATGAAACGCTTCCATACGGCCATTATCGTACGGATGGCCTTTGAGTGAATAAGAATGTTTCAAGCCATAATTTTGACATTTAATATTAAACTCAGCACTCGTGTATTGTGACCCCATATCTGAATGAATAATGAGTGGCTTTCGATGCTTATCTAACGCCATCTGTAAGGCACTTGTGGCTAGCTCGGCTGTCATTGTATCGCCAATTTTAGAGCCCAATACTTTTCTCTTCTCAGGATCCAAAACGGTCGCTAAATAGACCCATCTGTGATTAGTCAACTGAATATAAGTGATATCTGTTTGCCAAACACCGCTTAAATCATGCAAATGTCTAATCAGATTGGGTTTTTGATCAACCGTCACAACAGTTTTGGGTTTGCGATAACGTTTTTGCATGCGTGATCTAATCCCTAATTCACGCATTAATTTGAGTGTCATATATTCAGATATTTTTGGACAGTCATTGTTTAGTTGACTATAAGCAGCAATACGACGATAGCCATAAAATTTAAAGGTTTTCCAAACGTCTAAAATATAAGGTTTTAGGGATTCTCTACGCTTTTCTTGTCGACTGGGCTGCCAATGGCGCCAGTTGTAATAGGTACTAGGTTTGATTTTAAGTGCACTTAAAATACGCACAAGCGCGTAGCCTTGTGCTAAAAATTGATTAACTAGCGGCAATCCCACATTACGGACTATTTTTTGGCTAGTAAGATGGCCGCTCAATGCCTGTCAGGCTATGCGTGATAAAATTTCGTTTTCTTCCTCCAAAATAGCGAGGCGCTTCTCTAGTTGCTTAACGTCTTTTAAAGTCTTTGACTGACCCTTGATCATGATTGGGGTAGCTTGTTTAACCCAAATAGCAATAGAATCTTTTGATGGTCCAAATTCTTCTGCTAATGATTTGAGTGAACGGCCTTCTTGGTGAAGTTTAACCAGTGAATCTTTGAAATCTTGTGAATAACGAATTGACATAAAAATACTCCTATACTTTCATTTTACGGACTGAATAAAAATAGTCCATTTTTTTAGTATAAGAGCAGTCTCTGCCGCATTTATTTCTGCATTGTGGTCGTTCTCTGCCGTTGATATGTCAATCATTTTTCCCTTACTTTTAAGCTCATCATTCAGTCGTTGAATCTCGCTATCTTTTGCTTCAATTTTTTGCTTGACTTGAACCACATCAGAAGTTTGTAATTTCTCTTGTAAAACATTCTCAAGGCTAGCTCTTTGTTCTTTCAACACTTTTATTCGTCTTGCTAACTCGTCAATACTGTTCTGAATCTCACTCCTATGCTGCTTTCCTGTGGAATTTTGCCACAGCTTAAAATTTTCATAAGCGTACGCTGTTCCCCCAAACAAAACCATAGCAAATGCTAGGATTGCGCCAGGTAAAGCGATTTTAGTCACTAAGTTCTTCATAGTTTTACCCTCAACTCTCGATACATTTTTCTGTTTTTAGTTTGTGACATATCACGCAAAATTGTAATCATTCATCATAAATAGCAATAATTTCCCATATAAATAACAATAAATTTCCATAATATGCCATATTTTCAGTTAATATTTTACGCTCTTTTAAAATATTATCAATAATATTGTGTAATTATTTTTGTAATAAAAAGCAGTGACTCGTATCCGTACAGCCCTCAACAACTAAAAAAGCCATGCAGACTAGTCACAAAACTAGCCCACACGGCTCATACTTATTTCACGGCATAATGCGCAGCAGCAGCGCCAAGGTTGAAGCGTGAAATCGTCACCTTTTCAAATCCCACCTGTAATAATCGTTGCCCTAACGTGCGATAATCCATGAACTGTTCAGTGGTCTCATCCAGGTACTTATACTCTTGATACTTCCCTTTAGCAAATAACTTCCCAAACATTGGCATCACTTGTCCAAAATACAATTGCCAGAACGGCTTCACCAATGGGTTATCCGGTTGTGACGTTTCTAAAATCACCAATTGCCCCCCTGGCTTAAGGACACGATACATTTCCTGCAAACCCAGTACTGGATCGGGCAAGTTGCGTAGACCAAAGCCAATCGTCACAATATCAAACGTATCATCGTCAAACGGCAAGGCCATTGCATCCCCTTGCACTAACGTGATTTTATCAAAATAATCGCTGACGTCGACTTTCTTTTGCCCAACGGCCAACATTTCCTCACTAAAATCAAGGCCTGTCACATGGGCAGTTGAATCACTTTTTTCCGCCAAAGCTAACGCCCAGTCAGCAGTTCCAGTCGCTAAATCAATAATGTTGGCACCTTCTGGAAAGGTCATCCGTGCCATCACCTTTTGGCGCCACAACTTATGCGTGCCGAGTGAGATGATATTATTCATCTTGTCGTATTCAGGGGCAATCGTATTAAAAAGTGCCCGCACATCAGTATTTTTTGGTGATTGTGTCATCAGTTTTTATCCGCGAGCTGTATTACTCACGCCTACTCCTCTTTTATTGTAACGCTGTTAATGTCTCGAGTTCCGCTGCGAACAAACGTCGTTGTACCTTGCCACTCGCCGTAACATGCCAAGTATTGGCTTGGTAAAAACGTTGCGGCACCTTATAATGGGCCAACTGTTCGCGACCAAAACGCCGCATTGCGGCCGCAGATAAGTCCGTTCCCATCACAACAGCGACCGGCACTGCCCCCCATTTTTCATCAGGCACACCCACGACAACCATTTTCTGCAGGTCTGGCATGGTTGCATAGGCAGCTTCAACTTCATCGGGGAAAATATTTTCCCCACCAGAACTAATCATATCGCCCTCGCGCCCTTGAATATACAAAAAGCCGTCAGCATCAAGATACCCAAAATCCTCAGTGTTAAACCAGCCTGCCTGCATATTTTTAGCCAACAGTTCAGGTTGGTTTAAATAGCCTGGAGTTAGCGTTGGTGATTTGAGCCAAACAGCCCCAGACGTGCCTGGCGCTACTGGTTTCCCCGTTGCATCACGAATACTCAACGACACGGGAAATAACGGCTTCCCGACTGACCCTAATTTTACTTGGGCATCGGCCGCATCCAACGCCACTACTTGTGACGCCGTTTCCGTCATACCATAGGATTGAATAATAGGAAGTTGATGCGCCGCTGCTTGTTGCAATGTGGCCGCATCGGTTGGCCCGCCACCAAGCAGTAGCGTTCTAAAGTGCGGATTGTACGTCACGCCAGCTGGTAAATCCGCCAGTAATTGTTTAAGCATCACGGGGACGGCCGACATTGTGGTAATTGTATCATGAATCAGTAAGTCATTAATGTGATGCGGATCAAATTTCTCAACCAATACTACCCGCATCCCATAAATTAAACTCCGCATCAAAATGGCAAACCCACTAATATGGAAAATTGGCACCACGGCCAACCAAGCATCCTGACTGGTGAGCCCCAGATTAAGCGCACTGCCCATCGCTGACATCCAATGATTATAATACGTCTGCATCACGCCTTTTGGCTGGCGCGTCGTGCCCGACGTGTACATCACGCTCGTCACAAATTCGTCAAGATACTCAGCAACTGGTGTCACCGGTTTGCCGGCTGGCAATTGCGAAAATTTAACTTGTTGGGCTACGGCTAATTCAGCTGTGTAGGCGTCATCGGTCAATAATAACGAGACACCGGCATCCGCCAATTGGTAGTTAATTTCAGCAACAGACAAGCGCCGATTAATAAAAACAATGGTTTTGCCCAATTGTTGCAGGCCCATAATAACCAAATAACCTTGTAGACTATTGGTCATGATCACGGCCACGCGTGAATTGTCATCCCCTAATGCGGCGATCTGACCTGCGATTTTTTGTGCCGTTTGGGCCACTTCTTGAAATGTTAAGTGTTGTTGTCCAGCCGAAACGGCCACGCGGTTTGGGGTTAACCGGGCGCGTTTCACCAACCAATTTTCCATGTTTTAAACCTCTTTAATCACTATCTATCATACCACGCAGGCTTAAAATAACCTTGCATTTTTTAATTTACAGTTGTAGACTAACAGTATGATCAAACAAACACAAACAATGACAACAAGTGAATGGGAAATTATGCGCGTGATTTGGACGTTAGGAGAAGCGACCAGCCGCCAAATCATTCGAATAATGGCACAGAAAACGGATTGGTCGCCTTCGACGATCAAAACGCTCATTTCGCGCTTACAAGCCAAAGGTTATTTAACCGATAATGGCGCCAGTCGCGACCGCTTGTATCTGCCAACGGTTGCGGAACACGAGGCCATGACGGCAACTTTGCAGCGGACCATCCAGGCCATGTGCGCCATGTGCGTTGGTCACGCCTTGGCCGATGTGTTGGCCACCACGCCTCTGTCTCAAGACGACATCACGCGATTGCAGGCCGTCTTACAGGATAAATATACCCAAGCACCCGACCACATTGCTTGTGATTGCTTACCACATCAAGAAGAGGAGAAGACACCCCATGAGAGATGAACATGAACATCAACACGACCATGAACATCACCAACATCAAGACCATACAGCGATGTCTGGTCACAATATGCATCACGAACACCATGAAATGGCGATGACCCATGATGACCATGGCGCATCATCATATGCACATGTCAGATGATCCTGGCATGGCGCATATGGATATGACCGATATGGCCCGCCGCTTTTGGTGGTCTTTGGCGTTGATGGTACCCATTATTATCATTACACCACTGATGGGCATGACTTTCCCCTTCACCTTGCAATTCCCAGGTGATACTTGGGTCACGGCTATTTTAGCCACGATCTTATATATTGTCGGCACAAAGCCCTTTTTTGTTGGGGCTAAAGCCGAGTTAAAAGCTAAAAGACCAGCAATGATGAGTTTGGTGAGTCTCAGTCTGCTCGTGACATTTTGGTACTCGATTTATGCCTTAGTGGTCAACACTTTTTGGCCAACGGCCCATGTAATGGACTTTTTCTGGGAATTTGCAACCCTGACCGTCATTATGTTGTTGGGTCACCGCATTGAAATGGCGGCTACGATGGAAGCTGGTGATGCCACTGCCAAGTTGCGCGCCCTATTGCCCAACACCGCACACGTGCAGCACGGGGATCACTTTATGGACATGCCGGTTTCAGCATTGAAGCCAGACATGGTCGTGCAAGTCTTAGCCGGTGAAGCTTTCCCTGCCGACGGGGTTATTTTATCGGGCGAAAGTCAAGTCGATGAATCTCTCATGACTGGTGAAAGCCGTTTAATTGATAAAAAGCCTGGCGTCTCAGTTGTTGGTGGCACCATCAACGGTAACGGTACCCTGTTAGTGAAAGTGACCCATGTTGGCGCCCAATCATTTATTGGTAAGCTCCAGTCAACATTAGCCGCCTCACAAAGTGCCAAGTCACGTGTTGAAACGATTGCTGATCAAGTGGCCAGTTATCTCTTTTGGGTCGCCCTCTTAATTGCTGGTCTAAGCTTAATGATTTGGACACCACTACACGGTTTGGGCTTTGCCATTAATATTGCCGTGACTGTATTAGTCATTGCCTGCCCACACGCGCTTGGCTTAGCGGTGCCACTCGTTATTCAACGGACTAAAGCCATTGCCGCCACGCAAGGGATTTTAATTAAGAACCACAAAGCACTGAGTTCAGCTAACCACTTGACTTATGTCTTGATGGATAAAACTGGTACGTTAACCACCGGTCAATTCAAAGTTATGCAAGTTGTGACCGATAACTTTGATCAAAAAGAAGCCTTGGGCATCATGGCAGCGCTTGATGCCCAATCAACGCATCCACTAGCCCAAGGGATTGTCAGCTATGCTAAGCAACAACAAGCACCAGTATTATCAGCCACTGATGTTGAAAACATGGCGGGCTACGGTATTGCTGGGATGGTGAATGACAAACATTACCTACTCGTTTCAGAACGGTATTTGAAGGATCATCATATCCATTACACGCCGTTGGTTGCTGATGGCACAATTTCTTATTTGCTCCAACATGATCACGTCGTGGCGGCCGTCGCCCAAGGTGATGAAATTAAGGCCACTACGCCAACATTTATTAACTATCTGAAGGCACAACATCTCATTCCAATTCTGGTGACCGGTGATAATGCCCAAGTGGCCCAAGCTGTTGCGGATCAACTGGGTATTACCGAAATCCACGCCCAAGTATCACCACAAGAAAAAATTGCCCTTGTCAAAGATTATCAAAAACAAGGTCAGGTTATGATGATTGGTGATGGGATTAACGACGCGCCGGCGTTAGCCCAAGCGGATCTGTCAGTTGCCATTGGCGCTGGAACACAAGTGGCGCAAGCAGCGGCGGACACCGTCTTAATTGCTAATCAACTCCCAACTATTATTGATTTTCTTAAGCTTGCTAAGCGCGCAGATCGCAAGCAAATTGAAAACCTTTGGTGGGGGGCTGGTTATAACATCATCGCCTTACCACTGGCTGCTGGGGCACTGGCAACCTTTGGTATCATGTTAAACCCAATGATCGGTGCGATTTTAATGTCGCTATCAACGGTTATTGTCGCTTTAAACGCGATGACGCTCAAAGCTTAAAAAAACAGCAACCCTATGGGTTGCTGTTTTTTTGTTGCGCATTTAAGGCACTGAGTTGTTGTTGCATTTCACCTAACATTTTGGTTTGTAATGCCTGAACTTCTAGCATATCTGGATAATCCGTTTGAATTAAACGATCAATCTTGGCATGTAACACCCGCATTTCTTCTTCGGTTTTCAAATTCACATGAAAATCGTTATCTGCATGTAGTCGGTCATAATCTGACGACCGGTTTTGACTCATTAAAATTAACGGTGCTTGTAAAGCCGCCGTCATACTCAAAAAGAGATTCAATAAAATAAAGGGATAGGGATCAAAATTTGCGTGGAACACGTGCCAGCCGTTCACCGCAATCCAGACAACCATGGTGATAATCGCCATGATAATAAAGCCCCAACTACCACCAAATTTTGCAACCTTATCGGCCACCCGCTGCCCAAACGTATAGGTCTCGCGCTGGTGCTTCTTAACATTAATGACTTTAAAATTTTTATCCGTCAAAATATGGGTCAGCTTGTGTTTCATCTGACGATTCATCTGTTGATCCGCCAACCGTATGGCATTAATGCGGGCCAAACGATATGGTAATAAATGGGCCAAACAAATAAACGCATCACCCTGATGCTCAGGAAAGTCTTGTTGAATGGCCCGCCGTAAAGTCGGCTCTAATTCAGGCAGTAAAACACCGTCCACAAATGCTGTTGCCGCACCGTCTACTAAACAATGCTGGTCCCTATTTTTGTCAATCAATGCACCAGCCTCCAATCGCTGTTATTTGCCATCATTATAGCATTATTAGCCACATAAAAAGCCTTAAAGCACCTGCTTTAAGACCAGTTAGCCAATATAATTTAAACAAATAGGCTCATAATCAAGACCATCACAAGTCCCACAACGGCAATGATTGTTTCCAACACTGTCCAAATCAAGAGTGTTTGCTTCACGTTCAAATCAAAGTACTCTTTAAACATCCAGAAGCCGGCATCATTCACGTGCGAAGCGGCTAATGACCCTGCCCCAATCACCAAAACCATTAAGGCTGGGTTCACATGCGAGGCAACCATCAAGGGCTGAACTAAACCAGCTGCGGTCAAGGCAGCAACCGTTGCTGAGCCTAACGCGACACGCAGAATCACAGTAATAATCCAAGCTAACAGCAATGGTGAGATAGCTGAATGGATAAACAATTGTGAAATTTGACCAGAAATACCGCCATCAATCAAAATCTGTTTAAAGGCTGCGCCACCACCAATAATCAAAAGTAACATTGCAATGGATTTGATGGCTTCTTCAACGGTAGCCATCATATCTGGTGTTTTACGCCCTTGATGCCAACCCATTGCCCACATCGCAAACACCAAAGAGATAATCATCGCTGCGACCGGATTACCAATCATGGTGATAAATGCTGCCATCCCCGTTGGGTTTTTAAAAGGTTGCCCATCATTGTAAATAATTGTGTACGTTGTTGTGATTCCCATTAACAAAACCGGGAACAATGATGTCAACACAGAAATACCAAAGCTGGGTGTTTCTGACAATACAAATTGCTTTTCTTTACCAAAAGCAGTCAATTGTCGCTTAATCACAAAGGCATCTGGCGCAAATTTTTGGGCCAACTTAGTAAACAAGGGCCCAGCGATAATCGCCGCTGGTACCGCAACAATTAAGCCATAAACCAATACCGTTCCAGGGTTGGCACCCAACGCACCAGAAATCGCCGTTGGGGCTGGATGCGGTGGCAAGAAACCATGGGTGACTGACAAAGCTGCTGCCATGGGAATACCAAGATAAAGCAAGGGTACGGCGGCTTCCAGCGCAATCGCAAAGACGATGGGAATCAACAAGACCATCCCAACTTCAAAGAAGAGCGCAATCCCAATAATAAAGGCCGCAACCATGATGGCCAGTTGGACACGTTGCTTACCAAATTTGTCAATTAACGTATGGGCAATCCGATAAGCCCCACCCGCATCAGCGACCAAACGGCCTAAAATAGCACCAAATCCAAAAACAATCGCCAACTCACCTAAAGATGAGCCAATCCCATTTTGAATTGACACGGGAATCTGTTGGAGTTTCATCCCCAATCCCAAGCCAACAACACTCGCCGTTAAAATCAACGCAATAAACGTATTGATTTTAAACTTAATAATGAGTAACAAAAGGAATAAAATTCCAAGGGCCAAGACAACGAAAGACATCATAATGCTTTCTCCATTCTATGTTCAACACTGTGCCAGAACTTATTTTGAATAACCGCAACCTGTTTTCAGTTGGTTTTCTGTATACTCATTACAAGGGTGTAAGTGCTTTTTATGTTATTGTAAACGCTTTCAACAAAATATATTCTATCACAGGCTGTTATAAAAAACTACTACCTCTGCTGACATTTAATACTTTGCTGATTTTACGGCCTTATTTAAGTGTAATTTAATCTAAAAGTGTATAATAGAATGTGTTGATAATTTTTCATCTAAAATTAAGGAGAACCACACATGCGTAAGTACATCGCAGAATTCCTCGGCACATTTATCCTAGTGGCCGTTGGAACTGGTAGCATTGTTTATTCAGCTGCTACAGCACCATCACCACTCACCATTGCCCTAGCCTTTGGCTTGGCACTAACTGGTGGTATTTATGCCTTTGCACAAATTTCAGGTGCCCACTTTAACCCAGCCGTTTCATTAGCAATGGCCATTCAAAAGCGTCTCTCATGGCTTGAATTTGTTGGTTATGTCATTGCGCAATTGCTTGGGGCTTTGGTTGCTTCACTTGCCGTTTACGGTGGTATCTCAGCCTACTTGAAGTCAGCTACTGTGACGCAAGCATTGTCAGGTCAAAAGATGACTGTGCAACAATTCGTTGACATTGCTGGTTTGGGACAAACAAACTTTGCCAATGGTCAAGCCTTGACAGCCTTCATGTTCGAATTAGTTTTGACTTTCTTATTCGTCCTTGTGATTTTGATTGTCACAAAGTCAGCTAGCGTACCAGCACCCCTTGTGATTGGTATCTTGTTGGCAGCCTTCATTATTGTCGCATTGCCAATTACTGGTGGTGCCCTTAACCCAGCACGTGCTTTGTCACCCGTTATCTTTGTGAAGGGTAACGCGCTTGGTCACGTTTGGGTCTATGTTGTCGCTGATTTGCTTGGTGGTGTATTAGCAGCCTTTGCCGCTAACTACCTCAACAAAGATGTTGACGCAGCCGCTTAAATCAACAATATAAAAAGCAGCGCTTGATGCGCTGCTTTTTATATTGTTCTTAATTGTCTCGGGAAATCTGTCGGGATGGCCCCGCTAATCGTTGTTGTGCCACCATCAAAAGGTAATGGCACAGTGATAGTTGCTGCATGTAACAGCATGCGCGTCGCGGATGTTTCTGGCTGATAAAGCGGATCCCCAATAATGGGATGACCAATGCTTGCCAGATGAACCCGTATTTGGTGCATCCGCCCAGTATCCAATTGCACCCGTAGCAATGAATTTTGATAAACAGTATGGCTTAGTGCCCAATAGGTTCTAGCGGGTTGGGCCGCGATGCCATTGATGACCCGTCGGCGTTCATCGTGTGGATCAATGCCGATCGGTGTTGTGATTTCACCCGCTGGATTGGCAACTGCACCCTGCACCCAAGCCAAATACGTTCGTTTAATCGCTTTTTGCGCGAGTAATCGATTGAGAATGGGCACGACCACAGGATTTTTCGCCACAATCACGGCACCCGATGTATCACGATCAATCCGATGCACCATATAAGGTCGTGCCGGTTGGCCCGCACTCATGAGATGACGTGCTTGGAAGTCTGCGGCCAAATAATTCAGCAGCGTATCCGCTTCATGCGGTGCATGTGGATGCATTTTCATGCCGGCTGGCTTATCGACCACGACGAAATCATCATTTTCAAAAATAATCGGTACCGTTGCTTGGGCATTCGGGGTATAATGCGATTCGCTGGTCCGAAAATCTATCGCATCAAATATTAATTCCAGTTGATCCTCTGCTTGAAACACATAGTTAGTGGACACCGCTTGCCCATTGACGTGAATATGCTGCTTTTGCCGCAAAGCCCCACGTAACCGTTGCGGGATCAACCAAGCTTTTAAAGTGTCTTTTACTGACTGTCCAACGCGTACCGTTGGGACTGTTAGTTGATAAATCCAAGTTGTCATGCCTGATTGTCCGTTTGTTGCGCTGCTTTGTCAGCTGCGACCAGATGATAGACAACTTTCCCACTATCATCTAATGATACATATAATAATTGCGTTTCCTCGGCATCAAAAAAGCCCAGATTGACCATATATTTTCCTTGGTGCGTCTCTAATCCTTGGAAAGCTTTTTTCATAATATGTTGAATCACACCAACATTTTCAATTTGTTCATTAGCGGCCCGTACGGCCTCATGCAACGACTCGCCATCATCTAAGTGTTGCTTGATGATCGTCACCTTGACGTAAGCTGGAAAACCATATAGTCGTGACTCTTGCTCATCGTCACGCGCAATGGCTGATACATAGCCTTGCTTTTCCCAGTAACGCAATTGGCGCGTTGATACGCCCGTCATCCGTGCCAGTTCACCAATTCGAAACTGTAAATTATCAAAGGTTGGTTTCTTAAATTTCCCGATATGCTTCGCATGAGATTCTTCAGTCATGATATTTGCCTCTAAGAGTATTATATTCTTGTCAACTTAGTTGTCAAATTTTTTGCTGAAAGACGGCTTCCCACTGCGCCAAAATTGGCGCAATTTTAAAGTCTTCAACCCGTTGTAAACTTTTTTGGGCATAGGCTGCACGTTGGTCCACATCTTGTAATAAGGGTTCAATCGCAGTATATAATGCATCCACATCAGCATTAGGGGTCAAAATCCCATGTTCCCCTTCGGCTAACACTTCCGCAGAACCTGTATTACGCATCGCTGCAATTGGTAAACCAAAGCTCATTGCTTCGGCCAATACCAATGGCAGGCCTTCCCAGCGTGACGTCTGAACAAACAAACTTGCTTGCCGATAGTGTTCGCGCAAGGCATCATCTTTCAATGGTCCACGATAAATGATTTTATCTGCGACTTGATGTTGATCAATCAGCGCTTCAAATGTTGCCATATCCTCGGCTGAGCCACCACCAGCAATCGCTAACTGCCAATCGGCTGGTAATTTGTCAGCGAGTTTCACCGCAAAATCAATCCCCTTATGCTGAATCGCAATTCTTGCCGTGAAAGCGATCACTTTCTGATTTAGATCAGCTTGCCCACTGGGCGTAATCGTCAAGGGATTCCAAATTTTGACTGTCCGGTTATAAGCAGAAAAACCTGCTAAATCAGAATCCGTTAACGCCACAATCACATCCAAAGCCCGTAATCCTGCATTAAATTCATCCTGCATCGCCGCGTAATATTGCGTTTGATAGGTTGTCACATTATTGTGCATCCAGCCAATCAATTGGGTATTAGGCAACGTTAATTGTGCCGCAAAGCTCGATAATAAGCCCCCTGCCAAAATCACAACATCAAACTGGCGCGCAACCGCTTCAAATTCACGAATTTGTTGCGCAAAACGTTCAAAAGGTTGCGCATCATTATCTAGGGTTACCGGTGTCTCACTCACTAATAACGGCGCCGCCAACGTATAAAAAGGTGGCATATCAGAAAAACTGTAATAGGTGACATCATGGGTTGCTGCTAAGGCATTCCCCACAACGGTTGTTGCCCGCTTCATGCCACCCAAACCAATATTTTCTAAACCAATTAAAATCTTCATCCTATGCCTCCCAATTAACATCATTTCTATTGTATCAAAAAAAGCCCGTTGCGTTATCGTATCGCAATCCGTGGCTTTTTTGTTCGTGATTATTCACTTTGACTCCAGTCATCAGCATTTCGTGGCATCAAACGCGTTGAATCCGTTTTTTCATCGTGGATTTCTGGCGCATCCGTCACATACTGACTCAAAGTTGATTTATTACCATTTTTGGCAAATAGACTCTTTGAAGCTTTGCCTAATGTCTTGTTTTGTTCTTGTAGACGTTTGATTGTCGCACGCTTACTATAGTCAAACTTGTTCGCATCAACTGGCTTAAAGCCTTCTGGCGTGTAGAAGCGCAGCAGGTTCTTCTGGTTAAGACTATCTGACATATCTAATTTTTCGTTAACCGCTGCTTGAATACCGTCTAACGTTTTCTGCAATTCTGGCGCTAGTTCTGTAATCATTTGGTTAGTCTGCACATTCCAATAACGTCCAGAAAGACTCGCATACTGTGGCGTGATCCAATCTTTGTTTCTAAACGCCACAATTTGTTCATGCTGTTTACTCAATAAGTCTTGGCCAAATTGAATATAACGCTGCGTCGTAATGCCGAGTAAATGCTCAAGCGTTGGCGCCACATCGATTTCACCACCAAAGGTATGATCAATATAACCATCCGTCATGCCTGGCACATGGATCATAAATGGCACACGCTGTAAGTTCGCGTTGTCCAAGTCACTCCATTGGCTTTCATCTTTGCCTAAAATTGGCGCTAAATATTTCGCATCCGTGTTTGAGATACCATAATGATCCCCATACAAAACAACCGCAGTATTGTCATACAGGCCTGACTTTTTCAGATAGTCAAAGAATTCTTTCACTGATTGGTCTAAATAGTGATTCGTGATAAAGTAGTTATCGACAATTTTAGACCCACTATTGGTCGTGATAAAGTTAGGATCTTGATCTTCTTTATCTAACGTGAACGGCGTGTGGTTCGTCACAGTGAGGTATTTCGCATAAAATGGTTGCTGTAACTGTTCCAAATAAGGAATCGACTCTTGGAACAACAGTTTATCTTTCAGACCCCAGGTCGTGGCCTTTTGTCCCGTCAAATCAAAATAGTCACCAGAGACCCAGTTTTGATAACCCATATGCTTGTAAACATTGTTACGGTTCCAGAAAGTCCCAATGTTACCGTGGAAGACTGCGCTTGAATAATTCGCCCGCTGATTCAAAATTGCTGGCATCGCTTGGAACGTTTGGTCATTGCCGAGCTTTGAGAACAATGACCCTTGCGGCAACCCAAACGTCGATGTCTCCAGCATATTTTCCGCATCGGAGGTCTTACCCTGCCCCACTTCGTTAAAGAAATTATCAAAGGCCAAGGTACTTTGACTGTGATACAGACTATTCAAAAACGGCGTCACTTCTTGCCCGTTAATCTTTCGATCAATTGACATTTGCTGGAAACTTTCCAAGTGAATGACAATCACGTTTTTGCCTTTGGCACGCCCAAAGAATTGCGGATTGAGGGCCGCATAGTGTTTATTTACATAATTTTTAACTTGTGTAAATTCGGACGGTGTGGCACTTTTGCGCACTTGACTCGTTTGATAAGTATTAATGGCATCATAAATCGTAAACGGTCCTAGACCTAGATATTTAACCATGTACTCCCGATCAAATTGGCGGGTTAACAGTTGTGGCCGATCAATATCGGATAAAAACAAATTGGCCATGAGCACAAACACCCCAACTGTTAGCCATTTAAAGGGTTGAAAACGCGGTAATGGTCGTGGATCCAACTTGATTTTCCGTGCCAATATTAAGCCAAGCAACACCAAAATATCTAACCAAAATAAGATATCATGGAAGCCAAAGGCAATCGCACCCGCTGCTTTGCCACCTTGGTTGACCGTACTATAGCCGAGCATAGTATTGATGGACATGAAATCCGAGAATTCTCGAAAATACACCACATTCAGATACAGCAATAGCGTTAAGACCGTATCTAAAATTAACAGCGTGCCGTAATAGAGCTGCTTGGGTTTAATAAATAACGTCAAACTGAATAAAATCATCGTAAACCCAATTGGATTCACTGACATTAACAACACCTGTAACGGATCTTGGACATGTAACCATTCAAAGTCAACACCGTAGGCTAAAATAGTCTTTAAGGTAAACAGCGTCAGGACCCAAGCAAAAAATCCGCGTCGCGTATTGAGTTGTCGCAGCCAATTTTTTGGCGCTAATGTCGTCTGCCAGAACTGTTTCAAGCTTTTTTTTACACGATTTTTCATAATCTCCATTATACCAATAAAGCGATACACCTTGCGTTAAAACTTGTTATAATACTCGTATGACAATAGAAATCAAACATCAAATTGGGCTAGGTCCCATCCATGACGACGCCCTGACCATTCGCACAACCGTTTTTGTTGCCGAACAAGGCGTCCCAATGCAACTTGAGCTAGACAACCCAACAGTTGAAGCAACGGCCTTACACATTGTGGCTTATGTTGACGGTAAATTGGCTGGTACGGCCCGCGTTTTTGAAGAGCAACCTGGGGTTTGGCATATCCAACGCGTCGCAACCCTTTATCCAATGCGCGGTCAAGGCATCGGACGCCAATTATTCGCCTACATTGAAAAATTAGCCCCAGGTTACCATATCCAAGCCCTTGAACTAGGGGCACAAGTTCAAGCAAAAGGCTTCTACGAAAACTTAGGTTTCCAAGCTTTTGGCGATGAATTCTACGAGGCAGACATTTTACATATCAACATGAAAAAAGAATTGGTGTAAATCAATTCTTTTTTTCGTAGGCTACTTCAACCTGAATCTTGTATGGTTGTTGGACAGCGAGCAACGCCGTGCGCGTCGCAACATGTCCCATGCCACCAGTGATCACAACGGATGACAGCGCTAATCGATAGGTCATCATGGCCTGATGTGTAGGTGTCATACCAACCATGACCAGTGTGCCAAGTTCACGCGCTTGTAATTGGTTAATGCCCCCCATAATTTTGATGTCACCACCGACTTCAACCATATCAAAATAGGGTAAAAGCGTGCCTGGGTGATTCGCAAAAATCACATCGTGCTGTAAAATAATTTGCCGTTGTGCCTGTTCACCAAGATGGCCATAATCTTGTTTCATCAGCCCGAGTTGCATCAACGCCGTGGCTAATTGCGTGATATTGTCTTGCTGCGTGGCATTGACCGTCACTTCACCCAGCATCACATGTTGTCGTTGATACAGCCCATTAGCGGGTACAATGACTTCATGCACAGCCGCTTTCTCTTCCTCCAGCTGCGGGCCGCCTAACACTTTCTCAATTTTTGGCGAAATATCCCATTTGACCACAGTATTTGTAAAATAGTAAATAATATTTAAAACGACAAAATAAGCCAAGATAACAAAAACAATGGCAATCATTGCCCCGCGTAGCCAACGCCCATTGGCCAAAAAACGATAGGCAATATATAACACATACCAGACGCCGATAGCACTAACAGCCGTATAAATCCGATTTTTTGTTTTAGAATTCGTTGAAAAATAGCCCAAATAGCTATTCACTAAATCAAGTAACGTAAACACTTATTGTCCACCTCCTGTCGGCGTTGTCTCAGGAATCGTTGCACTCACCGCTTTGTCTGCTGGTACCTGAGACGTTGAACTGCTGACAGCTGACGACGAAGCCGGCGTACTATTTGCCGAAACGTCAGCTTGTTGCGACGATGATGAGGATGATGCTGGCAACGACGACGTCACAGCCGAAGAGGATATCACGTTAGTTGACGATGATGACGTACTGCTAGGAACCGATTCAGTCACATGAGATGAACTCGTCACCGATGACACCACACTTGTTTGTCGTGGTGCAACTTGGCCACCCTCTTTGGTACCAGTTGCAACATTGACAGCAAGATTCCCCGCACTAATCGCAATAATCAGTGACACAATTGCCGCCGGCGTTAAAAAAGGCGGTGTCCGATATTTCTTAGTCATAATGCCCCCAAAAAAAGCTGCTGATATCAAAACAATCCACGCCACCTCTCGGTAAAAATATCCCTATAAGCAACGAAAACCCGCAACTGCTTGCGGGCGGACATTTTTATAAAATATTTTAGGAGATTTTATTTTTTAGGGAGATTGAGATTGGAGAGAGAGCGTCCGTTGATTCGTTGTTTGATATCAACACTTGTTGATGTATATAATATAACTATTAGAAATTAAATGGAGATTAAAGCAGATGAGACAATATCAGGCTTATTTTATTGATTTAGATGGGACCATTTATCAAGGTACAAGACAATATTCGTCAGGCAAACGTTTCATTGACCGGTTACGTGCGCAACAGATTCCTTACCTCTTCGTCACAAATAACTCAACTAAAACGCCTGAAGCGGTTGCCAACAACCTCACTCAAAATCATGGGATTGTGACAACACCAGATCAAGTCTATACTAGTGCAATGGCAACGGCGGATTATCTCAAGACCCATGTACCTGATCAAGCTAAAATTTTGGTCATCGGCGAAGCTGGTTTGCAAACAGCCATCCAGTCCGCCGGTTACACACTTGTGGCTGATCATCAGGCGGATGTTGTCGTCATGGGCTTAGATCGCCAATTCACTTATGACAAATTGGTTCAAGCCACTTTGGCCATTCAAACTGGTGCACTGTTTATTGCCACTAATTGTGATACCAATTTACCAACTGAAGCCGGTATGCTACCTGGTGCCGGCACATTGGTGAGCGCGCTACAAACAGCAACCCAAACCGCGCCCATTATTATTGCCAAGCCCGAAGCACCCATTATGACTGGCGCCTGCCAACGGCTGGGTGTGGCACCGCAAGACGTCCTGATGGTCGGCGATAATTATCAAACAGATATTCTTGCGGGGATCAATAATGGGATTGATACGTTGCTGGTCTATTCAGGTGTTTCAACCCCTGAACAAATTGCGCAAGTCACACAAAAACCAACCTATGAAGTCGCCTCACTTGATGATTGGCACCTATAAAAAAAGCACTGTTTCACGTGAAACAGTGCTTTTTTACGTTAATTCACTAAACCGTCTGCTGCTATTTGCCGTTTCGCAGGTCGGTAAAAGAGGTAATACAGAATGGCCGAAATAAGCGGTATAATTGCCGCAATGAAATACAAGTCTCTAAATGGCACATACGCATGTAAGGCCCCAAAGGCATAAGGCCCGACACCCAAGCCCAAATCTAAGCCGATAAAGTAAGTCGATAAAGCAATCCCAATCCGACGCGCCGAAACTAACTTCAACGTCACTGCCTGACCATTTGACATAAATGTGCCGTAGCCAAGGCCAATAAATGCTCCAGATAGTAGTAACGTCACGCCATCATGGGTTAAGCCTAAAATAATCAGGCCAATCGTTAAGAAAATATAACTCGGATACATGACCATATTTTCACCAAACCGATCAAAAATCCGCCCAGACATCGGCCGTGTGATCGTGACAATGCCGGCATAGACAACAAAGAAGAAGGAACTAACGGCGACTAGATTCAAACTCTCTGCATACGAGGCCAAAAAGGCTAAAACACTGGAATATGATAGCCCCATCAAAAATCCAATTAAGGCAATTAAGCCAACTTTATACTCAACAAAACTTGAGATTTGCCATGATTTTAATGCTTGACGATGCGCATCAGTAAGCGTCACATTCGTAATTTTAATCATAAATAACGCAACCATTGCGGCAGCAATTAAGGCAACTGACAACAGCACAATAAAGTGAAAACTCGTCGCATTCAACAACATTAAGCCAACAAATGGGCCAATAGCTGCTGCCAAACTTGTGCTCAAGCCGTAGTAATTAATCCCCTCACCACGTCGATTATCTGGAATAAAATCCGTGACAATGGCATTCAGGGCCGTTGAAGTCATCCCGTAAGCAAAACCGTTCAACAAACGCACCGTATCCAGCACCAAGATATTAGGCACAAATAAGTAGGCAATTGTTGTCACGAGATAAAAGACAGCCCCCCAGCGCGCAATTTGGCGACGACCGACTAACTCTAACTCTTTGCCGACAATGAGTCGCGCCACCAACGTTCCAATAATATATATCCCCGATGCCACGCCCGCCTGGCCAAACGATGCATGTAGTTCTTCATGTGCAATCACCGCAATAATGACCATCATTAAGTAATATACAAGATAGACAATAAAATTAATGCTCGTAACTGCTATAAACCCTTTATTAAATAACTTCTCTTCCATTTCCCGTTCCTTTGTTTATCATTGCGACAGTTCAAACCCAGCAAGACAGCTAGGTTGGTGACGGTGATAAACGTAGAACGGTCTTAGCGCCGTCCATGTTACAAAACTCCGTTCAATTTGACACCGTACGCTTGCATGAAAACATTGTAAACGAAAACAGTTGCATTAAGAATACCACTTTTTCACAAAGTACGCAAAAAAATTTTAATCATCTCATAAAATACAAGCATATCTTACGTTAGACGACTAATAATTTTTTAATACGTCCATAAACTTAGTGAAATTTAAGGACAAATTCAACTGAATGAAACTTTCAGAAATATATGACAGTTATTATCAGTCATTTTCCGCAAGAAAAAAGAGGCAGCTTTACGCTACCTCTCTTATTGATGGGCCTGACAGGACTCGAACCTGTGACCCCTGCGTTATCAACACAGTGCTCTAACCAACTGAGCTACAGGCCCCTCTTATGTCTATTCCTAAACATAAAGCGAATGACGGGAATCGAACCCGCATAGCCAGCTTGGAAGGCTGGAATTCTACCATTGAACTACATTCGCAAAGCTTTCTGTCTGATACCTCTGGTATCCATGGCGCTGGACGGAATCGAACCGCCGACACTACGAGCTTCAATCGTATGCTCTACCAACTGAGCTACAGAGCCATCTTAGCACTTTCATACTAAACGGTCACAGCGGGGCTCGAACCCGCGATCTCCTGCGTGACAGGCAGGCGTCCTAACCAACTAGACCATGCGACCAATTGCGGGAGCAGGATTTGAACCTACGACCTTCGGGTTATGGGCCCGACGAGCTACCAGACTGCTCCATCCCGCGATAATATTATGTTTGGTATCTCTACCTAAGGAGAATGTGGGATTCGAACCCACGCGCCGATTTCTCGACCTGACGGTTTTCAAGACCGTTCCCTTCAGCCAGACTTGGGTAATTCTCCATCATCTGTTGCTTTTTCTTGTCCTGCATGGACCTTGTTGGACTCGAACCAACGACCGGACGGTTATGAGCCGTCTGCTCTAACCAACTGAGCTAAAGGTCCTTTTTTCGAGCCTATCGCGGCAGGGGGGATCGAACCCTCGACCTCCCGGGTATGAACCGGACGCTCTAGCCAGCTGAGCTACACCGCGATCGTCTTTGACAAATTTTGGTTTGTCAATCGGGACGACAGGATTCGAACCTGCGACCCCCTGGTCCCAAACCAGGTGCTCTACCAAGCTGAGCTACGTCCCGAAAAGTTCTACGAGAGCTTCTGCCCCTTTAAACTTAAAAAAAGAGTTTGAATTCCTTCAACCTCTATGCACCTAGCAGGAGTCGAACCTGCAACCTCCTGATTCGTAGTCAGACGCTCTATCCAATTGCGCTATAGGTGCATATATGCCGGCGACCGGGATCGAACCGGTACGATATTTCTATCGCAGGATTTTAAGTCCTGTGCGTCTGCCTATTCCGCCACGCCGGCATAGAAGCGGAAGACGGGATTCGAACCCGCGACCCCCACCATGGCAAGGTGATGTTCTACCACTGAACTACTTCCGCATGAACATGCCGACTAAAGGACTCGAACCTTCGACCCCCGCTTTACAAGAGCGGTGCTCTACCAACTGAGCTAAGTCGGCATCGCTTTATCCCGACGTGCCGGTTTTGACTTTCGTCAATGGACGCTACAGGGATCGAACCTGTGACCCCCTGCTTGTAAGGCAGGTGCTCTCCCAGCTGAGCTAAGCGTCCATATGGAGAGGAAGGGATTCGAACCCTCGAAACAATTCCTTGCTTACATGGTTTCCAACCATGCTCCTTCGGCCAGACTCGGACACCTCTCCGAAATCTTCCGTTCTCTCTCTTTATATAAAGCAAAAGCACTCTTCTCAGAGCACTTCCTATGTACGGCATCGCATCTTCCTATCCTCGCAGCCAGCGATCCGGCAACTACTTTCGGCGTGATAGAGCTTAACTTCTGTGTTCGGAATGGGAACAGGTGTGTCCTCTATGCTATCGACACGACACCTTTGAGTTATTCACTCAAAACTAAATAGTATCAAATTCTTCTTTTAAATTGAACCACTCATAATCTTGCTTGTTGTACATTCCTGTACTAGACTTTGGTTAAGTCCTCGACCTATTAGTACTAGTCCGCTACATACATCACTGTACTTCCACTTCTAGCCTATCTACCTCATCATCTCTAAGGGGTCTTACTTCATAAAGAATGGGAAATCTCATCTCGAGGCGAGTTTCACACTTAGATGCTTTCAGCGTTTATCTCATCCAAACATAGCTACCCAGCGATGCTCCTGGCGGAACAACTGGTACACCAGCGGTTTGTTCACCCCGGTCCTCTCGTACTAAGGGCAACTCCTCTCAAATTTCCTGCGCCCGCGACGGATAGGGACCGAACTGTCTCACGACGTTCTGAACCCAGCTCGCGTACCGCTTTAATGGGCGAACAGCCCAACCCTTGGGACCGACTACAGCCCCAGGATGCGATGAGCCGACATCGAGGTGCCAAACCTCCCCGTCGATGTGGACTCTTGGGGGAGATGAGCCTGTTATCCCCAGGGTAGCTTTTATCCGTTGAGCGATGGCCCTTCCATGCGGAACCACCGGATCACTAAGTCCTACTTTCGTACCTGCTCGAGTTGTAACTCTCGCAGTCAAGCTTGCTTATGCCTTTACACGCTACGAATGATTTCCAACCATTCTGAGCAAACCTTTGAGCGCCTCCGTTACCTTTTAGGAGGCGACCGCCCCAGTCAAACTGCCCGCCAGACACTGTCCACGATCGCGATAAGCGACCAGTGTTAGAATGTTCATACAACGAGGGTAGTATCCCACATTTCGACTCCGTCTAGACTGGCGTCCAAACTTCTTCGTCTCCTACCTATTCTGTACAAGCAGCACAAACATTCAATATCAAGCTACAGTAAAGCTCCATGGGGTCTTTCCGTCCTGTCGCGGGTAACCCGCATCTTCACGGGTATTTAAATTTCACCGAGTCCCTCGTTGAGACAGTGCCCAGATCGTTACGCCTTTCGTGCGGGTCGGAACTTACCCGACAAGGAATTTCGCTACCTTAGGACCGTTATAGTTACGGCCGCCGTTTACTGGGGCTTCAATTCGTACCTTCGCCGAAGCTAAGCACTCCTTTTAACCTTCCAGCACCGGGCAGGCGTCAGCCCCTATACTTCATCTTACGATTTTGCAGAAACCTGTGTTTTTGATAAACAGTCGCCTGGGCCTATTCACTGCGGCTCATGTTGCCATGAGCACCCCTTCTCCCGAAGTTACGGGGTCATTTTGCCGAGTTCCTTAACGAGGGTTCTCTCGCTCACCTTAGTGTTCTCCACTCGACTACCTGTGTCGGTTTGCGGTACGGGCAGTGTAATACTTCCTAGAAGCTTTTCTCGGCAGTGTGACGTCTCAGACTTCTCTACTTTATTTCGATCCGCATCACAGCTTGTCCTTATAGTAGAAAGCATTTCACTCTCTACAAGACTTACTGCTTGCACGCACATATCCATCAGTGCGCATCTGGTAGCCTCCTGCGTCCCTCCATCGGTCAAACGCATTACTACTGGTACAGGAATCTCAACCTGTTATCCATCGACTACGCTTCTCAGCCTCGCCTTAGGTCCCGACTAACCCTGGGTGGACGAGCCTTCCCCAGGAAACCTTAGTCATTCGGTGGACAGGATTCTCACCTGTCTTTCGCTACTCATACCGGCATTCTCACTTGTAAGCGCTCCAGCAGTCCTCACGGTCTACCTTCATTGCCCTTACAACGCTCTCCTATCGCGCACTTACGTGCACCCGCAGTTTCGGTAATATGTTTAGCCCCGGTACATTTTCCGCGCAATGGCACTCGACTAGTGAGCTATTACGCACTCTTTAAATGGTGGCTGCTTCTAAGCCAACATCCTAGTTGTCTATGCACTATCACATCGTTTTCCACTTAACATATATTTAGGGACCTTAACTGGCGATCTGGGCTGTTCCCCTTTCGACGGTGGATCTTATCACTCATCGTCTGACTCCCATTCATACATATCTGGCATTCGGAGTTTATCAAACTTTGGTAACCCGAGGTGGGCCCCTAGGCTTAACAGTGCTCTACCTCCAGTATGCTAATAATGAGGCTAGCCCTAAAGCTATTTCGGAGAGAACCAGCTATCTCCAAGTTCGTTTGGAATTTCACCGCTACCCACAGTTCATCCGAGCATTTTTTAACATGCACCGGTTCGGACCTCCAGTAAGTTTTACCTCACCTTCATCCTGACCATGGGTAGGTCACCTGGTTTCGGGTCTACAGCATCGTACTATTCGCGCTATTCACACTCGCTTTCGCTGCGGCTCCGGTCTTTCCACCTTAACCTTGCACGATACCGTAACTCGCCGGTTCATTCTACAAAAGGCACGCCATCACCCATTAACGGGCTCTGACTTCTTGTAGGCGTCGTGGTTTCAGGAACTATTTCACTCCCCTTCCGGGGTGCTTTTCACCTTTCCCTCACGGTACTGGTTCACTATCGGTCACTAGGGAGTATTTAGCCTTACGGGATGGTCCCCGCAGATTCCGACCGGATTTCACGTGTCCGGCCGTACTCAGGATACTGAAAGGAGGGTGCTTTATTTCGCGTACGGGGCTATCACCCTCTATAGCCAAGCTTCCCAGCTTGTTCTGCTATAAAACACTTTTGTAACTCCTATATATCAGTCCTACAACCCCAGAGTGCAAGCACTCTGGTTTGGGCTCTTCCCTTTTCGCTCGCCGCTACTTAGGGAATCGATTTTTCTTTCTTCTCCTGCTGCTAATGAGATGTTTCAGTTCACAGCGTGTTCCGTCATTATCCTATGTATTCAGATAATGACAACTCTCTTCGAGTTGGGTTTCCCCATTCGGAAATCTCTGGGTCATAGCGTACTTACCGCTCACCAAAGCTTATCGTAGTTAGTCACGTCCTTCATCGGCTCCTAGTGCCAAGGCATCCACCACGCGCCCTTATTAACTTAACCTATACAACCGTAGTTGTGGTTTAAGTTTATGAGTTGGTCTTTTTTCAGACCTGCGATTAAACCGTTCTTTATTAAAGAACTTTTTTGTGTTGTTTCTCGGTTCAATTTAATTAATTTTTCAATTATTTAAAAGAATTTGTTACTATTCAGTTTTCAATGTACAACCCCGACAACCTTTCAGTTGTCTATGGAGAATAGCGGGATCGAACCGCTGACCCCCTGCTTGCAAAGCAGGTGCTCTCCCAGCTGAGCTAATTCCCCATAGGATCATTTTTGACCATGATACCTATTACAGTACCACACTCAAAACTAAACAAAACTTTGAACTCCCAAATTTACAATCTAATGTACTGTCACTTTCCGATTATCCTTAGAAAGGAGGTGATCCAGCCGCAGGTTCTCCTACGGCTACCTTGTTACGACTTCACCCTAGTCATCTGTCCTGCCTTAGACGGCTCCCTCCATAAGGTTAGGCCACCGGCTTTGGGCATTACAAACTCCCATGGTGTGACGGGCGGTGTGTACAAGACCCGGGAACGTATTCACCGCGGCGTGCTGATCCGCGATTACTAGCGATTCCGACTTCGTGCAGTCGAGTTGCAGACTGCAGTCCGAACTGAGACGTACTTTAAGAGATTAGCTCACCCTCGCGGGTTGGCAACTCGTTGTATACGCCATTGTAGCACGTGTGTAGCCCAGGTCATAAGGGGCATGATGATCTGACGTCGTCCCCGCCTTCCTCCGGTTTGTCACCGGCAGTCTCGCTAGAGTGCCCAACTGAATGCTGGCAACTAACAATAAGGGTTGCGCTCGTTGCGGGACTTAACCCAACATCTCACGACACGAGCTGACGACGACCATGCACCACCTGTCACTTTGTCTCCGAAGAGAACACTTCTATCTCTAGAAGCTTCAAAGGATGTCAAGACCTGGTAAGGTTCTTCGCGTTGCTTCGAATTAAACCACATGCTCCACCGCTTGTGCGGGTCCCCGTCAATTCCTTTGAGTTTCAACCTTGCGGTCGTACTCCCCAGGCGGAATACTTAATGCGTTAGCTTCGGCACTAAGAGGCGGAAACCTCCTAACACCTAGTATTCATCGTTTACGGTGTGGACTACCAGGGTATCTAATCCTGTTTGCTACCCACACTTTCGAGCCTCAACGTCAGTTGTTGTCCAGTAAGCCGCCTTCGCCACTGGTGTTCTTCCATATATCTACGCATTCCACCGCTACACATGGAGTTCCACTTACCTCTACAACACTCAAGTTAACCAGTTTCCAATGCCATTCCGGAGTTGAGCTCCGGGCTTTCACATCAGACTTAATCAACCGTCTGCGCTCGCTTTACGCCCAATAAATCCGGATAACGCTCGGGACATACGTATTACCGCGGCTGCTGGCACGTATTTAGCCGTCCCTTTCTGGTATGGTACCGTCGAACTAGAATCATTCCCTATTCTAGCATTTCTTCCCATACAACAGTGCTTTACGACCCTAAGGCCTTCATCACACACGCGGCGTTGCTCCATCAGGCTTTCGCCCATTGTGGAAGATTCCCTACTGCAGCCTCCCGTAGGAGTTTGGGCCGTGTCTCAGTCCCAATGTGGCCGATCAGTCTCTCAACTCGGCTATGCATCATTGTCTTGGTAGGCCTTTACCCCACCAACTAACTAATGCACCGCGGACCCATCTCTAGGTGACGCCGTAGCGCCTTTCAACTTTGTATCATGCGATACTAAGTTTTATTCGGTATTAGCATCTGTTTCCAAATGTTATCCCCAGCCTTGAGGCAGGTTATCCACGTGTTACTCACCCGTTCGCCACTCGCTTGAAAGGTGCAAGCACCTTTCGCTGCGCGTTCGACTTGCATGTATTAGGCACGCCGCCAGCGTTCATCCTGAGCCAGGATCAAACTCTCAATTTAAATGAATTAAATTCATCGTTTGAAGATGTACTCTTCGATTAAACTGACTAATTGCTATATCTCTATAACGACTATCCGTTTATTGTTTGTTACGAATTGACTTCGCAAATTTGTTTTAGTTATTACTGCTAATAACTAGTAACAGATTCGTTTGTTCAAAGTTTTGTTCAGTTTTCAATGTGCTACTTGTTGTCGCTGAGACAACTATACTATCTTATCACGTGGTTGATTACTTGTCAACACCTTTTTTCAAAATGTTTTTTTGTAATCATCCCCGCTGCGCTTTCGCACCGCTAAGACAACTTTATTATTCTACTACGTTGCGTCTCGCTTGTCAACTACTTCTTTCGAAATTTTATTTCAGAAATTTCTCACTGTAACCGCTTGCTTGTCCGCCGCCGTTAGAACATATACTAATATACCGCCTTTATCTCCCTGCGTCAACCCCTTTTTTCACGATTTTAAAATTACAGGCCAATCCGTGTCCGGATTGGCCTGTAATACTACCGTTTAGTGCGTTTTAAATACTGATAATTCGCCAATGCGACGTGCGGCTTCAACTAACCGTACTGTATCAGTCGTCAGGCTGACTCTCACGTACCCCGCTCCTGCATCCCCGAACCCCGACGCATCAGCCACTGCCACATTGGCTTCTTCCAAGAGTAAATCAGCAAAGCTTGCAGATGTATAACCCGCTGGTACTGGCATTAGGACATAAAACGCCCCCTTAGGGACATACGGTTCCCAATTATAGGTGCGAACAGCTTGGATAAAAGCATCACGCCGTTGTTGATAGACTTGTACCAAATTGGCAACCGCACTATTTTGATCATGATAGTGTGCTAATGCCGCAATCGCTGCATCTTGAACAGCCGGAAATAGCGAGACAAACAAATGATCTTGCAAGACATTAATAGCGTCAATCATGTCAGCATTCCCAACCGCAAAACCGACACGCCACCCAGCCATATTAAATGTTTTTGAAAAGGTATAGGTTTCAATACCAACAGTCTTTGCGCCCGGTGTTTGCATAAAGGATCGTGGTTGATGCCCATCAAACCCAATAGCCCCATAAGCAAAGTCCGATATAATCCCAACCTGGTTTTGCTTTGCAAAGGCGACTGTTTGCTCATAAAAGTCTGCCGTTGCTACAGCCCCCGTTGGATTATTCGGATAGTTCATATAAAGAAACTTTGCGCGTTGTGCGACATCAGTCGGAATGTCATCGTAGTCAATTAAGAAATCATTCTCTCTTTTTAATTCAACTTGTTCAACCGCGACACGACCTAACGCTGCCCCCGACCAATAATCAGGATAACCAGGATTTGGTAACAACAAGGTTTCGCCTGGATTCATTAGAGCCAATGGCAATTCAACTAAACCAATTTTGCTCCCTGCTAACACGGCAACTTCTGTTGCGGGATCCAAAACCACGCCATAAGTATCAAAATAAAATTGCGCAATAGCTGTTTTAAACCGCATCTCACCACGAAATGCAGAATATTGATGGTCAGCTGCCACGGCTGTTGCCTGTTGCATCGCCTGGACGATGTAATCTGGCGTAGGTAAATCTGGGTTCCCTTGCCCGAGATTAATCACGTCAGCACCAGCTGCAATTTTAGCGTTTACTCGACTCACCAATGAGGCGAAAAACTGTTTTGGCAGTGTTTTAAGTAAATCTGATTGTTGAAAATGCATAATCTCTCCTAATAATACAATTCAGGGCGCCGATCATGAAACACCGGAATCTGGCCACGTACTGTCTTTTCGTCGGCTATATCAATTGTCACAACAAGTAGGGCTTCATCCGTATCACGCGCTTGTGCCACAATTTGACCCAGTGGATCAATCACCAACGATCGACCACCAAATTGATTGTCTGCGTCACGCCCAACCCGATTAGCAGCAACCACAAAGGTTTGATTTTCAATGGCACGCGCTTGCAATAAAATCTGCCACTGGTCAATGCGTTGAATTGGCCACTCGGCTGCGACATAGAGAATTTGTTGTGGTCCCTCGGCCATCATGGCCCGTAGCCATTCTGGAAACCGAATATCATAACAAATTACCCCAGCAGCGGACACACCCGCTAATTCAAAGGTATTTTTGTGATCACCCGCAGCAATATATTGTTCCTCAGCCATTAACCCAAAAAGATGCGCCTTATGATAGGTACTGACAAGCTGGCCCATTTGGTCCACCACATACATCGTGTTATAAAATTGTTCCCCTTGTTGTGTGGCAACCGAGCCGCCCACAATATTCAAGTGATATTTTTTAGCGAGCTGTGCTAATAATTGCTGCGTACTCGCACCGCCACGATCTGCTAATGTTGGCAACTGATCTAATGCATACCCTGTCTGCCACATTTCTGGGTAAACAAGGACATCAACGCCAGCAGCAGCGGCCCGTTGGGCATACTGCGCCACCGTCACTTGATTTATCTCCGGTTGTCCTAAAGCAATGTCCATTTGGGCAATAGCAATTTTTAACGTCATGATTGATCCTCTTATCTGTTATTGTGCATTATATGAGATTTTTTGTCAAATATTTTTCATTTAAAACTCATATTTAACAATCAAAATACACGGTTGCCAGCTTTTTTAACAATCTTAACGCGCAAAAAAACACCACAACTTCATGTGGTGTTTTTTCGTAACAGGCAAACCAGCTGGGTTCGCCATTATGATTTATGGAAACTTTGGATATTGATCAAAGTTTGGTGTCCGCTTTTCTTTAAAGGCATCACGGCCTTCTTTGGCTTCGTCAGACGTATAATACAGCAGTGTGGCATCACCAGCAAATTGTTGTAAGCCAGCCAAACCGTCAGTATCCGCGTTCATGGCCGCTTTAATAAAGCGCAAAGCAGTTGGCGATTTAGTGAGCAGTTCGTCAGCCCAGGCCATTGTGGCGTCTTCAACTTCAGCAAGTGGCACCACTTTATTAATCCAATTCATGTCATAAGCTTCTTGCGCTGTATAGAAATGATTTAAGAACCAGACTTCCTTGGCGCGCTTGTGGCCAATGACACGGGCAAGATAGCCTGAGCCATAACCCGCATCAAAAGACCCAACCATTGGGCCAGTTTGGCCAAACTTAGCGTTGTCAGCCGCCACGGTTAAATCGGCCACTAGTTGCAAAACGTTCCCGCCACCAACTGACCAGCCTTTAACCATAGCAATGATTGGCTTTGGAATAATCCGCATTAAGCGTTGCAAATCTAAGACATTCAAACGTGGAATGCCGTCGCCACCAACATAACCACCATTACCACGTACCTTCTGGTTCCCACCAGAAGAAAAGGCTTCATCCCCTGCACCAGTCAGGATAATCACCCCGATGCGGGCATCGTCACGCGCAATCGTGAAAGCATCGATCATTTCAGCCACCATGCCAGGGGTAAAGGCATTATGTGTGCTAACATCGTTCATCGTGATTTTTGCAACCTGCCCAGGATTTTTCCCGTCAGCATTCGTTTCAAATAAAATTTCGTTGTACGCTTTTACGGCGTGCCAAGTTGTCATATGTTATACTCCATTCAGAAAGGGGATTTTAGTCCTATGAACATTATAGAACTTTTAGGTTTAAAAACCACATTATTATCGGCAGAAAAAACAATCGTCACCGTCGACGTGACAAAACAACTGATGCAACCTTACGGCCTTGTGCACGGTGGCGTGAATGCCCTTTTGGCTGAAACCGCCGCTTCACTAGGGGCCAATGCCACGCTCCCTGAAGGGCAAGTCGCTGTTGGTGTGGCCCTCAATACCCATCACCTCGCCCCTGTCTCTCAAGGCACCCTGGTGGCCACCGCTACGCCGATTAGCGTTGGGCACCGCTTACAAGTTTGGCAGGTTACCATTCATGAAGCCCAGACAAACACGCTCACAAGTACGAGCACCGTTACCCTGACAACCAAAACACGCACGATTTAACACGCCAAGCAATTTGGCGTGTTATTTTTTATTTTTGGTAAAAAATTGCGTCAAACCACGTTTCTTAGGATGTGCCGCATCATATACTGCTTGACGGCGCACCTCTTCTGGGGTTGGCGTGTCATAGTGCAACGCATCTAACCGTTCATATGCTGGATGCGGTAATAACACCGGCGTATCCAAATTGGGCGCAATGGGATGTCCTAAATAACTTACCCGCGTGACCGTCCGCGCAATCTTAAGTGCTGGCGTCGGTGCCAAATTGACATCGTCACTAATAACTGCCGCACTGCCTTTAATCTGACTTTGATAGTAGAGTGCTGCATAACTTGAAATTGGTCCATAGCCGACAAACTCAATGTGACGGGCGCGGACTTTGCGACGGGTCGCTTTCACATTCGCAATTATCGCTGCTTCATGTTGCCGATAAAACGCTGCTTGCGGCAAACTGCTGGCAATGTATTGAACTGCTTGCTGCGTTGTTTTAATCCAACGCGACATGTAATCCGTCACACCACGTTCAGGCTCTGAAAAAACAACCCGTAGCGTTTTAGACGTGACAACTTTTGGAATTTGCACATCGCTATAAAAACGTGGGGCAATCTCCGTATCACTGTCACGTAAGATGCCATTTGTCTTTGGGCGAATCAAAATATCATGAAAAGTGAAATGCCCAGCTCCAGCAGCATGCAACCCAATCGTGTAAAAATCATAGTTCTCTGGCACCGTCACAGTGATTTCATCTTGGTTTTGGCTATTGTGCAATAACACTTGGTGTTGTTGATCATAAAAAGTGACGACTAAATAGGCAAACATTCGCTCACTATTTTCAATGTGGCGTGTTATCGTATACGTTTCACCGGGCACCAGTTGTGGCAAGTCAGCTAATTGTTGCTGCTTATCATAGGTTTGTTTTGAATGCCAGGTCACAACGGCTTGCCCACTTGGCAAGAAGTAGTGTTCATAAAACACAGTGTCCAAAGCGCGAAAATCAACGGTTGCTCCTTGTAATTCTAACAAGTGCGTTTGTGGCGTCCAATAAATTTGATATTGCATAAGTCTTATTGTGCCTCCTGTCGGATGATATCACGCCACTTGGCTAGCGCTGCCGTCATAAATTGAACCATTTCGGGGATTTTAGCCGTATGTGTCCCAATCTCTTGTTCGTGTGTTAATGGTGTATCGCGTGACTGAAAGAAAGCCAACAATTCCGGCAAACTCTGTCCGTCATATTCATCATCTGTCATGGTTAACAAATCTACCGCAATTTTTGACCAATCGACATTTTGAATATGTTCCCAAAAAATCTGATTCAACGGTTCTGTATCTTCCGGTGCCATGCGACCAGCTAAATAACGCCGGACATCCAACGTCCAATCTTGATTATAGCCGTGAGGGAAATCAGGATTAGCCGTAAATGTCCCCAGATTAATAATGGGTTTGGCAATCACGACGGCACGCGGCTTAATATCAGCCGCGTAATACATCGCTGGGAAGCTTCCCATTGAATAACCCGTTAAAATAACGTCTTCTGGCTTTAAATTCAACGTCGCCATTGCCCGTTTAATCGTTTCAATCACAGTTTTTTCATATAATTCGGTCCCAATATCAAACGCACCACCTTGCATCCGCGTATCCGTAAAGAGCAAATACGGCGTCCCAAGTTCACGCAGTGGCCCGCGCATTTCAAAGCCATCCACATGCAAGCGAATACCAGAAAAATTCACAATTAATGGTGCCTGACGGTCACCTGGGTCGAAATAACTTAAAATTTCCTCGTTTTCAGCCGTTAATTGCCAATCATCCCCTGGCATCAACACCCCTACGCCGTGGCGTGATCGCCGTTGGTGTAGCACATGCAAATCCAAAACACCGTGTCCCCGTGCTAAAACAATAATTTGATAATTATCGTAGTCCTGCAAACCACCAACCGTCGTTAATTGACGTAATTGGTCCCCAGTAACGGTCTGGCGTAATTGAATATGCCCATCACGAAAGAAAATAAACTGCAACTGAACTTCCGCCGTGCCACTTTGTTCATAATCTAACCACACCACGTTCTCTGTCGTCGCTGCAAAATCGGCGGCAAATGTTTTTAACGCCCCAATTTGTTGCCACGCATCCCCAAAATCACCACTAAAACGCGCTGAAAACCGGCCTTGCCGTTCAAAGTGCGTTGTTTCTGGTGGCATTGGGATAAACTGTGTTTCACTAAAACGGGTTGAAAACCCGATTTGTTCAAATTGAAAATCGCTTAAAATCCGTTCAGCGACTGCCTGAGGTGTTTTTTCGGCAATACGAAAAGCCTGACGTTCGTCTAAGATCGCTTGAAATTCTGGGGTGATCTGTTGTGCAAAATATAAAACGCGTCGCGCTGGCCAGTCACTGATCTGACTTGATAACAACGTACTGTCAAGCGTCTCATCGGTTAGCACAACATAGGTTTGTTCTAAAACATACGGATCCTTTTGCAAGGCCAGTCGGGTGGGTAAATCTAAAATTGTGGTATATTGCCAATCAATTTTGGCTGTTTTAATTTGTGGTGTCCAATCCTCGGCACCAATTTGAAGTACTGAAATTTCTGCCATTTATCCTACCTTGCACGATGCCACAGTGTCATCATGATGACTGACGCTGCTGCTTGATTTTATTAAAGACTTGTTGCCACTTAATCCATAGATACTCATCACTCATTGTTTGCCCTAATTCTCGAGCCGTTTCTTTCACAACCTGATCGCGTTGTGACGCTGTTAAGTAGCCTTGTAATGCCGCTACTAATTCCGCCTGATCTGTCACAATTTGTCCATTTTTTTCTGGTAAAACATACTCGGTAACCGTGCGGTTAATTTGCGGTACGGCATAAGCGAGGGCGGCCGTTTGCATAAATTGGTCGGGCGTTTCACCAAGATCAAGCAAAACCCGTGTGTTAGACATATATTGCAAACGCTGTGTTTCATCTTGTGGTGGTATAAACTGGAAACGGCCTTGATAAGCCGCTTGACTGGCTTCATCGACTAAGCCATGCGCATTCGTTGCGGTTTGACTCGCAATTTTAATTAACGCATCAAATTCGGTATGCGGTTGCGCCGTTTCAATGAAAACAATGGCCTCTGGTTGTCGCGTCATGGCGATACGAACTGCTTCAAAATCGGCCTGATTTAAATCTTCGGCCACCCAATAGATAATTGCAATTGGCAATTGTAGGTTGGGCAGTTCCGCTGTTTGCACAGGAAATGGTGGAATAATTGCCAATTGCTCTGGATTCGCCAATTGGGCCACAATCTTATCATATTGGGCTTGGGTATCCGTCACGGCGTGTGACACGATACCAGTGATTTGTAATAACAAAGCTTGCGCTAACTGCGGATTCGTTCGTTGTGCTTGATAACTCAATATCACCGGCTGCTTGGGTGAGATTTGACTAATTAAAAACATTGACCGTTGACTCTGGGCGATAATCAAGTTTTCTTCCGCGGGGACGTTATCTAAATGATGTGCTAATGCCGCCACCACGAGTTCTGCCATATTTTTAAATTGTGTTTGCGCAGTCCAGTCTTGCTGCGTGGTCACCGCCCCAGAGACACAATCTTCTTGTACGGCAACTGCACCACTAGGCGTTAAGTAATCTTGACGTATTTTGTCACCTTGCGCATTAAATGTCGTTACCCGTGAGACAAAACCACGGTAATCAATCAGCAATTGTTGGGTGCGTTTATCGTCGGTCCACAAATCAATCGCCACAATGCGCGTACGCCATGCTTGATCTAACCACACCGTTGCATAAAGTTGATCATCAACTTGCACTAAAATGCGATCCGGCAAATAAATAAATTGTGCCTGCGCTGGCCAGGTAAAATCAGTGACCGCCACTGGGCGATCAGCAGTAAGTCTTACCCGCTGCAACACATCATGCACCGCCCAAACTTTGGTTTCAGTCAATGCCGTGTGCAATAAAATCTGGTTTAAATGTGGTAAAAAATCAATCACAATCAACTCGACTGCTTGACCTTGCGACAGAAAAAGTTGTGCTTGATGCACACTATCATTGAATTCAGGTAAACGTCTGGCGTAATCTTGCCAATCCGGAATAATATGTATTGTCACGGGGCTCTCCTTTCTCATGGCCAGTACGACGTGTCTCATCAACCTATCGGCCGTCATAAGAAATTTATCATTGTTCCTATTATACCAATTAACCCGAGACATTAACAAAACAGACACGTTGCAAAATAGCGACGTGTCTGTTTTGTTAAGTCGTTTAAACTTGTCGGACCAACGCCCAAGACTTAACTTGGGTTGTTTGAAAGGCGAGCAAGCGCTCACCAATCACTTGAAAAGCATTTTTCTGATAAAATGCCACGTTACGTGCCGTATTGGTAATTAATGATACCTGTTGGCCACCGTGCTTTTTAACATATGGTAAAACAAATTGGGTTAATGTTTTTGATCCAATTTGCTGACCTTGGTGTGCTGGATTGACTGCTAATAAATTAACATGCCAATTGACCTGCTGATCTTGTTGTGGGACTTTTTCGGCATCATCTAACATCTGTAAAAATCGGCCCAATTGATGGGTCAAGACATACGGCAATAATTTTAAACCGCCATATTTCAAATACTGCCAAATACTGGCGGTGGGTAATTGCGGCGAATCTAAAATGACCACCGACACAATTTGTTGCTGCTCTTCAACAACAAACGCTTTTTTAAGGTGAACGTTGACGGCAACATGTACCGCGTGTAATTGATGAATAAAGCGCTGATAGTCTGCCTTTTTTGTAAAAGTTTGTCCAATCGTTTGTTGGTATAACGCATAATGCTTAAAGGCGTCGGCAACTAACGTCGATAAATAATTAATTTCTGGCACAACTGCTAATCTAAAATGCATGGCTTGCTCCTTTAACCGTGGTTTGAAAACTTAGCTTATCCCCAGTCTATCGCGCCGAATGGCATGTTACAATAAACACATCTCGTTGATGTGTCGCTTATCGCACACATCTCAGCCAATTGAGGAACAACAGGTCATGGATCGCAGACAAATCAAAACGCAAGCGCAAATTAAACAGGTCTTTATTCAGTTATTAGCCCAACAGCCCCTTGATAAAATCACCGTGGCGCAATTAGCCGATACTGCCAATATTAATCGTGGTACTTTTTATCGCTATTACCGCGATATGTATGATCTCCATGATCATCTTGTAGCGAGTTTAATCAGCGATATCACCCAAATTTTCAGTCAAAATTACCCGACAACAACAGAAAACCATGCGATCCTCAAAGCATTAAGTCATCAGCTTGTGGCCTACATTGGCAGTCACCAAGACACAGTGGCTGTTTTGTTACGTCAGCCAACCATTGGCGCCGCTGTTTTCCAGCAAGTGAAAGTTGCCTTTATTCAAAAAGCTTGTGCGCTCGAAGCTACTTTACCCAACAATAGCCCCGATACGATTGAAATCAATTTTATTGTATCCGGCATCATGGGCTTGGTGATGGACTTTGTAACACAAGACCTAGCTATTTCAGCCGCAACACTTGACCAAAACATTTATGCCTTACTCCGTAAATTTTAATCATGCGGCCGCATAGACACATCCCCTCTTCTTTATTCACAAAAAGCGCAGCGGTTAACCGCTGCGCTTTTTGTGTTTCACGTGAAACATGTTTATGACTCGAATTCAACTTGCCCATCTCGAAAGGCTTTGATCCGCGCTAAACTGACTACCGGCAAACCACGGTCATCTAACAATTGCCGACCCTTTTGGAATGATTTTTCAATCACAATCCCAGCACCTACTGCAACTGCTTGTGCTTGATCAACAATATCAAGTAACCCAGCCACGGCTTGCCCATTCGCCAAGAAATCATCAATAATCAACACACGTTCTCCGGCACCAAGAAAACGCTGATCAATCATCACGTGATTAGTTGTCTGCTTCGTATACGAATAAACGTCAGCTGTCCAAACCCCGTCGGGTAATGTCAACGACTTATTTTTGCGCGCAAAAACCACCGGCACGTGTAAGGCCAAACCGGTAAAGACAGCCGGTGCAATGCCTGATGACTCCACCGTCAAAATTTTATCAACCTGGTCATTTTGAAAATGTTGCGCAAAAGCTGCCCCAATCGCTTGCATCAATTCAGGGTCAATTTGATGGTTCAAAAAAGCATCGACCTTCAAAATATCATCGCCAAGTACACGACCTTCTTGTTTAATCCGTTCTTCTAACTGTTTCATGCGTTATCCTTATTTTCTGAAAAAGCCGTTCAATGCTAACAACAGACTCACAAGTCCCATTAACACCAATGTAATCAAAATGGAAATCCACCAACTATTTTGCATATCGGCAAACGGTAACCATTTGACATTTTCACCATAAAAACCACTCACAATCGTTGGTACCGTCAAAACAATTGAATAGACCGTGAGGAGCTTCATGGTCCAATCCAAATCACGACTACTCAAGTTACCATAGGCGTCAACGACCGATGCAATCACTGCTACCGCCAAATCAGCCATGTGCTCCGCTTGACTAATTTCGACGCGGACATCGTCAATATGCTCAATTTCAAAATTAGATAACCTATCTTCAAAGTCGAGCTTAAAGGTATCTAACATCACATGATTATTAGCCAGTGAGTTTTAGATATAAATCATCTGAGTCTGCAAACGCAACAAGTCATTCATTTGCTTTGTTGTGCGTTTTTGATGCCCAAATTGTGATTGAATTACCCGCCGCTTGCGATTAATTTCAGTAATTTGTTCGACATAGCGCATCATCAGTGTATATAAGCCCGTCATCACAAAATCAATGGCCGTAATATCCGTGTCAGCAACTCGTCCTTGACGATTTTCCGGCGCTAACAGGACCGCTTGCACATAATCAGTCACCGTGTGCGAAAAGGTATATAAATCACCATGGGCAAATAAGATCCCAATGGGCCGCGTTTCCACCACATCATCATGATACGAAATCACGTCAATCACCATTAATGCTTCTTCAGCCGCGGCGTCATATTCCATCCGAACAGCTTCATTATGATCCACAGCATACCCAATCATTTCATGGGTTAAGTCGTGATCTGCGACTAGGGTCTTGGTATCTTCAGGGGTTAAATTCGATATATGATGCCACGTAAAGCGGCTAAATTTTTTAACTGTTTCGATCATCTCTATACGTCACATTGCTTGGTTGCGCAAGATTATCGCGGGCGATGATACGAAAACCTTCACGTTCATAAAAGCGTTGTGCTGCCACATTAGCCTGCACAACTTTCAGTTCGAGTGGCCTTTGCACTTGCTGCCGCGCCCAATCCAGTAAGGCTTTGCCCACGCCTTGTTGCTGCCAACCAATTTTCACAAAAAGTAAATGCAAAAAACTATCCCATTCAGATAAGGCTGCAAAGCCGACAATTTCATCAGCCACAACAGCGACTTGCACCAATTCACCCACACTCACCCGCTCAAAATCCGCATACTGTGGCTTTTTTACCCATGGAAAATAGGCCTGCCGGCTAGCGAGATAAATCTTGGCCACACTAGGCACATCTTGTGGTCGCATTGGCCGTAAGTGTACCGTGTGATCTGGAGAAGTTGTTGCATCTTGTGCCATTCAATGTTTGACTACTTTCATTAAAATTCAACGACTAACCATTACGATAATAATCATTAGCGCATAACAGCATTTATTATAACAGTTTTTCTGTGTGACTGTAACCGTCTCTAACGACACAAAAAAGAACGACTTTCTAGTAGAAAGTCGTTCTGCTGTAAGCATTGTTTATCGGCGCGTACCGCGCTTTGCTTTTTTAATTTTACGTTGCAATTCACGTTCTTTTTGCTTGAGCAATTCACGTTCACGACGAATCTTAAACGGATTTTGCAAGAAGAATGTTTGAATTGTCTGGAAGACGTTACCTACAACCCAGTAAAGTGACAAAGCACTTGGTACCGCAATGGCTGAAAAGAAGATCACCACGGGAAAAATATAAGGCATCGCCTTTGTCATCCCGTTTTGTTCTGGTGTTGACTGCATTGACAACCATGATGAGGCAAACGTAAAGACTGCCGCTAAGATTGGCAAAACATAGTAAGGATCATGACTACCCAATTGCAACCACAAGAACTTACCTGACTTCAACACAGGTGATGTGTAAATGGCTTGGTACAAAGCAATCAAAACTGGCATTTGTACAATTAATGGTAGCAATGACGCAAATGGGTTAACCCCAGCTTCTTTATACAAAGCTTGTTGCTCTGCCATCATTAATTGACGGCTTTCAGTATCCTTACCTGGATACTTTGCTTGCAACGCTTTCAATGCTGGTTGTACCCCTTGCATTTTCATCATTGAATGAACTTGATAAACCATCAATGGCAAAATCAAGAAACGAATCAAAATGGTGAAAATAATGATCCCCATGCCGTAGTTGTTGCCAAACCAAGCGGCTGACCCCAAAATAGCTGATGTAAAGGCCGCAACAATTGCACCCCACAGCCCATTAGAAGCAACATGCCCGTGAAAAGAGGCACTGGCAATAACAATAATCACTAACGCCACGGCTGCTAGGATAAGGGGTAACGGGCCAATCTTTTTTAGAATATTTTCAAAACGTTTCATCGGTCTTCTACTTTCAAAATATTAGCTAATTTTAGCACATGTGTGATTTGTTCTTTGATGAATTTTTGGCTTTTTTTGGCAACAGTTGGGCGCGCAATAATTAATAAGTCCAACTCTTGCGGTAATTGTGGTTTCAGTTCTAAAATACTTTGTCTAATGCGCCGCTTGACCCAAACACGATCATGCGCCTTCCCAACCTTCTTACTCACTGACAAACCCAAACGAAAATGCTTTTGCTCAGGCTTTTGGAGCTGGTAAAGAATAAAATATTTATTTGCGACAGACTGATGCTTATTAAAAACGATTTGAAATTCAGCCGGTTTTTTTATTCGGAAAGTTTTTCTCATTAGATTTAGTCTCTCTTGAGGGATATGTACGCGGTTTTGGCCGCATCGCGATGCCGGCCTACCCTAGCAGTCCTCACGCTTTTAAAAAAATAAAAAAGCCACTGCATAGCAGCGACCTTGTTAGGCTGATAGAACCTTGCGGCCCTTTGCACGACGGCGAGCCAAAACTTTACGACCGTTGCTCGTGCTCATACGCTTACGGAATCCGTGTACGCGTTCACGATGGCGCTTCTTTGGTTGGTATGTACGCTTCATGTGTGTTCACCTCCATTCGCGATTTTTACCTGCAAAAACTTTGCAATTCGATTTTAATCATATCATGGATCACATCTATAAGCAAGCGTATCCGTGTAAATCAATCGCTGATTCATGTGTGACTCAATCCAATATGACCATTGTACGCTATCTCAGCATTTTGAACAACAAAAAAAGCCATCGACTGATGGCTTTTTCATCCCCTGCTTAAAGCGCAACGTTATGATGTACCTTTTGGACATCATCATCAGCTTCAAGGGCATCCACGAGCTTTTCAAATGTTGCCAAGTCTTCGCCTTCAAGCGTGACTTCGGCTTGTGGTAGCATCGTAATTTCTGTCGTTGAAAATTCTGACACACCGTTTTGACGAAGGGCCTCAATTGCCTTATGCAAATCAGCTGGTTCGGTATAAACAACCACTTGATCGTCTTGTTGTTCCGCATCACGGACATCAACTTCGGCTTCTAACAACGTTTCCAATACGGCATCCGCATCATCACCTTCAAAGACAACAACGCCAGTTTCATCAAATAAGTAGCTGACAGAACCAGCGGCACCGTAAGTCCCACCGTTCTTGTTAAAGGCTGTGCGAACATTCGTGGCTGTGCGGTTAACGTTAGATGTCAACGTATCAACAATCAATAATGACCCATTTGGCCCAAAGCCTTCATAGCGCCCTTCGATAAAGGTTTCATCCCCTGAACCCTTGGCCTTTTCTAACGCACGTTCGATCACATGCTTTGGCACTTGTGCTTGCTTGGCACGTTCAATGACGAACTTTAACGTTGAGTTTGCTTCTGGATCAACACTGTTGCCTTGCTTGGCAGCCGCGTAGATTTCGATCCCATACTTACTGTTGACTTTGGCGGCAGCCCCATCGGTCTGCGCCTTTTTCATCTTAATGTTTTCCCACTTACGTCCCATGGTCTCACCTCATCTGTTTTTGTTTATCTCTTCAATATTATCACGGTTACACCGCACTTTGTACGATAAAATACGCGCTGCTTCATTTAATCACGCGATATTCACCTGGCTTTAAATCCGCCAAATGATAGTCCCCAATGTGCGTCCGAATCAAACGCAAAGTTGGCAGCCCTACCGCAGCAGTCATCCGACGCACTTGCCGATTACGGCCTTCCTTAATCTTAAGTTGAATAAAACTTGTGGGTTGGTTTTTACGCACTCGAATCGGATTCTCTCGTGGCCATAGCCATTTTGGATACGGGATGCGCTTGACTTTTGCCGGTAGTGTCCAACCATCCTTTAATTCAACCCCATTTTCGAGTTGTTTTAATTGCGCCTTGGTTGGCACGCCCTCAACTTGCACCACATATGTTTTATACGCCTTATTCTCCGGATCAGTCAAAGCATGGTTCAACTTGCCACTGTCGGTTAACAGCAACAAGCCTTCACTATCCATATCCAAGCGACCAGCCGCATAAACACGTGGGATATCAATATAATCTGCCAGCGTTGGCCGACCATCAGCATCTGTGAACTTCGTCAACACATTATAGGGTTTGTTAAAAAGTACGATCATACGCTTAATTATAGCAAACATCCTAGGTAAAAACAGGCGTTTTTTTGAAGGCCTTAAACTTTTCTTTAGAATTCACAAAGTTGTCCAAAACAAGTTACCAGCCTGTGCAGGATCAACGTTTCTGAAAACATTAATCACAGGGGTGTTCACAAGTTATCCACATATCCACAGGTTGTGGTTGCAAAATTGTGGATAATGTTTATAACAAACCTCAAATATTGTCCTTACACACTTTTACATGTGTACAACATTGTTTGTTTGTGGATAACTCGTACATTTGTTCGTTATAGTATCCACATCACCTCATTTCTTTTGTCCACACCTGTTGAAAGGTCGTAAAATTGTCTTTTGCTTGTGGAAAACTCAATTTCTTACTGTTATAATTAGTTTTGCTACTTCTTCTTTAAATATAGAAAAGTTGATCGGCACATCACGGCAAATGGACTATTTGTCGTTATTTTGGCATTGTGTCGAATATATAGGAGAGATTTTCGTGACAAAACCCATTACAAAAGAGGAATTATGGAATCAGGTCAAAGCTAAGTTCTATCAAGAAATTGGTCCTGTTTCATTTGATACCTATATCGAACCCTTAACACCCATTACCTTAACTGAATCACGGATTGTTTTGGAAGTGCCGGCAGAAGAAAGTGCCGACATTATTGACAACTGGAATAAATCTTATGCCATGAGTTTTGTGCAATATGCCATGGAAATTGCCGAAGGCTTTATTAAACCAGAACTCCGCGTGGCTGAAAGTCTACCAAAGTCAACGCCAATTCAAACGGAAAACCTCACATTTACCCGCGAATCCGATCTCAATGAAAACTTCACGTTTGATAAATTTGTTGTCGGCGCTGGTAATGAGAATGCTTATGCGATTGCGCGCGCTGTCGCTGAAGATCCCGGCCGTGTTTATAATCCGTACTTGATTTACGGTGGGGTTGGTTTGGGCAAAACCCATTTGATGCAAGCCATCGGGAATGCCTACTCCAAAACAACGCCATCAGCCCGGATTAAGTACGCCACGGCGGAAGACTTTTTGAATGATTTCACTGAATCATTGCGGGCAGGTGAAGGGGCAACGGCAGCCTTCAAAAAAGAATACCGGACTGTTGATCTCTTATTAATTGATGATATTCAGTTCTGGTCAGGCAAAGAAAAGGTGCAGGAAGAATTCTTTAACACCTTTAATGTCTTAACCAAAACTGGCAAGCAAATCATCATGACCTCCGATAAGCTACCAACAGAAATCGTGGATTTGCAATCACGGCTGACGTCGCGCTTTGAAGCGGGGATCTCAATGGATATTCAAAAGCCTGATTTACCAACGCGAGTGGCCATTCTCAAGAACCTTGCCGAAACCGATCATTTAACCATTCCAAATGACGTGTTGGAATTAATCGCTGACAAAATTGATTCTAATATTCGAACACTAGAGGGGACATTCCATCGTTTTGAAGCGATGTTGCGTTTCCGTAATAAGCCCGCAACAAAAGAAACCGCCCAACAAATTTTAGGCGATTTAAATATTAATCAAGGGTTTAAAATCACTGTCGAACGCATTCAACAAGTAGTGGCCGATTATTACATGCAAACCATTGATGACCTGAAGAGTACCAGCCGGAAAAAGGATTTAGTGACTGCCCGGCACGTTGCGATGTATCTAACTCGGACACTCACCAACGAAAGTTTGCCTGATATTGGCCGTGCTTTTGGCGGACGGGATCACTCATCGGTCTTGCATGCGACTAACAAGATTACCGAAAAGGCTGAATCTGACGCACGTACAAAAGAAATGCTGGATGCCTTAACGGATGAGATCAAAAACGGTAAATAACGTGTGTGGATAACATAGCATAACTCGGCTGTTTTTCCCACAGCATTGTGAACAACTCATTACGCGCTAGCAGTTACCCACATAGTGTTTTCCACAACTTAAACACCCCTTATTATTACTACTAGATATCTTTATTTAACTTATTTAAAAAGCTACCCAGCTAAGGGCTAAAAATAGAGGAGCATAATTATGCAATTTTCAATTAATCGCCAAGTGTTTATTAAGTCACTTAATGATGTTTCTCGTGCGATTTCATCACGCACAACAATTCCTATTTTGACCAACATCAAAATTGTCTTGTCGCAAGATGAATTGATTTTGACGGGATCAAACAGTGATATTTCAATTGAAACGCGAATTGAACAATCTGATACGTCTGCACAATTAGTTATTGGCTCAACGGGTGGGATTACCTTACCAGCAACTTTTTTTGCCAATATTGTTAAAAATCTTCCAGCTGATGATTTAACGTTGGCCGTTGATGGGTTACGGGCAAGTATTACGTCTGGGGCTTCAGCCTTTACGATTAATGGGCAAGATGTCCGTAACTACCCACAATTGCCAGAATTAGATGACGTGCAGAGTTTGAGTGTTTCCGCAGCACAATTGGTAGATATCATTTCACAAACTAAAATCTCTGCCTCAACACAAGAAAGTCGGCCGATCTTAACAGGGATTCATTTGGCCTTAAATGGCAATGATGTGAAGGCCGTGACAACAGATTCTCATCGTTTGTCACAACGCATTGTGACGTTGACGGGGACTGATGCACAAGTGAACGCGGATGTGATTATGCCAGCGAAGTCTTTCAATGAGTTGCAAAGTCTCTTAGAAGGGCAAGACCGCGTCGACATTAAGTTGGCCAAAAACCAAGCAGTCTTTGATCTTGGGCATACAACGTTTTATTCACGCTTGCTGGAAGGGAACTATCCAGAAACGGATCGGTTAATTCCAACTGAAAGTACGACGCAATTAACCATTGATGCGGGCACCTTACTTGGGGCCATTAACCGTGCGAGTCTGTTGAGTCACGAAAGTCGTAATAACGTGGTCCAATTGACCATGACCGATGGTGTTGTTACGCTGACTGGAACGTCACAAGAAGTGGGGCAGGTGCAAGAAGAATTACAGACAACGTCAGTTGAGGGTGAGAATTTAGAAATCTCATTTAACCCCGACTATGTCCGTGATGCGCTCCGTGTCTTTAACGGTAAGTTAGTTGATTTGAAGTTTACCACGAATTTGCGACCATTCACGGTCACGCCAGCTGGAGAAGTGGATAATAAGCAGTTGCAACTTATTACACCAGTGCGAACGTTTTAATTCGTGATATGCGTTTTAAATAAAATTAAGTCAAAGTAAACCATTACCCTTAAAACGACCTAAAATCGCTTAAAGCCGATTTTAGGCCGTTTTTTTAAGAATTAGCGGTGAAAAAATGGTATAATACAAAGGTAACCGATATGACGAAAACGATAGAAATTACAACTGAATACATCACACTCACACAACTGCTAAAAGAAGAAAATATTATTTCTTCAGGTGGTCAAGCAAAATATTATCTGATGGATTTTCCCGTCTTACTCAATGGTGAACCGGAAAATCGTCGGGGAAAAAAGCTATACGACCATGATGAAATCATCGTTGATGGCGAAACCTATATTATTTCGTTGGCTGAAAATGCGGATGAATTAATTGCCCAGGCACAACAAGAAAAGGATGAACGTGCCCTGGCCGCTAAGAAAACAGTCCGCGATGATCGCATTAAAGCACAAAAAGCAGCAGTGGCAAAGGCGCGTAAAGAGGCACGTTTTGCTGAGTTGCGTAAACAAAACAGCTCACGTGCCGGTGGTTTTGGGCGACCAAAACCAGGACGTCGCAGTAACGGGCCAAAAGGACCGGGTTCTTGGAACTCACATCGTTAACGCTCGCGAATTACCGGAATTATGCTGATTTGACGCTTGATTTTAGTGCGGGTGTGAATGTGTTTTTAGGTGAGAACGCGCAAGGCAAGACGAATTTGTTGGAAAGCATCTACGTCTTGGCTTTAGCGCGTTCTCATCGTACGAGTAGTGATAAAGATTTAATTCGTTGGCAAGCCAATTCGGCCACGATTAGTGGTCGCGTCAAGAAAAATGTCAGCGACATACCGTTAGCTTTGCATTTTTCGACTAAAGGCAAAAAAGCACGGGTGAATCATTTAGAGCAATCAAAGCTATCACAATACATCGGCCAATTAAATGTCATTTTGTTTGCACCGGAAGATTTAGATCTCGTTAAAGGTGCGCCCAGTGTGCGGCGGCGTTTTATTGATATGGAGTTTGGGCAAATGAACCCGCTGTATCTCTATAACACAACGCAGTACCGGCGTATCTTAAAGGATCGAAATGCGTATCTTAAACGTTTGCAAATGAAACAAACGACCGATAAGGTATTTTTGTCGGTTTTGACAGCGCAATTAGTCGATGTTGGGGCGCAAGTTTTGCTCGCGCGTCGCGGATTTTTAGAACGGTTGCAAGCAGCGGCCCAGCCGATTCATGCAGAAATTTCTAATCAACAGGAAACGTTGACGCTAGCTTACCAAACTGGGGTTGCCTTTGAACGCGATGATGATCTCGAAACGGTTAAGGCAGCGTTTGAAGCGGCATTAGCGCGTCAAGAAGCCCGTGAGATTATGCAGGGGACCACCTTAGTGGGGCCACATCGCGATGACATTAAATTTATTGTCAACGAGAACGATGTTGCCGTTTTTGGCTCACAGGGTCAGCAACGCACAACAGCATTAGCGGTTAAATTGGCCGAAATTGACTTAATGCAAGAGGAGACGGGTGAATATCCTGTGTTGCTCTTGGATGACGTGTTAAGTGAACTAGACGCTAATCGACAAACGCATCTCTTATTAGCTATTCAAGATAAGGTGCAGACGTTTATTACGGCACCGACATTGAGTGATGTGGCGCGACAATTGATTCATACCCCGAAAGTGTTTCACGTGCAACATGGTGAAATTACGTTAGAAAAGCACGCTGAGTAATCAGCAGGTACATAAAGGATTTATTATGTCTGAAGAAAACAAGCATGATGTAGAAAATATTGACGGAATTGTCACAGATGACGAAGAAATTCGCAGTGCAAGCACGGTTGATGCGAATGCTGGTGATTATAATGCAGACCAAATTCAAGTCTTAGAAGGCCTTGAAGCCGTTCGTAAGCGTCCGGGGATGTACATTGGGACAACAACGGCCCAAGGCTTGCATCATTTGGTCTGGGAAATTGTGGATAACGGGATTGATGAAGCCTTGGCAGGCTTTGCCTCACATATTACCGTCACGATTGAAAAAGATAATTCAATTACCGTCACGGATGATGGCCGTGGGATTCCAGTTGACATTCAGACTAAAACTGGTAAGCCAGCGCTAGAAACGGTCTTTACTGTTTTGCATGCCGGTGGTAAATTCGGCGGTGGCGGCTATAAAGTTTCTGGTGGGCTACACGGTGTTGGGGCTTCGGTTGTGAATGCCTTGTCGACGAATTTAGACGTTCGGGTTGTGCGTGATGGCCAAGTTTATTACATGGACTTTCAAGTTGGCCGTGTGAATACCAACATGGTGAAACTAGATGAAGTGCCAACCATTGAACGTGGAACGATTGTGCACTTTAAGCCAGATGCCGATATCTTCCGTGAAACAACGGTCTATAATTACAACACGTTGTTAACGCGTGTGCGCGAATTGGCTTTCTTGAACAAGGGGTTGCGCATCTCGATTACGGATAAGCGCCCGGAAGAGCCAGTCACAGAAAGTTTCTACTTTGAAGGTGGGATTAAAGAGTACGTCGACTATTTGAATGCCGAGAAAACGGTTGTTTTCCCTGAACCAGTCTATGTTGAAGGGGAAGAAAATGGCATTGTTGTTGAAGTCGCCTTACAGTACACGACTGACGTCAAGGATAGTCTCCGGACGTTTACCAACAACATTAACACCTATGAAGGTGGGACCCATGAAACCGGCTTTAAAACAGCGCTAACGCGTGTGATTAACGATTATGCGCGTAAGAATGGGCAGTTAAAGGAAAACGCTGAAAGTTTGACAGGTGAAGATGTCCGTGAAGGGATGACGGCCATTGTCTCAATCAAGCATCCCGATCCACAATTTGAAGGTCAAACTAAGACAAAACTTGGTAATTCTGATGCGCGTCAGGCTACTGATCGTATGTTTTCTGAAACCTTTAGCCGCTTCATGATGGAAAACCCATCGGTGGCCAAGCAAATTGTTGAAAAGGGTATTTTGGCGCAAAAGGCTCGCCTTGCGGCTAAGCGTGCGCGTGAAATGACGCGGAAGCAATCCGGCTTAGAAATTGGTAATCTACCAGGTAAATTGGCCGATAATACGTCAAATGACCCAGCGATTTCTGAATTATTTATTGTCGAGGGTGACTCGGCCGGTGGTTCAGCCAAGCAAGGGCGTAATCGTTTGACGCAAGCGATTTTGCCAATTCGTGGTAAAATCCTGAACGTTGAAAAAGCAACCTTAGATAAGGTGTTGGCTAACGAAGAAATTCGTACCATTTTCACTGCAATGGGTACTGGTTTTGGGGATGAGTTTAACGTCGAAAAAGCGAATTACCACAAAGTCATTATCATGACGGATGCCGATGTCGATGGGGCCCATATTCGAACGTTGCTATTAACGTTGTTCTACCGTTATATGCGGCCATTGATTGATGCCGGCTATATTTATATTGCCCAGCCACCTTTGTATGGCGTGGCTTTGGGGAACTCAAAGACCCGAGAATATCTTGACTCAGATGAAGAGTTAGAGGACTTTTTGGCACAATTACCTGCAAATATTAAGCCAAAGGTTCAACGTTATAAGGGACTTGGGGAAATGGATTTTGATCAGTTAGCTGATACAACCATGGATCCCTTGCACCGGCGATTGTTGCGGGTTGATCCTGCCGATGCCGAAGCAGCCGATAGTATCTTTGATATGTTGATGGGTGACGATGTCGCACCACGTCGTGAATTTATTGAAGAAAATGCTGTCTTTGTTGAAAACTTAGACATTTAATTCATGCGTATTTGGCGGTCATAATAGCTTAAAACGCTATGGCTGCTTTTTGCAGCATCATGCTATCGCAGAAGAACTTTACAAGGAGTAAACAATGTCTGAACAAAATGACGCGCGTATTCGTAATGCGAATTTGTCAGAACAAATGAAAACATCATTCCTGTCATACGCTATGTCAGTAATTGTGGCGCGTGCCTTGCCTGATGTCCGTGATGGTATGAAGCCAGTTCATCGTCGTATTTTGTATTCAATGATTGAACAAGGTAACACGCCCGATAAGCCGCATAAAAAATCAGCGCGTATTGTCGGGGATGTCATGGGTAAATATCATCCGCACGGTGATTCAGCGATTTATGAATCAATGGTGCGCATGGCACAACCATTTTCATACCGACACATGCTAGTCGACGGCCACGGTAACTTTGGTTCTGTCGATGGTGATGGTGCTGCGGCGATGCGTTATACCGAAGCCCGTCTGTCAAAAGTGGCAATGGAAATGGTCCGTGATTTAAATAAAGACACGGTCAACTTCGTTCCCAACTATGATGGTGAAGAACGTGAACCAGAAGTCTTGCCAGCTCGTTTCCCAAACCTGTTGGTCAATGGGGCAACAGGTATTGCGGTTGGGATGGCGACCAATATTCCAACGCATAATTTAGGGGAAGTAATTTCAGCTATTCATGTCTTAATGAATAATGCTGCGGCCACGACCTCAGATTTGATGGAAGCTTTACCAGGGCCTGATTTCCCTACTGGTGGGATTGTGATGGGCAAGTCTGGTATTCGTCGGGCCTATGAAACTGGTCGCGGTCGAGTGACTGTTCGTGCCAAAGTGGATATTGAGCAGACAAAGACTGGTAAAGAACAGATTATCGTGACGGAATTACCTTATGCCGTCAATAAAGCGCGTTTAATTGAACGAATTTCCGAATTGGCACGTGATAAGCGCATTGAAGGCATTACGGGAATCCGTGATGAATCAGATCGTGACGGGCTACGGATTTCAATTGACGTGCGTCGTGATGCGTCAGCCAGTGTTATTTTGAATAACTTGTACAAGGAAACGTTGCTGCAAACGAACTTTAGCTTCAATATGTTGGCGATTAATGGTGGTAAGCCACAAACCATGAGTTTGAAGGCTATTTTGGAGGCTTACCTCACGCACCAACGTGAAGTCATTCGCCGTCGAACAGCCTTTGACTTACAAAAGGCCCAAGCACGCGCCCACATTTTGGAAGGGTTGCGTATTGCTTTAGATCATATCGACGCGATTATTACGATCATTCGCTCATCAGCGACTTCTGAAGAAGCCAAGACCCGTTTGATTGATGGGTATGCGCTGACAGATAAGCAAGCGCAAGCGATTTTGGATATGCGTTTGGTCCGTTTAACGGGCTTGGAACGTGACAAAATCGAAGATGAGTATCAGAAATTAGTCGAATTAATTACTGATTTGAAGGATATTTTGGCGCATCAAGAACGTGTTGATCAATTGATTTATGATGAATTGCTCGACATTCAAACGAAGTTTGGTGATGAACGTCGCACAGAACTTCAAGTTGGGGATGTGACGACCCTAGAAGATGAAGATCTGATTGAAGAAGAAGACGTGATTATCACGTTGACGCGTAATGGCTACATTAAGCGTGTCCCACAAGCTGAATTTAAGGCACAAAACCGTGGTGGTCGTGGTGTGCAAGGCATGAATGTCAATGATGAAGACTTTGTTGATCAAATGGTTGCCACATCAACGCATGATACGCTACTATTCTTCACCAATAAGGGTAAAGTTTACCGGATGAAGGGGTATGAAGTGCCAGAATATGGCCGTCAAGCCAAAGGGATTCCGGTCGTCAACTTATTGCACTTTGAAGGCGATGAAAAGATTCAAACCCTCATCAATGTGCATGGGGAAGCAACTGACAGTCATGATTATTTGTTCTTTGTAACACGGCTAGGTGTCGTGAAGCGAACGGCGGTGTGTGAATTTGCCAATATTCGGACGAACGGTTTAAAAGCCTTAACGTTACATGACGATGATGAAGTTTTGTCTGTTCAAATTACGGATGGGACACAAAGTGTGTTAATTGCCACAAAGGACGGTTATTCTGTGCGCTTTGTTGAAGCAGATGTCCGAATCATGGGCCGTGCTGCTGCCGGTGTGCGTGGGATTCGTTTGCGCGAGAATGACTTAGTCATTGGCGCAGACGTCGTGGACGACACCGAGAACGTGTTGGTCATCACGGAAAAAGGTTACGGCAAGCAAACACCGGCCACTGAGTATCCAATTAAGGGTCGTGGCGGTAAAGGGATCAAAACAGCAAATATTACGGATAAAAACGGTGTGTTAGCTGGAATGACGATCGTCCGCGGTGACGAGGATATTATGGTGACAACGACACAAGGCGTGATGATTCGCTTTGCCGTGGCATCCGTGAGCCAAACTGGTCGTGCAACCCTAGGTGTGCGTTTGATTCGCTTAGAAGATGGTGCCAAAGTGGCAACATTAGCAAAGGTTGAACACGAAACAACGGAAGATGTTTCACGTGAAACAGAAGAAGTGATTGAACAAACGACGCAAATCGTTGAACAATTAACGGATGATTTAGAAGATTAATCAAGCATTATCCAGACATACAAAAAGCCCGCTGATGATCATCAGCGGGCTTTTTGTGCGCTATAAACAGTGTTTATGCGCTTGTTAACGGGATACTAAATGATACGAGACAATGACCGTTTACACACACCAATTAGTCATCATCTGGGGTAACGTCACGCCGTGCCCCTGTTTCATAAGTATGATAAGTGGTTTGCCGTGGTCCATCGGGGATGATAATCCAAGCCAAAAGATAGAAAATAATGCCTGGAAAGGCCATCAGAGAGATGATCACGTAAATAATACGGGTGAGGGTGACATCCCAACCAAAATATTCGGCAATCCCACCTAGAACGCCGCCAAGAATACGGTTTGAACGAGAACGTGTTAAATGCTTCTTTTTTGACATGATAGGTCTCCTTTTATTGAATGAAAAATTGTACGATGACAGTGATAATGTGCAGCATTAGTAGACTTTGATAGTACCTAAATCTACTGAGGCCGCAATGGTAAATTCTGGCATTTGACCAGTAAAGCCACGCTTTGTCTGCGGCGTATTGTGGTTAAAATGCATATCAGGTCGGTTAGGCATGGTCACACTGCCTGATTGTGATGAGAGATCGAAATAGTAATCTTGCGTGTCAGGCATCGTTAGACGAATGTCATTGCTGAGGGCTTGTAATTGCAAGTCGTGCGTGAGTGTCTGAACTTTGAGGCGCAAAGTACCAGATGTCGTGTTAAATTGCCCGCCACCGATAAAATGATCAACTTTAATTGTGCCAGACGTTGCGTTGATTTGACTGTGTGGTAACGTGACATGGTCAAGTTGGATGCGACCAGCTTGATTGGTCATCTTAGCGTGCGCAATTGTGATATCTCGGCCGCTGACATCACTGGCTTTGAAATCCCAATTGGCTTCATGGGCTTGAAGGTGCTTGATGTGAAAGCTACCTGCCGTCAGGGTTAAATTAAAGGTTTTCAGGGTGAGGTTTTTTGCGGTCACTTGACCGGTGTGATTTGTAACCGTCAGATGACCATCGGAAAAGTTTTGTGGTAAACCGATATTCACATGGACTTTTACTTGAAAAAGTCGTGGTGTATCACCTTGGGTAACCACCACTTGATCCTGCGTTTCGGATACTGATGCAAAATAACGTTGATTATCGCGACTGAAAAATTCATCAATGGTTACGAGATCCGTCTTATCGTTACGATAAAAATTTAAGGTAGCGTTTTTATAATTCAAAACGAGTGCTTGATCGGTAACGGGCAGCTGGATACTGTGATGTGCCGCAGTCCAATGTGGCGAGTTTGTTGATGCCTGTTCGGTAAAGGTTGCGGTATCGTCGTCAGTGGTATCAAAGGCGTAGAATTTACGACCGACGCGTGCCCCAGCGCGGTCGACGTGCAGCCAATCACCAAATTGTACTTTATTATTTTTACCATCAAGGATAATATCGTCACCTAAGCGGACGCCTTGACCATTAATGTGTAGATTACCAAGGCGCAAGCCATCATCTGACAAATCAAAGAAGCGGTCTGTCGTATCTTGGGCTGTCTCATCATCAGACGCAGTTTGTTGGGTATGTGAATCACTCATGTCTTGTAAAATAGCGTCAATATCCCCTAACTGCGCAAAGGTGTCATCGAGTGCTTCTTCATGTGATTTGTCTTGTTGGGCAAAATCTTGATAGGCATCCAGCAAATCAGCCACGAGTTCTTCTTTAAATTCAGTAAGTTGCGGATTAGGCGTATATTTTGAAAAAATAACGTCTAGGCGAGTACGTATCGCGAGTTCAATTGAAGTCATTATTTGTCTCCTTCTGCAATCGTGCCAGTGATGAGCTGGCTAATCACATCTTTTGCAAATTGCCAGTCAACAATCGCTTGTTGGAGGTGTTGTTGGCCAGTAGCAGTAATCTTATAGTATTTCCGGCGAGCCCCTTGGGTTTCATCGCCCCAATAACTGGTAATATCACCACTTTTTTCTAAACGCCGAAAAGCCGTGTATAAAGTTGCTTCGTTCAGTTCATATTGTTGCTGGCTGAGTAAGCGAACTGATTTGGCGACTTGATAACCATAAGAATCCTGCTGTTGGAGAATATTGAGAATCATGGTATCAATGTGACCACGAATAAGGTCTTTAGAAATTGACATCTTATTGTCCTCCACTTAATCTTGAGTTCATTATAGGAAAAATTACTGTGTTTGTCAAAGTAATTTGTCAAGCAGAGTAAAAAAGACAACCAAGCAATGGTTGTCTTTTTTAACTTAAGGTATGCCACAAGGCGAGTGGCTGGCTTGTCAAAGCACGTAACCGTTTTTGATAATCAGTTAAGGATTCCGGCTTTTTTTGGCTCATCCAAACCGAGATAAAGCCAGTTAAGGTTTCGATGTAGTATTCCGTACCCAGGACATCTTGAGCCGCCCGTGGTTGATATTTAATCAAAAGGGACTTATATTTGGCTTTCAAGAATTGTACCCACACCCCACGAATATAGGGTCGCGTATATAAGATATGGAGAACTTTGTGTTCTTGATAAAGTAAGGGCGTCATATCATTGATAAAAACCGTTAAAATATCAGGTTCAACGGCTAACCGCGACTCGATTTTGGTTTTAATATTATCATCGACAGCATTAATCGTGGCATAAGCTAAATCATCGAACGTTGGGAAATAAGCCATGACGCGTTCAATGGATAGGCCAGCCAATTGGGCAATGGTTGCCATTGTCGGGATTTTATCAGCACTCGCGCGCATACTTTTAATGAAGGCGGCTAAAATGAGTTGTTCGTCATCGAGATCTTGACTGTTTTGGTCGCTGGGCATAAAAAAATTCAGCGGTAAATGAAACGTTTCAATGATGGTGAGCATCATTTCAGCGGTAGGATGGCTTTTAGCCCGTTCCCAGTTGGAAACGGATTGATAGGAAATAAACAGTTTGTCAGCAAATGTTTGTTGGGTCAAGCCAAGTGATTTTCGTAGCGCTTTAATTTGGTTACCAATCGCCATTATTTTTCCTCAAATTTTATCTTTTAAATGATGCAGGGCATGTACTAAACACGTTCATCATACACTAACTGGTTTAAAAAACCTAGTCGTCAATCGATTAATTGTGCCATTACGGCCTGTAGACGTTGCTTTAATAGGGTATCATCCGCGGGAAGTTGCGAATAGCTTAAACGGACATGGTTACTGTGACAACCAAATAAGAAATCTGGTAAAACCAGCAGTTGCTGATCGAGAAACACTTGATAATCAGCGCGGGTCATTGTCGATTTGGTTAAAATATGAAGCCACAGTGTATTGCCTAAAGTCGGGATTTGATAAGCCAATTGGCCTTGTGCCACAAAGGGTGCGAGCAGGCGTAACAGCCGTTGACACGCATGCGCTAATTGGTGTTGCTGCTGGGCGACCAAGTCGGCTAAGTTGGGTTGGCTCAAGAGTTGGGTTGCCAGATACTGGGAAAAAATACTGATGCCGGATTCCATTTCTTGGCGAATTTCTGATAAGCGCGTAACGATGGCCGGTGGGGCAATCAACCAACCAATTCGGGTGTCAGCACCACTAAACTCAGAAAGGGAACCGATATAGATCACATTATTGGGGTCCAATTGCTTAAGCGTGGGGATACTTTGCTGACTAAGCGCGAGTGTGAAGCCAAAAGGATCGTCTTCAACAATGGGTAAATTGAGTTGCCGGCACCGCGCAATCAGGGCGTGCCGTTCGGCTAATGGCATGGTTTGGGTCGTTGGGTTTTGATTGGTTGGATTGACGAAGACGAATTTTAAATGGTGTTGGTAATATAAATGTTGCAAATCGTCGAGGGATAGCCCGCCATTTTTGGTGCGTGGCACGCCAAAAACCCGAATACCGGCGACTTGAAATAAGGCGAGTTGGTACAAATAAGACGGCGATTCAATGGCAATGGCATCACCATAGGATAATAATCCTTGGGCAATTAAGAAAAAGGCTTGCTGGGCACCAGCAGTAATCAGGAGTTGCTCATCTGGCAGGGGTTGGTTGAGATAGGGGTGCAAGTGTCGCCTGATTTGTGCTTTTAATGCGGGACTACCACTCATTGCGTTGGCGGTGTTTTGTTGCAGTAGCGTGGCCATGGCGATACTTGGGAGTGCTAGCTGACGTAAAGGCGCATTTTCGGTCTGACTGTCGGCTAAATTTAAAACTTCCGGCTGTTGTCGTAATTGTTTGAGTTGCACCATAAAGCTTTCCGGATCACTTAAACGATCCGTTGTAAAATAGTTTCGCCAGTTGACATGTGCCGATAAAACACCCCATTTGCCCGAGTTAACCCAAGTGCCACTCCCTTGTTGCCGCAGTAAAATTCCTTGGCTGACTAATTCATTGAGGGCGTGTTGGACGGTTGAACGGTTGACGCCTAAGTCATGTGCAAGTTGGCGTTCTGGTGGCAGTTGTTCACCTGGTAGTAAGGCGCCTTGTTCAATCCCTTGTAAAATGACATTAATCAGCTGCAAGTAGACGGCCTTTTTGTCGTGTGATGGTAGTTGCCAGCGCAAGATCGGTGCTCCTTTTAAATTGGTTGGTCAAAAATTAAACCAATTGGTTGTTCTCAGTCAATTCAGCATAACTTAAAATAGAATGAAATTCAAATCACAAACATTAGAGGAGTATGAATCATGGAAAAAGGCACCACATTGGTTAAGCGCGGGATGGCACAAATGCAAAAAGGCGGCGTGATTATGGACGTTGCCAACGTCGAACAAGCAAAAATTGCTGAAGCAGCTGGTGCTGTAGCTGTCATGGCCCTAGAACGTGTCCCATCTGATATTCGCGCTGCTGGCGGTGTCGCACGCATGTCTGATCCAGCCATGGTCGAACAAATTATGGCCGCCGTAACAATTCCGGTGATGGCAAAAGCACGCATTGGACACTTTGTTGAAGCACGTGTGTTAGAAGCGGTTGGCGTGGATTACATTGATGAAAGTGAAGTGCTAACCCCAGCAGATGACACCTACCACATTGATAAAACGGCCTTTGAAGTGCCGTTTGTGTGTGGTTGCCGTGATCTTGGCGAAGCCTTACGCCGAATTGGTGAAGGGGCTTCAATGTTACGGACCAAAGGCGAACCAGGGACAGGTAATATCATTGAAGCGGTGCGCCATATGGAGAAGGTCAACGAACAAATTGCGCAGGTACAAGCAGCCAATCCGAATCAATTAATGACGATTGCGCGTGATTTGCGGGCACCGTATGATTTGGTGACCTACGTTCATGAACATGGCAAGCTACCTGTCATTAATTTTGCTGCGGGCGGTGTGTCTACGCCAGCAGATGCTGCCTTGATGATGAACCTTGGCGCTGATGGGGTGTTTGTGGGTTCAGGCATTTTCCACTCCGAAAATCCTGAAAAATTTGCCAAAGCCATCGTGGCCGCAACGGCACATCCCACTGATTACGCTTTGATTGCCGAAGTGTCAAAAAATATTGGTAAGCCTATGAAGGGGATTGAAATAGCCACGCTTTCAGAAGACCAAAAAATGGCCAGTCGTGGCATCTAAGGGAGAATGGGAATGATTGTTGGCGTATTGGATTTACAAGGGGCAGTCAGTGAACATGTTGACATGTTGACTAAGTGCCAAGTTGATGCAAAATTAATCAAAAAAGCTGCCGACTTATCGGGCATTGATGGGCTTATTATTCCCGGTGGGGAGAGTACAGTGATTTACAAATTGCTCGTACAAGAACAACTACTTGAGCCGTTAAGACAGTTGATTCAGGCTGGCTTACCAGTTTTTGGCACCTGTGCCGGAATGGTGCTTTTAACCCAAGCAAAGGCATTTGGCGCGTTACCAGCAACGGTGGTGCGTAATGGCTTTGGCCGGCAAAAAGATAGTTTTGAGCAAGCCATTTCGGTGGTTGGATTTGATGAACCGTTTCATGGTGGTTTCATTCGGGCGCCGTATCTGACAGCTGTTGATGAATCGGTAACGATTTTGGCCACAATTGATGACGAAAAGGTGATCGCGGCGCAATATGCACATATTTTAGTGACCGCTTTTCATCCAGAATTGACAGCTGATACACGTTTTCATGAAAAATTTATTCAGTTAATTGCGAATAAATGATTTTATATAACACAATTGTTATAAAAAGTCACGCATATATTTTACGCAAAAAAATAGCGTTATAAATTGAATTTTTTAAGCCGACAATTTGATAGAATACTAGGTGAGGCTGTTACATATTGAAACAGAGTTCTCAAACTAGGGGTACCTATGCTAAACATCTAACTTAAGACAGACTTTAGGTCAGGGTAGTGATGAGTGGTGTAGGTTTTTTATTGTCTAAAATTAAAAAATCCCAGGTACCGCTATACGCGGTGCCTGGGATTTTACTGTGGCCAAGATTGCATAGGGATGCGGGTAAGATGCTGAATACGCCGTTGAAAAGTTGCCAATGGTTCGGGGTGTACGGCACTCAACCACACCGAAATGAATGTAATGAGCACGTCAAGCATGTAGGTGGCGTCGATGGCTTTTGGTTGCCATTGTTGGATAAGTTGTTTGTAGCGTCCTTTAATAAAGCGTAACCAAGTGTCTTTCAAGTAGGGACGGGTGTATAACAGGTGCAATTTCTGCCGTTCGGCATATAAGCGTGGCGCCATATGGGTTGAAAAAATTGTGATCAAATCTTCGTGTGCGATAAGATGCAGTTCAACGGTGGGTTTAATCTGGTCGTCAACGGTGACCATAAACTGATTAACGAGTGCATCATAATCGGGAAAGTGTTGGCAAATTTGCGTGATTGAGAGATTTGCAAACTGGGTAATTGTGGCATAACTTGGCGGTTTACTGGCACAATACATGAGACTCTCCAAAAAACCACGTAAGATTTGTTCTTTTTCTTGCGTGCAGTGTTGTTGACTTGATTGGGTGATGAAAAAGTCATGTGGTAAGTGATATTTTTCAAGGATGGCAAGCAACATATCAGCTGTAGGCTGACTTTGATGGCGCTCCCAATTGGAGACAGCTTGATAGGAAATATAAAGCGTATCTGCCAAATCGCGTTGGGTGAGCCCTTTTGACTGTCTTAGCAATTTAATCTGGTGACCAATTGTCATAATTTTCTCCAAGCGTTTTGATGCGATCTTCGTACAATGATAGTATTGGCAGAAATCCAATAGTACATGTCGTGGTAGGCAGACGAAAATAAGGAGAAAATGATGTTGAATCAGACACGTTATCAGCAAATGACCATTGCACAGTTAAAGCAAATTACTGGTGGCCATCAATTACCTCAAAATTTAACAGCACTTAGAACCGGGGCGCGACTTAGCCGTCGGGATTTGGCGGACAAGTTAAATGTTTGTACCTCAACCATTGCGCGTTATGAAGAAGGTAAGCGGGTACCCGATGTTGATCTCATTATTCAAATGGCGGAGCTGTTTAACACAACTTGTGACCGTATGTTGAAATAATGACCATGACTAATCTAAAACCTATTATAAACGGATAAAATGATAAGCAGCGTGCCGATATGGTATTGGCTAAAACATAAGATGACACAACCAAACTTCCAATATATTGCACAAGAAGATGAAATGGCTTGTGGACTGGCAGCCCTAGCCATGGTTATTGCCCACTATGGGACATCTCCAGCGCTGTCACGGCTACGCCAATTGACGCAGACTAATGCGTTAGGCACAACAGCCTATGGGTTATTGTCAGCAGCGCAAACGCTTCATTTTGACACGTTGGCTCTGCAAGCAGATCAGACGTTATTAACCCAACCTGATTTACTGTTGCCATTTATTGCCCATGTCCGACAACTCACTGGCGACTATCATTATGTCGTGGTTTACGGGCGAGCTGGGCAGGACTTATGCATGGCAGATCCAGATCCTGCAGTGGGGAAAATTAAGCTGTCGCTATCAGCATTTAGTCGTATGTGGACTGGGGTTGCTTTGTTCATCACACCACCGTCGGCAAGCACCTGATGGCACAAACAAACTGCCAAAAGACAGGCAGCTTGTTTTCGGATGGGCTTATTCACGAATCGCCAGCATAATAATGCCACCTACCATCAACGTCAACCCTAACAGTTGGCTTGGCGTGGGGAGCGCATGGCCAAGAAACATGAGGCTAAGGAGCACGGAAAACACCACTTCCATGGATTGGGTCGCTTCAACGGCGGCTAATTCTCGCATATTATGCGATGCGAGTTGGGTCGCTTTAAAAAAGAGCACGGTTGCAATAACACCAGAAGATAAGGCGACGACAAAGGTATTGATGACTTGACCTATATGTGGCAAGCCGACCTGATGATAGGAAAGTCCGGCAATTAACAGCCACACAGGATAAGAACAAATCAACATCGCCAGCACTTTTTCAGTTGCCGTCATGCTTGGCTCAACCACTGCCATAATTTTACGGTTCCCCAGCGGATAAGCGACAGCGCCAAACATGATGGCCCCAATTGCCATCAGCATGGGCGTGATATGTTGTAAGTGATAAAGAAAAGCGGCGACGGTTAGCAAAACACCTAGTAAAATGACCAACATCCACGGCAGTGATGCCAGTGGGATTTTTAGTGCTTGTTTTTGCCCATTTGGTCGTGTGACTTTAACCAATGGGGTGGTTAATACCCCAAAGATAATCGTGAGTTGCCAAGTTGCTGAAATCAGCCAACCAGGGAGATAATCAACCGCCCAACTCAGGGGCACATAAAACAACACAAAGCACACTTGTGACCAGATGAGCCACGCCATTAAGTTTTGTTTGATGAAGGCCAGGACGCGTGCCAAATTGGAACCCAAATAATGGTTCACAATCAGCATTAAGGGCAGCATCCAAAGATAACGTAGGGCAGCCGTATAGCCCCAGTAGCCTTTGGCATTAGCCATGACTTCGTTAACGATAAATGTGATCGAAAAGAAAAAAGCGGCCACAATACCGATACTAATGGCTTTTAAACGGTTTGACATCGCAACCTCCAAAAAGTAATTTAGGCGATATAAGGCCATTCTACCAGAGAAAATGGGGATAACTGGAAATGATGTGAGTGTTGCTGTCATGGACGAAGCATTCATGCCGTAATTCTGATAAAAATCACATATTGATCAGATTATCTGATATAATAAAAACATCATCAGTTGATAAAGACACAGATTGGCGCGTCAAAGAAAGTTAGTGGGTGCTGTGAACTAGCCCGCCCCTGTGCTCGAGTTACACAACATTAAGTAGTATGACGTCTGCCGCGATAAGGCGTAATAAGTGGTAGGTCCGATGACTTACAATTTAGGTGGTACCACGGTTAAAACCGTCCTATAGTTGCTATAGGACGGTTTTTGCTATTTTAACGACAACAAAGGAGAGACAGATGAATTTTATTGAAGATTTAAAATGGCGTGGCGCGTTAAACCAGGTCACAGATGAAGCAGGGTTACTAGAAGCAATGGCCGATGGCAAGATTGGTGCTTACGTTGGGACAGACCCAACTGCTGATTCTTTGCATCTTGGACACCTCATTCCATTTATGGTGTTAAAGCGTTTCCAAAACGCTGGTGGTAAGGCTGTGATTATTGTTGGTGGGGCAACTGGGGCCATTGGCGACCCACGGCCTACAACAGAACGTCAACTTTTGACGCCTGAACAATTGGCTGAAAACGAAAAGGGCATCACAGTGCAAGTAACAAAACTCTTTGGTGATGATGACACCCGTATTGTGAATAACAATGATTGGCTAGGAAAGTTGACATTGACAGACTTTTTGCGTGATTATGGGAAGTTATTCTCAATTAACGTGATGTTGAAAAAGGATGTCGTGGCGTCACGTTTGGAAACAGGAATTTCATTTACTGAATTTACTTACCAAGTGCTACAAGGGATTGATTTCCATGAATTGTGGCGTCGTGAAGACGTTAAGTTACAAATTGGTGGGTCGGACCAATGGGGTAACATCACGTCGGGAATTGATTTGATTCATTCGTTAGAGGGAAATGACGCTAAAGCGTTTGGGCTCACCATTCCTTTGATGACAGATTCAACGGGCAAGAAGTTTGGTAAATCTGAAGGGAACGCGATCTGGTTGGATCCAAAGAAGACCTCACCTTATACTTTCTACCAATTCTGGTTGAATCAAAGTGATGCTGATGTGGTGAAGTACTTGAAGTATTTCACTTTCCTAAGTGTAGATGAAATTGAGACGTTGGCGAAGGCCGTTGAAACTAACCCAGGTGAGCGTTTGGCACAACGTCGTTTGGCACAAGAAGTGACGAAGTTTGTCCATGGTCAAGCAGCCGTTGAAGATGCAGAAAAGTTATCAGCTGCCCTCTTTAGTGGGGATGTGGCAACGCTTTCGGCTGCGCAAATCGGGGATGCCTTTGGTGGTGTGCCAAGCTTTGACACACCTAATGAAATCAAGAATGTGGTTGACTTCTTGGTTGAAGGTGGTGTGGAACCCTCAAAGCGTCAAGCACGCGAAGACGTGACGAACGGCGCTATTACAATCAATGGTGAAAAAGTGACCGATGTCGCAGCTGAAGTGGATCCTTCAACACACTACGATGGACAATTTGTATTGGTCCGTCGTGGGAAGAAGAAGTATTTCCTCGGCAAAGTAAAATAATCAAAAAGCACGCTTTTAGCGTGCTTTTCGTTTACAATAAATATGAGTATCATAAGAGAAAGGTGAGCAAAATATGAAAATACTCATGTACAATACAGTTCCCGAAGAACAACCTTTTGTGACTGCCTGGATGGCCAAAACAGGGCACGAAGTGGTCACATTATCAGAACCATTAACGGTTGACAATGCGGGACAAGCCGCAGGATTTGATGCGGTTAGTACGCAACAGACAACGGCAATGCCAGCGCCAGTCTATCAGATACTTGCTGAAAACGGGATTAAACAAATTGCCTTGCGCCAAGTTGGCTATGATGTTTTTGATGTGCCCGCGGCCTTTAGTCAAAAAATCCGACTTTCTAATGTTGCGGCCTATTCACCACGGGCAATTGCCGAATATACCTTGACCCAGTTATTTAATATTTTACGGCATAACAAGCAATTTGAGCGGGCCATGGCCACCGGCGATTACACATGGGCAGCTGGTGGCCAAGCACGGGAAATTTATCAGTTAACAGTTGCTATTATTGGTGTTGGTCGCATTGGCTCAGCTTTTGCGCAAATGTTGCATGCTTTGGGAGCCAAAGTGTTAGGCGTTGATCCAGTTTATCGTGCGCAGAACGAAGTATTTGTTGAATACACAACATTAGATGATGCTTTAGCACGTGCCAATGTGATTAGCTTTCATACCCCTTTAAATGAGGAAACACGCAACTTAGCGGATCAAGCCTTTTTTGACAAAATCCAACCAGGTACCATCCTATTAAACATGGCCCGTGGAGAAATTGTGGATATGGTAGCTTTAGAAACCAGTTTGAATACCGGTCAATTATACGGTGCAGCGGTTGATGTGACGCCCAATGAAAATGCGTTTATGAACCAAAAGCAGGCAGTGACAGATTTACCAGAAAATATTCAACGACTAACGCAATTGGATAATTTTTATTTATCACCACACATTGCTTTTTATACGAATACAGCCATTAAAAACATGGTTGAAATGGCGTTAAACGATGCGGTGACCCTTGCTAATGGTGGGTATACGGATAATGAAATTCTACGGTAGAGTGGGTCATTTATCTGGTGGGCGTTACAAAGAAAAATATTAGAAAAAAATCAGGTAAATTTTCTGAAAAAACAACCAAATGACGGTTGTTTTTTTTAATGGTCTGATTGATAATAAAGGTTATGTAATAACTATGTTGGCAATCGTATGGCAATTGTTGAGGGAGAAGCAATATGAAGATTGGCTTTGTTGGAACGGGCGTCATGGGCACTGGCATGATTAATAATTTATTAGCCGCCAAGCACGACGTGATCGTGTATAACCGAACACGTGAGAAGGCGGACGATGTGATTGCCAATGGCGCACGTTGGGCAGATTCGCCAGCTGCAGTTGCTCAGGCTGCTGACATAACATTTACCATGGTTGGCTATCCAAAAGACGTGGAAGCGGTGTGGACTGGTCAAGACGGGCTATTTTCTGGCGATATTTTGGTTGATATGACGACCTCTACACCTAAATTAGCTGAAAAGCTTGCCAGAATGGGGCAAGAACTTGGCATTGGCGTGCTTGATGCGCCGGTTTCAGGTGGTGATATTGGGGCTAAAAATGGGACACTATCCATTATGGTTGGTGGGGCATTGGCCACGTATAACCAAGTATTGCCGATTTTCCAAGTGATGGGGCAAAACATTGTGCTTGCTGGTGATGCCGGTAAGGGTCAGCACATGAAAATGAGCAACAATATTGGGGTTGCTGCAACAGTTATTGGGATGGCAGAGTCTATGGCCTATGCTGAGGCGGCAGGCTTAAATCTTGACGCTGCTTACAATATCTGGCGGAACGGTGCAGCAGGCTCATGGTCGGTCACCAATTATATGCCACGGATTATGGCAGATGATTTTGCGGCTGGTTTTTATGTGAAACATCTATTAAAAGATTTGCGTATTGCATTAGATGCAGCCGCTGAGATGGCTATTGACCTACCAGGCACAGCACTGGCAGAGCAATTGTTTGCCAAACTCAATAAAACCCATGGCGATGAGGGTGTACAAGCCATTGTCAAATTATGGGCAGCATTTGCGTCAGCGTAACAGCATGTTTCACGTGAAACGTCGTTTGGAGAGCAACTCAAAATTCAATTTTGATTGTAAGGGAGATAATATATGGCAATTAAAAGGAACATGATTTTAGGGATCGTGGCCACATTCATTGTGTCAGTTATTGCAAAATATTTATCTGTCTGGCTACCTTTTCTAGGGGGCGAGGCGATTGCAATGCTGATTGGTATTGTGCTCGGTAATACCATCTTGCGTCACGAAAAATTTGCCCCAGGTATGAAGTGGGCGGAAAAGTATCCGATTGAAATCGGGATTGCGTTGATGGGATTAACGGTTACATTGAGAACCATTGAGAATCTTGGTTTAAACGGTATTGTGTTCATCTTAATTCAAATGGTTTTGACAATTGTTGTTGTCCTTTGGATGGGGGGCCGCTTGTTTAAAGTTTCCGATAAGTCAGCGATGTTGATGGGCGCTGGAAACGCCGTTTGTGGTTCAAGTGCGATTGCTTCTGTGGCGCCAGCCATTGGGGCCAATGATGACCAACGCCGCACGGCCGTGGCCACAGTTAGTTTGACTGGTGTTGTCCTCTTGCTTTTGCTACCAGTGATTGGCCCTGACTTGGTTGGTAATAACAATCTTTTGTTGGGTGCCTTAGTCGGTGGTACTTTGCAGTCAGTTGGTCAAGTAGTTGGAACGGCCACTTTGATTAACCAATCAGTTGTCACGTACGCTACGTTGTTCAAGATGCTACGTGTCATTCTGTTAACCGTTGTGGTCGTGATCTTTGCCAAAATGGCACAACGCAGTGATAAGAGCATCGAAGCGGCTAAAGGCGTTTCTGTCCCTTGGTTTGTCATCGCCTTCTTGGCATTCTTGCTCTTGGCTAGTTTTGTGAAGTTGCCGGACGTTGTGACACACTCGGCCCATGAAATGGCTAGTTTCTTCGGTGTTGTTAACTTGGCTGGTATTGGTTTGAACCTTAAGTTTGAAACCATTAAAAATTCTGGTGGTAAGTTCTTGTCTTATGGCTTACTGACCGGTGTAGCACAGGTTGTCTTAGCCGTGGCTTTGATTAAGGTACTATTCTAATTATCTTGTCCACTTTTAAGGCAGACACATCAAAAATACGCGACCAATTGCGGTCGCGTATTTTTTTTGATAATTGGCGTAGTGATTAGGGCTGATTTGCGTTAACATCTGATTTGTTTTATTATAGTTATTATAAAATGATGAAGATGACATCAACGTGAGAAAAATGATAATTGGCCAGCGATTGGCGAATGATGAATTTAAGCGTGACAAGTCACCACTGATCATGACACGCATCAAGGTGACGCACGGAGGAGTGCCATGCTAACAATTTTGTCATATATTAATTTGCTGATGCAACCACTGGCGTCGACGATTGCGGCGGTTGTTTGGTTTGGTCTATTATTGGGACAACCTCAGGTAGCACGTCGGACGATAGGGCAACTTTTAGGCTGGTTAGTCATCGTGACAGCGATCAGCCGTTGGCTGGTGCCAACAGCTTATCAGGTTAGCGTGACCTCAACACTACTCATTGTGAGTTTAGTTTATGTTGGGCGACGAATACAGCAAGCAACACCGCTTGGTGTGTTGTTACTGGATGCCATTGTGAGTTCGTTACTGGCTGCTTGGGTGTACAATGTCGCATTGGCCATATTGTCACTCCTGACGCTCCCCTTAGTCATTCAGTTACTCGGTTATTTAATGGCTGGGGTTGTGACGATTGTGGTCGCGATTGTACCATATTTATATCATTTCAAATGGTTAACCACCAGCTTTTTTCAACGCCATCCCCGGCAACTCGGCGTTTTTTTAATGATTGGGTTTGGCATGCGTGGTTTAAACGATTATTTAGCTTATTTGTGGCATCATACAGCGTACCAAGGATCAGTGATGTGGGAAATATTATCGCTGGTGGGGGTGCTGCTGATTATCGGGCTGCCCGCATTGCGACATCAATATGACCTATTAACGTGTAAATTACAGCAACGTGATCACATGTTAGCTGCAACACAGCAGTATACGAATCAGCTGGAAAAGCAATATTTGGCGTATCGCACATTTCGACATGACTATAAAAATATTTTAGCGAGTTTGGCTTACGGTATCCCAAATGGCAATATGGCGGATGTGCAATACGCTTATGAATCTGTGATTGAAACGAGCCAGCAGACCTTGCCAGAGACGCAGGTCTTGGCACTCCATTTAATTGCTAATGTGAATTTGCGTAGTGTGTTATTAGTGAAATATCAACAAGCATCGCAGCAAGGGGTGCAGTTTACCATCGATATTCACCAAGTTTTTCAACCGGTTGACTTTAAAGTGGATGATGCATTTTATCGCGTTTTTGGTATTTTGCTCGATAATGCGATTGAAGCCGCTGTTGATACACCAGAAAAGTTGGTGACGGTTGTTTTCGTGGCTTCCGAACAAGTAGCAATCATCAATAGTTGTTTACATCAAATTGATTTACCAGTGGCTAAGCAGCTTGGTTATTCATCAAAACGAGGGCATGCGGGACTTGGTTTATATTTTGTCCATCAATTTTTGGCCCAACGACGTGATATTGAATTAGTGACGGTGACTGAAAGCCGTCGTGTCAGGCAAGCATTAACGTTTGGGGGTGCAAATTGACCCATTATTATGTTTTAGAAGACCACCCACAGCAACAACAGCGGCTACAGCAAATTATTGGTGCGTGTCAGTTATTTGATCAACCGGCACCATTATTAGCCGCGTTACAAGCAGATCGCCAACCGAAAGTCATTTTAATTGATTTAGCGTTGCATCATGTCGTGCATGCCGGCCTTAATGTTGCCCAGGCCATTCGTAGCTTTGACAGTTTATCGCCGATTATTATTGTTAGTACGCATACTGAATTACTAGCGATGAGTTATCAATATCAAATCGGTGCGTTAGATTTTGTGGACAAATCATTGTGTGAAACGAAATTTAAGCAACGCATTCGCTCAGCTATCCGTGTTGCCAATCGCCATTTGGCGCTGCAAACGCAACAAACACCCGAAATTGTCACTTTGCCCAGTAGTCATCAGCGGGAAATTGTGGATGTGAATGACATGATTTATATTGCCAGTAATGTTATGGCCAGTCATCGGGCAACGATTTATTGTGAACAGCGCCAAATCGACTTGCGCGCGACAATGAAAACGTTGGCTGATTTGAGTGATAAGTTAATTCAAATACATGCGGCGTATGTGATTAATCGTGATAAAATTTGTCATTTAGATCGCCGCAATCATACCGTGATATTAGATACTTGTGTGGCGTTACCCTATTCAAAGCGGCATTTTAAGCAGCTTCAAGCGCTGTTAAAGTCGTCTATTGACAAAATGTAAGTTAAGTTTTTGAAAACGCGGTTAAAACCGACTATAATGGAAACTAGTTTACAAAATAATGGATAAGACGTTTTGATTAACGCTTTGGAGAATATAGATACATGCAAGTTGCAATTATTGGTGCTGGCCCTCGTGGTCTGGCTGTCGCAGAGCGACTTATCAATCTCGCTGAGGATGATACCAAGCTCGATATTCAAATTTTTGATCCCTATGCAATTGGTGGTCGTGTCTGGGATCCATTCATACCACAAAATCAGCAGTTTTTAATGAACACCGTGATTGATCAAATTACATTATTTAATGATGACTCAATCGAAAATGGTGGGAAGCCCTTACCAGGACCAAATTTACGACAATGGCTAGCAGGACAAGCGGCAACATTTTTAGCAGCTCACCCCGAATTTGCGCCATTTTACCAGCAAGAAGTTGCCCGATTAAAGCAACCAGGTGACTTTGCCTCGCGGGGCATGATGGGCGTCTATGCGGCTTGGTTCTTTGAATGGTTAACGCAACGTGTACGTCAAAACCAAACGCTGACCTTTACACAACAAGCCGTCACCCAGGTCACGCCAATTGGTCAGAAATTCCAATTGACGTTAGCTGACGGCATGCAAATTTTATCAGATCAAGTGGTGATGGCGTTAGGGCATTCCGATGATTATTTATCAGAAGAAGAGGCTGGTTTTAAAACATTTGCTGCGGAAAATCACCTTAAATACGTTGCGCCAACGCATCCAGCAGAAGCTGATTTATCAGTATTTGATGAAAATGATACCATTATTGTTCGTGGTCTCGGCTTGAGCTTTTTTGATTACTTGTCCGCTTTGACTGTGGGGAAGGGCGGCCAATTTGTCCGGAATGCTGCCGGTGAACTAGACTATATCCCTTCGGGTCATGAGCCACATGTGATTGCGGGCTCACGTGGCGGGTTCCCACTACATGCACGCGGTGTCAATGAAAAGGACACGAGTGAATTATACGTACCAAAGTTTTTCACGTTACCAGCTTTAGACGCTTTGCGGGCAGCGGGTGGCGGTCATTTACAGTATGACGATTTTGAAAAATTAATAGTAAAAGAGCTTACTTACAAATACATTTTAAACCAACTGGCAATTATGCCTAATCGCTTACCTTATGATCAAGCCGAAGCCTTACGCCAGGCTTTGTTAACTAGTGATGATTTAATGGCGACAGCAAAAGCATTTGGCTTGGATGATATACCAGCATTTGATATTGATCTCATTCGTAATCCAGCCCGTGATTTAGATGCTGCAGTTGACTACGCAACGTGGTTTAAAACGTATTTGCGAGCAGATATTGCCGATGCCAAATTGGGGAATAAGCACGCACCTTTTGCTGGAACATTTGATATTATGCGCGATGTGCGCGATCGGATTCGTTATGTGATTGAACATGATTATTTTGACGCAGACGCGTATGAAAAATTCTTGCGCCAATTCAAACCATTCGATGTGTCAGTGTCAGTTGGACCACCGCTTGAACGAATTGAACAACTACTGGCTTTGATAGAAGCAGGGGTCTTTGAAGTGACAGCGCCACAAATTCATGTTGACACTGAGGGCCAACAATTTGTTGCCCGCGACGCCCGCCAACAAGAATTCCGTGGGAATGCCTTGATTGAAGCACGCTTGGGGGCAACAGATATTGGGATCTCAAGAAATCCAGTTATTGAAAACTTGCGCCAACAAGGACTGCTCGTGCAACCAACTCGGACACGCGCAGACGGGTCAACTTATCAGTTAGGCGCTGCGACATTTGATCGCCAAACTTTTGAAGTGATTGACCAAAATGGCAATAAAGTGCCACATTTGTATATTTATGGTATTACGCTTGAAGGCCTCAAGTGGTTTGGGACGGTGATTCCACGTCCTGGCGTCAATACGGTCATTTTACGTGAGGCTGCTTGGATTGCCCAACGTATTCTAGCGTATGCGTAAGTACTTAGTCACATTTGTCATGATATAAATGTGGTAAACTAAAAATAGACATAGACGACTGCTAGAGAGCGAAAAAATAGAAGCGGAATACACGACTCATGGCAAACATTCAGCTGATTGCAACAGATTTAGATGGGACATTCTTAGCGGATGATAAGACGTTTGATCATGCGTTATTTCGGACTGTCCTCACGCAACTTAAAGCCCAGCATATTGCCTTTGCGATTGCTACCGGTGTCCATCAGACACGCATTAATCGCATTATGGCAGGCTTTTTAAATGACGGCATTAATTTTGTATCAAATAATGGTGCGCGGGTTGTGACTGGTGATGGCCAAGTGTTATATGAACGGGCGATCCCGCGCGCAACGTTAGCGCAAATTGCCACCTTAATTGCTAACTTTGAACCAAAACCGGACCAAGGGGTGGTTTACTCCACGGATGATACGGCTTATATCCCACGTGCATTTGCCAATGTTGTCATGGATAAGCACCTGAAGTATTTTCAACATATTGTCATTTTTGACGATGTTGCCGACATTGCGGAGCCAATCTTTAAAGTCACGATGAATTGGCGTGACTTTGATGAATTACAGTTTTATACTGCTGCTAAGCAAGCATTGGGACATGCTGTCCATGTGACCGAAACTGGCACAGGGGCGATTGATATTGTGCCTGCTGGTGTGAATAAGGCGGTAGGGTTGCAAGTCTTAGCGGATCACTTAGGGATTGAGATGGCCCATGTTGCTGCGTTTGGTGACGGAGGTAATGATGTTGAGATGTTAACGCATGTGGGTTATCCTTTCATCATGCCCAAAACGACTTTAGTGGGGGACTTTTTACCGGTTGTGGCTGATAATAACCATGACGGTGTCTCACGCACAATTTTACAATTATTAGCAAAAAACGACGCCTAGTATGAGGCGTCGTTTTTTGGTGTTGCTGTGATAAAGGCGTACTTTTGTTGATAGATGGCATCGGTATCATAATCAGTTGGGCCGTGGACACCGCCAGGCACCCAAAGGGTTGTGGCTGGGCGCAATGTGGCGGCTTGGTAACGTTGCGCGAGATCGACACTCTGTAAATAAGGGACGACGGGATCTTTCTTGCCGGCAATTAAGAAAAGCGGTGGCATTTTTGGTGTCAAATACGTCGCAGGATTCGCCTGTTTAACAAGAGCCGGAGCCGTTTCTGGTGCGTGATGGTCTAACATGATGCCTTCAAAGGCATCAGCTGTACCGGTTTCTGGAAACTGGGGGGTTATGCCGAGCTGTTGGAACTGTTGCGTCATTTGGTCGACTTGATAAGGGCCATATAGACCAATGACACGCTTGATTTCCGGTAAAGTCGCAATATCTGCTGATGATAGGGTGCCTAATGGCACACCGGCTGAAAAACTGGCAGCAGCAAGCACGGCTAATTGGGCGCCACTGGATTCGCCAATGAGCGTGAGGTGTGTCATATCTAATTGATAATCTGTTGCCTGTTGGGCCAAAAAATGAATGGCAGTACTAATGTCGGCAATTTGTTCAGGGAACTGATTATGTGTAGCGGTGTTGAGGCGATAATCCATACTAACCACCGCAAAACCAGCAGCTAAAAAGCGTAAACTGGGGTTGAGTTTAAAAGAGGATTTTTGGCCGCGAAGTAAGCCACCACCATATAAATCAAGAATAACTGGGAAATCTTGCTGACCAGCAGGCAAATAGATGTCTAACTGTTGTCGCGAATCGGGGCCATAAGCCACGTCGCGAATAACAGTATGCGCTGACTCAGGCACCGTGGCGGGGATGAAGTGATAAGGTTTGTCTTTGAATTGCATCATACACCTCTAACGTTTAGTTGTTACGCTCATTATACAGAATGCGTCTACTGTGCGACAAGATAAACGCATTGGCAAACAAAAAAGACCCCAGAGGGTCTTTTTAAAATGGCTTAAAGTCCTAGTTGACTTTAATATCGTTATTGAGGAAAGGAAACTTTGAACGAAGGAATGGTGTTACCCAGTGATCCAAGCCAATCTTACCTGCATTGTAACCAGAAACCAAGAGCAAGCTGCCGATTAAAATATAAGTTGGGTTGACTGAGACAACACCAGCACCAAGATATGAGAAATTCATAACAAGTGCAAAGAAGCTAGCAGCGATCGTCAATGTCCCGAAAATGAGACCAAGGCCAACCAATAGTTCACCCCAAGCAACTAAAAATGAAAAGAATGCTGTGTTGTGACCGTTATTGGTGAATGTTGACAAGAACCAGTCATACCAAGGGAATGCCTTTGCACCACTTGGATCGGTGACGGGGTGCTTAATGGCACTCATAATCAAGCCTGATGCATCGAAAGACTTAGGGCCAGTAAGCTTTTCAAACCCGTCTTTTGCCCAACCGAAACCGAGGTAGATACGTAGTATCGTTAATCCCCACATTGCCACTTTTGAGTGACGTAACCAAAAAATCATAATCTTCTCTCCTTTATTGTGTCACGATTGTTCGTGATGTTTATTACAATAAGTAAGTACATACGTTTGTTTGTGAAAAGTCAAACAAATAAATTGATTGCTTAAAACTTTAATTAGCCACTGTGTCCCCAATCAAAAAAATACGTTAATCGGAACCAGTTATTGGTCACGAAGTTAAAATTACTTATTGCGTTGAGAAAAAATTACTGGTATGATAGTTGACGGTGTATTTAAGCCAAGCTTGGCAAAACACAAATAATTTCTATATATACAGAGAGATATATAGTCGGAGGAAAATTAAATGAAGCGTTCAACATTGATTGGTGGCCTGGTCGCCGCTGTTGCAGTTATTGGTATTGGCACATCTGTTGCTATGAATTCAGGGGCAAAGAAGAAGGATGTTTATTCGGTTGCCTTAGTGACAAGTACTGGCGGTGTCGACGATAAGTCGTTTAATCAATCAGCCTGGACTGGTATCAAGCGTTATGGTGAAAAGAACGGCTTAAAGCAAGGGGCGAATGGTTATACTTATTTTGTCTCAAATGACAATTCGGAAATCAAGTCAAACTTGCAACAAGCCGTGAAAGCAAACTATAAGTTGGTTGTCGGTATTTCATTCATGGGTGGTCCTGCGATGAATCAAGTCGCTAAGGCTAATCCGAAGACTAACTTTGCGATGGTTGAAGCCAAAGTTCCAACTAAGAATGCCGTTTCAATTATGTTCCATTCAGAACAATCATCTTATCTTGCAGGTGTCGCCGCAGCGACCGTGTCAAAGACAGGTAAGATTGGTTTCGTTGGTGGTGTGAAGGGCGAAGTTGTTGAACAATTCGAAGCTGGCTTTAAGGCTGGTGTGTTAGCAACAAATCCAAAGGCAACATTCGTATCACAATATGCGAATACCTTTACTGATGCAGCTAAGGGTAAGACAATTGCCGCAGCAATGTATGCCAGTGGCGTTGATGTGATTTTCCAAGCTGCTGGGGCAACTGGTAACGGTGTCTTTGCCGAAGCGAAGGCTATCAATGAAAACACCACAGCAGACAATAAAGTCTGGGTCATCGGTGTTGACATGGATCAAAAGCAAGATGGTAACTATACAACTAAGGATGGCAAAAAGGCTAACTTCACGTTGGCATCTGCCATTAAGCGGGTTGACAACGCCATCGAACTGGTCGCCGAAGACGGTAAAAAGGGTAAGTTCCCTGGTGGCCAAACTGTAACGTATGGCTTGAAGCAAAAGGGTGTTGATATTGCCCGTGATTCAATGCCAGAAAATGCTTGGGCCGCAACACAAGCAGCTAAACAAGAAATTTTAGATGGTAAAATTACCGTGCCAACAAAGTTAAGTGAAGTCAAATAACAAAGGAAACGTCACAAACTAGTCAGTCTAGCTTGTGACGTTTTTTAGTTATCAAGGGCTGGGTTATGACATTTTAAAGGATTTAAGTCAGTTATTTTAAACTAAATTTAATCTTAGGTCTTTATAATAAAGTTATTGATAAGCAACAAGAAACTTATTAATTAAGAACGAAACCCTGTAAATACTGGTGGATTTTCAATTTATTCTCTCTCCTAAAAAATCTCTTCTCTTCTCACTCTTAAAGATATATAATCCCCCGTATTGTAAGCAGATACGGGGTTTCGTTTGTCAAAAAAGCACTGCAACAATCATGTTGCGGTGCTTTTTTGCGTTGTTTATGAGGCAAAAGTGGCCAGCAGTAAGCTTGTCACGTGTTGACACATTCAACTGTACTATGTACAATAGTACACGTAGTACAGTTGGTTGGGTTTGGCATGACGAAAAGTGCGGTTATCGCAAATTAAATAAAAAGAGGTGGCGTGAATGGGACAAATTCAGAGGCATCAGCCATTGTACGAACAGCTCATGTGGCGGATTAAATCACAAGTCGCATCTGGGGCGTTGCGCCAAGGTGATAAGTTACCATCTGTGAGAGAAATGGCCCTCATTGAAGGGCTCAATCCTAATACAGTGGCAAAAGCGTATAAGGCCCTAGAACAGCAACAAGTGATTGAAACGGTTGCTGGTAAGGGGGCATTTGTTTTGGGACATGAAGCAACGGCCACGGATGAGCGCTTGCTGGTAAGTATTCAACAGCGACTGGATGAAGTTATCATTGAGGCGAAGCGGGCGGCGATTCCGCGGTCGCAGCTGCAGCACTGGATTGATTTGGGCTATGGCGTACAAGGGGAAGAACACGAGGAGGAAGCATGACGTTAGTGGTTGAAAACATCTCGAAGAAAATTCAAAAACAGGATGTTTTAAAAAATGTGAGCTTTGAGTTACATCAGGGCGAAATTGTGGGGTTAGTTGGCCGAAATGGTTCTGGGAAAACCACGTTGTTTGATACGATTTCAGGTGAATTATTGCCGGATTTTGGGCGGATTGGCTTAGACGGCTTGGATTATGTGAAAACCATTGATTTACATGATCAATTATTTTACGTGGATATGCCGGAAAATTGGTTGAGTTACTATTCTCCCAAAAAAGTGAAAGCGATTCTAAAAGTGGCGTATCGTCACTTTGATGAGACTTGGTATGATGCCGAAATTAAACGTTTTGGGCTAAATAATAACAAGCGTATCCGGACTTATTCAAAAGGTATGCGCGCGTTATTTGTGATTATCGCAAGCTTTGCGAGTCGGGCACGTTATGTCTTATTGGATGAACCATTAGACGGACTCGATGTGTTAATTCGCGATCAAGTGAAACAACTTATTGTCGATCAAGTCACGGCGCACCAAACAACGGTGTTGATTGCCTCCCATAATTTAGTCGATTTAGATACCCTAGTGGATCGTGTTTTGCTCCTCAAAGATCATACGATTGATCGGACGTTTGCCATTGAAGAAAATAAAAATATTAGAAAATATCAATTAGCCTTTGCTGGTGATGAACTGCCAAGTTTCTTACGGGAGAGCGGGACAATTATTGCGCAAACGGGCCATATTGTGACGATTGTTTTCAATGATTTCACGGAAGACATTGGGATTCGATTAGCAGGACAAGATTTCAAATTTGTGGAAGAACTACCTGTTGGGAGTGAAGATGTTTTTCGAGCGAGCTTTGCAGAAGAAGCCTATGCTTGGCAGCAAGAATTGGAGGTGGCAGAATGAAGCAAGCATTACAACTGTATGCGCACATTAAAAAGGATCAAATGCTGTTAGCGTTCATTTTGGGATTGGGGCTGATGGGACTACAAGTCGGCTCATTCCTTTGGCAACATCAATTGTCAGCTATTGCTGAAAGCGGCATCTTGCTCACTGGTGGTTGGTTGATTGTGGCTTTTCTCTCGTTATTGTTAGACCAGTCACGCCGGTTGGATGTGTGGCTCTATACGCAACGCGTTTCCCGTGGTGAATTGTTTCTCTCGCGGGTACTCTTATTAGTTGTTTTGCCAATTGTCGTCGGCTTTTTGGTGACGATTGGGATGTTGTTCGTGATACAACCAGTTAATATGACAGGCTTGATGACGACAAGTTTGAATTTTGCCCTGGGTTATTTCTTTTTTGCTAGTATTGCCGCCATTATCTATACCGTGATTGGGCCTAATTGGATGAAGGTTGTGGGGCTGTTATTTACGGTGGCTGTGATGGGGCAACCACTCAGTACCATTGAAACTTATTGGCAGAAGAATATGTTGTTGGATTTGACCATCAGGTTACTGGCTAGCTTGGTATTGTTTGGTATTGGGTATCTGTTGGCGAAAAAAATTAGTGGTGAAACAACCGAAGAAGCTGTTCGGATTCGTTATTTGCGTTGGCCAATTGTTATTTTTGTGTTTGCGGCAACGGAATTGACAACCTTGATGAGCCATGTTGGGTCTATTGATGTGAAGGTGGTCATCAGCACCATGATTATACCGGTCATTTTGGCAGGTATCACGTTTGCATTTGTCTTTAAGCCAAGATTTAAAATGACTTGGGATCGCTAATTAATTGCAGTATTGAGGGGGAAAAATGGCATTATTAGAAGTTAAAAATGTTAATAAGCGTTATGGTAAGAAAATGGCGATGACGGACGTCAGCTTTCAGGTAGAAGCTGGCCGGATTGTCGGTTTGATTGGCCCAAACGGTGCCGGTAAATCAACGACCATGCGCGCGATTACTGGCTTGATGCGTTATGATTCAGGCAGTGTTATGTTTGATGGGCAACCCATTACGTTTAGTCATCATCAAGCCTTGGATAAAATGGGGAACTTAATTGAATATCCCGCTATTTATCCTAATTTAACCGCATTAGAGCACTTAAAGCTCTATGCCATGGATACCAAAACACCGGCAGATTTCCAGGATTTGATGCGGAAAACACAAATTGACGGGCCTAATTTTGGTAAAAGAAAAGCCAAGCAATTCTCTTTGGGGATGAAGCAGCGCTTGGGGATTGCAATCGCACTTATTCGTCATCCAAAGTTGGTTATTTTAGATGAACCCATGAACGGTTTGGATCCGCAATCAGTTCATGATTTGCGGCTTTTGATTCGCACATTGGCAGACGAAGGGGTTGCCTTCTTAATTTCCAGTCATTTGTTAGATGAACTACAAAAACTGGTGGATGATGTGGTCATCATCAACAACGGTAAAATCATTGAAACGGCCACAATCACGGCATTTTTCGACCAAGACCAGACACGTTGGTTGTTTGATACCTCAGATAACCAAGCTGTGGGTGCGTTAATTGCGGCAAAAGGTTGGACGGCAACAGCTGTTGATGGGCAAATTGAAATTGCAGGGGCGGAGACATTGCAGCAAGTCATTACGGCTATCAATCAATCCGGCATTAGTATTACGGCGATTCAAACCGTTACGGGTAATTTGGAACGCACCTTGTTGGACAAATTGGCGCATGACGAGAAGGGGGAATAAGAGATGTTAACATTGATGAAACAGGAGTATTATAAGGCATTTAAACAGAATCGCCTGTATATTTGGTTAGCCTTGAGCTTTCTTTTCCCGTTGGCAGTCATGGGTATTTTTAAAACACAACGTACAGGTGAGGTCGTGGCAAATTTTGGGCAGGCAACAGTGTATATCGTCTTTGATGGGATTATTATTACCGCTTTAAGCGTGTCACAAGAGTTTGGCTTTGGGACGATTCGCCCCTTACTCTCACGGCGTTTTAGCCGCGGGCAAATCTTTGCCAGCAAACTATTGTTAAATCTCAGTGTTTATTTAGGGTTGTTTGTCACGGCGTTTCTAGGGACGATGTTGGCCAAAGTAATTTTCGTTCCTAAAGTGAACTTGCAGGCCAAGTTAAACGACATGGGAACCGGTTGGCAAGTGATGGGGCAGACATTTGTTATCACGATGCTACAAATCATATTTATTGCGGCCTTAGTGTTGCTCATTACAAACCTCGTCAAGAGCTCTGGCGCAGCCATTGGCTTGGGTGTGGTCATGATTGTTGGGACACCGATTTTGACGAGTTTATCGGCGTTGTTGATTGAAATGGCGCCAATCATGAAGTGGAATCCGTTTAATATTTATCTCGGTATTGCGATGCTTGAATTGCCAAAGACGGCATTCAAAGACCTCGTCCATTTGCCACAAACAACCGTACTTTGGGTTTATTTGATTGATATTGTGCTGATGTATGGTGTGGCGTATTGGATTTTCAAAAAGCGCTCAGTTTAAGCACAGCTTATAAAAAGGCGGACGACCAATTGGTCGTCCGCCTTTTGCGTTGTTTCACGTGAAACAACTGTAGGTTAATCGGTTAGAAATTTGCTGTATCAGGCTCTGTGTGCGCGCCGCCAACACCCTGTAAGGCATCTAATGTGGCCATGTCTTCTGGAGTGAGACTAAAGTCAAACACGTCTAAGTTAGCTTGAATGTAAGCTTGGTGCGTTGATTTTGGTAAGGGCAAGAAGCCTTTTTCCAATGACCAACGAATCAAGATTTGTGGCACAGATTTGCCGTACTTAGCGGCCAAATCAGCAACTTGTGGTAAGTGTACCAGCTTACCGGTGCCTAATGGTGAGTAAGCTTCGTCTAAGATATTATGCGCTTTATCATAAGCGACCAATTCAGCTTGTTCATCAGAAGGGTTCAAGAAGCTCTGGTTCACCATTGGCGCGATCTTTTGCGTTTTCGCTAGTGCTTCCAAATGATGAATTTGGAAGTTGGATACGCCAATTGCGCGAACTTGTCCGTCAGCGTAGGCTTCTTCCATGGCGCGCCAAGTCTCCGCATTGGCTTGTTCCCAAGCTTGCGGCCCTTGTTCTTGCACCGCGGCTGGATTAGGCCAGTGAATCAGATACAAATCAACATAATCCAAACCAAGGGTTTCTAATGATGTGGCCAAAGCGGCTTTGGCTGCCGTGTAACTATGGCCATCGTTCCAAAGTTTTGTCGTGACAAACAGTTCGTCACGGGCAATCCCAGAATCCTTGATTGCACGGCCAACAGAAGCTTCGTTGCCGTAAATTGCGGCTGTATCAATGTGTCGATAACCAGCTTCCAGTGCCCATTTGACTGCGTCGTAGGCGACATCACCGTCCGCTGATTGCCAGGTACCAAAACCAATAACTGGGATTTGAACCCCATTGGCCAATGTATAAGTCTCTGTCAGTGCCATAAACATTACCTCCATGCATAGATGCTACCAAACCACGTCAAATTCGTATCAAATGACGGGACTATTTTTGCAAAAGTTAGCAAAGCTTTTGCACTCAATGGTAGTATAACACTTTTTGAACAACTGTTCGTAGCACGGTTGTGATGTTATTTCATGATGGCTTCAATTTGTTTGAGTTCTGCTAATTTCCAACTGACGTAGTGTTCACCATTTGGAATAGTTTCTGTGACGTTGACAACTGGAATATGGTTAGCCTTAGCGAGATCGATAATGTTGCTTACCGTTGAGCTAGTTGTTTGTTTGTTATTGACAATGAAGGCAATTTTGTGTGACGTAATCGCTGTTTTCAAAGCAGATAAGGTTGCCGGTGAAGGGTCGTTACCTTCTTCAATCGCTTCAGAAAAATCATTATCCATGACGTGATAACCGAGGGCATCTAACATGTATTCAAAGACTGGTTCCGTCTGGGCCACGTCTTGTTGGTTAGACCTGGCTTTCAGCTGGGTCACTAAATCAGTGATGGGTTGCAAGCTGGCGATATATTTCTTAGCGTTGGCTTGATAGTCTGCCTTGTGGGCGGGATCTTTTTTAGATAAAAGATCTGCTAAATAGTGAGCTGATTGAATCATCGTGTTGGGATCATTCCACAAATGGGGATTTTGCCCCATTTTGTCGTGTAAAACATCTTCACCAACCTCAACGAGTTGCGACTTTGGCGATGATTTGGCTAATTTTGTCAACCAAGCATCATACCCTAAGCCGTTAGCAATCACAATGTCAGTCCCGTTGACTTTTTTGGCAACGGCTGTTGTGGGTTCATAGTCTTCGGGGGAAATGTTATCGTGCTTGATAATGGCCGTTGCTGTGCCGTGATCACCAACAACGGTTTGCGCAAGCTCGGCGTAAAAATCAGTTGACGTGATAATGCTAATTTTATTCGTGGCCTTTTGAGGGGTTTCGCTACCTTTAAAGGCAGCAAAACCAACAATGGCAATGACAATAACTGCCAACACGGCAATGAGTTTTTTCATGATCGGTTATCCTCTAGTTGATTAATTTGTTTGAGAAAGTGAATAATGGTGGCTTGTTGTTCGGGTGTAAAAGTCGCAATCGTGGCATCAATGTCTTCGTGTAAGGCTTGATGCGACTGTTCATGTTGGCGCGCCAACTTAATACCAGCAGGGGTTAAAGCGTAATTCACACTGCGCTTATCGCTGGCATCTTGCGATGAAATGACGTAGCCGTGGGCAATCAAATTTTTAACGGCCTTTGTGATGGCTGGCTTAGATAAGTTCATCTTATTCGCCAGATTGGCATTGGTTGCATTTTCTTCTTGCAACAGCATCAGTAGATGCGCTTGTGTGGCGTTGATTTTTTGAGCCGTCGTTGTTTTGATAAATTCAGAGCGCGCGGCGTAAGTTTGCACAAAAGTATTGAGTTCATGAATAATTGTATTGGATTCAGACATCTGTCACCTCGATAGTTTACTAGTTAATTAACCAGTAAACTATATCAAGAAAATAATAGCCTGTCAAGCTATCTGAGGGGTCGACCAAACAGTATTTTAGTTATAAAATCCTCATTTATCTAAATATGTAGAATTTTTATCGAAGGCGGCAACCTGATGTAACGTGGTGATTTTAACCAATTTATAATAATTTATATCATTAAAACCTCACAAATAATTAGCAATTTATAATAAAAAGGTGTATGATTATTATCAACGCGACAATCGATCATTAAAATATGATGATTATAATTTAATTGATGTTTGAGGAGAAACTGTCTTTATGGGGAATTTGTTGTTAGATGCAAAAGATGTATCTGTCCAATTTAAAATTGCTGGCGATTATCAAACAGCCCTACACCGCGTTAATTTATCGATTGCACGTGGTGAAGTGTTGGCGCTTGTCGGCGAGTCTGGTTCAGGGAAGTCAACCTTTGCGATGAGTGTCATGGGGTTGCATAACCCAGATCAAACACAGGTCACGGGGTCGATTCGCTTACTCGGTGATGAATTGATTGGGTTATCTGAACGGCAGTTTGATACGTACCGTGGGGTATCGGTGGGGATGATCTTTCAAGATCCGTTATCGAGCTTAAATCCACTGATGAAAATTGGCGATCAAATTGCTGAAGCCATTACCGTGCATGATAAACATGCCAAGGCTGTCACAACACGCGTGCAAAAATTATTAACGGATGTTGGAATTACGGATACGAAGCGCGTCGCGCAACAATATCCGCACGAGCTATCTGGTGGGATGCGACAACGAGTGATGATTGCGATTGCCCTGGCCAATGAACCGGATTTGATTATTGCGGATGAGCCAACAACGGCGTTAGATGCCACCATACAAGCACAAATTCTAGACTTAATTAAAGAAATTCAACTCAAAAAGAATGCCGGTATTTTACTCATTACGCATGACTTAGGTGTCGTGGCGGCGATGGCCGATAAAGTGGCCGTGATGTATGCCGGGCAAATTGTTGAAGAAGCGCCGGTTAATGACTTATTTACGCAACCAACGCACCCTTACACACGCTCGCTGTTACGAGCGGATCCGTCAGATGTTGCCCCTGGGCAGGCGTTGTATGCAATTCCAGGTACTGTACCAGCTTTGAAGGACATGGATCATAGTAAAGACTTGTTCCTACAACGTTTGCCATGGCTTGATGACGACGTCGTCAATGCACCTGTGGCTGACACGTTGCATGAAGTTGGCCCCAATCATTTTGTACGAGGGACGGCTTGGCAAACATTTGAATTTACGGATGATTTTAACAAGGTAGGTGAGGTATGAGTGAGCTGGTTAAAATTGAGCATTTGAAAGTTTACTATCCGATTCGCTCAGGTTTTTTTAATCGGGTAACAGGTAACATTAAGGCGGTAGATGACGTTTCTTTTACCATTGAAGCAGGGAAAACGTATGGCTTAGTTGGTGAATCTGGTTCGGGGAAGACGACGATTGGCAAGGCGATTGTTGGGCTAGAAAATCCAACCAGTGGCAAAATTTTATTTGATGGCCAAGATGTGACAACGATTAAGCAAAAAAAGCATCTGCATTACAACAAAGATGTACAAATGGTGTTTCAAGATAGTCAATCTAGTCTGAATCCGCGTAAAACAATCGGTGAAATTATTGCGGAGCCGTTAAAAAACTTTGGTGTGCCACAGACAATTGGCGCTGGAGCGAACGGTGAACGACTCTTTACGCAAGAAGCGATTGATGCGCGTGTTTTAGAATTATTGGCCATTGTTGGCCTGCCAGAACGGACAGTGACACAATATCCGTTCCAGTTTTCTGGTGGTCAGCGGCAACGAATTGGCGTTGCACGGGCCTTGGCAACCAATCCACGTTTGATTGTGGCTGATGAACCAGTATCGGCGTTGGATTTGTCGGTGCAAGCGCAAGTGCTGAATTTTATGAAGAAAATTCAACGTGAATTTGGGATTAGCTTTTTGTTTATTTCCCATGATTTAGGTGTGGTGAAATACATGACGGACTATATTGCCATTATGCACCAAGGGCGCTTTGTCGAAATGGGTACAACGGCCGATATTTTCGAGCATCCGCAGCATATTTATACAAAACGCTTACTCTCAGCTATTCCAAGTTTGGATGTCAGTCAACGCGATGCCAACCGTGCACGTCGTACGGCGCTTGAAGCGGAGTTTGAGGAAAGCAAGTTGGATTATTACCGCGAACAAGGGCAATTATTGCGTGCCTTTGATTTGCAGGCTATTACAGATACCCACTTTGCTGCTGTGAAAAAGGAGGCACGATAATTATGCTACAAACAATACTACGCCGTGTCTTGATTATGATTCCGCAGATGATTTTGGTGTCGATTTTGATTTTTATGTTGGCACAATTGATGCCGGGAGATCCGTTTTACGGGAACCTGAACCCAAATTCTGATCCAGCGACAATTGAACGGATGCGACACGCAGCCGGGCTTGATTTACCTTGGTATGAGCAATATATCCGTTGGGTCGACCATGTTTTGCATGGTGATTTAGGCACCTCTTATACGGTTAATAAGGGCTGGTCAGTCACGCGCTTGATTGAGCAACGCCTTTGGCCAACCCTATCGATGGGTATCTTAGCAACAATTCTCACGTATTTATTAGCGATTACGCAAGCGTTGCTCGCTGCTCGTCACGAAAACAAATTGATTGATCGGGCGTTAATTGTTTGGAATACATTGACGTCAGCGGTGCCGTCCTTTGTGTTCTACTTCATCATGATGATTTTATTTGTGTATATTATTCCGATTTTCCCAAGTTCAGGGACAGGAATTGATGACACTAAGAATTTTGCGGTGAATTTTTTCAGTAACTTACGTTATGCCTTTTTGCCTGGCTTTACGATTGCCCTCTTTAGTACGAACGGGGTATTTCAATACCTCAGATCGAATTTGTTAGATCAGCAAGCCCAAGACTATGTGCGGACAGCACGTGCCAAAGGGGTGCAGATTAAAGATGTTTTCCGCAAGCACATTTTAAGAAATGCCTTTTTGCCAATTGCTTCCGGTATTGGTTATGCCATTACGGGCGTGTTGGCTGGGGCGATGTTTGCGGAAACCGTCTTTGGTTATCCAGGGATTGGGGCCTTATTCGTGCAAGCGTTGAGTGGTCGTGACTACACGGTGATTACCGCATTAATGCTGTTACAAGGCTTCTTAGCCCTTTTGGGTGGGTTGTTATCTGACATCATTTCTGCGTGGGTTGATCCGCGTATTCGTGTGAAATAAGGAGGCGCTATGGCAACGAAAAAAAGTCGTTTTGGCGAAAAATTTTTGAAAAATTTTTGGCGTGAACTAGAACGTGATGGACTGGGCTTGACTGCTCTAATTTTACTCATTGCGTTATTCTTATTTATTTTTATTGGGCAATTTTTTGTGCCGAGTGATATTGGGACGATGAGTAGCATTTTAAATGCGAACTTACCGCCGTTAACCAACGGGCATATTCTCGGTACCACGGATTCTGGAGCTGACTTTATTTTGACATTAATTGCCTCAGCGAAGAATTCCATCATTATTGGGTTCGGGGTAGCGACGTTGATTTCCGTGATTTCAATTGTTTTTGGGATGATGATTGGTTATTTTGGCGGTTGGGTCGATTGGATTGCAATGCGTGTGATTGATTTTTGGCTGATTATGCCGTTAATCATGGTGTTGGCGATTATCTTTGCCACGGCTAAAGGGGTGTCGATTTGGAGCCTGATTATGATTTTGTCCGTCATTAGTTGGCCGGCCAACGTTCGCTTGGTACGGACGTTAACATTGTCGGAAGTCAATCGTGATTACGTTGAAGCAGCCAAAATTTCAGGAACACCCTGGTATAAAATTTTATTTTCGGGTATTTTGCCCAATATTTCATCAACCATTATTTCGGATTATGCTTTAACACTGGCGGGGTCAATCGGGATTGAAACGGGATTGACATTCTTGGGCTTTGGTTTGAAGCAAGGGACCAGTTCGCTAGGGTCGATGTTGATGGTCTTGAATGGGTCTGCTTCAACGATTTATGTGCGGTGGTGGTTATGGGTGCCGGTCACACTTATCCTCATCATACTCACATTTGGTTTTGTGGTTTTGGGACAAGTTGCGCGTCGCGCAATGGATCAAAGACAAGCATTGAATTAAAATATAATTAAAATAAAGTGTTGACAATATGAAAAACAGTGATATATTTATAATAATTGTGACACGAAACATCTTGTTAACGGTCTAAAAATGAATGAGGAGAGAGATATGGTAAGTACAGGAAAAAAAGTCGCCTTTGGTGTCGGTGGTCTTGTTGTTGTTGCGGGAGCCGGATTTGCTATTCTAGCCAGCCAGTCAAATCAAAGTGCTACGACGAGTAAAGCCGTCAGTGTTGGGTCGTTTAAAGGGGATTATAAGAACCCGAAGTCACCAATGAAGGGTGGTAACCTGTCGGTTACAATACCAGGTACTGCATCTGATCCAGTCAGCTTTGCAGGGTATTCAGAATTTGCACAGTGGTCATCAGTACAACAAGAACTTGGTCCTGCTGGTGGTAACTCACTTTTCTATACTGACAAGCATGGTAAAATCATCAACGGTGGTCCAGCTGACTATAAGGCTGATAAGGACAATAAGACCGTAACGATTACGTTACGAGATAACCTTAAGTGGTCTGATGGGAAGCCGGTAACTGCCCAAGATGTATTGTTCTCATTACAAACTTTAGCAACTAATGAAGTCGCTGCCGGTAGCTTTACGAGCTCTTATTTAAACATTAAAGGGTTAGCTGACTACCAAAATGGTAAAGCAAAAGATATTTCAGGTATTAAACTTAATGATGGTGCCGATGGTAAAAAGTTGACCGTGAGTTATACGAGTTTACCAGCCGCAGCTGATTGGGGTGATGGTGTTCCAGCTTACGCCATGCCATATCATGACTTGAAAAATGTGGCGTCAAAAGACTTAGCAACTTCAGAAAAAGTAACGAAGACGCCATTGTCATTTGGACCGTTTAAGGTCGCCTCAGTATCAACTGATTCAACGGTTAAGTACGTTCGTAACAGCGAATATTGGGGTAAGCCAGCGCGACTTGATTCAATTAATTTCTACGTTAACCAAGATAAGTCTAAGTTAGAAAACGATCTGGCAAAGCAGAAATTTGATATTGTCAAGAGTGTCCCAATCTCACTTTGGAAAAATGGTGATCAACCACAATTGTCTAAATACGACAACGCCAAGGGTTATGCCGCTACTGGTAATTACGATTCGGGCTATTGGGAACTTTACTTTAACTTAGGCCATTTTGACAAGAAAACGAGCACCAACGTCCAAGATCGCCAAACACCTTTGCAAGATGCTAATGTGCGTAAAGCGGTTGGTTATGCAATGAACGTCGGTGATGTGACAAAGAAGTATAGCAATGGCTTTGATCAACCAGCTAAAACGTTGATGTCTAAAGATCCAGCGAAGGAAGAATTCTACAACAATGCAATCAAGAGCTATCATGACAAATCTGGTGGTGATCCAAAGAAGGCTGGCGAGTATCTGGAAAAGGCCGGTTATAAGAAGGGTGATGATGGTTACTATGCCAAGGATGGCAAGCATTTGACGCTAACTTACTTGGCCCGTTCTGGTAGCACGACAGCTGAAGCGAAAACAAAGGCCTACATTGCTGCTTGGAAGGCTGCCGGTATTGATGTGAAGTTGTACCAAGACAAGTTAGTTGATTCTGCTACTTGGCAATCAATTATCCTAGCAGGTAACAACAATGATTGGGATTTGACAGATGGTGGCTGGTCAGAAGGGACAGTGCCAACATTTGACCAACTTTGGGCTAAGTCAGCACAATATAACTTCGGTCACGTTGTGTCAGATGCTTTGACCAAGAATTTGACAGAGACGCAAGACTCAAAGTCAGCAGCGGAATTGGCTAAGAATATCAAGGCCTTCCAAAAGTTGGTGGTTGAAGATCAAGCTTACACCATTCCAACAACTGTCGGCATTGCTGCACAATTTGTGAATGGTCGTGTGACGGGTTGGACAACAGCACCAACGAATGATTTGTATGCACAACTGGGTGTTTCTCAAGATAAGCCAGTGACATCTGGTAATCCAAGAAAGTAAGTTCGTGCTCGTGCAACGGAAGTCTGAGTAGCAGTATCCTCCCAATACCATGTCTCAATAGTTCGTTGCACTATAAAACCCGATGTGATCAGTTGACCACTGATCACATCGGGTTTTGCTTTGGTTAATGCAAAAGTGACGATGCTTTGAGGTGAGGAGTGCCGATTTGGCAATGATGTTAATAAAATGTGATATTGATGTTATCATGACTATATTTATAAAAAACGAGTGATTGGAGCGGTAATGGTCATTATATTGAAAGTTATATTAGGCAGTTACGCCATTTTAATGTTGGTTGCTGCTTGCCAAAATTTCTTAGTGACATATCGTTTGACCAACATGATCATTGGTTTGAGTAGCCTTATGATGCTAGGTGCTTTGTTGTTGTCTGAAACGCTATTTAGATCGATGACTATCACTGCGTTAATACTATTTCAATTGATGGCTTTTTTAAACGGTTATCAGCAGCAATTTCATCTGGTTCACCACATCGTACGTTTGATTATAACGATGTTTCTCGTTATTGCTATTCTGACGTTATCGTAAAGTAGCGAAAGTAGTGCTTCACTTTTTCATCTGAACGATGGCTCTTCATTTGTTTGTATAACCTGATAACAAGTAGACAAAAAAGGTTGACGCATTTGCGTCAACCTTTTTAGATGTGAATTAACTTTTAGCCCTTAAAGACCCAAGCATCACCGTTATTTGCCAACAACTTGTCAGCGGCGGCTGGTCCCATTGAACCAGACTTGTAAGTTTCAAGTGGTGCCTTATCAGCGGCGTAAACAGCTGAGATCGCATCAACGAACTTCCAAGCAATGGCAACACCGTTCCAATCGGCGAAGTTTGAACCATCACCGTTCATCGTGTCATGAATCATACGTTCGTATGGTTCAGGTGTGTTAAGCTTGTCTTCTTCTGACACTTGCCAATCAAGACCGATGAGACGTGTGTTAAAGTCGTCTTCAACTGACTTTGAGTTGATCTTGAATTCGATACCACCTGTTGGATCAACCAAAATTGACAAGATAGCTTCTTGGGCTTCTTGCGCTGCGCCAAATTGGAAAGTACCAGCCTTGAAGACGATATCAATACGTGTTTGCTTAGCAGCTAGGCGCTTACCTGAACGCACGTAGAATGGCACACCTTCCCAACGTGGCAAATCAAATTGCAATTCACCAGCGATGTACGTATTGTTCTTTGAGTCAGCTGGCACGTCCATTTCTTCAAGGTATGGCTTGAATTCAGCAGAATCACCACCTACATATTGGCCATGCACGAAGTACTTGTTCACTTCTTCTTCGTTGTAAATCTTCAAAGCGTTGAAGGCAGCATTCTTAGCGGCACGGATGTCCTTGTCAGTGAATGAATCAGGCTTTTCCATGGCCAACCAACCAACGATTTGCATCGTGTGGTTTTGGATCATGTCAAGCAAAGCACCGGCTGTATCGTAGTAACCAGCACGTTCTTCAACACCCAAGACTTCTGACAATGTCACTTGTACGTTCTTGATGTAGTCCTTATTCCAGGCTGCATCAAAGATTGGGTTACCAAAACGCAAAGCCGCAATATTTTGGACCATTTCCTTACCAAGGTAGTGGTCAATACGGAACAATTGGTCATCATCAAAGGCGTTTTCTAATTCGCTTTGCAACTTTTCAGCTGTTTCGTATGATGTCCCAAATGGCTTTTCAATCATCAAACGGTTATAACCAGTTGTGGCCAACAAACCTTCTGACTTCAAATACTTGGCAATTGTTCCAAAGAAACGTGGGGCAACAGACATATAAAAGATACGGTTACCTTCAATACCAAACTTGTCAGAAGCTTCTTCGATTGCTGACTTCAAAACGTCGTATGACGCCGCATCCGTGACGTCGTGGGCACGATATGAGAAGTGTTCGATGAAGGCTTCGGCTTGTGCCTTGTCTTCTGCTGCGCCAGCGATTGAGTCGCGCACCAGTTGCTTGAATTCATCTTCAGTCAAGTCTTGACGGGCTGTTCCAACAATGGCGAAGTGTTCTTGCAAATAACCTTTCTTGAAGAGGTTAAAAACTGATGGGTAAAGCTTACGCTTTGCCAAATCACCAGTAGCACCGAAAAATGTGACTAACGTCTTGAGTTCTGAAACCATGATGTTCCCCTTAATATTATAATTAAATTCATCTACCATTATAACGCAAAACGGGGTGAAAAGTACCTATTTCACAAACAGATTCATCGCGTGATACATCATCTCAAACGTTCCAACTAGTTGATATGTGGCATTGAAAAGATTAAGCGACACACCACGATATGCCAAATTGGTTCGTGTTCAGTCGCAGCATTAAAAAAGCTTCTGGCATTGCCGGAAGCTTTTTATCGTGGGTTAGGCGAGCAAATCCTGCACAAAATCGGCAAAGGATTTTTCGCCAATCGGCGTTTTCACCACAGTAAACCCGTGATAAGCGGCTGGATAACGCGCAACGGTGATGCGCACATAAGCCGCCACAAGATGTTGGGCAAAGGTTTCCGCTTCATCGCGCAGGCTATCAAATTCAGCCGTGTGGATAATGGTTGGCGGAAAGCCCGTGAGTTCCGCTTTGGTTGCGACAATAGGCGACACGAGTGGATTGTGTCGCGTTTTGCCGGTAGTATCTTGGAGATAAAACTGATTCATCAGACGGGATTCGTCAATGGCAATCCCTTGGCCGTCGGGATAATTTTTATCTTTGGGATCGGTATCTAAATCAAGCACTGGAAAGTCAAGCATCAGCTTATCGGCTAATTTCAAGCCGTGGGCTTTGGCTTGCAGTTGCGTTGTCACGGCTAAATTACCGCCGGCGCTATGGCCCATCACAATCAATGGGTGACCCAGTGGGGCAAAACTACTGAAGTGCTCTAATACATAAACGTAGGCACCAAATGCTGCATCAACCGCTGCTGGAAAGGGGTGTTCAGGTGCAACCGGATAGTCGACATCCACCACCGTGTAATTGGTGGCAAAGACTAACGATTTGGCAAAGGCAAAGTCCCCTTGCGTCCAAGGATACATAAAGCCAGAGCCGCGGAAGTTTAAAATGACCCCTTGACTGGGTAAGTAACTCGGTGCATAAATATACAGTTTGACAGGCGCTTGGTCAGCAACGTCAATGGTGAGCGTTGATTGATGCAGGCCGGTCTGAAGTGATTCGGGCAAAGGCACATCATAAGCCTCACTGCGTTTGCGTAAAACTTTGGCTTGGGCGAGTAAATCATCTTGTGTCATCGTATCATCCTTCCGTCGTGGTGAGCCAAGTAAAGGCGGCTGCGAGTTGTTGATCCCAGAAATCCCAATCATGATCACCAGGTAAACTTGTCCAAGTGTAGTGATCGCCAAATGTCGCTTGTAGTTGGTGACTGAAAGCAAGATTAGGCGCATAAAGGGGATCTTGTTCACCACAAGCGGTGTAGATGTCTAGGGGCCATCGCGCGCTATCATATTGCGCCAGTGTGGCGTCTAAAGCTAATGGCTTGGCGTGGATATCTTGCCCGTCAAACACTAAATTAAAATCAGGCATGGCAAAGATAGCACGTTTTTCGTAGAAATCTGCTAAATCGACCACAGCAGATAAGGCCACAATTCGGCTAAAATGTTGTGGTTGATTCAGTCCCCATTTTAAGGCGCCATAACCACCCATCGAATTTCCCATCACGACATTGTCCTCGCGGGCGCTACTCAGTGGGAGCAGGGCGCGTAGGCGCTGGGGTAATTCTGCCGTGATAAAGTCCCAGTAGCGTTGGCCGTGGGCCATGTTATTGTAAAAACTGCGATCGGCATTTGGCATGACCACCGCGTAACCAGTGGCCGTGGCATAACGCTCTAAGCCGGTCATGCGGTACCAATCAGTTGCGTCGCCAGACAGACCATGCAGTAACCAGACGGTTTTTAGCGGTTGGGCATGCAGTTGATCATAAGCGACCGTGCCATCAGCCTCGCGTCTTTCCGGTACAATGATGTTGACTTCAGTCATTTTATTGAGCGTATTTGAGAAGTAATGCAGGGTCATAAAAGCCATAATTTTCTCCAAATGGTGTGATTAAACTTAAACGGTGACGGGTAACGTAGGTGCTTTTTTGGTGTGATCCGCTAAAAATGCCAACACAATTGCTTTGGCTGCCGGCGACCAAAAGGCATCCGTGCCATGGTTGCTGCCTTGCATCGTGACAAATTGATTCGGCACGTTCACGGCATCAAGTGCCTTTTTGAGGAGGACGCTTTGCTGGAAGGGCACAATCATGTCTAACGTACCATGAAAAATTAAAAATGGTGGCAGGCCAGCGTGCAGATGCGTGACGGGATCAGCTTGTTGCATGATATCAGCGGTTGGATCGATGGCGTGATGGCCAAAGTAGGCGCCCACCCAGCTATCGGCGGAACGATGTTCCTGAATAGATGGTGCCAAATCCAAGTCTTGTAAGCGGGTTGGGCCGTAAAAGTCAATCACCGCCTGGAATGTGCGGTTTTTTGGCGCTGTTTTAAAAAAAGCCGCATCATTTTGAGTCGCGGCCGTCATAATGGCAGTGTAAGCCCCAGAGGATTCACCCCAAAGTACCAGTTGGTCAGGATCAATATGGTAGTCTTTGGCGTGAGCCACAAGAAAATCAATGGCGGTATTCACATCCTGAATCGTGGACGGGAAAGTCCCACCTTTACCACTACCCTGATAGGCCACCGCGGCGACAACATAGCCTTGTTGGGCAATGTCGACCAAGTGGGGTAAGTGTAAGCCAATTTCTTGGGTAGCAAAGGCTGAGCCTTGAATCCAAATAATTAAAGGGAATTGCCGCTGATCATTGACGCCAGTTTCGGGGATATAGACCGGTGGGACAAGAATATCTAACACCAAGCCAGGTTGGCGATCGTCATAGACGATATTCGTGAAACACATGGGCATTTTTGGTGTGTCATCACCGATTAAGATTGTGGCGCCAGGGACCAGCGTCTGATCTTCAGGGAAATGATGCACTGAAAATGGGGCAAGATACTGTGGTTGGGTAGACAATTGACTGACCTCCAAATCATCGTTAAGTTTATCGCAATTATAATACGACTTCATAGTAAACGCGTTGTCATAATATGTCAAGCGCAAACCATATTTTTTTATGTTTCTTATAATGGAAAAATAAATAGTTCATGACATATTTATGGCGTGCGCTTGACATAACAAAATATCGCGATTAAAATAAGGGCGGTTAAAAATGTAAGCGTTTTCGCTGGCCTTGATTGAGGAGGATACTCAAATGGAACAGAAATTAACCGTCGCAAACAAAGTTGCTTATGGTATGAGTGATTTTGGTAATAACTTGGTGTTTGTCGCCGCGACAAACTACCTGATGTTTTACTATACGGATGTCGCCAGTATTAGCTTAGCGGCAACCGGTATTTTATTTTTGGTGGTTCGGATTTTTGACGCCTTTGCCGGTCCTATCTTTGGTATCTTAGTGGATAAAACGCAAACCCGTTTTGGTAAAGTTCGGCCGTGGTTCTTATGGATGGCCGTGCCATACGCTGTGTCAGCCGTACTGCTGTTCTCCATTACGTTTTTCCCAGTCAATGCGCGGTTGCCGTTAGCGTATGCCACGTATGCTATTTTCACCATCTGCTTTGCTGGCTTAGGCACGGCGATTAACGCCATTTTGCCCAGTCTATCGGGGGATGCCAATGAGCGTGCCTCAGCCAATATGTTCCGTAACGTACTGGGACAATTTGGTGGCTTGATTTCTGGCTTGGCCATTTTACCGCTAGTATCGCTGTTTGGTGGTCTTAATAGTCCAAAAGGGTTTACGATTGCAATGGGCATCTTTGCGGTGATTCTTGTCATGGCTGAAGTGTTCACGTTTACCAATGTGCGCGAGAACGTGACGCCCGCACAAGAAAAGCCGGTACCATTGCATGATAGTATTAAGGCGCTGCTCCCTAACGGTCCTTGGTGGACTATTATTATCACCAATATCATTATCTTCATTGGTGTGGTGGTCAAAAATTCTTCAACGGTTTACTTCTTTAAGTATGTGTTGCACAATGAGGGGATGTCAGCGATTGCTAATTTGCTGAGTGCGTTGGCCATGATTATTGGCGCTATTACGATTCCGTTTTTGATTCGCCATTTCCAAATGCGCACCGTTGTGGTTGGGAATTTGGGTGTTGCCATTGTTGGGCAGGGTGTCTTATATGTTGCGGCCCAACAAGCAACCATGGGCGTGGCCCTATTAGGAGTTGCCGTTTCGGCCTTTGGTCTCGGTGCGGCGCAGAGCTTGATGTTTGTGATGACTGCTGAAACGGTGGATTATGGCGAATGGCGCTTTGGCGTTCGCGCCCAAGGTTTGCTAACGTCTGTTTCGGCCATTGGTGCCAGTATTGGTGCCGGACTGGCTGGCGTGATCAATAGTGACATTTTGGCACATTTCCATTTTGTCCCCAATATGACCCAGACAGCTTCAGGTATCATGGGGATTAATGTCTGCTTTGTGTATGGCCCAGCCTTGATTGATGCCATTTGTATCATCAGTATTATGTTTTATGGTTTGGATAAACTCAGTGCCAAGATGCACGCCGATTTGCAGGCGAAACGCCAAGATGAAATGAACGAAGGAGTCATAAATTCATGATTAAGTATGTCAACACCACCATTAATGGGTTAACTTTGCGAGGAACAGCCCATGTGCCAGAAGGCGTGACCGGTCCAGTGCCCACAGTGCTGTTATTTCACGGCTTTGGCGCAGTACGAGATGAATATTTCTGTTCGTTTGTCCAAATTAGTCGGCAACTCGCCAAACGTGGGATTGCTGCGATTGCCTTTGATTTCTCGGGTCATGGTGAAAGTGATGGTGATTTCATCGACTTTACGTTTAGCAATGAAGTCTATGAAGGCACGCAATTAGTGGCCTTCGTGAAGACTCTCGATTTTGTGGATGAGAAACGGGTGGCGTTGCTGGGGATGAGTCTAGGGAGTGTCGCGGCTAGTATGGTTGCTGGACTGGTCGGTGATGCGGTGATGCGGTGATGGGGTTGTGCCTATGGTCACCGGCCGCTGTTTTCCAAGATGAAATCGTGAACAATCACACCCTACAGGGTAAGCCGATTGATACGGTCGCTGAAAAAGGGTATTTTGATTTTAATTCGATGAAGTTAGGCTCACAATTCTTTGAGGATGTGAAGACGGTTGACATATATCCAACTGCCAAACAATATCTTGGGCCGGTTAAGATCATCCATGGTGCCGACGACACGATTGCCCCAGTGAGCTATGCGCAAAAGTACGTTGACACTTACCAACAACCCGTTGACTTAACAGTGGTTCCGGGGGCTGATCATAGTTGGGGGGATGTGCCAACTCGGGAATCATTATTTAACGCAACCTTGGTATTCTTTGATAAACTATATAAATAGAAAAGAGTCATTTGAACCGAGGGTAGATAAATTGGGTTATACGTTAAAAGATGTGGCAGAACGCGCGGGCGTTTCTCTGACAACAGTGTCACGTGTGATTAACAAGCGTGGTTATTTTTCCGAACAAACAGAAGCGCGCATTTATGCGGCGATGCAGGCATTAAATTATCAGCCAAATTCAGTCGCGCGGTCGCTGTCAGGGAAAAAAACGAAGCTTATTGGGGTCATTTTAACGAATACACAAAACCCATTTAATGCCGAATTACTGGAAAAAATCGAGGCCGAGTTATTTGAACGGTCTTATAAAGTGATTATTGCTAACAGTTCCGATAATCCTGAAAAAGAGCGTGCCTATATCAGTATGCTCCAATCAAATCAGGTGGATGGCTTGATTACGGCGTCGCATAATATGATTATTGATGCCTATCACGACTTGAATCTGCCGGTGGTGTCACTTGACCGTTACTTTGGACCGCAAATTCCGACCGTCAGTTCGGATAACTTCTCTGGCGGTCAAATGGCTGCCCAAAACCTGATTGCTGGTGGCGCTAAACGGTTACTCGTCTTTTCGGGTGAAATGCACGATATTAACCCAACGGTTGACCGTACCAATGGGTTCATGGTTGCAAGTCAAAAACAGGGGCTGACGCCAGTCGTCCAAGTGCTACCGAGTGATGCCACGGTGAATTTCCGGAAGATGTTAATGCATCAAGCCATTACCGAACAGCAGCCAGATGGCATTATGGCCACTGATGACGCGACAGCGCTGTTAGTGCTTGAAGTATTGCGCACGATGGCCTTACGTGTGCCACAAGATGTCCAAGTCATCGGGTATGATGGGAGTGCGTTTGTTTTACAAAGTTTTCCAGAACTATCAACAGTAGTGCAACCAATTGCCGATTTGGCCAAGACGTTAGTTGATGTGTTGATTGCTAAAATTGAACAACCAGAACGCTCACAAGAACGACAATATATGTTCCCAGTTACTTTTCATCGCGGAACGACCACGAAATAATATGATCAGAAAAAACAGCCGCGACTAAATAAGTCGTGGCTGTTTTTGTTTTTTGGTATACGGTAGTAGTCGCCATAATTATCTCAAAAATCGCAGATTGTAGAGGATACCCACGAACCAATCTTTTTGATGTAATTTTTTGAGCAGTAGGAGACCGTCCGTAGATAACTTACCGTTAAGCGATAGGATCTGAAGCGAATGTGTTAAAAGTCCCATTTCTCGATACTGCGATACATGCTGATCATTTAATTGATTAAGTGTTTTAGAAATAATGTTTTTTTCAGCATCAGTTAAATTGGCGTGGTTTGATACGAAAGACATTAAAAATTTCTGGTCATTGTTTTTAAACATAGTCGTCCTCTGGTGACAAGCAAAAAAGTTACAACAGGTTAAGATAATTAATATTTGAATTGATTAATGATAACACACTGAGAATAGTAACACCATTTTATTTATCAAAAGTAGTTATTTTGGTGATTGAAGATAAAGCATGACCGGTACGGCGCAAAATAAAAAGGCTGATGTCTCGGGAGGAAGTCAAAAGCCTTTTTATGTTAGCGTTACGCTTATTAATAAAGAGAAGAGGAGATATAGCCAGTTGGTTAGGTTGGCTATGTCTTAAATATTACAGTTAAAAATTTAAATAAAAATATAACCTGGATAAAATGAAAATAAAATTTTGGGGATATGTGGGAGAAAAAACGCCCGATAATGAAGAGGCGGGCGTTTTAGGAAGGAGATATAAAAAAGAATGTTACCACGGTTACGTGATAATAAAATTGTATCAAGAAGAAAATGATCCGTCATGGTATAAATCGCAAAAAATAGTATAAATATGCATATTTTGATAAAAAATGGCAGTTATCTCTGAATGCATATGTTAGCGTGCAGTTTGATAAAGTATCATCATGTTGACAGCCTACGCAAGGCATAGTAAACTAAGACTACTTGAAATTAGCACTTATTTGAGTAGGATAAACATTCGGCGTGAAGAGAAGCAGTGGTTGGTGAAAACTGCACAGGTGTTACTATCCGAAATACAGCTATCGATTTAAGCGTGGCAGCACCATGTTATCAAATGCCAAAGTGATGCGTTTTTTAACGCGTAAGCTGGGTGGTACCACGGATTTTTAATTGTCGATTCGTCCCTTCTGTCAAAGTGACAGCAGGGACTTTTTTATTGTAAAAAAACATCAGGTAACTGATGACGACAGGAGAAAAAATATGGCAAAACAACTCAGTACCAAGTTGTCAGCTTTTTTGTTATTAGGAACGGTGATTATTTTGGCGGTGGGTGTGATTGGCTTTGGCCTCATGCCAATTGCCCCAATTTTAGCCGTGATTGGTTTAATCATGGTTGTGGCACGCTTGCGCGGCGTGTCATGGGTAACGAGTCAACGTGAACTGGTGAAAGGGATTGAATCAGGACTGACACCATTATTCCTTTTCTTACTGATTGGCGCTTTAATTGCGCTGTGGCTGGCGACTGGCGTGATTCCCACGATGATTTGGGCGGGCTTTAAAATTTTAACCCCAGCATTTTTCTTACCAACAGCGTTTGTCACCACCTCGCTGGTGGGTGCTTTGATTGGTAGTGCCTTTACAACCTTATCGACGATTGGCGTCTCGTTGATGGGTGTTGGCACGTTGATGGGGATGAATCCAGCGATTGTGGCGGGAATTGTCTTATCAGGCGCTATTTTTGGTGATAAGAGTTCACCTTTGTCAGAATCAACGAATTTGGCCAGTGCCATTTCAGGGACGGATCTTTTTGCCCACATTAAAAATTTGATGTGGACAACTGTGCCGGCTTGGGGCGTGACGTTTATCGTGAGTGTGATTTTGAGTGTGGGGTACCGAGCAGACGCACAGGCGACCCAAAAGATTGCCGCCTTATTACCTTTGCTACAACCGACATGGTGGGCACTTGTGCCATTAGGTTTGCTGGTGGTGACGGCTTGGTATAAAGTACCCGCCATTCCGGCGTTGATGCTCAATATTTTAGTCACGAGCGTTGCCTTTTTATGGCAACATAATGTGCCGGCGCTGGCAGATTTGGTTGTCAATGGCTTTAAAACGACCAGCACCAACCCAACATTGATGGCCTTGCTCAATCGTGGCGGTATGGCTGCGATGATGTCAACGATCATGATGATTATGTTGGCCTTGGGACTTGGTGGCCTGTTGAGTGGTTTAGGGATTTTAAATGCGGTCATGCAACCAATCGTGTCGCATCTCAAGACCCAACGTGCCATTATTTTGGCAACCTTGTTCACGGGGATTGGGGCGAACTTTTTGGTGGGCGAACAGTATCTCGCCACAATTTTGCCTGGCCAGTTGTTTAAGAAAAGCTTTGAGACGGTTAAGCTCTCGCCATTGGCGCTGGGACGGACGATTGAAGACTCGGGGACGGTCATGAATTATTTGGTGCCTTGGGGGGTTGCCGGTGGTTTTGCGGCGCAAACACTGGGGGTTCCCGTATTGGCTTTTGCACCATTTACCTTGTTTGCCTTACTCTCACCGGTGATGTCGATTTTGTCAGCCGTGACGGGGATTGGCTTAAAACAAGCCGATAACTAATTAAAAAACGCGTGACACCACTGAGTGGGTCACGCGTTTTATTGTGGGATGCTTGGTCAAGGGGACGTGGTATAATCGAGTAAATAAGGCATGGCCGATATGACTGAAATCGGGTGGTGCGTTGGTGATAAGGGAGCAAGCTATGATTCGTGATATGGTACGTGCAAAACCGTTGAGTTGGTTATTATTTATTTTGGGGTCCGATATTTTGACCGCTTATTTGCTTAACCTTTGGCACCAACAACCATTTAGTGCGCCGCAAGACTACTGGACTATTTTGAAATTAGTCAGCATGGATATGATCAGTTTTGTGTTTATCATGTTGTTTTTGGATTGGTTACATGTGAATTTTTTTGCTGGGCAACCAGAGAATTGGTTTGACAAAACGACTCGCATTGGCGGAAATATTTTAGCGGCCTATTTTGGATGGTTTAGTGTTCTCTATATTGGCGTCCAAGGGATAATTTTGTCATTGCAGCAGACGCAAGCATTCCAAAGTGATGATCTTTTGGTATTGGCGGTGGTAGCTGGTCTGCTAGCTGGTTTGCATTACATTTTCCGGCAATATATTCCGTGGTCATTTCAATTGAATCCGTTTTGAATCCTGATGATTCATAAGACACGTTGCGTAAACAGTGTCTTTTTTTGTTAAAAAATACAGAGACGCGTAAAATAGAATTTAAACAATGGTTTTGTGATATGTGACAACAATGAGGAGGCGTTAGCATGAGGATATATGCAGTACGACATGGTCAAACAATTTTTAATTGGTTAGACAAAGTTCAAGGTTGGGCGGATACGCCCTTAACACCAAAAGGCGAAGCAGATGGCCGTGCGGCCGGTCAACGCTTGAAAAATGTGCATTTTGATGCCGCTTTGTCATCAGACACGTCGCGGGCAATTCATACGGCGGAGTTTGTGTTGGCTGAAAACTTGCAAACACCACCAGCGTTAGTCAGCACACCCGAATGGCGGGAATATTTTTTTGGTAGTTTTGAAGGTGGGGGTAATCATGACATGTGGTCTGCTGTAGCGGCCGCGTTAGGGCTGGTGACAGATGATCCTAGCGAAATTGCTGAACATGCGGACATGACAACGATCATGGATACGATTTATCAACTGGATCCTCAACATCTCGGTGAAAATGCGGCCGCCTTTTGGCAACGCATTGATCAAGCCTTGGCCAACTTACTAGCAAAATATCCGGCTGACGCGACAATTTTGCTCGTGACGCACGGGCAACTCATTGGCAATTTGGCACAACATTACGGCCAGCTAATGACAGCGCAACGGCCACAAAACGGTTCGGTGGCTATTTTTGATCTAAGTGCCACCGGTGCTTTGCAAGTGCAAACGGTTAATGATTTGACGACGGTCTTTTAACTGTCCATCGGTTGACGCAATAGCTTATAATAGAATTATGCAAAAACCGCGTGAAATTTTAAAAGAAGTCTTTGGTTACGATGATTTTCGTACCGGACAATTAGATATTATTGAAAAAGTCTTAGCACACAAACATGCGCTAGCGATTATGCCAACTGGTGGTGGGAAATCCATCACGTATCAGCTACCGGCTGTGATGTTTGAAGGGATTACCTTGGTGGTCTCGCCGTTAATTTCGCTGATGAAGGACCAAGTCGATGGTCTGAATGCGATGGGGATTGACGCGACCTTTTTGAACTCAACTTTGACAGGTCAAGAACAGGCGCAACGCATGTCAGACATTCGGGCAGGCTTTTATAAAATGTTGTATGTGTCACCTGAACGCTTGGAAATTCCGAGTTTTTTTAATTTTGTCCAGCAACTGCCGATTGAATTAATTGCCATTGATGAAGCCCATGTTATGTCACAATGGGGGCATGATTTCAGACCCAGTTACCTAAATATTTTACCGTTACTCGCACAAATTCCAGGCCAGCCAGCAGTACTTGGTTTGACGGCGACGGCCACAGATCGTGTCCGTCAAAATTTGCAGCAATTGCTGGCGGTTAATGATGAAGACACTGTTTTAACCGGCTTTGCGCGTGATAACTTGGCCCTTAAAATTGCCCATCAAGTTGATAAACGCCAATATGTCCAAGATTATTTGCGTTCTAATGTTGGAAAAAGCGGCATTATTTATGCGGCAACGCGTAAACAAGTTGATGAATTGTACGACTTTTTGGCTAAAAAAGGCGTCAAAGTTGGGCGTTATCATGCTGGATTACCAGAAAAAGAGCGTCAAGCGATGCAGGAAGCCTTTTTATATGATGATGTCCAAGTGATGATTGCCACCAATGCTTTTGGTATGGGGATTAACAAGCCGGATGTGCGTTTTGTCATTCATTACGCCGTGCCAGGCAACATTGAGGCTTATTATCAAGAAATTGGCCGTGCGGGCCGTGACGGGTTGCCGTCAGAGGCAGTTTTATTGTATGCACCGCAAGATATTCATTTGCAGGAATTTTTTGTGCAGAAGTCTGAAGGAACCGAAGCGCATAAGCAAAATGAATACAATAAAATTCGGGAAATGAATGCTTTTGCTAATACGGAAACCTGTTTACCGCGGTATCTCTTGAGTTATTTTGGTGAATTGGTGACCGAAGATTGTGGTCAGTGTTCGAATTGTCTGGATGCGCGTGAGCGGGTGGATGTGACAACCGATGCGCAACGGGTCTTGGCCAACGTTGTGCGGATGAACCAAAGTTTTGGGAAAACTTTGGTCGCTAAAGTTCTCAAAGGTTCACGGGATGCCAGTGTGCAAAAGTATGCGCATTTAACGACATTACCCACATTTGGCTTGATGAAAGAGCGAACGATTAAAGACATTAGTCGTTTTATTGATTATTTAACGGCCGACGGCTATCTGCGGATTGAAGGCGGCGAATTTCCCGTCTTAAAGCTGACGGATCGTGGCGTGCAGGTGCTCAAGGGGCAATTAAAAGTGACCAAGCGGGTGAACCAGCAAGTTATTGCTCAACGGCAAACCAACGTGGCGACTGACGGCTTAAAGTTATCGGATGAGGATAACCAGTTATTTGCTAAGTTAAAGATGAAGCGCTTAGCGCTTGCGCGTGAAGCAGGCTTGCCGCCATTTATGATTTTCTCAGACAAAACACTGATGAATATGGCCGTTCTCCGACCAAAAACAGCGGCTGAATTTTTAGCTATTTCTGGTGTTGGTGAGAAGAAGTTTGAAATTTACCATGATGACTTTGCGGCGGTACTTGCCGAGGCGTAAGATAACCTCAATTGTTTAAAAGATGGCAGTTGCCATCTTTTTTTGTGGCCTAAAAGTGTTAACTGTTGGCACAATGGGTAACGCAGGTATTTTAGGGTCATTTAAAAAATAACAAAAAAATTTACGTTAGTTAGTTGCGCGAACAAACCAACCATGATATAGTAACACTATAAAAAAGAAATGTTACCGCTTTCAAAAAATTACAAGCGACGTTAAGCAAGTTGAATTTTGGAATATGGTGACACAGTATAACATAATTTGTTAGCAATAGAAGGAGAAGAAAGATGGACGGAAGTGTTCACAAGAATAATGAATTTGCTAAGCTCACGACGTGGGATCGTGTGAGTTATGGATTGGGCGATTTTGCTCAAAACTTGGTGTTCGGTACAGTCGGTGGTTTCTTACTATTTTACCTGACGAACATTAACGGTATTTCTGCTGGTGTTGGGGCAACAATCTTTTTGGTTGTCCGTTGGATTAACGTCGTTTGGGATCCTTGGGTCGGCACGGTTGTCGATAAAGCTCGGGTGACAAAAAACGGGAAGTATCGCCCATTCCTGCTCAACTTTGGGTTGCCATTGGTTATTTTGGCAGCGTTGCTCTTCTTACCAGTCGCTAAGGTGCTTGGTGCTGGAACAGTTGCCACAACAGCCTATGCAACGGTTTCATATATGGCAACGGCCTTGGTTTATTCATTTGTTAATATTCCTTATGGTGCTTTGAACGCCTCATTGACACGTGATGAAGCAGAAATCGGTAAGTTAACATCAACGCGTATGATGTTGGCCAACGTGGGTAACTTGTTGGTGTACACACTGTTCCCATTGTTTGTGCAATTGGCTTCACCAAACGCGAAGTTAACAGACACAGGCTTGTTCGGTTTGAAGTTGAATTTGGGTAATTATGCTGCGCCAGAAGCAGCGGGTGCTTGGTTTAAAGTATATGGCATCTATATGTTGATTGGGGCAGCGAGCCTATTTGTGGCTTACCGCAATACGAAAGAACGTGTGTTACCTGCAGAAACAGCAGGTGATCAAGTTAAATATACGGATCTCTTTGCAGAATTTAAGCGTAACAAGGCCCTACAAATCTTAGGTATGTTCTTCCTCGTTGGCTTTACCTTGATGTTCTTTGGTAACACTGTATGGCCATACTTTATGCAATATAACTTTGGTGCTGAAGGTGGTAAGTCAGCTTTGATGGCCTCAATTGGTTTGATTGGCTCAATTCCAGGTATTTTCTTGGTTGTCATGTGGCCACGACTACGTGCGACATTAGGTAAGAAAGGTTTCTTCTACACATTCTTGAGTATCTTCATTGTTGGTCAGTTGTTGCTCTTTGCTTGGTCAAAGAACCCATCAGCAGACTGGCTTGGCTTCACGGGTCGTTTCTTGCAACAGTGGGGATTGACATCAGCAACTGGTTTCATGTGGGCTTTGGTACCTGAAGTGGTTGCGCATGGTGAATATATTTCTGGTAAGCGTGTCGTCGGCATCATCAACGCCATCATGGGACTTTTCTTCAAGATTGGTTTGGCTTTGGGTGGTATTATCCCAGGTTATTTGCTTCAAATGACTGACTTCAAGTCAGGCGCTTTGACACAATCAGCCCTTGCCCAGACAGGTATTGAATGGTCAATGATCTGGTTACCAGCTATCTTGGCACTCTTGGCAATGTTTGTGATTAGCCGTTATCCTTTGTCTGACGCTTATGTTGATGAAATGAATGACGCGCTCAAAGAAAAAAATAGTTAATTATTGAAAAATTGAAAGATTAAGTTAATAGGAGAAAATTATGCAGATCCAGAATCCTGTATTACCCGGTTTTAATCCGGATCCCTCAATTATTCGGGTGGATGATACTTACTACATCGCCACGTCAACATTTGAATGGTTCCCAGGAGTACGCATTCATGAATCAAAGGATTTGGTTCACTGGAATTTAGTTAAGAATGTCCTCGATACGACTGACATGCTTGATATGAAGGGGAATCCATCTTCTGGCGGTATTTGGGCACCAGACCTGTCGTATGCGGATGGTAAGTTCTGGCTGATTTTCACGGATGTGAAAATCACAGATGGTAACTTCAAGGATATGAAGAACTACCTGACAACGGCTGAAACGATTCAAGGCCCATGGACAAAGCCAATTTTGATTAACGGTGTTGGCTTTGATGCGTCACTATTCCATGATGATGACGGTCGCAAGTATTTGGTACAACAAACATGGGATCACCGTGAATATCGTCATCCATTTGATGGGATTACGTTGACAGAATTTGACACTGACACGATGCAGTTGAAGCCAGAAACGGCACGGACGATTTTTGCCGGCACCGATGTGAAGTTAGTCGAAGGCCCACATTTGTATAAGATTAATGGTGAATACTACTTGTTCACGGCAGAAGGTGGCACAATCTTTACGCACCAAGAAGTGGTATCACGTTCAAAGACATTAGATGAACTATCATTTGTCGTGGAACCGGATGGGCCATTTATCACCAACTTTGATACGCCAAATTCTTATTTGCAAAAGCAAGGCCATGGTGCCTTGGTCTCAACACCAGGTGGCGAATGGTACTATGCTTCTTTGACGGCGCGTCCATGGCATCATGCCAACGAAAGTGCCACAGATCCACGTGGTTGGTCAACGTTGGGTCGTGAAACAGCGATTCAAAAGGTTGAATGGGACGATGCAGGTTGGCCTCGGATTGTCGGCGGTCATGGTGGGCAAACGTTTGTTGACGCACCAAAGGATGCGATTGTGACAGATGCACCAGCAGATCATTCACAACATGACGAATTTGACACACCAACGTTGGATATTAACTGGAACACGCTACGTGTACCATTTACTGACAAGATGGGGCATACGGGTGATGGCAAGTTAACCTTGATTGGACAAGGTTCACTGGCCAATACGTTTGATTTGTCCTTGATTGCCCGTCGTTGGCAAGCCTTCTACTTTGATGCGGAAACAAAAGTTAAGTTTGACCCGTATTCTTATCAAGCAATGGCTGGGTTAACGAATTATTATAACCATTCACACTGGTCATGGATTTTCATTACCAAAAATGATGCCGGCCAAAATGTCATCGAAGTGGCCGAAAACAAGGGTGGTCTTCGCAACGGCAGCTACACGTCATATTTGCGTGATCAAGCCCCAGTCATTCCTGACGGGACAGAATACGTCTACTTTAAGTCGGAAAACCGTAAGGAAACGTATACGTACTACTACTCATTTGATGGGGAAACTTGGCATGCAACCGGCGTTGAATTAGATGCTGCGGTGCTATCAGATGACTATGTTGTCCGCGAATACGGCGGCTTCTTTACGGGCGCCTATGTTGGTTTGGCCGCGGTGGATTATTCAGGCTACGGTTCAACAGCAGAATTTGCGTACTTTGATTACAAAGAGCTGGGAGATCGTGTGCTGGCTGATGGCTCGTTCTCATGGGAAAAGTCAGAACAACGTTTTGATTAAGGCAGTTAAATGGATCTTCACAGAAGATCCATTTTTTATTGGTCACAAAACGTGCAGGCGTGACGTTCAAGGTACGGCTTGATGGATAGGTTGTGTTCACGTACAATAGAATCAATATATAATCGAACAAGTCGTGTAATGACTGCTGATAACGCGTTGTCGTGACTTGGTTATCCGACGACGCTGGTCGCAAAAATAGTGATTTGTAACATCAGTCCTTTGAAATGGAGTGTTAGCCAACATGGATAAATCAGATCAACTCACCATGAGAGATCACAATCAACGCTTAGTGCTGCAAGCGTTATTTAATGCGAAGGAAACGTCACGGGCGCAATTGGCCGTCGATTTAAACCTGCATAAATCAACCATTAGTTCAATTTACCGTGATTTGGATAAATTAGGGTTTATTGAGGACCTGGGTGAAGGCACCACCACTGAGACTGGTGGGCGTAAAGCCAAAATGATTCGGTTTAATCGGCAATATGGCTATGTGATGAGCTTTGATATGGGGCGTTATCATTTGCGCATGGCTTTAGTCCGCCTTAGTGGTGAAGTCATTTCTCAGAGTGCAGAATTAGTGGATGGGCGGGCCGTTGATGAAGTGCTCGCACTGATGAGCCAACACGTGAAGGCCCATAAAAATAAAAAGCATGGCACCCAAGAAGGTTTAATGGGGATTGCTGTGGGGATTCACGGCGTGGTGAATGATAATCAAGTTGTGTATTCGCCGTTTTTTGATTACCGTAACGTCGATATTGCGGCAACGCTTGAAAAAGTCGGTGGTGTGCCGGTGATGTTAGAAAATGAGGCGAATTCAGCTGCTGTGTATATTCGTGATTATCATGATTATTATCGGACAGCCCAGTATGATAATTTAGTCGCCTTGAATATCCATTATGGTATCGGTGCTGGTATCATTATTGATGGCCAGCTTTATCGCGGGATGCAGGGGGATGCCGGTGAAGTCGGGCGCAGCATTGTGGCCATGGCACACAATGCGCCGATTCGTGTCGAAGATTTATATTCCGAAGATGCGATGCTGGCCCGACTCGCAGCCCTGACGGAAGAACCAGTGGCCAATCGCGATGCGTTTGTTACTTTTGCTAACCAGAACAATGCGGTGAGCACGCGATTGTTAGAGGATTGGGTGATTGGTATTGCCCAAGTGGCCTATAATATTATTCAAACGACTGCGCCCCAAGCTTTGTTTATTCATTCGCGGTTTATTGCGGAAATGCCTAATTTACTTGGTCGTGTGATTGAAGCGTATCAACATATGAACCCAACCAATGAGAGTGAAATTTTATTTGCCAATCGCTCGGTCTATGAAGCCACCCTACTTGGTGGTGCGGCCGCGATGACGCGGAGAATCCTTGATTTAGAGGAACTGCCATTAATATTCACACACTAAAACCCAGTCATGGGTTTTTTTGGTATCTCGTAAAATTTAATGGGATAAATTTACACAAAAAGGGTTGCGCTTAGAAATGAAAGCGTATACAATATAGTTGTAAGTTGGTTGGTTAAACCAACCAACGTAAGATTAAATGGTTAAGGACGTTAATGTCCAGAAGGAGTATTACATGTCAGAATTGTTTTCATTTCCAAAAGTGACTTATGTTGGCAATCAGTCACTTACAGCTGGTGATGGCTACCATTACTATAACGCTGATGAAGTTGTTGCCGGCAAGAAGATGAGTGAATGGCTCAAGTTTTCAGTGGCTTACTGGCACACAATGGATCAACGTTTGACGGATCCGTTTGGTGAAGGCACAGCAGTACGCCCATGGGATAATGCGGGTGACGGCGATGAAATGGCCGCAGCGTTGGCAAAAGTCGACTACATGTTCGAATTTTTGGACAAGACAGGTATCGAATATTTTGCTTTCCACGATCGTGACTTGGCACCAGAAGGTAAGACATTAGCCGAAACAAATGCGAACCTTGACAAGGTGATCGACAAGATTGAACAAAAGATGCAAGAAACTGGCAAGAAGGTGCTTTGGAACACAGCCTCACTCTTCACTAACAAGCGTTTCTTGGCTGGTGGAGCAACCACACCATTTGCCGAAGTCTTTGCTTACGCCGCTGGTCAAATTAAGCACTCACTTGATATCGCTAAGCGTTTGGGTTCAGAATCTTATGTTTTCTGGGGTGGTCGTGAAGGTTATGACTTCCTTTTGAACACGGATACAAAGCGTGAATTAGACCACATCGCTGCCTTCTTCAAGTTGGCTAAGGACTATGCTGATGAAATTGGCTACACAGGTCAATTCTTGATTGAACCAAAGCCAAAGGAACCAACACAACACCAATATGACTTTGATGTGCAAACAACGATTGCGTTCTTAAAGACGTATGGCTTGGAAGACACATTCAAGTTAAACTTGGAAGGTAACCACACTTACTTGGCTGGTCATACTTATGAACACGAAGTGCGCTTTGCACGCGAAGCTGGTTTGTTGGGATCACTTGATGCCAACATGGGTGACAAGCTCACTGGTTGGGATATCGATGAATTCCCAAATGACATTTACGAAGCCACATTGGTCATGTATGAATTCTTGAAGAATGGTGGTTTGCCAACAGGTGGTTTGAACTTCGATTCAAAGCCACGTCGTCAAAGCTTTGAATTTGAAGATCTCTGCTATGCACACATTGCTGGTATGGATACGTATGCTGCTGGTTTGAAGGTGGCAGCTAAGTTGATCGAAGATCAAGTCATCGAAAACATTTTGAAGGAACGCTATGCCTCATTTGATTCAGGTATCGGCGCAGACTTTGAAGCTGGTAAAGTGACATTGAAGGATTTGGCTGCCTATGCGGAAAACAAGACAGATGACGAAATCAATGCAACATTGAAGTCAGGTCGCCAAGAACAAATTAAGGCCACATTGAACAACTACATTTTCTCAGTGTTGGGCAAGTAAGCATTTAAATTAATCCGATTATATATCCTCCCAAAAAATAATCTCCTCTCCTTAAATTAAATTTCCAACCAAAATTAACATATACCGATTTAACCACCAACGCATTGAACTGGTTGTGTGGAAAAAGGCATCGTAACGGACGTTGCGATGCTTTGTACATAGCATGCAGGATAATATTGATGATCATCGTCAGTGATACTGCATGCGAATAATTTTAGTCATGAAAGTCAATTGGAGAAAAAGTATGACACAAGTTGTATTAGGTGTCGATCTTGGCACATCATCTGTTAAAGTTTCTGCTGTGGATCGTGAGGGTCAAATTGTTGCGCAGCAAAGTTTTGATTACCCACTGTCACAGCCACATCCTGGCTGGTCTGAACAAAATCCTGAAGATTGGGTGAATGGCACAACAGTTGCCATTGTGAACTTAATTTTAAAGGACGGCATTAAGCCAGAAGACATTGCGGGGATCTCTTATTCTGGTCAAATGCACGGGCTGGTCTTGTTAGATGAACATCATCAAGTGTTGCGGCCAGCAATTTTGTGGAACGATACCCGCACGACCAAGCAAACGCAAGAAATTGCGGATAAGATGGCAGACAAGTTTGTCGCCATTACGCGTAACCATGCTTTGGAAGGGTTCACATTACCTAAGATTCTTTGGGTTAAAGAAAATGAACCAGAAATTTTCAAGCAAGCGACAACATTCTTGCTCCCAAAGGATTATCTACGTTACCGGATGACGGGTAAGTTGGCGATGGATTATTCAGACGCAGCCGGAACAGTCGCGCTGGATGTCGCCGGCAAGACATGGTCACAAGAAGTCCAAGAAGCATTTGATCTACCAGCGTCATTCTTCCCAGAATTAATTGAATCAACAGATTTGGCGGGTAATATTTCAGATTCATACGCCTCATTCTCTGGTCTAACAACCGCCACAAAGATGTTTGGTGGGGCAGCCGACAATGCAGCGGGTGCTGTAGGAGCTGGTTTATTGCAACCTAATATGGTGATGTCATCGATTGGGACATCAGGCGTGGTGGCTAAATTTGAAGCCCAGCCAGATGTTGATTATCGCGGTGATATCCACTTCTTTAATCATGCGATTCCCAACACTTTTTATTCAATGGGTGTGACCTTAGCAGCCGGGGATGCTAACGCTTGGTTCAAGTCTGTCTTTGGACAAGATATCCCATTTGCGGAATGGGTAAATGCTGCAGCAGAGTCATCAGTTGGGGCGAACGGGTTGATCTTTACGCCTTATATTTCTGGTGAACGGACGCCTTATCCAGATGCTGATATTCGTGGTAGCTTTACGGGCATTGATCGAACCCATCAACGCGCCGACTTTATTCGCGCCGTGTTGGAAGGCATTATTTTCAGCTTTAAAGACATTATGACGATTTATGATCGTGAAGGCGCTGAATTTGATACGGTCGTCGCCATTGGCGGTGGGGCCAAGAGTCCTTTGTGGTTGCAAATCCAAGCCGATATCTTTAACAAGAAGGTGGTCACACTGGCCAACGAACAAGGCCCAGGATTAGGGGCTGCCATGATTGCGGCAACTGGACTAGGTTGGTATGACTCAGTTCAGCATGCGGCGCGTGAAATTATTTCATTTGGCGCAACCTATGAACCAAATCCTGAAGCGGTAGCTAATTATGAGCAAGTCTATGCGATTTACCAACAAGTCTATGCGGCAACAAAGACTATTTCACATGATCTTATGGCTTATCGACGCCAACTTAAAAACGCCTAAGAACGGGCTCATTAGCCTACGGTATCAGTCATTGTCACTTGAGTAACGTGATCATCGTGCGCAAATCTATGAAAACGCTTGATACTATCAGCTATGTCTGGTATGATAGTATCTGTTATGGAGAAGTACTCAAGCGGCTGAAGAGGCGCCCTTGCTAAGGGTGTAGACGTGTTAAAGCGTGCGAGGGTTCGAATCCCTTCTTCTCCATTTAGCATTTCATGGCGTTGCATAAGGTTGCAAAAACCTTGATGTAGCGCCTTTTCTTATGAAAAACGTTGCACTGTATTTCATAGCATTTCACACAAAATGGGAAACTTTTTGGGAAACATTTTAAATAAGCAAGTAAGCAGTGTAACGGCGTTTAAGCCGTTTTTTTTTTGCAAAAGTGGGAAACAACAGCACATAAACTAAAATGTGGTACATAATCAGCATATATACATTTAAATATAAATATATACAGTATAATAGTCATATCTCATAAAGTAGGTGGACTAATGAAGATAGACATGAGTAATCGTGAGTTATTGGTTTATTATTTTTCAGGTGCGTTGGAGGATTATTTAGATTATCTCAAACCAAAAGGCGCAACAAATAAATACAGGTCGGACACTATCCGTTTCATATGTGATGTGAAAGACAGACTGGATCCATTTAAACAAAAACTAACACCAGAGTTAAAAGACATGTACAAGCTCAAATATCGAGAAAAGGAAGCATTTGGAGAGTTCTACAATGTTGTAGCACCAACTAACTATATTGTGGCATTAAATAACGAATTAAATGCCATAGTCAGTAAGATAGAGCGACCACATGCAAGATTGTATAATGAGTGAGTCGATAAAGTAGCATGAATTCAGTCGTGTTAGAACATCACAAAAATTAATTTCAAGAATAAAGAAGTCAAATTTAACTAAATAATCAAATTTGATTTGAACATCAAAAATATGATATAGTAAATGTAATTAAATTTGAACGGTTGGGCGTAAGCTTCAAGAATGGTTAGTCGGGGAACTAGCTATTTTTGAGGCTTTTTAATGTTAGGAGAAAAAATGGAGTATCTATTAATTTTGTTGCTTGTTATAATTACGGTTATACTTGGGAAAATAGGCACTTGGTTTGGGTTGTCCGAGGTTGTTGGACAATTATTGTCTGGAATCATTTTAGGAACCAGTGGTTTAAATATAGTAGAACCAAGTTATTTCATTCACTTGTTTGCTGAGACAGGTATTTTCTTGTTAATGCTAAACTCGGGCTTAGAGTCTGATTTAAAAGAAATGAAGAAATATATTAAGGCCTCATCACTTATTGCAACCATGGGGGTGATATTACCCATAATTGCTTTCCCGATTGCGTTTTTATTGCTCGGATATAATATACAAGCTTCTATATTTGCTGGTGTTGTTTTCTCTGCAACTTCTATTTCCATCACATTGGCTGTATTAGCTGAACAAAAAAAATTAGCTACTTCAATGGGGGCAATTATGCTTTCGGCGGCGGTATTGGACGATATAATTGCTTTGTTTGCTGTAACGTTGTTCTCTGTCTTTGTAGGTGGCGGTACATTAGGGATAAATAGTTTATTGCCCTTATTTGCTTTTGCGTTAGGAATAGTATTGAGAAAATTTGATTTTTCTGATAAGGTTGGCGTTTTAAGTACAAAAATTGGTAATTGGTTATTCTATCCTGTATTTTTTGGATCTATTGGCCTTGGAGTTGCAATTCAAGGATTAGGAAACAAGCTAACAGCTATTATAATATTTAGTGCGTTGGCTGTTGTTACCAAATTTATCGGATCTGCGTGGGGTGCAAGGTTTTCAGGTTTAAATGTTAATGTTGCAAACGCAATAGGAGCGGGGATGATTTCTAGAGGCGAGATGGCTCTTGTAATTATTCAAATAGGCATATCATCACAGATTATTAATGAGGATACGTCAGCTGAGTTTGTTATTGCCGTAATTATTTCAACGATAATAGCACCCATAATTATGAAACCATTATTTAAAAAGGTCTGATATACCGATTTATAAGGACCAAGAGTCAAATTTGATTGAATGGCATCATCATTTTAAAGCCTCTAGCACATAACAGTGAGTTTAGTCATTTAAGACATCGTGCATTGCAGTAAAAGCAGTGCTTTTTGTTTGTAATAAAGAAACCTGATGAACGATAGGAAGAAGATTTATTGTTGTCAGATTCAAAGAAACTTTTTATTGTTATCTTGGTTGATTTGTTTCTGACTGATATTCGTTGTTGATAATTGAATACTTTGACAATGATTTGATGCTGAAAGAAAACACAAATGTAACGCACTAAACAAAGAAATAAGTTGAAATTCAATAAGTGATTTATGAAAATATAGAAATTTTTGGATCACATAAAGTCATTACCAATGTCGTTAGGATTTATAGGGGTGGTAAATTAGTTGACCAGTTTGCTAAAAAAGTATGATATATTACTAAAAAATCAGGTACATATGCCCCTAATATTTGTGTTTATAAAACGCCCCCGCCCATGGTGTTGGAGGGGAGCGTCACAAGGTGGCGTCCTGAAATCTTACGAATGCAAAAATCAAAACTTTTTATAAGGCGTTTTTAGGATATAGAATGCTGATATAAAGGCATTTTTAACTAAAAATATACGTTTAGGGGTAGCACAAACATACCACTAAATTGTTGATTTTGATGTAATATTTTGTTTTGGAGAGGACACGCATATCTATAAAAGTAGGGTAGGAATAAGGGGTACTTTTTACGGTAGTTTTAATGTAATGGGTGTTAAACCCTTGTGGCAATAGTGTTGAAAGTCCGTTTTTTTAGAAATTAACATGCTAAAAACATTGATATAACAGTATTCTTAAAATTTTATCAAAAAAACAGAATGCCTATATATCAACGTTTTTAGGGTATCCCCCCTATAAAAAAAAGTTTTCAAAATTGAACATTTTTACAAGATGACGATATGTGAGCGCTCTCCCAGATAGCAAAGTGGGGCGGGGGTGTAAATTATATAAGACAACAAGTGTAAACTAAATTATTTATTACTGATTCATTTATCGTTGAGTATGCACTTTGTTTCAGAGTGCTAAAATGGGTCACAAATATTTTGCTATGCTTTTGAAGAGGAATGGTAGTTAGATAGTTCGAGGTCATTTGAAACGACCACGAGCGGAGTTGGTTATAAATTTGATTGATAACGGATATATTTTCATCCCCGTATCAGTGATTAAGATATAACTTGTGTATTTGTTTCAAAACTAGCTAGATAGCGTGTAAATTTGCGTTTGATATATTGATGAGTGTATTATACTAGACAGACATTAAACGCTTAAAATGGCTGTAACAGCGTAATGAAATGCATAACAAAAGGCACGGAATAGATTATATAAGTTCATGCCTTTTATGTTTATGCGGATGTGTAATTTAGGGGATGATATACAATAATTTAATGTTAAAAAATAGAGTCATAAAGAAAAACATTGAGCACGACAATCTGATAGAAATTACTTAAAATTCTGAATTCACAACGGGTTTCATGTCTTTCAATAGAATTTTATTGTATGAGAACCAAGCAAATCCGTTTCTATCTTTTCCAGACTGTTCTTCAGGTAGTTTATGGTAAAAGTCATAACAACATATTGCAGCACGTGAAAGAGAATGTTTGTGTCCGCAACGACATAATACTTGGTTTTTGCTGTCAATCACAGTAACCTCTATTTTAGGATCATCTTTGAACTTTAGTTTTGCACCCACGGGAATGGATAAATAATGAAAACTTCTATTAGGACGTTGTCCTGTTTTGCGTACAACATTTGGCTTGTAAATTCCAGTTATTCTCGCATTGTATTCATTCGGTTTGACATATTCAGCATGAGGGTCATTAAACAATAATAAATCAAAAACACTTTTAACTTGATTAAAGTTCGCTTTAAAGTACTCTTTTGACAAACTGTCGCGTTTATCAGCAAGGGACTTATGCAATAGTCTTTCAGCTTTTTTAAAGTTCGTTATTTTTAGAGCAAATAGTAGCAATGTAGGCTTACTATCTGGAATACCCGTGTTATTAAATTGCTTTAGCCTGTTGTCAAGATTGGTAGTTTGACCAATTTTGATGTAGCCCGGAAATGATTTGTTTTCAAGGGCGTATACGTAACCAATATCTGTCATAGCAAGAAATACTTTCCAAACTTTTTAACGTGAACGCTTGGCACGTATGTACGCACTCTGTGAGTGCTTTTTTATTGTTTTATTGGCGCAGTGGCGACGATTGAATAGGTGGGCATCCATGGACCAGTCCACCAACCAATAATGCCATAAGTCTTATGTTTTTGAATGCTGTAACCATTAGATTGTAGCACTGAGATATATTCATTTTTGTTATGTCCTGTATCAACAATTATCAGCATTCCGCCAGACTTTAAGACACGATCTGCTTCATTCAAAGCGTCTTTACGTGCTGAAGCAGGTTTAATATTATGAAGTGCTAAGCTTGTGACAACAAAATCATATTGGTTTTCTTCAAAAGGTAGATCTAACATGTTCGCTGTTTGAACATCTGCTACCCGTGATAACTTTTTTGATTCGATGATGTCATTTGTATTTTTCAGGCTATTATTTGATTGATCTTTATTAAGCCATAAGTCAATACCCGTTGCATGTCCTTTTTCTGATAGATGTTGCGCAAATTTCAACAGCACAAGGCCATGTCCAGTCCCTAAATCCAGCACCTTACTATTTTCGGGGATAGTTAAATCAGCAATGATGCTGTCCCATATCATGGATTTTCCACGTATTGAGGTGTGTATGAATATCAAGCCGCCCAAAACCATGATGATACCGTAAAAAAGAGTCCATAGATAACCGCTATAGTTGCTAAATAAAGCAAATAAGCAAGCTAGCAAACCAACAATAATATAAAGAATTGGCACCAATGGTGCATCTAATCCCTGCTTTTTTAGTTTATTCATTTTCATCCCCCAAAAAGACGATATTAGTTTAAATTTGCACTTATGTAAGCACTCACTGAGAGCTCTTTTAATTTTGGATAGATTTTAAGAAGTAATTTATTTGTCTATTGTTTTTTAAAATCACAACATTTTTTGTATTTTGAACAGCAGCAAGCATTTTGATTATTGCAGGCTTTCGTTTCTTGTTAAATGTCCATATCCAACGCACAAACTCAAAGTCAATTTTTTCAGGGCAGTTATCGTGCATGTCTGGTCGAGAGCGCCCCTTATAGTGAATATATCTTTTCAACACGTTGTACAGACACATTACTCTACTACGATCTATAAAAATAATGGTGTCGGCTTTAGCTACTCGCATATCAAGCGTGGCGCTATAATTACCGTCTATAATCCATTGGTCTTTATCTAAGACATTGTTAATGATATGGCGTTGTTCATCTTTACTGCTCATTTCCCAGTTATCATGCCATAAAAGGGCGTCTAAATGGAAAACTGGAACGTCCATTTTGTCACTAAGTTTTCTAGCTAAAGTTGATTTACCAGAACCACCACAGCCTATAATCATAATCTTGTTGTGTGTCGTCATTTGAAGTATCCTTGTAAGTCATCCCCGCCCATAGTTGGAACAGGGAAACAATTCACAGAGTTGGCTTTCTCGTTAAAATAACGAGTTATTTTTTCGTTTTCAGTCGCTTGCTGATAGTAGGTGTCTTTTTAACTGTCAGCTTGGATAATCTGTTAATGGTTAAAAAGTGCTATTAATAGATTGATTACTCCGGTTGCAGTAAGTAGTACGCCCGCAATCTGATATCGTTTGTTATTGTCTCGCTTAGATAGCGTAATAAAAGTTGTACCAGAAAAAAGAAACGTTAGTGCTAGAAAAAATACTGACATAGTGTCAACTCCTATATATTCTTCAAAACAGCACTTTCAAGCGACATAGGAATGCCAAAGTAATCCATGAAGTCATAAAGCTTGCTGTATCTGTCTGTATTCTCGTCAAAGTAGAAATCAGCTAACATTTTAAACGCATAAGCATTAGCGCTAATTTCAGCATCATTTTTAGCTAAAGGTGAGAACGCATAAGTTTTGTGTTGTTCGCCATTTAGAACGTGTTGTAACTCATGAAATTGCCTAAAAGGGAGTGAAAATTTTGTTTGAAAGTTAGGGTTGATAATAATTACGTTGTCAAAAGGGGGTGCAACATCTGGATCTGATTCTTGGCCACACACTTCAAACATTCTTATTTGACAATCAGGCGGACGTTTAGCATTGTATTCAATCACTACATCTTCAAAGAATTCAAGTGGGGAAGTATAGTCTAAATATTCATACATTTATTTCTTACCCTCACGCATAGTCCGTAGGGTCGCGATAATTGCTTGTTTATACTCCTCTGATAGTTCTTTACCCTCAAAAGACATAATTAACTCATCATCAGCTAAATCTACGTGCTTAACTTTGGTGTCTCCATCAGTAGATCCATTGAGAGTCGTTTTCAGCGCGTTATCTGTTTTACCTTGTAAATACTCTACTGTAGTATCTAACGCGTCAGCAATCAATGAGAGCATGGCAAAAGAGGGAGTATATTTATCAGTTTCAATTTGTGCAATGCTAGAACGTGAAGAATTAACTAATTCAGCTAGAGAAGTCTGAGTTAGTTTTTTTATTTTGCGCTGTTCTTTCATGCGTTCTGATGTTACAGACATATTGGCACCTCGATTAAATGTTAAGGATTTATAAAGTGCTTAATCAAAAATGAAACTCAATTAAGAAACTTTAAAGTGTATTGTACAGTTAACTAACAAAAGTTATGGTTTAATTATTTAATGTTAGTTAAACGAACAAAATGTATTTACTTGTACAGTGAATACACACATATCATACCAGACAATACAGGTCAATTAAAGGTAAATAGAGACATTTAAGTGCAAGAGTGAACCACTATAAAAGCAACGAGATAGGAGAAATATCATGACAGTATCAAACGCATTGTTAACAGAACAGGAAGTTATCAAGGACACGAATAGCGCATTGGAATAAATCCAAGAAACGTTAGCACTCTCATTGGTTGATAGTTTGAAAGCAGGCGACCACATCACAACACCAACAGTGATTAACATGTTGAAAGATTTGGAAGACATGCAACTCAAATATTATGAACGTCTCGAAGATAACGAGAAGGTGCAAGGCGATTTAGAAAATCAAGCACAAGCAGAACAGGAGGAACAAGTATGACATTATGGGTAGCACAAGTAATCGGACTTGTCTTTGTAGTTGTTAGCGCATTTATTATAGGCGTTGTCGTCGGCGACAGTTTAAAGGAGGTACACAAGGTATGAGCAACCTGTATGTGAGAACTTTAGAACGCATATACAAGCCACTGATTGATATTGCTAACAGTGACAGAGTATCAGGGAACGAACAGGCACAGTTTGAAATCATGCAAGCTTATGAGCTGTTAGACAGAGCAACAACACGGCTAATTATTAGGAGATGATATGGCAGTAACGAATGATGACTTAATGGAAGAATTGGCAGAGCTATCTTTTCAACTAAGACAACATAATCATGTCTGGAAACGAGCTGAGAAAGTGGCAGAGCATTTTGATGTAAGTCTAGGCACGGTTAAAAGTTGGAAACGGCAGGGACTGATCACAGGCTATAAGCACGATAAGATTGTGATTTATGATATTACCGCCATTGAACGTGAGTTGTTTAAAGTGAATAAATAGAAAGGACAGCAAAGCATGAAAAAGGGCACAAAAAAAGTTATCACATCCCCGCCAAGGAAACAGTGATAACCGACCACAAACGCCCATATCATGGCTTTTGCTATACACATTTTAACATGAATAAAGATAAATTACTAAAAGTTTGGAATTTAGATCTACAAACATTATCGGGCGAGGCACAAAGAATACAAGCGTTAGCTCATACACTTAATAAAGCTATTGAGGGCGGAGAGCTTGATACCGAGTACATTACGGATGTTGTCGATATTATGGCAGGTTTTGCGATTGATATTGTGAACAAAGCTGGTGAGCTGGAGGTGGGACAATGACAGACACACCACTATCAAACATTGAGCAACAGATACTCAATACATTACCCGCAGGACGAGCGCAAGCAATCACATTGGAGAAATTAGCTTACTTATTGCAGATTAACAAAAAGCGTGTGAGTGATATTGTCGCAGATTTGCGTAAGCGTGGTTATTTAATTGGTAGTAACCGCCAAGCGCATGGTGGCATGTATCTCATTGTCACAAGTAACGAGTTTTGGGAGACAGTCAACACGTTACAAAAGAGCGTTAATAGTCAACAGACAATCATTAATGCGTTGTTGAAGCACGAAGAAAGATTTGCGAGGGTGTAATCATGGATAAGTGGTCATATACCAAACAATATCAACAGGCAGGCGCTTATATTTTTATGGCGCTACCTTATCAAAAGCATAATGCGGTCGCGGGTGGCTTTCATAATAGTTTTAACAGTGAAAATGAATTAAGTCAGTGGATCAGTCAATACCCAGAATATTTGAGTGGCAACGTGGGTTGCTCTTATACTAAAAAAATGGACTATTTTTATTCAGTCCGTAAAATGAAAGTATAGGAGTATTTTTATGTCAATTCGTTATTCACAAGATTTCAAAGATTCATTGGTTAAACTTCACCAAGAAGGCCGTTCACTCAAATCATTAGCAGAAGAATTTGGACCATCAAAAGATTCTATTGCTATTTGGGTTAAACAAGCTACCCCAATCATGATCAAAGGTCAGTCAAAGACTTTAAAAGACGTCAAGCAACTAGAGAAGCGCCTCGCTATTTTGGAGGAAGAAAACGAAATTTTATCACGCATAGCCTGACAGGCATTGAGCGGCCATCTTACTAGCCAAAAAATAGTCCGTAATGTGGGATTGCCGCTAGTTAATCAATTTTTAGCACAAGGCTACGCGCTTGTGCGTATTTTAAGTGCACTTAAAATCAAATCTAGTACCTATTACAATTGGCGCCATTGGCAGCCCAGTCGACAAGAAAAGCGTAGAGAATCCCTGAAACCTTATATTTTAGACGTTTGGAAAACCTTTAAATTTTATGGCTATCGTCGTATTGCTGCTTATAGTCACCTAAACAATGACTGTCCAAAAATATCTGAATATATGACACTCAAATTAATGCGTGAATTAGGGATTAGATCACGCATGCAAAAACGTTATCGCAAGCCAAAAACTGTGGTGACGGTCGATCAAAGGCCCAATCTGATTAGACACTTGCATGATTTGAGTGGTGTTTGGCAAACAGATATCACTTATATTCAGTTGACTAATCACAGATGGGTCTATTTAGCGACCGTTTTGGATCCTGAGAAGAGAAAAGTATTGGGCTATAAAATTGGCGATACAATGACAGCCGAGCTAGCCACAAGTGCCTTGCAGATGGCGTTAGATAAGCATCGAAAGCCACTCATTATTCATTCAGATATGGGATCACAATACACGAGTGCTGAGTTTAATATTAAATGCCAAAATTATGGCTTGAAACATTCTTATTCACTCAAAGGCCATCCGTACGATAATGGCCGTATGGAGGCGTTTCATTCAATATTGAAGCGTGAAGAGGTTTATTTGAAGGCATACCAAACATTAACTGAAGTCCAAGCAGCCATTGGTTGGTATATCAATTTTTATAATCGCAATCGTATCTCAAATGTCGCCTAATTAACTGAATAAAAATAGTCCAATTTATTGACTTCTGAGCATCTTGGCGTGGTTCATAGATTTTGGCATGCTTTACATTATTTTAGAGGGGTTGGGTGGCGTACGGTATCGGCAAGTCGTCTGCACACATGACGTCAAGACACAGTGTCTAGTGAAACCACTGACCGTTGCGGTAGTCGTGCTTTTTGGGGAAGCGCGAGGTGATCATGTTTACTATCTTACCATAGTTTTTAAGCCTAAAAGTATGATTAAGAACTTGGTGATGCCACAGTAAATACGTTTTATTTGGTTGTCTTATGAGTAGGTGTTGTATCGTCTCAAAACTAAAAAACACCAAAAAAATTGGTGTTTTTTAGTGTCATTGTTAATTTATCTGGGGGTTTGAATTTTTAACCCCAAAAATAATCAGTGCCATGGCTACCAATAGTAGGCCGACAAAGAGGCCGAAAACGCCACTGATGCCAAAATTGGCATCGAGTAGCCAACCGACCAAGAATGGTCCAATAGTTGCCCCTAAACGGCCAACGGATTGAGCTGACCCCATCGCAGTACCACGAATGGCTTGGGGAAAGAGGCTAGGCGTTAAGGCAATCAGAATGCCCCAAGCGCCAAGATCAAAGAACGATAGCCAAGCACCAGCAATCAAAATGACTGGTGTGCTGTGTGCCAGACCAAAAACGAGACTGGCAACGATTGTGCCCAGCAGATAAATACTGAGTAATTTTTTTAAGTTCATTTTGGTTAAGAGATAGGCAGCTAAATAGTAACCAGGCAGTTGGGCAATGCTCATCCCTAAAGTATAACCCAGTGAGCGTACCACGGAAAAGCCGCGTAAAACCAACACACTCGGCAACCAGAGGAAAATTCCATAGTACGTCAACATGATGATAAACCAGACGAGACTGATATTAAGTAAAGGCCAGCGGTGTTCGGGTGACCATAATGTCCGGAAAGCTGGCGTTGCTTGTTGCTTGGGCGTGATGGCATCTTCTGGGAGATGATGCCTGAGATACCAGGCATAAAGCGACAAACTAGCGGTTAAGAGTGCCGCCGTGCGCCAACCGAAGTGGGGAATCACTAAAAACGCGATCAGTGAAGCGATAATCCAACCATAAGCCCAAAAACTATCCACCAACACCAGCATTTGATGGCGTTTTGTGCCGGTATAGTGATCGGCAATCAAGGCGGCTGCAACGGGCAGTTCACCACCCAAACCAACGCCGGTAATAAAACGAATCACCATAAACCAAGCAAGATTTGGCGCAAAGGCCAGCGCTAAATTACTCAAAGAAAAGAGGACGAGCGTCCACATCAGGACGCGTCTGCGCCCAAAACGATCCGATAATTTACCACACAACAACGCACCAAGCATCATCCCCACAGACGTAATGGCGCCGACTAACCCAAGCTGGGTTTCGTTTAGCGTCCATTCTGCCTTCAATAGGGGCATCATAAACGACAATAAAGCGACGTCTAGCGCATCGATCATCCAGGCAGTGCCGACGACGAACAACAGACGTTTTGAATTGACCATGACAAAATCTCCTTCTTTGTTAATAAAAGTAAAAATAACTTTTATTAATTAAGGCGATTGTACACTAGCATTATTGAATAAGCAACTGATATTTTTTAGCTGGACGACCGGGGCGATTTTGGCTGCTGGAACCAAGTGGTCGTAGTAAGTGTTGATGATTCCGTAAAAAGTTAGAATTATCAGGCTCTTTTTTACCAAAACTTTCAAAAACATGGCGCGCCATTTTGAGTGTAAAGGCCGGCCCTAGGATCAACAAAATGGTCGGTTGATAGTCTAATTTATTGATAATGCGCTGGGTAGCGACGGTGAGTATCCAGTTATGATCAAACGCGAGGCGCTTGGTTGGATCTTGGTGGGTGATGTAGTCATCGGCAACAAGTGTTTGGAAAGCTAAATCTTGATATTTGAAGCTAAATAAGCCTGACGGGTGTTTTTTGAGTGTAAACCACTGGGCGTCTAGTGCACCTGGCCCCGGCTGGAGTGTCGGATAACTTGGTAAAAAGGTCATATAGCTGAGTGACAAGGCCCGCTCACCAGGCGAGCGGTTCGGCTCGGTAAATGTTGCGAGTTGTTCGGCGTGCACATTTGGCAAATCGAGACCAAGTTTTTCTTTGACAAGGCGTAAAGTAGCCTCGTGGGCACTCTCGTTGACACGTAACCAGGTCTCAGGCAAAGCCCAAAAATTCTGGAAAGGTGTATCAGCGCGTTTAACTAAAAGGAGTTTCACCGCTTGCGTCTCGGGGTCGAGACTCCAGATAACATTTGTGATGGTAATACGTGGTTTTTCAATTGGCGTTGTGGTCATAGTTGCTGCCTTTGGTTGTGTGATTTTGTTTATAGGGATTATCTTCATATTTTAACATTTTATCTCGGTTAACCGCAGCTTATCATGACGGGCTGCGGTTGAGATCCTGTGAACAAGGTGAATAAACTATTGAAAAATTTTTTTAATTTTTTAAGATATGGTAAGATTGATAGCAAGCTATCAAAGGGGGAAATAGGTAATGACAGCGTGGGGGGCCTTAGCTGACTTTTTTAAGCAGTATACCAATTTTCGTGGGACGAGTTCACGTCGTGCGTTCAATTGGGTTGTGTGGTTTTGGGGGAGTGTGTCTGTTATTGTGGCCAGCATCATCGTGGTAGTCGCTCGGCTGGGTGCTTTTTTTGGCCGACAAGCTGCAGCACAAACGGAAACGAGTGCGGTTGAAGCAACGGTGATGCTTGTTATGATGGTATCGTGTTTTATGTCAGTTATCGTTGTTTTACCAACCGTGGCGTTATACACGAGAAGGTTACACGATATGGGTTATTCCGGGTGGTGGCAAGTTGGGCCGTTGAGCCTGAATATTTTATTTATCAGTCTATCGTTAATCAGTCATTTGCAATCACCAATCTTGATGAAAACGTGGTGGTTACCAGTAATGGTGAGTTTATTACTGACGGTTTGGCTGTCGCTAGGAAAAACTAGCACCAGTCAACGTTATCGTTAATACAAAAAGCAACGACCATTTTGGTCGTTGCTTTTTTAGTCACCACGGACATCGCCGTGAACAAGATGTTTAAAGATATGGCGGTCAGCCCAAGCGATGTTACGACCTTGGAAAAAGAACGAGACAAGGGTGACTAAGCCAAGCGCTACAATTTGATGGCTAATGAGAAAGGCCACGCATGAAATACCAATCGCGACGATGAAATTGCTCATCTGGGCTTTTGACGCATCACCATGAAAATAGTCAAAACGCAAAATGTTTGTTAAGTCGTCTAGGGGATGTAAAACCCAATTTACGCGTTGATAAATGGAAATGGCAACACCAATCGTCCAAATGGCAAAAATATCGAGCAATAAACGCCAATACCAAGCAATGGCATCAACCCCTAATTTAACGAAAAAAGCCGCAAAGATGCCGACTAATAAACTAAAAGATAGCCCAAAAAGGACATTTCCTGTAAAACGGATCCAATTAAAATTCATGGCGAGAAACATATTTAAAAAAGCAATCGATGTGGCAAATAAGGCGAGAAAAATGCCGATTTGCCAGCCGGTGAGATGCGCCAGATTAGCCGCACCAGCCGTCCACGGTGCAGAACCCATGGCCGTTGCGACGCTTAACCCATTACCAAACGAATTAAGCATCAGGGAAATGGCAAAGAAACTGATTTTTTGCTTCAACCCAAGTTGGTAAAATTGACCGTCCAGATAATACATACATTTCTCCCGTTAATTGTCTTGCATTTATTATAGCAGTAACAACATATAAGCGTAATTGTTTACAAATTCACATATAAGGTGTATATTGTTTGTGAAATAGTTATCAAGAGGAGGGTATTAAAAGATGACGAAAGTAGCATTAGTAACAGGCGCTGGACAAGGTATTGGCCAAGCGATTGCGGAACGATTGGTTAAAGATGGCTTTAAGGTTGCCGTAGTTGGCCGTCATTTAGACAAAGTACAAAAAGTAGCGGATAAGATTAACGACAACGGTGGCGAAGCCATTGCGATTCAGGCAGACGTAGCAAAACGCGCGGAAGTTTTTGCAGCAGTTGCTGAAACAAAAGAAAAATTTGGCGAATTCAATGTTATCGTCAATAACGCAGGCGTGGCACCAACAACGCCAATTATGTCGGTTACTGAAGAAGATATGAACTGGACTTGGGGGATTAACGTGAATGGTGTGGTCTGGGGGACACAAGCAGCCGCAGATGCCTTTATGTCACTTGGACACGGCGGTAAAATTATTAACGCAACATCTCAAGCTGGCGTACAAGGTAATCCTAATTTGACAGCGTATGGTTCAACGAAATTTGCAATTCGTGGTATTACGCAAACGACAGCTAAGGAATTAGCTGAATTTGGTATCACGGTGAATGCTTTTGCGCCAGGTATTGTTAAGACACCAATGATGTGGGACATTGCGCATGAAGTCGGTCAAAATGCTGGTCAAGATGATGAATGGGGAATGGCACAATTTTCTGATGGAATTACGCTTGGTCGTTTGAGTGAACCGGAAGATGTTGCTAATGTCGTGAGTTTCCTAGCTGGAGACGATTCTAATTATGTGACTGGACAAACAATTGTTGTTGACGGTGGTATGGTATTCCATTAAGCATAGATATAAAAAAGCGTAGCGTTAAATATGTGGTGTACCCAAAAAGTTAAAGTAAAATATTTTAGCTAATCAAGCGGCCAGTTGTCGGTATTCTACCGGTGAGTGGCCGTTTAATTTTGTTTGGATGCGTGTGTTGTTGTAATATAGTATCCAATTATTGACGGCATCTATCAACGCTTTAGCTGATGAATACTTGTTTAGTGGCCCGATTTCAACTTTAAGCTTATTAAAGAAGCTTTCCATAACCGCATTGTCTAGAGCAGTCGCACGACGCGACATGCTTTGGATAATGCGGTTTTTCTTTAGTGTTTTACGCCATGTTCTATGGCGATATTGCCAGCCTTGATCAGTGTGAATTGTTGTACGATACGAAAGTTTTGGCAATTGCGCTACGAGCTGATTAAGCGGTTGTAAGGTAAAGGCGAGATCTGGACGCGTGCTAATGGCATAGGTAAGAATCTCATTGTTATACATATCAAGAATCGGTTCTAAATAGACCTTTTCACCAGTCGCTGAAATCTTAAATTCAGTAACATCGCTAGCTAATTTTTGTAATGGCCGATTAGTCTTGAAACGACGGTGAAGCTTGTTCTTCACACGTTTTCCTTCAGGTCCTTTGGATGAATCATACTGACGTGATTGCTTATTGTAGCCAACACCCTTTAGCCCCATTTCATGCATTAGCCGTTGTACTTTCTTGTGATTTACCGCTTTAAACGCTGGTTGTTGACGTAACTTTAAATACACTCTTCGCACACCGTAGTGATTATCAGCTTCCCAGATTGTCCTAATAGCCGCACGAAGGGGTGCATCAGGGTCATCATTTTTAAACTGTCGTTTCCAGTAATGCACTGTACTTTCTGCGATTGGCAGAACCTTTAGGATAGCCACCAATTTAAATTGCGCCTCGAGCCGGCAAGCTACTTCTGCGAGTTGTCGGTTCGTTGCTGAATCGAGGCTAATAATTTTAACGCTTCATTTTCAATCTTTAGTCGTAGGTTTTCGTCTTCTAGTTGGGCAATGTGTTTTTCAGTTTCTGTGAGCTGTTTTACTTGCTTAGGTTTCTTATTAGCCATTCTAGGTGATCGTCCTTTTTGAATAGATAATAACCCATTTGGCCCTAGTTGTGAATAGATCTTCTTCCACGAAACAATTTGGGCAATGCCTGTATAGCCGAACTTAGCAGCCACTTGGCTATGAGAAGCGTTATTTTGAATGGCCCATGATGCCACTTTAATCCTAAATTCAGGTGTGATTGCTGGTGGATTAAATAATATATCTGATCCAAAACTTTTGTATGCGGCAATAAGCATGCGAAAGACACTGTTAGCAATACCATATCGAGCAGTAATGCCACGTATGGAATATTTTCCAGACAGATAATCTTGAATTGCCTGAAGTTTAATTTGTTTTGAAATTTTAGTCATAAATAAAACCCCGAAAGTTGCTTTAACTTTCGGGGTACACCACATTTAGCGCTACGCTTTTTTTATATTGTTTTCAGCATTGATTTTTGTGATCAATTCACCGTTTTGACCAACATTGTATATAAATACACAAAAATATAATAGCAATGAAACTGTTTTAAAACGTTGACTAATCAACGTTTTAAAAAATATTCCTAAAAAACTTGCATTTTAAACCAGGCTGTTATATACTTAGATTGTTAATAAATGAGCAAACGATAAAAGGAGTAGTCATTATGGTAGACGCAAATGAAAAGAAGCCTGCAAAGAAGGCTTTGACGCCAGAAGAAAAGGCGGAATTACAAGCACAAGCTGAAAAAATGACAGCAGAATTGGTTGAAAAGTCTCAAAAGGCTTTGGCTGAATTCTCAACATATACACAAGAACAAGTTGATAAGATTGTTGCAGCAATGGCCTTGGCTGGATCAGAAAACTCATTGCTATTGGCGCACGAAGCACACGACGAAACTGGTCGTGGGGTTGTTGAAGATAAGGATACAAAGAACCGTTTTGCTTCAGAATCTGTTTATAACGCCATCAAGTTTGATAAGACAGTTGGTGTGATTAGCGAAGATAAAATCCAAGGAAAGGTTGAAGTCGCTGCACCACTTGGGGTATTGGCTGGTATCGTGCCAACAACTAACCCAACGTCAACAACAATTTTTAAGGCTATGTTGACAGCAAAGACGCGTAACACGATTATCTTTGCTTTCCACCCACAAGCACAAAAGGCTTCAGCACACGCTGCTAAGATTGTTTATGAAGCAGCGGTGAAGGCTGGCGCACCTAAGAACTTCATCCAATGGATTGAAACACCATCAATTTATGCGACAACAGCCTTGATCCAAAACCCTGGTATTGCCTCAATTTTGGCTACTGGTGGCCCATCAATGGTTAACGCAGCCTTGAAGTCAGGTAACCCTTCAATGGGTGTTGGTGCCGGTAACGGTGCGGTTTATATCGATGCAACTGTTGATACAGACCGTGCGGTATCTGACTTGTTGTTGTCAAAGCGTTTTGACAACGGTATGATCTGTGCCACTGAAAACTCAGCGGTTATCCAAGCCCCTGTTTATGATGAAATTTTGCAAAAGTTGCAAGAACAAGGTGCTTACTTGGTACCTAAGAAGGACTACAAGAAGATCGCTGACTTCGTCTTCAAGCCAAATGCAGAAGGCTTTGGTGTTGCTGGTCCAGTTGCTGGTATGTCAGGTCGTTGGATTGCTGAACAAGCTGGTGTTAAGATTCCTGAAGGTAAGGATGTCTTGTTGTTTGAATTAGACCGCAAGAACATCGGTGAAGCCTTGTCATCAGAAAAGCTTTCACCATTGTTGTCACTTTATAAGGTCGACACACGTGAAGAAGCTATCGACACAGTACAAGCACTCTTAGACTATCAAGGTGCCGGACACAACGCGGCTATTCAAATCGGATCACAAGATGATCCATTTATTAAGGAATATGCTGATGCTATCGGTGCATCACGTATCTTGGTTAACCAACCAGATTCAATCGGTGGTGTCGGTGATATCTATACAGATGCTATGCGCCCATCATTGACGCTTGGTACCGGATCATGGGGGAAGAATTCATTGTCTCACAACTTGTCAACATACGATTTGCTTAATATTAAAACAGTGGCGCGTCGTCGTAACCGGCCACAGTGGATTCGTTTGCCAAAGGAAGTTTACTACGAAGCTAACGCCATCACTTATTTGCAAGATTTGCCATCAGTTAAGCGTGCCTTCATCGTGGCCGATCCAGGTATGGTACAATTCGGCTTCGTTGGTAAGGTTTTGAGTCAATTAGAATTGCGTCAAGAACAAGTTGAAACATCAATCTATGGCTCAGTACAACCAGACCCAACATTGTCACAAGCGGTTGAAATTGCACGTCAAATGGCTGACTTCAAGCCTGATACTGTCATCTTGCTTGGTGGTGGTTCAGCACTTGATGCCGGTAAGATTGGTCGCTTCTTGTACGAATACTCAACACGTCACGAAGGTATTTTGTCAGACGAAGAAGGTATCAAGGAATTGTTCATGGAATTGCAACAAAAGTTCATGGACATCCGTAAGCGTATCGTGAAGTTCTACCACGCACGTTTGACACAAATGGTTGCCATTCCAACAACATCAGGTACTGGTTCTGAAGTGACACCATTCGCCGTTATTACAGACGATGAAACACACGTGAAGTATCCATTGGCCGATTACGAATTGACACCAGAAGTCGCTATTGTCGACCCAGAATTCGTCATGACTGTGCCAAAGCGTACAGTTGCCTTCTCAGGATTGGATGCTTTGTCACACGCCTTTGAATCATATGTTTCAGTAATGGCGTCAGAATTCACACGTCCATGGGCTTTGGAAGCTATCAAGTTGATTTTTGAAAACTTGACAACATCATACAACTACGATCCAAAGAACCCAACAAAGGAAGGTCAAAACGCACGTACGAAGATGCACTATGCTTCAACACTTGCTGGTATGTCATTTGCCAACGCCTTCCTTGGTATCAACCACTCACTTGCACACAAGATCGGTGGTGAATTCGGTTTGGCTCACGGTTTGTCAATCGCGATTGCTATGCCACACGTGATTAAGTTCAATGCTGTGACAGGTAACGTGAAGCGCACACCATATCCTCGCTATGAAACATACACAGCACAAAAGGATTACGCTGATATTGCCCGCTACCTTGGCTTGAAGGGTAACACAGATGCTGAATTGGTAGAATCATTGATTGCCGCAGTGAAGGATTTGGCTAAGTCAATTGACGTTGACTTGACATTGTCAGAAAACGGCGTTACCGAAGCTACTTTGATGAAGAGTGTTGATCAATTGACAGACCTTGTCTACAACGATCAGTGCACGCCTGGTAACCCACGCCAACCAAGCTTGGCTGAAATCAAGCAACTTTTGATTGACATGATTTAAACTAAATAGCAATGACAGGAAAGCAAAAGAAATTTTGCTTTTTTTGTTTGCAATTCGTCTTATCCGTGTATATAATATATCCATAGATAAAAAAGTACACGAAAAAGAGGCAGCGCATGAAGTTTTGGCAAAGTGAAGAATGGCAGCGAATTGGTAAGCTGCGTGGATTAAAATTATTATTAGTTGGAATTGCCATGATTCCAAGTATTTATGCTGTAATTTTCTTGTCATCGTTGTGGGATACCTACGGTAGATTAGATCATTTGCCAGTGGCTATTGTGAACAATGATCAGCCGGCCAAGATCAACGATAAGACGCAACATTTGGGACAAGACTTAACGGATAAGTTATTGCGAGAACAACCGTTAAAGTTGCGGGAAGTCTCTTCGCAACAGGCTCGGGATGGCTTAGCATCTGGTCGTTATTATATGACTATTACCATTCCTAAAAACTTTACACGTAATGCGGGGACATTACTAAGTGATCAACCAAAGTATGCTAAAATTGCCATTGCCCAAAATGCCGGCCAAAGTTTTATTGCAGAAAAGATGACGAGTTCGGCGGCGGTTAAGATTCAAGATAGTGTCAACCGCTCACTGCAAAGTGTCTATAACAAGACAATTTTGTCAGCAACAGCAGCTTCTCAAAAAGGCTTTCTGGCTGGTTCGGATGGTGCTCGTCAGCTCAATAATGGTTTGGGTCAATTAGCTGACGGTAGTCGCCAGCTCAACAATGGGGCGCAAGTCTTATCACAAGGCACTTCAACTTTGGCAACAGGTCTAGCACAGTACACACAAGGTGTCGTCCAAGCTAATGGTGGTGCTGGTCAACTTGCTAGTGGTGCGGCAACAGCTGCTAATGGTGCCAATCAATTAGCGGCAGGAACGTCGCAATTAGCGCAAAATGCACCAAAGTTAGCAGCTGGAAGCCAACAAGTTGCGGATGGCGCACAACAATTAGCCACTAAGTTACAAGAATTGAGTGATGGGATTGTCAAAGGGCAAACGACAAGTGCGCCTAAGTTAGCTGAATTAGAAAAGGGGTTGGCTGAGTTGGCTAATGCTGTCAATGCCATCACATTACCTGATGTCCCTGATACTCAAGCGATGACGCAAGCCGGGCAAGACTTACAGGCTGGCTTGACGGGGGCAAGCACAGATGCAGCGCAACTAGGTAAGTTAGCAAACGATCCAAAATTCCAAGCTTTTCTAGCCGCCAATCCAGAGATTGCCCAACAGTTTATTGCCACAACTAATGACCTGAAAGGTCATTTAACGCAGAGTGGCCAAGCTGCAGCCAGTCTAGCAAACAGTTTGGCGCAACTCAAGGCGCTGCTCCCACAACTTGATGGTTTCAAAACGAAATTAGTGCAATTACAAGCCGGGGTTACGCAAGCACAAGCCGGCAATAAAGCGGCCATTGATGGCTTAAACGGTAGCTTAACGCAAGTCAGCCAATTATTATCACAACAATTTGTGCCAGCAGCGCAACAATTAGCAACTGGTGCTGGTCAAGTTAATGCTGGTCAACAACAAGTCACGACAGCAGCTGCACAGTTGCAAGCTGGTGCTGGTCAGTTGGCACAAGGAAATGGGCAACTTGCTGCTGGCGCCACGCAATTAAATCGTGGTCTTGGGCAACTGACAGCTAAAAATGGTCAGTTGACGACGGGTGCCGGTCAATTGGACCAAGGCGCGCAACAGCTAACGACGGGTACTGCCCAAGCAGTTTCTGCTTTGGGACAAGCGCAAGATGGCACGATGACGTTAGCAGCCAAGCTTGCGGATGGAGCTATTCAACTTGAGCAGATTCATAGTCAACCAAGTAACGTGAAGGCCTTGACACAACCTGTTAAGCAAACCCAAAAGAACTACTCGAATGTGGATAATAACGGGACAGGGATGACGCCTTATATGATGTCAGTTGGCCTCTTTGTCGGTATGATTACGTTTAGTGCAATTTATGACTTTGTGACAGTTGCTAAGAAGCCACGCAGTGGCTTTGCTTGGTGGGCCGATAAACAAACGGTGAATATCCCCGTTTGGATTGCGCAAGCGCTTATTATTACCACATTATTGCTGTTGGTAGATGGCTTACATCCAGAAAACGTGGCCATGCTATACGTTGTAGCCTTAGTAGTCGCGTTCGCCTTTAATCAATTTGTCTTGCTCTTTAGTATTATGTTTGGTAAATTAGGTTCTGGTCTCATGATTGTGGCGTTGGTGCTACAATTAAGTGCGAGTGCTGGTTCATATCCAATCGAGTTATCAAATGGCTTCTTCCAAGCCATTCATCCATGGATGCCGATGACTTATTCAGTGCATGCCTTCCGTGAAGTCATTTCAATTGGCGGTCATGTTGGTGGCGATTTAGCGGTGCTATTAACTATTGGTGTCGTGTCAATGGTGCTGACATGGGGCGTTTACCATTGGAAGCTACAGCACAATGCGCTGATTTGGCCAAACCAAACGGAAACAACAAACTAATAGTTGCCGGTTGTGGAGAGCCGGAATTTTTGGGGGAGATGGAGAGAATTATGAAAATGTCAAATGCAGTGGAGCAAAGCTTAGTGGTATTAGTCATGTTAGCTTTGCAAAAAGGCGGTTTACCAGTGAAAAGTTACTTATTGAGTAATCGCCTAGAAGTGTCAGAATCTTATTTGAAGAAGACGATGCGTAAGCTCGTGGTGGCAGGCATTGTTGAAGCAATTGCGAGTAAAGAGGGTGGCTTTAAGTTAGCGCGACCGATTGCTGATATTACGTTACTTGATGTTTATGAAGCAATTGAGGGTGATGGCAGTTTCATTCATTCGACACAACTAGCGGATCGTATTTTCTTAAGTCAAGCATCGGAGCAGCCGACAGTAGCAGTGCAACAAGCACTGGATGTCGCGGTTGACGACGTGTTGAGTGTCTTTAACGAGGCAGAACAGGACTTTAAAAATCGCTTACAGAATTATACAATTGCTAAATTATTGCGTCACGTAAACGCAGATAATTTTGAAAAAATTGACTGGCGACAGATTCATCTCACATAACGACGTTTGTCGTTATTTTTTTTGTCAAAAATGCGGCATATTGGTCGTGTTAGGGTGTATTAAGTTCATAAATTGACGATTTTAGCCGCAAAAAGTTGGATTTCTCTTTATTGAAAGCGCTTACAATTATAGGTAGTAAAAGCTTTAGGAATAGAGGAAGAAAGATGGCTAAATATACAGAGTTAGCTGAAGATATTTTAGCGCATGTTGGCGGCAGTGAAAATGTGGATGGTCTGCGGCACTGTGTAACGCGCTTGCGGTTTAATCTCAAAGACGAAAGTCTGGCTGATACCGAATATTTGCAACAACGTGACGGTGTTGTCACTGTGGTAAAAGCTGGCGGTCAATATCAAGTTGTGATTGGGAATCAAGTGCCGGATGTTTACGATGAAGTCGTCAAGGTGGGGCATCTCCCCGTTGGTGGGGACACGGCAGCTGATACCGAAGACACTGCAGGACCAAAGGGGAATTGGTTTGATCGCTTTATTGATGTCGTGTCAAACCTGTTTCAACCTATTTTGGGCGCGTTGGCCGCTGCCGGTACTTTAAAAGGCATTACGGCGATTTTAGCCGCTGCTGGCATGCCAAAGACTGATAGTGTCTATGTGGTGATGAATGCGATTGGGGATGGCCTATTCCAGTATCTCCCAATATTTTTAGCCGTTACGGCTGCAAATAAATTTAAAATGAGTGTTTACACGGCGTTGGCTATTGCCGGGGCGCTCGTTTATCCAGGGTTGCCGCAGTTGTTAGCCGCTGCCAAACCATTTATGGGCTTGACGATTCAAATACCAGCGGGTGGTTATTATAGTACGGTTTTGCCAATTATTTTGGCAATTTATGTTGCTTCAAAAATTGAACACTTTATGAAGCGCCACACCCATGATAACGTGAAGATGTTCTTTGTCCCAATGGTGACGATTTTTGTCACGTTGTGGTTGACGTTCTTAGTTGTTGGACCAATTGCTAATACGGCTTCTAACGCCGTCGGCGCTTTCTTTGTCACTGTTTATAACATGAGCCCAATTCTGTATGGTTTTGCCATGGGTGCGGGTTGGCAGATTTTGGTCATGTTTGGCTTACATTGGGGTATTGTCCCATTGATTATCACGCAAATTGCAACAACGGGTTATTCACCATTGATGGCGGCCGCTGCTTTACCAAACTTCACTCAAACAGGTGCATTAACTGGTGTTTGGGTTAAGACAAAGGAAAAGAAGGTGAAGACAGGGGTTATCCCAGCTATTATTTCATCCATCTTTGGGGTGACAGAACCGGCGATTTACGGTTATTCATTACCTATGAAAACGCCATTTATTGTTTCTATTATTTCTTCAGGTATTGTCGGGGCCTATCTTGGTTACTTTAAGGTCTTGACTTACATCAACGGTGGCCTGGGTATCTTCATGTATCCATCTTATATTGGACAAAATGGTAGTTTGACGGGTGTGATGCACATGATTATTGGCACCATTTTGGCGATTGTCCTCAGCTTTGTGGGGATGATGTTTGTCAAAGTGCCAAAGCTTTACGATAAGTCAGTCCCAGCCACTGCCGGTACGACGTCAAGTACTCAAGGGACATCAGCTCAGGTCGAACTACAGAGTGAAACAATCAAGAGTCCGTTGGCTGGTAAGACAGTTGCTTTGGCAGACGTAGCCGATGAAGTCTTTGCTTCGGGAGCAATGGGACAAGGGATTGCTATTGATCCGAGCCAAGGAGAAATTGTGGCACCAACAGCAGGTGAAGTAAAGATTTTGTTCCCGACCAAGCATGCGATTGGCTTTGTCACAGAAAATGGTGCTGAATTGTTAATCCATATTGGCATGAATACCGTGGAATTAAATGGCCAACATTTCACCGCACACGTTGCTCAAGGCGATCACGTGAAAGCAGGTCAAAAGCTAGTATCATTTGACGTTGCGGCCATTCAAGCTGCGGGCTATCCGGTGGTAACCCCAGTTATTGTGACAAATTCGCCACAATATGTCGCAATTGAAACGACCAATGAACCGACTGTCACGACAGCAAGTGACTTAATTTTCCTGAAAAAATAAGGAGGCGTTAATATGCAAGCGAAACAATTTCCGACAGACTTTCTCTGGGGTGGCGCCACCGCGGCCAATCAATTTGAAGGCGGCTGGCAAGATGGTGGGCGTGGGCCGGCCACGTCGGATACGGCGGTAGCCATTGATCCCAAGGATCGTAAGACCGCACTCGATTTTACAGCACCAATGAGCAAAGAAAAGGTCTTGGCAGCTTTAAATGATGCAGAGGGACGCTATCCCAAGCGTTGGGGTTCAGACTTCTATCATCGCTACAAAGAAGATATTGCGTTATATGCAGAAATGGGACTCAAGACGTTTCGACTGTCGATTGCTTGGTCACGTATCTTTCCTAATGGGGATGATGCGGCACCCAATGAAGCTGGCTTACAATTCTATGATGCAGTGTTTGATGAATTACGCAAATATAATATTGAACCGTTGGTCACGCTATCGCACTATGAAACGCCGATTGGGATTGCGTTAAATTATGGTGGTTGGCAGAATCGCGCGGTAATTGATTTATTTGTCAAGTATGCCAAAACGGTAATCACGCGCTATCAAGACAAAGTGAAGTACTGGTTAACTTTTAATGAAATCAATGTTATCGGGGTGTCTGGTTACGTGGGCGGTGCTTTACTGTCAGATGATGACGCGTATACCCTACAAGATCGGTTCCAAGCAGCGCACCATCAGTTTGTCGCTTCTAGTTTAGTGACACAATTTGCGCATGAGCTGAACCCTGATTTGAAAATTGGGATGATGCTGGCGCGAATGCAAGCTTATCCGGCAACACCTAATCCACTAGATGTCTTGCAAGCCTTAAAGTTGGATCACGAAAATCTATTTTATTCAGATGTTCAGGTACGTGGTAAGTATCCTGCCTATGCTAAGCGTTTCTTTGCTGAAAATGGCATCAATTTGCAGATGGCACCTTCAGATGAGGCAATATTGGCGGCTAATCCAGTTGACTTTATGTCATTTTCATACTATATGAGCACGGTGGCGCGTCCTGAGCCAGGCGCAAATATTGAAAAAACATCGGGTAATTTTGTTAACGGTGAGGCCAATCCGTATTTAGAGAGTTCAGATTGGGGCTGGCAGATTGATTCGGTTGGCTTGCGCATCACGTTAAATTATTTGTATGATCGTTATCAAGTACCGCTGTTTGTTGTCGAAAATGGTTTAGGAGCGCTTGATACGGTGACAGCTGATGGTCAGATTCATGATGAGTATCGCATTGATTATGTGAAGCAACATATTCAACAAATGTATGAAGCCATTCAAGATGGCGTTGAACTTTTGGGTTACACGACTTGGGGGATTACTGATTTGGTGTCAGCAGGGACATCGGAGTTTTCTAAACGCTATGGTTTTGTTTATGTTGACATGGATGACCAAGGTCAGGGGACATTTGACCGGCGACGCAAAGACAGTTTTTATTGGTATCAACACGTGATTGCGACGCGTGGTGCGGCCGCATTTGATTAAGAAGTGAACCGAGGGTGATGCCTCGGTTTTTATGTAACCGTTTTCAAATTGTGATATGATAGATAAAATTGTGCGAAAGAGGACAGCAAATGAGGTCGCAAGCTAATCGTGACATGGGCGAACCGTTTACACATGAAATTGTCAAACCGGTAGCGCTGAACTTGCCAGTGTATTGGATTATTCATAATGCGAAAGAACAGCAACATGCAGTACCACGGCATTGGCATGAAGAATTAGAATTGAATTTAACGGTGAGCGGGCATATTGACCAATTTGCGATTGATGGTCAGACTTTTGATACGCAGACCGGAGATGTGTTAGTGATTAATTCAGGCAGTATCCATACGATTCCGTTGCAAAAAGTTGGTAGTGAAGCGATGACCTTATTTTTTAATAATGACTTTTTGCGGACGGCCTTACCCAACATTTCTGAACTTGTTTTTGTTACCCATCCTAATGGAATTGATCGTGTGACGAGTACGGGATTGGTTGACTATTTTTATGCGATGCACCATACGGTGAAAAATGATCCAACAAACTACCTACGGATTACGCGTTTAGCTTATGACATTTTAGATAAATTAGTGCTACATTTTTCCAACCATGATTTTGGTGTGAATCCGCATTTGATTCAGGCGAAGGACGACAAATTATATCAAATTTTGTGGTATATCAAAGCAAATGTCCAAAACGGTCTGACGGTTTCAGCGCTAGCGGCGCATTTTGGTGTCTCCACAAGTTATTTGTCCCGATATTTTAAAATGAAGTTACAGATGACACCACTTGAGTATTTACAGACGATTCGGTTGCATAAAGCCTATCAATACCTCATGAATACCAATAAATCAATTAGCTGGATTTCCGACATGACAGGTTTTGGTGACGTCAAATCCTTTGAACGATTATTTAAAAACACGTATGGTATGTCACCCAAAAAATATCGGCAACAGTTCACAAACTGACTTAAAAAAAGACGATAATTGCGTCGTTTCTAGAAAGAAAGCGCTTACAATATAAGATATTGAAGCGCTTTTTAAATGATAGAAATGAGGTTATCGGATATGGATTCATCGGTTCAAAACGCTAGGTTATTCAAACTGGCGATTCTCTCAATTTCATTAGTGTTAACGGTGACGACTGCTGTCTCAACTGCCTTGCCGGCAATGATTACGGCGTTTAAACAATATCCACCGACACAAGTGGAGATGCTCACAACGTTACCAACCATTTCACTACTTATTACCGTGTTGGCCAGTTCATGGATTGTCAAACACATTGGTGCGCGTCACGCAACCTTGATTGGTTTAGTATTAGCACTGCTGGCGGGCTTGGTACCAGTCTTTGTGACACAATATCCGGTGATTTTTATCTCTCGTCTCTTGCTGGGCGTTGGCGTAGGGCTGTTTAATAATTTGGCCTATAGTTTAATCATGGCTGTTTATGACGGGGAAGAACGGCAGACGATGCTAGGTTTTCAATCCGCTGTCGGTACAGTCGGTAATGCCGCAGCGGCATTTGTTGTTGGTTTGTTAGTCACGAGTGGCTGGCAAATGGCCTTTAATGTCAACTGGCTGTTTGTTGTACCGCTAATCTTGTTTGGTTTATTTGCTGGGAAAATTGATCAACTGACTAAGGTTGCGGTAGTGGCTGATAACACACAAGCATCCGTCAAAAAGAAAGCAACAACGAATGTTGCGGTTCTTGGCTATGTTGTCCTAATTGCAACTTTTTTCGCCTTTTACTTTGGCTTAATGCTCAAACTAGCTGGTTTCTTGGTTGAACAGGGACTAGGAACTGCTGCTACAGCGGCTGCCCAACTTAGTGTGATGTCTTTGCTTGGTTTGGTGCCCAGTCTCTTGTATGGGAAAATCTATAAGCATTTACGGCGGCTCACGATTCCGACTGGTTTAATCTTTGCTGGTCTGGGGCTATGGGCGATTGTCTCAGCCAATACAGTGGTGATGGTCTGGATCGGTGTGAGTCTTGTGGGTTTGGGATTACCTATTTTCATGCCGGCCGTCTTTGGACGGGTAGCAGAAGTACAGCCCGTGGGAACTTCAAATTTATCGTCGGCGCTGATGTTGGTCGGCATTAATGTGGCTGTTTTCTTGTCACCACAGATTTTAGCTTTGGTCACACCATTAACGGGCCAGACAACAAATAAAGCAACACTGTTAGTGGCCACGTTGATGATGTTCTTATTGGCTGCGATTCAGTTAGCGTTGGTAATCTACAAGCGGCCAACCATAAGGCATCATAGGAGGATGGGACTTTGACACAATTTAACACACAAATCGATCAGACGAATGGCGTCGTCATTAAATTAGTGCCAGATACGCAAACAGGTGGGGTCTTAGATCCCAAGGCACGGGCTGAATTAGTGGCGGCCCAAACGCAAACTGTCGATCAGCAAGACATGACACCCCAAGATATTGCCACGCATGAGTTAACCGTCGTGGATACGACTACGGCCTATGGTGTACCATTGCGAACGTATGTTAAGACAGGTTTGGTCGACCAAACATTACCTGTTATTTTCTTCTATCATGGTGGTGGCTTCTTTGGCGGATCTTTGGATAATGTCGATAAGCCAGCACGGGCCTTAGCTGATTTGGGTGATATACGGGTGGTTTCAGTGGATTGGGCCCTAGCACCGGAGCATCCTTACCCAGAAGGTTTTTTGGAAGCCTATCAAACAATTGCTTGGACACTCAATCAGAGTGGTTGGCCGATTGATACCACAAGGGTATCCGTATTAGGGGACTCTGCTGGTGGCGGTTTTGTTTATAGCTTAGGTTTGTTAGATCGTGCATTAGGTGTTAACGCGATTACCAAGATGATTGCTTTTTATCCAGTGACCTATCAAGCACACGATCCACGGTTGGCTGCGTGGCTGAGTGATGTGCGGCGCTATCCCATTGCTGTGGCTGATGAGGCATTGTTATTGCCCTACTTACAAGGCTTTTTTGCTGGCGAGGGTTTAATTGACAAAATTTATATTCGGGAAAGTGATGCCACGAGCGTTTATCTATCACCTTTGTTAGCGGATACCGTGGCGCTAGCGCAATTACCGTCGTCGCTGACTGTGATTGGGGAGTATGATCCATTACGTTTTCAAGGTGAGGCGTTTATCCAAAAAGTGCGAGCAAGTGGTGGGCAAGCAACATATCTACGCTACAACGGCATGACGCATGCGTTTATGGATAAAGTTGGTGATTTCGCACAAGCCGAGGATGCATTGCGTGAAGCAGTCGCGTTTGCTGTTAAAAAGGAGTGATAAAATGGATCGTAATTATTTGGCCATTGACATTGGTGGGACGAATTTAAAGTATGGCATCGTTAATCGTGCGGGTGAATTAATTGAAAAACATAGCACGCCGACCGTCACGACGGATTTACCGGCATTTATGGCGCAATTGACGGCTATTGTAGCGTCGTATCAAGACCAAATTAAAGGCGTTGGCATTGCGGTACCAGGCAAGGTTGATCATCATGATGAAACGATTTATGGTGGTGGGGCTTTACAGTTTTTAGACCAAGTGAATTTACCGGCAGCCTTACAGTTAGCCGTGCCAGTTAGTGTTGAAAACGATGGGAAAGCGGCAGCATTGGCAGAATTATGGCTGGGAAATCTTAAAAATGTTCAAAATGGTGCCGCCGTGGTATTAGGCACCGGTGTCGGTGGTGGGTTAATTTTAAATGGCCAATTATATGCTGGGAGCCATTTCCAAGCAGGTGAATTGAGCTTTATGGTACTAGATACCGACCTTTCCAATCCGGAACATTGGTTGGGGAGTCAGGGTAGTGCGGTTCGGATGATTGAACGAATTGCTACAGTTCTTGGACTACCAGATAAACACGATGGGAAAGCGGTTTTTGAAGCGATTAATCAAGGGGATCGTCGGGCGTTGCCGATATTTTCGGCTTATACGCAGACAATTGCGCATATGATTTATAATTTGCAAACGGTGATTGATGTAGATCGGGTAGTGATTGGTGGCGGCATCAGTGCACAAAAAATTGTTGCAGCCACGATTCAAGCCGATTATCAGGCGCTAATGGCACAAAATGACGTGATTGCCAATGTGTTGACACCAATTCCGATTCTGACCAGTCGTTTTGGCAATGATGCCAATCTATATGGCGCCATTTATCATCTTTTGATGACGATTAATCAAGAGGTTTAGGTTCACAAAATGTCCAATATCGCGACCAAAAAGCGGATTTCTTGAAAAAGAAAGCGGTTACAATTAAAGTATCAGGATAGAAGGAGCCAATGACATGCCAAAAAAAGGATTACAATTACCAGAAGATTTTCTATGGGGCGGCGCGATTGCTGCGCATCAAGCCGAAGGATACTGGGACGCAGATGGTAAAGGTGTTTCGATTGCCGATGTTTTAACAGCTGGGTCGCATGAACAACCCCGTGGAATCACCGACGGTGTCATACCAGGGAAGAACTATCCCAACCATCACGGGATTTATTTCTATAAAACGTATAAGGAAGACTTAGCTTTGATGGCCGAAATGGGCTTTAAAGCCTTTCGAACATCGATTGCCTGGACACGCATTTTTCCAAATGGCGACGATGCTGAACCAAATGAAGCAGGGTTAGCCTTTTATGATGACTTGTTTGACACAATGCATGCACTTGGTATTGAGCCAGTTATTACGTTACAACACTTTGAGATGCCTTATCATCTGGTGACGGCCTATGGTGGTTGGGAAAATCGGCAAGTGATTGATTACTTTGAAAAATATGTGCGGGTCGTGTTTGAGCGTTACAAAGACAAGGTGACTTATTGGATTACGCATAACGAAATTTCCAATCAGGCCAATCAAGCGGAAAAGAGTAGTCTGTCAGAATTTCTCGTGTGGACGAATTCTGGTTTGAAATTCACGCCAGAGATGACGGTTGACGAACGGCAAGCCGCGATGTATCAAGCGGCCCATAACGAATTGGTTGCAAGTGCTCGTGCTGTGCGCATTGGGCATGACATCAATCCAAACTTTAAAATTGGTGCAATGTTAAATGTTGGGACGCTTTATTCTGCATCGACAAAACCAGCTGATCAATTGGCAGTGCAAAAAGCCAGACAGCAACGTGACTGGTTTAGCGATGTGCATATTCGTGGCGCTTACCCACATGAATTGGAACAATTATTTGCCCGTACAGGCTGGCGTGCTGATGTGACTGCGCAAGATTTTGAAGATTTAGCTGCTGGTACGGTGGATTATTTGAGCATTTCTTACTATGCGTCATCGGTCATTCGGGCAAAGTCGGATACGGATGCGGAATTAGACGCGGCCACGCAATGGGAAACGGTCCCCAACACTGAAATCAAAGCCAGTGATTGGGGCTGGGCAATTGATCCACAAGGCTTACGCTATGCGTTGAATGAAATTAACGACCTTTATCCAGGGTTGCCAATTATGATTGTTGAAAATGGGTTTGGGGCGTATGACCAACTTGACACGACTACTGATGAGCCGACTGTGCATGATGATTACCGAATAGCTTATTTAGGGGCGCACATTGCTGAAGTTGAAAAAGCAGTGGTTAATGATGGGATTCCCGTTATCGGTTACTTGTCTTGGGGACCGATTGATATTGTGTCGGCCGGTACAGGCGAAATGAAGAAGCGTTATGGTTATATTTATGTTGATTTAGATGATTTTGGCGAAGGCAGTGCCAAGCGCTATAAGAAGGATAGTTTTCACTGGTATCAACAAGTGATTGCTAGTCGCGGTGAAAATTTATAAGTCAAGCACACAAGGGTTTTCCTAATAAATAGGACAAACCTTTTTTTGTTTTACTTGCAATTTATATCGTATGCGATATAATTACATGACAGAAAGGGGCGTTAACAGATATGACACCAGATGATTATCTTTATGATGAACTTTGTTTATCCGTTTATAACACGAATCGTTATTTTCATCGGCTTTACAGTCGCGTATTAGAACCTTATGATTTGTCATACTTACAATACATGAGTCTTTTAATTATTCATCAACAAGGCCCTTTGAAGTTAATGGATATTGGTGCGGCACTGGATTTGTCGAGTAACACGCTCACCCCAGTCATTGATAAGCTTGTCAAAAAGTCATGGTTGCACAAGGCAACCAGTCCAACTGATAAGCGGGCCAAAGTCTTGGCGATGCCAGCTGACAAACAACCTTTATTTACACAAATTTTGGCCGAGGTCGATGCCATTCGCGATCAGTTACTGGCGCGCAGTGGCCGACCGCTTGAAGAAGTTTTGCGTGAAAACCAAGCGTTAAATCACATTTTACAAACGATGCTAACCGAAAAGGAAGAAGGATAATCATGTACGATATTATTTTTATTGGTAGTGGCCATGCAGCATGGCACGGCGCGCAAACACTCGCGCGTGCTGGCAAGAAGGTTGCCTTAGTTGAAGCTAATAAAGTCGCAGGCACTTGCACGAACTTTGGCTGCAATGCCAAAATTTTGTTAGATGGCCCTGCAGAAATGATGCATCATTTGCACCACTATCACGGTATTGGCATTAACGACACGCCTGATATTATTTGGCCAGAATTGATGGCTTACAAGCACCAAGTGATTGATCCGTTGTCTGATGGTTTGGCAAAAATGCTATCTGTTGACGGCATTGATATTATTGCTGGTCATGCGCAATTTATCGACCCACAAACGATTACGGTGGGTGATGTCCAATATCAGGCTGATCAATTTGTAATTGCGACTGGTCAGCGCCCAGCAAAGCTACCAATTACGGGTGCTAAACTCACGCATGACAGTACCGATTTCTTGGATTTGCCAGAAATGCCAAAGTCAATGATTTTTATTGGGGCGGGGTACATTGCGATGGAATTTGCGTCAATCGCCCATGCAGCAGGTAGCCAAGTGACTCTGATTGAATATGGTGACCGCGCGTTGAATGGCTTTGACGTGGACTATGCCCAACAGGTTGTGACTGATATGTCGGCTAAAGGTATTCAGTTTAATTTTGGTCAAGCTGTCGCCAGCGTGACGACATTAGACAACGGACAATACGCCGTTGAAACAGCACAAGGGCAACACTTTGAAGCTGAATATGTCATGGATACCACAGGGCGCGTGGCCAATATTGATGGCCTCGGCTTAGATACTATTGGGGTGGCCTATGACCGCCAAGGAGTCTTGGTGAATGATCATTTGCAAACGAATGTCCCTAATATTTACGCCAGTGGTGATGTCATTTCAAAGCCAATTGCGCGGTTGACGCCAACGGCAACCTTTGAATCACACTATATTGTCCGCGTACTCTTGGGCGATCCTGCACCAATCACGTATCCGGTTGTGCCCACGGTGGCCTTTACGTTGCCACGTGTGGCCCAAGTCGGTGTGACGCCTGATGAAGCAGCCCAACGTGATGACTTGCAGGTTATTGAGATACCTTATGGGCAAGTGATGCGTTTTCAAACGTTAAATGATACCCACGCTGCCATTAAAATTGTGCTGAACCAAGAAAAGCAATTGGTCGGGGCGGCCTTAATTGGTGACTTTGCCCCTGAAGTGGTGAACGCTTTGGTGCCAGTGATTAACAAACGCTATACGAGTGACGATCTTAAAGGTCAAATTTTTGCCTTTCCAACCCACACGGGGATTGTTTTGCCGATGATTGCGAACTATTTAGCTTAATAGGAGATAATGATATGAAAGCAGCAGTGATTAACCAATACGGTGATCGAAATGAATTAACAGTGGTTGACACAACTGTGCCAGCCATTCAAGCGGATGAAGTGTTGGTCGAAAACATTGCAACTAGCATTAATCCGATTGACTATAAAGCCCGTGAAGGGTTATTGCAACGCATGTTCCAATGGCAGTTTCCCGTGGTGCTTGGTTGGGATGTCGCTGGGAAAATTGTTGCCGTTGGCGATAATGTGACCGGCTTTAAAGTTGGGGACGCCGTTTTTGCCCGGCCAGACATTGACCCGATTGGACGTAATGGGTCATACGCTGAATACACGGCAGTAAAAGCAGATAAATTGGCATTGAAGCCAGTTAACGTGAGTTTTGCTGAAGCAGCCGCGGTGCCTTTGGCTGGCTTAACGGCGTTACAAATGTTGCAACAACTGCAAGTGAGTGCGGGTAAAAAGGTGCTTATTCAAGCCGGTGCCGGTGGTGTGGGCATTTATGCTATTCAACTGGCTAAAAAGATGGGGGCCTATGTTGCCACAACGGCTAGTCAAGCCAATCATGATTTTGTGGTCGGTCTAGGTGCCGATGAAGTGATTGACTATCACACCACTAACATTCAAGATGTGCTATCAGATTATGATGCAGTCTTTGATATGGTGGGGGATGTCGATAATGGGCTTGCGATTTTGAAGCCTGGGGGTCACTTTGTGACAATTTCTGCAGCATTAACTGATGCGCAAAAGGCCACAGCAGATAAGACGGTGCGTGAAGGTTGGTTGCAACCAAACGGGAAAGATTTGGCTGTATTAGCTGCCGATATCGCTGCAGGTGACTTAAAAATTGTCGTGGATTCTGTTTATCCATTGACGACGGTAGGCATTCGATCAGCGCATGAACGTAGTGAAACGCACCACGCGCGTGGTAAAATTGTGGTACAAATTAAACCAGAGGAAAATGGGGGAGAATAAATGATAGCATTGGTCATCACGGCGCTAGTCGCCATTGAAGCAATTGGCATTATGGTTGTTGAAGTTTTTGGGTCAACACCACAACAAGCGAAGGCATTTGAACTGAAACCGGAAATTGTGGATATCCCCGAAGTGAAAACGTTACTTGGTAACCAAGGGGTGTATAATGGTTTGCTTGGTGTGTTAATCTTTGCCACGATGTTTTTATTGTCAGGGCAACAACAAGTCTTGATGTTGTCGCTTGAAATGGGCTTTATTCTAATTGCGGCTATTTATGGTAGCTTGACGGCTGCCCGCAAGATTATTTTGGTACAAGGTTTGCCAGCAGCGATTGCTTTGTTGGCGTTGTTGTTAAAATAAGTGTTAAAAACAACATTACACGTTGTAATGTTGTTTTTATTTAGGATTAATCCATGTTAATTATCTGTGTGATTTATAAAAGATGTGTTAGAATGTGTAAGTTAGTGAGTCTGTTACAAAAGGGGTGTTTTTGGGGGTATCTATGGCAGGCTTAGTTGTTGACATTTCGGTATTGGCAACCGTGCTGATTGGGTTAGGCATTGCAATTTTAACGACTTTAACTTTTTATGAAAAACGGCAACTCTTTAGCGGGTATATTGAAACAACGATTGTTTTTTTACCGTTAATTTATAGCCTATTATCGTTGTCAATGTTGGTCATTGGCAATATTTATTTATACCTTTTGTTAGCAATATGGGCTTACTTTTATGTTAGTCGGTATGTCGGGGGCAGTTATTTTGTGTTGACCATTGTCGTCATTATTCTCTACTTGAGAATGCTTAAGACATCGTTGACGCTGAGTCAGATGTTCATTTTGATTGGATGTGGTTTGCTCACGTATCTCGGAACAGCCTTGATGTCACGGCTGAAATTGCCATTTTTGATACAATTGGCGGGAGCTTTTTTTGTGGTGCTGTGTTCCGAACGGCTTTTTGGGACTTTTGTCCCCGCATACGGCGTGCATACGCTACGTGGGAGTATCATTAGTGTGACAGCATTATTGATTGCGGCAACGGTCATGCATGGTTTTAGCCGTTATGTGACCCAGCGGGTTGCTGAAATGGATGCGATCACACTACGGGCCAATAAAGATGAGCTCACGCAGTTTTATAATCTTTATTATTTATATCAAGATTTTGGTGCCCAACAGTTTAACCAGGAAACCCTAGCGATCGCTATCCTAGATTTAGATTACTTTAAGCGTATTAATGATCAATATGGCCACAGTGTGGGCAATGATGCGTTAATTATGTTTTCCAAACAAATCCATCAAAATCTCATCGCCCAGTTGGGCGTGAAAAATTTTGAGCTATATCGCTATGGTGGCGAAGAATTTGTCGTAGCCATTAAAACTTTGCCTGACAAAACGATGGCGCACGTTTTTGATGATTTGCAAGCGGCGATGGCTTGTGTCAAAGTTGACCAAGTGCCAAATAACCTCAGTTTTTCTGCCGGCGTTGCCTATCTGGCAAACCATACCGATGGTCCGGTGAAAACGTTGGAAGCGGCTGATCAGTTGTTATATCAAGCCAAACATGCTGGTCGCGGTCAAACGACGATTGAGGCCTTGCCTGCCAGTGCACGATAAGGACGTATCTGTCATGAAATAGTCAGGCTTGCTAAATGCCGCAAGATGACTTAATATTATCAGGTTGTGATATTATGATTTTTATAAAATATTGGACAAGCGTCACACAAAAAATTAGCCGCAGTCATCACTGCCAAAATGAAAGGCGACTTGTTGTATGGAAAAACAATTTTACTTTAACGCGCAGCCCATTGTAGCCCTGAATAATTATCGTGAATATGATGTGCAGTTCTACGAATTATTGTTACGAGAAGTGACAACAAATTGTTTTCCCGGACAAAAATTTTTTGATTTGATTGCGAATGAGACTGGTAATGCGCGGTTTATGTTGTTCTTTGAACAACAAATTCGCTTAATACTGCAATCTAAAAAAATTAACACCGTGTCGATTAATTTAGATACTGTGCAACTTGATTACGCGGCAACTTATATTTTTTTAGAGAAGCTAAGCGACTTATCAGCGGCAATTATTTTAGAAATTACCGAACGGGAGTATAGTGCCAAAACGACCACCATTACTGATTTTATTTTGTTTGCCAAAAGTCAGGGGTATCGGATTGTTTTGGACGACATTGATGTCCATTCACACCTTGAAGCTGCCGAAGTAGATGCGCTAGGAATTATTGGTGTTAAGATTTCACATGAAGTCATTCATAAGTTGCCCATGCCGTCATTTCGGCGACGAATCACCCGATTTAATGCCAAAATGGCAGCGATTCATGTCGATGTGATTATGGAAGGCGTCGCCGAAGAAGCGCAGGTAGTTCGGTTATTTGACTTAGGCATTAAGTATCAACAAGGCTATCATTTCGCCAATCAAGACATGATGCTGTAAGTCACACAGCAAAAAATCCTCCTCAGTTTAACTGAGGAGGATTTTTCATTACATATTGACGAGATCACCGTTGTGATCGAAAATATATTGTTTTTGTGCTTTTGTCAAATGTGTTGACTTGGTTTGCACACCAGTTGTTTCATCAAAATGTTGCACCTTGTTGTTCACGACTTTAAAGCCCTTCACAAGACGTGCGTTATCATCTGTCAAATACCAATCGCCTTTGATGTGGAAGTATTGGTTGGCAACAGCATCCCCAGTTGTGGCGTTAAAGTAGTAAGTGGCTTGAGTGGCTGGATCAGTCACAAAGGCACCCTTCACTTGGACACCGTCAGTCCCAAAGTATTGCAATTGGTCGCCAATGGTTGTCAAACCAGTATCAGCTTGACCTTGCGCACTTAGGTGTAACCATTGGTCAGCAGCAAGTTCGTAGTATTGGTTTGTGAGCATGGCACCAGCAGTGGTAAAGACGTAAGTCTTGCCATCAAGCTGTTGCACGCCAACGACTAGATTACCAGTTGTGGCATCCGTGTAAATGGTCTTGTCAGTTAAGACGACGAATTCACCCTTACTTTGGTGGCCATCGGTGTAGAAGTACTGGTTAGCGCCGTTAATGTTTTGCAAACCAGTCACGGCAATCCCATCACCACCAAGGTAGAACCATTGACCTTGGGCGTTTTGTGCGTAGCGATAAGTGGCCATGTTACCGTTACCCGCTTCAAAGTAGTACACGTGACCATTGGTATCAGTCATGAACTGATCCTTAAGTTGATGACCACTTTGATCAAAGTATTGGCGGTGACCATCGACATCCGTGAAGCCGTTGATCGCCATACGACCATCAGTGCCAAAGTAGTAAGCTGCCCCAGTTTGGTCAACGATGTATTGGTTGTAGACTTGTTGGCCGCGCTTATCGAAGTAAATGGTTGAGCCGTCAGCATTTTGGAAGAAGGCTTGCATCAATTCAATGCCGTTTGGCAAGAAGAAGAAGTGATGCGTGTTGATGGTTTGGGCACCAGTGACCAAATGACCTGTGTTGTCAAAGTAGTAATAGTTCCCTGAATTGTCTTGAACAAAGCTGTTTTGCGCACGCGTACCGCTTAATGTGTAGTAAATAATACCTTGGTTGTCGTGCGTGAAACCAGTTTCTGACAAGTCATTGGTCAATTGCTTGGGTAAGTAAGTGGCATCGTTGTTGTTTGAGACCACATGGTAATAAGTACTTGAACCAGCATCTTTCAACACATAGCCAGCACCCTTACCTTGAATGTTAGAGCCGTTGAAGTATTTACCAGACCATTCCGTGATACGAGTTGATGGATCCATTGGTAAGTTCGTTGAAATTTGCTTTGTTTCAAACAATGAGGGATACATGGCTTGCAAGTCACTCAAGAATGCGCCACCGTATTGGGCTTGATATTGCCCACCACCACGACTTTGAATCACATAAAGTGAATTTTCGATGTCTGAATTAGGATCTTTGTCACCATATGAGTTCGTCCGTGTTACTGTGGCAAGTTCTTGACCAGGTAGGTTGTAAATTTGGTCAGGGACCCAGTCGGCAATGGCTTGAATACCACTGGCATGCAAGGCTTTAATCGCATCGCGTAATTGATCCACTGTGCCGTACTTAGTTGGTGTACCGAAACCAAGATCATAACGGTCGGTAAAGGCGTAGCCGTTTTGAATGATTGAATCTAAGAAACTCGTGTCTGTACTTGAACGGTATTGTGGTGCCAATTGGAAGCTTGTGACACCCCAGTCCTTAAACAATGACCCATTCTTGGCAATGACGGCGTTGGTGTATTCGTCAGGGGTTGTCGCAAAGGCTTGGAAGTTTGAGAAACCTTCATAGATTAATTGTGAATCCAAAGCGGCATTTGAATGGAAAGTCTTACCATCAGTGTGGCTGGTTGTATCTGACACTGTGCGCGCATCTCGGGTAGCTGTGGCCCCAACGGGTACCCAAACAGCTAAGAAGCCAGACACTTGTGGATTTTGAACGCCATAGACATCTTGGCTGTTAAAGATTAAATCACCGTTGTTGTCTGTGTAACGAATTGGTGCATCATCGGTGTTGTAATAGTCCAAGCCATCTTGCGTTGTGCCTAATAACAGACGGAAGGCTTGTTTCTTGTGGGCAGCGCCCATGTGCAACGTCACCGTTTCACCAGCTTGCAAAGCCAAATCTTTGTTGTTACTGATGATAACCCCGATACCTTGGGTCCGTGTATCGGCGTCGCCCTTGTCAGTGGCAGTCATGGCACCATTACCGTAACGGACAGAAGTCAAAATGTCGTGGTTGTCCACAGCCATGGCTTGCCCACCGGCAACATATTGAATACGGGCCTTGAGCAACGTGTCAATCGCATTGAAATAAGGGGACTTTGTGGCCATATATTGACCGTCATCCGTGTAAAGATCACCATAGTAAACACGAGGCACTGTGTCTTTATTAGTCAACAACATGGCGTAGGCACTTGGCATGTTGTATTGGGTATATTTCTTGTCGGCTAGCTTTTGGTCTTCATTATAGACTTTGAAGGCTTCCGCTAGTTGTTCTGGTGTTGGTGCCAAGCTATTTTCAACGTCAGGATGCAAATCAGAAACGATTTGAGCAATGACCGTTTGCACTTCACTATCGTGGGCGCGCACAAAACTATAGTTCGGTGTGGCGGTGTTTTCCGTGCTATCTTGGCTACGGTTAACCAAGTAGTAGTCCATGAAACGTTGCATGGTACCACGAATGTCTGAGTTCTTGGTTAGTGACCAAATCAATTGCGTATGGGCGTAATCGTCCATTGTCAGTTGGTTGTCCCCAAAGTCATTGACGTAAAGGGGATCATTGTGACTCCAATCTTCCAAGATTGACAAATGCTTGTTTGCTGTCGCGTCGTTTTTGTCCACACCATAAGCCGCTTTGAAGTAATCAGCTGCAATTTGTAGCAAGTCGGCATCGACGTTATCGACGGCGTCAACACGAATACCATCAAAGTTCGCGTCAGCATCGTTGGCGGTAATTGAGCCAAAGTTCATCAAGTAGTGCAACCAGTTCAATTGTTCGGCTTGCACGACGGGGTTTGAGTTATCCACGTCGTTAGCCAACAACAATTCGTAGCCGCCCTTTGAATTATCAACCGTATAATTTTGGGTATTGGTTTGATTCGTTGGGGTACGGTTGAGTAAGCGGAATGCAGAGTTTGTATCTGGTGTGAGGGGACTGTTCACAAACGTCAAGGCACCCTTTTGCAAATGATCGCTGTTTGGATCTTCACTCGTTTGGTTCCATTGTGGCTGTGTGGTGATAAAGTTAGCCATTGCCGTCTTTAACCAGTCGGTGCTGTTTGTCAACCCAATCTTGGTTTCAATGGCTTGTTGCAACGTTTCGCTGGCCTTGTTCAAGGCGACTTGATCATCTTGAAGGGTATAAGGCGTTGGGTTTTCGACAAGGCCAAGTTGTGACATGTAGTTCAAGTAGTTGACTTGGGTTTGCTTATCAGGCCACCAAACCGACAAAATTGGGCGCATGTCCGTGGCTGTTGAAGCTTCCCACTTGTTACCATCGCGCAAAATGTCGGTTGGACGATACCAAGATGATGCTGTCAAATAACCATCAAGGTTATCAAAGTCCGCACTGGCAGTGCTATGCACGGCGTTGTGGACCGTGTAGTCGTCATTTTGAGCAGTCAAACCTTCCGTGATTTGTGACGTGGTTGCTGACACTTCTTGACCAGTTGTGGCATCAAATGTCCGCATTTGGCCGTCAATGTCGCCAGCATAGCCTTTCTTCAGTTGACCCGCAGCGTCGAAATAATAATTGTGACCAGCGATACTTGTGACACCGACTGCCGCTTGACCGTTGGCACCAAAATAATACGTTTGGCCGTCAGCGGCCGTGTAGAAATCGCTGAAGATTTGTTCACCTTGGGTGTTGAAAGCCACTGTTTGACCGGCAACGTGTTGCAAGCCAGTCAAGGCGTTACCCGTGTTAGCGTCAAAATAGTAAGTCCTGCCGTTTTCTGTGACGTAGGCGCCCTTTGTTTGACGGCCAGTGGTATCAAAGTATTGCAAGTGACCCGCAATGGTCGTTAAGCCTTTTGCATAGGATTGATCAGCATTAACATAGTACCAAGCCCCAGCTTTTTCCACGTAGCCAGTTTGTGGGGCGGGGGCAGTGTCAGCTGCTGGTTGTTGCGGTTGCTCAGTCGTTGTTGCGGTTGTGGCAGGTTGTGCCGATGTTGGTGCTACAGGTGTAGTGGGCGCGACAGGGGGTTGTTGTGTCGTTGCACTACTGGTATCTGCCTGAGCGGCTGTCGTTGTTGCTGCAGCAGTGGTCGGCGTTGTCGTTGTAGTCGTCGCTGCCGCTGCCGCTTCTGGTGCTGGTGCTGGCGCTGTCACCTGTGAACCAGTTGTGTTTTGGTTACTATCAGCTGCAGCAGTCGTTGCCCCGGCGACAAAGGCTAGGGCAGCACCGGCTGTGATGACACCATCGACAACCCAGTTTTTACCGGCTTTATAAAGTTTTTTTCTAACTTGTGTTGCGTTTTTCAATATTCTTTTCTCCCATTAACGATTTGTGTTATAGCGAACAAGAGAGAATTATAACGGAGTAAATGTTAAACGTATATCTTTTTACAAACGATTAACATTTACTTAAGAAGTATCAAAAAAGTAATAGAAAAAAATAAACTTTTTAAGAATTTGCCGAAAAAAAGCTAGTGCAATTAGTGGAAGCGCTATAATGAGGCATGTTGTTATCGAATTTAGCATTAATCGATCGAATTTGTGAAAAAATACGCTTTTGTTTATGTTAAAATATAAAAAGTTGTGCTTTTTTTGAAAAAGGCTAAAATTTCAATTAGTTTAGGGGCGGTATGTTATGGAAAATCAGTTATCATCAAAAAAACCTCATCAGATACCATGGTTTAAACAAAATGCGAGTGTACTAGTACTCTCTACCATTGTTTTGGGGATAACGTCGGGTGTGGGGGCGCTCGTACTGTCATTCTTCTTAGAAAGTATTGAGCATTTGTTTTTGAAATATGGCGAAACGGCTAAAATGCCAGCGCCGATTGCGACAATGCCTTTAGTACGACTACTATCCGTTGTCATAGGTGGTGTGATTGCTGCTGTGATTTGGTGGTTTTTACGCACAAAAACAACGCCAACCATTAGTGTCAACAAGGCGTTGGCTGGTGGCAAAATGCCCCTCTGGCAGACGTTGTTGCATGACTTCACCCAGATCTTTTATGTTGGAACGGGTGGTTCAGTTGGTCGTGAATTGGCGCCTCGTGAAGTTGGTGCCGTATTGGCTGAAAAATGGACAGCATTCTTGTCTCGTCATCACATCGAACCGCTTTCCAGTGATGATCGCCGACTATTAATTGCTTCAGCTGCCGGTGCTGGTTTTGCCGGTATCTATATTGCACCCATTACGGGGATGCTGTTTGCCGTTGAAATCATGTATAAAAAATATGATTTGAAAACAATTGGCGTGAGCTTGACGATGTCAACCATCGCCATGGGGATTGGCTCATTAGTGAAGGGATTTAACCCTTATTATTTACTAGATGATGTGAAATTTCCCATTGGCAGTGTCTTGTTTGTGATCATTTTGGCACCGCTGTGTGGCTTTGCGGGGAGCTGGTTTAGAAAATGCTTCCAATGGGCTGAAAAAAATCAGACTAAAACACGTCATATTTTATGGCAATTACCTGTTGTCTCACTCTTAACGGGTAGCATTGCTTATTTCTTCCCAGAAATTATGGGTAATGGCCGGTCACTAGCGCAGTTGGCAATTGGCGGGAGTGCGCGTTATCAGCAAATTATCATTGTGTTATTGGTTGGTGCGGGCTTAAAGGCTATTGTGACAGTTTTGACTATTCGGTCAGGCGCATCCGGTGGTACATTGACACCATCAATTTCAATTGGTGGTGCTTTAGGCGCTGTTGCTGGTTGGGTACTGTCTTACTGGGTCCCAGGCGTTAACATCGGTCAAGGGGCGATTTTGGGGGCTGGCACGTTGCTGGCAGCTTCACAACAAGCACCACTGATGGCCATGTTTATGTTGATTGAAATCACACATCTAGATGGTTCAGCGATTCTACCATTAGCGATTGGTATTTTGATTGCGAGTGCCGTATCGCGTCTCGTATTACAACCTAAGACCAGTAAAAAAGCCTGACACTGTGGTGTACCCCGAAAGTTAAAGCAACTTTCGGGGTTTTATTTATGACTAAAATTTCAAAACAAATTAAACTTCAGGCAATTCAAGATTATCTGTCTGGAAAATATTCCATACGTGGCATTACTGCTCGATATGGTATTGCTAACAGTGTCTTTCGCATGCTTATTGCCGCATACAAAAGTTTTGGATCAGATATATTATTTAATCCACCAGCAATCACACCTGAATTTAGGATTAAAGTGGCATCATGGGCCATTCAAAATAACGCTTCTCATAGTCAAGTGGCTGCTAAGTTCGGCTATACAGGCATTGCCCAAATTGTTTCGTGGAAGAAGATCTATTCACAACTAGGGCCAAATGGGTTATTATCTATTCAAAAAGGACGATCACCTAGAATGGCTAATAAGAAACCTAAGCAAGTAAAACAGCTCACAGAAACTGAAAAACACATTGCCCAACTAGAAGACGAAAACCTACGACTAAAGATTGAAAATGAAGCGTTAAAATTATTAGCCTCGATTCAGCAACGAACCGACAACTCGCAGAAGTAGCTTGCCGGCTCGAGGCGCAATTTAAATTGGTGGCTATCCTAAAGGTTCTGCCAATCGCAGAAAGTACAGTGCATTACTGGAAACGACAGTTTAAAAATGATGACCCTGATGCACCCCTTCGTGCGGCTATTAGGACAATCTGGGAAGCTGATAATCACTACGGTGTGCGAAGAGTGTATTTAAAGTTACGTCAACAACCAGCGTTTAAAGCGGTAAATCACAAGAAAGTACAACGGCTAATGCATGAAATGGGGCTAAAGGGTGTTGGCTACAATAAGCAATCACGTCAGTATGATTCATCCAAAGGACCTGAAGGAAAACGTGTGAAGAACAAGCTTCACCGTCGTTTCAAGACTAATCGGCCATTACAAAAATTAGCTAGCGATGTTACTGAATTTAAGATTTCAGCGACTGGTGAAAAGGTCTATTTAGAACCGATTCTTGATATGTATAACAATGAGATTCTTACCTATGCCATTAGCACGCGTCCAGATCTCGCCTTTACCTTACAACCGCTTAATCAGCTCGTAGCGCAACTGCCAAAACTTTCGTATCGTACAACAATTCATACGGATCAAGGCTGGCAATATCGCCACAGAACATGGCGTAAAACACTAAAGAAAAACCACATTATCCAAAGCATGTCGCGTCGTGCGACTGCTCTAGACAATGCGGTGATGGAAAGCTTCTTCAATAAGCTTAAAGTTGAAATCGGGCCACTAAACAAGTATTCATCAGCTAAAGCGTTGATAGAGGCCGTTAAAAAGTGGATACTGTATTACAACAACACACGCATCCAAACAAAATTAAACGGCCACTCACCGGTAGAATACCGACAACTGGCCGCTTAATGAACTAAACTATTTTACTTTAACTTTTTGGGTACACCACACACATCGTGTCAGGCTTTTTTACTGATTGGCTTCAATGGTAATCAGATTACCTTCAGAATCTTTGATTTTAATGGCGATCTTGTTGCCAAAACGTGCTTCGGGTTCGCCAACTAACGTTACAAAATTATTTTTCAAATGCTTTTGCAAGTCTACTTGGTGATCTCGGACTAATAATTCGAGTTGATCGGTTGGCTCACCCGTGACAAACACAATATCTTCGCCATCTAGTGTTAAATGACGGCCGGATTGATGGCCTGATTGGGGCAAGTCAAAAACATCGCGCCAAAAACGGTAGGCACGGTTTGTATTAGTTGCTGGAATTGTTTTAATGTTTAATTTACGTGGTTTCATATTAATAAGTATAGCTGAATTTTACTAATTTTCAACTCGTTCAAGGTCACGATGGCGGGTGTAAATCGTATAGCCAATGATGATGAATAACAAGGTTGACATGGTCAGCCAAGCAAAACTGGGTGTGATGACATTGGCTAAGCTGAGAAATAAGAGTTGTCCCAATGGTGCGGTGGCGAGGACTAAAGTATTGATTAGACCGCCAACACTGGCTAAACGATCAGGTGCGACACGTTGCATCATAATAGCCCCAATCCGTGGATTAATTTTAGCAGAAACATAGCCGATACCGGCGATTAGGAGTAACCAAACAAGACGATTTGGCCAAATACTTGGTACCAAGCCTAGTAATAGTAATAGGCCGCAAGCTGTCCCAATTAATTGTTTGGTGGTCATATGCTGAAAAATATCACGTACCACAATGGAACCTAGTAACATACTGATGGTTTCCACAGCACCAAATATGGCTACAGTAGTGCCAAAATTACCAATCATAAGCTGATGCATTTGTAATAAAGTCAAATTAAACAGGCCGGCTAATGATGTACTAACAAAGTTAACAGCGGCAGCAAGTACAATGAGTTGGAAAAAGAGGTGATCACGGTAGACTGAAATAAAGGTGATGTTGAAATCAGAAAACAGTGTGGTTCGGGGATGATGGGCGAGATTTTGGCTAATTTGCTGCTGGGCATCGGTAAAATACGACTGGTGGGTGGTCATCACGAGCCATGCGATGATAAACAGTAAAGCATTAATGAAACTGAAGACGGCCGCATTGTTGTGTAAAAGGCTAAACAAGCCAGCGCCGAAAAAACCACCAACCATGGCCATGGTAATACTAACGGCTTGTTCGAGACTCATGGCAGTCTGCATGTCCTTTTGAGCTAAAATATAGCGTGAGATAGGTGCCATCAATAAATTACTATAAAGCCCTAAAATATCATTGATAAAAATTAAGCCCAGCAACACAATGAAGGTCACGGTGCGGGTTTCATAGGCAAACAGTAAGCCGGACATCACCAGAAAAATAGTGGCTTGGGTACGTCTGGTGATTGACCAAGCGCGCAAATGATCGTGCGTTTTGTCGGCTAAATTGCCTAGTAAAATGGCAAATAGATCTGGCAAAAAGGTGATGAACGCGACAGCAGTGACTGCTAAAGTGGCATGAGGGCGCGCCGCTGCGATCATGAGAAAAACAATGTTAAACAGACTAGTGCCTAAATTATTAAATAGTTGGGCGGTGATCATGATGCGAAAAGCGCGATTGTTTTTAAGTAATGTCATATGTTTTGCTCCTTTGAATTGCGTAAATTCATTTTATCCAGTAAACTGAACAACAAATCAAAAAGCGAATATATGCTACTTTCTGGCGGTGACAAATGGATTACGGGGCAACATTTAAAAGAATACGTGAAGACAAAGGGTTAAAAATTGTTGATTTAGAACAAGAAAACATCTCACGCTCACTGATTGGCAAATTTGAAAAGGGCCAATCACGGCTATCAGCAGACCGATTGGATCGCTTATTAGCTGAAATGGGTGTGAGTCATGATGAATTCTTATTTCTCGGTGGGGAACCTGGGGATAATTATATGTACACGTTGTTGCAAGAGATGGGGGTGCAGTCTGGTAAAATACGCGAACGTCAGCAACTTGATCGGATGATTGCACGGGCGACCCGTGATTTGACAAGTGGTCGTAGTGGTTTAAGTGCCAGATTTATGCGTGATTTTGGTCTGATGATCAAAATCGGCCTGACAGCCGAAGATGATGGGGTCAAAAAGGAGATGTATGAGTATCCTGGTGTTCAGCAACATGTTAAACCAGCCGTACAATTTTTAAAAAAGGCGGAAACATGGGGACGGTTGGAACTTGATTTATTTACCCTTTTTTATATTGGCATGCAGCCGGATGATCTACTCGTCTTGGGACGATTGGCAATTCAACGGGCACAGGTCTACACGGCATTAAGATCTGAGAAAAAGCGGTTAGTCGATATTATTCACACGGCATTTAACGGCCTCATGTATGTTGATCAAGCGGGGGCGGCTGAGATGTTAGCCCTTGAAGCACAAGTCATTCAGGCAGCCGATGAATTTATGATTGATTGGACGAGTGAACGGTTGCGGTTACGCTTAGATGAAGGGTTACTGATGATGTTGCAGGGCCAAGTTACGGCTGGGTATGAACAAATTATGTCAGTGGTTTCAGTCTATGAGATGATTGGCATGCAGGAAATGGCTAATTTTACACGCCAAACCATTGCCCAAACAAAATCGGCTATTGAATCCAACCAGCGGGATAAAATACCACATATTTACTCAATGTTGATTTAAAGTATGGTAAACTTAAACTTATGGCATTATTAGAAGTCAGTGGCCTTACAATGGCCTACGCAGAAAAAACTTTATATGAAGACGCAGCCTTTGAACTACAACAAGGCGAACACATGGGGATTGTTGGTCAAAATGGTGCCGGCAAGTCAACCTTAATTAAGATTATTACCGGACAAGAATTACCCTTGTCTGGGAAAATCGACTGGCAAAAAGGCCTAAGAATTGGCTATTTGGACCAGTATGCTGAAATTCCTGACGGCATGAATTTGGTTGATTTTTTGCACACTGCTTATCAAGACTTATATGATAAGCAAGACCGCATTACCGCACTCTACAATGAGTACGCGGAAACCATGAACGACAAGTTGTTGGACCGCGCCGGTCGCATGCAAGAAGAACTGGATGCTGCCGGTTTTTATGATGTGGATACGCAAATCGAACGCGTTATCTCCGGTTTGGGCTTAGAAGCTATCGGTCGTGATCGTGAATTGGAACAAATGTCCGGTGGTCAACGTGCCAAAGTCATTTTGGCCAAGTTGTTGCTGGAAAATGATGACGTCATCATTTTGGATGAGCCGACGAACTATCTGGACGTTGCCCATATTGCCTGGTTGCAAGATTTCTTGCAAACCTATGAAGGCGCGGCTTTGATTATTTCCCACGACTTTGACTTTTTGGACAAAGTGACCAACGCGATTATTGATGTGTCATTTGGTAAGATTACCAAATATCGTGGCTCGTTCACGAAAGCGATGCGTCAAAAAGAAGAGCGTACGGAACAACAGTTGCGTCAATATGAAAAGCAACAGGGCGAAATTGAAAAAGCCCAAAAGTTCATCGCCAAGAACAAGGCGCGGGCCTCAACTTCAAAGCAAGCGAAGTCACGTGAAAAGATGCTGGCGCGCATGGAAAAGATTGATCCACCGTCAGAAACATTACAAGCAAAATTCAATTTCCCTTATGTGAACTCACAATCTGCCAACGCATTGACAGTTAATGATTTGTCCGTTGGTTACGTGACCCCAGTCTTGGAGCCAGTAACTTTCTCAGTGACAACGGGACAAAAGATTGTCTTTAAAGGGTTCAACGGGGCTGGTAAGTCGACATTGATTAAGTCAATTCTCGGTGTGATTCCTGCCTTACACGGGACAGCTGAATTCTCACCATCTGCCGTCGTTAACTACTTCGACCAAGACTTGGCATGGGATGATGACACAAAGACGCCATTACAAGAAATGCAAGATCGTTTCCCAACGCTAGAACCAAAGGCGTTGCGGACACGATTGGCTGCGGCAGGGATTAACGCTGAAAACGCGCAAAAGCCGCTGCAACAACTTTCTGGTGGTGAGCAGACAAAAGTGAAGTTGGCCATTATGGAAATGAAACCAAGTAATTTCTTGATTTTAGATGAGCCAACCAACCATTTGGATGAAGGGACGAAAAATGCCCTACGGGCAGCGATTGATAAGTTCCCAGGAAATGTCATTATCGTTTCCCACGAAGTGAGCTTTACAAAGGGCTTTGGTGACCGTGAATTAAACGTTGCGGCGCTATCCTATAAGAAAGAAACAGATTAGTATGGTGCAACTACTGACACAAAACAACATGCCGAAAAACATGACAGTTTTTGATGTGGTTGCGTCAACAATGATAAAAGGTCGAGACATGCTGAACGCAGGCGTGGCTCGGCCTTTTGCTGTGGTTGCCAATCAACAAACGGCTGGGTACGGGAAATTTGGGCGCCAATTCTTCTCACCGCGAGGGAGCGGTGTGTATATGACGTTTGTTTTTGACGTGCCAACTGGTAATTTTGATGCCGGACTATTGACCACTGGCGTGGCCGCAACGATTGCGCAGGTCATTTTTGAAGTGACTGGTATTCAAGTAGCTATGAAGTGGGTGAATGATTTATATTATCAGGATCGCAAAATTGCCGGCATTCTTGCCGAGGGCATTCTGACCGCAGGTCAGCTCACGCAAGTCAGTATTGGCGTTGGTTTGAATATTTTAGCCACGGTTGTGCCACCCGAACTGCGGGATAAAATTGGGGCACTTGACGTTGATGTGGATAAAAATGTGTTGGTCCGTCAGATTTTCACAGCCTTGCAAGCCGACTTTGCGGGTTATCAACAAGGGCAACATCTTGCCTATTATCAAGCACATGCTTATTTAACAGGCCGTTACGTGTCAGTACAAGTTGGGCAAACCGTTATCACTGGTAAAATTGTTGGGGTTGGGCAACGTGGAGAATTACTACTAGTTGATGATAGTGGTAGTTCACATGCTTTGTTGAGTGGCGAAGTAACCAAAGTCAATTTTTAATGTTGAATGGTTCATCATAACGAACAGGACGGGAAATGTGATGGGATTGCGATCAATTTTATTATTACCACGTATTAATCATGACCTTGTCCATGACGTGAGACAACGGTATGATACGCTGTATCAGCATGTTGCGCCACACATCTCACTGGTTTTTCCTTTTGAGAGTGACAGTTCAGACGATACAGTGATACAGGTTGTCACGGATGTGATGCAGCGTTTTTCGGCGTTTGATATCACATTGAACCGAGTTGCTGGTGAGCCTGACAATGGGTACGTTTGGCTAGTTATTGATCAAGGCGCTGCCATAATTACGGCTATGCATGATGCGTTATATCAGGCACCAATATTTGCTGCCCATCTGCGACAAGATATCCCCTATATACCCCACATGACAATTGCACAAGGTGTGACACCAGAGCAGGCGCAACAGTTAATCGTAGCATTGGGTCAAACACCACTGACAATCATGACGACCATTGTGTCAGTGAGTGTGGAACATATCCTAATCAACGATGATTCAGATGTCTTCTGTCAGGTGGCATTGCGGTGTGCGCATGAAAATTAGAATTATTGGTCCTGTGGGTAGTGGGAAGACAACATTGGCTAATCAAATCAGTGTACGTACGGAACTGCCAGTAATGTCCTTGGGTGAGCTTAACTAGGATGACTGGCCACTGGAGACCGACAGTGGTTAAAACAGTCATTTTAAATGCATTTGACAAAATAAAAGTATTAGAATAGAATAAAAACAATGAGAAAATCATAGAGGTTGCCGTAGACAAGAGTCACTTGTGGAGTATTGATAGATACGCTGAAACAAGTAAAAGGGGATATGGCCGAAGCACTGACACTATCATGTCAGTTAGCTGGGCCATTGGTTAAGAGCCAATGGACTGTCGCGGATGCGGGGTGCTATGACGGAGATAAGCGTTTTTTATTGCGATCCGTGACTGCCCCCCTAGCAGCCACGGATTTTTATTTTATGAGAAAAAGGTGTGACTATGGTAGAGGCAATTACAAGGCCAACACAAATTGAAATATCACAAAAAGCTTTAAAAAATAATGTCGCCGTCGTGAAGCAAACATCAGGCGCAGACAAAATCTTTTTGGCTGTTAAATCTAATGCCTACGGCTTGGGGTTAATCCCAACGTCTAAAGCAGCTGTCGCGGGTGGTGTCTACGGCTTAGCGGTAGCCATTATTGATGAAGCTTTGGCCTTACGCCATGAGCGATTGACGGCACCAATTTTAATTTTAGGGATTTCACCAGCAGAATATGCGGAATTAATGGCTGTCCAACATATTATGGCTACGGTTGTGTCGCTTGATTGGTTAAAAGAGGCGGCGACTTATTTGTCCGGTGAACAACGTTTGCATGTCTCGTTAGGGGTTGATACGGGAATGGGACGAATTGGTTTCCGTGATCGTGCAGCGCTGGCCGAAGCCATTGCTTATGTCCAAGCACATCATGATTTATTTGACTATGTTGGCTTAGCGACGCATTTTGCCGAGTCCGATTCGGCTAATACTGATTATTTTGAGATGCAACTGGCGCGTTGGCATGCGCTAACTGATGGCTTACCGGAACCAGAATACTATCACGTCGCCAACTCTGGGGCTGCCATGTATCACGCTGACGAAGTCCCACACGACGTCATTCGCGTGGGGACAGTCCTGTATGGCGTGGAACCTTCCCGTGGCGAATTGGCCGATGGCCATGAGTTGCAGCCAGTCATGGCTTTGCGTAGTGAAATCAACTTTGTGAAGCAACTGCCGGCGGGTGAAGGCATTAGTTATTCCCACAAATACACCACGACGGGCGACGAATGGATTGGCACAGTGCCAATTGGCTATGGCGACGGGTGGTTGCGTAAGCTCACCGGCTTTAACGTGATTGTTGATGGGCAATACGCACCCATTGTTGGTCAAATCGCCATGGATCAAATGATGATTCGCTTACCACGAGAATATCCTGTGGGAACAAAAGTGACCCTCATTGGTCGTGATGGTGGGTTAGAAAATACTTTGGAAGATGTCGCCCAACACGCGGGCTTGGCCCCTTGGGAAATCATGACTGGGATGCAAGATCGCTTGCACCGCGTACTTGTCGATTAGGACACACAGCGTAACAAACTTAACATTGAGGAGAACAAAATGACAGAAAAAACTTATCATGTGGCAATTTTGGGCGCCACTGGCGCAGTTGGCACACGTTTGCTATCACAATTGGAACAATCAACGATTCCGGTTGGTCAAATTAAGTTATTGGCTTCAGCACGTTCGGCTGGCACGACTTTAATGTTTAAAGGCGAACCAGTGACGGTTGAAGAAGCCACGCCAGAAAGTTTTGACGGTGTTGATTTGGTCTTAGCATCAGGCGGCGGCTCAGTTTCAAAGCGCTTTGCGCCTGAGGCAGTTAAGCGCGGTGCCGTTGTTGTCGATAATTCAAGTTATTGGCGCATGCATGATGACGTGCCGCTGGTGGTACCAGAAGTCAATGAAGCCGCTTTGCAAACGCATCAAGGCATTATTGCCAATCCAAATTGCTCAACCATTCAAATGGTAGTGGCCTTGGAACCCATTCGCCAAGCCTATGGTCTAGAGCGGGTGATTGTGTCAACGTATCAAGCTGCCTCTGGGGCAGGCCAATTAGGTTGGGATGAATTAGTCGCGCAAACAACGGCTTATAACGCCGGTGAACCGGTCACGGCATCCGTTTTGCCAGTCCGTGGTGCGGCTAAGCACTATCCATTAGCCTACAATTTACTGCCCCAAATTGATGTATTTGAAGATGATGGGTACACCCATGAAGAATGGAAAATGATTCACGAAACCAAGAAAATTATGTTTGGTGATAAGGATTCCCGTGACGTGAAAGTGACTGGCACGGCTGTGCGTGTGCCGGTGCCAATTGGACATGGGGAAACGGTTTACTTTGAAACAGCGGCTGGTACTGGGGCCACGGCACAGGGAATTCAACAAGTCTTAAGCCAAGCACCAGGGGTCGTGCTGGAAGATAATCCAGCCGAGCAACTTTATCCGCAACCGGTTAATGCGGCGGGCAAGCGCGAGACATTTGTCGGTCGTGTCCGGCCAGATTTGGAAGTTGACGATGCTTTCCATATGTGGGTCGTGTCAGATAACCTCCTCAAAGGGGCGGCCTGGAACACTGTGCAAATTGCTGAACGATTGGTGGCGCTTGACTTAGTGCGCGTCCCAGATACAGCAACAAATCCATTTACGACAGCGTAACGTGATACAATAAGGCTATGATAACCCTCATTTATCTTGTAACAATTGGATTATTATTGGTAGCGCTTGGCTACCAATTGCAGAAAAACCCCGCGACGATGACAATCGGTACGTATGGGGTTTTTATTGTATTGAGTGTGATTTTATTGTGTCAACATTGGCTCAACTTATCGCCAGCCAGCTGGCAAGCTATTCGTTTCGGGAGCTACAGTATAGCTGTACTCATGGGTATTATTTTAATGCTGAGCATTGCGTGGTACAGTTGGAAAAAATCACGGCGGTTACTGGTACCAGGCATTATTGGTGGCTATTTAATCAGTTTAGTTTTGTTATCCCCGTGGTCATTGTGGCGGCTGGCTGCGCCGTGGTTGCTGTTTTATTTTGTCTGGCAGTTTAGTCGCTTTTTAATCAGCAGTGTGGCTTATGGGATTGTCAGCCGGCCACCTAAAGTTGGCCCGCTTGTGGTGTTAGGCGGTGGTTTAGCGGATGGCTATCACGTTGGTAAAATCGTGGATGCGCGTATCCGAGCAGCGGTGTTAGATGCTCAAAAAATGACCCCTTTCCCGATTATCGTATTTTCGGGTGGACAAGGTGACGATCAGCAACGGAGTGAGGCTGCAGCGATGCGGGAACATGCCGTTTTGCGCTATGGTGTCCCGCTGGCGCAAACACGATTAGAAGATCAGTCACGGAATACCATTCAAAATTTTCGTTATAGTGCGGCTTTGCTTGATGGGCAACCGTTAACGTTTTATACGAGTGATTACCACGTTTTTCGGGGTGCATTGATTGCGCAAACACTAGGCATTTCAGCGCGTGGTCGTGGTGGAGTGTCGGTTTGGCAGCATCGCATACCGGCCTTTTTGCGCGAGTTTGCTGGGGTGATGAGCTTGCACAAACGGCGACAGGTGCTATTTGGCATTTTGTGGGTCATTGTAGCAGGTTTAAACGTGATTTTTTTCTCATAAAATAGTGTGTTATAATGCCTTTTATGATGTTGTTATGTGAAAAATGACGATTAAATAATATAACAATGGTTAAAAAGGGAGGTGTACATGAGTATTTTTGGAAAATTGATGTGGTTTTTTAAAGCGCATCAACGGCTTTATATTTTAGGGTTGTCTTTTTTATTCTTAACAGAAATTTCACAAATGGTGTCACCGGCACTGATTGGGCAATTCACGGATAAAGTTGTACGCCGAGAATTAACATTTGAGGGGCTGGTGTTTTATGCTGGTGGGATTTTGTTGTTTGCGCTCTTAATGTATGGTTTTCGCTACGCGTGGATTACCCACATTTTTCAGGGATCAGCGTTACTAGAAAAAACATTACGGCAACAGCTTTTCGACCATTACATGGCGATGGATACCACGTTTTATCAACGGCATCGCACGGGTGATTTAATGGCGCACGCATCCAACGATTTATCAGCGATCCAGCGTGTGGCGTCGGGTGGTATTTTAATGTTGGTTGACTCTGTGGTGGTGATTATTTTCACGGTGGCCTCGATGATTCTGGTGGTTGATTGGCGTTTAACGTTAATTGGTATTTTGCCTTTACCCTTGTTGATTATCGGTGTGCGTTACTTATCGCCGAAAATTCGTGCGGCGTTTACGGCGTCGCAAGAAGCCTTTTCCCGCTTATCTAACAAATCCCAAGAATCAATTGCTGGGATTAAAGCTATTAAGACTTTGGGTCAAGAACAACAAGATGCCGCTGCTTTTGAGGCGCAAGTGCAAGAAACGATTCAAATCAATAAGCGGGTTGCTCGCATTGACGCAATGTTTGGCCCAATGGCAACACTGATCATGACCATTAGTTATGTGATTATGATTACCTATGGTGGCTCGTTGGTCGTCAATCAAGCCATTACGATTGGGCAACTGGTCTCATTTTCGACTTATCTTGGTTTATTAGTTTGGCCAATGTTTGGTTTGGGGCAGTTATTTAACGTCTTGGAACGTGGAAATGCGTCATATATTCGTGTCCAAAACATTTTGTCTGAAAAATCTGCGGTGGTCGAAAAGCCAGATGCGGTCACGACACGGGCAACGGGTGACTTGGTCATTGACGTGACCGCGTTTAGTTATCCTGATGATGACGAGGCGAATTTGGCCTTAGAGCACATTAACTTTACAGTTAAAGCCGGTGAAACTTTGGGCATTGTCGGGCGTGTTGGTTCAGGAAAAACCACATTATTGAAGTTGTTATTGCGGCAATTTGATGACTATCAAGGCACGATTAAAGTGGGTGGTACGGACATTAAGGATTACACTTTTGCGGCGTATTTACGCGCGATTGGTTATGTGGCGCAAGAAAACTTCCTATTCTCGACAACGATTCGTGACAATATTCGGTTTGCCAATATTGATGAAACACAAGCGGTGGTCGAAGCCGCCGCTAAAAAAGCCGCCTTTCATGAAGATGTCTTAGCGTTGCCAGCTGGTTACGACACCGAAGTTGGCGAGCACGGGGTGAGCTTGTCTGGTGGTCAAAAGCAACGTTTGGCGATTGCGCGTGCGTTAATCATTGATCCGGAAATTTTAATTTTAGATGATGCCTTGTCAGCCGTTGATGCACGGACGGAAAAGCAAATCTTACAAGCCTTGAAGGCCGATCGCCAAGGGAAAACGACAATTATTACCGCGCATCGGATGAGTTCGGTGATGAATGCCGATGAGATTATTGTGTTTGACCAAGGCCGTATTAAAGAACGCGGCACGCATGCCGAGTTAATGGCCAGAGACGGCTGGTATGCCGAGATGTATCGCCAACAACAATTAGCAACAGAATTAGAAGAAAAATTAGATGGAAAGGCGGGCGCTGATGTCTGAAAATAATGAATCAGTCTGGGCGAAAAGTATTCCGCTCAAAACACAAATTCGGGTGATTACCACGTTGATGAAACAAGCAAAGCCCTTTCGCCAGATGTTTTTTGTCGCCCTTGCAATTGGTGGTGTCTTTGCGCTCTTGCAAGCAGCCGCACCACGTGTGATTGCTTACTATATGACGACTTACCTGCATCAAGGGGACAATATCACCATCCAAATCATGTGGAGCTTTGCCCTGTTGGTCGCCGCTATTCGGGTCTGTCAAGCTATTACGGATGGTCTGAATGCCTATTATTTCACGGTGGCCGCAGAATATGCGTTAGAAGATATTCGCGTCAAGGTCTTTGAGAAGTTGCACACCTTAGGGATGCGTTTCTTTGATCGCGTGCCGGCGGGATCTTTGGTGACGCGCGTGAACAATGATACGGCTTCATTAGCGGATTTTTGGCGCTTTTTCGTGGAATTAACCTTTGTGGTGATGAGCATGATTGGTGCTTATATCGGGATGCTGACGGTGAGTGTGAAAGCCACGTTGTTGATGCTAGTTGTGGTGCCGTTTATTGTCATTTCGGTGGTATTATACCAGCGTTTCTCATCGAGTCTTTTCCGTCATATGCGTGAACGGCTCTCACATTTGAATGCTAAAATTGCCGAAAGTATTACCGGAATTGATGTTATTCAAGAATTTTACCAAGAAGATCGGTTTAAAAAGGCCTTTGCCAAGGTCAACGGTGAATATTTCAATGCGCGTTTTAAAATGATTAAAGCTGATGCGTTGTTATTAGAGCCGATGATTGATTTAATGTTGGGGGGCGCAATGGTGCTGGTCCTCTGGTACTTCGGGGTTTTGTCGATGACCACTGCCGTTTCAGCTGGGGTGATTTATGCGTTTACTACCTATTTAAATAATATTTTTAGTCCATTAGAAAATGTGATGAATTTGTTTAGTCCTTTCCAAGAAGGCTTGGTTTCTGGTTATCGTGTTTTGGGTATTTTGGATGATGACACGTATGCTCCAGCGCAAAATCCAGGCGCAGATAAGCAAATTACCCAAGGGAAAATTGAATTTAAGCATGTCAACTTTAGTTATGATGGACAACACCCCATCTTAAAGGATTTGACCTTTACAGCGAATCCTGGCGATACCGTGGCCTTGGTTGGTCATACCGGTTCCGGTAAATCATCAACGATTAACACATTGATGCGCTTTTACGATTTTCAAAGTGGGGAAATTTTGCTCGATGGGCAGGATATTCGGGATATTGATCCCGTTGATTTGCGTCAAAAAATGGGCTTGGTGTTGCAAGAACCGTTTATGTTTTATGGGGATGTCGCCTCTAACATTCGGATGTATGATAACACGATTACCGACGACCAAATTATTAAGGCTGCTGAATTCGTTGGGGCAGATAGTTTTATTGATGAGCTGGACGGTCAATATCATGCCAAAGTACAAGAAGGCGGTTCAGGCTTCTCAGCTGGGGAAAAGCAGTTGATTAGTTTTGCCCGAACGATTGTTAAAGATCCAAAAATTTTGATTTTAGATGAAGCGACCGCCAATGTGGACACAGAGACGGAAGTATTGATTCAACAATCACTCCGGAAAATGCGCCAGAATCGGACAACAATTGCGATTGCGCACCGCTTGTCGACCATCAAGGATGCTGACTTAATTCTCGTGTTAGATAAAGGCGAAGTGGTCGAGCGGGGGACGCATGATGCGTTACTGGCGCAACGCGGCCGTTACTATAACCTATATCGTTTGCAAGGGATGACAGATGATGAGACGGCAGTTAGTTGACCGGGTGTAATGTTAAGAAACTCACATTTTTTATGTCACGTTTCCTGCCATGGATTAATTTAAAATGTCGGGTGACACGTAGAATAGAAGTATGAGCAGACTGGGGCGAATCGTGTAATATGCCTGCGTATTGCACGATAATCGTCCTTTTTTGTATCGGGACCGTGTGCCGCGTTAAAGCACTTGCGAGAAAAAGGAGAAATTTATTCATGTCAATGATTGAATTCAAAAATGTTGAGAAGTACTATGGCAACTTTCACGCATTAAAAAATATCAATTTGAAGATTGATGAAGGTGAGACTGTTGTGTTGATTGGCCCATCTGGGTCAGGAAAGTCAACGTTGATTCGGACAATCAATGGATTGGAAGAAATTCAAGAAGGTCAGTTGCTGGTCAATGACTTTGATCTACACGATCCAAAAACGGATATGAACCGTATCCGTAAGAATGTTGGGATGGTGTTCCAGCATTTCAATTTATATAACAATAAATCAACATTAGAAAATATCATGCTGGCACCGCGTTTGGTGTTGAAGCGTGATGAAGCGGAAAACAAAAAAATTGCGATGGAGTTGCTGGAAAAAGTTGGTTTGGCCGACAAAGCAGCGAATATGCCATCTGAATTGTCTGGTGGTCAAAAGCAACGTGTGGCCATTGCGCGTTCACTGGCGATGAAGCCAAAAGCCCTGCTGTTTGATGAACCAACTTCAGCATTGGATCCAGAAATGATCGGTGATGTGTTGGATGTTATGCGAGATATTGCCAAGGATTCATCTATGACAATGCTTGTCGTGACACACGAAATGAGCTTTGCCAAGGCGGTGGCTGATCGCGTGATCTTCATGGCTGATGGGCAAATTTTGGAAGACAGCACGACTCAGGCATTCTTTGATAATCCAAAGGAAGCACGTGCCAAGAAGTTCTTGAGCCAAGTTGAACATCATTAAGAATAGAGGAGGGGCGTTTAAGAGTAATCTGAACGCACAGTAAATTATGGAAAAAGCTAAAAAACGACAATTTGGCATTATTGCAACAATTGTTTTAGCTGCCGTTATTGTCCTCGGTTTAATGTGGGCAACAGCCACAGCTAAGAAAAATTCAGAACATGAAGACACGTTGGCGCGTGTTGAACGACTGGGTCGTATTGTCTGGGGTGTTAAAGCAGATACCAAGTTATTTGGTCTGATGAATACCAAAACAGGGACACCAGAAGGCTTTGACGTCGATATTGCCAAAGCCTTGACGGTGCAAATTTCAAAACAAACTGGCGTGCCAATGTCAGCACAATTTATCCCAGTATCAGCATCTTCTAAGATGCAGCTGTTGAAGAACACCAATATTGATGGCTCTGTCTCAACGATGACAATTACGCCAGAACGTGAAAAGATTATTGACTTTACTAAGCCATATTTTGACGCCGGACAATCAATCTTGGTGAAAAAAGACTCTGGCATTCACTCTGTTCAAGATATGAATGATTCAAAGTACACGATTATTGTGGTCGTGGGGACAACTGCTGCGACTGAAATTAAGAAGTTTGCGCCTAAGGCAAAGGTTTTGGCAGTGCAAGACTACGCCACAGGTATGCAAGCGTTGAAGAGTGGTCAAGGGCAAGCGATGTCAACTGATAACGCGATCTTGTATGGTTTTGCAACTGAAAACCCAGAGTATCACATTGCTGGTGGTACATTTACGCATGGGCCTTACGGGATTGCCTTTGATAATGATCAAGGCCCAATGATTCGCGAAGCCAATAAGGCATTAGCAACGATCAAAAAGAATGGTGTCTACAACGCGTTAATTAAAAAGTGGTTCAGTGATGTTCCTGGTCTTGACTGGCACAGTTTGGAGGCGAAGTGATGATTGAATTGTTTCAGAATAATTTTCCAACTTTGATGCAGGGCTTTGGTTACACGTTACTATCGAGTGTGATTGCACTGGTGGGTTCCTTGATTTTGGGAACGGTGTTTGCGGTAATGCAAGTGATGCCACAGGCGTGGGTCCGTCGCATTGGTAATATTTATGTCCAAGTTTTCCGAAATATCCCACTTTTGGTAATTACGTTCTTCTTTTTCTTGGTCGTATCACAGTACGTTAAAATGAGTGGTTTTGTTTCAGGAACTGTCGCGTTGATGTTGTATACATCAGCGTTTATTGCTGAAACTGTCCGTGCGGGTATTTTGGCGGTTAATGGTGGGCAAATGGAAGGTGCACGTGCAAATGGGTTGTCATTTGCACAAGCCATGCGCCATATTGTTTTGCCACAGGCGTTCCGCGTGGCCTTACCATCACTGGGTAACCAATTTATCAATTTGGTTAAAAACTCATCTATTTTAGCCTTTGTCGGTGGTTTGGACTTGATGTATCAAGGTAACATGATTGCAGCCAATACGTTTGAAACGTTTGGAACCTATATCATTGTCGGTATCTTATATCTCATTATTACCTTACCGTTGAGTTACTATATGCAGCACCTTGAGCGTAAGCTCAAGCAGGCAGCGTAAGGAGGAATTATGGCGACATTAGGATTTTTTAGTGCCTTTACACCACAAAATGTGACGTATCTATTAGGCGGACTGGGGATCACGGTTGGCGTATCTCTCATTTCAGTTATTTTGAGTTTAATTTTTGGTTCAATTGTTGGAATTATTCAATTTGAACGTATTCCTTATTTTTCAAAATTTGTCGGCACAATCAATAACGTGATTCGTAATTTGCCACTATTGTTAATTATTTTCTTTGTTTACTTTGCGTTGCCAAAGATTGGGATTCACTTATCAGTCTTTTGGGCCACAATCATTGCGATGAGTACGTTTGAATCAGCGATGTTGGCTGAAATTGTGCGTGGTGGCTTGGAATCAGTTGATATTGGCCAATTTGAAGGTGCGCGTGCGAACGGCTTGAGTAATATGCAAACGATGATTTATATCATTTTGCCACAAGCTTATAAGAAAATGATTCCACCAATTATTTCACAATTGATTTCATTGGTGAAGGATACCAGTTTGGCAATGGGAATTGTGTTGGCCGAATTGATGTATCGTGGCCAGATTGTTTATGCGCAGAACTCGACGTATATTATTCCAGTATTGATTGTGATTACGCTGGTCTACTTCGTCTTGAATTACGGTCTGTCATTAGTCGCACGCTGGGCTGATCGTAAATTAGCGTAACGGTTGTCTTTAATTTCGGACAGTTATTTATGGATGTAATCTCATAAAAATGTGTTAAAACCCATTATTTCAAAAAAATAACAAATAATTAGTTGTACATGAGAAAAGCACATGGTATACTAATATCTGTTAATAAAGAATTTAAAACACAAACCTTTATATCTCGGGAGGATATATGCTATGGAAACATGGAAGAAGGTAGCCCTTGGAGCGGCTGCTGTAGTCGTTGTCGGTGGTGGTACACGTGCTGCTGGTCTTTGGGGCGGTTCATCAGATAATAGCAAGAACTTGTCATTCCAATTGCCAACACCTATTCAAACATTGGACATTTCTAAGAATACTGATACGTACTCAGGTACGATCATTGGTAACTCTGGTGCCAACTTGATGCGTGTGGATGCCAAAGGTAAGCCACAACTTGAATTGGCGAAGTCAGTTAAGCACTCTGACGATGGTTTGACTTATACCGTTGAATTGAAGGATGGCTTGAAGTGGTCTGACGGTTCAAAGTTGACAGCCCAAGACTTCGTTTACACTTGGCAACGTATCGTGAATCCAAAGACAGCGTCACAATATGCTTACTTAGCATCTGGTGTTGAAAACGCTGATAAGATTGCAGCTGGTAAGGCCGCTGTTGATTCACTTGGTGTCACTGCTAAGGGCAACACGTTGACATTCAAGTTGGAACGCCCAATGCCACAATTTGAATACTTGTTGACGTTTGCGAACTTCATGCCACAAAAGGAAAGCTTTGTGAACAAGGAAGGCAAGAAGTACGCGACAACTTCAGATACAGCATTGTACTCTGGTCCTTATAAGGTTCAAGGTTGGAACGGTACAAACAACACGTTCAAGCTGGTGAAGAACGACAACTACTGGGATGCTAAGAACGTCAAGACAAAAGAAATTGACGTGCAAGTGGTTCAAAAGCCTGAAACAGCTGTACAATTGTACAAGCAAGGTAAGATTGATCGTGTTTCAATTTCAAACACACCAGAATTGTACAAGGCCAACAAGAACAACAAGGATGTCGTGAAGACACCGGAAGCCACAACAGCTTATTTGGAATATAACCAAACAGGTAAGAACAAGTTCTTGGCTAACGCTAAGATCCGTGAAGCTTTGAACTTGGCAACTAACCGTAAGGAATTGACTGATCAAGTAACTGCTGGTATTTCATCACCAGCTACTGGTTTGGTCCCAACTGGTTTGGCTAAGACAGCTACTGGTGAAGACTTGGCCAAGTATGTTGCGCCTGGTTACACATATGATCCTCAAAAGGCCGCTGAATTGTTCAAGCAAGGTTTGCAAGAAGTTGGTGCATCAAATGCTACATTGACAATCACGTCAGATGCTGACTCACCAGCTGCTAAGACAACATTGGATTATCTCCAAGGTTCATGGGAAAAGGCTTTGCCTGGTCTTAAGGTCGAAGAAAAGTTTGTGCCATTCCAACAACGTTTGAAGGATTCACAAACACAAAACTTTGACATTGTTGTTTCACTTTGGGGTGGTGACTATCCTGAAGGCTCAACATTCTATGACTTGTTCAAGGATGGTGCTTCATACAACCACGGTCAATTCAAGAACGTGCCTTATACAGACGCGGTTAACAAGGCCGAAACAACTGACGCTTTGAAGCAAGAAGCACGTGATAACGACTATAAGGCGGCTGAAGCTGACTTGTTCAAGGACAGCAACTTTAACCCACTTTACTTCCGTTCAGGTTACTCACTTCAAAATCCTAAGGTGACAGGTATCATCTTCAACTCAACAGGATTGAACCAAGACTGGAAATTCGCCGTTAAGAAGTAAAAGCTGGTATCATTAAAATATACGCAATAACAAATAAGGATTGACGCAAGTTAATTCTTATTTTGTTCATTATAGGAAATCATAATTATGTGGAAATATATTCTCAAAAGACTAGGTTGGCTCGTCTTCACGCTATTTCTAGTCATTACAGCGACGTTCTTCTTGATGCAAATCATGCCAGGAACGCCGTTTAACAACCCGAAGCTGACGCCAGAAGCTTTGGCGCAGTTGAAGACAACCTATGGGCTAGATTTGCCATTGTGGCAACAATATCTGAATTATTTGGTTGGGGTCGCACATGGTGATTTTGGTATTTCATTCCAATATCAAAACCAACCGGTTAGCATGTTGATTGGGCAACGATTACCTGTTTCGGCAGCACTTGGGGCGCAAGCCTTGGTTGTCGGTGTGATTGCTGGTTTGATTATGGGTGCTGTGTCAGCACGTAACAAGAACAATAAAATTGATGGTACATTGGGTATTTTGTCAACGTTAGGTATTTCAGTGCCAAGTTTCATTTTGGGAATTGTCCTCGTGTACCTCTTTGGCTTCAAGTGGCCACTTTTCCCCGTTTCTGGTTGGGGTGATTCATTCTCACAAACGATTTTGCCAACAATTGCTTTGGCAGTGAGTCCAGCAGCGATTACAACACGCTTTGTGCGTTCAGAAATGATTGAATCATTGAGTTCTGATTATGTGCAATTGGCGAAGGCCAAAGGGTTGAGTGAGAAGGAAATCGTTAACAAGCACGCTTACCGTAACTCAATGATTCCAGTTTTGACATTGATTGGGCCAATGGCGGCTGGTTTGTTAACGGGATCAACATTGATTGAACAAATCTTTTCGATTCCTGGTATTGGGCAACAGTTCGTGTTGTCTATTCCATCAAAAGACTTTCCGGTTATCATGGGCACAACCATTGTCTATGCGGCAATGTTGATGTTGATGATTTTGATTACGGATGTGCTCACGGCGATCGTTGATCCACGTGTTCGTTTGCAATAAGGAGGCTTATGATGGCAGCAAATACTGAAGATTTTGTCATCGTTGGCGCACAAAGCTCTGATGCCAACGAACATATTTCAAAGCCAGCCTTGTCATTTTGGCAAGATGCTTGGCGTCGCCTCAAGCTTAACAAGCTTGCGGTTGTATCCATGTGGTTTTTAATTATTATTTTGGCTTTTGCCGTGTTATCGAATATTTTCGTCCCACAAAAGGCAGCCAATTCATTTAATTCTGATAAAGTTGGTGTGTACAAGAACTTACCACCAAACTCTGGTTTACCAATTCCTGGTTGGGATGGTGAGATCAAGGCGCCTGGCGACACGACGACGACGAACGCTTATAGCGAACAAGGCGTGCCGGATGGGGAAAAGTTTATCTTAGGTACGGATAACATTGGTCGTTCAATGGCAAAGCGTGTCACTGTTGGGTTGCGTATTTCATTGTTAGTGGCCATTGTGGCAACATTCATTGACTTGGTCATTGGTGTGGCATATGGTGTCTTCTCTGGCTGGAAAGGCGGCTGGGTTGATAACGCGATGCAACGTATCATTGAAATCTTGTCATCAATTCCAAACTTGATTATCGTGACAATGCTTGGTTTGTTGTTTGGTAGTGGTATTGCCTCAATCATCTTGGCAATTGCCATGACTGGTTGGTTAGGCATGGCGCGTCAAGTCCGTAACATGACGTTGTCCTTAAAAGAACGTGATTATGTATTGGCTGCAAAGTCATTAGGTGAAAGCTCATTTAAAATTGCGGTGAAGCATTTGATTCCAAACATGGCCGGTACGATCATTGTGCAAATCATGATGACTGTGCCAAGTGCGATTATGTTCGAAGCGGTTTTGTCAGCCATTAACTTGGGTGTGAAGCCACCGACAGCATCATTGGGATCATTGATTGCGGATGCGCAATCAATGTTGCAATTCTATCCTTATCAAGTATTAATTCCTTCAGCCGTGTTGGTATTGATCTCGTTGGCCTTCATCTTGTTGGGTGATGGCTTGCGTGATGCATTTGACCCACGTGCGAGTGAAGATTAAGAGGTGTGCAAGAGAATGAGTAATCCGATATTAAGAGTTGAAAATTTGCACGTGAACTTCAACACGTATGCTGGGACAGTGCAAGCGATTCGTGATGTATCGTTTGACCTAAACAAGGGCGAAACGTTAGCGATTGTTGGTGAATCAGGGTCTGGTAAGTCAGTAACGACTAAGACGTTGATGGGTTTGAACGCCAAGAATGCTAGCATTCCTGATAATTCACGCCTGTTGTTTAAAGACCGTAATTTGCTCGATTTGACAGAAGAAGAATGGCAATCAGTGCGTGGTAACGAAATTGCTATGATTTTCCAAGATCCAATGACAAGTTTGGATCCAACGATGAAGATTGGGATGCAGATTGCTGAACCACTCATGAAGCATCGTGAGATGAAAAAAGAAGACGCGCTAGCGCGCGCGTTGGAGTTGATGAAAGGGGTTGGGATTCCTAACGCCGAAGAACACATCAACGATTACCCACACCAATGGTCTGGTGGGATGCGGCAACGTGCCGTGGTCGCCATTGCGTTGGCTGCTGATCCGGAAATTTTGATTGCCGACGAGCCGACGACTGCTTTGGATGTGACGATTCAAGCGCAAATTTTGACATTGATGAAAAAATTGCAACGTGAAACATCAAGTTCAATTATTTTCATCACTCACGATTTGGGTGTTGTGGCTGGTATGGCTGATCGTGTTGCCGTGATGTATGCGGGTAAGATTGTGGAATATGGTACCGTGGATGAAATCTTCTTTAATCCACAACATCCTTACACATGGGGCTTGCTCAATTCAATGCCAACAACTGATACCGAAGTTGGGACGTTAGAAGCCATTCCAGGCACACCACCAGATTTGTTGGAACCACCTAAGGGTGATGCATTCGCACCGCGTAATGCTTACGCCTTAGCGATTGATTTGAAAGAAGAACCACCATTCTTCAAAGTGAGTGACACGCACTATGCGGCCACATGGTTGTTAGATGAACGTGCACCAAAGGTCACGCCACCAGCGCAAATTCAAAAGCGTTGGGATCGTTGGCAAGAAATGCAAGGACAGGAGGCTTAATCATGACTGAAGAAGCACCAAAGAAGTTAGTTGAGCTAAGAGATCTGCAGTTGTATTTTAACCAAGGCAAGGCCAATGAAGTACGCGCAATTGATCATGTGAGCTTTGACATTTACGAAGGTGAAATTTTTGGCCTGGTTGGTGAATCAGGTTCTGGTAAGACCACGATTGGTCGCACAATTTTAAAGATTTATGAACAAACGGCGGGTGATATTTTATTCCAAGGAAAAGATGTCACGCAGTTGAAGGGGAAGCAATTAGCGGAATTCCGTAAGGATGCGCAAATGATTTTCCAAGATCCACAGGCGAGTTTAAATGGGCGTATGAAAGTGCGTGACATTATTGCTGAAGGAATTGACGTGAACAAGCTGGCGCGTTCAAAGGCTGAACGTGACCAAAAAGTGCAAGAATTGTTGGATTTGGTTGGTTTGAACAAAGATCATGCCACCCGTTATCCTCATGAATTTTCGGGTGGCCAACGTCAACGTATTGGGATTGCCCGTGCGTTAGCGGTTGATCCGAAGTTTATCATTGCCGATGAGCCAATCTCTGCGTTGGACGTCTCAATTCAAGCACAAGTTGTGAATTTGATGAAGGAATTGCAGAAGAAGCATTCACTGACATATCTCTTCATCGCGCACGACTTGTCAATGGTGAAGTATATTTCTGATCGTATCGGGGTCATGCACTGGGGTAAGTTGCTTGAAATCGGGTCTGCGGACGCGGTTTATAATCACCCATTGCATCCTTATACGAAGAGTTTGCTTTCAGCCATTCCGGTGCCTGATCCAGAAGTGGAAAAGGCGCGTCAACCGTTGGAATACGATACAAGTATCGAAACTGACGGTAAAACACGTGACATGATTGAAGTGAACCCAGGCCATTTTGTGTTGGCCACACCTGAAGAAGCAGCGCTATATAAAGCGCAACAGGTTTAAGGGATTAAAAAAGCTATAACAACTGTTAATCAGTTGTTATAGCTTTTTTATGATAGAAAAATGATAATAACGTGCGTTTAGTCGATAACTGGTGTATGATTGTAATTAATTACTAATAAAAAGGTGGTAAAAGATGGTACGACAACAAGATGATTTTTATGACGCAGTGAATGGCGCTTGGGAAAAGACCGCAGTGATTCCTAACGATAAGCCACGCACAGGTGGTTTTAGTGACTTGTCTGATGAGATTGAAAAGTGGTTACTGACGGTTACGGCGGACTGGCAAGCAGGGAAAAACTTACCGGACTCACCAATTTTGTCACAATTTATTGCGTATCATCGCTTAGCCACTGATTTTGCCACCCGTGAACAACAAGGCACCCAACCTGTGCAAGCGTTGTTGCAGCAATATCAAAGTTACACCTCATTTGCTGATTTTGCGCAACATATTGCCGAATTGGAAAAGCAAGGCTTGCCAAATGCGCTGCCACTTGGTGTGGGGCCTGATTTTAAAGATGCCCGGACAAATGTTTTATGGGCTAGCGCGATCAACTTGGTCTTACCAGACACGACGTACTACGCACCCGATCATAAACAAGGACAAGCGTTGTTAGCGAAGTTTCGGGCTGCGCAAACAGCCTTACTGCCAAAGTTTGGCTTTTCTGAGGCAGAAACGGCTGATTTGATTGACCGTTATCTGGCTTTTGATGCCCGTGCGGCCGCGGTCGTTTTAAGCCAAGAAGAAGGGCACGAGTATGCGAAGTTGTATCATCCGTATGCTTGGGCAGACTTTACCAAATTAGCCCCAGAATTGCCGTTAGACGCAATTTTAACAGCTTTGATTGGTCAGACACCAGATCAAGTGATTGTGCCCGAAGAACGCTTCTGGGCGGCCGCTAATCAATTCTTTTCTGAAGAAGCTTGGCCACTATTGCAAGCCCACTTGATTGTTTCGGTTGTTAACAATTTTACCCGTTATTTATCGGACGACGTGCGCGTCCTGGGTGGTCAATACCAGCGTGAATTGACGGGGGCGCCAGAGGCCATGCCGGCGGATAAAGCCGCCTTTTATTTGGCGGCTGAACCGTTTAATCAAGCGATTGGTTACTATTACGCCCAAGAAAAGTTCTCACCAGCAGCCAAAGCTGATGTTGAGGCCAAAGTGGCCAAGATGATTGCTGTGTTTAAGCAACGGCTACAAGCAAATGACTGGCTGAACGCCGCAACCCGTGAAAAGGCCATTACCAAATTAAATACCATCGTGCCACATATTGGCTATCCGGAGCAGCTACCGGCGCGCTTAGCCAAGAAAATTGTCCAACCAGGTGCGACTTTATTAGAAACAGCCTTACAGTTTCGACAAATTGAAATCGCCCATGAATGGTCGCAATGGCAACAACCAGTGGATCGTAGCGAATGGCATATGCCAGCCCATCTGGTGAATGCTTACTATGACCCACAGCAAAACCAAATTGTTTTCCCGGCAGCGATTCTGCAAGCCCCATTTTATAGTTTGTCACAATCGTCATCAGCGAATTACGGTGGGATTGGTGCGGTGATTGCGCATGAAATTTCCCATGCGTTTGATACGAACGGGGCGTCATTTGATGAATTTGGGAGTTTAAAGAACTGGTGGACCGACGAGGATTTTGCTGCCTTTAAGGTGCGCACGGATCGAGTTGTGGCCCAGTTTGACGGTTTGGATTCCTATGGCGCTAAAGTAAACGGCAAGTTAACCGTATCTGAAAACGTGGCGGACTTGGGTGGCTTGGCTGCGGCCCTAGCTGCAGCTGCGCAGGAACCAGACTTTTCTGCAACTGACTTCTTTGAAAGTTGGGCCACAATTTGGCGGATGAAGGCACGACCAGAATATATGCAGCTCCTAGCAGCCTCGGATCCACATGGTCCAGCGAAGTTACGGGTGAATGTCCAAGTGAAGAACTTTGATGCCTTCTTTGCGGCATTTAACGTGCAACCAAGCGATGGGATGTGGTTGGCACCGGCTGAACGCGTACAAATTTGGTAATATGTGATAACAACGAGACAACGTGCTGACGCATAATCAGCGCGTTTTTTTTGATGCTGGGGTTATGAGTCGCGTAAGACATAAGAAATCGTGATTAAACTTTGATACAATAGTGTGTATTGATTTTTTGAAACGAGTAAGACAATATGTATGAAAAAATAATCCTATTAAGTATTCAAATTTTATTAATCACGGTGATGGTGCTGATGATTGGGCTGATCGCCCGGGCCTACTTGAAACAAAAAAAGCCGATTTTTCAGCGTTTCGGACTGGGTATGTTGATCGGTTTTATCACTGATTTTGGTGATACGCTTGGAATAGGCTCTTTTGCCACGACGACAGCAGCGTTTCGGGCCACGCACTACATTGATGACGATCGGCAATTGCCAGGAACGCTTAATGCGATGCATGCCATTCCGGTCATGGTCGAAGCGCTATTTTTCATCACCGCAGTGAAAGTCGAATTAAGTACGTTGTTGCCGATGACGACTGCCGCTGTTGTGGGGGCGTACGTGGGGACACACGTCACGAAAAATTGGCATGCGCCAACGGTGCAGCGGGCGATGTCTGCGGCCTTGTTTATCGCAGTTGTGATTATGATCGTCCGGATGATCACTAACCCAGGGGCGGACAACGCGTTAACAGTGCACGGGTTGCATGGCTGGTGGCTTGTCTTAGGTATCGTGTTTAACCTTGGCGTAGGCATTTTGATGACAATGGGGCTGGGGAATTATGCGCCCGAATTGATTTTCTTCTCACTGATGGGGGTGAACCCAGCGATTGCTTTTCCAGTGATGATGTTAGATGCCGCATTGATTATGCCAACGACGGCTTGGAATGTGATTAAGATGGATCGAATTTCATGGCGTGGTTTTGCTGGTGTCACGATTGGTGGGATTCTTGGCGTGATTGTTGCGGCTAAGTTCTTCACGAGCATGGATGTGCAATTGCTGAAACTATTGATTATTGTGGTGTCACTTTGGACTGCTTTTGGGTTATTCCGTGATTCATTTAAACAAAATTGGAAAAAAATCCACTAAAGGGGTTGTCAAGGTCTCAAATATTTGTTATTATAATATAGTTGTTTGAGACATGGGAGTGTAGCGAAGTCTGGCTAAACGCGACGGACTGTAACTCCGTTCCTTCGGGTTCGTAGGTTCGAATCCTACCGCTCCCATAGCCGATTAATAGTTAACGGCTGAATAAATTAACTATTGCCCCTTGGCCAAGCGGTAAGGCAGCGGTTTTTGGTACCGCTATGCGCTGGTTCGAATCCAGCAGGGGCAATCTTAAAAAACCGGCATACATCACGTATGTCGGTTTTTCTTTGGTTTATGATTTTGGTGCGTGTAAGACTAAGCCGTGCTCAGGAGTGCGCGCATTAATCACGATATCTTCAACGCGGAAAATACGGGTTAATTGCTCTGTGGTAAAGAGTTTTTTCTTTTCCGCAATTTGTCGGAGTGATTTACCGGTGCGTAGGGATTCCTTGGCAATTTTAGCCGCTTCTTGATACCCGATAATGGGTGCCATCGCCGTGGCAAAGCTGGTTGAAAGATCAATATCTTGAGACAAGCGCGCCTTGTTACTTGTAATGCCATCAATCGCGTTGATCCTTAAAGTTTGCATGGCTGCCGTTAAATGCTCAATGCCGGCAAACAGTGACCGAAAGACAATCGGTTCAAAGGCGTTAAGTTCTAACTGACCGGCCTCTGCGGCCGCTGTCACGGTCGCATCAAACCCAAACATTTCAAAGGCCACTTGGTTAACGACCTCTGGAATAACGGGATTGATTTTGCCGGGCATAATCGATGAGCCCGCCTGTGGGGCCGGTAGGTTAATTTCCGACAGCCCTGATCGGGGTCCGGAACTCAAGAGGCGTAAGTCGTTAGAAATTTTTGACAGGTTCATGGCTAAGGTTTTGAGTGCGCCAGAGAGTGCCACAAAACAATCTAGATTTTGGGTTGCGTCAAAGAGATCGTGCGCTTGTACCAAAGGTAAGTTAGTAATACCAGCCAAATTAGGTACGATATGCACTTGGTAATGATAACTGACGTTAATCCCAGAACCGATGGCTGAGCCACCCATATTTAAGAGATAGAGCGCATTACGTGCTGCGGTAATACGCTCAACATCACGCCGCAGCGGCTTTAACCAGGCATGGAAACTGTTACCCAAGGTCATAGGGACAGCGTCTTGGAGTTGGGTACGCCCCATTTTATACGTGGCTGAAAATTCATCCGCTTTGTTACCAAGCGCGTCAATCAAGGCGAGTAATTCAGTAAATAATGGTTCAAGGAGACGGATCAGGGCGATTTTACCCGCACTAGGATATGTGTCGTTGGTACTTTGACCCATATTGACGTGGTCGTTGGGATGGATGTAAGCATAGTCACCACGTAGCCGGCCAGTTTGTTCTAATGCGACATTGGCGATGACTTCATTGACGTTCATATTGGTTGACGTCCCAGCACCGCCTTGAATATCACTAATTGGAAATAATTCTGGTTTGAACGGTTGGCTGAGCAATTGCTTGGTTGCCCGCACGATATGTTTGGCCACAGAACGATCTAAATTGCCGGATGTGGCATTGGTTTGTGCTGCTGCTTGTTTGATTTCCAAAAATGCGCGAATTAACTCTGGGTGTGTCACTTGGGTTGCAATTGGAAAATTGTGCAATGCCCGTTGCGTGTGAATCCCATAATAGGCAGTTTGAGGAATGTTCAATGGACCCAGTGAGTCAGTTTCGGTACGCATGATAATCTCCTTAGTAAATTGCTATAGCTATATTCTATATCGGAGCGTAGCTAGACCAATTAAACATGTTACTTATTATGACATGCGGTAGCGTTGATATAACAACATATTTCACTGTAATAAATTTTAAACCAAATAAAAAAAGCGTGTGCTAACACGCTTTTTATCGGGGGTTGACATCGATCACACGCACGTGATCATCGGGTTCGCCAATCACAACACGGTTCACAACATCGGTGAAGAGGCCGTGTTCGACAACGCCCACCATCTTGATGAGTTCATCACCGAAGGCCCGGGGATGATCAATCACAGGTAAATGTAAATCAATGAGGAAATTAGCCGAGTCTGTGCGAACAGGGTTGCCATTTTGGTCAAGACGCCAAGTCGGTTGGAATCCTTCAGCCGCAAAACGTTTGAATAATTGGTGGGAACCATAGGGAATGACTTCAACTGGCAAATACTGATTTAACTTGGGCACTTGCTTGCTGGCATCAATCACCCAGATATTTTCGCGAGAATTAAAGGCCACGATTTTTTCCCATAGAAGGGCGGCACCGCCACCTTTAATGGCTGAAAAATCATCGGAAATCTGGTCAGCACCATCAATGGTCAAATCGATTTGATCAACGTCGTCGACGTTATACATTGGTATGCCGAGTTGGGCAGCGTTACGGCGCGTTTTTTCCGAAGTGGCAACGCCAACGATTTTGAGGTTTTCGTGCGCCACGCGTTCACCTAACGCATTGATGACATGCGCAATCGTTGAACCAGAGCCAATCCCAACAACCATGTCATTTTGGACAAATTCTGCGGCCCGTCGGCCAGCAATCAGCTTTTGTTGTTCTTGGGTCATGGCTTGTACTGAATCTCCTGGTATTTGTCTGGTTGGTTGAAAAATGCCTTACGGGCATAACTGCAAATCGGATGCACGGTCATGCCGTTTGCCCGTGCTTCGTCAACAACGGCGTCAAGAAGTGCTGCTGCAACCCCTTGACCTCGTAGTGCGGGGTCAACAATGGTTGAATTGATCGCATAGGTTTGGCCATCATTGATGGTTGTGTAAGTAATTTCAGCGAGACGTTTACCATCTGCTTCTAAAAAGTAACGACCGGGTTCATGTTGAAAGTCCATCATGCTTCTCCATTTCGTGACGATATGGTGATGCGAAAATCACCAGTGATAATCTAACTAGTTCCATTATACCGCAGGACACGGCTATTGGGGATGATGCGTGCCAAAAATCGGCGGCAACAGCTACGGTTTTACCGTATAATACAAAGTAAATCAATTTGACTAAATAAATGGAGGAAAACGACCATAGTCGTGGCTTTGAATGGCTGTGGTTGGTGATTAAACATGCGTGGATTTGAAATTGTATCAACAAAGGTGAACGACAGGCTTAATTTGCCAAAGCGGAGTACGCAAGCAGCGGCTGGGTATGACTTTGAGGCCTCAGAAGAAATTGTGATTCCCAGTGCATTGAGTAATCCTTTTTTCCGTGGCTTAAACATCTTATCACTCGGAAAATTAAAAAATGTACGTGATGATGAGGACTTGCAAGGGTTGCTTAAGCCGGTGCTTGTCCCAACGGGTATTAAGGCCTACATGGGTGAAGGGGAATATTTGCAATTGGTATCACGTTCAAGTGGTCCGATTAAAAAGCGCTTGATGATGCCAAATGCCGTTGGGATCGTTGATGCCGATTACTACAATAACCCAAGCAACGAAGGGGAAATTTTCTTCCAATTCATTAATTTTGGGCTTAAAGATGTCGTGATTAAAAAAGGGGAACGGATTGGCCAAGGCATTTTCTTACCTTACCTCTTAGCTGATGGCGATGATCAAGTTGAAAAGGCTGAGCGTCAAGGTGGTTTCGGCTCAACCGGTCAAAATTAGGTGATTAAATGGTTGATGAACACAATGATATCGTGATACGTCAAGCAACTCGAGATTTTAAGTTACGGGTGGCAGGTGTCTTGCTTGATGCGGCTGGGAACAGGCGGTGATATGGCGTTCGCCAACTGCGCTTGATGATTTGAAACCTGTTGTTTTACAGCCGGTGTTGCGTGACTTGCCATTACAACCAGTACATTTGATGTATCATCAGAAATAGTTGGAAAGGAGCCGCATATGCAACAGAAAATAGGTGTTTTAGCAGATGTACATGGTAATTTAACCGCCTTAGAGGCGGTTATTGCTGATGCAAAAAATCAAGGGGTCACTGAATTCTGGTCACTAGGAGACATCGCCACCTATGGCCCCAATACGGTTGCGAGTTATCGTCTATTGCATCAAGAAAATACGACAGTGTTTTTACAAGGTAATTGGGAATCGAGTTACCAAGAATACGAGCGCGCAACGGCGGTTGACTTTGACGATGCCGCTGAAGTTGCATTTTTAAATTGGATGGCGCGTGATTATGCGCAATTTACAGTCGCTGAGATAGCACAAATTCAGCAATTACCAATTGCGACAACGATTGAACGTTTTGGCCGCCATTTTCACTTATCACATCACACCCCCGCACAAAATTATGGTGATGCACTACTGGCTGATGCACCGCAAGAAAACTTCAATCAGATGTTAACAGGGCGCGATGCGGATATGGCGATTTACGCCCACATTCATGCGCAAATCATGCGCACAGATGCTGTGACGCAAGTGGACAATCATTTTCAAATGCATCGCATTCTAAATACTGGAACTGTCGGTCAGTCTTATCAACTCACACCCCAAGGGATGGTCGCGCAATACTTAGTGCTCACATTAGATGATGTTGTTGGTGTCGTGAGTACGGACTTTAGGCGTGTGAATTTTGATACGCAATTAGAAATATCACGCGCCCAGTCTGTTGACTGGCCGTTCGCGGCGGAATACGTGCTTATGTTACAAACAGGTCGTTTCACACGTGATCGTGATAGTTTGCGTGAGAATGACAAATTTTTGATGTATCAAACCCAAGCCAAACACTTTTTAACACAACTAAAGGAGCAACATTATCGCAAAAGTTAAAACACAATTTATTTGCTCAAACTGTGGTTTCACGTCAGCGCGCTATCTGGGTCGCTGCTCAAACTGTGGTGAATGGGGCACATTTGTCGAAGAAAAAATCATGCCAGAGACCAACGACCGGAAAAGTCGGGTGAGTCTAGACGGTCGTACGGCTAAGGTTGAAAAGATTAATGAGGTGACATCAGAGGAAACACCGCGTGTTGCCACGAACCTTAAAGAACTGAACCGCGTGTTAGGCGGTGGGGTGGTTCCAGGTTCAATGGTGTTGATTGGTGGGGATCCAGGCATTGGGAAATCAACCCTCTTGCTCCAAGTCTCTGGGCAATTGGCCCATGAAGGTCGTGTGTTATACGTGACTGGGGAAGAATCTGCCACCCAAGTGAAGCTACGGGCAGATCGTTTGGGTGTTGGGAATGATGAGTTTTACCTCTATCCAGAAACAGATATGACGGCGATTAAAAAGCAGATTGAATCGCTGCAACCAGATTTTGTCGTGATTGACTCAGTACAAACGATGCAGGAACCAGACGTGACGTCCGCCATTGGCTCCGTGTCACAAATCCGCGAAGTCACGGCAGATTTATTGCAAATTGCTAAAACCAATAACATTTCTATTTTTATCGTTGGTCACGTGACTAAAGATGGGGCGATTGCTGGACCAAAGATTTTGGAGCATATGGTCGATACGGTGCTCTATTTTGAAGGTGATAGTAACTATAAGTACCGTATTTTACGTGCGGTGAAAAATCGTTTTGGCGCCACCAATGAATTGGGTATTTTTGAAATGCGTGACGGCGGCTTGATTGAAGTCGCTAACCCATCAGAAATCTTTTTGGAAGAACGGTTAGCTGGGGCAACTGGGTCGGCCATTGTGGTCGCCTTGGAAGGCTCGCGGCCGATTTTGGTTGAATTACAGGCTTTAGTGACGCCCACCGTCTTTGGCAATGCGCAACGGACGGCATCCGGATTAGATCGTAACCGCGTGTCGTTAATTATGGCCGTTTTGGAAAAGCGCGCCAATCTCTTGTTGCAAAATCAAGATGCTTATCTGAAAGCTGCCGGTGGGGTGAAACTGGATGAACCCGCAATTGATTTGGCGATTGCCGTGGCACTGGCCAGTTCTTATCACGATAAAGAATCGCGGCCAAGTGACGTCTTTGTCGGTGAAATTGGGTTAACTGGGGAAATCCGGAGCGTCGCTGATATTGAAAGTCGGTTGAAGGAGGCGCGCAAGCTTGGCTTTAAACGGGCGATTGTACCAAAGAACAACTTGAATGGGGTCACACTTCCTGAAGGGATTCAAGTAATTGGCGTCGCCACGTTACGAGAAGCGTTGCAATTAGCCTTAGATTAAAGGGGGTAACATGTGGGATCTGATTCCTGGTGATTTATTTATTTTGGTGCATAATGGGTTATATCGTTATGTTTCACGTGGAACAGGTTATCGGGGACGTTGGTGGTTAGGTGTGCTGATAACCACGATGTTAGGCGTTATCCAAGTCGGCTTAGGCTGGCTGACGTTAGTAGTTGGGCTTAGCGATGCCCTAATTTTGTGGGGGAAAATTGCCGTTATGGCGATATTGCTGGTGATCATGGCCGGTCTAGGATGGGTGCTATACCACTGGGTACGGTTACTGAGACGTTTGGTACGGCAACAAGATGCGCCAATCCACGCTCAGCGTCATTAAATCGATAACGTTTGCAGGTCAGGTTAGCCGCCTGGCCTTTTGTTTTGCGAATATGTGGCCAATTGGAATTTTGTCGGGGTAATGTTGTACAATAGAGTAGATAAATAACGGGATAAACCGTATAACTGAGGAGGAAATGCGTTAGCCAAACCACTTGTCTAACGCTTTATATCACATGACAGAAGACATTCGTGTTCGCTATGCCCCATCACCAACAGGACATTTACATATTGGTAACGCGCGTACCGCAATCTTTAACTGGCTTTTTGCGCGCCACTACAATGGCCAATTCATTATTCGGATTGAAGATACTGATTCAGCACGTAACATCGCTGACGGTGAAAAGTCACAATTAGAAAACTTGGCTTGGCTTGGTTTGGACTGGGATGAATCACCAGAAAAGCCAGGTGCTTATGGCCCATACCGCCAATCTGAACGTAACGCTCAAGGCATTTACCAACCCTTTATTGATGAATTGTTGGCTAAGGGCTTGGCTTATAAGTCATATAAGACATCAGAACAATTGGCTGCTGAACGTGAAGCACAACAAGCCGCTAAGCAAGCGCCACATTACGTTTATGAATATGAAGGTTTGACGGATGAAGAACGCGAAGCCAAGTATGCGGAATTTGAAGCGCAAGGGTTAAAGCCCGTGATTCGCTTCCGTGTCCCAGAAGAAAAAGTTTATGCTTGGGATGACATTGTTAAGGGTCATATCGAAATCGGTGCCAAGGAAATTGGTGGCGACTGGGTGATTCAAAAAGCCGATGGGATGCCAACCTATAACTTTGCGGTGGTTGTCGATGATCATTTGATGAAGATTTCTCACGTGTTGCGTGGGGATGATCACGTCTCAAACACACCTAAGCAAATGATGATTTTTGAAGCATTGGGTTGGGATGTGCCAAAGTTTGGTCACATGGCGTTGATTATCAACGGTGAAACCGGCAAGAAGTTATCAAAGCGTGACGAAAACGTGTTGCAATTCGTGGAACAATACAAGGATTTGGGCTATCAACCACAAGCGATGGTGAACTTTATTGGCTTGCTTGGTTGGTCACCAAAGGGTGAAGACGAAATCTTCTCCCTTGAAGAATTCACACAAATGTTTGACGAGAACCGTTTGTCAAAGGCCAACGCGAAGTTTGACCAAAAGAAGTTAGAATGGATTAACAACCAATGGATGCGTCGTGATTTGGATCAAGTGATGCCACAATTGATTCAAGAATTGGTCAATGCGGACTTAATTAGCGCAGAAGATGCCGAAACGAAGCGCGATTGGTTAACACAAGTCATTAAGGTTGCCGGTGTGGAAGGGATTTCCTATACACGCGAAATTGTTGACTTAGTGCGTCGCCCATTCTTTGAATTAAGTGATATTACGGATGAAATGGTCGATTATCTCACATCTGATGAAGGCCGTCAGGTCTTTGCAGCCTGGGAAAAAGTTTACACAGCCTTGCCAGAATCAGCGACTGCAGAAGATTACATGGCAGTGATTCGTGAGATTCAAAGCACACTTGAAATCAAGGGCCGTAACTTGTGGAATCCAATTCGTATTGCGACAACACATGAAGTGCAAGGACCAAACTTGCCAGAAATGTTAGTCGTATTGGAGAAAGACAAGGTCTTAGCGACAATGGCTGATGTTAAAGCTAAATATTTAGCCTAATTTAGGCGAGTCATAAAGGTGCTTCGGGTTAACTGAGGCGCCTTTTTTGATGCACTTTGTGACAGCAAATCCGAGGACATTTAGCAGGATTTGGCATACAATGGGGTAACGGCTTATAAAGAAAGTGTGAATACCATGTATGCAGTAGAAATGTTAAATTATGGGGAACCGACGGTCTTGGTCGATAACCTAGCGGCAGCAATGCCGATGATTAAACCCAAACAGGTATTGGTGAAACAACGGGCGACGGCAATTGACCCTTATGATGTGAAGTTTCGGCAAGGATTGATGGGAACAGATAAGGCAACACCGCTCATTCCAGGGTCATCAGTGGCAGGCGTTGTCGTGGCGGTTGGCGCTGAAGTGACGGCATTTGCAGTTGGTGACCGCGTGGTGGCATCGACGCATTTGAAAAGCTATGCCGAATTTGTGCCAGTTGGGCAATCCTTACTTGCTAAAATTCCCGACGCAGTAAGTGATGTCCAAGCGGCTGCGGTGGTACTGGGTGGGCAAACTGGTTATCAAATGATAACCAAAGACTTAGCGGTTCAGCCAAGGGATACGGTACTCATTCAAGGCGGTGCTGGTTCGGTAGGTTTCACAGCTATCCAGGTTGCGAAGTGGCTTGGGGTACAAACGCTTTATACGACAGTCCGTGGTCAGGCAGCAGCAGCCGTTGTGCAGGCCGTTGATCCGACACTGCAGGTCATTGATAGCCAAACGACGTCGCTGCAAGCAGCGATACCGGCAGGCGTGGATGTGATTTTAGATACGATTGGCGGTGATACCTTGCAGACGTCATTGGCCGTTTTGAAGCCAACTGGGCGATTGGTGTCATTGGTTGATACTATGGCTGATTCGCGTGTGACGATGGGCTATTTGCAATCTAACGGCACACAACTCGCCGAATTATTGGCGTTAGTAGCCCAAGGTCAGGTGATCGTGAACATTGCGGACACACGCCCATTTAATGCGGCAAACGTCCGCGATTTTCAAACGCGCCAACACGTACTGGGCAAACTCGTGCTGACATTTGACTAAAAAGTATCACTCCGGTGATACTTTTATTTTGTAAGTAATCGTGATTTTTTTCACGTAATAAAAAATTAATGCCGATTTGTCATAATAAAAGTTTACAAATGCGCGAAAAACAGGTACAATTTATTTGTAAAGTAATTCACATGTAAAAGGAGTATGCTTAACATGAAAGCAGCAGTTGTACGTGAAAATCCAGATGGATATGTTGATTTGATTGAAGATTGGGAACCAAAGCCATTAGCCTTTGGTGAAGCATTAGTTGATATTGAATATGTTGGCCTTTGCCACACTGATTTGCATGTGGCGAATGCTGATTTTGGTAATCCAAATGAACTTGGACAACGTAATGGTAAGTTCCGTCGCGTTATCGGTCACGAAGGTGTTGGTCGTGTGTCAAAGTTGGCTGAAGGTGCCAGTGATTACCTCAAGATTGGTGATCGTGTTTCAATCGCTTGGTTCTTTGACGCCTGCGGTGTGTGTGACTACTGTGTGACAGGTAACGAAACATTCTGCCGTAAGGTACGCAACTCAGGTTACACAATTGATGGTGCGATGTCACAACAAGCTGTTGTGAACGCCAAGTACGCCGTTAAGGTGCCAGAAGGTTTGGACCCAGTACAAGCAACATCAATTACATGTGCCGGTGTGACAATGTATAAGTCATTGAAGGTCGGTGAAACAAAGCCGGGACAATGGGTATCAGTTCATGGTGCTGGTGGTTTGGGTAACTTGGCCGTTCAATATGCCCACAATGTCTTTGGTGCACATGTTGCTGTTATTGATGGTAACGATGACAAGTTGGCTGCCGCACAAGAAAACGGTGCTGAAGTATTGATCAACCGTAAGAAGGTTGATGATGTCGCAGCTGAAGTTCAAAAGGCTACTGGTGGTGTGCACAATGCGCAAGTGACAGCCGTTAACGCCGCTGCCTTTGATCAAGCCGTTGATTCACTACGTCCAATGGGTAAGTTAGTGGCGGTTGCTTTGCCACAAGGTGACATGGCTTTGAACATTGCCAAGACAGTCTTGGATGGTATTGAAGTACGTGGTTCATTGGTTGGTACACGTGCCGACTTGAAGGAAGCCTTCCAATTTGGTGCCGAAGGTAAGGTTAAGCCAATCGTTGAAAAGGTTGCCTTTGCCGACATGAACGAAGTGATTGATGAAATGAAGGCTGGTAAGATTACTGGTCGTAAAGTATTCGACTTCACAGTATTATAATCAAAAAAATCGTCCACACTTGGGCGATTTTTTTACATGTGTTAAGCAGCGTGTCGTTGTCTTGGACATAGCAGTTTTTGTATGCCTGTGTTAGAATTGGGTAACAAATGTATTGGAGGAAACGACCTCTTTTCTGATGAAAGATAGGTCAGTAATAAAGCATGCCATACTTTACACAACAACTTTTTAGCGGCCAGCGTGATCGTATTTTGCGTGTTGTTGATACTGCTAGTGCGGATCAAGCAACGGCTGGTTTTATCCACTTGTTCGACGAACGTCGCGTTTATGATTTTGACTATGCGACAGAAATAACGGAAGGTCGCATCACGCAAGCGGAGTTTGACGTTGAAGGCGAAGCTAATAATACGTTTAGTGTTAACTTCATGCCAATCGTGAACGATGATGACGAAATTCCAGGCGAATTATTTGAAGAATGGGCCGCCCTAATCGGGCGCGAATACGCCTTGATGCCACACGTGCACATCAATATGTATCAACAAGCCTTGAAGCCGGAAATTGAACAAATTGATGAACCGACATTTGAAGCGCGTTTGTTAGAATTAATCACGCGTATTTTAGGCTCATCAATGGTCGGCTTTACTGAGAAGTCGCTCACATTATTCCCAAGTTATTTAGTGCAAGAACAGCAAGCGGAACAAGCCCCACAAGGACCAACAACCCAAATTATCTTGCCAGACTAAACTAAGAAATAAATTGACATAAAATAAGCACTATCTTAAAATAACAATATGTTAATAAAGTGATGACGAGTCAACTATTTGGCTACTAACCGTCAAACAGGACGCTGGCCTGCACACCAGACTGTTTGTCGCGCCCTGCTAATCAAAGTGATTAACAGGGTCTTTTTATTGGCAATATATTGGAAGGAATAGTCTACAGGTGGCGACTATCGCGTAGACAAACGTATCATATGACAAACAATCATCTCGTTTTACAAACAGATTTTGGCTTACAGGACGGGGCGGTAAGTTCAATGCGTGGTGTGGCTTATGGGGTGGCTAGTGATATAATCATTAGTGACCTGACCCATGGCATCACACCGTTTAATATTTTTGAAGGGTCATTTCGGTTGTTTCAAACATTTAGTTATTGGCCAGCTGGTACGGTATTTGTCTCCGTTGTGGATCCTGGTGTAGGATCCAAGCGGCTCTCAATTATTGCTGAGACAACCGGTGGCCATTATATTGTGACACCGGATAATGGGACGTTGTCTCATCTTTTGGCGCATGGGCTGATTGCGAGTGCGCGTGTTATTGATGAAACAACACAACGGTTACCAGGATCAGAAAAGTCTTCGACATTTCATGGCCGTGATATTTATGCCTACAATGGGGCACAGTTAGCCAGTGGTCAAATCCAGTACACCGATTACCAACAAGTATTGCCGGTTGACCAATTGGTGAAGTTGCCAATGCAACCAGGGCGCTATCAAACGACGGCGTCTGGGGTTGCACGGTTAGTTGGGAATATTGATATTACTGATGTTAATTTTGGCTCGTTGTGGTCAAATATTCCAGTAAAAGAATTTGAAAAGTTCAATTTAGCATATGGGGATGTCTTACGTGTCCAAATTCAACATCAAGGGCATACCATGTTTGATGACGTCTTACCTTATGTGCATACGTTTACGGACGTGGCACCAGGGGAACCGCTAATTTATATTGATTCTGTCTATACCGTGGCGTTTGGTGTGCATACGGGTAGTTTTGAACAAACGTATCATGTGGGTGCTGGACCTGAATGGGCGGTTACCTTAACAAAAGTGTCGGCATAATTTAAAAAGTGAGGGAGTAATATGCAAAAAAAGCAACAAAAAACTGGTTTTTCAGTGCGGTCAGTCGTTGCCACAGGAATTGGGGCAGCCGTATTCTTTGTGCTAATGAAATTTATTGCTATTCCAACGGGCGTACCAAATACCACCATTAACGTGGCGGAAGGCTGGTTGGCCTTAATAGCGAGTTTATTTGGGCCGGTTGTTGGCCTACTGGTTGGTATTATTGGGCACACCTTAAATGATGCGGTCACTTATGGTGCGCCGTGGTGGTCTTGGGTAATTGCTGATGGTGTTTTTGGTTTCCTATTAGGATTGAGTAAAAAGTCGCTTGCCTTGGAATATGGCACATTAACGACTAAAAAAATCATTCAATTTAACATTTGGCAAGCAGTGGCCAATATCATTGCTTGGGTGATTATCGCCCCACTTGGTGACATTTTAATCTACAAAGAAGCCGCTCAAAAAGTTTTCTTGCAAGGTGTTGTGGCAGCAGCCGTGAACACCATCTCCGTGGCGGTTATCGGCACACTTTTGTTAATCGCTTACGTCAAGTCGCGACCAAAAAAGAGCAGTTTGCGTAGCGAGTAAATTAGCAAGCGTTGCTTGCGTACATATCTTATCAATAAGGGGCATTATGGCAACACCACTCATTGAATTTAAAAACGTGACATTTAAATATCATGCACAAGCTGAACCGACTTTGCATGATGTGAGTTTCCAAATTTTCCCTGGCGAAAAAGTTTTAATTGCCGGCGCTTCTGGTTCCGGTAAAACCACGTTACTGCGTTTGCTGAATGGTCTGATTCCGCATGCTTATGCGGGTGATATTTCGGGTCAAATGACACTTAACGGTCGCGACATTTCAGCACAAAGTTTATTTGAATTATCATTACAAGCAGGAACGGTTTTACAAGACGCCGACGCGCAATTTGTTGGGTTGACGGTCGCTGAAGACATTGCCTTTGCTTTGGAAAATGATCAGCAGCCAGTAGCCCGCATTAAAGCCGAAGTGGCAAAATGGGCACAGCGTTTTGGCTTAAGTAATCGGCTAGAGTTGGCACCGCAAATGTTGTCAGGTGGTCAAAAACAACGCACAGCCATGGCAGGGGTGCTGGTTGATGATGGCAAATTACTCTTATTTGATGAACCCTTAGCCAGTTTAGATCCAGCAGCAGGCTGGGATGCGATGACCATGATTGACCAGTTACAGGCAGACCGTGATTTGACGGTGGTAATTATCGAGCACCGGATTGAAGAAGTATTGCGTGCCAATGTGGATCGGATTATTGTGATGTCTGAAGGCCGTATCGTGGCCAATGACACGCCAACTGCCATTATTCAAGCTGGCGTCTTGCCACAGTACGGCTTAGATGAGCCATTGTATGTGCAACTGTTACGGCGGGCACAAGTCGATGTGGCCCATTTGCCACATGTTGCTGATGTGCAAAAAGTCGACGTTGCAGCCCACCAATCAGCGATTGCCAAATTACGTGTACCGGTACAAACAACCGTTGTCCAGCAACCCCAACTGACGTTGTCAAATGTTGACTTTAGCTACGATCAGCGTCAGCCACTCTTTCAAAACCTGAATCTCACCATCAATCGTGGGGAAATTGTTGGGATTGTCGGCAAAAATGGTTCCGGTAAAACCACGTTATCGCATCTTTTGACCGGCTTTTTAATGCCTGATGCGGGGGATATTCGCTTGGACGAGCAGTCGGTTTTAGGCCAATCAATTAAAACACGGGCCGAGCAGGTGGGGTATGTGTTACAAAATCCCAATCACATGATTACAAAGAGTACGGTTTTTGATGAAGTGGCGAGTGGTTTGGTGCTACGACAGGTAGAACCGGCTGAGATTGAGCAAAAGGTACGGTCAGTTTTACGCTTGCTTGATCTTGATGGGATGCGTAATTGGCCAATTGGGGCTTTGAGCTTTGGACAAAAAAAGCGTGTGACGATTGCGGCGGTTTTGGTGCTTTCGCCACAAATTCTAATTTTGGATGAACCGACGGCGGGTCAAGATGCCACGCATACACAAGAATTGTTGACATTTTTGACGGCTATCAATCGTCAAGAACACGTCACCATTGTCATGATTACGCACGACATGCATTTGCTGGCTAATTTTGTGCAGCGTGCGTTAGTGGTGGTTGATGGCCAGCTATTAGCAGATACCACGCCGGCTGAATTATTAGCTGATGAAGCGCTGGTACAAGCCGCGAGTTTGCGGACGACAAGTATTTATCAGTTAGCCAACCGCTTACAAATTGCCCATCCTGAGGAATTGAACGCGGCCGTATTACAGCACACAGCATCTGTTTTGGGTGAAGACAATAAAGACTTATCAAAACCAGCACATGAGAGCAACGATGAATAACTTATTTGGGTACAAACAACGAGATACATGGTTAAACCAAACAACAGGCACTGCCAAGTTGATTGGTTTTTTAGCTTTGACAACGATTGGGATGATTTCGTATGATCCACGGTTTTTATTGGGACTGGGAATTTTGGCCATCTTATTACTGCGGCGTGCCAAAATTAAATATCGTGAATATGCCTTCATGCTGAAATTAGTTTTGTTTTTTGCCGTCATTAACTTGGTGATGGTCGCGGTTTTGGCACCTCAGTACGGCGTGCAACTTTATGGCACGCGCCATGTGCTTCTTGGTCACGGGTATTGGGCGTTGACACAGGAGCAAGTCTTCTATGAGTTAAATCTCTTGTTGAAATACCTGTTCTCGTTGCCGTTAGCCATTATTTTGTTATTTACGACAAATCCGAGTGAGTTTGCCGCAAGTTTGAACAAGATTGGAGTGCCTTATAAAATTGCGTACGCATTTGCGATTACATTGCGCTATATTCCAGATGTTCAAATTGATTACCGGACCATTAGTTTGGCGCAGCAGGCACGGGGATATGAGATTTCTAAGCAGGCCTCGCTATGGGCACGTTCTAAAGGGGCAGTACAAATTATTTTACCGCTCGTTTTTACTAGCCTAAATCGCATTGATACGATTAGTCAGGCCATGGAATTGCGCCGATTTGGTCGTGAAAAAGGCCGTACGTGGTATCAAGAACAACCATTTCGACTGCGTGATGTCGGGGTTGTGATGGGGGCTATTGTTGTCGTTGCTATCGGCGTGCTGCTACTGTTTGTGGATCATGGTCGGGTATATAATCCCTTCCGGCCTGCCGGTTAATTGTTTCTGGGACAGGTCACTGTTTACAATACGAACGTATGTTCTTATAATGAAGTCAGTAATGCTAGGTAGTGGAGGAAAATGTTATGCAACAGCAAACCTTTCGTCGCGCGTTAGAAGCCGCTATTTCAGCACAAAGCGTGGCAACGGTTGTCGACAAAGCTTATGCGTTTCAAGTCGAAAAAAATAATCAACGTCTTGCAAGAGCGCGCTATGGCACAGTGAAATTAGCGCGTAAAGCGGATGCAATGTGGGATGGGATTGTGGCTAACATCCATGCGGGGATGTCTGGCCGATCAGATGATCAGATTTTAGCGCAATTACAAGATCCTGATTTTATTGATACGTTAGAAGAAGCCTTAGCGGAAATTGATTTTGTGTCAGAAGATTAAGTGATTTGCTAATCACCAACGTATTATTTAATAACCAAGTGGCTAATTCTGTGAAACACTTGAAATGTATAGCTGTTCTGTAGTACAATTAATAATTGTGAACGCACAAAAGTGCGTACACTCCTTGCAGCCAAGGCTGCCAGAGACCAAAAGGAGGAAATAAAACATGGCTACATCATACGAATTGACTTACATCGTTCGCCCTGATATCGAAGTGGATGCAAAGAAAGCGCTCGTAGAACGCTTTGATGGTATCTTGACTGATAATGGTGCAACAATCTCAAAGTCAGCTGATTGGGCAACACGTCGTTTTGCTTATGAAATTGCTGGTTACCGCGAAGGCGTATACCACGTAATCGATTTCACTGCAGAAGACGACGCAGCAATCAACGAATTTGATCGTTTGGCAAAGATCTCACAAGACATCTTGCGTCACATGATCGTTAAGCGCGACGCAGAATAATTCTGGGATTCCACTGGTGAAGGAGCTTTTGATATGATTAATCGAGTAGTATTGATTGGGCGATTGACCCGTGATGTGGAATTACGTTATACCCAATCGGGTACAGCAGTCGGCACGTTTAGTTTGGCGGTTAACCGCCAGTTCACCAACCAAGCTGGTGAACGTGAAGCTGACTTTATTAACGCCGTGATTTGGCGTAAAGCAGCTGAAAATTTTGCAAACTTTACTGGAAAAGGTGCACTAGTTGCCATTGAAGGCCGTTTGCAAACACGGAATTATGAAAACAACCAAGGACAACGTGTTTACGTGACCGAAGTTGTCGTTGATAATTTCTCATTACTTGAATCACGTGCTGAAAGTGATAAGCGACGTGCCCAAAACGGGTCGTCAGAACCATCTCATCAGGGTGGTGCGTCATTCGGTACGCCAAGTGATAATGCATTTGGTGGCGTTGATCCGTTTGCTACGGCTAGCCAAGCTAACCCACAAGCGACAACACCAACAAATGATGCCCCTAACCCATTTGCGGCGAGCGGCAAAACAGAAATTGATATATCAGATGATGATCTACCATTTTAAAATATAACTTACAACACTACGAAAGGAGCTTTAATCATGTCAGAACAAAACTCACGTCCACAAAATTCAGAACGTCCACAACGTTCACGTCGCCCACAAGGCGGCCCACGTCGTCGTCGTAAGGTTGACTACATTGCAGCTAACCACATCGAATTCATCGACTACAAGAACACAGAATTGTTGGAACGCTTTATCTCAGAACGTGGTAAGATCTTGCCACGTCGTGTGACTGGTACTTCAGCCAAGAACCAACGTAAAGTGACAACTGCAATCAAGCGTGCACGTATCATGGCTTTGTTGCCATTCGTGACAGAAGACTAATCTTTGACGCGCGATTGAGAGACTCAGATTTTATCTGAGTCTCTTTTTGTTTATTTTGGTAAATCGCAACTGTGGTAAAATAGTACAAGGAGCATTTTGCCTAGATAACAGTGGTTTGGCAAAATGATAGAGGAAGATATAGGGGTTTCTTGTGAAAAAACTATTTGATTTTAAAACGTTACCAATATTTTTTCAAAGCACAAAATTAGGCACCGTCGCGTTACTGTTGTTATCTGTCAGTGTCATGAGTGTATTTTTTGCCTTGTTGGTCAATTGGATTTTCGGGTTAATCTGGATTGTGGTTGTGTTAATCGGTTTGGTTTATTCCGCGCAGTCGCTAAAAGAAGTCAATGAAAATGCCCAAGAATATTTGACAGGGTTGGGGTATCGGATATCTCGTAGTGAACAAGAAGCCTTGATTCGTATGCCAATTGGGATTGTTCTCTTAAATGCATCGGAAAAAATTGACTGGATCAATCCTTACATGCAAACTTATCTTGATAAGCGTGATGTGTTAGGCTTGACGTTGACCCAATTGGATCCGCAACTTGCCACTGATATTAAAAATTATTCTGATGCACGGGAGACGAACACGATTACGTGGCAAGGTAAGCAGTTTTCACTTTATGTCCAGCAGAATTTGCGTGTCATCTACATGATGGATATTAGTGAATATGCGGCTATCGCCAAAGAGTACGAAGATCATCAATTATTTAGTGGTCTCATTTCAGTCGATAACTATGAAGAAGTGACCGAAGGTATGACCGAATCGGAAACCTCAACGTTACGCACATATGTGACCGGCGCCTTGTCAGAATGGGCGGCAGCTCACCGGATCTATTTGCGTCGTCTCAGTACAGTACACTATGTGATGTTTGGGTATCAGACTTCCTTGCGTGCTGCCGAAGACGATAAGTTTTCGGTGCTAAAAGCGATTCGTGAAGCAACCGCGCAACAAAACTTACCCGTGACGTTGTCGATGGGGATTGCCTATGGCGAGCAAGACATTATTGAACTGGCCAAAATGGCACAAACCAATCTGGACTTGGCTTTGGGGCGTGGCGGTGATCAAGTTGTGGTGAAGTCTAAGCAAGCTGCGGCGAGATTTTACGGTGGCGCAACGAATCCAATGGAAAAGCGGACGCGGGTGCGTGCACGGATGATTTCACAGACAGTTGCTGAATTGATGGAACAGGCTGATAATATTATGATTGTTGGCCACGTCACCCCTGATCTGGACGCCATTGGTGCCGGACTAGGGATTTGGCGGATGGCGCAAACAAAAAATAAACCGGCTTTTTTGATTGTTGATGAAAAATCGGTGTATAGTGACATTACGTTGCTACTGGCAGAAATCCGTAAAAACCCACCCGAAATCATGGCCCCAGGGTCAAATATCAATGACTCCATTGTTGATGAGGCACGCGCCATGAAATTAGTCCGTGATAATACGCTCTTGATTTTAGTGGATCATGCGCAGGGTTCAATTACTAGTGCACCAAATCTTTTGGAGCGGTTGGGCAATCGTGTTGTGGTCATTGATCATCATCGTTTAGCTGAACAAGGGCTAGCTGAAAAACCATTGCTCACCTATGTTGAACCGTATGCATCATCCACTTCTGAACTTGTCGTTGAGCTGTTGCAGTACCAAGATCAAAGTCATGCACCAATTACCAAGTTAGAAGCTACGGCAATGCTTGGCGGGATTCAAATTGATACCAAAAACTTCACGTTACGAACTGGCTCACGAACTTTTGATGCCGCCAGTTATTTGCGTGCTAACGGTGCGGACAGTAACTTAATTCAATTCTTTATGAAAGAGAAGTTCTCAGACTTCAAGGCGCGCACGCATTTGATTAACCTAGCGGTTGTGGCTGACGGTTATGCCATTGTCTGTGGTGAGGTAGATAGCGTTTATTCTGGACTGATTACGGCACAAGCAGCTGATGAATTGTTGCAAATTAGTGGCGTTGAGGCCTCGTTTGTTATTACCAAACGGGCTGATGGTCGTGTCGGTATTTCGGCACGATCAACCGGACAACGTAACGTCCAGCGTGTTATGGAGGCAATGGGCGGTGGCGGTCATCTATCAAATGCTGCTACCCAATTGACGGACACGACAACAGACGAAGTGAATGATCAGTTGCTTAAAATTTTGGCAGAATACGTTGAAGAGTAACCTGGTCTACATCCGTGTGTCGTTTATGAAAGAAATTATTTTTTGAAGGAGTAACACATGAAAGTTGTATTTTTAGAAGATGTTAAGGGTCGTGGGAAAAAAGGGGAAGTTAAGGAAGTGCCAGATGGGTACGCTAATAACTTCTTAATTAAGAATAAAAAAGCAGAACCAGCCACAGGTAAAAATGTGGGTGCTGTTAAGGGGCGTCAGAAGGCAGCAGAAAAAGCAGCTGCTGAACAATTAGCTGAAGCACAAGCACTGAAGGCAAAGATTGAAGCAGATGACTTTGTGGTGACAATCAAAGGCAAGTCTGGTACGGATGGCCGCCTCTTTGGTGCGGTATCATCTAAGCAAATTGCGACGGCTTTGGCTGATCAAAAGCAACTAAAAATTGATAAGCGTAAGCTTGAATTGAACCATCCTATCCACTCATTAGGTTACACGACAGTGCCGCTCAAGTTACACCGTGACGTGACCGCAGACTTACGTGTTCATGTCAGCGAGGGTTAAACATGGATAACCCAGAAGCATACGAGTATAGACAAGTCCCACAAGATGTCGATGCTGAACGGGCGGTGCTGGGCGCAATCTTCTTTGATGTGAAATCTGATAACGCGATGGTAGCGGCGAGCGCCATTTTGGAAGCGGATGATTTTTATCGCCAAGCCCATCAAACCATTTTTAAAGCGATGCAACAGCTGGTTGATGAACAACGTCCGATTGACATGCTCACGCTTCAGGATAAACTCAATAGTTTACAGCAATTAGATAATGTGGGCGGTATGGCTTACTTAGCTGAAATCTCGGAATCTTCTGCATCATCGGCCAATTTAAAGCATTATGCCAATATCGTGCGTGAAAAGGCCATTCTACGTCGGATGATTGAGACGTTGACGCGCAGTATGTCGTTAGCCTATGATGCTGCGGCACCGAGTGAGGAAATCTTAGATACATTAAGCCGTAGTCTGGATAACTTGGCTGAGAATCGTGGTGATGAAGATTTTCAAAAGATTAAAGACGTGCTGCAAGCCTTCCAAGCTAATTTGGATCAAGCTGTCGCCAATGATAATGATGTGGTTGGCCTAGCAACAGGGTATCCCGAATTAGATAAATTAACCCACGGTTTTCGTGAAGATCAAATGATTGTGTTGGGCGCGCGACCAGCGGTCGGGAAAACAGCCTTTGTGTTAAATATTGCCAAAAATGTGGCCAAAGCTGAGCAAGTACCAGTGGTTGTGTTCAGTCTTGAAATGGGTGCTGTGGATTTGGTGACCCGACTGGTAGCGGCTGAAGGTGCGATTGATTCCAGTCATTTGACAACGGGTCAGATGACCCAAGAGGATTGGCAGTCGTTGACATTAGCCATGCAATCATTGGCGAATATGCAAATCTACATGGACGACACGGCGGGGATTAAAATTAACCAAATTAGCGCCAAGTTACGTAAACTTGAAAAAGATTTGGTAAATGAATTACCACCAGATCAACGCGCAAGTAATCCACATCCAATCGGCATGGTGATTATTGATTATTTGGGTCTGATTGAATCCAATAATACAGAAAGTCGCCAACAGGCGGTTTCAGAAGTGTCACGTGCGATTAAAAAGTTAGCCAAAGAATTACATACGCCTATTTTAGCGTTGGCACAATTGAGTCGTGGTGTTGAGCAACGTACGGATAAGCGACCGGTGCTTTCTGATTTGCGTGAATCTGGCTCGATTGAACAAGATGCGGATATTGTCGCCTTTTTGTATCGTGATGACTACTATCGCAACGATGGTGGCGATGATGATGGTGATTCAGATCCGCGTGACGAAGAAGAAGCGGTGCCAATTGAAATTATTTTGGAAAAAAATCGTGCTGGTGCACGCGGTACGGCAACCTTGATGTTTAATAAACCAACCTTTAAGTTTAGCCCAATGGCGCCGTTGTATCGTGATGATATGAACGCTGGCCCTAATGGTAACGTTGGGTGGTAAAAAAGACAGTCTAACGACTGTCTTTTTTTAAACTTAATTTTCTAGTAAATCGACAAAAGGCGCATGGATTAAGGCCGCCAAATCGGCCGGATTGATTTGGTCACTGCGTCCCAATTCACCAGCACTTACTAAAAAGTAAGGCGCGGTCTGGGCAGTCAAATCAATGAAAATTGGGAAATGCTTCGTATGCCAAATCCCAACTGGATTGTTAGCCCCGTGGACATAACCCGTGGTTTGCTGCAAGGTCTTTAAGGGCAACATGGTAACTTTTTTATTGCCCGATGCCGCCGCGAGTTTTTTCATTGATAAATGTTGTGTGATGGGAATCACTGCAATGACGGGGCCGGTTTTATCACCAGTGGCCGCTAAAGTCTTATAGATATCGTCATGCTTGACGCTAAATTCTGCAAGAATTTGATCACGCTCAGCTGCTGTTTTATCTAAGATATTTAGCGTGAGGGGTGTGTAAGCCAGGTTATGCTTGTCCATCACCTGTTCGGGAAGTGTTTTCTTAATTTTTTTCTTTGCCATGATATGTCCATTCTAACACAAATTGGCGTACCCAAAAAGGATTGCGGTCCAACCAATTTATGCTATACTAGTTAGCATGATGTCAGAAGCAATTTATGTCACCGTACAGGCGGACTTAAAACAAAAAATTTATAATGGTGATTTTCCGGACTTGAAATTACCGGATGAACGGACGTTAGCGGCGCAATATGAGGTGTCACGTTCGTCCATCAAACGTGCGTTAAACGTGCTGGTACAACAAGGTGTGATTTTTAAAAAGCGGGGGAGTGGGACGTTTGTTAACCCGTTGTATTTAAAAAACCATGACTTGTTCCAACATGAAGGGTCAAATCTTGGGGTCTCGGACTCGTTTCGGGTAGACGGTAAAGCGCCAAGTATTGAATTACTTGATTTCCAAGTGGTTCCCGCAACCCCTGTCCAGCAGCAAGCTTTGTTTTTAAATGATGGCGACTTTGTGTACGAAATTAAGCGGTTGCGACGTTTGGAAGGGGTGCCTTTCATGATTGAACGCGGCTATGTGCCAATCAATGTTTTGCCTGGTTTGAACAAAGAAATCGTGTCCGGTTCAGTCTATGAGTACGTGGAAAACACCAAAAACCGAGCCGTGACCAAGTCCTTTATGACGATTATGGCGGAACCGTCCAACGCTGAAGATCAACAGTTATTGGAATTGTCGGACAAAGAGCCAGTTGGCATTATGGAAGGGATCTTCTTTATGGATGATGGCACGCCATTAGAATTTTCAAACATGCGGTTGCATTATAAATATTTACGGTACAATGCGTTTGTCAGCATTGATTCAGAATAGCAACAGGGCAATCGCCTGTTGCTATTTTATTTGTCTTAAAAATAATTGGACCGCACCAATGTTTGTGTTGCGCCAACCAAATTTGAAAAAATAATCAACCAATCAGATGCGTTATCTTGAATAAATTAGGCAAATCGGTTATACTGAAAGAGTAAATAACGGAGAAAGATTCGTGGTTTACGATTCTCTCAAAATAATAAGGAGTACTTAATCTCATGGTAGATTTCGATTCAAAAGAGTACTTGGAACTCGTTGATAAGTGGTGGCGTGCAACCAACTATTTGTCAGCAGGGATGATCTTCTTGAAGAGCAACCCATTGTTCTCAGTTACTAACACACCAATCCAAGCCGAAGACGTTAAAGTTAAGCCTATCGGTCACTGGGGAACAATTTCAGGTCAAACTTTCTTGTATGCACACGCAAACCGTTTGATCAACAAGTATGACGTGAACATGTTCTATATCGGTGGTCCTGGACACGGTGGCCAAGTTATGGTTACTAACGCGTACTTGGATGGCGAATATACTGAAGATTACCCAGAAATCACACAAGATTTGGCTGGTATGAGCCGCTTGTTCAAGCGTTTCTCATTCCCTGGCGGAATCGGATCACACATGACAGCGCAAACACCAGGTTCATTGCATGAAGGTGGTGAATTGGGTTACTCATTGTCACACGCATTCGGTGCCGTTTTGGATAACCCAGACCAAATCGCTTTCGCCGTTGTTGGTGATGGTGAAGCTGAAACAGGTCCATCAATGACTTCATGGTTGTCATCAAAGTTCTTGAACGCTAAGAACGATGGTGCCGTATTGCCAATTTTGGATTTGAACGGCTTCAAGATTTCAAACCCAACAATCTTCTCACGTATGAGCCATGAAGAAATCACAAAGTTCTTTGAAGGTGTTGGTTACTCACCACGCTTCATCGAAAACGATAACATTCATGACTATGCTAAGTATCACGAAATCGCTGCTAAGGTCTTTGACCAAGCGATCGAAGACATCTTGGCTATCCAAAAGGATGCACGTGAAAACGGTAAGTATGAAGATGGTACAATCCCTGCATGGCCTGTAATTATTGCACGTTTGCCAAAGGGTTGGGGTGGTCCACGTTACGACAAGAACGGTGACCCTATCGAAGATTCATTCCGTGCGCACCAAGTGCCATTGCCTTTGGATCAAAACAACCTTGACACATTGCCAGAATTCGAAGAATGGATGAACTCATACAAGCCTGAAGAATTGTTCAACGCTGATGGTTCATTGAAGGACGAAGTGAAGGCACTTGCACCTAAGGGTGACAAGCGTATGTCTGCTAACCCAATCACTAATGGTGGTCGCCGTCGCGGTGAAGCACCTAAGACATTGGACTTGCCAGACTGGCGTCAATTCACAAACGACATTACTAACGAAAACCGTGGACATGAATTGCCAAAAGTAACGCAAAACATGGACATGACAACTCTTTCAGCATACTTGGAAGAAGTTACTAAGTTGAACCCAACATCATTCCGTATCTTCGGACCTGATGAAACAATGTCAAACCGTTTGTGGGATCTCTTCAACACAACAACACGTCAATGGATGGAACCTACAAAGTTCCCTAACGATCAATACGTAGGACCTGAAGGTCGTATCATTGATTCACAATTGTCAGAACACCAAGCTGAAGGTTGGTTGGAAGCTTACACATTGACTGGTCGTGTTGGAATCTTCGCATCATACGAATCATTCCTACGTGTCGTGGACTCAATGGTTACACAACACTTCAAGTGGTTGCGTCACGCTTCAGAACAACCATGGCGTAATGATTACCCATCATTGAACTTGATTGCAACATCAACTGCCTTCCAACAAGATCACAACGGTTACACACACCAAGATCCAGGTATGTTGACACACTTGGCTGAAAAGAAGTCTAACTTCATCCGTGAATACTTGCCAGCCGATGGTAACTCATTGTTGGCTGTTCAAGCACGTGCCTTCTCAGAACGTCAAAAGGTTAACTTGATTGTTGCCTCAAAGCAACCACGTCAACAATGGTTCACTGCTGACGAAGCTGAAGAATTGGCTACAGAAGGTTTGAAGATCATCGATTGGGCATCTACTGCACCATCTGGTGATGTGGATATTACATTCGCATCAGCTGGTACAGAACCAACAATCGAAACTTTGGCTGCTTTGTGGTTGATTAACCAAGCCTTCCCAGAAGTTAAGTTCCGCTATGTCAACGTTGTTGAATTGCTTCGTTTGCAAAAGAAGTCAGAAGCTTACTTGAACAGCGAACGTGAATTGTCTGACGACGACTTCAACAAGTTCTTCCAAGCTGATACACCAGTTATCTTCGGATTCCACGGCTTCGAAGACTTGGTTGAATCATTCTTCTTCGAACGCAAGTTCCGTGGTGATGTATACGTTCACGGTTACCGTGAAGATGGTGACATCACAACAACATACGACATGCGTGTTTACTCAAAGTTGGATCGTTTCCACCAAGCTAAGGAAGCTGCCGAAATCTTGTCAGCTAACGGTAAGATTGATCAAGACGCTGCTGTTACATTCATTACTAAGATGGAAGACATCTTGGCAAAGCACTACGAAGTAACACGTAACGAAGGTCACGATATCGAAGAATTTACTAACTGGAACTGGGCACCTTTGAAGTAATCAGCCATTTGGCTTATTACAGAAAATGTACCACCAGTACAAATCAAGCGAATCAGATTATTCTGGTTCGCTTTTTTGTATACTTATCGGTAAAATAAAGGTAACGTATTGAGATAAGGAGCGCTGTATCATGCTATTAAAAAAAGACGGTCATACGCACACACCGTTTTCACATCAAAATTCGGATGAACCGTTTGATGCCTATATTGAACGGGCGATTGCGTTAGGATTTGACGCTTATACGATTACGGAACATGCACCGTTATTGCAAGACCTGACGTTACCAGCTGACTATCCGGTGGTTAGTCAAGATGATCTTGCACATGTAAAGGCTGAAACCGCACGGTTAATCGCCAAGTATGGGGATAAAATTCAAATCAAGCGCGGTTTAGAAGTGGATTATGTGGTGGGTCAAGAACGTCAATTGCGCACATTTTTACGAGAAAATCGTGACTGGTTTGACGAAATTATCCTAGCTGTTCATTTGCTACCGGATGATTCAGGCGACGTGACACCCATTGATTATTCGGCAGAATTGCTGACGACACACTTCGCCACGTTGTTACAAGACCCACAAGCATTCTATCGCCGCTATTTTGAAACAGTTGCGCAGAGTGTTGAAGCCGTTTTAGGGGTTGATGTACCGGTGGCAATCGGACATCTTGGACTGGTTAAAAAATTCCAAAAGGTGTTAGATTTGCCAGATTATGCGGACGATATCTATCGTATGATTGGGGATATTTTCCAAATGATGCAAGTACGCGGTTATGCGTTAGAATTTAATGCAGCCGGCCTGAGTGAAGTTGGAAATGGCGCAACTTATCCGCAGTTTAATGTTGTAACGGCTGCTTGCGATATGGGAATTGACGTGGTGTATGGCTCAGATGCCCACCAAGTAAGTGAAGTGGGTCGTTATTTTGATGATCTTGCAGCGGTTTTGCAAGCATGACGGCGGCAACGCAGCATCGGGCAGTTTTCTTTGATTTTGATGGCACCTTGGCCAATACAGAAAAATTAGCTGTGTATGCCACGCAAGCCGCTTTTGCACAAATGGATTTGCCGATACCAACGGCAGCAGCCATTATTCAATATCAAGGGATACCAATTGAAACGTCGTTTCCATTGTTAGCACAGGATCCCATGGATCAGACGACATTACAGCAGTTATTCACCGCTTTTAGATCGGCTTATCAAGCTGGGGAATCAGCTGAGACAATTCAGGCCTTTTCAGGAATCCCGGAATTGTTAACCCAATTAGTGGCTGCTGGGCAGCAACTATTTTTGATGACGAGTAAAAAATCAGCTGTGGCGCAACGGAATTTGGCCATGTTATCTTTGGACAAATATTTTACGGCGATATATGGTTCAGATCGCGTCGTGGCTTATAAGCCAGCACCAGGTGGGTTACAGCAAGCGCTAGCAGAATATCAATTATCTGCGAATGAAGCGGTGATGGTTGGCGATGCAACCTTTGATATCGATGCCGGGAATGCAGCTGGAATGACAACCATTGCAGTGACTTGGGGTGCGCATACACAAGAAACGCTGAAACAATCCGAACCGGATTATCTGGTTGCGACACGGGAAGCATTAGCAGAGGTACTATACAAATGAGTGATTATCGCGCAGATAAATTAGGTGAATACTGGGACGTCTATAATGCGCAAAAAGAACGTACGGGACGAACGCATCAACGTGGCCAACAACTACAACCTGGGGACTACCATTTGGTGACTAATGGATTGATATTTAATTCAAAGGGTGATGTGTTGTTACAGCAGCGTGCTTTTGATAAGTTGAGCCATCCTGGGATATGGACCGCTGATACGGGTGGGGCTGTTTTAGTTGGTGAGACAAGTCAGCAAGCGCTAGTGCGGGAATTATTCGAGGAACTTGGGCTAGCTGTTTCAGCTGACGAGCTGGTGTTTATTGAGACGTTGCGCTATACTGACTGGATTGAAGATTGGTATGCCATCAAATTACCGGATCAGCCGGTGACCTTTCAATTACAAACCGCTGAAGTGGTGGCGGTTCGTTGGGTGCGTTTCGATGAGGCGCTGGCTAATAACACTGCAAATGGCTTTGATGATAACGACTTATTACACACAGCGAAAGCACGTTTGTTCTAATTGTCGTTTAGCATGAAAAAAGTAGAGATATGGTTTTTTGACGCCATATTTCTTTTATTTTGTCGCAATAAGAAAGTAGGGAGCGCCGGATGGCTGATTTTTTTAAACTTGATCGAAATATTCAATTACGCATTGTGATGATGTTTATTACAGTCGCGATTGGTTCCTCGGTCGGCCCCAATATGACCATTTATTATGTGGGATATTTTGGTGCTTTTTTGACGGGGATTTTGTTAGTCCTTGTCCAAGTAGCTGGTTTTCTGGCTGGCTTATATGGTGGTCATCTGGCGGATTTGTGGGGACGTAAGCGGGTTATGATTGCTGGAATTGGCTTAATGACATTAGGCTATTTGCTAGCTGCCGTGATGAATTCACCACTATATATTAATCCCTACATCACGTTTTTCGGTTTCTTGATGGCGAGTGTGGGATTAAGTTTTGCCTCTCCAGCTGAAGAAGCCATGATGATTGATGTGTCGACGGTGAAAAATCGTAAGTTCATTTATGCCATGATTTATTGGGTTATCAATTTAGCGGTGATGATTGGCGCAGGACTGGGTGGTTGGTTTTTCAAAACGGCGCGCTTCCAACTTTTGATTGGCACCGCCATTGGGGCCTTGATTAGTCTTATTATTGTCCTCGTATGGATTACTGAAACCTTACCCAAGGACAAGCGGCCAACCCATGGTCAGTCGGTTTGGGCAGCGGTGAAAAGTTACCGAACGGTATTTGCAGATCGTCGCTATATGAAATTTATGATCGCAAGTATTGGGGCAACGATTATTTTCACGTCACCAGATTATTATCTTGCCGCACATTTATCCCAAACATTCCATACGATTGATATCGCTGGTGTTGAGATTTTTGGGCAACGGATGCTGTCTATTGTGACCATGGTCAACACCTTCATGATTGTCTTGATGATGGGCATGATGACTAAACTATTTAAACATTGGTCTGAAATGAAAGCGAGTGCGGTCGGTACCGCCTTACAGGGTGGCGGTTTTGCCATCATGTTCTTGTTAACGGACTTTTGGCCACTTATGGTTTTTACCGTGATTTTGACACTTGGCGAAATGATTGTCACACCAGCCAGTCAGTCTCTGCGCGCTGAAATGATGAACCCAGAAAAAATTGGCGCTTATAGTGGTTTTAGTGCCGCGATTCGGCCGATTGGCGCTATTTTAGCGTCTGGGATTGTGAGTGCCTCCGTTTTGGTAGGCAATGTTGGTGCCGCGTTACTATTACTTACAGCTACAGGGATCAGCATTTTGTTTACTTATTTAGCCGTGCAGATGTTACGCGAGAACCGAACAAGTTGAAGTGTTTTGTCGTGACGCACTTTATTATTTTGTTATAATGTAATTAAGCATGATGAATGGTTGTGTCGAGCTGATTTTAAATGAAGGGAAGCGACAACAAGCACAACACAGTTGTTGGATAAACAAGCAAACAGATGTCAGAAATTAAAATTGTCTCAATTGATATTGATGGAACACTCATCAATGATCGTCACGAAATTACACCAGAAGTGAAAAGGGCTGTACAAGCAGCTATGGCACAAGGTGTGAAGATTGTCATTACGACTGGCCGACCATTACCTGGTGTCCAAAAGATCCTGTCAGAATTAAACATTACTGGATCAGATCAATATGTGATTACCTATAATGGTGGCCTCGTACAAACGGCCGATGGGCAAAAGACGTTGTTCCGGCAACCATTAGCGGTATCAGAATTTCAAAAAATTAATGCTTTTATGACGGCACAGCAGATTTATGTGCAGGTTGAATCACATGATGCGGCGTATACAACAAATCATTGTATCCATCCGTGGGCAAGCTTTGAAAATAGCTTGGTTAATCTCCCATTATTTGTGTTAGATTCAGAAGCTGAGTTAGAAAAGATTGCCTTTATTAAGGCGATTGCGAACGCGGAAAGTGATGAACTTGACGCTGTGCAAGCCGCGGTACCAAAGACAATTAGTGAACATGTTAATGTCATTCGCTCAACGGCGAATAATTTGGAATTTATTGATCGTCAAGCTTCAAAGGGTAATGCGTTACTAGCCCTTGCTGATGAATTGGGCGTATCCCATGACGCAACAATGGCGATTGGTGATCAGGCCAATGATTACTCGATGATTGAACAAGCTGGCATTGGCGTTGCGATGGGCAATGCGATTCCAAGTTTGAAAGCAATCGCCGATTACGAAACAGCAAGCAATAACGACTCTGGCGTGGCACGCGCCATTGAAAAATTTGTGCTTAAATCATAATTAAAGTTCGGTTATACAAGATGCGGAGGTCGCAAAATGGACGTTTTATTAGAAGGTGAAGTTACAGCGCTTGTTGGGGAACCCTTAAAGGTTGGTGAAACATTGCCACACTTTAAGTTGGAAGATCAAAATGGTGAAAAGGTTAAAACTGCTGATTTGGTTGGGCAATTGATGTTGATTTCAGTTGTGCCTGATTTGAACACTGGCACATGCACATTGCAAACGCGTCACTTTAATCAAACAGTGGATCAATTTGAAGGCATCCAATTCTTGACAGTGTCAACAAACACGGTTGCCGAACAACGCGATTGGTGTGCGGCTGAAGGGGTTAAGAACTTGCGGATGTTGTCTGATGAACAAGAATCATTTGGCTACGCAACCAAGCTCTACATTCCGTCACAAGGCTTTGATGCCCGTGCAGTTTACATTGTTGATGCTGACGGTGTTGTGCGTTACGCACAAATTGTCCCAGAAGTATCTGAAGAACCAGATTATGATGATGCACTACGCGTTTTACGTGAATTACAAGGGTAAATTGCGTGATCAAAAACAGGTTGGGATGTCCCAGTCTGTTTTTTTATGATCTGATAAAAGGCAACGTCGTCAGTGGCGCTTGGCCCTTTTTTTTGTTAAAATAAACAGGGACATTAAATTCACATAAAATATTTGGAGCCAAACATGCCAGAACCTAAATTGAAACTTTTTTCTTTAAGTTCAAATGAGCCACTTGCGGAAAAGATTGCTGAATCCGTGGGTGTCCCTTTGAGTGAAATATCTGTCAAGCGCTTTGCCGACGGTGAAGTACAGATTAACATTGAGGAAAGCATTCGTGGAGATAACGTCTTTGTTATCCAATCAACCGCTGCCCCAGTCAACGATAACTTGATGGAATTGTTGATTATGATTGATGCCTTGCGTCGCGCATCAGCCAACCAAATCAATGTGGTATTACCTTACTATGGCTATGCACGCCAAGATCGTAAGGCGCGTTCGCGTGAACCAATCACAGCCAAGCTTGTTGCCAATATGTTGGAACGGGCGGGCGCAACGCGGGTATTGGCGCTTGATTTACATGCAGCGCAAATTCAAGGTTTCTTCGATATTCCAATGGATCATTTGCAAGGCGCACCGTTGTTAGCCGACTACTTGATTGAATCTGGAATTGCGGACAAGAAGAACGCGGTGGTTGTGTCACCAGATCACGGGGGCATGACCCGTGCGCGTAACTTGAACAATATGTTGGAATTAGAAGCACCGGTAGCTGTCATTGATAAGCGTCGTCCCAAGCCAAATGTGGCCGAAGTCGGCAGCATTGTGGGCGATGTTAAAGGCAAGACAGCCATCATGATTGATGACATGATCGATACTGCTGGCACGATTACCCAAGGGGCCGAATTGATTATGGAACATGGGGCTAAAGAAGTGTATGTTGTTGCGTCACACGCCGTGTTCTCAGGACCAGCGGTTGAACGCTTGCAGAATTCTGTCTTCACAAAAGTGATTGTCACAGACTCAATCAACTTACCTGAAGATAAAAAGTTTGATAAATTAGAAATTGTTTCAGTTGGTGAACTGATTGGTGAAGCCATTCGTCGGATTAATAACAACGAAGCCATTTCATCACTATTTAAAAACCGTTTCCATCGTCGTTCACACTAAACCAGGACTTGACGTTGAACGGTACGATAAAAAGTCGATGATTCGGCTTTTTTTTGTGCAATATATTACAAAATGGCATAAAAATGATATACTTAAAGATAAATAAACTAGCAAAGACGCGTGAGGAGCATATCCATGAGTAAAATTTTGGTTGTGGATGATGAGAAGCCAATCTCAGATATCATAAAGTTTAATTTAACAAAAGAAGGCTATGATGTTGTCACGGCAGCGGATGGTCAAGAAGCCTTAACCATGTTCAGTGACGAAAAGCCAGATCTTGTTTTATTAGATCAAATGTTACCCGAAATTGATGGCGTTGAAGTATTGCGTCAAATTCGTTCAAAGTCAGAAATTCCGGTCATTATGGTGACAGCCAAGGATTCTGAAATTGATAAAGTCTTGGGTCTAGAAATGGGTGCGGATGATTATGTGACGAAGCCTTTTTCTAACCGAGAATTAGTCGCACGTGTCAAAGCTAACTTGCGTAGTCGTAAGGCAGTTGCGCAACATTCAGATGATGCAGTCGTCAATACAGAAGATATTGAACTCGGTGATTTAACGATCCATCCCCAAGCCTATATGGTATCAAAAGCGGGGCAAGATATTGAATTAACACACCGTGAATTTGAACTGTTGTATTATCTTGCTCAACATATTGGGCAAGTGATGACCCGTGAGCACTTGTTGCAACAGGTATGGGGTTACGACTATTTTGGTGATGTCCGCACAGTTGATGTTACTGTCCGTCGCTTACGCGAAAAGATTGAAGACAACCCAAGTCACCCGAACTGGCTCGCAACGCGCCGCGGCGTTGGGTATTACTTACGCCCAGAAGCAGAATAAGTCGCATCGTTTCATACCTTGCAGGTTGAAATAGGCGATGATAACGCTATTTTGGTATGGATATCGCAAGGAGACAGACGCAAGGCGTCAGTAACTATGAACAGTACGATCAGTTTTTTTAAATCTATCCGTTTTCGCATCACCCTTGTTTTTGTGTTGCTAATGATTATCGCACTCGAACTTTTGGGTGCGTTTTTTGTACGCCAAATTGAACAGCAAAATTTGGCGACTTTTCAGCAACAAATTACATTACCCAAATATGTGACCGATCAAATTACGACGGCACTTAAAAATCCGGATACAAATGCCGGTAACCACGAGATTCAAGATGTGTTATCGAGTTTAAATAATGATAACTTGCAAGAAGCGCAAGTTATTGATCGTACGGGCACAATTCGTGGGACGTTATCTGTTTCCGGTCAGCAAACCATTGGGCAAAAAACAACGGATTTAAATGCCCAAAAGGCGATTGCTGGTGAGCAATCTTTTTTAAAGACGCGCATTATCAATGATAATGGTGATCGTAAGGAATTATTAACGATACCACTAGGGGTGACGTCCGGTCGTGTCCGTGATGTGAGTGGGGTCATTGTTGTCGCTGCCAGTTTGGCACCAGTTTATCAACATGTTAATAGCGTGATGCGACTCTTTATTATTGCTGGTTTAATTGCTTTGATCGCCAGCATTGGTTTGGCGCTATTCTTGGCACATACTTTAACACGGCCGATTGAACAAATTGATGAACAGACGACTAAAATTGCGAATGGTGACTATTCGATGGTTAACCATATCTACGGTTCTGATGAAATTGGCCATCTTGCCCAATCAGTTAACGAACTCTCCACGCGAGTCGAGGAATCCACGGAAACGGTCAATGCGGAGCGTAACCGGCTGGATTCAGTGCTCACGCACATGGCGGATGGTGTTTTAGCGGCCAACCGACGGGGTGAAGTGACGATTATTAACCAGGCAGCGGCAGATTTTGTCGGCGTCGATCGCGAAGAAGCGATTGGACAACATGTGGTGGATTTGCTACATCTGCGTGGTAAGCGCACGTTGCGTGATATGTTGGAAAATCTAGATGATTTCCAGGTTGATTTGTCAGATGCAGGCAAGGAAGTGGTCGTTCAAGCCTATGTTTCCTTGATTAAACGGCAATCGGGCTTTATTTCTGGTCTTGTTGTGGTCCTACATGATATTACGGAACAACAACGGATTGATTCCGAACGCCGCATGTTTGTTTCCAATGTGTCACACGAATTACGGACACCGTTGACCTCTGTGCGTTCTTATGTCGATGCGTTGGCTGAAGGGGCGATTAATGACCCTGAAATGGCGCAAAACTTTTTGGGCGTGGTTCAGGATGAAACGCAACGTATGATTCGGATGATTAACGACCTGTTGGAGTTATCCCGTTTGGATCAAGGGACGATGGATGTGAAACTTGAGGTGGTGAACCTCAATAGTCTGTTCAATTTTGTCTTAAATCGTTTCGATATGATTATTGAAAACGATGCTAAAAATGCTGACACACCAAACAAAAGCTATAACATTAAACGCGAATTCACTAATGAAGATGTTTGGGTTGAAGTGGACCCCGATAAATTTACCCAAGTGTTGGATAACATTATGAATAACGCGGTGAAGTACTCGCCTGATGGCGGCACAATTACGGCGCGCTTAATTAAAACGAAGACACGGGCAATTTTAAGTATTTCAGATCAAGGGTTGGGGATTCCAAGAAAAGATTTGGATAATATTTTCAACCGATTTTTCCGTGTGGATAAGTCACGGTCACGTGCTCAAGGTGGGACTGGCTTAGGACTTGCGATTTCAAAAGAAGTTGTAGAAAAGTTTAATGGTCGTATTTGGGTTGATTCCGTTGAAAATAAAGGCTCTACCTTCTATATTTCGTTAGCATATGTGGATGATGCAGATTTAGAGGAGGATGATTGGGATGCGGAATAAACCATTTCTTCTCCAACAAACCATTTTGAATGTGCTCTTGGTCCTTGCGATTGGCGCTTCGGTGGTGTTAAGTGCCTTTACTTTCAAGTCTTTTGGGCCAACGGAAACAGCTAGCCAATCGGCAACACAGCAATCTAACCAGCAGCTCATTCAGGTTTTTCGGCCCACGCAGTATATTGTTACCCAAGCGAATGGCCAGCAACATGTTGTCCTGAAAACTGACTCAAAACAAGTGAAAACGATTCGGAACGCACTGATGTCAGCGCGTTTTTCCGATGCGCAAACAACCACGGTCAGTACGCAGCGGATAGAAAAAATTTTAAGCACCAAAAGCGCCTTAGTGTTGCGGTATCCAGATGTGATCCCAATTGATTATTTCAATACACGTTATAATCAACAAGTTGAACGCCAAAAATCCCTGAACTTTGATTACTTTGTGTTGGCGCTTGATCAGTCTAATAATGGTTATTTTGTAAATACTAAAAAGCGACAGATCACCACGGTTAAAGTGGCGCGATTGGATGACGATGATGTTTGGCGCATGGTTAATCAATTGCCCAAACATACCGCAGTTGACTTTAAAACGCAGCAAGGACGCGCCGAATTGAACTACAAGCAATCGTTCAAGCTACCGGTTTATTCTTACCTTGTCAATCGGCGTGACCCTAAAATGTATGTTTCTGCGTTATTGGGGACAATGAACCAACTCGTGATATCCGAAGATGGGCATAAAACAGTTTACACCAACAAATTAAATCATCAAAAAGTGACTTATGACCCTGAGTGGGAAACGGTCACCTTTGAGGACAATAACGTTAAAAATAAGCTGCCAAAATCTTACCTTGAGCGTTTGAATTTGAGTTTTGCACAAATCAACTTATTACAACTTAACTTAACCGATACGCGTTTTTTTGAAAGCCAGAATCTTGGGCAATCAGTGACCTATCGGACATATGTCGAAGGCTTTCCGGTTTATTTCCAATCAGAAAGTGGCGCGATTCATATTGATATGTCACAAAATGGGCAACAAACGAGTACCTATTCGCTCAATGAATTAGGGGTACCAGTTCCTAATAATCAGCCAGATGTGACCTTGCCGTCAACCGCTGATGTCTTAAAGCAATTACGTGATGCAGGCGTCAAGCCAAGTGATTATAACTTTATTACGCCAGGTTATGAGTGGCTGATTAATAAAGATAGTCAAGCCGCGGTCAACATGGTGCCAACTTGGATGATTGAAACATCAGACGGTTGGCATAGTGTCACAGCTTATATAGCGGCAAAAACTAATCAATCGTGATAGGCAAAACAAAAAGGAGGCAGTCATGCAATTTAAACGTATTACCGTGCTCATGTTGATTTTGTTTGTTTTGCTGGACATTTTCCTATTTAATTGGTGGCAGGCTGGTCGTGTTGCACCGATCCAAGTTGCGGATGCTAACGCAAATATTATTTTGGAGATGAAAAAGCAAAATATTAAGTTGCCGAGTTTTAGCACGATGATTAAGTATAAAAGTTATCTGGCCGCGCAACATGCTAAAAAGTCAGAAATTACGCGCTTGCCAAGTGATCTCGTGACAACAACGGCAGGCGATGCAGAAGAGTTGGTTGGCGAATTCCGCACAGCCAAAGGGCTGAAACCGCGCGATGGTGAGCCAACAAGTTTGTCACCTAATGTGATTGCTTACGATGCGGGGTACCGCTATAATCCGATTTTAACTGCCAATAAAACAAATGGGGATAAAGTCTATTCCCAAGTCGTCAACGGTTTACCGGTGATGGCGGAGCCAGGCACAATGGTTTTTCATTATGATAAAAATGGCAAGCCAATCAACGTGGTGAAACGGCAGTTAATCAATAGTCAAAAGCTTCGTGATGATCGGCCACTTATCTCTGAAGAAGAGGCGATTGTTGCGCTGTACCGGTATAATGAATTGGATAGTGGGGATCGTTTATCTGAGGGTTACTTGTACTATGATAAAATATTAACAGTGAATGGTTATGATATTTATCTGCCAGTGTGGGCGTTTGAAGCACATAGCGGTCGTGATAAATACATTTTAAAGATCAATGCCTTTACTGGGGATAACTTATCGGTATAATTTAATTTAATATTAATTTGTAATCGATACACTTAAAATAAAGCAATAGATGGGTGAATAATATGGCAGATAAATCATTAACAAAAATTATCGTAACCGGCGCAGTTGCTGGCGTTCTTGGTGGTGGGGCGATGTTGTATGGGCAGCGCGGCTTAGAAGATATGCAACAATCACAACAAAAAGTCACCACCAAGGCTGATAAGACGGTGACAATTGCCAAGGATGCAACGGCGACTTCAGCTTACAATAAAGTGTCAGATGCGGTTGTTTCTGTGTTGAATTTCTCTCAAACGGGCAAAGATTCTTTTCAAGAAGCGTCTGAAGGCTCAGGCGTGATTTACAAGAAGTCTGGGGATGCGGCCTATGTGGTGACGAATAATCACGTGATTAACGGAGCAGCCCAAATTCAAGTCATGTTACATGATGGGCAAAAAGTGACGGCTACGTTGGTTGGAAAGGATGCCATGACGGATTTAGCGGTGTTAAAGATCGCTGCCGATAAGGTTACCACAACGGCAGCATTTGGTGATTCCAATAAGATCCAAGTAGGTCAGAAAGTTTTGGCTATTGGCTCGCCGTTAGGGTCACAATATGCGTCATCGGTGACAGAAGGGATTATTTCGGCTAAGAAGCGTTTGGTGGAGTCTTCTTCTGAAGATGGGCAAAATTATGGGGGCTCAACGGTTATTCAAACTGATGCGGCCATTAACCCTGGTAATTCCGGTGGTCCATTAATTAATTTTGCTGGCCAAGTGATTGGGATTAACTCAATGAAACTCTCTTCTTCTGCTTCTGGCACGAGTGTTGAAGGGATGGGATTTGCTATTCCGTCAAATCAAGTGGTGGATATTGTTAATAAGTTGGTCAAGTATGGCCAAGTGACGCGTCCAGCTATTGGCATTGGATTAGTTGAATTATCAGCTGTGACGGTTGATGACCAAAAGTCGCTGTTGAAGATCCCAGATACAGTTAAGGGCGGCGTTGTTGTCATGAGTTTGATCCCTAATGGACCAGCGGCTAAAGCTGGTATTCAGAAATACGACGTAATTACTGGAATTGATGGTAAAACCGTGACGGGGCAAGCTGACTTGCGTGAAGAATTATATAAGCATGATCTTAATGATACGGTCACAATTACTTATTATCACCAAGCAGAGAAAAAGACTGTTAAAGTTAAATTAACACAAAAATTAGGAAGTTAACGTGCGCGTTAACTTTTTTCTTTACACATTTTTTACAAATTAGATGAGCTGCTGTTTTCTGAAAATGTTAATAAATCGTCTGAAAATGTTGATAAATCGGTGTAAAAGTCGATAAAATGTGGATAAGTCGGTGGGGTCATGTTGAAAACTAGTTTTATTTGTTAAGTTTTCATTAAATCGGCGATGAAAACGGCAAAATCGGCGTGATTTCGTAAATTTTTGATCAATAATGTCAATAGCGCGTCAATGTTTGCGTTTAGGACGTGAGGGTCGTTAAAAAACGAATGAAATCAAGATAGTGACTGAAAATAGGAACATTAGCCATTTTTCCTGTGGCAGTGTTAAGGGAACATCTGTGCTTATCCACAGTTGTGGATAAAAAAGTGGAAAACTGTGGATAAGGTCAAGAATGGCGGGTGAAAATTGGCTAAAACGCCATTCAAAAACGTGGAAAAAGTTATCCACATTTTGTTTAAAATGTGCTCAAAATTGTGGATAAAAAAATATGCGAACAGGTCAAGTACTGGTATAATAGGCATATTACGATGTTGTATTTATGTTGTTCGTATGACAAATTGTGGATAAGTTGTCAGATACAAATGTTTGCATCATGATGAAAAAGTTTAAGAAAATATAAAGGTGTTAACCATTATGAACATTAAAATTATCACTGTCGGTAAATTAAAAGAAGACTACTTGAAAGCCGGAATTGCGGAATATACGAAGCGATTATCACGTTTTGCTAAAACAACCGTTATCGAATTAGCCGATGAGAAAACACCAGATAAAGCAAGTGAAGCCCAGAATCAACAAATTCTCATGAAAGAAGGGGCGCGGATTCAAGAAAAAATTGGGGCACGCGATTTTGTGATTGTACTAGCGATTGAAGGCAAGCAATTTCCTTCAGAGGCGTTTGCGCAAAAACTAGCAGATGTTACCTTAGCAGGTTATTCAGACATCACGTTTATTATTGGTGGCTCACTAGGGCTTGATCCTACGATCAAGCAACGTGCCAATATGAAAATGAGTTTTGGTCTGCTGACACTGCCACATCAATTAATGCGCTTGGTGTTGGTTGAACAAATTTATCGGGCCTTTATGATTCAACAAGGCTCGCCGTACCATAAATAAGCGCTTTTATATGAAAAAAGGGCAAACAAAAAAACCAGTACATGTACTGGTTTTTTAGGGATCAGATGTGATTACTTTGTTTCAGGTAATTCTTCTGACTTACCTTTTGCCCATTGTTGCAACTTTGCAATCGCAATTTGGCGTTGCTTCTTGGCTGAGTTGTGTCCGACCTTGCGAGCACGGGCGAATGAATTAAGCGGCTTCTTTAATGCCATGATGGGTACTCCTTTTTAAATGTTTTACATACAAGATATTATTATACGTTATATATCCCGAAAAAACAAGGCTTTGCGAATAACCCGTGCTAAATTCAGGCTAACTTAGGGTACAATAGTATTATGGAATTTTGGTCAGAAGAAACAATTGAAAATTTTCGGCGCACATTACTGGATTGGTATGACCGTGAGGGACGTGCGACATTACCTTGGCGTGTTGATCATGACCCCTATCGGGTTATGGTATCAGAAATCATGTTGCAACAAACCCAAGTGGATACAGTGCTGCCATATTATGAACGGTTTATGCAGGCTTTACCAACCGTTCAGGATTTAGCACGTGCGCCAGAGGCACAAGTGTTAAAGCTTTGGGAAGGTCTAGGCTATTATTCACGGGCGCGGAATTTACAAAAAGCGGCGCGTTTTGTTGTGGATGATTTACATGGGCATTGGCCGGAAAGTGCTGATGATCTGCAAGCCTTGCCAGGTGTTGGTCCTTATACGGCAGCAGCTATTGCTTCGATTAGCTTTGGCGAAGTCGTGCCGGCTGTAGATGGGAATGCTTATCGCGTGTTTAGTCGTTTACTAAAAATTGACGCCGATATTGCGCAACCAAAATCGCGCAAGATTTTTTACGATGCCATCTTGCCAATCGTTGATCCTGATCGACCAGGTGACTTTAACCAAGCTATCATGGACCTTGGCTCAAGTTATATGACAGCTAAAAATCCTAACAGCGCGGATTCACCGGTGCGGGCCTTTAACGCAGCTTATCGCGATGGTGTGGAAATGACTTATCCGGTTAAAACAAAAAAGCAGAAGCCAGTTAAGCAACTGTATACTGCAACTGTTTCAGAAAAAGATGGTCGTTTGCTTTTTGAAAAACGGCCAGATACTGGTTTGTTATCGGGTTTTTGGACTTTCCCGTTGGAAGAAATTCAAAATATTGAGCAAATTGTCGGTGAACAGCTACATATTAAACCCATTGTGCACGCCTTTACACATCGCCGGTGGGAAATTTGGCTTGTGAAACGAGACTTGCCATTAACTGATAATCGGCAATACTTGACGCCTGATCAGTGGCAGCACCTATCACTGCCCACAGTACAACACAAATTACTGAATGCGTTGGAGGAATAACACACATGTTTCCAAATCCTAAGTTAAAACAACTCTTTTTTTGGACAATTGAATTATTAGCGTTGTCACTGCTGGTGTATATCGTCTCTGGCTTTGACTTTTTGATGCGCCCGATTCAGGTTTTCATTTCGACGGTCTTTGCGCCTTTGGTGGTCGCTGGTTTTCTGTATTATATTTTAAAGCCACTGGTCTCACTGATTCAAAAAATTAAAATCCGTGGTAAAGTGATACCACATCAAGTAGCGGTTGTAATCACATTTTTGGGGTTTTTAACCATGATTGTCGGGGCACTCGTTGTGTTGGTGCCAACGTTAATTCAAGAAATTACGAATTTAGTAAATGCTTTGCCAAGCTTTGTGAATGATGCGCAACGCATCGCGACAGAAGTCGTCAAGAGTGAATGGTTTGATGCGTTTCATTTGTCGGTTGATGTGGAACAAGTTAAAACAGCAGTGGGCAAATATGCAGGCTCGTTTTTGACGGTAACTGCTGGAACACTCGGCACTGTTGCTTCAACAGTCACAACGGTGACCATTAACTTGGTCACAATTCCAGTCATTTTATTTTATATGTTAAATGATGGGAATCGCTTGGTGCCCGCCATTCAAAAGCTATTTCCTGCACGGCATGCGGAAACAATATCAGAACTCACCACAAAAATGGATACAACGATTGAAAAATACATTTCCGGACAAGCAATTGAAATGGGCTTCGTTGGTGCGTCAATGGCCATTGGGTATCTCTTAATTGGACAACCGTATGCTTGGTTGCTTGGGATTATTGCCGGTATTACAAATATTGTGCCTTACCTTGGGCCATGGATTGGTGTGGTGCCAGCCCTCATTATTGCAAGCACGCAATCTTGGAAACAAGTGGTACTGGTGTTGATTATCATGACGATTGTGCAACAATTGGATGGGAACTTCATTTATCCAAATGTGATTGGTAAAAGTTTGGCGATTTATCCGTTAACAATTATGATTTTATTGATGGTTGCAGGTAACTTGTGGGGCATTGTTGGGATGATTTTGATTGTGCCAGTTTATGCTATCCTACGCGTGGTGGTACAGTTTGCTGCTGAATTGTTTATACTGACAAAAAGTAAGTAATGTGCTATACTAGATACTGAGTTTAATCTAGTAGGGGGTTAAGTTATGCAAGCATTTAACTTTGAAAAAAATATTGCCGTATTGGCATCAGCTAAAGGCAAACCAATTCCCTGGCCAGCTGGCCCATATCCAGCCTATTCAGTTGATATTTTGGCACTCGCGCAAAGTTACTTTAAGTCAGCTGAGTTTGATCGTAATTTTGACCGCACCTTACGACAACATGGTTTTCATGAAGGGGTGCCAGAAGCCGTTGTGGCAGAGATTGCCGCTACGTCAGAAGACTATGATTTAGTGCGTGCGGTGTTGTCAGCGATCATTCGCGGGGAAAAATATACACCCGGCATGTGGCAGGTTTTAGTGGAAAATGGGATTTTACTGGATCTTATGACACGGGCCTGTCAGTTGAAGGAAAAAAGTGAAATAAAGTCTTGACGAATGTTGGAATTTAAAGTAAACTAATATAGTTGTCTAAGCAACTAAATGCGGGTGTGGCGGAACTGGCAGACGCGCTGGATTTAGGTTCCAGTGCCGCAAGGCGTGCAGGTTCGATTCCTGTCACCCGTACTAAGAGAACAATTTGTTCTCTGGGGTATCTAGTATAACTTAGGTATACTTGAGTACTTGGCGTTGCCGACTTAGCTCAGTTGGTAGAGCATCTCACTAGTAATGAGGGGGTCAACGGTTCGAATCCGCTAGTCGGCATCAAAAAAGCAGTGATTTTAAATCACTGCTTTTTCTTTTGTTCACTAGTATGTTTTACAATATAGTAAAAATAGTATATACTACTAGTATGTTAAACAATATAGTTCTAAAGGTCGTATTCACATGAAGCAAAATATGTCGAGTCAAATGTTGAAAGGCATTCTACAAGGGATGATGCTCATTATTTTGTCACGAAAACCCGATTATGGCTACGGCATTAGTAAGCAAATGAATGACTATGGCTTAGAAGGTATTCCAAAAGGGACAATTTATCCGCTATTAGCTGCAATGGAAAGGCGTGGGTTAATTATGGGGAAAATGCAACCGTCTCAAGAAGGACCAGACCGTAAGTATTACTATGTGACACCAGCTGGGGAAGTTGAAAAGCAGGCATTTCTTTTGGAGTGGGATATCTTAGCAAATGTCGTTAATCACATGATTGAGGAGGAGAAAAAATGAACACAAATCAGATGATTGAAGAAAATAACCAATTGCGGCAACGTTTAAATGATGAAAATAAAGCCTACTATAATGATTTGCTACTTTATTTGCGCTTTCAAAGCGTCTCGCGCGATGAGGCGCAAATTGAATCCTTCTTACTTGATGTATTACAAGATATTCTTGCTGCCCAAAAAGATGGCCTATCTGCAGTTGATTATTTCGGAAAAGAGCCAAAAGAGGTAGCGGATGCATTTTTGGCAGAAGTACCCAGAAATTTTTGGGCGGTGATCAAACTCGCGCTGATAGCTGTCGGGAGTTATATGGGCATTACCATCTTTCCAACATTGACGACAACTGGTAAACCAACTGATGTGGGGGCCATGTTAATTGCTGGATTGTATACCTTGCTAATGATTATGATACTTTTTAAGTACCTTGCGGTAACGATTTATCGTGTATCGACGTGGCGCTTGCATAAGGTGATGCAATGGCTGATTTGGTGTCTTATAGGTATTATTGCGTTGGCGCCGCTATCTTTAATCACTATTTTGGTGAAAACTCCGGTCAGAATATCGCTTGATGGCATTTGGGGGATTGGTGTTATTTTGTTAGGTTGGTTAATAGGCGGAATTGTTTATCTGCGACTGACAGATAAACAGATGTGGACGCCTTTTGTGATTGTAGCGTTGGTCTTTGGCCTTATGGGTATTATTGCAAGAATACCGCACTTTGATGCGTTGCTTAGTATGAAATCTGGTCGTTATCTTTACGCTGGGTTAATGGTTATTGTGATGATTGTCTTTTATTTAATGAGTTACTTTGCAGTGAAAAAAATGAAGAAATCAGAATGATAAAAATAAAAGCAGCCAAACCATTAATGGTTTGGCTGTTTTTATGTTTTAATCACGGCGTGTTAACTTCACGACGCCTTCCCAACGGGCAGTTTGTGGGAACATATCGATACTTTGAATATACTCCACCTGATAAGCTTGGGTAAGATCTACTAAATCTCGTGCTAAGGTTGACGCGTTGCAAGAAATATAAACAAACTTTTCTGGCTTGGTGCGTAGAATTTCACGACGCAAGGCAGTATCTAAACCAGTACGTGGTGGATCCACCACGAGGGCGTCGGCGATCCAACCTTCTGCTTGCCATTTTGGAAAGAGTTCTTCTGCCGTGCCAATTTCGTATTTGGCATTGGTAATGTGGTTGATTTCAGCGTTAATGTTGGCATCATCGACGGCTTCAGGAATGATTTCCATACCGCGCACTTCACCGACCTTATCTGCCAAACTCAGCCCAATTGTGCCGACACCGGCATAAGCATCTACGAGCTTATCTGCACTAGTCAAATCGAGGGCGGCAAGGGCCTCGTTATAAATAACGATCATTTGGGTGTAGTTTAATTGCATGAAGGCGCGTGGTGATAACTGAAAAGTTTTCCCCATAATCGTTTCTTCGATGTAATCCTTCCCCCATAATTTGATGGTTTCTTCACCCCAAACAATGCTTGTTCGGCCAGGATTAAAGTTTTGGAAAATACCGGTGACCTCGGGGAGGGTTTGGTTAATGGCTTCAATTAAGGCGGCATCGCCAGGGAAGCCATCAGTATTGGTGACAAAGGTCAATTGAACTTCGCCGGTTGTATGTGACGCACGCGCGACAATGGTTTTGACAGTCCCACGATTTTTATCTTCGTTATAAATCGAAACGGATAATTTATCCAGCAAATCACGGACTGTTCGCAGTACTTTCATGGTTGCTGGATCTTGCGTGTGCACAACAGGTAAGTCGACTAAATCATGACTACTGCGCTTGTACATCCCCACGCTCAGCTTATCGCCAATTTTTCGCACAGGGAATTGCGCTTTGTTGCGGTATTCATAGGGGTTTGCCATACCAATGGTATCGCGCAAGTCATAATCAGTCCAACCGCGTGGTTGGAACTTTTCTAAGGCTTGGGCAATCACGTCTTTTTTGAAGGCTAGTTGTGCTGGATAAGTCATGTGTTCCAGTTCAAAACCACCGACTTCATCGGCGTACTCATCGCGTGGGGCGACCCGACTAGGGGACTTTTCACGGATTTTGAGCGCTTTAGCTGTGATGTATTTTGGTTGGACATCGGTTACCTTAACGACTGCGACTTCATCAGGTAAAACACCAGGGACGAATACGATTTTACGTTTGAAGTAGCCGATACCTTCGCCGTTGATCCCTAAACGCTTAATGGTGAGTGGAAAATTTTGACCGATGCGCACATCGACCCCGTCGCCGGTTGCTTGGCGACGATCCTGTCGACGGGGATCAAATTTTTTACCATAATAGGGCTTTTTGCCGGTTGTTGGCCGTGCTTTTTGTGCATAAGCCCGTTTTTTGTTTGTATTTTCTGTCATGTTTATGATGTACGTGGATCACGCACATGTCCTTTCTGCAATGCAATGCTATGGTGACGTTGTTACCTATTCAGTATAACAGCTCTGGGCTGATAAAATAATTTACAAAAGTGAGTGTTTTACACTTGCGCTATAATACAAAGGTGTTATAATAGTCATAGAGGGGATGTGTGAGAATGAAGCGGAACATAAACTTTATTGACCGACATCACGTTCATGTGCGCGGTCAGACAAAATAGATAAATTAGTTGGAGCAAACGACCATGAAATTTGATGTTAAGGCGTATTTAGCTGATAATTCGCTCACGATTTATCGGGTAGCGAAGGCGTCTGGTTACAGCTATACAACGATTCATAAATCGTTTAACAAAACACAATCAGACGCAACTAGTTTAAATGTTAGAGATTTGGTTGCACTTGCTAAGGCCCAAAATAAGGCTGCTTGGGAAGTGCTTCGCGATCTAGAAAATTTTTATTTCAACCCTGAGGGACGTTGAACCGTTATTTGATATCAGCGTAGTTGGGGCTTAACACAGATAATTTTGATTATAACTTAAGATAAGAGGGGGATATACTTATGGCAAATAACAACTTTTTCAATGATCCATTCGGATCTGACATGAACGAAATTTTTAACAACATGATGGGTAACATGAACGGTTTCAACACTGAAAACCGTCGTTACTTGATCAACGGACGAGAAGTAACACCTGAACAATTTGCAGAATATCGTCAAACGGGTAAGTTGCCACAAAGCACACAACAAGGACATGTTGCTGGTAACGGTCGCATGGCTGCACAACAACCTGGACAAGTTAAGCAAGAAAGTATCTTGATGAAGCTTGGTCGTAACTTGACGGCTGAAGCACGTGAAGGTATGCTTGACCCGGTTATTGGCCGTAACAAGGAAATTCAAGAAACAGCTGAAATCCTTGGCCGTCGTACAAAGAACAACCCAATATTGGTTGGGGATGCCGGTGTTGGAAAGACAGCGGTTGTTGAAGGTTTGGCACAAGCCATTGTAAATGGTGATGTCCCAGCCGCAATTAAGGACAAGGAAATCTTCTCAATTGATATTTCAAGTCTTGAAGCTGGCACACAATACCGTGGTGCCTTTGAAGAAAACATCCAAAACTTGGTGAAGGAAGTTAAGGCTGCCGGAAACATCATCTTGTTCTTTGACGAAATCCACCAAATTCTAGGTGCCGGTTCAACTGGTGGCCAAGATGGCGGGAAGGGATTGGCTGATATCATCAAGCCAGCTTTGAGCCGTGGTGAAATTTCAGTTATTGGTGCGACAACACAAGACGAATACCGTAACACAATCATGAAGAATGCCGCATTGGCACGTCGTTTCAATGAAGTAACGGTTAATGCCCCATCAGCAAAGGACACATTGGAAATCCTTAAGGGTATTGCGCCATTGTATGAAAAGCACCACCATGTTGAATTGCCAGAACCAGTATTGAAGGCTGCAGTTGACTATTCAATCCAATACATCCCACAACGTTCATTGCCAGATAAAGCCATTGATTTGTTGGATATGACAGCTGCACACTTGAGTGCTAAGAACCCTGTTACAGATAAGGTAAGTCTTGAAAAGCAACTTGCTGAAGCTAAGGAAAAGCAAGAAAAGGCGGTTTCTGACGAAGACTTCGAAGCTGCTTTGATGCACAAGAACAAGATTACTGACTTGGAAAAGGAAATTGCTGGCGCAGACAAAGCAACTAAGGTTGTTGCAACAATAAACGATGTGGCTGAATCTGTTGAACGTTTGACGGGTATCCCAGTATCAAAAATGGGTGCCTCAGATATCGAACGTTTGAAGACAATCGGTTCACGTTTGGCTGGTAAGGTTATTGGTCAAGATGAAGCTGTTAAAATGGTGGCACGTGCCATCCGTCGTAATCGTGCCGGATTTGACGAAGGTAACCGTCCAATCGGTAGCTTCCTATTTGTCGGTCCTACTGGTGTTGGTAAGACAGAATTGGCTAAGCAATTAGCCCTTGAAATGTTTGGTTCAAAGGAAAACATCATCCGCTTGGATATGTCAGAATACTCAGACTTGACAGCCGTAGCAAAGTTGATTGGTACGTCAGCCGGTTATGTTGGTTATGACGACAACAGCAACACATTGACTGAAAAGGTTCGTCGTAATCCATATTCAATTGTCCTATTGGATGAAATTGAAAAGGCTAACCCACAAGTTTTGACATTGTTGTTGCAAGTGATGGATGATGGTCGTTTGACTGACGGTCAAGGTAACGTTGTGAACTTCAAGAACACAGTGATTATTGCCACATCAAACGCTGGCTTTTCAGACAAGAGCGAAGGTGAATTGATGGACCGTTTGGCCCCTTACTTCCGTCCAGAATTCTTGAACCGCTTCAACGGTGTAATCGAATTCTCAGCTTTGACAAAGACTGATTTGGAGCACATTGTGAACTTGATGTTGGACGATGTGAACGAAACATTGGCTAAGAAGGACATCACGTTGACAGTGACTGATGCTGCCAAGGAATACTTGATTGAACAAGGTTATGACGAAGCAATGGGTGCACGTCCACTTCGTCGTGTGATCGAACAACAAATCCGTGATCAAGTAACGGACTTCTATCTTGAAAACCCTGAAGAAAAGCACTTGCGTGCTGACTTAGTTGACGACAAGTTGGTCATTTCCGCTTTGACTGACAATGATGTCGTGAATGAAGATGAAGAACTTCGTGAAGCTTCAGATGCTGGAGCTGATAAGGGCAAGGACCACAAAGGCAAGTCTGACAAGAAGAAGTAATTAGCTACGCGATAATACGTGATAAGTCGATAAACCGTTAAGGTTTATCGACTTTTTTGTTATCCGCAAGATAGCGGCATTCGCGTGCATGATATAATAAAATAATTTAACCTAAAGGATGCAAAGATGATTATCCAACATGCAATGTTACACATTCTAGACACGAACACAGGTAGTCTTATCGCGTCACAAGGGGAGATGCCCTTAGATAATGCTGGCGTACAAACGTATATTGAAAAACTGGTCGCCAAAATGTCAGCTGGGGATGTGAAACAAGGTACTTTGACAGCGCAAGATTATTTGGCAACGATGCTAGCTAATCCTGATTTTTCAGAGATGACGACGGCATTAGCCACAAAATTATTTGATCTGATTGCTGCTAGTGATGCTGTGCCAGCAGGGGACATGTTGAGTTTTTTGGCGACGTCAGATGATGGCCCAATTTTTGGCTTACTTAAGTTGAATTTTTCACCACGTTATGCGCACACTGTGACCTATATTGAGGATCAGATGGTGAATAATTTGGTGTTGAACCAAACAGTTTTACCAGCCAGTAGTCAAACCGTCGATGAGGCGATTATCGTTGATTTGACGACGCAACGTTATCAGTTATTAGAGAAAAAATATGTGATTGATGGCCAACGTTGTGCCTACTTTTCGGAAAAGTTTCTGGCGTTGACACCCGAAACGTCGTTGAAAGAAAATATTCAGACCATTAAGCGAACGGTGAAGTCTGTGGCTGAAAAGTTTGATGATATACTGGCGCATGAGGCATTAGCGATGACTCAGGCAGTCATTTATGACGGCTTATCAACGGGCCAGATTGATACGACCGCAATTGCTGAACAGGCGTTTCCAGATAATTTGACGGCCCAAGCGCAATATCAAGAAAAGTTAACCGAAAAGGCGGTTGCCCCCAAAGTACCAGTTGAGAATACGCCAAAATATGAAAAGAAGTACTGTGTGCAAAAATTTAAATTAGATTCAGGGATTGAAGTTTCAATCCCAATGGCGGTCTATCAAGATCGCTCAAAAGTCGAATTTATCAATCATGATAATGGCACAATCTCGCTGGTCATTAAAGATATTGAACAAATTGCCAATAAGTTTTCAGTGTGACAGTATCAATTATTGGGTACCGGATCATTTACTGCTATAATGAGGAAAATAGGATAAGGTAAGAAAGGGCTAAGTTAGTCATAACTTGGATAAACAATGTCATGCCATACGCAGATTCTTATGTTGCAAAAATTCGTGAACAGGTAGGTCACGATTTTGAATTAGTGATGCCCACAACCGATGTGGTGATTGAAAACCGACAAGGTGAATTGCTGATGATTTATAATCGGGATTTTGATGGTTGGGCGTTTCCTGGGGGCTACGTTGAACCAGAATTATCTTGGCAAGAGAATGCCGCGCGAGAAGCGACGGAAGAAGCAGGCATCACGGCTGACCCGAAAAACCTGCAATTGATCGGGACGGTATCCGGCAAACAATTTGTGGCGCATTATCCAAATGGCGACCGTGCAAAACTCTATACGACGGTTTTTCATTTAACGGATTGGACGGTTGAACAAACAGATATTGACGAGACGGAAATCGACGCCAAAAAGTGGGTCTCACCCCAAACGATTGATCATGTGCACCTGACGTTTGCCGGACAGGCCGTATATCGTTTATTTAGAAAGTACCAAGCAACTGGGGCTGTCCAAAATATCACGCTTGATTCAGCCTTACAGCGCTTTGTGGATGCGCAAAACGGCGAAATTGTCGGGGTTAACACGTACACTGATGCGTTAGCAGAATTAAGTCAGGGCGAAAAGCAGACGCATTGGATGTGGTACGTCTTACCGCAATTACGCGCTTTGGGTAAAAGTGAGCGGGCCATTTATTATGGATTAGCTGATGCCAAAGAGGCGCAAGCTTATTTGGCAGATCTAGTACTTCGGACGCGTTTAGAGGCGATTGTCGCCACGACGCTGGCATTGGCAGGTAACGATCCGGTGACTGTGTTTGGCGCAGTAGATGCACCAAAGTTCCAAGCCAGTTTGACACTATTTAATCAAGTGGCGCCGGAGACACCCCTTTACCAACAAGCACTTGATAAATACTTTAATGGTGTCCAACACGCTGAAACATTGGCCTTGTTAGCACAATAAAAAAGCATGCTGCGGCATGCTTTTTTATTAAGCACCAGTATAATCTGGGGCTAACTTATTAACAGGTGGCGTGAATTCACGCATTGATTCAGCTAAGTGGACAAAATTGGTGACCAAACGATGATTTGGTGCTTGGGTACCGTGTTTATCCGCAAGGTCCGCAATCCAGCCGTTGATATAATCAACTTCGGTTGGCCGTCCCTTCACAAAGTCTTGGTACATAGAAGGGAAGTGGAGGGGATTGGCCACGTTTGAGACATAGTCAACTTGCGCCACCATATCATCACGACTTTCGATGAGTTCAATACCAGCAGCTTCAGCGGCATCATAAGCTTCGTTGATGAGTGGGCGTGCAATGCCTTCCAGGAAATTGTCGTAAGCCATGAGTTGGCCCATCCGCGATTGAAACATCGTTGCAATCGAGTTTTCAACGGCATTGAAGAAGACTTTAGTCAGCAGTGTACCCATGAAATTTTCGGTGTAACTTGGGTTTAAATGCGCAGCTTCAAAGTCAGTTAGGAGGGCATCCATGGTTGCGGAAGGTTTCTCTGTCAAATTGGCATAGACAGAAGAACCAGCGCCTTCTGCGCCCATAAAGTCGACGTCACCAAAATCGTTTAAGACAGTTGCGATCATGGCTGTACCGCCAATAATCTGTTCATCATCGAAATATTGCTGTAGTTTTTCAATGTGACCCATGCCATTCATAGCACCTAAGGCGGTTTGACCAGGTTTGAATTTCGGTGCCAGACGATCGAGGGTATCTTGTAGCTGCATTTGCTTCATAAAGAAAATCCAGACATCGGGCGCGCCATCATATTCCTCAGGTGAGAAAATGTTGATTTTAATGTCATGACGGTCTTTGTGATCACGTGATTTCCAAACTTTGTCGCCTTGCGCACGAATCTTATCTAAACTCGCCTGGGTGGGTTCAACAAAGTCCACTGGGACACCTGCATTTTCCTGAAGGAGAATACCGTATCGCAATCCCATTGCGCCTGCGCCAACTACTGCATATTTCATCGTATCAATCTCCTATCGTCATATAATGATATTATTCTAATGTTTATCACATTTTAAGTCAAGGGTATTTTTAATCTTTTTGGCTATGAACATTGTGAAATTTACCGTATAATAAGAGGTAGAGTGCATGTTGCACGTTTTTAATAGAGGAAGTTAAAATGTCTAAAGAAATTTATTTAACAGGTGATCGACCAACTGGTAAGTTGCATATCGGTCATTATATTGGGTCATTAAAAAATCGTGTGGCAATGCAAAATTCAGGCGAATATGAACCATTTGTGATGATTGCTGATACGCAAGCTTTTACAGATAATGCGCGTAATCCAGAAAAAATTCGGCAGTCACTAACGGAAGTTGCTTTGGATTATTTGGCAGTTGGGATTGATCCAACAAAAACAACGATTTTTGTACAATCACAAATCAAAGGGTTATTTGAACTGACAGAATACTTTATGAACTTGGTGTCAGTAGCACGGTTACAACGTAATCCGACTGTGAAAGCAGAAATTTCACAAAAAGGCTTTGGTGAGGGAATCCCTGCTGGATTCTTAACTTATCCGGTGTCACAGGCTGCTGATATTGCCATTTTCCGTGCCACTAAAGTGCCGGTTGGGGACGATCAGGAACCAATGTTAGAACAAGCCCGTGAGTTGGTGCGGTCATTTAACAATGCCTACCAATCTGATGTCCTTGTTGAACCAGTCGGTGTCTTTCCACCGAAGGGACAAGGGCGTTTACCTGGTATCGATGGCAATGCTAAGATGTCTAAGTCGTTGGGTAATGGCATTTATATTTCTGATGATGCCGATACATTGGCCAAAAAAGTGAAGGCGATGTATACTGATCCGTTGCACATCAATATTGACGATCCTGGACATGTTGAGGGCAACGTTGTCTTCACATACCTTGACATTTTCGATCCTGACAAAGAACGCGTGGCTGAATTGAAGGCACACTATACGGCTGGTGGTCTAGGTGATATGAAGCTAAAAAAGCACTTAATTGACGTGATGGAAGCCGAAATGGCAGCAATTCGTGAACGACGTGCACTATTTGCTCAGGATATTCCGGCGGTGCTGGAAATGTTAAAAACTGGATCAGAACGTGCCAATGTGGTGGCAGAAGCGACGATGAAAGATGTCCGCTATGCGATGGGCATTGATTACTTTGGATAAAACATGATAAAAAAGCACCATGCCATTTGGCATGGTGCTTTTATTGTGCTGTCGTTGTATCGGTTTCGTCGTTACTATTATCGCCTGCTGGGCGTAATGATGCCGCGATATTGGCGAGACTTGATGGGATTTTACCACCATAAGGGCGGCCAGTTTTCGCGGCTTTAAGACCAAGGGCTTTTCTAGCGAGATCCGTGACCCGTTGCTTTTCCGTTTGTGGTATCACTTCATAAGAGACATCGTTACCGGCAGCATCGGGATAATTGGTGGTCACGCCTTGCATGTGTTCGGTGGTAATATGATTTTTGGCTTTAATATATTTGCTAGCCATTGTTGTCATATCACCAAACGTGAGGTCAGTTCGCACATTTTTAGAAATAGTGGTCATGAACTTGTCGTTGAGTAAGCTGGACACATTGGCTGACTTTTTGATGAGGCCTTCTAAAACTAAACGTTGTCGTTGCTGACGACCATAATCGCCGGTCGGGTCACCATAGCGCATACGTGAAAAGGCCAGAGCAGCATCACCATTCATCACCGTTTTTGAATCGGACCAAGTTACACCGTTATCGTCAGAATGCTCATATTTGTTACTACCCTTGTGGAAACGGTAGAGATTAGGACCATAATTGTGGGCAGTTTCTTGACTATAGGTAAAATCGAGTGGTGATTTGACGGATACACCACCAACTTGATCAACCATCGTTGCTAGGCCACCCATGTTGACGAGGGCATAGAAGTCGATGGGGATGTTCAAAAATGATTCTACCGTTTTAATTGACGTAGCAGTTGAACCAAAAGCGTAAGCCGCGTTCAATTTTTGTGGGAAAGTATTTTCATAACCGTCAATTGAGACCATGGCGTCACGAGGTAGTGAGATCAGGGTTGTTTGTTCAGTTTTAGGGTTAATAAGCAATAGCATCATGGAATCAGTACGACCACGATAAGTGCGACCTAACTCACCGGTATCCGTGCCATACAATAAAACTGAAATGGGTCGACCGCTTTTAATCACTTCGGATACATCACGGGATTTGGTGAGGCCGGCACCAGCATATGATTTGTCGATAACACCTTTTGTGTTGTGAATGGTTAACCAAGCAAAACAGCCGATTACAAACACAAGCATGGCAATACCAATAAAAATCAGGTTACGTAGCTTGTGCTTTGGCACTTGATGTCGGTGCGCGCGTGAATCTGGTTGAGGCTCCATACGAATTAATCTCCTAAAATGTTGCTAGATTAGCCTATCATTTTAGCCTAATGATAGGGGATCACAATTATAACCATCATAACACGTGAATATAAAGACAAAGTTAAAAAAGCGCCAAATTATGAAATTCAACTAATGATATTGGCGATAATGGTACAATGATTATGAGCAACAGACAAGGGAGTTCAATGCATGTTAATTCAACCCGATAAATTAAGAAAATGCCTGATGTTTATTTTTGGTGGTTTGTTTTTGATTTTGGCCATTCAGGTACGGTTTAATTTGCTGTTTATACATGTTATGAATGATGGGACAGAATTAGCAGTACATAATTTTATACCGCAGTTTGTACAACAAGGGATTGGTTTTGCTGGTTTATTGACGCATTACTGGTTGGCAATTTTAGGGATTATCGGTCTATCTGGGTTGTTCTACTTGGTCAATTATAAAATTGCCATGGGTTGGTTGATTGCCACGCAGATCTTAGGGTTGCTGGTGGTTGAATTATTATCGACGGTGTTAACCACTTATTGGGACAAGGGTTTCAAAAAGGGATCAATGATGCCAGATCTCTTGTTAGTTTGGTGGTTTCAGATTCTGGCGGTTATTGCCGTTATTATTGTGCCAAGATTAACAGCTAACTGGCAATGGCAGTGGGGAATTCAACTGCTGGTTGTGTTTGGCTGGTGTCTGATGGCGTTAGCGCGCATGCAGCAAAATGGCATGCCGCTATCGAGTGAGCTTGGGGCACTATGTTTTGGCTATTTTTGGTGGCAATTGAGCGAACAGCAGTATCGTCGGCATGCAAAACATTGGCGTCATGTATTAGAAATTGACACCTTAATTTAAAGATGATATGATATTCAAGTTATCAAAGAGGTTGCAACCAACATGAGTAACGTAAATGAGTTCGCCAAGAACAGTGATTTTACGCGAAAGGGGCGGTTGCCGAAATTTCTCGCAAGGCAGCGGGGAATTGGGCTAACAACGAATAGTTGTTAGACTGTCACGGCGACGTGGTGTGCTTTGAAAAGTTACGATAAAATAACTTTTTAGACCTCTTTCTATTTACAAGAAAGGGGCTTTTTATTTGCCCCGATTAGGGAGAATGTTAATGGCAGAACATAATGGTGAGATGAAACGTAATCTCAAGACACGTCATGTGTCAATGATTGCTTTAGGTGGTTCAATTGGAACAGGTTTGTTTGTGGCTTCTGGTGCGACGGTTGCCCAAGCTGGTCCTTCAGGGGCGGTTGTTGCCTATTTGGCAATTGGTGTCATGGTCTATTTCTTGATGACCAGTTTAGGTGAAATGGCAACTTATTCACCAACATCAGGTTCTTTTTCTGATTATGCCGGTCGCTATGTTGATCCCGCACTGGGTTTTGCGATGGGTTGGAATTACTGGTTTAACTGGGCGATCACATTGGCCGTCGATATTGTGGCTGTTGGTTTGGTGTCAAACTTTTGGTTCCCTAATACGCCATCGTGGATTTTTTCAGCGGTGGCTATGGTGTTCATTTTCTTGATTAACCTCTTTTCCGTGGGAGCCTTTGGCGAAACCGAATTTTGGCTGTCAATGATAAAGGTCATCACGATTATTGCCTTTTTGATTGTGGGTGTCGCTACGATTTTTGGGGTTATCCATTCAGATATTAACGTGATGAAAAACCTATCCGTTGGGAACCATGGTTTTGTCGGTGGTCCGCAAGCTATTTTGTCAGTCTTTGTTGTGGCTGGCTTCTCGTTCCAAGGTACTGAGTTAATTGGGATTACTGCTGGTGAAGCTAAAGATCCGGAAAAGTCTGTGCCTAAGGCGATCAATCAAGTTTTCTGGCGCATTTTACTTTTCTATATTATGGCCATTTTCGTCATTTCGGCTTTGGTTTACTACCGTGATCCGAGCTTGTTGAGTGCATCAACTAAGAATGTTGCCGAATCACCGTTTACAATTGTCTTTAAGAATGCTGGGATTGCCTTTGCTGCCAGTTTGATGAACGCGGTTATCTTGACATCAATTGTGTCATCAGCTAATTCAGGTTCTTATGCCTCAACCCGTATGTTATATGCCATGGCACGTAAGGGTGAAGCACCAAAGATTTTTGCAAAATTGTCAACCCGTGGCGTACCAGTAGCGGCCCTCTTCTTGACGACTGCAATTGGTTTATTGGCCTTTATTTCAAACACGAAGGGTGGGTCAGTGGCTTATACTTGGCTTGTGAATGCTTCTGGTTTGACCGGATTCATCGCTTGGGTTGGGATTGCGCTGTCGCATTACCGTTTCCGTCGTGCCTACGTTGCGCAGGGAAAAGATTTAAATGCATTGAAATATAAAGCAAAATGGTTCCCATTTGGTCCATTGTTTGCGCTAGTGATTTCAATTGGGGTGATTATTGGTCAGGATCCGGCAAGTTTTTCACAGTTTAATCTAGAGAAGCTTGCGGTGACTTACTTATCAGTGCCACTCTTCGTGGTATTATACGTTGGCTACAAAATTCGTCACAAAACTCACATCGTTAAATTGGAAGATGTTGATTTGACACAACAGAAATGAAAATAACAAGATGCCGCGTATTGAACCGGTGTCTTGTTTTTTATTGCAAGTGGTTACTGTGACAAAAGTATCGCGCATATTGTTATAATTGATTACAATAATATGATCAAAAAAAGGGGGGCAACATGAATCCAATCGTTATGCTGAGTCTCAATGTATTGGCCATGTATTTTGTATTTTGGACAATTAAGCCAATTAATTTCGCCAAGTTTATGCCATATACGCCGAAACAAGCCGGCTTTTTAAAGATTATTTTGGCGATTGCTTTAGGCTATTTGGTGGCGAGTTTCTTTATTTCTATTACGAATTGGATCCTTGTCCTACCAGCGACGGTATTTGGAAAGTAGCTCAAAAACGATTGGCAACTGTGGTATAATTGACTAGATTATGTAGACAATTCGGCGTTATACGCCCGTTTATAAAAATAAAAAAACTGGAGACAAAACATGGCAAAAGATATCGGCATTGACTTGGGAACAGCCAATGTTCTCATTTATGTAGAAGGTAAGGGTATCGTTTTGAACGAACCTTCTGTTGTAGCAGTTGATGACAAAACAGATCGTGTATTAGCAGTCGGTTCTGAAGCTTACCGGATGGTTGGTCGGACACCTGGCAATATTCGGGCTGTCCGTCCCTTGAAAGATGGGGTTATTTCAGACTTTGACGTCACCGAAGCCATGTTGACGTACTTTGTCAATAAGTTGAATGTTAAGGGCTTCATGTCAAAGCCTAACATTATGATTTGTGCCCCAACAAACATCACTGAAATCGAACGCAAGGCGATCATTCAAGCCGCGGAAAAAGCAGGTGGTGCCAAGGTTTATCTGGAATATGAACCAAAGGTTGCCGCTGTCGGTGCCGGATTGGATATCTTTAAGCCAGTTGGATCAATGGTGATTGACATGGGTGGTGGGACATCAGATATTGCGGTGCTATCACTTGGCGATATCGTAGTGTCTGAATCAATTCGCGTGGCCGGTGACAAAATGAACTTTGACATTGTGGGCTACCTTAAGCGCCGTCACAACTTGATCGTCGGTGAACGTACAGCAGAAACAATCAAAATTCAAATTGGTTCAGCCTTGCCAGTTGATGAACCATTGACAATGGAAGTGCGTGGTCGTGATAATTTTGAAGGGATGCCAAAAACGATTACGATTAACTCAAACGAAGTCGAAGAAGCACTCCATGACACGTTGCAACAAATTGTTCGTGCCACGCACTCTGTTTTGGCTAAGCTACCACCGGAATTAGCGGCTGATATTATTGATCGTGGTATCATGCTCACGGGTGGTGGGGCTTTGCTACATGGCATGGACCAATTGTTGTCTGACGCATTAGAAGTACCAGTTGTTGTGTCTGATTCACCACTAGATAATGTGGCTAAAGGTGCTGGGGCATTACTTGAACACATGAAATCAGGGCGTAAAGGATTGTAATATGCGGAAGAAAAATCAAAATTTTGGTGTTGAGCTTGTGGTTGTCGAAAACCAAACACAAGTCTTGATTGATAAGAAACAGATTGGTTACGTTGCACCTGCAGATCGTGGTTTTGTTGGTTATTTTGGGCAGCAAGCAGTGATTAACCAAGCGAAAACACAAGACGAAGCAATTGAAGCTATTTTAGCAAGTTTTAACTTATATCAATAAAATAATCAGAAAAACCCTTATCATGAACATGATAAGGGTTTGTACATAAAACGAGGTAACATCAACATGCAACGACCTTCACGACAAATGAGTAATCGTACGTCCGGTTCAGAATTGGATTGGGGCATTATTTTAATTCTTTTGCTATTTATGATTATTGGTCTGAGTTCGATTTTCGAAGCAGCACTCAACTCACAGTATGGCACGATGCAATCGGCTTTGCGGGCGACAATTGTGCAGGGTGTGTTTTGGATTTTAGGGGCAATTATCATTGCTTTCTTGTTGCGATTTGATGCCTCTCAACTCTGGCGATTAGCGCCAGTGGCCTACAGCTTAGGCATATTTTTGCTAGTAGCCGTTTTGATCTTTTATAACCGGGGGATGGCGGCAGCGACCGGTGCTAAATCCTGGTTTGTTTTCGGGCCAGTTTCTTTCCAACCGTCCGAAGTGGTGAAGCCAGCGTTTATCCTGATGTTAAGTCGGGTGGTGGCCCAACACAATCGCCAATATGAGCATCATGATGTGCATTCGGATTGGTTATTGTTAGGTAAGATGGCGTTATGCTTCTTACCAATCGCTGTTTTGATTGCGATGCAAAATGACTTGGGCACATTGCTCGTGTTTATGGCAATCTTTGGTGGTGTTGCCCTTGTATCAGGGGTGACTTGGCGTATTCTGGGTCCCGTCATTGCAGCAGTAGCGGCAATTGGGATTACATTATTGGCATTAGTAACATCAGCAACCGGGAAACAAATTTTGGATGCTTTGGGCTTCAAATTGTACCAGTTTGACCGTATCCAAACTTGGCTACATCCGGATCAAGATACCTCATCATCAGGTTATCAAACGTATCAAAGTTTGAAGGCCATTGGTTCTGGTCAACTAGCTGGACAAGGCTTTGGCCATTTGAAGGTCTATGTGCCGGTGCGTGAGTCCGACATGATTTTCTCAGTAATTGGTGAAAGTTTTGGCTTCATTGGTGGCGCCTTGCTCATCGCGCTATACTTTATTTTGATTTATCGCCTCATTGCGGCCACATTTAAAGCACAAAATGCTTTTTATGCGTATATTGCTACTGGTGTGGTGATGATGTTATTGTTCCACGTATTTGAAAATATTGGGATGAATATTGGTTTGCTACCATTAACTGGTATTCCATTACCCTTTATTTCCCAAGGTGGGTCATCGCTACTAGGTAACTTAATTGGGATTGGCCTGATTTTAAGTATCGGTTATCAACAGCAGAACGCGACCTTTAAAGAGTCGACAGGGTTTTCAATGTAATGATGACATTAAGCGAACTACAAACACAATTTATTGCTTTAAAAAATAAAACGCGTGAAGGTGAGATTTTTCAATCACTAGGGGAGACAATGGCTGAAATACTGGCCGAGTTGTCACCACAACCCATCACTGCGGTGGCGTTACCAGTGGATGGTGAACAGGCATTGATTGCGATGCGAGCGTATAGCCAACAACTGGAGGCGGCTGCGCAAGCGCATGGCGGAGAGACGCAGTTGCTGCCAGTCCCAGATGAGACACTACGTCTGGCAGTGGCACAGCTGGCCAATCCATTGCCCAAGTATCGTGACACTGGGGCGTTTTTTTTCCTGAGTGATATCATTCAAAATCAATTGTTGTCTGAGTCACAAATGCGGTGGTTAATCACTGATTTGGTGTCTGATGAGCAATTATTTGCTCACATTTTTGAAGTGAACAATGCGGCGATTTATCGACGATCGTTCAGTGTGTTGCTAGTGTCACTTTTGTTATTTACGCAGCGAACAAAAACGGCCTTTATGTCTGATGACTTATTGGATTATGTGATTAATCGGGTGGCTTTATATGCGGCACTAGAGCGTGATGCGCGCGGGTTCATCGGCACCAATGGCTGGGCGCACGCGTTTACACACATTGGCAACGCGGTTAATGAAATCATGTTGATGCCAAAGCTCATGCGGGCTGACAAATTATTTTTGATGGCCAGTATGTTAGCGGGCTATCGCGAGCTACACCAACCCTTAGTGATGGGAGAAACCGACCGTATTGCTGAGGTCGCCTTGCGAGCAGCGCAAACACATGCGATTTACGAAGATTATCTGCTGTTAACCTTGAAGTTATGGCGGAAAGATTTGGTGACGCGGCAAGCGCCACAATCAGAAGGGCGGTGGCATCAACTGTATAACCGAACACGTTTCTTTCACGCGATTTTATTGACAGATCGGCAGGCTGTTCCTGATGCGATATATCACTACGTCGAACAGACAAAAGATTACTTGACATAAAATATACCTTGCATAATATTACCTCATATTGATATAATAAAAATCGGAGTAAAATACAATGACAAAAAAACACGTTGCCCTATTATTTGGTGGAAACTCTTCTGAACATGATGTGTCAAAGCGTTCCGCCCAAAACTACTATCAAGCGATTGAAGCGAGTGGCAAGTACGATATTACCGTATTTGCCATTGCGCAAAATGGCTATTTCCTAGATCCTGAAAGCTCAAAACGCGTGTTGGCCTTAGAAGATGAACAGCCAATTGTTGATGCTTTCATGGCTAAAGTTGATACGAAGGATCCGTTGGCGCGCATTAGTGCTTTGCGTGAAGCAGGAGATTTTGATATTTTCTTCCCAGTCGTGCATGGTAATCTTGGCGAAGATGGCACACTACAAGGCCTCTTTCGACTTTTGAATAAGCCATTTGTTGGTGCGCCACTGCGTGGTCATGCGGTCAGCTTTGATAAGGCTATGACGAAAGAATTGCTAACGGTTAACAATATCCGCAATACCAATTACGTCGTTTTGGATGAAAAAACAGCGCAAGATTGGACTTGGGATAAAGTTGTCGCAACATTTGGTGATGTTGTGTTCGTGAAGGCGGCAAACCAAGGGTCATCAGTCGGCATTTCCCGTGCCACAACAGCTGAAGAATTTGCGGCTGCGTTGGCTGATTCTTTCCAATATGACTACAAAGTCTTGGTGGAACAAGCAGTCAAGGGCCCACGCGAACTTGAAGTTGGTGTGATCGGTAATGATGAACCATTGGTCTCAGAAATTGGCGCCCATGCCGTACCAAATCAGGGTGATGGCGATGGTTGGTATGATTACAACAACAAGTTTGTGGATAACTCTGCCGTTGAATTTGAAATCCCAGCAAAATTGCCAGAAGCCGTCACACAAGAAGTAAAAGACATGGCTTTGAAAGCTTATAAGGTTTTGAACTTACGTGGTGAAGCACGGATGGACTTTTTGCTAGATGAAAATGATGTCCCTTATTTGGGCGAACCTAACACGTTGCCAGGCTTTACAAACATGTCATTGTTTAAGCGCTTGTGGGATTACTCAGATATTGACAATGTGGCACTTGTTGAAAAGATGATTGCCTATGGTTTTGAAGAATTCGAGAAGAATGCCAAGTTAAGTTATCAATTTGTCACATTAGGTGAAGAAAAAATAGGGAAGTTTAATTAATGGTAAAGAACGGAAAAAATGACAGTTTCGACGGGAAGGCAATTCGTGCAGCGCGTAAGAAAATGCACTTGTCTCAAGTCGAACTTGCAGAAGGGATTACAACGCAAGCAACGATTTCGTTAGTTGAAAATCAAAATCGCGTCCCAAAAGCTGATGTTTTGTTAGCAATTCTAGACCGCTTGAATCTTGATATGTCAGAATTTGTGTCGGGCGATTTCTTGACCCAAAAGGCCAAGGAACTGTTAGGCAAAGTTGTTTTGCAAATGAAGCATGAAGCGCTGAGAGAATTTGAAGAATTTGAAAAAGCCTTGAGTCAAAACGCGCCAACTTTGCAAGCTTACTATATTCTCAAAGCTGAAGAAGCCAGTCATAAGGGCGAAGATTTTGCGAAGGTGATTCAATATGCTGATTTGGCGGTTGACAAGAAGACGCCATCATTAGGTGATTTCTATTTGTTCTATGCTTACCGGCAGATGGCAACTAATTATTTCTTGCAAGGTGATATTGAGGCAGCCAAAGAAAAGTTTAGATTAGCCGCTGAACTTGAACCTGACTTACTTACTGCCAATGATTTAGAGTTCCATGTGGTATTACAAGCGCGGCAACGTCATGTTGAATTTTTGATTGATCGTGGTGATTTGGATAGCGCAGCGGAAATTTTGCAAGAAGCGTTGCAAGTATTACGTAAGCGCGTCGATTTGTTCTGGGTCCCAGACTTGAGTGCATTGTTGGCAAAAGTGGAAGAAAAGCGTGGTAATTTGGCTGAAGCCAAGCGTCATTTACACTACGCACACGTAGCCGCCTATTTGTCAAATCGTCAAACAGCTGAAAGACGTTTGGCGGAATTAGATACGGTTGAATTTTAAGCAAAAAAAAAATAAGCCGTTAGGCTTATTTTTTTTGCTGTTTAGCCACGAACAACCAAGACATCAACCTTAGCAGTACGTGTGACGAATTCAGTCACTGAACCAATCACAAAGCGTTCAACAGCATTCAAACCAGTGGCACCAATCACAATAAGATCGGCGTGGACTTCGTTAGGCACTTCCTTAGCAATCAAAGCCTTTGGTGAACCATATTCAATCAAATAATCAACGTTCTTTACACCGGCATCAAGCGCTTGTTGCTTGTACTTTTCAAGGCTCTTACGTGTTTCTTCAGAAACAGCTTCAACCATTGTGTCGTCAAAGCTTGCAACATTTTGGAAAGCGCGTGTGTCAATCACGTTTAGGATTGACAAAACACCTTGATCACCAGCTTCGCTTACCAATTCAATGGCACGAACAAGCGCAGCTTCTGATTCTTTTGAACCATCCATAGGAACCAAAATTTTGTTGTAGTTTGCTGTCATAAGAAATCTCCTTTAGTAGTGTAAGTATATACTAAGTATAACGCTTACATGAAAAAAATAATAGTATTTTAGCCTGATTTGACCATAAAAAAAGCATCCATCGAAATGGATGCACGGGACATGCCCGGAACACTCGTGATACCGTTAACTGCTACGCAGATTTTCCTCGAAATTATCGAGGTGGATAGTTCATCAGGCTGGTCAGATTACCGAATGAAAGGGCAGATCTTTTCAGCCGTGAATTCCCAACCGAAAAATAAAGGTTGTAAGGAAAAAACTGATGGTGTAGCAATGCGCATATCTGAGGAATTCATCAATTATTATACCGCGAAAATGGTCACACAACCAGTCTTGACATTTGAGATGATAATGGGGTTACTGGAGACCCTTTTTTTGTTGTGTTTTCAAAGTTTGATAAATTTCCTGGAATGATTGCTCGATTTTTGAATTGCCTTTTGGTTGGAAATAAGTCACTTGTTGCAGTTGATTGGGTAAATATTGCTGAGGTACCCAGTCATTGTCGTAATCATGGGGGTAAATGTAACCCGTGCCATGTCCCAAGTCGGCGGCGCCTTTGTAGTGGGCGTCTTTAAGGTGTGGCGGAATGTCACGACTTTTGCCCTGACGAATATCAGCTAATGCGGCATCAATTGCACGGTAGGCGGCATTTGACTTTGGCGATAGCGCCAATTCAATAATGGCATTGGCAAAAGGGATTCGTGCTTCTGGCAGCCCCAAGCTTTGGGCGGCTTGAATAGCGGTTATGGCACGTTGTGCAGCACCAGGATTAGCTAAGCCAATATCTTCGTAGGCAATCACCGTCAAGCGTCGAGCAAGAATGTTGATATCACCGGATTCGATGATCCGTGCGGCGTAATGTAAGGCAGCATCAACATCTGAACCACGAATGGATTTTTGAAGGGCTGAAATGACATCATAGTGCGCATCACCATCTTTATCCGCCGAAAGTGCTTTACGTTGGACGGTTTCTTCAATGATTGGTAAGGTGATATGGATTTGTTGGTTGTCATCTGGTTTTGTTGATAAGACAGCCAATTCCAAGCCATTCAAAGCGCTACGCAAATCACCATTTGTGGCACGGGCGAGTTGTTGACGTGCCGTTTCATCGAGCGTGACGTCGTATTGGCCGAGGCCATTAGTTTTGTCGGCCAATGCCCGATCCACCGCAGACAAAATGTCGGCTTCAGTTAAGGATTCTAACTGAAAAATTTGTGTCCGTGATCGGATGGCTGGGGTGACGTTGATATAAGGATTTTCAGTTGTGGCGCCAATTAAAATGATGGCACCCGATTCCAAATAGGGCAATAAAAAGTCCTGTTTGACTTTATTTAAACGATGGATTTCATCTAAGAGCAAAACCACTGCACCAGACATTTTTGCTTCCTCAGCCACAATTTGTAAATCTTTTTGACTATCTGTTGCAGCATTGAGCATGCGAAAAGCATACTTGGAAGAGCCAGCGATTGCCGAAGCGATGGATGTTTTGCCAATGCCTGGTGGGCCATATAAAATCATGGAACTGAGACGTTTCGCCGCGACCATGCGCCAGATGATTTTGCCTTCGCCAACGAGATGTTGTTGGCCAACAATTTCTTCAATTTTTGTTGGACGCATGCGATATGCGAGTGGTTGTTGCATCGTGAACGAACATCCCTTCTAGTTGGTTTAAGTGAAATAAATTTGATCGATATTAACGGCTTCATCAGCAGCTAGTAACACTGCGATTGGGTCATCTTCTGTTGTTGCGTCGTTTGTCGACAGCAAAGTGAACGGGTGATTTGTCGTAACTGCCATACGGACATATGTTGTAAAGAGATCGCCCGCGAGTGGTTGGCTAATTAAGACTTTACCGTCCGTGTGTTGCTTTAATGTGACCTCGAACTGGGCCTGAATTGCTGGTGAATTGAGTTGTGATTTTTTAACAGCAGCAATGACACGTTCTCTAAAAGTGCCTAGATAACGGCGTTGTTCATCAGGGTTAATTTTTGGTTGACCCCCGCCAAGCTGTTCGTTTTGCAAGCGTTCATTGATATCCATGGTTTCTTTCTTCTCCGATACGTTGTAATAAGTCTATTATACGTTAAGATGAAATTTTAATTCAAACGAAAAAAACACCACCCGAAGGTGGTGTTTTTTTAACCAGATTTGGTTTAAGATATTAACCCAAACGGTTGTAGTATTCGACGATCAAAGCTTCGTTGATGTCGGCATCTAATTCTTCGCGTTCTGGCAAACGTACCAAAGTACCTTCCAGCTTGTCAGCGTCGAATGATACGAATTGTGGACGTGCCACAACTGATTCAACAGCAACTTGGATAGGTACAATGTTCTTTGACTTATCGCGAACAGAAATAACTTGACCAGGTGTTACTTGGTATGAAGGGATATCAACACGTTGACCATCAACCAAAATGTGGCCGTGGTTAACTAATTGACGTGCTTGTTGACGTGTTGTTGCCAAACCAAGACGGTAAACAAGTGAATCCAAACGTTGTTCCAACAAGATCATGAAGTTTGTACCGTGAGTACCCTTACGGATCTTACCAGCCTTGTTAAACAAAGAATGGAATTGACGTTCTGTCAAACCATAAGTGAAACGCAACTTTTGCTTTTCGCGCAATTGCATACCATATTCAGAAACCTTAGCGCGGCGTCCGGCACCGTGGTCACCAGGTGCGTACGCACGACGTGACAATTCCTTACCAGTACCTGACAATGAAACACCCAAGCGACGTGAAATGCGCCACTTTGGACCTGTATAACGTGACATATATATGTCCTCCAAAATGTATTTTGTCGTACATTTGAGGGTAAGCACCAGATGCGTGCAGCGCCAAACTTGACGTTTCTCAGTGCCAGTAGCTGTGGCCTTACTAACGATTTGGGGACGCTGTTGACGCGCTTCTTTACTTACTGCTACTCAATATAACAACTTCTCCCAATATACCAGAAAATGCAATAATTAGCAAGTTGTTAAGAAAATTGTAAACGCGTTGAGATTTAGCAAAAAAAGGCGAGAAAATCGGCATAAAAAAAAGTGGCGTGATAAAATTGGAATAATCAATAAAAATGGGATAAAAACACATGAATTTAATTATATTAGCAATTGTTTTGGGTATTGTGGTCATTGCTTACTTAGGTATCTTTGTCATGCAGCGTGCCACTGTCAAAAAAGTCAACGTCCTGAAAGATAGAAAAGCACAACTGATGTCTCTAAAAGTACGTGATGAACTGGTTGAAGGCCGTAAGTTAGCCTTAACAGGGCAGTCATTGAAGGAATATCAAAACTTAGAGAGTCGTTTTAATGATGTTAAAAACAATAAGTTTCTAAAAATTGACCAGCAAGCCAATCTTGTATTGTTTGAAGCGCGCGGGATTAACTTCATTAAAACACGCCACGAGTTGGCGCGCCTTGAAGCGATGGTGGATGACACGGAGCAAACGATTCATGATGTTCGCAATGGGCTTGTTGAACTGAAAAAGATTAATGAAGCGCATCGCGAAGCTATTAATGAGCTGAAGAAGAAGTATGACGAATTGCGTAAGCGACTACTGGCTGAAAACTTTAAGTTTGGGCCAGCTAACGGCGCATTGGATCAGTTCTTGAAGCAACTTGAGGCTGATTACGATGAATTTACCCGTTTAACGGAAGCTGGTGATCACGCGACTGCATCGGATATCTACGAACAATTGGCGATGGAAACAACGCAAATGGAAAAGATGATGACAGAGATTCCACCGTTGTTTGAAAAGTTGGATACAGTTTACGTGGATCAACTTAACGAATTAGCTCACGGTCATGATGAGCTAGTTGCCCAAGGTTATGTGTTCCCAAATGATACCCTCCAACAAGAATTACAAGCCATTGACCAACAACGCCAACAAGTGTTGCAATTGTTAGGTGATTTGAAGCTGAAAGAAGTATCTGAGCAGAACGGTTACATCGAACGTCGCATTGATACACTCTACGACATGATGGAAACAGAAATTACTGCCCGGCAACAGGTCATGAAAAATGCGAAGACTTTGTCATCAGATCTTTTGCGGTTGCGTGAACAAAATAGTACGCTAGCGATTGAATTGGATCGCTTGAGTCAGAGTTTCCAATTTAATCACAAAGAACTTGAAACACGCCGCGTATTACTAGAACAAATTAATGCGGCAGAAGAACAAGTGAACCATAATGATGATTTGTTGGAATCTGCTGAAATGTCATATAGTGAACTGCGGGCGAAGCAAGAAGCCTTACTCAAGCATTTTGCCGAAATCGAAGCGCAACAAATTGACATTTGGGAAAAGATTTCTGGTTTGGAAAAGGCGAAGCGTTCTGCCCGTCAACTCGGTGGGGAGTATCAGCAAGAAATTGAGAACATTAAACACGCTGTTGAACGGATGAGTTTACCTGGGTTACCTGCAACTTATCTCGAATATTTCTTTGCCGTGACGAATGAATTAGGCCGACTTGCCAAGTCACTTAAAGCAGATCAAGTTGACATGGACGAAGTACAACGGCAATTAAACATTGTATCAGCCGATATTGATACCTTAAAAGAGAAGACGGATACAATTGTTGATCAAGCAGCGTTGACAGAACAATTGTTGCAGTATGCTAACCGCTATCGTGCCACAAATGAACGTGTGGCTGCGGCAAGCGAACAAGCACGGATGTTTTACGAACGAGATTACAATTTTGGTAAGGCAATGGACGTTTTGGGACCAGCGCTGGATAGCGTTGAACCAGGAGTTTACGAGAAGTTAGTTGACTCGTATATGCGTCGTAAGACACCGTTACTCTAAATTTTGACCAACTAAAAAGGACTGCAATTTGCAGTCCTTTTTAGTTGGCTTTAAGATAACTTTGAATTTCGTACACCGTAGATAGCGTACCAAACAATACCAGCAATAACCCAAAGGCTAAATAGGAACAAGGTGTTGACCGGTAGTTTTGCGATCAACAATAGGCTAATCACCCCAGCGATAAATGGGAGCACTGGATAACCAGGCACTTTGAAGCCGTCATGTGACAAGTCTTTTCGACGACGTAAGATCAAGATACCAAAGTTAATGAATGTGAAGGCTAACAAGGTACCGGCATTGATCAAACTCGCTAATGTGTTCAGTGGAATTAAACCAGCAAAGATTGATTCAACAACAACAGCAACGATTAACGCGTTAACTGGTAAACGTGAACCAGAAGAAATCTTACCCAATGGCTTTGGAAGCAATCCATCACGACCAAATGAGTAAGTAAGACGTGATGAAGCGTAGACAAGTGCCAAAATGGCTGTAAACATACCAATTAATGCACCAACAATGATGACAACAGAGAATTGTGTTTGGTGAATGGCTTGTAGCGCAAACGCTGCCGGATCATCTACACCTAACTTTTTATAGTTCACAATGCCAGTCAAAACAACGGCGAACAACACATAGAGTAGGGCTGAAATCAAAACCGTCCCGATGATACCACGTGCCATCGTTTTCTGTGGATTCTTAACTTCCGCAGCATGTGCAGCAATGGTATCAAATCCCAAGAAAGCAAAGATGATGCTGGCAGTGGCTGCCCAGATACCGTTTAAGCCAAAGACCCCAGAATGGAATTCTTTTGGATAAAAGGGCACGTAGTTGGTGTGCTTAATAAAGAAAGAACCACCAATGATGAACAATCCGAGGATTGCAACTTTCAAAACCACCGCAGCGTTTTCGACCTTTTTAGATGTGCTTAATCCACGAGACAAAATTGCGGTGACCACCAAGATGATCAAAACGGCAAATAAGTTCACGACGCCACCTTCTAGTGGGCCGGCCATCAGACTTTTTGGCATGTGAATCCCAAAAATTGTGAGGAGGTTGCCGAAATAAGCGGAAAAACCAGTCGCAATGGCTGAAACGGCTAAGAAGTATTCTAAGATAAGTGACCAACCTAATAACCAGCCGATAATTTCACCGTAGATAACGCTACCATAAGAATAAGCAGATCCGGCCACCGGCATCGCTGATGAAAATTCAGCAAAGGCCATACCAGATAGACCAGAGAAGATAGCAGCAATCAAAAAGGCGACGGATACAGCAGGACCAGCGTGTTGCGCAGCTTCATGGCCAGGTAAGATGAAAATACCTGTCCCAATCACTGTCCCAACACCAAGACCAATGAGGTCGCGCGTTGTTAATTCGCGCGTCATATGAGAATCTGCATTAATGTAGTTTTGCACAGATTCACGTCTGAATGCTCTTGTGAAGATAGACATAACATTTCTCCCATACTATTTTAATTTAAACATAACTATTATTTTAACAAGTTGCCGCGCGAATGTCTAACGTTGCTTGTAAAGATACGCTACAATAGTAATAATAACGAATCAGGATACAGGATATATGAAAGAGAATAAAGTATTTGTGATTACTGGGGCAACCGGCGTCGGCAAAACAACCATTGCACGATATTTACAAGATAATTTTCGTATGCCTCGTGTCATTACGCATACAACGCGCCCACCACGCGATCGCGAAGTCGATGGCATATCGTATTATTTTGAAAATGATACGTCGTTTGAAAAAAATCATTATCTTGAGCGGGTTAACTATGCTGGGGCGCAATATGGCTCATCTTATGAAGGGCTGGAACGTGCCTGGGCAAAAAATCCTTATATCACGATTGTTTTGGATACGGCAGGGGCTATCACTTATGCGCGCGAACTGGGTGATCAGGCGGTCATTCTCTTTGTGACGGTGACAAGTCCAGATGTCTTAGTAGAACGGGTGCAAGTACGCGGGGATGATCCAACGGCGATTAAACAACGTGTGGCTTCGCCGGAATTTTTGCGGGACATGGTATTGCCGGATGCCTTAAAGGGTGTGGCTTACGAATTAGATAATGATGACTGGGCGAAAACAAAGACACAACTGGACTTGTTTGTTCATGACATTATGAATGGGCGTAGCGTGCCGAAAAACAAGCCGCTCGGTTAATACGATATTATATGATAAATTAGTAATAATGTGCTTGACTTTCATGAGGTAAAAGATTATGATTATCTCATAAATTAATGAAGGTTTTTAACAAATGACAGTCAAACACATAGAAAATGCAGAACAGTTTTACTTTTGGTATTTTAGGTAGCCTACCGTATACCAAAAGCATTTTGCATTGGTATTCGGAGGAGATGGTTCCGAATGCCTGATGAGTTTTGTTATGACTCGAGTTAGCGCACATTCGGAAACAGCCGAATGTGCGCTTTTTTGTTAAACCGAGTTGTGAATTAGAGGAGAAAATTATGCCACACGCAAAACCAGCCTTGCTATCATCATTTAACCAACGATTGGATCTCGTGAAGCCCAGTGCAATCCGTGCTTTCGATAATGAGGTCAGTGCCATTCCTGATATTTTAAAATTAACGTTGGGTGAGCCAGACTTTGATGTGCCAGAACACATTAAGCAGGCCGCTGTTCGTTCAATTGTTGAAAATGATTCACATTATGCGGCGTCCAACGGTACATTGGCTTTACGTCAGGCAGCTGCCGGCTTCTTGGCGGACCGTTATGGGGTTGATTATGATGCTGAAAGCGAAATTATTGTGACTGTTGGGGCAACGGAAGCGATTTATACGGTTGTGACGTCACTATTAAATCCTGGGGATAAAGTATTGTTGCCAACACCAATCTTTCCATTGTATATTCCGGTGACGTTAGTTGGCGGTGGCGAACCAGTATTTATTGATACCTCAACCAATGGATTTGTCTTAAGTCCGGAGATGTTAAAAGCAGCGATTGCAGAACATGGCGACAGTATTAAGGCGATTGTGTTGAACTTCCCATCTAATCCAACCGGTGTCACTTATGACGAAGCAGCAGTTCGCGCTTTGGCTGAGGTGTTGCGTGACACGAACATCGTTGTGATTTCTGATGAAATTTATTCCGAGTTAACTTATGAAACAACGCACGTTTCGATGGCACAATTCTTACCAGAACAAACCATTTTACTCAATGGCGTCTCTAAGTCACATGCGATGACGGGTTACCGAATTGGCTTGTTGGCCGGTCCGGCAGAATTGGTGGCTAAATTGGGTTTGATTCACCAATTTACGATTACAACACCAACGAACTCAGCAATGGCAGCGGCGGCCGAAGCGTTGGGGACACCAGCTGGAAAGGCAGATACCTTGGCAATGAAGGCCGAATACCAAGTGCGCCGTGACTATGTTTACCAAACGATGACTGATTTAGGATTTGATATACCAAAACCAGCAGGTGCTTTCTATATTTTTGCCAAGATTCCAGCTGATTTACCGCAAGATGATGTGGCGTTTGCCCGTGACTTAGCGCAGAAAAACAAGCTTGCGGTTATTCCTGGTTCAGCTTTTGGACCAGGTGGCGAAGGTTACGTGCGATTGAGTTATGCAGCATCAATGGCAACATTGGAAGAAGCAATGGCACGCTTAACAGCATATATTGAGGCGAATCGCCATGCCTAAAATTTTAATGACTAGCGTACGTGAAGATGAAGAGGCGGCTATTGCTGCCTATGCGCAACAACACCAAGTTGAGATTGATATTTCACGTGATGAATTGCACCCAGATAACCTACCGGATTTGCGGCAATATGATGGCTTGATTGTGCAACAAACTGCTAAAATCGGTGGGGATGCGGCATTCTACCGCACACTAGCACAACAGGGCTTGCAACAAATTACGACGCGAACAGCTGGCTATGACATGATCGAAGTGGCGCTAGCAAAAGCAGCTGGTTTAAAAGTCACCAATGTGCCGGCCTATTCGCCACGATCAGTAGCTGAAATGGCTTTGATGCAAATTTTCCGGTTATTGCGCCGAACGTGGGCTTTTGATCAACGTGTTGCACAACATGATTTTCGGTGGGGCGGCTTACAAGCACGAGAAATTCATACAGTGACGGTAGGTATTATTGGAGCTGGCCGGATTGGGAGTACCTTGGCACAATTATTACATGTCCTTGGTGCACGTGTGTTGGCTTATGATATTAATCCCCAACCAGCCTACGAGTCATTTCTAACTTATGTCGATAAAGAGACGTTATTGGCTGAGAGTGATATTGTGAGTTTGCATGTTGATTTAAATCCATCATCAGTTGGCTTGCTGAATGCAGCGGACTTTGAACGTATGCCAGCACATGCAGGTTTAGTTAATGCATCGCGTGGGCCAGTTGTGAACACGGATGCATTAATTACGGCACTGATGAGTGGTGAGATCGAAGCTGCCGCACTCGACACAGTTGAAGGTGAATCGGCGGTATTTAATCATGACTTACGGCAACAGGGTGTAGCGGATCAACGTATTCAACAGTTACTGGATTTGCCAAATGTCATCATGACACCCCATGTGGCGTTTTATACGAACCTTGCCGTACAAAATATGATTGATATTGCATTAGATGATGTTTTATTAATTGTTCAAGGACAACCAGCATTACATGAAATTTAAAAAGCGCTTTTGCGCGTACATATATAGGTAACTATTGCAATGCGTGATAACGGGAGAAAAGAAATGAAGTCAAGTGTCGGTCGTGGCCAACAAATCAAAAAATTTATCGTTGATGTGCTAAATGGGACAAGTTTAGGGATTGTCATTACCCTGATTCCAAGTGCGCTAGTGAGTCAACTTTTGTTACTCTTTCCTAATAGTGTGATTGCAGCAAATATTAATTTTATGACGACGTTGATTCAAAGTACGCTACCGCTTGTTGCTGGTTTTGCGGTGGGACATCTATTGAAACTATCCACGATTGACGCTGGTGCGATTGCTTTAGCAACGTTTGTATCCTCAGGTGTTGTGACGAAAACAGCTACGGGAATGGTGATTAGTGGGACTGGAGTTATTTTAAATATTGTTTTGATTACGTTGGTTGCGGCAATTTTAGTTAAGTTGACAACAACTGTGTTTGGTCATTTGAAGATGTTGTTACAACCGTTGATTGTTGTGTTGTTGGCGGGCGGATTGGGCTTGGTCACCTTAGCACCGTTAAGACAGGTGCAGGTGCTGATGGGAACAGCGGTTGCAGCAGCTACCCACTTAACGCCGTTGTTGATGGGGGCGTTGCTTGGTATGGCCTTTGCTTTCCTTGTCGTGTCGCCGCTATCATCTGTTGGTATTGCAATGGCGATTAATTTATCCGGTGTTGGATCTGGTGCGGCTAATGCGGGGATTGTTGTCGCGAGTTTTACTTTAGCGGCAATGGGTGCTAGTGTGAATCCTATTGGTGGTACGTTGGCACATTTCATTGGTTCACCAAAAATTCAGATGGCCAATATGCTCTTGAAGCCAAAACTATTTATCCCAACAACGATTGGCGCAGGTATTATGGGTATCTTGGCAACGGTATTTGATGTAAAGGGGACGCCATTTTCTGCTGGTTTTGGTTTTTCAGGCTTAATTGGACCGATGACGGCTTATGGGTTGTCTAATCAGTCGGCAAAAGCGGTAGTGGATATTGTATTGGTTTTTATCGTGTTACCTTGTGTATTGGCTATGACATTAAAGTGGTTATTTATCAAAAAATGGCATTTGATTAAACCGGAAGATCTCAAATTGACGTTGCAATAAAATGACTGATGGGAACAAACCTAACATACCGAAAAGTTTCAGGTGAAATATCTAGCAAAAAACGAACGAAGAAAGTGATAAAAAGGGTGATAAAGGTATAAAGCGAACGTGTAAAAAAGAAGTAAAAAAGGGGTTGACGAGAGGGGATAAAGGCGGTATATTAGTATATGTTCTAACGGCGGCGGACAAGCAAGCGGTTACAGTGAGAAATTTCTGAAATAAAATTTCGAAAGAAGTAGTTGACAAGCGAGACGCAACGTAGTAGAATAATAAAGTTGTCTTAGCGGTGCGAAAGCGCAGCGGGGATGATTACAAAAAAACATTTTGAAAAAAGGTGTTGACAAGTAATCAACCACGTGATAAGATAGTATAGTTGTCTCAGCGACAACAAGTAGCACATTGAAAACTGAACAAAACTTTGAACAAACGAATCTGTTACTAGTTATTAGCAGTAATAACTAAAACAAATTTGCGAAGTCAATTCGTAACAAACAATAAACGGATAGTCGTTATAGAGATATAGCAATTAGTCAGTTTAATCGAAGAGTACATCTTCAAACGATGAATTTAATTCATTTAAATTGAGAGTTTGATCCTGGCTCAGGATGAACGCTGGCGGCGTGCCTAATACATGCAAGTCGAACGCGCAGCGAAAGGTGCTTGCACCTTTCAAGCGAGTGGCGAACGGGTGAGTAACACGTGGATAACCTGCCTCAAGGCTGGGGATAACATTTGGAAACAGATGCTAATACCGAATAAAACTTAGTATCGCATGATACAAAGTTGAAAGGCGCTACGGCGTCACCTAGAGATGGGTCCGCGGTGCATTAGTTAGTTGGTGGGGTAAAGGCCTACCAAGACAATGATGCATAGCCGAGTTGAGAGACTGATCGGCCACATTGGGACTGAGACACGGCCCAAACTCCTACGGGAGGCTGCAGTAGGGAATCTTCCACAATGGGCGAAAGCCTGATGGAGCAACGCCGCGTGTGTGATGAAGGCTTTAGGGTCGTAAAGCACTGTTGTATGGGAAGAAATGCTAGAATAGGGAATGATTCTAGTTCGACGGTACCATACCAGAAAGGGACGGCTAAATACGTGCCAGCAGCCGCGGTAATACGTATGTCCCGAGCGTTATCCGGATTTATTGGGCGTAAAGCGAGCGCAGACGGTTGATTAAGTCTGATGTGAAAGCCCGGAGCTCAACTCCGGAATGGCATTGGAAACTGGTTAACTTGAGTGTTGTAGAGGTAAGTGGAACTCCATGTGTAGCGGTGGAATGCGTAGATATATGGAAGAACACCAGTGGCGAAGGCGGCTTACTGGACAACAACTGACGTTGAGGCTCGAAAGTGTGGGTAGCAAACAGGATTAGATACCCTGGTAGTCCACACCGTAAACGATGAATACTAGGTGTTAGGAGGTTTCCGCCTCTTAGTGCCGAAGCTAACGCATTAAGTATTCCGCCTGGGGAGTACGACCGCAAGGTTGAAACTCAAAGGAATTGACGGGGACCCGCACAAGCGGTGGAGCATGTGGTTTAATTCGAAGCAACGCGAAGAACCTTACCAGGTCTTGACATCCTTTGAAGCTTCTAGAGATAGAAGTGTTCTCTTCGGAGACAAAGTGACAGGTGGTGCATGGTCGTCGTCAGCTCGTGTCGTGAGATGTTGGGTTAAGTCCCGCAACGAGCGCAACCCTTATTGTTAGTTGCCAGCATTCAGTTGGGCACTCTAGCGAGACTGCCGGTGACAAACCGGAGGAAGGCGGGGACGACGTCAGATCATCATGCCCCTTATGACCTGGGCTACACACGTGCTACAATGGCGTATACAACGAGTTGCCAACCCGCGAGGGTGAGCTAATCTCTTAAAGTACGTCTCAGTTCGGACTGCAGTCTGCAACTCGACTGCACGAAGTCGGAATCGCTAGTAATCGCGGATCAGCACGCCGCGGTGAATACGTTCCCGGGTCTTGTACACACCGCCCGTCACACCATGGGAGTTTGTAATGCCCAAAGCCGGTGGCCTAACCTTATGGAGGGAGCCGTCTAAGGCAGGACAGATGACTAGGGTGAAGTCGTAACAAGGTAGCCGTAGGAGAACCTGCGGCTGGATCACCTCCTTTCTAAGGATAATCGGAAAGTGACAGTACATTAGATTGTAAATTTGGGAGTTCAAAGTTTTGTTTAGTTTTGAGTGTGGTACTGTAATAGGTATCATGGTCAAAAATGATCCTATGGGGAATTAGCTCAGCTGGGAGAGCACCTGCTTTGCAAGCAGGGGGTCAGCGGTTCGATCCCGCTATTCTCCATAGACAACTGAAAGGTTGTCGGGGTTGTACATTGAAAACTGAATAGTAACAAATTCTTTTAAATAATTGAAAAATTAATTAAATTGAACCGAGAAACAACACAAAAAAGTTCTTTAATAAAGAACGGTTTAATCGCAGGTCTGAAAAAAGACCAACTCATAAACTTAAACCACAACTACGGTTGTATAGGTTAAGTTAATAAGGGCGCGTGGTGGATGCCTTGGCACTAGGAGCCGATGAAGGACGTGACTAACTACGATAAGCTTTGGTGAGCGGTAAGTACGCTATGACCCAGAGATTTCCGAATGGGGAAACCCAACTCGAAGAGAGTTGTCATTATCTGAATACATAGGATAATGACGGAACACGCT
>NZ_CP016329.1:0-307500 GCF_001998805.1 Leuconostoc garlicum | reverse complement strand
GTGAACAAACCGCTGGTGTACCAGTTGTTCCGCCAGGAGCATCGCTGGGTAGCTATGTTTGGATGAGATAAACGCTGAAAGCATCTAAGTGTGAAACTCGCCTCGAGATGAGATTTCCCATTCTTTATGAAGTAAGACCCCTTAGAGATGATGAGGTAGATAGGCTAGAAGTGGAAGTACAGTGATGTATGTAGCGGACTAGTACTAATAGGTCGAGGACTTAACCAAAGTCTAGTACAGGAATGTACAACAAGCAAGATTATGAGTGGTTCAATTTAAAAGAAGAATTTGATACTATTTAGTTTTGAGTGAATAACTCAAAGGTGTCGTGTCGATAGCATAGAGGACACACCTGTTCCCATTCCGAACACAGAAGTTAAGCTCTATCACGCCGAAAGTAGTTGCCGGATCGCTGGCTGCGAGGATAGGAAGATGCGATGCCGTACATAGGAAGTGCTCTGAGAAGAGTGCTTTTGCTTTATATAAAGAGAGAGAACGGAAGATTTCGGAGAGGTGTCCGAGTCTGGCCGAAGGAGCATGGTTGGAAACCATGTAAGCAAGGAATTGTTTCGAGGGTTCGAATCCCTTCCTCTCCATATGGACGCTTAGCTCAGCTGGGAGAGCACCTGCCTTACAAGCAGGGGGTCACAGGTTCGATCCCTGTAGCGTCCATTGGTCGCATGGTCTAGCTGGTTAGGACGCCTGCCTGTCACGCAGGAGATCGCGGGTTCGAGCCCCGCTGTGACCGCTAATTACTGACAAACATGAACAATCCAGTGTTATGTAAGGTGCGATTCCTTACCATGTTATATCAGCGTTTAGCTGAGATTTATAAATGTAGGGATATAGTTAAACGGTAGAATAGCGGTCTCCAAAACCGTTGATGGGGGTTCGATTCCCTCTATCCCTGCCATGGCGGTAGTGGTGAAGTGGTTAACACACTGGTTTGTGGATCCAGCATGCGAGGGTTCGATCCCCTTCTACCGCCCTAATAAGCCAGTAGGGTTTATATTATGCCGTTGTGGCGGAATTGGCAGACGCGCTGGACTCAAAATCCAGTGGTGGCAACACCGTGTGGGTTCGACTCCCACCGACGGCATCGCAAAAGCAGTATCATGATGATACTGCTTTTTATTTTTGTATTGATTATTAACACTGTTAAGATCTGCTTGCTACTTGGTGAATGGTGGACATTTTGTTACAATAGGAATATGATAATTGGTATTGGAAATGATACAGAATCCATTAGTCGCGTTGGGCAAATTGTAACACGTCAAGAAAATTTTATGACGACAATTTTGACTGATGCAGAACGTCGCCAGGCAAGTGAACGTCATGGTAAACACTATCATGAATTCGTTGCCGGGCGTTTTTCTGCGAAGGAAGCTTTTTCAAAAGCTACTGGCTACGGTATTGGCACTAAAGTCCATTGGCACGATATTGAGATTTTAAACGAGGAAAATGGGCGACCGGTTATGCTGGTTAAAAATTTCCCATATACGATACACGTGGCGATTACGCATAGTGGTGATTTCGTCAATACAGTCGTTGTGATTGAACGGCTAACAATCTGGGAAAGAGTGAGCTTAAAGCTATTTCCGAAACGTGGAGTTTTGTCATGACAAATAGTAATGAGTTGCTAATGATGCGGCCATCGTGGCTGACAGTCGACTTAGCAGCGATACAATATAATGCCAAACAGATTATGGCGCATGCTGGCGCCACGCGTCTAATTGCTGTAGTCAAAGCTGATGCCTATGGTCACGGCGCAGTAGCAGTGACGACTGCGTTGTATGAAATTGGAGTACGTGACTTTGCCGTAGCCACGATTGCTGAAGGCGTGGCATTACGTCAGCAAGTACCATACGATGATTTTAATATTGTCCTACTAGGCGTTCAAGACGTGCAATATGTGCCAGTGATGGTGTCACAGCGGTTGACACCGGCTGTTGGGACTTTGGCATGGTTATATGAGGCTGAACAGTTGCTTAGCTCAGACGATCAGCTCATGATCCAATTAGCAGTTGATACAGGAATGGGACGCATGGGGGCCCACTCTGAGGCAGCGTTGCAGGAAATGTATGATAAGGTGTTAAATACTCCAAGTTTGCAACTGAGTGGCGTCTTTACCCACTTTGCAACAGCTGATGATACCAATCAAACCTATTATGATCAACAAGTGACGAATTTTAACGCTTGGGTAACTGCTGTTGGGATTCCAAAACAATATTGGCATCTAGCAAATTCAGGGTCTGCCTTGTGGCATCATGATCAAATTGAGACTGGCACAATTCGGGTCGGTTCGGTGCTGTATGGCTATAATCCAGGTGCACCAGAATTACCTATGCCAGTAGCACTTAAAAATGTATTGTCGTTAAAGTCACGAATTGGGGCGGTTCACCAATTACAAGCAGGTGAATCAGTCAGTTATGGCGCGACTTATACAGCGACAGAACCGCAATGGGTTGCGACTTTACCCATTGGGTATGCTGACGGTTATCTTCGACGAATGGGTGGGATGACTGTATTAGTTAATGGTCATGCAGAAAAAGTGATTGGGCGCGTGACGATGGATCAAATTGTAATTACCTTAGATCGTGACTATCCAGTGGGAACAGTGGTGACCTTAATTGGTCAAGATGGTGATGCTGAAATCACGGTCGAAGACTTTGCCCAGTATGCACAGACAATTCCGCATGAGATTTTAACAACTTTTGGACCGAGATTACCAAGAATTTATCAATGAAAAGCGCTATGAGCGCGTACATAGTAAGTGAGAATAATAATGAAAGAAGCCTATCAAACAGTGGTACGTGGTGATGTATTCTATGCTGATCTGAAGCAAGGTATTGGTTCCGAACAGTCTGGTGTACGGCCAGTACTTATCGTGCAAAATGACGTGGGGAATGCTAATTCGCCAACAACGATTGTTGTCGCTATCACGTCACAAATTTCTAAACCAAAATTACCCACGCATGTCTTGCTACCGGCACATTTAGGTGGCATTAAACGTGATTCCGTGATTTTAGCTGAACAGTTGCGAACAATTGATAAGCGACGATTACGTGATAAAATTGCGCATCTTAACGCTAATTCACACGAAATGCAACAAGTTGCCCAAGCCTTACGGATTAGTATCGGGATTAAGTAATGGTGGTCACTCGCTGGTAAATAAAGGAGTTGCTGTGGCAGCGAAAAGAATTGCATGGTTAGATTTTGCCAAAGGCGTCACCATCTTTTTGGTGGTCATTGTTCATGTTGTTGAAGGTGTGTATAAAACAGGACAATTTCCAGCACAACAAAATATTTCGACCAATATCATGGGGGTCTTATTTACAGTTGTGATGCCAGTTTTTTTTGCGTTATCTGGCTATGTTTATACACCGCCGCAAAATGGCCAACAATATATTATCGGTATCGGGAAAAAACTCGTGAATCTCGGAGTGCCATATGTCATTTTTTCAGTGCTTTATGTCTGTTTGCAGCACGGGTCACAGGCTGTACATCATCTGAACTCATGGCAAGATTTAGCACATATTTATGCGCTACCTATCGGCTATCTCTGGTATTTGTATGTGTTGTTTTTTGTGTATGGGGTTGTCGGCTTACTGACATTATTGCGTTTATCGCGCCTTATCCAAGGCATCAGTTATAGTTTATTTTTGTGGCTTGCCGTCACGCATACGACAGCATTGCCTTATGCTTTAACGGGCGTTTTGATGTGGACGAGCAGTTTTTATATCGGCTATGTCTTCAAGCAACGCCCGACCTGGTTGACACATTGGTTAACCGTCAGTTTGAGTGGTCTCTTGTTTGTTGGTGGGTTAGCTTGGCAAATGCACCAAGGGCATGATTGGTTTACGACCGATATGATGACGACAACTGATGTCTGGGCTAAATTGGCTAGTGTGCCACTATTTCTTTTTTTGTATCAAAAAAATCGTGGTGGGTTTGTGAGTCGATACTTTACAACGTATGGGCGGTATTCACTGATTATCTATTTGGTGCACGCACCGATGGCTTCGATTGGGCGAGTACTCCTGCTAAAACTAGGTGTTAACTACTATGCGTTGTTGCTAGTGTTGTTGGTTACTTTTGCCTGGGGAACCAGCCTCATGGTGATTTATGGGACGAGAAAATGGCCGCTACTAAATGCAGTGTTTAATCCGGTAGCCTATATACGTCAAATAGCGTCACCTAAGCAGGGACTTGACGAACAGCTGAAATTCTAGTAAGATAATGCTTATCTTAGAGGATTAAGCAAATACATGCCCAGAGAGCTGATGGTGCTGTGAATCAGTCATGTTAATGCCCAAGGTTGCTAAGTGTTAACAAGTTGAATAATAAGAGTGGCTGATTATTGTGTTAAAAACAGACGATCAGCAATACAGGTGGTACCACGGTGAAAATCGTCCTAATATTATTTTTAGGACGATTTTTTTGTATCATCAACAAAAGGAGAATACTATGCGCGACATTGATATGTCAACAAAATATGACCCAACGGCTGTTGAAGCAGGCCGTTATGACCATTGGCAAGAAAAAAAGTTATTTGCACCAGAATCTAACAAAGCCATTCAGGGACAAGAACCAGAACCTTATGCCATTGTAATCCCACCCCCAAATGTCACGGGGAAGTTGCATTTGGGTCATGCTTGGGATACAACGCTGCAAGACATGATTATTCGTCAAAAGAAAATGCAAGGGTTGGATGTATTGTGGTTGCCTGGTATGGATCATGCCGGTATTGCTACGCAAGCCAAAGTGGAACAACGTTTGCGTGGTGAAGGTTTCTCACGCTATGACTTGGGCCGTGAAAAGTTTGTCGAACAAGTCTGGGACTGGAAGAATGAATACGCAGCCACGATTAAGCAACAATGGGGTAAGATGGGGCTGTCACTCGACTTTGACCGCGAACGTTTTACGTTAGATGAGGGCTTGAACAAGGCTGTCAACAAAGTCTTTATTGACCTTTATAATAAAGGCTTAATCTATCGTGGTGAATATATCATTAACTGGGATCCACAAGCACGAACAGCTTTATCGGATATCGAAGTTATTTATCAAGATGATGAAGGCGCATTCTATCACGTGAAGTATCCATTCACTGATGGGACAACATTTGATGGCAAAGATTACATCGAAATTGCCACAACACGACCAGAAACGATGTTTGGTGATGTGGCTGTGGCCGTTCATCCAAGTGATGAGCGTTATAAGGACCTAATTGGCAAGACAGTCATGGTGCCACTTGTCGGCCGTGAAATTCCAATTATTGCCGATGAATACGTTGAAAAAGACTTTGGGACTGGGATGGTTAAAATCACGCCCGCGCACGATCCAAATGATTTCCAAGTGGGTAACCGCCATGATCTGGAACGGATCAACACGATGACTGATGATGGCCATTTGAACGAATTGGCTGGCCCATACAATGGGATGGAACGCTTTGAAGCACGTCAAGCGATTGTGGCAGATCTGGAAGCTGGTGACTACATGTTAAATGTTGAACCAATTGTGCACTCCGTTGGTCATTCTGAACGGACTGGTGTGCCGGTTGAATCACGCTTATCAACGCAATGGTTTGTGAAAATGGCGCCATTGGCTGAACAAGCGTTGGCAATGCAACAAAATCCGGATGAAAAAGTTGAATTTATCCCAGCACGTTTTGAAGATACCTTTACGCGTTGGATGGAAAACATTCGCGATTGGGTCATCTCACGTCAACTTTGGTGGGGACACCAAATTCCGGCTTGGTACAAGCATAAGGGCACTGACCAAGAAGAAATCTACGTGGGTACGGAAGCGCCTGAAGGCGAAGGTTGGGAACGTGACCCAGATGTCTTAGACACTTGGTTTAGTTCAGCCTTGTGGCCATTTTCAACGATGGGTTGGCCAGAAGATACGACTGGTGATTATGCCCGTTATTATCCAACCAACACGTTGGTAACGGGTTATGACATCATTTTCTTCTGGGTAGCCCGGATGATGTTCCAAGGAAAAGAATTTACTGGTCAACGGCCATTTAAAAATGTCTTGATTCACGGTTTAATTCGTGATGGTGAGGGCCGTAAAATGTCAAAATCATTGGGCAACGGTGTTGACCCAATGGACGTGATTGAAAAGTATGGTGCCGATGCGTTGCGTTGGTTCTTGGCAACCGGTTCAACGCCAGGGCAAGATGTGCGTTTCACGTATGACAAGATGGACGCTGCCTGGAACTTTATCAATAAGATTTGGAATGCTTCCCGCTATGTCATCATGAATTTGTCAGAAGATACCCCATCAACATTACCTGATTTGGACAAGTTAACGCTGGCTGATCAATGGATTTTGTCACGTTTGAACACGACCGTTGAAAATGTGACCCGTAACTTTGACAAGTTTGAATTTGGTGAAGCTGGCCGTGAATTGTATAACTTTATCTGGTCAGACTTTGCCGATTGGTATATTGAAATGACAAAGGAAACGTTGAACGGTGACGGGGATAAGGCGCCAGTACAACAAACATTGGCCTATGTCCTTGACCAAACATTACGTCTTTTGCAACCGATTATGCCATTTGTCACGGAAGCCATTTGGCAAGAAATGCCAGCTCAAGCGGGTCAAAACGCGGACTTCTCTGTGACCCGTTACCCAGTTGTCCACGAAGAATTAACGAATGTGGCGGCTGAAAAAGCCTTTAAGTCATTGCAAGACTTGATTGTGGCAGTACGTAATATTCGTTCAGAAGCCAATGCACCAATGTCAACAGAAATTGACTTGTTGATTAAGACAGCAGATGCTGGCTTGGTGCAGATTTTCCAAGATAACGCGGACTATATCAATCGTTTTGCGCATCCAAAGTCATTAACGATTGGTGCCGATATTGTCGCACCAGACTTGGCGATGTCACAAGTTATTTCAGGGGCCGAAATTTATGTGCCATTAGCTGAATTGATTGACATTGATGAAGAAATTGCGCGTTTGTCAGGTGAAGTGAAGAAGTTCACTGGCGAAGTAAAGCGTGCTGAAGGCAAGTTAGGCAATGAGAAATTTGTCAACTCAGCGCCGGAAGCCGTTGTTGCCGCTGAACGAGAAAAGCTAGCCGATTGGCAAGCAAAGTTAGCTGCGACACAAGAACGTTTACAAGCCTTACAGGCAACTAAGTAAACCATTAAAGAGTCAGTTCAGATTTCTGAACTGACTTTTTGGTTGGTGACTTGATAGAGACAGGATAAAGCCTATGACAATGACTGTTATTTCCGATCCTGATCATCCGCAGTACGATCAACTCACGCAAGTAGATGATCTTGATGCGGCCACACTTTGGGCACTACAAGCACGTGCCCGTCAACAACAAAAGGGACTCATAGCGTCTGTTGCTAATCCAATCAGTCGGGGATTTTTGGCTGATAATGGATTTGAAAGTGTGAGTCAAACCTATGTTGCGACATTAAATATTCGAGATTTTTCTGGCGAACCGGTGGTGCCGGTGGCTGATTTAGACAGTGATTTACAAACAGAACTCGTCCTATTATTGCGTGATCATTATGAACGCACGCATCGTTTCAATCCACCAGTAGCAAACGTTGACTATGACAAATGGCTCTTTGGTCATCAAGATTTTGATCCTGAGTATAGTATTGTGAGATTGGCAAAACAACATGTGGTTGCCGCAATATTAGTCTTTAAAGCTGGTGAAGATTATGAACTCCAATGGACATTTGGGGATGATGTCACGACGTTACACGAGTTGTGGCGGGATTTATTAGGTATTTTACCCGTTGGCAGTCGGTTACAGGCTGTGTTTGAATCAACGGATGTTTTAGCGATGAGTGTTTATGAGATGTTTAACTGGCATAATACGCAATCAGTTCAGACAACGATGATATGGCATGATACGGCAAACAACTTGCGTATTATATAAAATCCGCTACAATAATATAAGTATAAAAAGAGGGTGTAACGTGGTAACGTTTGTCAATGTGACGACCAATAGGTCTGAATTTGATAAATGATATGTCCCGTTACAGCTGTTTAGAGGGGAAATAACGATGCCCGGAAGTAAAATATTAGCAAGTGCGCATTATGTCCCAAATGATATTGTGACGAATGATGATCTTGCTGAAATTATGGATACAAGTGATGATTGGATTCAATCACACACAGGGATTAAAACACGACATATTTCATTACAAGGTGAAAATACCAGTGATTTGGCCACAAAAGCGGCAGAACGCGCATTGGCTAAAACGTCGCTGACGGCAGCAGACATTGATTTAATTATTGTCACGACGTTTACACCGGATGGTTTAGCGCCATCGACTGCTGCTTTAGTGCAGCGTAATTTAAAAGCGGAGAATGCCTGGGCGTATGACATTATGACCGCTTGTGCTGGTTTTGTTTTCGGACTCAGTACTGCAGATAAGTTTATGCGTTCGGGGATGTATCGTAATGCCTTGGTGATTTCAGCTGAAGTCAATTCTAAAATGATGGATTTTACTGACCGAACAAGCACGGTCTTTTTTGGTGACGGTGCAGGCGCTGTGGTGTTGACAGCTGTTGCGGATGATGGTGTGGTTGCCGGTGAAGAGATGCACACAATTGGAGATGCCGATGTGGTCCATTCGGGTCGCATCGCCCCTTTGAAGACATTGTCAGCTGACAATTATCCAAAAATTGACGCTTTTTCACAAATGGGGCGCGCGGTTTATGATGAAGTCACAACCCGCATTCCACAACATATTCGTCATTTTTTGGCCGGCCACGACTTAACGCCAGCGGATGTGGATTATTTTATTCCGCACCAAGCGAATTTGCGTTTGATTGAATACATTGCCAATGCCCTTGATGAACCAATGGCGAAATTTGCGACAAACGTGGTGCATAACGGGAACACATCGTCAGCAGGGATTGCCATTGGGTTAGATGAACTCAATCAAGCAGTTGATCTTACCGGTAAGCGCGTGTTATTAACTGGATTTGGCGCTGGGTTCACCTATGGTAGCTTACTTTTGGAATTTTAAAGAAAAGGTTAAGACGCCTAATAAATTAAAAGATTAAAAAAACACCGTAATCGGATCAAAAATGAACCGAATTATGGTGTTTTTTTGTCCAAAAAGGCACGCAAAATTTGAATTTTAGGGGCGATAAATGTTGGTATCATAGGGTTTTTCGGCGTTTGTAATGATTCTGTAACAAAGTTACATGATTGATAAATTTGATCAATATTGGCGTTATACTCGACAGTTATACTAGTAAATGTTCTTAAGATTTGTATAAAGACAAATCTAAAAATTAATAATTATAATGAAATCTAAATCTTTGGAGTAAATATCGCAATGGTTAACAAATTAAAGAAAACAATGTTGGCAACAGCTGCAGGTGTTGCAGCACTTGTTGGCGGTCACGCTGCTGCTTCAGCTGATACAGTGGAAGTTAAGGCAGGCGACACTTTGAGTGGTATTGCTCAAGCAAATAACACAACAACAGATGAATTAGCTAAGACAAACAATATTAGTGATCAAAATTTGATTATTGCCGGACAAACATTGACAGTTGCTGACACAAAGCCAGCAGCGATTTCAGCTGATGGCACAACTTATACTGTGCAAGCTGGTGATTCATTGTCAAAGGTTGCCGAACACACAGGTGTGAATGTGGCGACACTTAAGGCATTGAACGGTTTGTCAGCAACTGATTTGATCGTGACTGGTCAAACATTGGCATTGAAAGCAGCGCCAGCAGCAACTGCACCAACAGTAACGGCAGCTGAACAAGCGCAAGATTTGACATACATCGCTGCTGCCGACGCTAACAAAGACAGCTTCATGTCACTTGACGAATACAACACATTTAAGGCAAATGGTGGTGATGTGAATCAAACAGCTGCCAAGCCAGTCGAAACAGTGACAGTTCCTGAAAACGTGGCTTACATCGCTGCCGCTGATACAAACAAGGATGGCTTCATGTCAGCTGCTGAATACCAAGCTTACCAAGCTAACGGTGGCGCAGCAGCGGCTGCCGCACAATCACAACAAGCAGCACCAGTAGTTAGTGTTCCTGAAAACGTGACTTACATCGCTGCCGCTGATACAAACAAGGATGGCTTCATGTCAGCTGCTGAATACCAAGCTTACCAAGCTAATGGTGGCGCAGCAGCCGCTGCTGCACAACCACAACAAGCAGCGCCAGCAGCAGCTAGTGTGCCTGAAAATGTGACTTACATTGCTGCTGCTGACACAAATAAAGACGGCTTCATGTCAGCTGCTGAATACCAAGCTTATAAGGCTAATGGTGGCGCAACGGCTACACCTGCACAACCAGCTGCCCGTGTGACAAACGTTTCAACACAACAAGCAGCGTCACCAGTCGCTTCTTCAGCTGCTCAAACGATTTTGAACTCATTGAACGCAAAGCGTGCAGCGCTTGGTTTGGCGCCTGTTCGTTTGGATGCTGGTTTGTCAGCGCGTGCCCAAGCGCGTGCCCAAAATGCAGTTGACAATGGTGGTTTACCTGTGAATCATTTCGGTACAAATGGTGAAGTTGTTGCCATTGGTTGGAGTGCTGGTACCGTGATCAACGCTTGGTATAACGAAACCAACATGACCACAAATGGTACACCTGGACACAAAATGTGGGTTGCTAACGCACGTGCCTCAGCTGTTGGCTTTGGTATTGTGGGTAACACAATTGTCGGTGTATCTGACGCCGGTCAATATTAATATATGACGCATGGCTAATAATTGGCTAGATATCGCACTAACGCAGTTGGGGAAAACATACCAGTCCTCAGGTGCGTTTGTTGCTTTTGTCATGAACACGTCCAACATCAAAGCTGATGGTCAAACGGGTCATTGGTCACAAGACTTGAATGATTTGCTTTATGATGTGTATGAACTCAATACCGTTGAAAATACACGACCAGGCGATTTACTGTTCTGGGGAATTCCTGAACAGCCTTATAGTGTTGGCATCTATGTTGGCGGCAGCCATTACATTGCTGTTGATGAAAATGACGCCCAGGTTAAGATTCAGACGCTGAATCAGAGTTGGTATCCGACATTTGCTGGCACAGTGCTTTAGATTTGATTTGAAACCAAAAAGAAATGTAATTGTCACAAAAGACATTTAAAACACTTTTTTGTGACATGTTTGTGTTCTTGATAACGAAGTGAAAAGAATGCACAACATCTACGTTATGCTAATTTGGTACACTTATCATTGTCGAGAAGACCTCAAACAATGATACTTAATCAAGTCTTTAACTTTTAAGGAGTTACCTATATTATGAAAACATCTACTATGCTTAAATCTGCTGTTGCTGCCGGCGCATTTGCTGTTGCTGGTGTGGCAACTGCCAATGCTGATACAATTACTGTTCAAGCTGGTGACACATTATCAAAGTTAGCACGTGCAAATGGCACAACTGTTGATGCCTTAGCAAAGGCCAACGGTATTTCAAATCCTAACTTGATTTTTGTTGGGCAACAATTACAAACTGAAGGGACTGCTAACGCTTCAGCGCCAGCCCAACCGGCTGCAACGCAACCTGCAGTTTCAGCCCCAGCAGCATCTGCTAATGGGACTTATACAGTGAAGGCTGGCGACACATTGAACCATATCGCCGCTGCTAACGGCACGTCAGTTGCCGCACTTGCTGCTGCTAACGGTATTCAAAACATTAACTTGATCGCGGTTGGTCAAGTATTGAAGTTGTCTGCTGATGCAACTGCCCCTGCAGCAGCACCTGCTCAACCAGCTGCGCCAGCGCAAACACAACAAGCAGCGCCAGCTGCTTCTGGTAGTGTCCCTGATGATGTGAAGTACATTGCAGCGGCTGATACAAACCGTGATGGCTTTATGACAGCTGCTGAATACTTGGCTTATCAAGCTAATGGTGGCACAACTGCACCAGCAGCACCAGCAGCACCAGCAGCACCACAAGTAACGCAAGTTTCAACAGCTGGTAACTCAGCTGCAGCAACGATGTTGAATTCATTGAACGCATTGCGTGCGTCATTGGGACTACGTCCAGTAACTTTGGATGCTGGTTTGTCAGCGCAAGCACAATCACGTGCCTACAACGCTGTTGCAAATGGTGGCTTGCCAACAAACCACTTCCGCACAAATGGTGAAGTCGTTGCTATCGGTTTTGGTTTTAATCAAGTAATCAGTGCTTGGTATAACGAAACGGGCATGACCACAGTTAATGGTTTGCCAGGTCATCGTATGTGGGTCACTAATCCAAGCGCAACAGCAGTTGGTTTTGGTGTTGTTGGTGGCACAATTGTTGCCGTATCTAACGTTGGTCAGTTCTAATATAATTTTTAAAGACGCCCTCGTTGGCGTCTTTTTTTGTATAATAGTAGTTAGAGGATCATAGTCTTATGACATTAGTTTTTACAACACTAACACCAGAAGAATATAACCAATTTGAATTACAGCAGCCATTAGGTAGCTATACGCAATCTGTTTTACAATATCACCTTTTGCGTCAACGTCAGCGTGACGCATTTTTGTTGGGTGTTAAAGATGACGACACAATCGTTGCGGCGGCATTAGTCACCACCGAAATGACACGTTTTGGACAGGTCTATCTATTTGATCGTGGGCCATTGATGGACTTCAGTAATCGTGAGTTGCTGGCATTTTTCGCCCGGTCGGTACGTCATTTTGCTAAAAAGCAAGGCGCGCTTTATATCATTTGGCGTCCGAATGTTACTTATGCCAATACGGATGATAAGGGGCAATTAATTGGTAGTACAAATGATCAATTCTTAACGATGATGACGACTGCGGGCTTCACGCACGAACCATTCCAATTTGGTATGTCAACGACGGGGTCACCAACTTGGGAATATGTGAAACCATTAGCTGGCTTAGATAATGAACGGGCGATTCGCCAATCTTATACGAAGAACGCGCAATATTATTTAAAGAAAAATCAGCAGTTTGGCATCCAATTGCGCGAACTATCACGGGAAGAGTTACCAGCGTTTAAGCAGTTAACCCAAACGACGGCGGATCGGCTACATTATCACGATAAAGACTTATCGTTTTATGAAGCGATTTATGATAATTATGGTGACGATGCCACCTTTATTTTTGCAGAATTGAACTTTGAACGTTACATAGCAGAAGAAAGCGCCAAGATTGCGGCGTTGGATCAAAAGTTAGCTAAAATTCAAGAAAAAATTGATAAATACCCGCATCAAGATAAGTTTAAGCGCCAATTTGCCGAATTTGATGATCAAAAGCAACATCACATTAAGCGTGTTGAAAAAGCCAACCAACAATTTGCAGCCGCTGGTCAAGCAACGGTTGTTGTTGCTGGGGCACTGTTTATTGCGCAACCACAGGAAATGACCTACTTGTATTCTGGCACGTATGAGGCTTATATGGATTATTATGCGCCGTATCAGATTCAAGATGCGATGATTCAACGGGCAGTGGCACAGGGCATACCGCTTTATAATTTTTATGGTATTTCAGGTCGGTTTGATGGTTCTGATGGTGTGTTAGGCTTTAAAACAGCATTTGCTGGACATGCGCGTCAGTTAGTCGGTGACTTTATTTTACCGGTGAATGGCACAAAATACCGGCTCTATCGGTTATTAAAGCGTTTAACAGGACGCGGTTAAACAGTGCTTTGAGATTAGTCGCGATGACATCATTGGTTTTATCTGTATGAGGAGGCAATTTTATGGAATTGACACATTTTGGACATGCCGCATTACGAATTGTGTCGGATGGCACAACTATCTTAGTGGATCCGTTTATCACGCAAAATCCTTTTTTAAATCACGCTGATGAACTAGTTGAGACACTGGCGGCTGATTTTATTATCGTGACCCATCCGCATGCAGATCATGTCGGCGACACGTTGGCGATTGCACAACGTACAGGGGCCACAATTGTTGTCTTAGCAGATACGCACTATGAGTTTTTGGCGACTAATGATTTACCAGTTATTGCCCCGAATTTTGGCGGTGAGGTGCAACTTACTCCAACCATTAAAATTAAATTCTACCCAGCTTGGCATGCGGTGACGACCGATGGACATGCTAGTATGTCGGCAGGATTTGCCTTAACTATTGAAGGCAAATTATTGTATTTTGCAGGTGATACGGGGTTGTATTCCGATTTGAAACTGGTGGCATTGCGGCAACCGGTTGATATGGCGTTTTTACCAATTGGCGGCTATTATACAATGACACAAGATGATGCCTTGATTGCAGCGAGTTTCTTAACGGCAGCGCACGTGCTGCCAATCCACTATGATACTTTTCCAAAAATTAAAGCTGATGTGACACGTTTTATTGCTGACTTACCGGATGGTGTTGGCTTCAAACCAGCTATTGGTCAACCCTTTAATTTTTAGTGGTATAATGATTAAATATTTAATTGGGGGCCAGTATGGACAATGAAATCATGAGCCGGTCAGCACGGCGTGAACAACAGCAACAAACACCACAGATGCCAAATGGTGGCGGGCAGCCACCAAAAAAGCCACGCCGTCGCCGTAAATGGTGGCGTTGGGTATTGGGACTGGTGGTGTTACTCGGCATTATTGGTGGGATCGTCTTTGCTATGATTTTGGGTAACGTCCACAAATCAGTGGATAAAATGTATCGTAGTGCTGATGTCACTAAAGCACGTAATGTCACCGATCTCTTGAAAGCGGGAAAGCCGTTTTCAATGCTTGTCTTAGGGACTGATACTGGGGCGTTAAAGCGAGATCGTACGGGCTTAACTGACTCCATGATGATCATTACGGTGAACCCAAAGACGAAAACAACGACGATGATGTCGATTCCACGTGATATCATGGTCGCCATTGCTGGGGCAGAATCAACTTTCCCACAAAAGTTAAACGCAGCCTTTCCAATTGCTGGCGTGGGTGCGACAATCACGACTTTGCAAAACTATCTAAACGTGCCGATTGACTTTTATGTGTTGGTGAACATGGGTGGTTTAGAAAAGTTGATTGATCAAGTTGGCGGTGTTCAAGTGGTCTCCCCATTGACTTTTACTTATACGCCGGAAGCAGATACAACCCCTGAAACCTTTAAATACTTTAAGGGCAAGTCACAGTTTGAATATGCTAAGGACGGTAAAAATTTCAAGTCCTATACCACTATGGATGGTAATGCCGCTTTGTCATTTTCACGGATGCGTTATGATGATCCGCAAGGCGATTATGGTCGCCAGTTACGGCAACGTCTCGTTTTGCAAGCATTACTGAAAAAGTCAGCTAGTGTATCAACGCTGTTGAACGACAAGTTTATGGCCTCAATTGCAACCAACGTTGAAACCGATATGACTTACAATGATCTGATGAATCTGGCCAAGAAATATATGCCGGCAACTAAAAATCAAGTGTCTGAACATATGCAAGGTGTTGGTGACATGTATGCTGGGGTGAGTTACCAAATGGTGCCTGAATCTGAGAAACAACGTGTGACGAATAAATTACGACAATCACTGGACTTACCAGCTAAAAAGACTGGGACGCAGTTTGGGAGTGCGGTACCCGCATCCGACTACTGGATTGCTGAGCGAAATCTTAACGTGATTAACGAAACACTAGATCCGCAATAAACAAAAAACGATTACAGACGTAATCGTTTTTTTACGTCTTCTAGATATATTGCTGACGTAATAACGATAATGCTTGGTTACAATAAAGGTGTTGAATAAAAGAAATGGAGATGGCTCATGCAGGTAGCAGGGGATGCTTTACAACACCACGACGTTCAATTTGGTGAACGAAACAAACGGCACATTTTTCATACGACACCGGCGGAAAAACGGGTGGTGCTCGTTTTGTTAGCTATCGGAGCGTTATCATTAGTAATCGCAACATTTTTTGATAAAAATGTGACGCAAGTGATCATGAATCAAAACTCAATTTTTGGTAATTTGTTTCAAAACTATGCGGATCAAGGGGCACAAGTCGTGACTTTCACTTCTGCTGAAGTGATTGCGTGGTTTATTTGGCGCCGGATCGATGATGTGGTGATTAAGTACATCATGACTGCCGGTATGCTTATCTTGGCATTTAACCAAATGCTAGCGTTACTGCAAGATGCGCTAAGTTACACTTTCTCAATGTTAAATAATATTCAAAAAGGTGTCCCAATGGGGATTGCTAACAATACCGCAGCGGTACAAAATTACCCCGAAGCGTTACGTTGGGGGTTGGCAATTATCTTGACCGCGGTATTATCACTGATCTTTGCCAATTGGCTGAACAAAAAGTCAGATGACGATATGAACTATCTGATTGTTGTGGCTATTGTCGGCATTGCAACTGTCTTCATTGCGCAAACCATGATTGGCGAAATGAAAACGTTGTGGGGGGCGCTTCCGACCTTACGAAATGACCACCGTTTCTGGGCACGCGTTTAGCGAATTTACGCCTTGGTATCATATGAATGGCGCCAACGGCCATAATTCATTCCCGTCAGGGCATACGATGTCGGGTTGGTTGTTCTTGTATTTGGCCTTATTTGTTCCCCGAGAAAACATTTCCGCACAAAAGAAAATGACGATTTTTGGGATTGCGATGGGTATTGTGACTGGCTTGAGCCGCGTGCGAATCGGGGCGCATTGGTTGAGTGACGTGACGGTTTCTAGTATTTTGACCGGCCTATTAATCTTTGCGGCCAGCCGACTAATCGGGGCACATTTTGTTGAAAACCAGTCAACATTACGTCAGTTATCCTACGAATAAGCAATCAGCATTACCCTAACGACAGATCATAAAGGTCTGTCGTTTTTAATATTGTGCCAAACCGTCTTCATAACGAGATTGTAATATGCTTAAATGCCCGTTTGATAGGCTTATTTGTTATACTAGTAAGTAATAAATTATATCTAGGATAGGCACATGAGCTATTTAGCTATTGTTGATCTCGGTAGTAATTCAGCCAGAATGGTTGTGGAAGCACTACACGAAGATGGGACGTATACGGAAATTATCCGTGAAAAACAAGATACGCGCATTGCCCAGGGGATGGGAGCAGATCAGATTTTAAAAGAAGTGCCCATAGCGCGCACGATTGCGGCACTTAAACATTTTCAATCGGTCTATGCACCGTTTGCGCCAACTGTGATTGCCATTACGACGGCTGCTGTTCGCGTGGCGAAAAATCAAGCTGCATTCTTAGCACGCGTTGAACGTGAAACGGGTCTCCAATTTCGCGTGTTGACGGGGGAAGAAGAAGCCTACTATGATTATTTGGGTGTGGTGTCAACGTTACCAATCCAAGATGCCGTGATATTAGATACGGGTGGGGCTTCAGTTGAATTAATTGGGGTATCGGCTGGTCAAGATAAAGCGGCCATTAGTTTACCTTTTGGGGCTGTCACGCTATCGGAAAAGTTTCATTTGGCAAATGATATCGATCAAGCCAATATTACCGCGGCATGTGATGATATTTTATCCCAATATCAGACGTTATCTTGGCTGAAAAAGTATGTCGGGCAACCAGTCGTCTTGTTAGGTGGGGCTAATCGCTCACTGGCGCGGATGGGTCAAAAATTGTCGTCTGACCAAGCAACGACGACATTACAAGGGTTTGATATGTCGATTGAGAAAGTACAACAAATCTTTTCCCGCTTACGACAAATGAGTCGGCCAGAACGGGAACGTATGGCTGGTTTGGAAGTATCACGGGCTGATATTATTGTCAGTGGCCTATTGCCCTTGTTAAATTTAATGACGGTGATACAGTCACCACGCGTTATTTTTTCGGAAAGTGGCGTGCGTGAGGGGTTAATTGCAGAAATGATGAAAAATAATGCCTAAAAAATATTACGAATTGACGCCAGATGAACGTTTGGCGTCTTTGAATTTAGATGAACAAGCCATGCAAGCGTGGCGTGATAATCAAAGTGCGACGAATGCACAAATTGTGGAAAACTATATTAGTGATTTTCGTGTACCGATGGGGGTACTAAAAGATATTATCGTTGCTGATCGACATGTGACGGTGCCAATGGCCACAGAAGAACCGAGTGTGATTGCCGCGGCTAATCACGGCGCTAAGCTACTGAATCAAGGTGGTGGTGTTGCGGTGAGTTTGCCAGAGCGAACAGCACTCATTGGCCAATTGTTATTTTCTGGGGTGGCTTATGATGAATTGGCAGCGTTTGTTGCGCGTCAACAAACGGCGTTTTTTACCGTTGCGCAAGAAGCGAAACCCTCTATTTATCGGCGTGGTGGTGGGTTACTATCGGTGACCGCCCGTGCGGTGTCGGCTACAAGTGTGAGTGTCGATTTTACAATTGATACCCGTGATGCCATGGGGGCTAATATTGTCAATACAATTTTAGAAGCTGAGCAAGCGCTATTTGCAGATTTTCAGGCGCAATTTGTCGGGGCCATCTTATCAAATTACGCTACGGCGCAATGTGTGACGGTGACCGGACGGGTGCCGATTGCTAGTATTGGCGGCCAGGCAGTTGCGAAACGGCTCGTGCAACTCAGTCAATTTGGTCATCAAGATGTTTATCGCGCCACAACTGAAAATAAAGGTTTATTTAATGGTATCGGGGCGGTGACGCTGGCAACAGGTAATGATTGGCGCGCGGTTGAAGCGGCTGGGCATGCTTTTGCCAGTCAGAACGGACGCTATCAGTCCTTAACGACCTGGACCATTGCTGGGGACTTTTTGGAAGGGCGGTTAACGATGCCGATTTCGGTTGGGACTGTTGGTGGTGCCATTTCGGCAATGCCACAAGCCCAGCGGGCTTTAGCAATTGTGGCACCGCAAACGGCTGATGAGCTACGCGGCATTATTTTGGCCGTTGGGTTGGCTCAAAATTTGGCGGCACTCAAAGCGATTGCGGATGGGGGTATTCAAAAAGGCCACATGAAAATGCACTATCGCGCCCTAGCTTTGCAGGTTGGTGCACGTGACGATGAGATTGCCACTTTGGTTACACAATTACAGGCGGCGGAACAAGTAGATGCAGCCATCGCAACAAACCTACTAAGGGAGATGAGAAAATGAATCCAAAAATTCAAACATTATTAACGGCGGTCAATGACCTTTATCCAGGGACGGTGATGACGCGTATCGGTGGTCCGGCGACCGATGAACTACATATTGATCGTGTGTCACAAGAACTATTTGAAGATCGTTTATTGATTGAATTGGCAGAAGGGACCGAAAGCGATTTTCTATTTGGTAATGAATTATTAAAAATGTTACTGACGCTTAATGGTGTAACACCACAACTATTTTTTGCGTTGACGTTCCAGGATGATGCACTAGATCAGCAACTCATTCAAATCGCCACACGGATGCACCGTACGGTTGTACATGCCATTACGTATCGTGAATTACAACAAAAAGGGATTTTAACTGACGCGACCCAACGGGCTTATTTGGCTGGTGTGAAGTCAGAATTAACGGTTGAAAACGGCGAATTAGATGATGAAAGTCTCTGGCGCTTGTTGGCTTTGCTAGACGCTCTTGTATTTGCTGACGCGAGTGGGGCAGACTTTTCCGAATTGGCAACGCTGTACCCATTGGCGTATACAGCGGCGACCAAGTTGGTCGCACCAATTCTAGCTGCTGACTTAAAGCAACCACGGCACATCCGGCGTCAAATGACAGCGCTATTTGGTGGTGTCGATGAGGTGTTAACAGCTTGGGGTAAGCCAACAGTGAACGCTAAGGAATATGTCACGTTAATGAGTGTCCTATCTGAACGTCAACTATCATTGCCGGTCAGCCAAGTCTTTACGATTTATCATTCAGAAATGATTGATTTCCAAACAAAGAAGTCTGCCTATGTTGGCTTGGGAAAAATCGATTCACAAAATAGCTTTGTTGTGTCAAAGCCAGATGATCAAGATTCAGCGACATTCTTTAAAGCACTTTATCAAATGAAAGTCGGTGACCTCTTTAATAAGCTTGCTTTGCCATACATTCAACGGCGCTAAGGGGTGAGCAAGATGTTGGTCACACCAGAAATTCAAGCACAATTTGATACGGCTAAAAACATTGTTTTCATGACTGGTGCGGGTATTTCCACACCATCGGGGATTCCGGATTATCGCTCAAAAAATGGGTTATACCAAGGTAATACATTACAACCGGAATACTTATTGTCAGCGACTGCGTTTCAAGTGGCACCGGAAATGCAGTATCAATTTATGAAAGAGAATATGTATTTCCCGGATGCTGCCCCGAACGTCATCCATGACAAAATGGCACAATTTACCCAAAAAGGCCAAGCACGCATTATCACTCAAAATGTGGATGATTTACATGTGAAAGCCAACACGGTAGCATCACGCTTAATTCGATTTCATGGGTCATTGTATGACGTTTATGCGCCAGTTGACCAACAACCGGCAACGGTGGCTGAGTATTTGACAAGTATGCGCCGTGCTGATGGGGCGCTACTGCGGCCACGGATCACGTTTTATGAAGAAATGCCGTTTGAGGTTGATCAGGCTGTGACGTGGGTTAACCAAGCTGATTTGATTGTGATTGTCGGGACGAGTTTTCAAGTGTATCCCTTTGCTGGGCTATTGCAGTATGCTGTCGCTGGCACACCGATATTAGCCATTAATCTGACACCGATTGAGACATCTTATCCCGTCACGCAAATCATTGGGGATGCCACAACTTTTTTTGATACACTGACAGTATAGCCAACAGCGTTGGCTTTTTTTAATGTCGTGGCGTAGACAACGCAAAATTTAGGGATCAAAGGCCACTAATGACGTTTTGTTACACAAATGTAATTATTTAATGAAAGGGCTTACGGTTCCAGTTGTTATAAGTTAGGTTTATCATTTTAGCCAAAGATACGTCAAAAAAACGTCGGTGAGCCATGGCCGGCGTTTTTATTGTGTTGACGAACAGGGGGAAAAGTGGGATATTTAATATATATTAGGGCGTAAATAGCCGAGTTAGATACCTTTCATAAGCTTTCAACAACTGAGTTGAATGAAACCCTTTATGAAAAATATTTAGCACTTTAATACGCGTTTAGCTCACGGTTAAGCTGCGCCAAAAAAAGTGAATACTAAATGCGTACTTTAGTCGGAATTCGTATGTTTTTGTCCTGAAGAGAAATCCAAAGGAGAAGTAGAATGCAAGATTCAACAAAAGATCAAGCAAACACTAAGAAACATTTCGTCGAATCAACTGAGGAGCAACTCAGTTTAGGCGATGTAAATGGTTCAATCGAAGCCCCAAAGGACGGCTCATTTTGGCGCAAACTTTTAGCCTTTTCGGGGCCAGGTGCGTTAGTTGCCGTTGGGTATATGGATCCCGGTAACTGGGTGACATCTGTTAATGGTGGTGCTCAGTACCACTACGTTTTGTTGTCAATTGTTTTGATTTCCTCACTGATTGCCATGATGTTGCAATACATGGCGGGTAAGTTGGGGATGGTTAAGCAAGAAGACTTGGCACAAGCCACACGTGCCCGCACAAATAAAGCGGGTGGTTATGCGTTATGGGTGATTACGGAATTGGCCCTGATGGCAACTGATATCGCCGAAGTTATTGGTGCGGCCATTGCCTTGCACTTGTTGTTTGGTTGGTCAATGATTGCCTCAGTGCTGACCACGGCCTTTGATGTCCTCCTCTTGTTGTTACTGATGAAATTTGGTTTCCGCAAGATTGAGGCGATTGTCATGACATTGATTTTGACAATCTTATTGATTTTCGCTTATCTTGTGATTTTATCAAAGCCAGATGTTGTGGCGATGTTTGGCGGATATTTGCCACAATTGCAAGCAGTATCAACCCATGGGCCAGCTGGCGTCGATTCACCATTGCTGATGTCACTTGGTATTATTGGTGCGACCGTTATGCCGCATAATTTATACCTCCATTCATCAATTGCCCAAACGCGTAAAATTGATCGTGAAAATCCAGGTGAATTAAAAGAAGCTGTACGTCTGATGACGTGGGATTCAAACATTCAATTGTCATTAGCCTTTGTAATCAACTCATTGTTGTTGGTATTAGGTGCGGCCTTGTTCTTTGGCCATGCCGATCAGGTGGGAACGTTTGGTGCCATGTATGATGCGTTGGACAATAAGGCCATTGCTGGGGCGGTTGCGTCACCAGTATTGTCAACATTGTTTGCGGTGGCCTTGCTGGCCTCTGGTCAGAACTCAACAATCACAGGGACGCTAACGGGTGAAATTGTCATGGAAGGCTTTATCCGGTTGCGTATTCCAATGTGGATCCGTCGTGTTATCACGCGTGGCTTAGCATTGATTCCAGTAATTATCTTTACGTTGTTGTATGGTGGTGCCGAAGCTGAGTTAGATCAACTTCTGGTTTATTCACAAGTCTTCTTATCACTTGCCCTACCGTTTGCGATGGCACCGTTGATTTACTTTACGTCATCAAAGAAAATCATGGGCGAGTTTGCTAACCCACGTTGGATGGCCATTTTAGGTTGGATTATCTTTGCCGTCTTGACGATTTTAAACCTTCAGATTATTATTGACTTAGTGACAAAGGTAATGAGTCGTTAATTGTGTGTTAAAAAAGGAGAGACTGTATGAGTGAATTAAACCTAAACATCGAACCAATACAATTTAAGCGCATTTTGGTTGGTGTTGATGAGTCTGAGCAAGGGTATGTTGCGTTGGCAAATGCTATTCATCAAGCAAGTGAAGATGATGCGCACTTGATTATTGCCTCAGTACTGGAAATGGATGACCTATCAACCATTGATGCCCTCCACTTAGATGCCATTAAAGAACGTCGTGCGACGATCGAAGCTAATTTAGCCAAGTATGCTGCTTATGCCAAGTCAAAAGGCGCTGAAAACGTCACAACTATCTTTGCGGATGGTGACAAGGCTGGTGAAGTACTGTTGCAAGACGTGGCGCCAAAAGTTCAGGCAGACTTGATTATTGTTGGCGCACATTCGCGTGAAGGGTTCTGGGAATCATTAGGTTCTCAAGCCGCTTATATCGCACGTCATGCCAAGATTTCATCAATGGTAGCCCGTAAGTAATATAATAAAAAAATCGCCGATCGGCGATTTTTTTGTACACACGAAACCCCAGTAGCCTAACGCGGCTGCTGGGGTCTTTTTTGAGAGATTTATTTAAGAGAAAAGAATATTTGGGAGAGATTATTCGATGAGAAGTGTGACCCGTACGGGGTTTCGTGCGTTGATGGGACCCGTCAACTGGTGCCAAACATGGCAAATACCTACCTTCCTAAACGCGTCGTTGTTTGAGATGACTTGTTTTTTGATTGTCTATACTATAACGTCGAGAGATTAAATCAGTATAAAATAGCGTTGTTTTTAACACATGAAATAAATTTCATGTTATAATATATGAAAAATAATTCATATAAAAATTGGGGGATCCTTATGGTTGAAACATTATTAACGGCTTTAACATCATATATTGGGACCACGTCAGATTATTTCGTGGTACTACTCTTACTATTTGCGCAATTCCGTACGCAGCCGCAACGACAAGCCATTATGTGGGGCGCTTATCTGGGGAATGCGTTGCTAGTGTTTGTGGCGGTCGCAATTGCACTCTTGCTAAAGCGTGTGCCGGAAGAATGGGTGCTTGGTTTGTTGGGCTTTGTGCCAATTGCAATGGGCTTACAAAAGTTTTTCTCATCAAAGGATGAGGGGGAAGAGGTTGCTGAAAAGTTAGCACGACTAGATAAGCGTAAAATTGTGATGACTGTCATTGGACTCACGGCGGTCACTTGTGGTGCCGATAACTTAGCGCTTTATATTCCTTACTTTACGATGGCTAATTTTGCCTACTTACCAGCTATTTTGGTGATCTTCATCATCGTTTTGACGGTTGTGATTTATTTGGCTAAAAAGTTTACTGATTTTGCGCCAGTTCATCGTCTTATGAACAAGTATGGTGATTGGATTCAATTGATTATTTATGTTTTGTTAGGTAGTTATGTCTTATTTGATGCCGGTACCATCCAGCATTTGCTTAGCCTGTTATAATAGGAGTATGAACAAGAAATCGATTACTGAACTAGAAAAAATTTTTAAAGTCTTAGGCAATCGCCAACGTTTGACCATTTTGTCATTGTTGCAGGAACGCTCGTATACCGTTTCGGAAATTATGGCACAGCTTGATATGGAACAATCCGCCGTGTCACATCAATTAAAGGTATTGCGTGAAGCGCAGCTGGTGACAACGCAACGTCAAGGGCGTTTGGTTTTGTATTGCCTGAGTGATTCGCACATTTTGATTTTGTTAGATAACGCGCTCAAGCACGTCGATCACGTGTTTCACAACGATCAAGAAAAATCTGAGATTAAATTTGAAAAAAAGGGTTGACGAATTTGTTAATTCCTGGTATTCTTATATAGTTGTTTGATACGAAAAAAAAGCATAAGAATACATGCCGTTGTGGCGGAATTGGCAGACGCGCTGGACTCAAAATCCAGTGGTGGCAACACCGTGTGGGTTCGACTCCCACCGACGGCATCCTTAAAAAAGCTATCTCTTAATGAGATAGTTTTTTTGTCGCAATACAGGTCATAAAAAACACGCCAATAAGTTGGCGTGTTGTGATTAATTTTGTAGTTCTAACAGTCGCTTGCGCAAAGCGTCATCGTAAGCGGTCAGGTAAAGGCCGTACTTACCACGCTTGATGAGGACGTTTAAGACATTAGCAATGAAATCTTGGTATTGTGCCGGCGTAAATTGCATATCTTGGCGCTTCTTAAAAATTTCCTTGTGGGAATATTTTTCTGGGATAATGGTCATTTGATCGGTTTTTGGATCATAACCAAAGGATGGGCCAATAATCATGCCGACATAATTCAAATCAAAGCCTTGTAAAGTATAAATTGTGCCAACCTGGGTAATGGATGATTCGCGTTTCGCCCAGTGCGTGCGTTGCGGATCCCATTCATCCCAAGGCAAGGAGAAGGTATCCATTTCAACGTTGTGCCGCCCATCAATACGTGGGAAACCAGAAGTGGCGACCACGCGACTTAGGCCAACGGCTTTGTTTTGTGCTTTGATTTTTTCGTAGAGTTCGCCAGCCGTAGCAAACACTTCAAATTCAAAATCGCTGTCTTTTGGGAAGGGTGTCAGTGGCTGCTGTGCCGTGAGGCGATCCATCCAGTCCACTTGGGCTTGGCTGGCTACCATACGATACTGGAAATCCATATCGAATTGGCGATAAGGATGTTGGCCAATCGTTTTGCGTAGTAATTCTTGTGACCAATACATTTTAGATTGGAACACTTGGTTGAAATCGTAAACGACGACAACGACTTTGGCTAAATTCATTAAATCAGTCAACTGATTATTGCCGCGGTAATGTGCGTAAGGTTCAGACTTTGAATAGAGTAAATGGGCTTCGTCGACAAAAATCACATCGTATTGGCGGTGATTTTTCTGGGCGTCGTTAATGAGTGCCGTTGGTCGGCGGATCGCTTTAGGATTGAGGCCAGGAAAATCTTTGGCCATATCTTGGTAGGCTTTATACAGCTCAGGATGATTCACAACGAGCGCGGTTTTAAACCGTTTGTCTGTCATGTATTGTTTGACAAGTTGCATGAGGACTACGGATTTACCGGTACCAGCAGCACCTTGGATAACTGCTACGGCATGTTCTTTACCGGCTAAATGTTGCTTAATGTAGGTGTTCATGTCGGCAATGACATGTTTTTGATCATCAGAAAGATTGTCAATGAGAAATTGTTCTTTTAAAATTTTATTCATGATTACGCTCCAATACGCTCTATTATACTATAATTGCCTGATCATCATGAAGTAGCTGGTTAGCATGTGTATAATATAAGATATGAGAGATGAAAAAATGAGTGAAGTGATGACAACGCAGGCGACGATAGACCTGCTCGTGACGGTTGATGATCACTATGTGAAGCCGTTAAAAGTGTTACTATTTTCGATTAAACAAACCAATCCTGGGCAGCACTTTGATGTTTGGTTGTTGCATGCCAATATTACGCCATCAGTCTTGCAGGCGCTGGCGACTTTTGTTGACCAGTTGGGGTTTAACTTGCACGCGATTAAGGTACCGCTTGCCGCGTGGGCCGAAGCGCCTACTGCTAAATTCAAACAATATCCACCAGAAATGTATTTCCGGCTGTTGTGCGGGGATTATTTACCGGACACTTTGCATCGGGTCATTTATTTAGATCCAGATATTTTAGTGATCAACCCGATCAAACCGTTATTTGACATGCCGCTGGCAGGGCATATGTTGGCGGCCGCCAGTCACATGGGATTGACGGGTATTACGCAAACGATTAATCATGTGCGTCTCGGGACGCGTCAAGCCTATTTTAATTCCGGTGTGATGTTGATGGATTTGGATAAAATGCGTCAACGGGTGCGCTTGCAAGATATTTTTGATGTCATAGCATCGCGCGGTCGGGAACTGATTTTACCCGATCAAGATATCTTAAATTATTTATACGGGGCAGATATTTTGCCAATTCCAGAGGAAGTTTGGAACTATGATACGCGTGACAACATTGTGCATTATGCTAAGAGTTTTGGCGAAGTGGATATGCAGTGGGTGATGAAAAATACAGTCATTCTCCATTTTTGTGGCCGACCAAAGCCGTGGGAGAAGAGTATTATTAATCGCTATGCCGTGCTTTACCAACATTATGAACAATTATTGGTCAATACACAATTTGAATAATATAAAAAGGCAATCTCATCAGCTAGCGTTTCGACGCACTGGCTGATGAGATTGCCTTTTTTGCTGTTTAAGCAGACCATTGATTGGTTTGGAAATCGGTTAAAATACGATCAAATTCTAAGATTTGAGCCGCGTTTGAGAGATGATAGGCCTGATGAAAGTCATCCCACAGTTGTTGGACGCGCGCAGGCACGTGTTCCAGTAAAGTGTCGCCGGTAGCTTGGCTATAAGCGTTACGGCTCCACTCTGCAATAATGTTGTATTCTTGTCCGAGCATAAAATGTCATACCTTTAGTGTAAAAAATTTATTAGATATCCAATATAACATATAAAACCTTACACACCTATTTTTTTGCTTCCTAAAAGTAATAGGTTAGTATATTTCAAGTTAAATCAAATAATAATTTCATTTTATCATAGCGTTAAAAAAGTTGCACAAGTGGTATTGTTTTTAAAATAATGAGCTTGTCATATTATTTAGGTTAGATTATAATTAGTTTTATTAAGTAATAAGGAAATAGGATGTATGAAAAATTGGCAAAAATTTGCAGCGGGTGGCGCAGTTGTCGTCGTTGCATTAGCAGGAACGCGTGCCGCTGGTCTCTGGGGCACATCACAAACAAAAGATCATCAGGTATTACACTTTTCACTACCGACACCACTGAACGGATTAGATACCGCAACTGTCACGGATGAGTATTCAATGGATATTGTTGGTAATGCTGGGGAAGGTCTGATGCGTGCTGATAAAAACGGCACGCCACAACCAGCACAAGCAAAGTCGGTTAAGGCGTCTGCTGATGGTAAAACCTGGACCATCACGTTGCGACCAGACTTGAAGTGGTCAGATGGGTCAGCATTGACAGCAGATGATTTTGTTTATGGTTGGCAACGTGCTAACGACCCGGCAACAAAGTCGGAATATGCGTATTTGTATAGTGGGATTAAAAATGCCGATAAAATCCAAAGCGGTGACGCTGACAAGAAAACTTTGGGCATTAGCGCTAAAGGCAACGTTTTGACCGTCACCTTAGAAAAACCGCTCCCGCAGTTTGAAAGTCTATTGACCTTCCCAACATTTTTCCCACAGCAGCAAAAGTTTGTGGAAAAGCAGGGCAAGCAATTTGCCACCACTGCGGCCAAGTCTTTGTATAATGGCCCGTACAAGTTTGAAGGTTGGCAAGGGACGAACAACCAGTTTAAGCTTGTGAAGAATGAGCATTATTGGGATGCCAAAAACGTTAAAACACCAGAAATTGATTTCCAGGTCATTCAAAAACCTGAAGTGGCTGTACAAATGTACAAGACTGGTAAGCTAGATGCAGCGCTAGTGAATACGCCGCAGTTAGCACAGGCCAACAAAAACAATAAGGGCTATCGCGTTACGCCACAAGCAACAACTGTTTATTTAGCTTATAACCAAAGTGGCAGCGTGAAAGCCTTGACGAATGCTAAAATCCGACAAGCGTTGAATTTGGCGACAAATCGTTCTGAATTGAACTCACAAGTGCTATCTGGTACGTCAACAGCAGCAAATTCCTTTACACCAAAGGGCTTGAGTCAAGCTAATGGAGAAGACTTTGCAACGTATGCCAAGCAAGATTATGCATATAATCCAACTAAGGCGCGCGAATTGTTCAAGGAAGGGCTGGCTGAACTTGGGGTCAACGCTGTCACGTTGGAAATTGAAGCAGACACTGACCGTGTGGCCAATGCTAAAGATGTCGTGAACTACTTGCAAGGCCAGTGGAGCAAGACATTACCAGGTTTGACCGTGACCCAAAAGTTTGTGCCATTTAAGCAACGTTTGCAAGATGGTAGCAATAAGAACTTCCAAGTGATGCTGACGCAGTGGGGTGCTGATTACGCTGAACCAACAACCTTCTTGGATTTGGCCGCCACTGACAACCCGAACAACTATAATCACAATAGCACACCGGCCTATGATGCCTTGTTAGCCAAGGCTAAGGGCGTTGATGCGACTGATGATAAGCAACGGTCGGCTGATGAGTTGGGATTGGAAAAAATTATCCATGAACAAGCATTGTTGAACCCGCTTTATTATCAGGCACAACCAGAATTGGTAAATCCAAATATCAAGGGCTTCTACCACCATGCGGTAGGGGTGCCACTTGATTTCAAGACGGCTGTGCGCCAATAAAAAATGAAAAAGAACAGGTTGCGTTATCGCTACCTGTTCTTTTTTCAGGATAAGAAAAGCCATGCTAACCCAATTGTTAACATGACTGCTGCAATCGTAATGACCGCTTTTCCTTTAAGCGGCCAAAACAATTGCGCGATACATTGCTGTATGACTCAAAAGTTATGACCCCCTTTCCTAGATTGTTTACAGTGTACAAGTTCATACCGTTAAAATCAAATCATTTGCTTGAGATGAGTTTGTTATAATGAAAGATATCAAGTTAAAAAATGGAGGCGCGGCGTGACGAACACGCCCATGATCGATGACAAATAAAATACCGGTAATTTTTGATACAGATCCAGGGATTGATGATGCGGCGGCACTCACGGTGCTGTTAACGGATGATCGTTTTGACGTGAAATTAATCACTGCCGTTGCTGGTAACGTCTCTGTGGATAAAACAACCAAAAATGTTCTAAAATTAACCCATTTCTTTAACCGGCCAGATGTTGCGGTTGCACGTGGCGCGGCAAAGCCACTTGTGAAAGCCTATCAAGATGCGGCCAATATTCATGGTGTCGATGGTTTGGCTGGGTATCACTTTACCGAACCATCAACTAAAACCGTGTCCTTATCAGCGGTTGAAGCGATGCGGGCAACGTTGCTGGCGAGTGATGAAAAAATCACTTTGGTCGCTGTTGGCGCCTATACAAATATTGCCATGTTACTGCAAAGCTATCCAGAAGTAACCGATAAAATTGCGCGCATTGTGGTGATGGGGGGCAGTTTGTCCGGTGGTAATATGACGTCTGTTGCTGAATTTAATGTTTTCACGGATCCAGATGCAGCTAAAATTGTGTTTAATAGTGGGTTGGATGTGACGATGATTGGTTTGGACGTGACGCTAAAGGCGCTGCTGACGGCTGAATCAATGGTAACACTTGCGACAATGAATAAAACGGGTGAAATGCTAACGGCGTTGTTTAATGCTTATGGGGATGGCTCCATGGCAACAGGAAAACCCATGCATGATGTGAACACGTTATTTTATTTGCTTTCGCCGGAAAAGTACACAATTAAGGACTATTGGGTTGATGTGGTGACTGACGGACCAGCCATCGGGGCGACAGTGGCAGATAGCCATGCGAGAACCCATACGACCACGAATGTCCATGTGGCGACCGACATTGATGTGGCTGCCTTTAATGCGTGGTATTTATTAGAAATTGCGCAAATTAATGATGCGGCTGTGAATGCTGGAAAGCTTGAAAATTAGGCTTTTTTCAGGTATTCTAGTATTAGTTGTAATTGGCGCTTTTCGTGCTGCAAAAACTTGAAAACGGAGTAAGAAATTGACAGTCGATGAGTTTGTTTCAGCTTTGAAAAACGCTGGTATCCAGTTAACTGAAAATCAAATCCAACAATTTGAACAATACTTTGATATGTTGGTGACGACGAATGCGCATGTGAATCTCACGGCGATCACAGAGAAAAAGGATGTGTACTTAAAACACTTCTATGATTCTTTGACGGTGGCGCAATATGAGAAAGACCTACAGCAGACGACTGGGACGCTGATTGATGTGGGTACGGGGGCAGGTTTCCCGTCACTACCGCTTAAAATTGCCTTTCCAAACTTGCAAATTACCATGGTTGACGCGTTGCAAAAGCGTGTGAAATTCTTGCAAGATGTGGTCACAACGCTGGGCTTAACAGGCGTGACAATTGTGCATGGCCGTGCAGAAGACATTGGCCAAGACCCAAAGTATCGTGAACAATTTGACTACGCCACGGCACGGGCTGTGGCACGGACGAGTGTGCTTGCCGAATATACCTTGCCATTTGTAAAAATTGGTGGGGAATTCTTGGTGATGAAGGGTTCTGCTGCAGAGCAAGAACTAGCGGATGGCCAAAAAGCCTTAGCCACGTTAGGTGGTCAGTTACGTGAATCATTTGAATTCACCTTGCCTAATGGCGATACACGCTACGTACAAATTGTTGATAAAAATAAAAAAACACCAAAGAAGTATCCACGACAAGCTGGTACCCCTAGCAAAAAACCGATTGGATAATCTTAAAAACGCTTGGCGCCGATGCGTGCCGATCGGAACAAATAATTAGTGTTGACAGAAAGGACGTCAAAACCAAATGGCACAAATAATCGCATTAGCCAACCAAAAAGGTGGTGTCGGCAAAACGACGACGAGTGTAAACTTAGGTGCAGCGCTTGCCCAGGCCGGACAACGTGTTTTACTTGTGGATATTGATGCGCAAGGGAACGCAACCAGTGGTTCAGGCATTGATAAATCAGAACTTGAACGTGATAGTTATGATGTCATCGTTGATGGTGCGCCGTTACACGAAGTGATTGTGCCAACGGATAACTATGATTTGGTGCCAGCAACGATTCAATTGTCAGGTGCTGAAATTGAACTGGCTGATAAAAAAGAACGTGAATATCGCCTCAAAGCAGCACTTGCCACTGTGGCTGATGATTATGATTTCATTTTGATTGATAATCCACCAGCTTTAGGGTTACTGACGGTTAATGCTTTCACGGCAGCAGATGCCATCTTAATCCCCGTGCAAACGGAATTTTATGCCTTAGAAGGTTTGGGGCAATTGCTCAACACCATTGAACTGGTGCGTCAGCAGTTCAATCCGGACTTAGATATTGCGGGTATCTTATTGACAATGTATGACGGTCGGACGAATTTAGCCAAGCAAGTTGCCGAAGAAGTGCGTAATTATTTTGGTGATAAGGTCTATGAGACCGTGATTCCACGCACGGTGCGGTTGAGTGAGGCGCCATCATATGGCCAAGCAATTATTGATTTCGATCCACGCTCAGTTGGTGCACAAGTCTATACAGAACTGGCACAGGAGGTCTTGAAGCAATATGGCAACTAAAAAAGGTGGTCTGGGAAAAGGGCTTGGTGGCTTGTTTAATGCCAACAATGTGACGGAAGAAGCTTTAGAACACACAAAGTCAGTGACAAAAAAGGCGAGTGATACTGAGCAAGTTGAACGGCTGGCATTAGATAAAATTACCCCTAATCCGTTTCAGCCACGGCATCATTTTGATGCGGCTAAGTTAAACGAACTCGCCAAGTCGATTAAGGCTTCAGGGGTGCTGACACCAATCATTGTGCGCTGTTTGGGACGCGAATACCAAATTATTGCGGGTGAACGACGGGTGCGGGCTTCAAAGTTGGCCGGCCTAACAACAATTAGCGCCATTGTTCGGACAGTTGATGACGAGACGATGGCGGCAGTGGCTTTAATTGAAAACTTGCAGCGTGATGATTTGGATGCGATTGAAGAAGCGCAAGCTTACCAAGCATTAATGACGCAGCTGCAATTAACCCAAGCTCAAGTCGCTGAAAAGGTTGGTAAAGAACGGACAACTGTGGCCAATGCCGTCAGATTGTTGAATTTACCAACGTCAGTTCAAGATTTGGTGCAAGCTGGTGACCTATCAATGGGGCAAGCGCGGGCCATTTTGGGCTTGAAAGCGAAGTCACAAATTGAAAAAACCGCTGTGCTTGTCGTGGCACGACAATTAAGTGTTCGCCAAGTTGAAGCGCTCGTGAAGCAAATGAATGCGGGCGCTAGTGACAAACCAGAAAAGGTTGTGTCACCTTATGTGGTGGCCATTGCTTCACAATTAGAAGAAAAATTTGGGACAAAAGTCAAAGTCAATGCCGGTGCTAAAGGTAACGGGAAAATTGAAATTAACTATGTTTCTAACGATGATTTGAATCGCATTTTAGATTTATTAGACATTGAGGTCGAGTAATATGGTGCAACCATTAGACTACAAGTTAAATGACATTGTTGAAATGAAAAAGCCACACGCTTGCGGTGCTAATGCTTGGCGTATTACCCGCGTAGGTGCGGATATTAAGTTAAGCTGCACGCAGTGTGGCCGTGGCATTATGATGTCACGCTTTGACTTCAATAAACGTTTAAAGAAAATTTTACACTCAGCAGATGCTGAGATGTAATGGGTTTGATTAAGAAAGGAAACGTGCTCCAAAGATGCTAACGATGACGTGGGTATCTTTGTCACATACTTAAGATATGGCACTTACTGCTGGAATCGTCGGCTTACCAAACGTCGGCAAATCAACACTTTTTAATGCAATCACTAAAGCGGGCGCTGAAATGGCGAACTATCCCTTTGCCACGATTGAACCTAACGTAGGGATGGTTGAAGTCCCAGATGATCGTTTAGCACGGATTCAAGAACTCGTGCCTGCTGATAAAATCATTCCAACAACGTTTGAATTCACTGATATTGCTGGTATTGTAAAAGGGGCTTCACAAGGTGAAGGCTTAGGCAACAAGTTCTTAGAAAATATTCGTCAAGTGAATGCCATTGTGCACGTGGTGCGTGCGTTTGATGGCGATGATATTATTCACGTTAATGGGGTAGTTAATCCATTAGACGACATTGATACCATTAACACCGAGTTGATCTTGGCTGATTTGGAAACAGTGGAAAAGCGTTACGCAAAAGTTGCGCGTGCCGCCAAAGGGCAAGATAAAGATGCCAAAGCGGAATGTGCCGTTTTGGAAAAAATCAAGCCAGTGTTAGAAGCCGGCAAGTCAGTCCGCTCAATCACGTTTAATGATGATGAACAAAAAATCGTCAAAGGGTTATTCCTATTAACGACGAAGCCTGTCTTGTATGTTGCCAACTTAGCAGAAGACGACATGGCTGATCCAGAAGGTTCAAAGTACTTTAATGACATTAAAGCCTTTGCGGCAAGTGAAGGCGCAGATGTGATTGGTTTGTCAGCTAGTGCAGAAGAAGAAATTGCCCAATTAGCTGATGAAGATAAGGCTGAATTCTTAGAAATGGCTGGGGTCACAGAACCTGGTTTGAACAAGTTGATTCGGGCTGCCTATCATTTGTTGGACTTGCGGACATTCTTTACTGCTGGTGGTAAGGAAACACGCGCATGGACGTTTAAAGCAGGGATGAAGGCACCACAAACTGCGGGTGTAATCCATTCCGACTTTGAACGTGGCTTTATTCGTGCCGAAACAATCGCTTTTGATGACCTGGATGCTTTGGGTTCAGTTAAAGCGGTGAAAGAAGCGGGTAAGTTGCGTTCAGAAGGTAAAGAATATGTTGTCAATGATGGCGACATTATCGAATTTAGATTTAACGTGTAAGCATCACGGCCTGACGTGATGAAGCGGCAGGATGCCGCGTACATAATTGCCGGAGGAAGCAAAAATGTCAGAAGAAAAACAGCGACTAACGAAAAAAAATGAAGATTTTATATTTCACTTTAAAAAGCTATTGGCCCAAAACGGCCAATTGTCGCCTGAAAAAATTGAATCAGTGACAAATGAAGTCACTGAAAAATTACTTGAAGCACAACGAACTGGGACAACGGCTGCGCAATTGTATGGGACACCTACACAAGCGGTGGCACAGTTCCTTGATCCAAAGCAAACAGCGCGCAAGTTGCATGAGTATAAGTTCTGGGAATTAGCACTTGATACGTCAATGGCAATTTTGATGTTATTTGCTGGTGTTTTTGGATTGTCATTATTCTTTTCAAAGCAAGCAGGTGGTCAAGGTGCCGGTATTGCCTCACTCTTGTTGATTGCGTTCTTGGGTGGCTCACTTTACACGGCGGTTGTGTTGAAGTTAACGCCTAATCCAAAAGCACAAACAGCGGAACCAAGATCACGACGTTGGTTGTATCTTGGCCTAGCGTTAGTGGCTTGGGTCGTTGGCTTTATCGTCCTTGGTTTGTTACCACCAGTGATTAATCCAACTTTGCCACCAGTGGCTTACATCGTTGTTGCGGCTGTGGCTTATAGTGTTTTCCGTTGGAATCGACAACAAGCTGGCCTAAAGGGTGGCGGCTTCTTAGCCATCAGCCTATTGTCTCAGCAAGCCCGTTTAGAGGCTGCCCAAACTAAGAAGTAGAAGGAGCCGAAGATGAAGATTTTAGTTGTCGACGATGATATTGAAATTGCTGAATTACTTGAAATTTATCTCAAAAATGAAGGCTATGAACCTATCATGGCAACTGATGGTAAAGAAGCACTTTCAAAGCTCAATACCAATCCGGATATTGCGTTGATGATTCTGGATGTCATGATGCCAAATATGAATGGTTTGGAAGTGGTCAAGACAGTCCGTAAAGATAGTCGAATCCCAATTTTGATGTTATCTGCCAAATCAGGGGATATGGATAAGATTCAAGGTTTGATTACTGGCGCTGATGATTATGTGACGAAGCCATTTAATCCGTTGGAAGTGATGGCCCGTGTCCGATCACTTTTGCGGCGTGCGGAAAATGCGGTGCAAGATCAAACACCGGATGTCTTAGATATTGGGTCATTGATCATTAATAAAGATAGCCACGAAGTGAAGACATCTGATGGCGATTTGGTGAATTTAACAGCGTTAGAATTTGGCATTTTGTATCTTTTGGCGTCACACCCAAATCGTGTCTTTTCAGCAGATGATATTTTTGAACGCGTTTGGCAACAAGAATCAGTTGTGTCGGCAAAAACGGTCATGGTTCACGTGTCCCACTTACGTGATAAGATTGAAGAAGCAACGAACGGAGATCAAGTTATTCAAACCGTTTGGGGCGTTGGCTATAAGATTGAAGTAAATTAATGAAAAAATTGGCGTTGTTTTTAAAGCACAATCGCACAAAACTCTATTATGCGGTAGTGACAACTTTGTTACTACTGCTTTTTAGTTGGTCAATTTTTGCGGCGGCAATGCTGATGCAAGGTGATTTACAAAGTGCCCCAACGATCTGGCAATGGGGGACGTGGTCATTGATTGGTGTTGGTGATGTCGTGATTATCATTTGGCAATATGTGCGAATGCGACAAGTCGAAAGTCTCACACGCCTGATTCATGATATGCAGCAAATCGCGAGTGAAAATTCAGATCGCTTGATTGATTGGCAAGCCATGTATGCGCCAAAAACCCAAGCATTAATTGATGTGACCAATACCATTGCCAAACAAACACAAAAAATTCGTGAAGAGGAACGAGAAAGTGAACGTTCCAAAGACGAAATGATTACGAATATTTCGCATGATTTAAGAACACCACTGACAGCCATTATCGGGTATCTCGGTTTAGTTGAAATGAATGGTGAGCAATTAAGTGACGCCGATCGCGCCAAATACATCCACACCGCCTATAGCAAATCTAATCAGATGAAAGTGTTAGTGGAAGATTTGTTTGAATTTTCCAAGACACAGGCGCATGATGCCGTGTTGAACTTGACGACTTTAAGCTTGAGTGACTTATTTGCGCAGTTAATTGCCAGTTATGAAATTGAAGCACAAGAACATAACGTGGCGTTAACACAAATTGTGAAACCGGAGTTAATCGTTTTAGAAGCAGACTCCGATAAATTGGCACGCGCATTGATGAATTTAATCAGTAACGCCTTTAAGTATGGGGATGGCGCAACATTTATCAAATTGACGGCACAAGTTAAAGGGACTGATGTGGAAATTCGTGTTATTAATGATGGTATCAAAATTCCAAGTGAGGCGCTAACCGATATTTTTGATCGTTTCTACCGTGTTGAAAGTTCACGGAATAGTCAAACGGGTGGAACGGGACTTGGCTTAGCCATTGTAAAAGGCATTATTGCACAACACCATGGACAAGTGCGGGCCACATCAGATGATGAACTCACAACTTTTATCGTGACATTGCCTTTACGACAAACGGATATGACCACAGCGTCACCGGAAGTATAGCAACAGGTCTGTTGGCCTGTTTTTTTATTTGGCTAAAAATAATGATTAACTATTTCCAAAATGGCAAAAGTGTGTTATTATATTGGTATAGACCAAAGTGGTATAGACCAATAAGGAGAGTATGATGCGGATTATTAAAGTAAACAATCCAGATGTTGGCGCACAGCGTGCGTTTGAAATTTATGAAGACGCACTTGCCAAGGGCACGCAGGTACTTGGCTTAGCAACCGGCGCTACGCCTATTAAATTATACGAAAAGTTTGTGGATAGTTCACTGGACTTTTCCGATTTGACAGCAATTAATCTTGATGAGTACGTTGGCTTGACGCCACAAGACCCACAAAGTTACCATTATTTTATGCAGCAACACTTGTTTCAATACAAGCCGTTCAAGCAAACTTTTATCCCAGATGGTGCCAGTGATGATATTGAACAAGCTGCTAAGGCTTATGATGACATCATTGCGCAACATCCCATTGATTTACAATTATTAGGTTTAGGGCAAAATGGCCATATTGGCTTTAATGAACCTGGGACACCGTTTAATTCAACGACGCACGTGGTGAATCTAACCGAATCCACAATCGCTGCTAATGCGCGATTCTTTGACAATCCGGCATCAGTGCCGACGCAAGCCATTTCAATGGGCATTGCGTCAGTCATGTCGGCTAAAAAGATTCTCTTGCTAGCCTTTGGAGAAGCTAAGGCAGCGGCCGTGGCAGCAATGGTTAATGGCCCAGTGACTGAGGCTTTGCCGGCATCAATTCTACAAGAACATGCCGATGTGACCATTATTATTGATGACGCAGCCGCATCAAAATTGTGATAAAATAAAATTGTAAGCGCTTAACAAATTTTAAGGAGGAAATGCGCCGCCATCTTATTTTGATGGGGACGCTTGGCTAACGCTATGGCACACATCACACTTGATACAAAAAACATCGAAAATTTCGTCGGCGAACACGAATTTTCTGAAATGCAACCATTAATTACGATGGCGGATCAACAACTACGCAATCGGACGGGTGCAGGCGCTGAATATTCGGATTGGCTCACATTGCCAACGGATTATGACAAGGCAGAATTTGTGCGGATTAAAGCAGCCGCAAAACGCATTCAAAGCGAGTCAAAGATTCTTGTTGTCATTGGTATTGGTGGCTCATATCTTGGGGCTAAGATGGCAGTGGATTTCTTGAATCCAATGTTTAACAATGAATTACCAGATGACCAACGTCAAGGTGTCAAGATTTACTTTGCCGGTAACTCAACGTCAGCCGCATACCTTAACGATTTGGTACGTGTTATTGGGGACCAAGACTTCTCAGTGAATGTGATTTCAAAGTCTGGAACAACAACAGAACCTTCAATTGCCTTCCGTGTGTTCAAGCAATTACTTGAAAAGAAGTATGGTGCTGAGGCTGCTAAGCAACGTATTTATGCCACGACTGATGCTAATCGTGGGGCACTACATGACGAAGCTGTGGCAGCTGGGTATGAAACTTTCACGATCCCAGATGGTGTCGGTGGGCGTTTCTCAGTCTTGACGGCTGTCGGGCTATTGCCAATTGCTGCTAGCGGTGCTGACATTGATGCATTGATGGCGGGGGCCAAGGATGCGCAAGAGGCTTACTCAGATGCTGATTTGAATAAAAACGCGGCTTATAAATATGCCGCTGCCCGTCGTATTTTGTACGATAAGGGTTATACAACAGAACTTTTAATTAACTGGGAACCTTCAATGCAATATCTATCTGAATGGTGGAAGCAATTGATGGGTGAATCAGAAGGTAAGAACCAAAAGGGTATTTATCCCTCATCAGCCAATTATTCAACTGACTTACATTCACTTGGTCAATATATTCAAGAAGGTCGTCGTGACTTGTTTGAAACAGTTGTTAAGCTTGATAATCCTGTTTCAAATTTGGATTTGCCACGCGAAGCAGATAACAATGATGGCTTGCAATATCTTGAAGGCATTACCATTGATGAAGTTAACACAAAGGCGTCACAAGGCGTTATCTTAGCGCATGTCGATGGTGGTGTGCCTAACTTGGCTGTGCACTTACCTGCACAAGACGCCTACACGTTGGGTTACATGATTTACTTCTTTGAACTAGCAGTGGGCGCATCAGGTTATCTATTTGGCATTAATCCATTTAACCAACCTGGCGTTGAAGCCTATAAGACAGCCATGTTTGCCTTACTGGGTAAGCCAGGCTATGAAGCAGAAACGCAAGCATTCCGTGCGCGTTTAGGTGAATAATGATTTAAGCACTCAAGGATTGAGTGCTTTTTTTGTGAGCAAATATCGGTGTCTGCGTATCATAATGATGTGACAGAGGGAGTAATATGGAAACTATTTTAGAAGCAGCCATTGCAAACCATGCCAATGATATTTATCTATTACCACTTTCCGAAACGCACTATAGCGTTAAATTTCATATTGATGGCCGTGCGACACAGCATGTCACATTGACTACGGTTGCTGCCCAACAGATGATTGCTGCGGTGAAATATCGTGCCAAGATGAACATCTCTGAGCGTCGGCGCCCGCAACTTGGGCGGTTTAGCCACAAGGATATTTGGATTCGTGTCTCGACAGTCGGTGACTTTCTCAATCGCGAAACCTTGGTATTACGACTGATTTATCAAAAAGGTCAGCGACAGAACTGTTTAGCAGCAACGCAATTTGAAAAGCTTTATCAGCATATGCCGAGTGCCGGCTTGTTTTTAATTGCTGGTCCAACTGGGTCCGGCAAAACGACAACACTCTATCGGCTACTTGAACGGCTAGCAGAGGATAAGTTAGTCTTAACCATTGAGGATCCAGTTGAGATTCAGCAATCAAAATTTGTGCAACTACAAGTCAATGACGATGCGGGTATCCATTATGATGATCTCATCAAAGTGGCCTTACGGCATCGACCGGAAATTTTATTGGTTGGTGAAATTAGAGATCAATTAACAGCTGCGGCCGTAGTCAGAGCTGCCTTAAGTGGGCACTTGGTATTGAGTACGATTCATGCCATGTCGGCACGTGACGTTATTTTACGCCTACGCGACTTAGGTGTTGAACCGGCACAATTAGCGGTTGCTTTAACAGATGTCGTTTACCAGCGACTGGTCACAACCACGCAGCAGCAACAGGCGGCAATTATTGATCATTTAGGCAGTGATGATATTGCGCGCGTACTGCAAGGACAAACAGTCCCAAAGTTTTCAAATCAGTGGCAGGAGGTATTAGCACATGCATTGGCGACCAATAAAATTTCCAAAGCGCATTATCACCACTTCACACAACTTTAAACGTCAACATCAAGTGATGTTCTTTCAAGAGCTTGGTGAACTATTACAGTCAGGCTATAGTATTGCGCATAGTTTAGATATTCTTGCTGCTGCGCACACACCATGGACAACTTGGTTAGCAACTGTCAATGCGCGCTTAAATCAAGGGGTGCCGTTGCACGTTGTGTTAGATCAAACCGTTTCACAAGCTATTTTGTTACAAATTAAGCTGGCGGATCAGCATGGTAATTTGTCTGAAACGTTGGTCACAATTGGTCAGCATTTAGCCCAAGTGCAACAACAGCAACAAAAAATTAAGCAAGTATTGCAATATCCAATCGTTTTAATTGGATTGCTGGGACTGATGCTGATTGGTATGAAGCTTTTTTTATATCCGATTCTACAACAGTGGCAAGATACAGCAGTGTTAGATTCGGGTGAAACACAGCAGGTGATGTGGTATGTCATCGGCATGATTGTCGTGGCGTTGTGTTTTGGTATCTGGCATTGGCGTCGTTTGCCGGAACGTCAGCGATTGAAAATGCTATCACGATTATGGTTGATTGGACCAATTGTGAAAACAATTGTGACTTATCAAGTCGCGCAACAACTAGCGGTGTTACTGGCTAATGGTTTGACAGTACCAGAAATTTTAGCAGAAATGTGTGGTATTCAGGGTCAGAAAAATCAGCAGTTGGCAATTTTATTAGCTGAAGATGCGCATGTAGCCTTACAGTCAGGCTGTACGTTATCCGAATATATTCTTAAACAACCTTACTTTAATCAGGCATTAGCAGGCTATTTTGTTCGCGGTCACGAACCCAAACGCCTCGCAGGTTATCTCGCATATTATGCCAAGTTACAGTATCATCAAGTGATGCAACGGACGAATCGGTTGATTGACATGTTGCAACCTATCTTTTTTGGCGTGATCGGCATTGCTATCATTGCGGTCTATTTGTCGATGTTGTTACCCATGTACCAAACGATTGGCGGTTTATATCAATGACATTTTTTAAACGTAAGCATCCAGGATTTACATTAATTGAAACAGCAATTGTTCTTTTTATCATCAGTTTACTCATGTTACTGATCTTGCCCAATTTAAATACGCAACGTAAAAAAGCGGTTGCAACTCATGCAACCGTAATGGTATCAACCGTACAATCGCAAATTGATTTATATATTAACGAGCATCCGGATGATAAAATTGTGACGTATTCAGACTTAGTAGCTGCAGGTTATTTATCGCCTAAGCAAGTCCAAAAGGCGAAAGAACTACACATCAGCCTTGATAATAATGAAGCACATCAGTAAAGGCTATACCTTACTCGAATCACTGGTTGTACTCGGGATTGTGGCTGGTTTATTTTTACTCAGTAGTCGGATGCCAGTGTCAGCACCAAATATGTCACAATGGTCTGCGACGTTCAAATCAAGTTGGCAACAAGAACGGATATCGGCGCAAACACAGCAATGTCGGCGGACGGTTCGCTTTCGAGAAAATGGCATTGTTTTTAATCATACGCAACTGGCCTATCCCAAAGGGTATCATCACGACAAGACACAGACAATCCAAATTTTATCAACAGGTTATGTTGCCCCGACAACAGTGATACTCAGTAATGGTCAACATGTGATCAAAATTATTTTTAGTTTAGGAGGTGGGGCATATCGTATTACACAGTCGTAGATCAGCCTTTATTCTTGGCGAAGCTTTAGTCACCTTTGGCTTATTAAATGGGTTACTTTTATTAGAATATGAACAAATAACCCAATATAAACAGCAGGTACAACGTTTAGAAAAACGGTATCAAATGGCCCAACAAGAACGCTTAGCGGCGATGAAAGCATGGCATACCTATGAACAACCGTAAATTACCGGCGTTTACCATATTGGAAACATTGATTGCGTTGGGCGTAACGGGTTTGTTATTTGTCACGATTCAATTACTGTTACCTTGTTTTCGTGTGTCGCATGAACCGCCTTTAGATATGGCGTTACGTGCAGCTATCTACCAAATCACGACACAAAAATACGCGTTAAAGGGGATTTTGCCGCATGAATTACAGCTGATGAGTCATGATGGCAAAAAAATGACACTCAATATTGTTAAAAATCGCCTGCAATTGTCAGGTGAGGGCGCCGGCCAAGTTATTTTTATTTCCGAGGTAACAGCATTTCATGTTAAAGATTATGCGGCATATGTACAACTTGAATTATCAGGACAACAGCATCAGCAAGCAACAGAAGTTCTCTACCTACTGCGTGCGCAGATGGATGATTAAGCGTCAACGCGGGGCGGTTTTTGGCTCAGCGTTGATTATTTTGGCGCTCCTTGGCAGCCTAATGGTGTTACAAAACGTTGCCTGGCATGCGCAATTACAAACGCGTCAACAATTGACGGTGATGGCACAGTTGGACACAATCCAATTTAAGGCAAGTATCCTGTATGCTAAAACACAGCAAACCACGTTTAACTTAGCAGGCGCTAGCGTAACCGTTCAAGATGATAACCTTCGTATTCGCTTGGGGCAAACAATCTATACACGGGCGTTGCTCAGGCACGCGCCTTGAAAACCTTATGAAAACACGTTAAAATAGGGCTATGACACAAGATAAAATAGCACAATATTTCGATGATTTAACAACAAACTCACAGGCCTTAGCCGAGGATGCCGACATCAGTCTCACAGATGCGTTGATTGAACTTTTAGAAGATGTCGCAAACGGGCAAGTAGCCATTGAAGATGGTAAGCCAACCCCAGCAGTTGCTGAACAGATTGAAAAGTTTATTGCGGCGTTTGACTGGCGCAGTATGTCGCCAGCTGATCTCCGAAAGACGTTGCAATTAGCAATCTTAAAAGTCACTCGGGATGACCATACGCAGGCTAATTTCCAAATTACACCTGACGGTATTGGTTATTTGTTGGCTGATTTTTTGTTGCAAACGGCAGACCTTAAATCAGGGGATACAATTCTGGACATGACAGTTGGTGCTGGGAACTTATTGCAGACCGTCAATGACGTCTTGAAAATGAATGACCTAGATGTTAAGCGTATTGGAATTGATAACGATGAGACACAATTGGCCTTGGCAACGGCGGTTGATCAGTTATTGACCAAAGGGACAACGACTTTTTATGAGTCAGATGTTGTCGCATTGACTGAAATGCCAAAGGCCAAGGCTGTTATCGCTGACTTACCAGTTGGTTATTATCCATTAGAGCCAGCAGAAAGTTATCAAACACGTAACCAAGATGACCGCTCATTTGTTCACCATTTGTTGATTGAAAAAAGCTTGGAATTTGCAACTGATGATGGCTGGGTCTACTTGATTGTACCGGCCAATGTCATGATGGGCGACCAAGCAAAAGATCTGTTGAAATTTTTGACACAAAAAGCACAGCTTAAAGCATTTTTGCAATTACCAGCAGCCTTCTTCAAAGACCCACGCGCTGCCAAGGCGATTCTTGTACTTCGTAAACATGGGGTAGGCAGTCATGGCGAAGTGTTAATGGGGCAATACCCACCACTAAAAGATATTGAAGCGCTACAGAAGTTTTTGCAAGATATCAAAGCTTGGGTTAAACTGGATAAAGAGCAGAACAAAGCCTGATGTTGTGACAATGCACTAAATATTAGAGTGTTTACATAACGAAACACTACCATATCTGATATTTTAAACATGTCGCGGATCAGTACACGTTTAAGAAAGACAGGTAGAAATTTAATCATGGCTAAAACAATGGCTGTAAATGCTGGTAGTTCTTCATTGAAATTTCAATTATTAGAAATGCCGGCAGAACAGGTACTTGCACAAGGATTGATCGAGCGGATTGGCATGGATGATGCCATTGTGACGATTAAGTACGACGCCAAAGCGATGAATCAAGGCGGACGCTTGGACGATCAGTCGGTGGATGACAGCAATATTACAATTTCGAAAGATGGGCAAACACGAAAATATGAAACTGTTTTGCCAATCAAAGATCATCAACAAGCCATCAACTTTATGCTACAAAAATTAACTGATTTGGGCATTATCGTTGATTTCAATGAAATTACTGGTGTTGGACACCGTGTCGTGGCAGGTGGTGAGTGGTTTAATCATTCTGTTAAAGTGACAAAGGCGGTCTTGGAAAAGATTGATCGTCTAGCGGATTATGCCCCTTTGCACAATCCGGCGAATGCTATGGGCATTCGGGCCTTTCAAAAGTTATTACCAGATGCTGTTTCAGTTGCTGTGTTTGATACTTCTTTTTATCAAACGATGCCTGAAGAAAATTATTTATATGCGATACCGTATCAGTATTACACACGTTATGGTGCGCGTAAATACGGTGCGCACGGCACATCGCATCGCTATGTTGCCAATCGCGCGGCTGACATGTTACGACAACCACTTAAAGATTTGAAGGTCATCACGATGCACTTAGGTGCTGGCGATTCCATTACGGCAGTGAAAGATGGGAAAGCATTGGATACGTCAATGGGCTTCACGCCACTAGCTGGTGTGGCGATGGCTACGCGGTCTGGGGATGTCGATACGTCGTTGATTTACTATATTCAAGAACGTGAAGGTCTAACAAACGACCAGATGTTGAACATCTTAAATAAAAAGTCTGGCTTGTTAGGATTATCAACGATTTCGTCTGATATGCGCGACTTATTGGCAGTTTACGATACCAATGACCACGCACGATTAGCGATTAAAGTATTCGTGAATCGCATTGTCAAATATGTTGGTCAATATATTGCCGAAATGGGTGGTGTTGATGCCTTAGTCTTTACTGCGGGTATTGGTGAAAATTCAGCCCCAATTCGTCAAATGATTGCCGATAAGTTAGCCTATTTCGGGGTGGCTTTGGATGAAGCGGCCAACCAAAAACGCGGCGAAGAAATTGATATTTCTGCCAAAGATGCTCGGGTTAAAACGTTGGTTATTCCGACGAACGAAGAATTAATGATTGCGCGCGATGTGGAGTTATTCAAGTAATCTCCTTTTAATCTTTCGTCAAACGAAATATGATAGAATAAAACAAGTCGACTAGTGTGTCAGCACGCTAGTCGCTTTAATATTGAAGACATTTTTAGAAGGTGAATTATGGAATCGAGAAAAGAACGGCATCAGCACGAAATTCAAGCTGCTGAAGCACTTGATGCGGCGCAAAATAAGGCATCGTATGATCCCAAAAATCCATTTAATGACGTATATGGTAATGGGCCTCGCCGTAAAAAGCGTGGACCAGTGAAACGATTCGTAGCGATGTTGGCGTTGCTTTTGATTCTATTAGGCGTTGCGTTTGCCCTTAAAGCATTGTTTACGGATAAGTACGCGGCCTTAGATCCTAAAGATACAACGTTTATTACAGTCAAAATTCCGGCAGGCGCGACGGCGTTGCAGATGGGACAAACGTTACAAGATAAAAAGGTAATTACTGACGGCAAGGTATTCTATAAGTACGCTATGTCACAAGGGGCAGAAAAGCTACAAGCAGGGACGTACCGTTTGTCACCAGCCCAACCGATGCAACTCATTTTTAATCAAATGGCGGCTGGCCCATCATCAGCACCAATATTGCCAAAGGGTTATGGTTATGTGAGTGTTGGGCAAACACCAGATGAAGTTGCGGTGAATTTAGCTGATCAGGTGAAATCTGTTTCAGTCCAAGACATCTTGACAGCGTTTAATGACAAGCAATTAATCAACAAGATGTACCAAAAATACCCTGACTTACTACGCGGTGTGAAGCAATCAAGTACGAAGGATGCCAAGTTATTAGATTATGTGTATCCGCAAGCCTTTGACTTAAGACAAGCCAAGACAGCTGATGATATTGTTGGCGTTTTGCTTGAAACATCGAATAAGACAATGACGCCTTACTATAAGACCTTACGGGCCAATGGTATGGCAACACCAAACGTCATGGCGCTTATTGCAACATCAGGTAAGGGTGAATTCGAACGACGCTTAGCTTTCATTAATAAGATTGCCCCTTATGCACAGCAATTGGCTAAGCAATATGGTATTTTGGCTTCAATCTCAATTGCCCAAGCAGCCCATGAATCCAACTGGGATAATTCAAAATTGTCGTCAAAGTATAATAACTTTTACGGCGTTAAGACACAGGATACGACGCCTGGCAAGTCAGTGGTCTTGGATACAACTGAATATGTCGACGGTAAGCCACAAACTGAACAAGCACGTTTTGCAGTGTATGATAGTTGGAAAGACAGTATGAAGGAACATGCGGAAACGATTGTTAACGGTAATACTTGGAATCCGGATCAGTTTAAAGACGTCTTAGCAGCAAAAAATTATAAAGAAGCAGCAAAAGCCTTGTATGAAGATCATTATGCAACAGACATCAACTATACAAAATTGTTGATTAATTTGATTGAAACATGGAATTTACAACGCTTTGATAAGTAAAACTACCAAAATTTTGGTAGTTTTATTTTTTTTGAGATGATGACGATTTATGGCAATAACGTCATATTCATTGCTGAATGTTTGATAAGACGGTAATATTCTGATAGTTATTATGATAATTACGTGTGAAAACGTTGAAAAATAAATAAAAAAATGAAAACGTTTACAAAAAGTAACAAAAAGACTTGTGTAAACGTTTTCATTCGTGTAAAATAGTTCTAGTAAATATGTTATGCAATCAATGCATGATCAGAAATAAGGAGCGATTTAAAAAATGAATGCAGCACTTTTGTTGGCGCTTGTGCCAGCACTAGCATGGGGCTCAGTTGGCCTTGTTAATACTAAAATGGGTGGCTCAGCCGGTCAACAAACACTGGGAATGACTTTTGGTGCGTTGATCTTTGGTTTGGCCACAATGTTTTTCTACGTGATGCCAAACCACGCTTACTTGGGGTCACAAATTTGGATCGTTGGGATTCTTTCTGGTTTGGTTTGGGCAGTTGGAACTGCCGGCCAATTCTTAGCAATTAAGGATTTGGGTGTGTCACTTGCCATTCCGTTGTCAACTGCGGGTCAAATTGTCACCAACGCTTTGATGGCCGCTGTGGTCCTTGGCGACTGGAAGACAGGTAAGATGTGGGCGATTGGTATTATCTCAATCGTTGCCGTGGTGATCGGGGCAACTTTGATTTCTGCCCGTGATAAGGCACAAAAGTCAGACGTTGCAGCGCAACAAGCCGCAACAAAGAGCATGACCAAAGGGTTGGTTTATCTGGTTATTTCAACTGCTGGTTATATGTTCTACTTCGTTTTGCCAAACTTCTTGAACAAGATTGGTTACATTTCAGATGCGATCAAGGCAAAGAATAACGGTGTTGACTATATGACAGCAATCGTTGGCCCACAAGCCATCGGTCAAGTCATCGGTGCTTTCTTGATTGTGATCTTTGTTTTGAAAGAAGCAGATCAAATGTTTGAAAAGCCAACTTGGAAGAATATTTTGACTGGTTTGGTTTGGGCAACAGGTAACATCTTTATGTTCATCTCAGCCGCTAACCCAGCCGTTGGGCAAACAATTGCCACAACATTCTCACAACTTGGTATCATTGTTGCAACATTCGGTGGTATCTACTTGCTTGGTGAAAAGAAGTCAAGCTACCAAATGAAGATGATTATTGTCGGTACAATTCTTGTTGTCATCGGTGCAATCATCATCGGCAATATCAACCAATTTGCATAAGATACTTAAAAACCAGCTGCGTCTGGTTTTTTTGATCACAAAAAAAGACTAGCGACATGTTGTCGTTAGTCTTTTAAGTAATTACTTTTCAACTTTTAGAATTTCAACTTCAATACTGTCACCACTTGGCAATGGTACAGCAACTTTGTCGCCAACCTTTTTACCAAGCAAGGCCACAGCCATAGCTGATTCGTTTGAAATCTTACCAGCAAGTGGATCTGATTCTGTTGACCCAACAATCGCATATGTTTCAGGTTCTTCGTCAGGTAATTCCTTAAAGGTTACTGTCTTACCGAGTGATACTTCATCAGAAGCCGTAGCATTTGGATCGATGATTTGAGCATTTTCAATCATCTTCTTCAAAGTTAAGATACGACCTTCAACGAAGGCTTGTTCATCTTTGGCAGATTGATATTCAGAGTTTTCAGACAAGTCACCGTATGAACGGGCGATTTGGATACGATTGGTAATTTCAGGACGTTGATTTGAGATGAGATCTTCCAATTCAGCTTGTAGCTTTTCACGACCCTCAGCTGTCATTGGAAATACTTTTTCTTCTGACATAAAAAATAATTCCTTTCAATTTTGCGACATTATCGCAAATAATAAGCAAAATGAGCATATCATGCAGGCTTTGAACTTGCAAGCTTTTTTTGCCGGGCAAATGAGAAAATAAGCCCAAGTAGTGCGACACTGGAAATGGCAACGCCTAGCCACCAAAGTGGCGGCGTATAGCGCCAAGTGACGGTATGCCGACCAGGGGTTGTTTTAATGGCAATAAAGTAATCAGCCACTAGCGCGGGTTTAACGGGTTGACCATCAAGGGTGATGTGCCAACCTGGCGCTTTTGGAATGGTGGTCATGATTAAGGGTTGGTCGGCTGTTGTCGTGATAGTACCGGTTAATTGACGTGGACTAGAGGCCGTGATGTGTAATGGTTGCTTGGCCAATGTGGCAGCTTGTTGCTGGAATAGGTTTTGATCAATATGGTATAAGGTCACGTTATTGAGCACTAAGAACTTCGTTTGTTTAAATCGAATAGTGACGGTTTGTGGTTGTGATTTAGCGTTAGCGGCGAGGTTAATCACAATCGTATGACGATAGGAGCTGAATTGTTTAATCACTTGACCATTGAGCAGCAAATCGAAATCTTTGATTTGCAGGCCGCTACCAATTGTTAGATAGTAACTGTCATTGGTTGTCGGCGTGAATTGCAAATCTAAGCTGGCAGGTTGCGTGGGATCCTTTTTGGTAATGACGGCGTCGGTAATGATCGTTGGTGGCGTCGTGATGTTATGGCCAATAACCTGATTAAAATTAGCAACTTGCAAAGGCGATGTTGTTGCCCCAGTCAAGTTTTGCCATAAATTGGCTTGGTTTTGCATTGGATTATTGGTGAGTAATTTTGTTGAAAGCGCTGCGTTGTTTGCTGCAAAGGCAACTGGCAGAGCGTAGGAATTTTGCCACACAGCGGTTGTCTGATTGCGCGCTTTTAGATGGTAAAAACTGGTATCTGGCCGGTGACCAATCCGCAAGTTTTGTGGATCACCAGGTTGTCCTGGCGTTTGTGCACTCGGGGTAATGACGTATTTCATGCCTAACAAAGCATCCGATAATAGGCTACCGTTACTATAGTTGACAAAGTTATCCCCATCTGGCTGACCAAAATAGCCAAAGAATGTTGGCGTTGATTTTGAGATGGATGAACTAAAATGGGCGCCGCTATTATAGTTGAACATCATGGCATCCCCGCGCGTGCGTTGAAAGGTTTGGGCGACACGATACCAAGCCTTGTCTTGCTTTAGGATTTTATCGGCGCCTTGTAGGGATTGAATGGCGCGTTGATATTCGGTATTTGTTAAATAAGAAAAATGATTGAGCGTTGCATAGACATTGACAGTGAGGCTGCCAAGGGTTACTAAAAATAAGAGGGGCAAGCGCAGACGGTCAGATGATTGGAAGAGCAATAGGGCTAGCGTGATTAAGAAGAGCCCTGCGAAAATGGCGATGGTGCGATGGTTGATATAAGAAACGTGCTGATTTGACATCAGTGCGTAACTGACAATTGCCATCATGACAGCGAGGTATCCAACGACCGTGACGGCTTGCGGTTGCCAAGTTGGTTGCCATGAGAGCGCTGCAAGATAAATAATGAAAAAACTAATAATGAAACTAAACCGGTAAGGATACCAAACAGGGTACTGGAACCCGTGAAAGAGTAACGTCAACGGCGCCCAGGTTGTGGCCACGATTAAGAAGACGATAATGATAAAACCGCCGCCTTTCACGCGCCAGTGCCATAAATTGGTGGTTAAAAAAGTAATAAAAGTAATCAACACGAATGCTGACACATAAAAGTTTGCTAAGCCGGTCTGCATTTGATCGAAATCAAAGCTGCCAGGAATGAGTTTAAAAACAAGCTGTAGTGGATTGTTATCAAATCGCCAAGTCAGTGGTGAGTTATACTGCGATTTACCGATGCGTAATTGATAAATTGTGGGTAAGAGTAACCAGGCGCTTAGGGCACCAGCCGTTAAGCTCCCGTAAACAAAGCGTTTAAAAATTTGCCAGCGCGGCTGAACTTGTTGGGGCCAAGTGAGGCGCCAGAAAAAATAAAGGACAAGGAAAATAGCAATCATGTAACCAATATAGTAGTTACAAATAATGGTGGCGCCTAACAGTAGTGCATAACGCCACCAAGTGGCTTGTACAAATAGGCGTTCAAGCTGGAGAATAACCAATGGCAACAAAATCGCCGCGTCCAGCCAAAGGAGATTTAAATCATTGGCCACAAACCAACCAGACAGGGCATAGTTGACGGCAAAAAGCGTCACGTAATAGCCTCTTTGTAGGTTTAAACGGGCTAACAAGTAGGCCATGGTGAGGCCAGCGGCGCCAAATTTCAGAACGGTGACGCCTAAAATGGCTGCCGGTAAGTTGATGTTGGGGACGACTAAAAAAATGAGATTAAAAGGGCTCATTAAACAATAAGCCCATTCACTAATCATGTCGCCACCAAGGCCGTTACTAAATGAATAAAAGAAGCTGCTTGGATGGGCCAAAAAAGCCGTTTTAAAGGCAGCAAATTGGTCAATATATTGTTGTCCCAGATCAACCGTTAAGATGGAGTTCGTACCAAAAGGTGCCATCCCGCGATAAGCATAATAAGTCAGCATGATCACGGCCGGGAACCAAAAACTTAACGCGATTGGGGAAATAAAAAATCGTTTAATCGTCATATTACTAATATACCAAATTATCGGGATATTTTTAGCGCAAAAACTGGATTTGTGGTAATCTAGTTTAAGTAGTTTATTGTTAAATTGGGGATAAATATGCAACGAAATCCGTATTTAGAAGATCGGGATAAAAAAAATAGCGTCAGTGCTAACTTGCCAGTACGCTTAAATATATTATTAGGCATTGCGCTAACGTTGATGATTGCCTTAGTCATCCAGTTAGCGTTTTTAACGATTCAACAAGGGTCCTACTACCAAGGTGAAGTCAATCGTAGTGATGAAACGATTGAAAAAGGGAACGTTCCGCGTGGGATGTTTTACGATTCAAATGGCCGCGTGATTGTTGGTAATAAAGCACAAGCGGCGATTACCTTTACTCGTGGGACGTCTGTTACAGCAGCGAGTATGCGGCAAACCGCTATTAAGTTAAGTCGATTTTTAACGGTTGACACGCAACGTTTGAGTGAGCGTGCCAAAGCGGAATTTTACTTGGCTGATGACAAACAAAGTCAAAAGGTTGCCAAGCAAGTCACAAAGGCAAATGCTAAAAAAGGGGCAACCCTGACACCTTCTGAAGTGAATAATTTGATGGTTAATTACGTCCTCACACATCATTTGACGGATAATGTGGATGATAACGCTGCGATGATTTTTCAACGGATGAGTGGGGCTTACACATTGTCCACAACCTTCATTAAAGAATCTGACGTGTCAAATCAGGAATTAGCCGAAATTGGTGAACGTCTGAGTGAGTTCCCAGGGGTTAAATTAGGTACGAGTTGGACACGTCAATACCCAGAAGGGGATGCCTTTAAAGCGCTTGTTGGGACAGTGACGAATGAAGCGACTGGTTTGCCAGAAAACCGCTTGCATACTTTGCTGGCGCAGGGTTATTCACAAAATGAACCAGTAGGTAATTCAAGTCTTGAGATGGATTATGAATCGATCCTGAAAGGATCAGCCTCTCAGACGTTGGTCACGACAAATAGTGATGGCCAAGTGAAGTCGTCACAAGTTAAATATAATGGGCAAGCTGGGGATAACATTAAGCTGACAATTAATGCGCGTTTCCAAAGTGAAGTCCAAAAGATTTTGGAAGATAACTTACCAGGCGGTGATGTGCAAGGCGCTTACGCCACGGTAATTAATCCCTATACTGGTGGGATTTACGCCATGGCCGGGGTTGATCGTGATGCCGCGACAGGTAAGAAAACAGCCAATCCCCTGGGTAACATTAATCGTGGGATTGTCATGGGATCGGTAGTGAAGCCAGCGGTGCTTGCAACGGCCTTCCAAAAAGGGGTTATCTCAGCGAACAACACGGTCTTAAATGACCAAGGGATTAAAATTGCTGGGACTCAAGAAATTACGTCTTACTGGAACCGTAGCGGAAAAGCCATTCCAATTGATGCACAAACTGCGCTAGAACGGTCATCCAACACGTACTTTGTGCAGTTGGGGATGAAGATTGGTGGCCAGACTTATAGTCCTGGCTCACCATTAGCGTTACATGCGGATGCTTTCCAGACTTTGCGTAATGGGTTAGGCCAGTTTGGTTTGGGCACTAAGACTGGCATTGACATTACGGGGGAAACGGCCGGTTATCGTGGTCCAACCACCGGTGAAGCGCGTGGTAAATATTTGTATGAGTCATTTGGACAATATGATACTTACACGACATTACAACTCGCCCGCTATGTCGCAACGATTGCTAACGGCGGTTACTTAGTACAACCACATGTGGTCGGGTCAATTTTGCAAAGTCAGCCCAATAGTGATCGTGCCAAGACAGTTTGGACAGCATCACCGATTGTTCAAGGCCAGGTTAACCTCTCATCAAGTGAGTGGTCAATCATCAAAGAAGGGATGAACCGGGTTGCCAATGGCTCAGATTCTTGGAACACGGGTGGTTCTGACTTGCATAAATTGGTACCAAAAGTTTATGCTAAAACAGGAACAGCGGAAACTAAGACCAACGGCCATGATACGTTTACCGAATCGATGATCGCTTACGTGCCCGGTCAGCCTTTTGCTGTTGCGATGGCCATTCCGGGGATGAACAATTACTTGGATGGTACGAACGGTAAAATATCAGCTAAAATCATTGATGCTTATTGGCAGTATGTTGAAGCGAAACCAGATGCAAAATAAAACACCTGAAAATGACTTTCAGGTGTTTTTTTATTGCTGTGAAATCGCAACTGATTGGGCGATATAAGTATCCGGGTGTAAAATAAGTTGCGTGATAAATTCGGCAACGCTTGTGCGTGTAATTGGGCCACCAACAATTTGTTCGTGGGGATCAGTTTGGACGTGAATGGTCTGCATGATGTTATCATCAAGTAGCTCATTAGGCCGAATAATCGTATAATCGAGTGCCGACGACATAATCCGTGCAACGGCAGCGGCTTGATCGCCCATATAGGTGTTTTCGTTATCGGTTGTGCCGAGTAGATTAGCCCAAAGATCACGCTTGTCATCCGGTAGTTCATTATGGACACCGATTGTGGCCACCCAAATCAAACGCTGCACACCGGCAGTGTGCATGGCATTAACCACACTATTTGCAGCTGATTTTTGGCGGCCTTCAGCACCAATATTGGCATAAACGATGTCCACATCCTTCATCGCTGTGACGAGGGCATCTTCGTTAACGGCATCTAAGGCTCGAATGCCATGATCCGGCCGTGCGTGAAGTGAGGTTAAGATCGTTTCGGTATTGGTATGGGCAAGCATCGGCACCACAAGTTTTGCGATTTGGCCATTGGCCCCTAAAATTAGTAGTTTTGTCATGATTTTATTTTAGCATGAAACGTCCAGAAGGGGTACAATGGTTATTAGTAATGGCAGCATGACAGTGTGCTATTTGATCGACAATACTGGATACCCGTCTCCTGGCAGCAGACGGGTGGGTGCAACTGATCATTGTTGAAAAGATGGGGGTCAACTAGCACGAACTGATCATGCCACCACGAACCGAAAAAGTTATTTAAAGGAGCCATACTCATGGAAATTAATTTAGTTCTAGCACCTGAACAATCGCCAGCTACATTATTAGAGATGCAGGCTGCGCATCCTCAAAATTTCTTTTATTTGGGGAAAGTGTCGCAACTATCCGGCACGAATCTTTTGATTGTCGGCGAGCCAGCATTAGTTCAGCAATTTAAGCGACCAATGCCTTTTAACAGTCGCGTCATTAATGGAGAATTGCACGGTAATTTTATCCATCAAATTGCGTTCCAAAGTAAGGAACATAACGATGAATTGATTGGTCAATTGGTGTCAGCCAATGCCATTTTGGCACAAAGTGCGGATGGTAAGTCTGAGTATATGTTATGGACTTTTTGGCCAAATCAAGAAGCACTTGTTGAATTTTTGGAAAGTGATATTTATAAGCAAATGCAACGGTTGATGCGCAATGCTTATACGACGACTTACGCCCATGTGCTGTCAGAAGATCATCTCTCATTGATGCATAAAAAAGATGATGACAACAATCAAACGCAAAGCGTTTAAAACCGTTGCTTGCAATCCCTAAATTTCTACGCTAAAATGATGTCATAACTAAATAACACGATCTGGGGTGCCAAGTTGGCTGAGAAATACCCATTGAACCTGATCGCGGTAATGCGCGCGAAGGGAGATTCATTGATGAAGACTAATAAGTGGGTTAAACCATACTTTTTATGACCGTCACCTGTTTTTCCTGTGCGAAAAAAGGTGACGGTTTTTTATTTTTCTCGGTTAGCAACCCCAGTTCAGTAGAGGAGACGATTGTGGCAACAACGACAACAGCAGGGCTTGGTTCTCGGCGAACCGTACGAAAAATGGCGTTAGCAGGCGTGCTAACAGCCTTATCATTTGCGACATCTAGTGTCGTGGTGCTCCCCAATATGGCGCCGTTTCAACATTTTTTTAATGTCATCACAGCGGTGTTGTTAGGCCCTTGGTATGCGATTGCCGTGGCGTTTTTGACCGGCAGCTTGCGGATGATTTTAGCAGGACGTCCGATTTTGGCAATTGTGGGGGGCGGTGATTGGTGCGGGCTTGGCCGGTTTTTTATATCGCTGGACTGGCAAGTATAGCGCGGCGGTGATTGGTGAAGTAATTGGGACTGGGGTGATTTCAGCGATAGTTGCCGTACCACTGATGAATGTGCTATACCATGCTCATGTGCCAAGCCTTTTCTTCTATATCCCTTTCTTTATGCCGGCCGCAACCTTCGGGGCTGTGTTAGGCTACTTATTCTTAAAAGTGACCCAAAAAACTGGTTTGTTGGGTCGTTTAATGGATCGTTTCTAAACAAAATGAACGAGGTTAATCATGGATTTAAAAACTTTAAAAACAACATCGCCTTTAGTATTTAACTATGCTAACTATGTAACACCCCAATTTGTGGCCAACGTTGTCAATGTGGTTGGTGGCTCACCAATTATGGCCCGCGAAATTGCTGAATTTCCAGATTTAGTGGGCGTCAGTGATGCCGTGGTGATCAATACAGGCACTTGGCGTCGGGCGGAATTACTGGAAACCATTAAATTAGCGCAATTGGCTAATCAAGCTAAAAAAGTTGTGGTCTTGGATCCAGTGGCGGTTGGGATACCATCGCGTAGTGTGCCTGTTAAAGCGGTGATGGCAGATGCCAAAATTGATATTATTCGCGGTAATGCAGCAGAAATTGCCTGGTTTGCTGGGATTGATTTTGCCAGTCATGGCATTGATGCTACTGGTGAGGGGGATTTGCTTATGATTGCACAGCAGGCTGCCAAGAAAACTGGTGCTATTATTGCGATGAGTGGCGCCACGGATGTGGTGAGTGATGGGATGACAACGCAAACGATTGCCGTCGATGTTCCGTTATTGGCCACAAATGTGGGAACGGGCGATGCGCTGTCTGCTTTGATTGGTGCTTTTAACGGCGATGAAGTATCAGTCACCAATACGGTGCGGGCCATGGCGATGATGAAATTAGCTGGCGTACAGGCCGCAAAAAAAGTTACGACTCCTGGTTATTTTGCCAATCAGGTTTTAGATGAACTCTACTTATTAACAGCAGAAGCATTAGAAACATTTATGGCACAAGAGGTAAAAAATGGTTAATGAAACCCCACAAGTCATGACAATTGCAGGCACTGATTCTAGCGGTGGCGCGGGTATGACCGCTGATTTAAATACATTTGCGGCCCACGGCATTTATGGTGCGAATGTTGTCGTATCCGTGACTGCTCAAAATACATTGGGTGTCCAACACGTGCACATGCTACCCCCTGACATGGTGATGGCGCAACTCCAATCGGTAGCAGACGATTTGGCAATTCGCGCGGTAAAAACAGGGATGCTCGGTGATGCAGCCACGGTTAAAACAGTCGCACAAGGACTGCAGCAATTTAATTTTGGGCCATTAATTTTAGATCCCGTGATGGTAGCCAAAGGTGGTGCCCAGTTACTGTCGGATGAAGCTGTGGCAACTGTACGGACGACATTGATGCCGTTAGCCACGTTAATTACCCCAAATATTCCTGAAGCTGAAGTCTTAACCGGTCGCAGAATTCAATCGCCGAGTGATATTATGGCAGCAGCTGACAGGTTGCACAGTTTTGGGACGAAAAATATTTTAATCAAAGGTGGCCATGGCAATGCACGCGTGGTGACAGATTATGTGCGCTTAGAAAATGGCGAACATTTTTGGTTACAAACAACACGATTTGATACGCCTAGAACCCATGGTACTGGCGATACAATTTCAGCAGCAATTACTGCTCAACTAGGGTTGGGCGTAACGCTGAAAACAGCGATTATGCATGCCAAAGCGTATGTCGATGCCACAATTCGCGATGGTATTGCGGTCGGTAATGGGCATGGGCCATTGAACCATTTTCCAAAGGTAACGGCTAAAAATCAACCGGAGGTGTACGATGAGATTTGATCCAGCAGTATTAGCACGCTATTTTGTCTGTGGCACACAAGACGTGGCTAATGAGACAGCTTTTTTTGATGTGTTGACCCAAGCACTACAATCAGGCATTACGCTGTTCCAATATCGGGAAAAAGGGCCCGGTGCTTTGACGGGGAATGATAAATTACGGGTGGCACAGCAGGTACGTGATTTAACCCAGCAATGCGGTGTGCCGTTAATCATCGATGATGATGTGGCTTTGGCGCATGCCGTTCATGCGGATGGGGTGCATTTTGGTCAGGGAGATGGCGAACCAGCCGAAAATATCCAAACTGCCGGTAATCTTGTGGTTGGTATTTCGGTATCCAATCAGCAAGAATATGCCCGAATTGCGCACCTAGCCGGTATTGATCATATCGGAGTTGGGCCGGTTTATCCAACAACTAGTAAGGCTGATGCGAAACCGGCTATTGGCGTTACGGGATTACAGACATTAGTGGCGACAAGTCAATGGCCGAGTGTGGCCATTGGTGGGATTCAAACAGATAATTTAGCGGCTGTCTTAGCCACTGGTGTTGATGGTGCGGCAGTAATTAGTATGATTAGTCAGAGCCAAAATATTGCAGCAACACTGGCGTTTTGGCAACAAATCACCACAAAAAAAGAGCCATGAGGCTCTTTTTTTTAAACGAATTGTTCTGATAATTGCAGAAATTCATCGATATCTTGTTGAATTAAGTCAGCACCCGCTTGCCAGAAGTCAGGTTGTGTCAAATCAACGTCGAGATGCTTTTTGGCAAGTTCTTCAGCTGTCATATTAGCTGTGTCCCGTAGCAATGCAATGTATTTATCTTCAAAGTTAGCCCTATCTTGTTGGGCACGTGCGTAAATACCCGCTGAGAAGAGATAGCCAAAGGTATAAGGGAAGTTATAGAATGGCACAGAATCAATGAAGAAGTGGAGTTTTGATGACCAGAAGTGAGGATGGCGGACATCTAACATACCATCAAAAGCAGCTTCTTGCGCAGCATCCATCAATTCGTTCAAACGTTGTGGCGTCACAACCCCGTTTTGACGTTCGGTATAAAAAGCGTCTTCAAATAGGAAGCGGGCATGGATATTTAAAAACATCGCAATCGGATTGGTCATTTTAGCATCTAACAGTACCAGCTTTTCAGCATCAGACTTTGCACCGCGAACATTGGCATCATTGACAATGAGTTCAGCGAACGTAGATGCCGTTTCGGCCACGTTCATGGCATAGGCATCACGCCAAAGTGGTAAGTCAACAAGTTGTGCCGAGTGGAAGGCATGTCCCAACTCATGGGCAATTGTTGCCGCATCATTAACAGAACCCGTATATGTTAAGAAAATACGTGATTCATGTAAGTCAGGCACAGATTCCATGTAACCGCCAGGCTGTTTACCTGGTCGATTTTCCGCTTCAATCCAACGCTTCTCAAAAGCCATTTTGGCAAAATCAGCCATTTTAGGTGAGAATTGTCCGAATTGTTCAATAATGAAAGCTGCGGCATCATCATAAGACACATCGGTTGGTTGGTAATCACCAACATGCGTTAAGGGCGCAACTTGGTCTTGCCAGCCGAGCTTTTCAAGACCCAAAAGTTGCTGCTTTCGTTCAAAGTAGGGTTTAAACATCGCCTTGTTGGCATCTACGACGGCCCACATCGCATCCAAAGTGGCTTGTGACATGCGGTTCATTTCGAGGGGTTGTTCAAGATGTGACTGGTAACCATGAGCTTTTTGGTTCGTTAAACGGAAACCGGCTAAATGATTGAGCGTATCAGCGGTGAGATTTTCGGCACTGGCCCACATTTTTTCGTAGCTCGCCATAATGTTGGCACGTGTTTCGTTGTTAGGTTCACCATCTAACATGTTCAAAGCTTGACCAGCAGAAATCTGTCGCTTTTGGCCATCTTCGGCATCCGTATAAGTTAGGGATAGACCAGCCGAAATCGTATCATAATGTTGGGACCAAGCTTGTTGTCCATCTAAATCAAATTGATTAATTAAGGCCTCGGTGTGATCATCTAGTAAGCGCTTGGCATCGGTGCGTAGCTCGGTGAGGTAGAATTGAATGGGACGCAAACGTTCGGTTGCGAGAGCGGCTGCAAATTCAGTGTCATCAAGTTGTAATAGCAGTTTTTTAAATTGATTCATGGGTGCCGCGAAAGCGACAAAGAGTTGCCCAAGTTTGTCAAAGTGAGGGCCGTAGGCGCTGTTACCGTAATCAACTGACGCCCAACCATTAATAAAAATACTAATCGTCCCTAAACCAGCACCGATTTTTTGTGCTAAATCAGACAAGTCAGCAATTGTCTCGGCAGATGGCTGGGCTTGAGCGACTTGTTGTGCAAAAAATTGAATATCTTGCGCAACAGTTTGGTACTTATTTGCCAGTTCTGGAGACGTAATGCCGCCGGGATAAATACTGTCTAAATCCCATGTCTGTGAATACACCATGTGAATACCTCTTTTATGATTTTCTTTCAAGTATACCATTTTATCATTTAAACATTGCAACATGATGAAGAAATTATCATGAAATGACGTGAAAATAATAGAAAAATTGTTTGCGGGGATGTCAGCGGTAGTGTAAAATTGTTGTTTTAAGGGGTAAACAACTATGCAAAACTTAGTCAAATGGCTACTCGGCTTTGTATTGGTGATGATTGTGATTTTGGTAGTCGCCGGACAATATTTTTTCCACGTCGCCCAAGTGCGAGATCCAAAATCGAATCAGCCGGATGCATTACGTCAAAAAGATGATCCACTGTATCGCTATGAACATGATTTTTTAGCACGTGACAAGCAAATTTGGTACGAAACGACTGCTGATGGGCTTAAGCTTGATGCTTGGTATGTTCCAGCGGCGCAAAAAACCAATAAAACGGCCATTTTGGCACATGGTTGGCATAATAATAAAACGACCATGGCGATTTATGGTGAGTTATTCCATGAATTAGGTTACAACGTGTTAATTCCAGATAACCGCGCGCACGGGCAATCACAAGGTAAAATCATTGGCTATGGCTGGCTAGATCGGCGTGATTATATTCAATGGTTGAACCAAATCATTGCCCGTAATGGCCAGGATTCAGATATTGTCATGTATGGGATGAGTATGGGTGCGGCCACGGTCCTATCCACTTCTGGTGAGGCTGACTTGCCTAAGCAAGTCAAGGCCGTGATTGCTGATTCGTCGTACACGAGTTTACTGGAAGAAATCAAACATGAAGCTGGCGAAATGTATCATTTACCGTGGTTCCCGCTGGTGAATGTGGTTTCCGGTATTTCTAAGTTACGAGCCGGTTACTTTTATGCAGAGGCGAGTCCGCTTAAGCAAGTGGCTAAAAGCAAGACGCCGACGTTCTTGATTCATGGCGACGCGGATACGTTTGTCCCAACTAAAATGGTCTATCCATTGTACGAGGCACTCAAGGTACCGAAGGCGCTTTGGGTCACTTCTGGTTCAAAGCACGTGCAAAGTTTCCACGATCACCCACAGGCCTATCGTGATAAAATTCAAGCTTTCTTAGCTCAGTATGATCAATAATTTAAAAAACACCAGTCTATCGCCGATAGACTGGTGTTTTTTATCAAAGAGCTTAATGAACATGATATAATAATGGAGATTAAATGAGGAAATAATGATGATGTGATATCGTCATAAAAGCAACAAATAAGTTTACAAAGGATAAAATCAGCATGTCAGAAGTGGTTGATCAAGCGCCAATAGCTAAGCAGTGGCGGCGTGTCGTGGTTAAAGTGGGCACGAGTAGTATTGTCGATGCGGCCGGTGAAATTAAATATCCTGTTATTAACCGATTAGCTCAGACCTTAACGCAACTGGAACAAACCGGATATGAGGTGATTTTAGTCACGTCTGGTGCCATTGGCGTGGCGCTCAAACAAATGCATCAAACAAAACGCCCAACAGAAATTCCAGCCCAGCAGGCCTTAGCCGCGATTGGCCAAAGTTATTTGATGGCGATTTATAATCAAAGTTTTGCGTTTTATCAGCAACACGTGGGTCAAGTCCTGTTGACTTATGATGTGTTTCATAACAAACAAATGTTGCGCCATACCGTCGATGCCATTGCGGCCATGTTGCAGCAGCGTGTGATTCCAATTATTAACGAAAATGATGTGATCGCTGTCGATGAATTGGATCATCAACATTCATTTGGCGATAATGACCGCCTGGCCGCCATGGTAACGCATGAGACGAATGCTGATGCGTTGATTGTCTTAAGTGATATCGATGCGCTGTATACGGCTAATCCGCACGTTGACCCAACAGCACAACCCATTCCGTTGGTAACTGCGGTGACGGATAGTCTACGCGCCGGTGCACGAGGATCATCAACGCTTGGGACAGGTGGGATGGCTACTAAGTTAGTGGCAGCCGATTACTTGTTGCAACATGGGCGACAAATGGTACTGATTAATGGTGAAAATCCGGCCAGAATTTTAGAAGTCTTAGCGGGCGAGCCAGTTGGCACATTGTTTAAGGGAGAGTAAATGACATGGCATTAAGTGTACAAGAAATGGGGCAACGGGCCAAAAAGGCCACAGCACAAGTTGCGGGGTTGTCTTTGGCGACTCGAAACACCTTACTTAAAAATATGGGTGCCGCCTTGTTGATGCGCCAAGACGAAATTATCGCAGCTAACCAACAAGATTTGGTCGCGTATGGGGCGAGTTTGAGTCGGCCAATGCAAAAGCGACTAACACTGGATTCAGATGCCTTAACGGCGATTGCGGAATCGTTGGCTGCTGTCGCGACCTTGCCAGATCCGCTCGCTGGTCCTTATGACACATGGGAAAATCATGCGGGTTTGAAGATTGTGAAAAAAATTGTGCCGTTGGGCGTGGTGGCGATGATTTATGAAGCACGGCCCAATGTCACCGTGGATGCAGCTGCCTTAGCTTTGAAGTCGGGCAATGCCGTCATTTTGCGTGGTGGTAAAGAAGCGATTCACAGTAACACAGTGCTCGCCACGATTTTACGGGATGTGCTGATTGATCAGAACTTAAACCCAGATATTATCCAACTTATTACAGATACGACCCACGAATCAGTTAACACGCTACTACATATGCGTGAGGCCATTGACGTTTTGATTCCACGGGGCTCAGCCGCCTTCATTGATTTTGTGGTGGCCAATGCGACCGTCCCTGTGATTGAAACCGGTGCGGGGAACACGCATATTTTTGTGGATGCCTCTGCTGATCAAGCCGCTGCTTTACGGATTATTCATAATGCGAAAACGCAAAAACCAGCCGTTTGTAACGCGGCTGAAAAACTATTAATCCATGAAGCGATTGCTCAAGAATTTTTACCAAAAATTGCGGATGATTTGATTGCCGCACGGGTGGCGTTGCGCGGTGATCAAGCCAGTTTGGGGATTGATGGCCGCCTTACCCCAGCCAGTGACGCTGACTGGGATACGGAATATAATGATTTGGTGATGGGCATTAAGATTGTGCCGGACGTCACGGCGGCGATTGATTGGATAAACACGCATACGACGCATCATTCAGAGACCATCATTAGCCAAGACCCTGATAACATTGCGGCGTTTATGAACCAAGTCGATGCGGCAGTGGTTTATCAAAACGCTTCTAGTCGCTTCACTGATGGGTTTGAATTTGGTTTTGGGGCAGAGATTGGGATTTCAACGCAGAAGTTGCATGCGCGGGGACCAATGGGGTTGTCAGCCTTGACGACAATCAAATACGAAGTCTTTGGCGATGGCCAAATTCGGGCATAAAAAAAGTGTTGCAGGATGACTGCAACACTTTTTTTGTTTAAGCTAATACCTTGAGCATGAGTTGTTGGAAATCAGTGACAAAACGATCGGTATCCACCAGAATGGCGGCTTTAGTTGTGGTTGGTTCTAAGAGTTTCTCTTTATCACCAATTGTACGACCATAATCACCGCTTTCACGATCATACGTCACGTGCATGGCTAAAGGCATCGTCGTCACATAAGATGGGTCAATCCCAACAGCGACTGCCAATGGGTCGTGTAAGGCAGCGCCTTTCTTGTCGATGTCAAGATTGTAATAGGCATCAATATAGAAATCCATTAAATCAGCATATTTTGTGGCAGCAACCGTGCCCAAAGCGCGCCAAGCGGCTGTTTCTTTTTTGGTGAGTAACGTCCGCAATGTCACATCAAGGCCGACCATTGTCAAATTCTTTTGGTGCGTGAAGGCATAATCAGCGTCTTCTGGGTCTTGATGAATGTTGGCTTCGGTAAATGGTGTCACATTGCCCGGTACGGTCAAGGCACCACCCATTAAGGTCGTGTTGCCAATGAGTTGAGCCACTTCAGGGTCTTTTTTGATAGCTGTGGCTAAGTTGGTCAATGGGCCAGTTGGGATAAAGATCAAGTCATCACCGTATTGGTGTGCTGCTTCAATCAAAAAGTCGACACCAGATTGAGCCTCAACGGCGCGTGGCGCCGTAGCTAAGGCCACTTCACCGACACCATTTTTACCATGAATTAGTTGTGAAATTTCCATGACGTCAAAGTGATCAGTCGTTGATGAGTGGCTTTCGCCGAGGAAAACGGGGACATCATCTGCACCGAGGAGATGCAGTAAGTTTAATGAATTTTGGGCGGCTGTTGTCACCAACGTATTACCGTAACTTGAAATAATACCAATCAAGTCAACATTAGGATCGCCCACGGCATAAGCGAGTGCTAAAGCATCATCGATACCTGTATCCAAATCGAGGATCATTTTCTTTTGAGCCATAATCGTGTTGTGCGCAGGCAGCTGGTGACCTGTGAGCACATTTCCTCCAATAAAATTGATACCTTTATTATACGCACTCTGAAGAAATTTTGCGTGCCATGACGTATTTTGCGTATAATAAACTTTAAATACATTAGCGTTGAAAGGATGTGCGGGTCAAGCGCACAGTTTAAACAAATGACACAAGAACCATACGATATTGCCATTATTGGCGGTGGCCCAGTGGGCATGTTTGCAGCGTTTTATGCCAGTTTGCGTGATACCAAGGTTGTTTTGATTGAAAGTTTGGCTATGCTAGGCGGTCAGGTGATGTCCTTATATCCTGAAAAACGTATTCTTGATGTGGCGGGCTTTCCAGGTGTGAAAGGGGCAGACTTTATTGCAGCCTTAGACCAGCAGTTAGGCATGTTTCCCGTCGATGTGAAGTTAAATACGACGGTGACCAATGTTGAACAAGCAACCGACTTATTTCATTTGGCAACGAGTCAAGGGGAAACCATTCAAGCAAAAACGGTGATTATCACGACCGGAAAAGGCGCCTTTGAACCACGGAAAATGCAAGTTGATGGCGTGGATGAACTGGTGGGCCAAGGGGTGCATTATTTTGTGACTGATCCACAGATATTTAAGAATCACGACATCGCTATTGCCGGTGGTGGCGACTCAGCAGTTGATATGGCGGTTATGTTAAATGATATCGCCGCCTCAACGCGTTTGATTCACCGCCGAGAAACTTTTCGTGCGATGGAACAAAGTGTTAACGCGTTGAACGCCTCGGACGTTATCCAAGAAACACCCCAAAAAATCGTGGCGATTGAGAAGTTGGCAAATGGGCAATTACAGTTGACATTAGCGCATGTGAAAGACGACCAAAAAACCCATGTTATCCGGGTTGATGATTTGATGATTAACTATGGGTTTATTTCGGAACGTCAAACAATTGAAAGTTGGACGATACAACCCGCATTAGCTGGGAACGGTTTTGCGGTTGATCAGGAAATGCGAACCAGTATTCCTGGCGTTTTTGCAATCGGGGATGCCAACCACTATGTCGGGAAAGCCGATTTAATTGCGGTCGGGTTTGGTGAGGCACCAAACGCCGTTAATGCGGCTATTCGTTACTTTGATCCCCATCGTGGTGGCCCCGTACATTCCAGCTCTTTGACATTAAAAACGGATGATTGAGGTCACGCGCCAAAATAAAAAGCAGCCATACTTGGCTGCTTTTTATTTTACATGATTTTGGATCGTGACTTTACCAGTTTGATAATCAATAGTGATCCCAGGCTGGACGTTGAAAATCCAGTAATTTAAGTTTAACGTTTTCCCGTTATCTTGCACAGATTTGGCCATATAATGGACACCACGCGCAATCCGTTCAGTGCCAACATACAAGGGGGTAACTTGCCCACGAATCGTGATGTTGGGGTGTTGATTAATGGCTTGACGGATATCATCCTCAGGCACGAGTTGGCCTGGATAAGCATTTTGAACACGTGTCCCAGCAATCATATTTTCCGTCACCATGGTTGGCATCCCAAAAAATTGGTAGCCGACAAGATGAGACTTGTTCCATAACGCTTGTTTGCCTTTGCCAAGTTTGACGTTTGGATTGCTGTGGTAGCCACCGACCCATTTCGTGCCATCGAAACGATCGTTGATGAACCAACCAGAGGGTCTGACTTGATAATCAATCGTGTCTGGTCGTGGCGTCACCTTATTAATAGCGTCACGACTGGCTAAAAAGTTGGCTTGTTGGGTCCGGCCCAGTGCGTCTAATGGGGATAGGCTCAAACCATCCACTGGACGTAGTTTAGATCCATGTGAGGGAAAGGTTTCCTGCATCTCGGCGGGGGTAAAAGTGGCCTTATTTTGATTCACATGCACAAGGTCACCATCCAGCGTGCCATCCCATTGCAAGTTCAGCAAGGCTTGGTTGTCGGGTGCTGAAACTGTCGCATATTTAGATTGTTGGGTTATGGGGGCTGGGTGTTGGGTTTGATTATTTTGCCAGAGATAAAAACCAATCAGCAGTAATAAGATGACTGATCCAATCAACTGTTGTTTAGGGGACGGGTTTTGTCGTCGCGTTGTGCGTTTTCTAGCCATGATTATTCTCCATTTTGAAGCTCATAACAGCATATCATTTTTCGACAAAAATGAAAAACAGTGTGGCAAACATCAACTGCACTAAAAAGTCATGGCGTTTAAAAAGCGTTGAATCCGCGGATCTTGTGCTTGGAAAAAACCGGTTGATGGGCCATCATAACCTATTTTACCATCTTCCATGAAAATGATTTTATCGGCAACGGCTTGTGCAAATGCTAAATTATGGGTGACAATCACCATGGATTTCTTTTGATTAGCAAGATCGCGTAAGACACGTAAGACTTGAGCTTCTAGCTCAGGATCCAACGCACTGGTCGGTTCGTCAAGGAGCAGATAATCGGGCTGCATGGCCAAGGCGCGGAGAATGGCGACGCGTTGTTGTTGCCCACCAGATAGTCGATACGGATAGCGGGGAGCGAGGGCGGCCATATCAAATTGGGTCAACAGGTTGGTGGCTTGCGCAGTCGCTTGATCGGCTGGGATACCCTTGACTTTAATGGGCCCTTGGGTGAGGTTTTTAAGTACCGTTAAGTGAGTAAACAAAGCTTTTTCCTGGAAAACCATGCCAAAATGCTGCCGAACAGCTAATAATTTCGGTGCGGTTAATGGCTGACTTAAATCAAGTGTCTGTTCGCCAATGGTCAAAGTACCAGACGTTGGTTGCGCTAATAGATTCAAAGTGCGCAGTAACGTTGATTTACCCGAGCCGGATGGGCCAAGAATGACGGTTGTTTGCTCAGCGGGGAAAGTTGTGGATACTTGATCTAATGCGCGGCGGTCGCCATATTGTTGGACTAAATTTTTGACAGTAATCATTGGGCAAACCTCGATGTATAGCGTTCTAACTGATGTTGGGCAAGCGATAAAATGGTGGTGAAGACAGCGTAAACAAATGCAGCTAAAATGTACATGGTCAGGATTTGATAATTTTCGGCAGCAATTTGTTGACTGAGGTAAAACATTTCCACAATGGTAATCACGCTGGCGAGCGAGGTATCTTTTAACAAACCGATTAAAGCATTGCTTAACGGTGGAATTGAGATTCGCGCTGCTTGTGGCAAAATGACATCCGCAAAGACTTGCCAGCGATTCATCCCTAATGATTCAGCCGCTTCAATTTGGACGCGCGGGACCGACGAAATTGCGGCACGGACACTTTCCGAAGCATAGGCCCCTGTATTAAGGGAGAAAACGGTAATCGCTGATAGCCAAGCGTTGGCAAAGAGTGTCACATGCGCGCTGGGGAGACCATAAAACACAATAAACAATTGCACAATCATGGGTGTTGACCGGAAAAGCCACACGTAAAAGCCGGCAATGGCTTTAAGTCCTCGCAGTAGCAAGCGCGGAATCGGCGCTGCGGGTAACTTGGCTAAACGAATGAGCGCCGTGATGACGGCAAATACAAGTGCTAAAGCAAATGATATGACGGTCAGTGGTAATGTGTAAATTAATGCGGCCCGAAAAAGTTGGGGCAGATATTGGACGGCGAGGGGGATAAAATCAGACATGGGTAGGATTCCTTTTAGCGACGATTTGATTCAATTAACGTTTGAGCCGTGAACCAGTTGGTTTATGGCTGGGTGAGATCAGTATTGAAGTATTTGAGTGACAATTTTTTGAGTGTGCCATCAGCTTCTAAGTCTTTTAAGGCGTTATTAATGGCCTTTTGAAGGGCTGTATTTTGTTTGTTGAGCAGTGGTGCGGCTGGGGTTGCCGGACTTTCTTGACTTAAATCAACGGCGGTTGTAGCAGCGTCAGGATTGGCCTTTTTCCATGTGGCATAAGCACCTAAGTCATTGAGCGCACCGTCAGCGCGCTTGGTTGTCACTAAATTCATGGCTTCAGTCATGCCAGGGACAGCAACGATATCAGCGCCGCTTTTTTTAGCCAGGGCACCAAAGTTCGAAGTAGTTGATTGCGCCATCTTTTTACCTTTAAGATCAGCTAACGTGTTGAGATGGGTTTCATCGGTACGCTTGATGAGGACCGTTTTAGCATATAGATATGGTGTGGCAAATAAGTAAGCTTTTTGGCGTTCCGGTGTGATCCCGACATCATTGAAAATGACATCGTAACGCTTAGCACCAAGGCCTGCAATGAGCGAATCCCACTTTGTTTGGACGTATTTGGGTTTCAAACCGAGTTTTTTGGCAATGGCAGTTGATAAGTCCACTTCAAAACCGGTCAATTGCCCATTTTGACGGTAAGAAAATGGCGCAAAAGTCCCTTCTAACCCAATAGTGAGCGTGCCAGGGGTGATCGTTTGTGAGGCTTCTTTTGGCCGGGCTTGGTGTTGGGTAAGGCCGATAGCTAAACCGGCTACAACAACGAGGCTGGCGACGATGATGATGATTTTTTTCATTTTGCTTCTCCTGTGGGCAAATAAAAAGCGCCAACTAGTGAAATACCTAGTTGGCGCTGCGTTAGTCCGTATGATAGTTTGATCAAATGTATGTCAAAATACCGGTGCTAAACAAAGCGCCGGTGTGAGCAATATTCAGTTGCTGCGATTAACTTTAACATAACATCCTCCAAAACAACTTCATTCTAGCGATGATTCAAGCACTTGTCAATGGTTTTACTTCGTCAGTTCCCATTCGGCCTTGAACTGGTCTAAGAAGGCTAACATGAATTGATGCCGAGTTTCGGCTATTTGACGGGCTGTGTCGGTGTTGAGGTGCGCTTTAATGTGCAATAGTTTTTCGTAAAAATGATTGATTGTTGTGCCATCAGTTTGCCGATACTGAGTCTTGTCATGAATCGTGCGTGGGGGAATGGCTGGATCGTAGAGCACGCGGTTTTTCACAGCACCATAGGTTATGGTGCGGGCAATCGCAATGGCGCCAATAGCTTCAAGGCGGTCGGCATCTTGAACGATTTGGCCGTTAATGTCTAGTGGGGCGGCTTTCCCATCAAGATGTTTGGACCATGACATATTGTCAATAATGTGAAAAATTTGCGCCTGAGTATCTGGCGATACCGCAATGGTCATTAAAAAATCAGCCAAGGTGTTTTTGGCTGCGACCACTTCGGTAGGTGTGTGAAATAATTTATCATCGTAGACATCATGCAATAAAGCAGCAGCTTGGACGATAAACGGGTCTGCAGTTGGTTCTTGAGCTAAAATTTTATTGGCTAAGGCAACCACGCGCTCAATGTGGTCAACACTATGGCCGGATTGATCAGCAGCTAGGGCTTGCTGCATATAATGGGTAATTTGGATGAGTTGCGACATAAAATAGCCTCCTGTTTAACCGAGCGGTCATACCTTTACTTTAGCATTTTGGCTAGGATTTGCATAGCTAAACCAACGGTAGCGTCTGTCGGAAAACAACCTTAAAAAACTATGAAATACGGTTAAAATTCGTTATAATTAGCATAGTAGAGACTGCCTCATATGGCGCAAGTCACGTGACAAAACACGCGAATTAGAAAGAGAGACTCATATGTCAGAACCAAATAACGTCTTGTTTAACACAGCTAATCTCACAGATTCAGCTGTCATTTACGACAAGTTTTCCAAAGCGGAACAACAATTTTCCGTGAAGAAAGATCAAACTTTTTATATCACCACGCCGATTTACTACCCATCTGGGAAGTTACAATTAGGTAATACTTATACGACTGTGTTAGCTGATGCCGCAGCACGTTACCACCGTTTGCTTGGTGAAGACGTGTTCTTCTTGACTGGGACCGATGAACATGGTCTTAAGATCCAACAAAAAGCAAAAGCAGCCGGTATATCCGAAATCGCCTATTTGGATGAGATGGCCGAACAGATTAAAGCACTCTGGGAATTGATGGACATTGCCTATGACGACTTTATTCGGACAACAGAACCACGTCATGAAAAAGCGGTGCAAAAAATCTTTACGACATTGCTTGAAAAGGGTGATATTTACAAAGGTGAGTATGAAGGTTGGTATTCTGTTTCCGATGAAGAATACTTTACTGAATCACAATTAGCAGAAGTTTATCGTGATGAAAATGGTCAGGTAACAGGCGGAAAAGCCCCTTCTGGTCACGAAGTTGAATTAGTTAAAGAAGAAGCGTACTTCTTCAAGATGAGCAAGTATGCGGATTGGCTACTTGATTATTACAAGACACACCCAGAATTCATCCAACCAGAAGCACGGATGAATGAAATGATTAACAATTTCATTGCACCTGGTTTGGAAGACTTGGCGGTGACGCGGACATCATTTGACTGGGGTATTCCTGTACCAGGGGATGAAAAGCACGTCATCTATGTGTGGATTGATGCCTTGTCAAACTATATTACGGCTTTGGGTTACGATACTGACGATGCGGCGCTGTTTGATAAGTTCTGGCCAGCCAATGTGCAATTGGTGGGTAAGGAAATTGTTCGCTTCCATACGATTTATTGGCCAATTATGTTACACGCCTTGGGTATTGATTTGCCAAAGACCATTATTGGTCACGGTTGGTTAGTCATGAAAGATGGCAAGATGTCAAAGTCAAAGGGAAATGTCATTTACCCTGAAGTGCTTAAAGAACGTTATGGCTTGGATGCCGTACGTTACTACTTGCTACGCGCGATGCCATTTGGTAATGATGGGGTCTTTACACCAGAAGACTTTGTTGCCCGTGTGAACTTTGATTTGGCCAATGATTTGGGTAACTTGCTCAATCGCACAGTGGCCATGATTAATAAGTATGAAAACGGGATTGTGCCAGAATTGCATACTGGTAAGACCGACTTCGACGAAGGTTTGGTTCAAACAATTGAAGCGGCGATTGTTGATTACAACAAGCATTTCCAAGCCATGCGAACAGCTGATGCCTTAGAAAGTGTTTGGACAATTATTCGTCGTGCTAATAAGTACATCGATGAAACACAACCATGGGTTTTGGCGAAGGATGAGACACAAAAGGCTGTGTTATCAAATGTGATGGCGCATTTGGCTGGGGCCTTACGTGTGGCAGCTGTCTTGTTGCAACCGGTTTTGACGCAAGCGCCAAAGAAAATCTACGAACAGCTAGGCTTTGATTACCCTGAAAACGGTGTGAAAATTGCTGGCTTGACTTTTGGTAAGTTACCAACGGGTGGCCAAGTGGTGAAGAAGGGTGAACCAATTTTCCCACGTCAAGATGTTGACGCTGAAGTAGCCTTTATTTCAGGCCTGGTGTCAAAAGATACCAAGGGTAAGGGCCGTGCTGCCAAGGAAGCAGCTAAGAAGGCGGCTGCTGAAGCCGAAGCAGCCGCAGAACCAGCCCGTGAATTGATTACTTATGATGATTTTGCGAAAGTCGAAATTTTGGCAGCTAAAATTACGGCTGGTGAAATCGTTGAAAAATCTGACAAGTTGTTGAAGTTCACGCTCGATGATGGCTCAGGTAAGCCACGTCAAATTTTGTCAGGTATTCGCAAGTGGTATGCTGATCCAGCTGTATTGGTTGGGAAAACAGTTGCGATTGTGGCGAACATGAAACCACGTAAGATGGCAGGTGAAGTTTCTGAAGGCATGATTTTGTCAGCGGAGAAAAACGACATTGTCACGGTAACAATCTTGCCAGATACGATTGAACCTGGTTCAGGGATCGAATAATTGGTCTGCACAGTCGCTGACCGTGTGCAATTTTGTTTTGTGGCGGCCATTTTTCAGTGAAGCGCTCACATTAATGTACATTTATTCACAACCACTCACGCGATTAGCAGGTGAGTGGTTTTTTTTGATAAAGGATGTTAGCTATCGGTAACTGTATTTTATACATAAATTTTGTGATTTTATGAGCGAATACAAGTGCTTCTATTCGCTCATAAACCAACTTTGTGCTATAATATTGGTGTTGACATAAGTCAAAAATTTTTGGAGGATCTAAACACATGACTGTTAAGATTGGTATTAACGGATTTGGACGTATTGGCCGTTTGGCTTTCCGTCGTATTCTTGAGTTGTCAGACACAGCTTCAGACATCGAAGTTGTTGCGATTAACGATTTGACTTCACCAGAAATGTTGGCATACTTGTTGAAGTATGACTCAATTCACGGTGTATTGAAGGCTGATGTTTCATCTGATGAAACTGGTATTATCGTTAACGGTAAGCACTACACAGTTTACGCAGAACGCAACGCAGCTGACTTGAAGTGGGTTGAAAACGATGGCGTTGAATATGTATTGGAAGCTACTGGTTTCTATACTTCAGCCGAAAAGTCACAAGCTCACTTGGATGCCGGTGCCAAGAAGGTTTTGATTTCAGCACCAGCTGGTAAGATTCCTACAGTTGTTTACGGTGTTAACCAAGACATCTTGAAGCCAGAAGACACAATCGTTTCTGCTGGTTCATGCACAACGCAATCATTGGCACCTATGGCAAATGCTTTGTCAAAGGAATTCGGTGTTAAGACTGGTTTGATGTTGACAGTCCACGCTTACACAGCTTCACAAAGCTTGCAAGATGGTCCTAAGACTTCAAACTTCGCAAAGCGTCAAGCTAACCGCGATGCTGCATCAAACTCATTGCCACACTCATCAGGTGCTGCCAAGGCTATCGGTCTTGTTGTGCCTGAATTGGATGGTAAGTTGACTGGTTCAGCTATCCGTGTCCCAGTACCTGCTGGTTCAATTACTGAATTGTCAGTAATCTTGGACAAGGAAGTAACTGTTGACGAAGTGAACGCAGCAATGAAGAAGTACGAATCAGACTCATTTGGTTACAATGGTGATGGTTTGGTTTCAACTGATATCATTGGTGACACACACGGTACAGTCTTTGATCCAACACAAACTGAAATCGTTTCAGGTGACGGTGCACAACTTGTTAAGGTTGCTGCATGGTACGATAACGAATACGGTTTCACTTCAAACATGATCCGTACATTGTTGTACTTCGCAACTTTGTAAGATAAATCGCAATTTTCAAACCTGCTTCGGCAGGTTTTTTGCGTTCTAACAGCCTTTTCAACGGATTTGTGCTATACTTTATTCAGTAATTTGAAAGAGGATTCGCGTGTGAAGGTTGCATTTTCATCTGACAATCATTTTGATTTGAATAAAATAGATGTTCAACGGGCCATGCATGTGCAGGCACTTTATTTATTGAACCAAAATGTCACATTGTATGTGATTGCCGGAGACTTGTTTAATGATTTTGAACAATCATTAGCTTTTGCACGAGACATGCAGGCCGCTTTGGCTGATAAAATCCAGATTCGATTTTTAGCGGGTAACCATGACATGGGGCGCGGGGTCACTTATGACGAATTGGAAAGTGATTTAGATCCGCTATATTTCCATAATAAATTTATTGATTTGACACCGGATGTGCGCTTAATTGGTAATAATGGTTGGTATAATTACGATTTTGTGGGCCAAGATTATACAACAGAACAGATTTTACAGTTTAAAAATAATTTCTGGTTCGACCGTCGGATCCAACAACCAGTCTCGGATCAGGAACGTTTTGACCGTAATATGGCGCAATTACAAGCACAATTTGATGCCGCAGATCGGAAGCAAACCGTAGTGGTGTCACACTTTGTGCCACGAACGGATTATATTAAACGCTTTCCCTATGGCAATACGCGGCTGGATATGGCAAATGCGTTATTAGGGAGCCAAGCGCTCGGAGATAAACTGGATCACTCGTATACGATTAATACGATTACTGGGCATCTTCATGTGCATCCAGCACCGTTGAAGGTTGGCAATAATACGTATTATAATGCTGCTGTTGGTTACAACACGGCACGTGTTCATGAGTGGGCAAGTGATGATTTCATCACAGAGTGGCAAAACCGCTTGGTTATCCTTGAATTTTAAGGCACGCAGTGGCGTGTCTTTTTTTATTTTCAATAATTAGTTTGACTATCGAAATAAATCGTGCGATAATTTCAATATTAGATATTTCGATAGTCGAAGTATTAGACGAAAGGAAAAGCGCTCAAGTGAGGCCGTTATTGCAATCAAGCGGTACGGGCAACTGACTGAAAGCGCACTGAAGACTTATGCCAGTTCTCACAACAACCGAAATTATGGCACTGATTCCGAATCGTTATCCAATCTTGTATATGGATTACGTTGAAGAAATGGTGCCAGATGAATCGATTGTCGCTGTTAAAAATGTGACAATTAATGAACAGTTTTTCCAAGGACATTTCCCTGGTAATCCCGTGATGCCAGGTGTCTTGATTATTGAATCACTCGCCCAAGCGGCCTCAATCTTAATTTTGTCATCCCCACAATTTAAGGGGAAGACAGCCTACATGACGGGTATCGATGATGCCAAGTTTAAAAAGATGGTTGTGCCAGGTGATGTGTTGAAGTTACATGTGACATTTGGTAAGTTACGCGCCAACATGGGTAGCGTATTGGTTGAAGCTAAAGTTGATGGGAAGACAGCAACCTCTGCCGAATTGATGTTTGTTGTTTCGCCAGATGAAAAAGATGAATGAAGCCGTTACATTAGAATTTGAAGAATTAAATAGTGAACTCGTCGATGTGTTTAATAATGTGATGTGGATTGAAGAAGCCGCGTTAAAGCAAAGTGATTTTTCAGATATTACGTTAAAAGATATGCATACAATCGATGCGATATCGATGTATTCTGAAAAAAGCGCTTCACAAGTCGCGAAGATGATCCACTTAACACCGAGCGCGATGACAACTGCCATTGATAAGCTCGTTGAAAAAGGATATGTCGAGCGTCGTCGTTCTAATAAAGATCGGCGGGTGGTTCGCCTTGGACTGACCCATAAAGGGCGGGTTGTGTATCGTGCCCACCAAGGGTTCCATCGTGACTTGGCACACAATTTGCTAAAAGATATGCAACCCAGTGAGATGGACACGGTAAAGCGTGCCATTCATAATTTGGTGAGCTATCTTGCAAACGTTATTAAGCAGTAAAAAGGGGAGTTATGGAACACTTAAAAATCGTGGCCTCGGCGCGTCAAGTGCCTAGCCGCCTGGTGACGAATGACGAATTAAGTACCATGATGGAGACCAACGATGATTGGATCTATACACGGACAGGGATTCGTCAACGCCAAGTGGTGACCACGGAAAACACGAGCGATTTAGCCATTCAAGTGGCTGAGCAGTTATTGGCAAAGGCCCAAGTATCAGCTGAAAGTTTGGACTTTATTATTGTCAGTACGATGTCACCAGATAGTTTGTCACCAAGCACGGCTGCCATTGTCCAAGGTGCCATTGGAGCCAATCGGGCCTTTGCGTTTGACTTGAGTGCCGCTTGCTCGGGGTTGGTTTATGGCATGAGCGTGGCGTCCAGTTTATTGTCAACCCGATATCGTCGCGGTTTGGTGATTGGTGCCGAAGTCTTATCAAAACTCGTGGATTGGCAAGACCGCACGACGGCTGTGTTGTTTGGCGATGGCGCCGCTGGCGTACTCGTTGAAACAACGGCTGAAGCGATTGGATTACTGAGTGAGGAGTTGCGGACATTTGGTGATAAGGGCGATAACTTAGTTGCTGGCCGCTTTGGTAATGCCAACCCGTTTTCAGGTGACATTACACCAGCTGATCCTTACTTCCACCAAAACGGCCGTGAGGTATATAATTTTGCCACGCGTGAAGTGCCGGATGCGTTAGCAGCGGCGTTGGCCAAAGCGCAACTCTCAGCAGATGATGTGGATTATTATTTGTTACATCAAGCCAATGCGCGCATTGTGTCAACAATTGCTAAACGTTTTGGTCAACCAGAAACCAAGTTCCCAACCAATATGGCCAGCAACGGTAACACGAGTGCGGCTAGCATTGGGATTCTCTTGGATGAATTGGTTGAATCTGGTCAAGTACATGCCGGGCAAACCATTGCCTTAGTAGGTTTTGGTGGTGGCTTGACGGTTGGCGCGCAAATTTGGAAAATTTAAACAACATCGGTGTAGTCGGCTGCACCGCAAAAATCTAACGAAAATACTGAAAAAATACTAGGAGACGAACACTATGACAGATGCAGAAATTTTTGACAAGGTTAAGGAAATTTTGGTTGACCAATTTGATTTGGAAGAAGACGAAGTGTCATTAACAACTGACTTGACAAATGACATCGATGCCGATTCTTTGGACTTGTTTGAAGTTTTGAACCGTGTCGAAGACGACTTTGACATCAAGTTGGCCGTTGCTGAAGACATCAAGACAACCCAAGACTTGGTTGACAAGGTTAAAGAACAATTGGCAGCTTAATGTGACAGGTGATCATGCTTGAATGGTCACGTACATAGTATAAGAGTTAAAAGGAAAATAAAATGGTAGTAAACGTAGAGAACCCGCTTTTTAAAAAACTTGGCATGAAGTATCCCATCGTTGAAGGTGGGATGACTTGGGCTGGAACCGGTGCATTGGCTGCAGCAATTTCTGAAGCGGGTGGTTTAGGCTTTATCGGTACAGGTTACTGGCACGGTGAAGATGTCCGCAAAGAAATCAAACGCGTCAAGGCATTGACGGACAAGCCATTTGGTGTCAACGTGATGCTTTTGAGTCGCCATATTCGGGAAGTCTTTGACGTGATCATTGAAGAAGGCGTGAAAGTGGTTGCCACAGGAGCGGGTGATCCGTCACCATTCTTGGATGAATTACACGCGGCTGGTATTATCGTCATGCCGGTTGTCCCTTCTGTGTCATTAGCTAAGATGATGGAAAAGAAGGGTGTCGATGCTGTGATTGCTGAAGGAATGGAATCTGGTGGGCATATCGGCATGTTGACAACGATGACGTTAGTACCACAAGTAGTCGACGCTGTTGATATTCCAGTCATTGCTGCTGGTGGTATTGGCGATGGTCGTGGTGTTGCCGCCGCCTTCATGTTGGGGGCTGCTGGGGCTCAAATGGGAACGCGTTTCTTGACGGCAACAGAATCTGAAATTCACCCCAACTTTAAAGAAAAAATCATTAAAGCCAAGGACATTGACACGATTGTTACTGGCCAACTGATGGGAAACCGCGCACGTGTTTTGAAGAACAAGATGGCTAAGAACTTCGTTAAAAACGAAGTCTTTGAAATCCAAAAAGAAAAGCCAGATGCTGCCGCAATTGAAAAGTTGGAATCCGGTACTTTGCGTCGGGCTGTTCAAGAAGGTGACAAAGAAGGTGGCGCTTTCATGGCTGGTCAAATCTCTGGTTTGATCAAAGATGAAAAGCCAGCCGCACAAATTTTGTCTGATATTTGGGCAGAAGCAACTGACTTGATGGGTATTGAAAATACAACATTGTAACCACAGCGCTGACACGTCAGCAAATTTTACATGGGGACTAATATGAAATTAGGTATCTTATTTAGCGGTCAAGGGGCGCAAAAAGCTGGCATGGGTGCCGACTTATACGCGGCATTACCCGCTTACCGTGACACAATTGACCAAGCGTCAGCCATCTTAGGCTATGATTTACAAGCTGTAGCCAATGACGAAACAAAAATCACGCAAACAGCTTACGCACAACCTGCTATTTTGGCGATGAGCAATGCCATTATTAACGCGTTGGGTGAGGCTTTGCCAACCCCAGTAGCAGGTCTGGGCTTGAGTTTGGGTGAATACTCAGCGTTGGCTGCCAGTGGCGCTATGGGATTTGACCAAGCCGTGGCGATTATCAAAGACCGTGGTATCTACATGCAGACAGTCGGTGAGGCCAATCCAGGTAAGATGGTTGCCGTGATGGGTGATGATCAAGCGTTGGTAGAAGACGTGTTAACATCACTGCAGGCAGCTGGCAAGCAAGTTTACCCAGCCAACTATAATACATTTGCGCAACTGGTCATTGGTGGTGTGTCTGAAGATGTTGATGAGGCCATGGCAGCCTTAACTGAAGCAGGGATTCAACGCCTCGTTGAATTACCCGTGTCAGGAGCCTTCCATACGCCATTGTTAAAAGATGCGGCTGTGCAGTTGACAACACGTCTGGCTGGCGAAACTTTCAGCGAGACCCAATATCCGGTTTATTCAAATACAACGGGGGCATTATTTACGGCTGACACGTTATTTGAAACATTGACAAAACAAATTATTTCACCCACTTACTTTGCGCAAGCGATGGAAAAAATGTTGGCTGATGGTGTCGATACATTTATTGAAGTTGGCCCATCAGATACGTTAATTAAATTCGCCAAGAAAATTGCACCAAAGGACGTCAAGCGTTATGCGATTACCGATATTGACAGTTTCAATGCGGTGCGTGATTTATTAGTTGCAGCAGGAAAGGAAGCCTAGTATGATGGATTTCACAGATCAAACAGTGCTCGTTACTGGCTCATCGCGCGGTATTGGTTTGGCAATTGCCAAAGCCTTTGATGCTGCGGGCGCTCACGTGATTTTACATGCGCGTTCAGCTATCGCGCCAGAAATTTTGGCTGAATTCAAGCAAACACCGCAAACTTTGCAATTTGATATTGCGGATGCTGAAGCAGCTGAGGCGAGTATCAAGGCCTTATACAAGCAAGCGGATTTCCCTGGTATTGATGTTTTGATTAACAATGCGGGTATTACCAAAGACCAATTGGCCATGGCGATGACGCCAGCTGATTTTGCTCAGGTCATTAATGTGAACTTGAATGGGACATTTAATGTAACGCAACCAATCTTTAAGAAGATGATTCGTCAAAGACATGGGGCAATTGTGAATATGAGTTCCGTTATTGGCTTAATGGGTAACATGGGACAAACGAATTATGCCGCTTCAAAAGCTGGTATCATTGGTTTCACCAAGTCACTTGCCAAAGAAGGTGCCCGTCGTGGGATTCGTGTAAATGCGATTGCGCCAGGCATGATTATGTCTGATATGACGGCGGTTTTGCCAGCAGAAACGCAAACGGAAATTTTGAAAAATATTCCCTTATCACGGTTTGGTGAAGCCAGTGAAGTCGCTGAAGCAGCGCTTTTCTTAGCACATAGTTCCTACATTACAGGGCAAACATTGACTGTTGATGGCGGATTGTATATTTAATTAAAGGAGAACAACATGACACGAGTAGTCATTACTGGTCTTGGTGCCGTAACCCCACTTGGAAATGATACAGAAACATTTTTGAATGGTATCTTCAACGAAGAAATCGGGATTAAGCCAATTACAAAGTTCGATGCCACAGAAACAGGGATTACGGTCGCTGGACAAGTTGATGGATTTGACCCAGCAAAACGTGTGGGCAAGCGTGACGCACGTAAGTTGGATTTGTTCTCACAATACGCCATCGATGCGGCTGATCAAGCATTGGAAAATGCTGGTTTGAAAGCACCTGAAGGCTCAGAAAACCCAACGACTGTCCAAGACCCGACGCGTTTTGGCGTTATTCTGGGTAATGGTATCGGTGGTTTGACCACTATTCAGGAACAAGTGATCAAAATGCATGACAAGGGACCACAACGTGTAAGCCCATTGTTCGTGCCTGAATCAATTCCAAACATGGTATCGGGTAACGTGTCATTGCGTTTTGGTGCCAAAGGGGTAAACTATACGGTTGTGACTGCTTGTGCCTCTGCAACCAATGCCATTGGTGAAGCTTTCTGGCGTATCCAATCCGGTAAGGCAGATGTGATGTTGACGGGTGGTTCAGAAGCCACAGTTAACGAAATTGGGATTGCTGGTTTCGCGGCTTTGACAGCGTTGTCAACGGAAACAGATCCGACGGAAGCATCAAAGCCATTTGATAAGAACCGTCATGGTTTTGTCCTTGGTGAAGGTTCAGGTATCTTGGTCATTGAAAGCCTTGAACATGCCCAAGCACGTGGGGCCAACATTTTGGCTGAACTTGTGGGTTATGGTGCATCATCTGATGCTTACCACATGACATCACCATCACCTGATGGTGAAGGTGCAGCGCGTGCCATGCGTGATGCCCTTCGCGATGCCGATTTGCAACCTGAAAAGATTTCATATATCAATGCGCACGGAACAGCAACTGGTGCCAATGATTCTGGTGAAGCACATGCGATTGCCACTGTCTTTGGGGCTAACAATGTCCCTGTCTCATCAACTAAGGGGATGACAGGTCATTTGCTTGGTGCGGCTGGTGCGATTGAAGCCTTGGTTTCGGTTGGCGCACTTGTCCGTGGGGAAATGCCAGTCAACGTTGGTGTGGACGAACAAGATGATGACACGAAGTTGGTGAACTTGGTGTCTACTGCGACAAAGCATACCGCACCTGAATATGTACTAAGTGCAAATTATGGTTTTGGTGGCCACAACGCTGCAGTCATTTTCAAAAACTGGCACGAAGAGGCTTAATTCATGAGTTTAAATATCGATGAAATCCGCAGCTTGATGGCGGATCTAGAAAATAGTTCATTACGCGAATTTCAAATTACCGACGGTGATTTTAGTTTGCATTTGTCAAAAAATGACAACGCGGCGATTGTCGCACCAGCACTCACTGCCGCCGCTGAACCAGTAGTGGCTAACGATGCACCTAACGAACATCCATTGGCAAAACCAGTGACAGCGGGTGTCGAAATCGTTGCGCCAATGGTTGGCACAGTGTATTTGCAACCAAAACCAGAAGCGCCAATGTTTAAACAAGTTGGTGACAAGGTAGCGGTTGGTGAAACAGTAGCTGTGATTGAAGCGATGAAACTGATGACCGAAATTCACAGTGAAGTTGCTGGCACAATTGCCGAAGTTTTGGTTGAAAACGAAGAAGTGGTGGACTATAACAAGCCACTTTATATCGTGACACCAGCATAATTTAAGCGGAGTTTTCCGCGTACATACCTGAATAGGAGGAAAGGCATACAGTAATTGGTGCTGTATGTTTAATAGACACATGAGCGTACTAAACACCCAACAAATTATGGACATCATCCCGCATCGTTATCCGATGTTGATGTTGGATACGGTTGAAGAATTGGTGCCAGGTGAACGGGCCGTGGCTTACAAGAATATTTCAATCAATGAAGAAATTTTCCAAGGTCATTTCCCAGGGAACCCAACCTTTCCAGGTGCGTTAACCGTTGAAGCCTTGGCCCAAACGGGTGCCGTTGCGCTCTTGTCAATGCCAGAATATAAAGGGAAGACTGCTTACTTTGGTGGTATCAAGAAGGCGCGTTACCGTCAAATGGTACGCCCTGGTGACCGCTTGCGTTTGGAAGTGACAATCGATCGTTTGCGTGGGCCAATTGGAACGGGTAAAGGGATTGTGTGGATTGGTGACAAGAAGGCAACAACTGCTGAATTGACATTCATCATTGGAGATTAATTGTGTTTAAAAAAGTATTGGTTGCCAACCGTGGTGAAATTGCGGTTCGTATTATCCGAACGTTAAAAGAAATGGGCATTGGGTCAGTGGCGATTTATTCGACCGCTGATAAGGATAGCCTGCATGTTCAAATCGCTGATGAAGCCATCGCTGTCGGTGGGCCAAAGCCAAAAGACTCTTATTTGAACATGAAAAACATTTTGAGCGCCGCCTTGCTATCTGGGGCAGAAGCCATTCACCCAGGTTACGGTTTCTTAGCTGAAAATGCGTTGTTTGCTGAAATGGTCGGTGAGGTCGGAATTCAATGGATCGGGCCACGGCCAGAGACCATCGAATTAATGGGTAATAAAGCGAACGCCCGTGAAGAAATGCGCCGCGCTGGTGTGCCTGTCATTCCAGGATCTGAAGGGTTTATTCGAGATTTTGACGAAGCCAAGGCTGTGGCCGATCGCATTGGTTATCCTTTGTTGCTCAAGGCTGCTGCTGGTGGTGGTGGTAAAGGGATGCGCTTTGTATACGGCGAAGATGAGCTCTCAGATAAATTTGATGATGCGCAAAACGAAGCCCGTGCTGCTTTTGGCGATGACCATATGTATATCGAAAAGGTTATGGAACGCGTGCGGCATATTGAAATGCAATTGTTGCGTGATGAAAATGGCCATGTGATTTATTTGCCTGAACGTAATTGTTCTTTGCAACGTAATAACCAAAAAGTGTTAGAAGAATCGCCAGCAACTGGTGTGACGCCAGCAATGCGTGCTGAATTGGGTGAAATTGTGACCCGCGCAGCTCAAGCTTTGGGCTATGTGAATACAGGGACGATTGAATTTTTGCAAGATCATGAAGGCGCCTTTTATTTCATGGAAATGAACACGCGAATTCAAGTGGAACATCCCGTTTCAGAAATGGTCACCGGTTTAGATTTGATTCGATTGCAGATTGCCGTGGCCGCTGGCGAAGATTTGCCAGTGACGCAAGCTGATGTGCAAGTGCAAGGTCATGCAATTGAAGTGCGTTTGACGGCTGAACAGCCAGAAAAGCATTTTGCCCCTAGTGCCGGGACAGTTGATTTCGTCTTTCTCCCAACTGGTGGGCCTGGTATTCGTATTGATTCGGCATTATTTAATGGTGATAAAATCCAACCATTCTATGATTCAATGATTGGTAAGCTCATTGTGCATGGTGCTGATCGTGCGCAAGCGATGGCTAAGATGCGTCGGATTGTGGATGAAACGGTGGTCCGTGGCGTCGCCACGAGCCGCGCCTTCCAACAGGCATTGTTAGCTGATCCCCAAGTACAACGTGGAGAATTTGATACACGTTACCTAGAAAGTGACTTTTTACCACGCTGGCTTGATAGTTTGCCAGCGACTGAATAAACAATAATACCGCGTATGGCCGACATATGCGGTATTATCATATTAGTGCCATATGCAGTTCTGGACTGCTAAGTAAAGTGATTAGGAGGCATGTGTCCCAACTGGTGAGTTTGCGGTGTTGGGACACGGGATAAAGATGGATTTATACGATAATCAAAAATCAACCGCTAAAATTAAGCGGGATGCATCGGTCAATGAACGCATCCCAGACGGGCTTTTCTTAGCTTGTCCTTATTGCGGTGTTCAAATGTACAATAAGCAATTGGGACCGTTTCGTGTATGCGCGCACTGTGGTTATGGCTTCCGTTTGCAAGCGCAAGAACGTGTCGATTTGCTCACGCAATCATTTGAAGAAATGGATGCTGACATTGAAATGACAACACCAGAATTTCCTGGCTATGCGGATAAGCTCGCGCGGGCGAAATCACAAACAGGTTTAGGCGAATCCGTATTGACCGGTGTGGCCACAATTGAAAATGAAAAAGTGGCGCTAGGCGTCATGGATTCTTATTTCATGATGGGGTCATTGGGATCAATGACTGGTGAAAAAATCACCCGCTTGTTTGAATATGCGACGGATAAAAAATTACCGGTAGTATTGTTCACGGCTTCTGGTGGGGCACGGATGCAAGAAGGTATTAATTCCTTGATGCAAATGGCCAAAGTGTCAGCGGCAGTGGCGGCGCATCAAGAAGCTGGCCTCCTTTATTTGGTCGTACTGACAGATCCAACAACTGGTGGGGTGACGGCCAGTTTCGCCATGCAAGGCGATATTACGTTAGCTGAACCGCATGCTTTGGTTGGCTTTGCTGGTGCACGTGTGATTGAATCAACGATTCATGAGAAGCTACCAAAGGACTTTCAGCGTGTCGAAACGTTACTAGAAAATGGCTTTGTTGATCAAATTGTGCCCCGTCCTGAACTGAGCGCCATTATTGCTAAACTGGTGAGGTTGCATCGGGTGTCGGAGGTATAACATGGCAGTCAATATTGGATTAAAATTATTTAAGCATGAATTAACGCCAGCTGAAGTGGTGAAAAAGTCACGTGAAGACCGCTTTTTGGCGCGTGAAATTATTGATGGTATTTTTACGGACTTTGTTGAATTGCATGGCGATCGTTTGAGTGGGGATGACATGTCGGTGATTGGTGGCATTGCCGCTTTAAATGGCAAGCCAGTGACTGTCATTGCCATTGATAAGGGTGTTGATATTCAAGATAAGCTGAGCAAACGCAATGGGTCGCCTGAACCTTGGGGTTATCGCAAAGCACAACGCTTGATGCAACAAGCCAACAAATTTCATCGCCCAATTGTGACGTTTATTAACACGCCAGGGGCATTTCCAGGTAAAACGGCGGAAGCGCAAGGCCAAGGCGAAGCGATTGCCAAGTCTATTTTAGAATCTATGAAATTGACGGTGCCAATGATTGCCATTATTTATGGAGAAGGTGGTTCTGGTGGCGCTTTGGCGTTGGCCACGAGTGATCAAGTCTGGATGTTCCAAAATGCGACTTATTCCATTTTGTCACCGGAAGGTTTTGCATCTATTTTATGGAAAGATAGTAAGCGTGCTGATGAGGCCGCCGCTGTCATGGGTATCACGGCTAAGGATCTTTTGGAAAAGGGTGTGATTGAATATATTATTCCCGAATCACGGAATCATCCGCGTGTCTTTAATTTGATTCGCCAGCGATTAGACGATGAATTTGCGCGACTAAATGCGTTAACGCCAGAAGAATTACTTAAGCAACGACGTGCACGGTTTAGAGCGTTTTAATATGGTATAATAAAAATACTGACGGCTGTCAGTATTTTTATTTGTTGCGTGAGCAGCTTAAATTGGGGTCGTTTTTGGAATTCGACAGGCTGTTTAGGGCATGGACTGCGTTTCGCCATCCGGGCGTTAAAACGGGCAGAAATTTTAACTGCAAAAAACGAAAACTCTTTCGCAATCGCTGCCTAAAAAACAGTGATGCGTCACTTAATCTTGGTAGCTGGCGTCTAAGGTTAGGTCATAAAAAGTCAGATCGCGTCGTTGCTTAGATTCGGAACAGCGGCGTTAAATGAATCGAGTTAGTGATTGATGTTAGCCTCGTGTTGTGGCGGAATCAATCATGAAACTTAAATGACAACACTATAAGCGTAGAGGTTCATGTACCGGGCAGTTTGGACAGGGGTTCGACTCCCCTCGGCTCCATATTAGCGGGGATACTAGGCATACTGGTGTCATCGCTTTTTGTATGTAAAACGTTGGTGTGACAGTGTTTTCAGTGTGCTAAAAAGGATACGTGAGAATAAAACATCAGCACCATTTGCTACAAATTTGCGCCATAGACACAAAAAACGCACCAGCTGAAACTGGTGCGTTTTTTATCGTATTAATTCGTGAAAAAATTTTAAATTTGACGGTTATGACTGTGTTTGTTGCTGATGCTTCTTGAGACGTAAAAGGATAACGGCAACAATGCCGACAGCGAGTACAGCTAAGACGACTTTTAGTTCTGGTGTACTGTGGCCACGGAAGATGGCATCGCCACCAACACTAAGCAGTACTGCAGATGGAATGCTGCCGATAAACATTGACAAATAGGTTACTTTATCAGGCAATTTAAGTTTATTGGCGGTGTAATTCACGATAAACATCGGGATAATGGGAATCATATATGAAATCGTTAAAATGATTGCGGGATGTTTAGCGGAAGAGATAAATCGCACCCATCGGTTTTTCGTGTGTGGCTTAGATAGGATCTTGAAATGGCTGATGAGAATAAAAGATAAACTATTACCAGTAAAGGTACCGATGATATTTAATAAAATACCAATAGCGGGACCAAAATAGACACCGATTAAAACACCGACCATTGATGTTGGCACACCAGGAATCAGACAGAAAAGTGCCAAGGTAGCAGTTAATAGAAAGGCCGTGGTAATACCATGTGAACGAATTTGCGCACGAATGTCTGCCGCAGGCGTATGGGGGTTAATTAATGAGAGAACGTCAGGATATAGATTTTTAGTTAATAACAATAACAAAATGATTGTGATAGCACCAACTAAAATACTGACTATAGTCTTTTTTTTCACAACAGCTTAATCCTTTCTGAGTTATTACGCTGTGGTACAAGGCGAGTTAATCGGCATTTAATTGCCTGACCGTAACCGCCGCTAGGGATTCAATTAAATCAATGCCTTGATCTTGGGTAGCATTGCCGTTTGTTAAGACAGCAATGGTATAGTTACTATTCTCGGTTTTGACGTGGCCAATTGTATTCACCACCCAACCGGTATCGAGTTCTAGCCAACCATTTTTAAGTTCAACTTGTGCATTGTCAGCGAGTTCGCTACTCATGCCCCAGGCTTGGTCGGGCGCAACATTTGCCATGAGTTGCAAGACATAGTTGCGATCTGCTTGATCGAGTGGGGATTTGGTACCATAAGCCAACGCGTTTAATAATTTGATTTGATCGGTTGCGGTTGTCGTTGATAGTCCCCAAGCAGCCGTGCTCATTTTGGTATGGGTCATGCCGAGTTGATTAAAAAGGCGGTTGGGTGCCGTGTAGCCACCTTGATAGGTGTTTAATAAAGTAGTCGTGGCTTGGTTATCAGATAAGATGATCATGTCGTGAGCAAGGGTTTGCTCATCAGCGGACAATGATGTGTTATTGTCTTCGTGGTTATTTAATAAGTTAGCCAAAACAGCCACTTTAATGATACTAGCGGTGTAGTAGGTCGCGGACGTGTTATTGCTGAAAGCGGTAGTCTGGTTCGTTTTGTGGTTATAAACCGCGATGTTAACGTTAGCGTCTTGATCTGTGAGGATATCTTGCCACTGCTGCTTTAATTCAGAATCTGGTTGGTGAGTTAATTGTTCAGACAACGAGACAACGGGTCTGATCAATGATTCGAAGAATGCTTTACCACCAGCCTGATAAACTAAGATACCACTGAGAACGACTAGTAGGAGAATCGTGACACGGACACCTTTTTTCAACTTGGGTCTTTTTTGCTTACGGAGGGTCATAAAATCAGTTTACATTTCTAAAGTAGTTGCAGTATTAGACGTGGCATGGCAGGTATCATTTACCAGTTGCTTGTCTGGCATGATACAGCCATGACGTCAAATAACAATATACCCATCATAACAAATATTTAGGAGACCTGTCAGAGAATTGTGCGTGCTAACGCCTCGTGCGCCCTGTGTGAAGCGAAATTAGTTGTTGTCGCAAAAAATTATGTACGCACTCAAACGAGTGCTTGTTGTTTATTTTTGTCTGGCATACCAGTCAGCTTGAAAAATAGCGTAACGATCGTTGTCGACCCATTGCCCATGATAGAATACCTCGTGCTTGAACGTCGCTTCTTTGGCGAAACCAACGCGTGTATATACCTTAATTGCCCCAATATTAAAAGGATAAACATTGAGTTTGATTTTATGCAGGTTCAGGTTGTTAAACCCATAATCTAAGATGAGGTTTAATAGTTCAGTGCCATAACCTTTGCCACGATCGTCACTTTGAAGAATGCCTAAGGCAAGTTCAGCTGTGTGATTACGAATACTGATTCCAAACAGGCCGACAAAACCAATGAGACGATCATCACTGGTTTTCCTGACTGTGAACTCGACATTGTCGTGGCTATTTGCGCTTCTGGTAAAAATCTTTTCCCAATCGGCTGCGGTGAACGGATGAATCATCTCAGTTGATAAGGGATTGTTAAACGCATCATCCCATTGCCCTGTGGCGAATTGTGCACCATCACCTTCATGATAGTGTGATAACTTGACGTTTTGACCAATAAACATATTTTCTCTTTTCTCTAAATGTGTGCGGGGATACTTGCAACAGTTAAAGAAGGCTGCAAGTTAGGGCAGTTTAGTGGCAATCATATGCAACTCCTGGGCACATCTTTTAGCGTGGATAAGTGCTTGCACGTATACGAGAGCGGTGGGTAATTCAAAAATTAAATGTTAAAAGTGTTAGAAATATTATATCATAGTTATAAAATGGAAAGAGGGTGTAACGGATGACAAAACGAGTTGGACGCTTAACTGCGACAGATATCACAGCTGCTGCACAATTATATCAAACGGTATTTTCCCAAGCACCATGGTGTGAAACGCATGCTTTACCTGACGTGAGCCAATACATCTCACGCTTGCTGGCAATGAACACTAATCGTTGCTATGCAATTTGGGAAGCAAAACAACTTATCGGGGTGGCCTTAGGCTTTTCTAGACCGTGGCATCGTGGGGTAGAATACCAGTTATTAGACTTATTCGTGGCTGCTGACCAACAAAAAAAGGGTGTCGGCACCCTTTTGCTTGAAACGATTAAAGCTGATTTATCATCAGTTGATATCCCGCATATCATATTAGAAACGGATAAGGGGACACCAGCTGAACAATTTTATTATCACAATGGTTTCACGGTACAACCCGACCAACGTGCGCTGACGTTGGTCAGTACGACAGCACGTTAATCTTTGATGCGACTTTAATAGCTGTTATTAATGAGTGTTGAGAGCATTGTCACAAAAAAGAAGACATAAAGTACGCCAAGAATCACTGCGATAATGAATTGGACAAGTCCGGCACGATTCCAAGTTGCTTGAACGGCTTTAAAAGTGTCAACATCTTGGTAATCACCTTTTTGCCAAGCCCATTCGTTGCCTTTAAAGCCACAGACAAATATCCAAACGAGATTGAAGACAGGGATGAGACAAAGTAGTGGCAGGTAGGTCTTATTGCCAATGCCCCAAAAGATATTGTAAATAAATGCTCCCCAGTTCCAACCGCGTATTTCCTCAGGCACTGTTTTACCATTTTCATTCATGATTAAATTCCCCCTATAGCTTGTTATGTGGGATAACCCACATCAATCATTGCTTCTAGCATAACAAAACACTCAGAAAAGTGGTAGGCAAACACCCTGAAAATTGCCATTATGGTATTTTAAGCATTTTTTCTATTATAAAACGAAACGTATCGTTTTATAATTAACCCTAACAGGAGGGCACAATGCATAATCCCAGTAAACAAGATAAATCAGTCGGTCGCCCACGTAGCGAGGCGGCCAAAACAGCCATTATCCAAGCGACCATATCATTATTAGATACGGTACCGTTTTCTAATTTGACGATTGAAGCCATTGCGAAACAATCAGGTGTGAGTAAAGCAACAATTTATCGTTGGTGGCCAAATAAGGAAGCTTTACTCTTTACGGCCTTTTTACACGTCACCACAGTTGACGTTAATTTTGAGCCAGCATTGTCAATTGCGGACAACTTCCGCCAAGTGATTGGGGACCTTGTGGTCATCTTAAATCAGCCACTTGGTCGCGCCTTAATTACCGTTTTAATTGATCAACCTGAGCGTGTGACCGCTTTTCAAACGACATTTTTTGAAGTCAAACGCCGCGCAGCAAAGCAACTCTTAACAGCTGGTCAAGCGCAGCACGTGATTAAGCCTGATATTGATCTGGATAAGGCATTGGATATGTTATTTGGCGCAGTTTATCTGAGAGTATTTTTGTATACAGAGGTTGTAGATACGGACTATATTGATGCAGTGATTGCCGCATTTATGCAAGGCATTCGTCAGGATTAAGACGAGAAAGGTCGTGTCACATGACAGATGAATTGGTTGTACAAGTTGCCCAAGGGCAGTTACTTGGGAAAAAAGAAGGCCAGACGCACGCATTTTACGATATCCCTTATGGACAATTCGCAGGACGCTTTAAGTATGTTGCAGCACCAAATACTTGGGAAGGGACACGACTGGCGACCAAGCCTGGTCCGATATTTAACCAAGATATTAACCGCTTGGGGCCGGTAATGGGGAGCAAACCTGAAGAAAAAAATCAGTCCGAAGATGCTTTTCGTTTAAATGTGTGGACAACTGGTTCACAAACGAAAAAACCAGTGCTTTTTTGGATTCATGGTGGGGGCTTTTTGACCGGTGGTGGCGCCTTACCTTGGTATAACGGACAAAGCTTGGCAGAAAATGGCGATATTGTGGTGGTCACCGTTAATTATCGATTAGGCGCCTTGGGCCATCTCTACCAACCAGGGGTTGCGGATGATAATTTGGCACTCCATGATTTAATCACGGCCTTGACTTGGGTCAAGGACAACATCGCGGTCTTTGGCGGCGATCCCGACCAAATAACCGTTGCCGGACAATCGGTGGGGGCTTGGTATGCATTAGCCCTATTTGCATCGCCAATGGCCAGTCAATTGATCAATCGGATTGGCTTATTGAGTTTTCCAGGGGCTGCTGAACCGTTAACCAAAGATAAAGCAGCGATGCTGACGGCTATTTTACTCGCACAACTGGACTTAGACGATCCGGCTGAATTGACACAAGTGCCAGTTGAAAAGATTGTGACAGCGCAGGGTGCCGTGGCATTAGAAATGCAAAAGCGGACAGGCGATCCTGTCCCAACGGGTTTTTATCCGTATATCGATGGTCATATCATTACCGGTTCGATTATGCAAGGTGCGTTGGACCGCGCCAATGCTCAGACACAACTCTTTGCTGGTACCACAACTAATGAAACGACTGCTTTTTTCCAACAGCCAACCGTTCAAAAACAAGCCAATTATTTTGAGATGATTCAAAAAACAACGGCTGACATTTTCCAAATCCCAACGCAGGCGTTAATCACTGGATTTGCGGCCCAACAAGCACCAAGCTATCTTTATGACATGGCGCTTGCCGCCAAAGATCCTATGATGTTGGCGTGTCATTGTATTGATTTACCGTTTATTTTTAACAATTTTGCCCAATGGGATAATGCACCGATGCTGGCCGATGTAGACACAAGCAAAGCTTATCCGCTCGCTGAACACATGCAGGCGTATTTCACGCAGTTTGTGAAAACGGGGAACCCAAACCAAGAAGACCAACTCGATTGGCCGCAGTTTGCAGCCAATTACCCAGCAAAAATTGTCTTCAATCAAGTTATCACCGTTGAAAAATGAGTGGTCAATCTGAGAGCTAATGAGTTGGCATTTTTTGAAAAAGTGCTATGCCTATAGCAAAATAGGAGAAAAAACATGTCACTTAATCGCGCAGAACACGCTCAAACAGCGCAGGAATTACAAGAAAATTTAAGCAAAGTTGCTTTAAAACAGGTCGCTGCTGACTTAGGCACAACGCCGGAAAAGGTGCTGGCAGTGAGTCAACTCGATGTTGATCGCATTGAAGAACCGTGGATTTTGCGTAACTATTTGATCAAAGCATTGGGATCAGATTTAACGCCCTTTACGGTATTGTGACTGGTGACTATCGCCAGATGTGGTTCTTAGATACGGCTTATATTGACCGTGCACAACTTGGCTATGCTTGATAGATAAGAACGCATCGATTGAGATGCGTTTTTTTATTGGCAATAAAAAAGTGATCAGCTGCTATATCAGACATAGCAGCTGATCACGGTTAATCAATTGACGGGTATTTCATTTTTAAATTATTGAATAGGTAGTCAATGGCTGGCCGAACGATAAAAAAGAAGACAGGGACAGCAACAAAAAATGTTTTAGCCCAGTTACCAAAGTAGCCAGGAATAAAGTAAGGGTAAAGTTGACGATGGGTTTCAGTTAAAATGACCATCATGACAGAGACATTACCGGCAATCACGAGAACTGGAATTGAAACGTGTCGTGGCACAATTGTTGTGAAGTGTTTTGGAAAATAATTGTGTAACTTTAACACGAGTGGCAATGTCACATAAGTACGTAAGCAGTAGATGAATAACACAGTGAGTGGGTAAACCTTCAAAATCGTCATCACGATGGGCCATGATAAACCGAAGCGAATAATCGTATTGTAGCTCAACATGATCATCACCATTGTACTCAGCAGTGCGATGGCCACTGTATTAGGGTGATGCAAAATTCTAAACAAGAATTTTTGAAGTAGGGGGACTGGCATAAAACGTTTCCTTTATTTGGGATATTGTGGTCTTGATACGGTGTTTGGCCAGGAGACGATGATAAGCATTTGGTGCAACTCTAATTGATTATACATATGCAACATTGGTTATTTCACTAATAATTCAGACCTATCTATCATATCAAAAAGGCCACCCAAGATAAAGCAGTTTATGCAGCGCTATTGTCGTTTCGTGTTTTTTCCGATATGCTAGGGGCAACACATAAAAACCAAAGTAAGTGAGGCTTTAAGCATGAATGAAAAAACAACTTTTTCAGACTTTGAACGTGAAGCCATGCGCGAACGCGCAGCAGAATTGCGTCGGACTAAGAATACTGAAGCTGATTTGTTGGAAAAAATTGCGGAAATGACCGACGAGGAAGCCCGTTTGGCATTGAAAATACATGAGATTGTGACAACGACTGCACCGGAACTGAAACCCAAAACATGGTATGGCATGCCAGCCTATGCCAATTCGCAAGGTAAAACGGTCTTGTTTTTCCAACCGGCAACAAAGTTTAAAGCCCGTTATTCAACGTTGGGATTTAACGATGCGGCGCAATTAGATGAGACGGCGATGTGGCCAACAGCTTATGCTATCACAGAATTAACGCCAGCTGTGGCAACACAGATTGAAGCGTTAGTCAAAAAAAGTGTTGGCCGTTAAAAAGTGGATACTGTATTACAACAACACACGCATCCAAACAAAATTAAACGGCCACTCACCGGTAGAATACCGACAAATGGCCGCTTAATGAACTAAACTATTTTACTTTAACTTTTTGGGTACACCACAATATGCTGTGCTTCTTTAAGGATTTTTATTGATTTCTTCAAAGTCGCCTTCAAACGTGTTGGGGTCTTCTGGCGCGCGGGGTGGTTTGATAAAGCGCATGCGGATCCAAAAGGCTAACGCAAACAGTAACAACAAGCCAACAATCGCAAAGAAGTTTTTGATCACAAAACTGACCAACAAAATCAAAACAATGGCTAAAAGTAAACGGGGGATAATCCCAAATGTGTTTGTAAATAAGAATGCGATAAAATAAATCCCGAGAAAGATAATGACGAATGGGATTAACAGAAAGCTTAACATCGTTATTCCTCCAAAAATTCAGTTTCAATTAGCGCCGTAATTTCTGCGCTTTTTGGGTGTTAGCAAAATGCACTTTGGCAAAATGGTTTAAATCCAGACCACGATCAAGTAGTTGCGCAGCAGCTTCATCAGCCTGACGGCCCGCGCCAATGGGCAATGATATGCCAGCTTCGTCACTTAATTTGGCCATGCTGTCGAGTTCAACAACACGGGCTAAAATTGAGGCCGCAGCCACACTTAAATGATACTGTTCGCCCTTCGTGGTGAAATAGACGTTGTCTTTGATGATTGGGGATTGCTGGGCTTGGGTTAAATACTTGAAATAAGTACTGGCCTGCGCAAATTGGTCAATGAGAATGGCATCAGGGGTTGTTGGGGCAATTTTTGCTAGGACTTTACCGAGAACAAAATTATGTGAAATCGCCTTCATTTGATTCACGTTGTTGGTCGGTTGCATTTGATTATACTTTTCCGGCATTAAATTCACAACATGATGCGGCAAATTGGCGATGATTTCGGGCGCAATTTGTCGCATTTTAGCATCGGTTAATGTTTTAGAATCAGCGATTCCTAGTTGTCGCACCCAAGCAAGCTGGTCTTTTGGTACGTAGACTGCTGCAGTGGTGAGTGGGCCAAAATAAGCACCAGCGCCAACTTCATCCGAACCTAAAACGGACCAATTGGCAAACCCTTGGGGAATATTGACACCAGGCGTTGTCGCTTGTTTGCCGGTGGCTTGGCGGGTGGTGTTTTGTTGTGCCGGTGTTTGCCAGCGGGCTGCTTCTTGGGCATAATTGGCCCCCTGAAACATGACTTTACCCGAGCGATATGCGGTGATGGTCGTGGGGCCTTTTTTAGCGACAAAAATAGCGCCAGTGGGTTGTTTGCCCGTCGCCATGTTGGCGTAGTAATCGGTGATTTTTTTTAATTGTGTTGGGGTCACTTGAATAACAGTTTGCATACTAGTCATTATAGCAGTTTTGGCCGTCTGAAATATGGTGTATAATGGATGAGATATTATAAGGATAAAAATAATGGCTTATCAAAACGAGAAACGACAATATCGGGCAAATTTAGCCGGTAAAAATTATACAATTTCTGGGCACGCAAGCTTGCCACATTTTAAGGCAACGGAAACACTGTTTAACAAGCAAATGACGCAAATTAAAACAGTTGCTCCAAAGCTTGCGCCCGTTGATCAACTGACACTGTTGACATTTAACGCCCTGTCAGACCAGCTTTACAAACAGGCAGAAGTCGATGCGTTGCAACAACAAGTGGCGAAATTAGAGGCAGAAATTGCCCAACTGCAGCAAGCACCAAAGACCACGGCTAAGCGCACACCGCGTAATGCGATTAGCTCAATTATTGATGATGCCAAGCAGGAAAGTCACGCGCGGACGACGGATAAATTATTTAAACAAGGGACAAACACATGATTTTACTTGGGATTGCCATCATTTTTGTGCTACTCTGGTTGATTTCGGGCTACCGTCATGGGTTCGTTAACGGCCTATTGCGTTTAGCATTGTGGGTGGTTGTGTGGTACATTGCCATTAAGTTTGCGCAACCGTTTGGCCAGTTCTTGTCACGTTTTCTGGCGGGTCAGTTTGTGCGTACTACGGTGCCGCAAGATGTTGTGAGTCACGGCTCACAATTTTTAGGTTCAGGCATTGCGTTTAGTTTATTACTCATTCTAGGTGGGACAGTCAGTCATTTTGTACTGCGATCTTTGCACGTTATCCGGCATATCCCAATATTAGGTTGGGTTGATGGCGTTTTAGGGGCATTATTATATGGTGTGATTGGGGTTGTGATTGCCTTTTTTGCCCTCCAAGTGCTCTCGGTTGTCCCTGATGTGTGGATCCAAGATCAATTTTTAAGCACACCATTGTTGAACCAATTACTGGATGGCGTGCCGTTTTTTGCAGAACAGATTTATCACTGGTGGCTATAAATGACCTACCTGATGACACGGTAAATTATTGAATCAGAACGGGGGCGTATTAAAATTTATGAATAAAAAAGTTTTAACAACACTTGAATATGACAAAATCAAAGCGCAATTACAGGACTTTTTAGCGACACCAGTTGGGCGTCAAGAGGCTGATCAATTACAACCGGAAACGGATGTGACAGTCATTAACGCTTGGCTACAAGAAACGGCAGATGGTGTTTTAATTGACCGCTTAAAAGGTGGGATTCCTTTGGCCAAGTTGGCGGATATTACCCCACATTTGAAGCGATTGAAGATTAATGCGAGTTTGAGTGCCACTGAATTGTCAGAGCTTAGTACCGTTTTACGGAATACGAATGCGATTGCACACTTTTTTGAACAAATGGCGGATGAAGCGATTGGAGATTCCCTACAAGTTTTGCCGGAACAAGCAGCCAACTTGGCGACATTGCCGACATTAACCCAGCAAATCGAAATCGCGATTGATGCTACCGGCCGCATTAATGATGAAGCCTCGTTTGATTTGAAAAGTATTCGTGGCAAAATTACTGGTAATGAACAAGCCGTTAAAACGAAGATGCAAGGCTACACGCGGGGAAAAACTGCGCAGTATCTCAGTGATCCAATTGTGACTATTCGTGCTGACCGTTATGTATTACCGGTCAAGGCCGAATACCGTAGTCAATTTGGTGGCGTGGTACATGACCAAAGTCAAACTGGGCAAACGCTTTATATTGAGCCCCAGGCAGTGGTTGAACTCAATAATAAATTGAGTGAACTGCGCGTTAAAGAACAAGCCGAAGAGCAACGTGTGCTACAAGAATTGTCAGCTGCCTTGGCACCTTACACTGAAGAAATTGCCCGTAATGTGGCCATTTTGGGGCATTTTGATTTTGTGAATGCCAAAGCACGTTTGGCGGCACGTTTAGATGCGATGCAACCGGTTGTGGATCCAGAAAATCATGTGGCGTTACAACAAGCATGGCATCCCTTATTGGATAAAAACGTGGCGGTCGCTAACGATATTGTTTTAGGCGAAGACTACAAGGCCATTATCATTACGGGGCCAAACACCGGTGGTAAGACGATTACCATCAAAACCTTGGGCTTATTACAATTGATGGCGCAATCGGGCTTGTTTATTACGACGAAGCGACCATCAACAGTGGGCGTTTTCCACGAAGTCTTTGCCGATATTGGGGATGAACAGTCAATTGAACAGAGTTTATCCACATTTAGTTCGCACATGGCCAACATTGTGTCCATGTTAGAACGCATTGATGATCGCTCGCTGGTGATTTTTGATGAATTAGGGGCAGGCACTGATCCGGCCGAAGGTGCCGCATTGGCTATTGCCATTTTGGATAAAGTGGCAAGTTTGGGTGCCTATGTGATTGCGACAACACATTATCCAGAATTAAAACTCTATGGTTATAACCGGCCAGAAACACTGAACGCTTCAATGGTCTTTGATGTGGAAACGTTGAAGCCAACTTATCAGTTCTTGATGGGCGTACCAGGACAATCAAATGCCTTAGCGATTGCTAAGCGGTTAGGCTTTGGGGATGATGTGATTGGGGCAGCGACGGCCTTAACGGATAAATCTGATCAGGATTTGAATCAAATGATTGCTGATTTGGTCGCACAACGTGAGGCGGTTAAACAGCATGATGCTGAACTGACGATGCAGCTGAAAGCAACAGCTGAGCAAGCGGAAGCTTTGGCTGCCAAAGAGGCACAGCTAGAACGTGACCGTGCACGGATTGTGCTTGATGCTAAAAATGAAGCCAACCATATTGTGGCCGCGACGAAAAAGCAAGCCGAACAACTCATTTCAGAGATTCGTAAGGAGCGTTTGAATGCTGGTCAGCAGACTGGTAAGTTGAGTGAACAAGCCTTGCAAGCTAAAAAAGCGGCGTTGGATAAACTCCGCCAAAATGATAGTTTGGAAAAAAATAAGGTGTTGCAAAAGGCTAAGCGCGCCAAGCAATTGGCTGCTGGCGATGAGATTGTCGTGCAATCTTATGGGCAACAGGGAACGCTAGTGAAGCGACACAGTAACGGTCAATGGGAAGTTGAGATGGGCATCTTGAAGATGCTGGTTGATGAAGACGATATTGTGAAGACGGAAGCCACGACTAAGGCCCAAAAAACGAAACAAAAGAAAAAACAACAAAAAATTGTCAAAACTACGACAGCGGGTGGTTCAGCTCGTGTGTCAGCCCGATCAAGCTTGGACTTGCGTGGTGTACGCTATGAAGCCGCTTTGGCGGAGTTGGATCGTTACCTTGATCAAGCCGTATTGGCGAATTTAGGTGCGGTAGAAATCATTCACGGCAAAGGGACAGGGGCGTTGCGTAAGGGTGTGACAGAGTTCTTACGGTCAGATCGCCGCGTCAAATCCTTCCGTTTTGCTAACGCGAATGCTGGTGGTGATGGCGCTACCATTGCCGAATTGGCATAAATTTATCAGTCAACATAAGTTGGGGTATCTGTTGGTGCCCCAGCTTTTTTGATTGGATATCATTTATCCCTCATGGGATGTGTTAAAATTAGTATTACGCATGGCGATTGGTTTGAATCGCAAAAAGTGGTTTAAACCCAGTCATTTGAATGATAAAAGCTGATAGATAAGTGTTAAGAGGTGTGTATGCCAGAGTTACCAGAAGTTGAAACGGTCCGTCGTGGCTTAGAAAAATTAATTATTGGTAGTCAAATTACCCAAGTGAAGTTACCTTATCCAAAGGTTATTACCGGTGATTCACAAGCCTTTATCACAGGGGTACGCAATGCGCATTTTACGGCGGTTGATCGTCGCGGAAAATATTTACTCTTGCGGTTATCAAATGGGCATACCATTGTCTCGCATCTGCGTATGGAAGGGCAATATTCGGTTGAACCGATTGATGCAACCCCGCATAAGCATACGGAAATTATTTTTGAACTCGCTGATGAACGGGTGTTGTTCTATAATGATACGCGCCGATTTGGACGTATGGTGCTAGCGACAATCAATCAGGAAACGCTGGCTGTGCCGGCTTTGGGCAAGCTTGGTCCTGAACCAACAGCGCAAGACCTGACCTTAGCAGACATGGTAGCAAAATTTGCCCGTTCCAAAAAACCAGTGAAATCGTTTTTGTTGGATCAAACGCAAATTGCTGGTATTGGCAATATTTATGCCGATGAGGTCTTATGGCAAAGTAAGATTCATCCAGAGACGCCCGCTAATCTGTTGTCGGAAATGCAATTAGCGACCTTACGGCAAAATATCATTTCAGAGATGGCACGCGCCATCGCACATCATGGCACAACGGTCCATAGTTTTAGTAATGTTTTTGGCGAGGTTGGGCAATTTCAAAATGAATTGCAGGCTTATGGCCGCGTTGATCAGCCGTGCCTGCGCTGTGGCACCCCATTAGTTAAAATTAAGGTCGGTCAACGGGGCACGACTTTTTGCCCAGTTTGTCAAATTAAACAAGAACCAACGACATAGGAGAAATAATGAATTCAACAGAACCAATTAGTATTCGTGAAGTGAAGCGTGAAGCACGGGCCCTTTACCGTGGTCGCTATCGTACGGCCATTAAAATCAATATTATCCCAATTATTTTAAGCATCGTATCTGTTTACATGATGAGTTTAGCGGCCTATGCTTTCTGGGGCTTTGCAACGGCACCTTCGCCACAAGTGGCAGATAACGCTTCGGCGGTGTCACAAATTAATGATGCGATCGAAAATATTTTAAGTAGTGCGATTGAGATGATGTTTATTTGGACCACCAGTTGGACATTGATTGATTGGTTTGAAAAGCCATTGTCACAGCCAACGCTCAAAGAGACGTTCCAAATTTTTCGTCGTGGTAATGTGTTTCACTCGTTTTTGCTAACGATTGTGCAAAGTGTTTTGCTCTTTTTGTGGACGTTACTCTTTGTAATCCCCGGTATCATTAAATTATTCTCTTATTCGCAAACGTATTTTGCGTATAAGATTGATCTTGAAAATGGGACACGTCAACGCCAGTTGACAGATTATATCACGATTAGCCGCCGTGTCATGAATGGCCGTAAGTGGGAACTGTTTCTGCTTGAATTGAGTTTCATTGGTTGGCACTTACTCGGTATTTTGACGGTTGGTTTGGCCTATATTTACGTTGTGCCTTATTTGAATGCCACGCGGGTCGCTTATTCACGCCATTTGTTTACCATGGCATTGGCTAAGCGTGGTGAACAGTAATGTTGATTGTCGGTCTTACAGGTGGGATTGCCACTGGCAAATCAACAGTGAGTGCGCAGTTACGCGCGGCAGGCTTTCCCGTTGTTGATGCTGATATTGTGGCACGGGAAGTTGTTGAACCAGGGACACATACGTTAGAAGCGCTAAAACTTGCGTTTGGGCCTGGCATTATTGATAATGGGGTGCTTAACCGTCAGCTACTCGGTGAACGCGTTTTCAACAATCCGGCGGAACTAGCCCGGTTAAATCGTATTATCCAACCTGCTATTAGTTCTGCTATGTCAGATAAAATCAACTTTTGGCGGCAACAACAGACGCCGATTCTCATTTTAGATGTACCGCTGTTGTTTGAACGTGGTTATCATCAAGAAAATCGTGTCGATAAAATTGTCGTTGTCACCGCAGATGAAGCCGTGCAACTCGCGCGGTTGCAAGCACGTGATCAGCTAGATGTCCAACAAGCGCAGGCCCGGATGCAATCACAAATGCCGTTGGCTGAGAAAGTTGCTCAAGCTGACTACGTGATTGATAATAATGGAGATCAAGCCCAACTAACGACTCAGGTCCAAACACTCATCACTGAATTAAAGGAACTTGCACCAAAATATGACGCCAACAAATGAGACAATTGAATTTCATGCATCAGCAGGGGTTTTCGTTCAGAGTGATCATTTGATTACCGCTGATGATTTGTCGCGGGTTTTTAACTTGTATTTACCCTTCATCGGTGCGACAAGTTACGCCTTGTATCATTTATTGGTCAATGAATTACCCTTTGCCCAAGAACAGGTGACGCGGCAAGACCATAATTTTATCATTGATAGTCTGAATATTAGCTTACCCAACTTTGTTAAATTTAGACGACGCCTTGAAGCAGCAGGATTAATTAAAACTTTGTATCAACGTGACGCACTTGGTGAAGTCTATGGGTACCGGTTATTGACGCCTTTGACGGCAGACAAATTCTTTAAAGAACAGCTGTTGGCCGGTTTACTGTACAAATTTGTTGGCGAAGAGCGTTATCTCACGTTGCAAAAGCGCTACGATGTGCAAGGGCAAACGACGTTGGCCGGCGAAGACATTTCCGCACGTTTCTTACAAGTCTTTCAAAATCAAAACGATGTGAGCGTGCCAACCACGCCACTTGCTTACCAAGAACCTGTTGTGCGTGCTGAACCAGTGACGTTTGCGTTTGAGACATTTGCCGATATGGTACGGGGCGTGGCAGCGCCGCATTTGCAACAGCAACGGAATTTCTTAGTGGCGATGCATTTGACGTATGGTGTGGACGAAGTAACATTAGCCGGGATTGTGAACCAAAGTGTGACACTGGATACACATGAAATTAACACCCAAGAAGTCCAGCGCTTACTGCGGCAACAAACGGCGCCACGGCCGCAATCAGCAGACAAGTTGGTCGCAACAGCGTCAACGGTACCGGAAATTAAAAATGCCGAGGCGCGCGCTTTGATTGCCATTGCGCGCGACACTCCAGCACAGGAATTTTTGGCCTATGTGAAAACAACGCTTAAAAATGGGCTTGTCCTGAAAAATGAACGCGATGTTGTTGATTATTTGATTGCCCGAAGCGTTTTGCCAGTTGCCGTGGTCAACATTTTGGTCCATTATGTATTGATTGGGTTGCAAAATGATAACCTCAAGCCAGCCTTAGTGACGACGATTGCGGATTCTTGGACACAAAATCAGGTTGATTCACCAGAAAAAGCGTTGATTCAAATTCAACAACACCAGCAAGCTAATCAAGCACGCCAAGAAAAGCGCTTTAGCCGCCAACAAAAGCCGCAAAAGACGACGCCAAAATTTGTCAAGCAAGCACCAAGCACAACCACTTCAGCCGCCGATACGACAGCCAACCCCTCAGTCAGCACCGATGATGTGGCGGCCGCATTGGCTAAATTAAAGAATATAAAGACGAAGAATTAATATGCAAAATTTATCTGAAGTACTCAAACAGTTTCAACAAAAGTATCCTAAAATTGACGACACCAAGTTGGCTGATATTGTCCAAAAGATTGCAGATGATGCGGATGTGCGGCAATTTTGGGCTGAGCATCAAGATGCGCTGCGGGCCAATGCTTTTCAACTGAAAATGATGGATTTGTATGAATTTGTGCAACAAAAACAACGTATCGCACGTGGGGAAAAAGCGCTTTATCCAGGCTATTATCCACAATTAGAGATTGAAAAAGGCTATCCGCATGTCCGTTATGTGGCCAATGAAAAAACGGCGCAACAGCGGATGCAAGCAGAGCGCTTAACGGCCTATAAAATGCCTAAAGCCATTCGTCACGCTGATTTGCAAACGATTGCCACGGACCCTGGCCGTGCTGAAGTGATTACAGCAATTGTGGATATCTTGCCTAAATTGCTGGCACATCAAGACGACTATGTTCAAGGTTTGTATTTGTATGGCGATTTTGGTGTGGGAAAAACCTATCTGATGGGCGCATTGGCTAACGCATTAGCGGCTAACAATATCGATGTGATGTTGATGCATTTCCCATCATTTGCAGTCGATTTGAAGAACACGATTGGCAAGGATAATGCGGCACGGGAACGGCTACTTAACCAGGCTAAAACAGCGACGGTGTTGATCATTGATGATCTCGGTGCGGAAAACCTCAGCATGTGGATTCGTGATGATATTTTAGGTGTAATTCTAGAATATCGGATGCAAAATGAACTCACCACGTTTATCACCTCGAATTTCGATATGGCTGAACTGACGGCTTATTTGGCGGAAACGCGTGATGATCGTGATCCTGGTAAAGCGGCACGATTAATGCAACGGATTCAATTCTTAACACGATTGGTGCCAGTCACTGGGAAAAATAGACGGTTAGAAAGATAATGTTACGACAGTCAGCAAAAAAATATGGTATCGTGTTGCTCGCCATTGTTGGTGTATGGTTTTTTCTGCGGCATGATGCGTTTTTATATCAGGAACCAGTTGGTCAAGTCACCCAAATGACGGAAAAAGTGACCCAGGCCACCACCGATGAACATAATAATAGCGATACGATGATGACGCAACACTTAACGGTTGCAATCTTGAACCGCAACCAAACCATCAAGCTCACGAATACGTACGCTGATTCGCAAGTCATCACGAATCGCTATCGTGTCGGGGATCAATTGCTGTTAGAAAATGTTGGTGGCAATATCCACATTTTATCTTTAAAACGTGATGCCTTGATAGGGGCTTTGGCCACCTTATTTATTGGGCTGTTGGTGATTTATAGTCGCTGGCGCGCCACGAGTTGGTTGTTGTTAAGCCTAGTGTTAAATGTTGTGTTGTTCGGTGTGGCCATTCATGTTGATATCCAGGATAAAAATGCGAACGTTTTGTTGGTCTTTAGTGTGCTCGCATTGGGCTTAGCTATTGCCAGTTTGGCCTTAGTACTTGGGAAAACACTACAGATGACGTTAACGTTGCTGGCAACAGTGGTGACGACCGGCTTAACCATGCTCATTTTATTTGCCGTATTAGCCGTGACACATGGTAAAGGGGTACATTTTGAGACCATGTCGTATGTGACCCAACTGCCGAAATCAATTTTTATGGCGCAAACCGTGATTGGCGTGTTGGGCGCGGTGATGGATGAAGCAGCTGATATTGTGGCAATGCAGTTTGGTATGCGACGCGAAAACGTGACGCGACAATTCAGTGATTACTGGCAGGCGGGCCTGTCAGTTGGTCGTGATATTATGGGCACTTTAGTCAATGTGCTCTTTATGATCTTTATTGCCGAGACGTTGCCAATGGTCTTTTTGATGTTGCGTAATGGTAATAACTGGGCATACATTATGGATCAAATTATGAATCTTGGCATTTTGCAAACAGTTGTTTCTGGCATTGGGATTGTCTTAGCTGTACCGGTGACGAGTGTCATTGTCGGTTGGGCGATGTCACGAAAGGCGGTGAAGGCATGAATGCAATTGGCTTATTATTACTCATTTTATTCGGCCTGATGATTTTTGTGGGTCGGGGGCAAGGCGTCAAAGCATTTATTGGCCTCATTTGTAATTTTTTTGCGATATTTATTCTCATCGTCTTAATCAATTGGCAATTTAATCCCTATATCGTCATCGGTATCACAAGTTTGATTATTTTAGCGATTGCGATTTATTTAGGTGCTGATGATGTGGCGGTCACTAATGTGGCTTTTAAAACGAGTGTCATTGTCGTGGCCATTTTAATGCTACTGGCTAGTGTCATGCAGTACTTTGGCCAATTCCAAGGCTTTACGACCGAAAATTCGGAAGAGTTGGAAGGGCTGTCAATGACGGTTGGCCTATCATTTAGTCACATCGCCCTGGCCGTGATGGTTATTTCGGTACTCGGTGCTGTTGCGGAAGCAGCGATGGCGATTGTGGCAGATTTAGCTGAAGTGGTCGAACGAACACCAGATATGTCAGCCACAGGCTTATATGGGCAAGCACGCATCATTGGTGGGCAAATTTTGGGCACGGCAATCAATACCCTATTTTTTGGGGTTTTAGGGGCTAATTTGCCCCTTATTATTTGGTTTGTGCGCCTAAGATATCCGCTGGCAATGTTTTTTAATGCCAAGCTACTCATGGCGGAAGTTGTCACAATGTTACTTGGGATGTTGGGGATTTTATTAAGTATTTGGATTGCAAGTTGGCTCGTCGTGCGAACGGCGATGCGACAGCAAAAAGTAGGCATAACACATGATGAATGAAACATTTAACTTAATTGAAGAAATTACGCGTCTAGATGGCTCAATTTATTTTGAATTGGGGAATATTATGCATAATGGGCGGGCTGAGTATGCAGCGGAGCATGGCTACATTCAGCGTGTCCGCATTCTTAAGATGAATATTGCGCGATCAGCGAGTGTGGAAGCGTTGGAACAGTATATCAACACGCACTACAACCTGTTACCGTTAGAATATGACGGCTGGGAAGAGTGGGTACGAACACCCGAAATGGAAAAAGCCATGCAACAAATTTTGCTTGAAAATAAATTAGGTTAAAGCGCCAAATTTTGCGGTTAAGTGGTTTTACGGTATAATAGTTGCAGTAAATTCAAAGAGGAATAGTTATGCGATCAGTATTTCATCAACCCGAAGCAGTCGTTTTAGCATCGAAACATCTGGTGGATGGCTCAGGAAAATTGCGTTGGGTTTATCGGGAGTTGGCACCAACCACACCACAAGATACCGGCTGGTTTTTATTTGCCGATAATGATTCAGAGGCATGGAACGCTGATCCGGCCAACTTTATGCCGTTGGTTATTGAGACAGCCTTAGCCATTGAACCGAGTTTGCGCCATATCTTAGATTTGCCGTATGGCACGGACTTAGTTTTGGATACACGACCTGGCGTTCAAGGGTGGTGGGATCCCAAAACGAAAACGCCAGTCTGGTTGGCTGATGGCTCAGTATCACCAAATATTCAAGTTGTCGCTGGTCAAGTCGTTGAAGACGACGTAAAGTAGCAAAAGATTTGTAATTTTAGTGATTTTGACCTATAATAATAAACGTTGTTGTGTTTGAAAAAACGCAGCTGATTGATGCATGAACATCAGCAGTGTGAACAACGTCTATGATGGTAATATGGCCAAGTGGTAAGGCAACGGTCTGCAAAACCGTCATCGCCGGTTCGATTCCGGTTATTACCTTAATCAAAAAGGTTGCCAATATGGCAACCTTTTTTATGTCGTTAATGTGGTTAAAGTGGCTTTGGTGTACAGACCTTGCTGGAGTTTTTCCGCAATGACAGCGCCATTGGCTTGCCAAGTTGAAAAATCTGCGGTACTGACCCGTGCTAATTTATCCGTGAGTTCTGATAAGTGATTAATGGTGAAACCAAGATTGTGGGTTGTAATCAGTTGCCCAATGGCACTTTCCGACCAAGCAATTAAGGGTAAGCCAGCACGTAGATAGAGACTAGCTTTGTGTGGCGCGTTGTACTTGGTATAAGTTTGATAGGTTTTATCGTCAAAGTCGTCATCCCAAATCAGCCCAAAACCTTGCGTCAATTGATTAATGATCTCATCGGGGTCAAAATTACCTTGGTAGGCAATGTTTTCGGGGAAATCAACAGCGCGCCATTTTTTAGGTTTCGCGCCAAATAACGTGATTGGGGCTGCGCGGTAAATTTGCAGCCAGGGTGATTTTTGAAAAGTCCCCGCAAAATTAATTTGTGTACTAAAACGTGCCGGCGTGACACTAGCACCCAAATAATCAAATAAGGGTTGAATGATGAAATGACTGGTAATACCAGCTGCTTCTAACCGGTGACGCATCGCTTCGGAATGTACAATCAGCGTGTCGTATTGTTTGAGGACGTCAAATTCCCACGGATCTAGCTTATTGAGGCGTAAGGGCTCAATATCATGAATGACCAGCGCCCGCCGCACCTGCCGCTCTTGGAGCGTCGCCACAAATAATTGTTCAAATTGCGCACTCATGTAGGTAGGAAATTGATGGACCACCAGGTCGTTGGCTTTGACAGGGGCTAACCATTCCTGAATATGGGCAATCAGGGTTGCTTGATCAAAGCGGGTATCGTTATAGCGATACAGGGGTAAGCGTGTCCAGCCAACTGTTTGCGCAATGGCGGCATAATCAGCTTTAGCTTTCAAGGCACCAGGCGGCATCCAAGGTTCGATTGTTTGGGTAATAAAATTTGTCATGGCTCTATTTTACCAAAAACCGAACTTTTTTTCTGAATAAGTTGTAAAAAACGAACATAAAATGAAAATAAAATATATTGTTCGGTTATAGTTTTTGTTTTTAATCGTTTTTTCATGGTTGTATCAGATAAAAGTTGGATAATAAGGATATCAAATATTTAGAGGAGATGTGTGACTGTCTTCAGTCGCACGTGGTAATATTATGCAACGTTCAGCACAAATTGGTATTGGTATTCTGGCAGTTGCCGTTATTGGTGGCGGTATCTATGCAGCAACACGTGGTGGTTCATCGACTTCAGGTAAAGATAACTACACAGCTGCGCTGGTAACAGATGGTGGTGGTGTGGATGACCGTTCGTTCAACCAATCAGCCTGGAATGGTTTGAAGGCTTATGGTAAAGCCAACAACTTGAAGCAAGGCACAACCGGTTATAATTATTTCCAAAGTTCAGATTCTTCTGATATTAAGACCAACTTGCAAACAGCCGTTAAGGGTGGGTATAAGTTAGTTTATGGTGTTGGTTTTGCTGCAGCACCTGCCATGAATACCGTGGCTAAGGCTAACCCTAAGACAAGCTTTGCGATTATTGATGCTGTTGTGCCAGATAAAAATGTGGCCTCATTGATGTTTAAGTCTGAACAATCATCATATTTGGCTGGTGTGGCTGCAGCTAAGCAGACAAAGTCTAACACGGTTGGTTTCATCGGTGGTGTGCACGGTGATATCATCGATACGTTTGAAGCCGGCTTCATTGCTGGTGTCAAGGCAACAAACCCAGATATTAAGATTATGACGCAATATGCTGATTCATTTACAGATGCAGCCAAGGGTAAGACAATTGCCGCTTCAATGATTGCTGGTGGCGCTGACGTCATCTTCCAAGCTGCTGGTGGCACTGGTTCAGGTGTCTTTGCGGAAGCAAAGGCAACCGACCAAAAGTTGGCAGCTGACTCAGATAAGAAGGTTTGGGTCATCGGTGTTGATATGGATCAAAAGCGTGACGGTGACTACACAGACAAGGATAACAAGAAGTCAAACTTCACGTTGGTATCTGCTGTTAAGCGTGTTGATAACGCGGTTGAATCATTGACTAACCAAGGTCGTGAAGGCAAGTTCCCTGGTGGTAAGACAATCACTTACGGTTTGAAGGAAAAGGGTGTTGGCTTGGCCAAGGACTCTGCTTCACCAGAAGTTTGGTCAGCCGTTGAAGCCGCGCAAAAGAAGATTATTGCTGGTGACATTAAGGTACCAGTCCATCCTTAATTTAGGCTAGACAAACAAAAGCTCAAAGCATTTGTGGCGTACCCCGAAAGTTAAAGCAACTTTCGGGGTTTTATTTATGACTAAAATTTCAAAACAAATTAAACTTCAGGCAATTCAAGATTATCTGTCTGGAAAATATTCCATACGTGGCATTACTGCTCGATATGGTATTGCTAACAGTGTCTTTCGCATGCTTATTGCCGCATACAAAAGTTTTGGATCAGATATATTATTTAATCCACCAGCAATCACACCTGAATTTAGGATTAAAGTGGCATCATGGGCCATTCAAAATAACGCTTCTCATAGTCAAGTGGCTGCTAAGTTCGGCTATACAGGCATTGCCCAAATTGTTTCGTGGAAGAAGATCTATTCACAACTAGGGCCAAATGGGTTATTATCTATTCAAAAAGGACGATCACCTAGAATGGCTAATAAGAAACCTAAGCAAGTAAAACAGCTCACAGAAACTGAAAAACACATTGCCCAACTAGAAGACGAAAACCTACGACTAAAGATTGAAAATGAAGCGTTAAAATTATTAGCCTCGATTCAGCAACGAACCGACAACTCGCAGAAGTAGCTTGCCGGCTCGAGGCGCAATTTAAATTGGTGGCTATCCTAAAGGTTCTGCCAATCGCAGAAAGTACAGTGCATTACTGGAAACGACAGTTTAAAAATGATGACCCTGATGCACCCCTTCGTGCGGCTATTAGGACAATCTGGGAAGCTGATAATCACTACGGTGTGCGAAGAGTGTATTTAAAGTTACGTCAACAACCAGCGTTTAAAGCGGTAAATCACAAGAAAGTACAACGGCTAATGCATGAAATGGGGCTAAAGGGTGTTGGCTACAATAAGCAATCACGTCAGTATGATTCATCCAAAGGACCTGAAGGAAAACGTGTGAAGAACAAGCTTCACCGTCGTTTCAAGACTAATCGGCCATTACAAAAATTAGCTAGCGATGTTACTGAATTTAAGATTTCAGCGACTGGTGAAAAGGTCTATTTAGAACCGATTCTTGATATGTATAACAATGAGATTCTTACCTATGCCATTAGCACGCGTCCAGATCTCGCCTTTACCTTACAACCGCTTAATCAGCTCGTAGCGCAACTGCCAAAACTTTCGTATCGTACAACAATTCATACGGATCAAGGCTGGCAATATCGCCACAGAACATGGCGTAAAACACTAAAGAAAAACCACATTATCCAAAGCATGTCGCGTCGTGCGACTGCTCTAGACAATGCGGTGATGGAAAGCTTCTTCAATAAGCTTAAAGTTGAAATCGGGCCACTAAACAAGTATTCATCAGCTAAAGCGTTGATAGAGGCCGTTAAAAAGTGGATACTGTATTACAACAACACACGCATCCAAACAAAATTAAACGGCCACTCACCGGTAGAATACCGACAACTGGCCGCTTAATGAACTAAACTATTTTACTTTAACTTTTTGGGTACACCACAATTTGCTTGAGCTTTTTATTTGTCAATTGTTATGGATATCGTGTCATTGCTTATAACGAATGTGATAATCATGTCATGTAAGCTCACATGACATCACTGGACACTGGTTGGGTTTGATAGAATAAACTTATTATGGAAAAGATGAAAAAATATTTGTTAATTGTGGCGATAGCTTTGCTATCGTTTGTCGGATTTGGGCTGAACGCACATGCTGCTGAGAAGCCGAATTATGTGATTACAACGGATGCGACTTATCCACCGTTTGATTTCCAAGATAAAAATGGACAATACACTGGTATTGACCAAGAAATCTTGAAAACGATTGCTGAGCGCGAAGGTTTTACCTACACGTTGAAGCCGATGAGCTTTAATTCTGCGACTCAGTCTGTTGCTTCAGATCAGGCGGATGCGGTGATGGCGGGGATGTCCATCACTGATGAACGTAAGAATGTTTTTGACTTTGGGACACCTTATTACCGTTCTGGTATTGGTTGGGCCGTAAAAAAAGGATCAAACATCAAGTCACTAAAAGATTTGAAGGGCAAAACCGTTGCAATTAAGACAGGGACGTCTGGTGCAGACTATGCCTTGTCAATCCAAAAAAAGTATGGCTTTAAAGTCGTTTATTTCAATGATTCAGACACCCTTTATAATGATGTGATTAATGATAATTCGCAAGCCACTTTTGGTGATTTGCCAGTCATTCAATATGCTGTTAAAAATGGGACAGCCTTAAAGGTGATGAATCCAAAGTCACCAATTCAAGCGGGTTGGTATGGCTTTGCCGTTAAGAAAGGCAAGAACGCGCAGTTGCTTGCCGACTTCAATAAGGGCTTTGCAGCCATTAAAGAAGACGGGACTTACGATAAGATTGTAGCCAAGTATTTAGGGGCTAGTGCAGCAACCTTTACCGGTAGTAAGAAAGATAACAACACAGTTTGGGGCATTTTGAAGGCCAACAAGATGGCCTTCCTACAAGGTCTTTGGGAAACGATTGTGTTGACGGTCTTTGGGATCGTGTTGGCCTCAATTTGGGGTATTATTTTAGGGGTCATGGGCGTGAGCCAAAATGGCTTTGTCCGTGGTATTTCAAGTACGATTATTTATATTTTCCGTGGTTTGCCACTGATGGTTTTGGCCTTCTTTATTTACATTGGGTTGCCAGGTGTTATTGGCATGAAGATTCCGGCCGTAACGGCAGGAATTTTGACGCTGGTCCTAAACGAAGGGGCTTATACGGGTGCGTTCGTGCGTGGTGGCTTTGAAGCCGTTGATCGCGGTCAGATGGAAGCGGCACGTTCTTTGGGCTTGCCATACAGCCGGGCGATGCGCCGTGTGATTATGCCACAAGGTATTCGGATTATGATTCCAAGTTTCATTAACCAATTTATTATTACCTTGAAGGATACGTCAATTTTGTCAGCCATTGGTATCTTGGAATTGACACAAACAGGTAGTTTGATTGTGTCACGTAATTCTCAAGGATTCCGCGTTTGGGCCATTGTCGCTGTGATATACTTAATTGTGATTACGTTACTCACATGGTTGAGTAATTGGGTAGAAAAGAGGATTCACGCATGAGTGATGCGCAAACAAAAGTAAAAGTCCATGTTGAAAATGTTAACAAGTCATATGGTGATAACCATGTCTTGCGAGATATTTCATTGGACGTTTCTGAAAATGAAGTGGTGGTCATGATTGGCCCTTCAGGATCAGGTAAGTCAACTTTCTTACGGATGTTGAATCAGTTAGAAACACCAGATAACGGCACGATCATTGTTGACGGCTTTAATATTTCTGATAAGGCAACAGACATTAACAAAGTGCGTGAAAATATTGGGATGGTTTTCCAAAACTTTAACCTCTTCAATAATTACACGGTACTTGAAAATATCATGTTGGCACCAGTTGAATTAGGCAAGTTAGACAAGGCAGCTGCCGAGAAGAAAGCCCGTGAATTACTTGAAACAGTTGGCTTGAGTGATAAAGCTGATATGTCAGTTAATTCATTATCTGGTGGTCAAAAGCAGCGTATCGCCATTGCTCGTGCGTTGGCCATGTCACCAGATATTATGTTGTTTGATGAACCAACATCAGCCCTGGATCCAGAAATGGTCGGGGATGTGTTGAACGTCATGAAAGATTTAGCGGTTTCTGGGATGACGATGATTATCGTGACACACGAAATGGGCTTTGCCAAGCAAGTCGCCGATCGCGTGGTTTTCTTTGAATCAGGTAAGATTCAAGAATCTGGCACACCAGAAGAAGTCTTTAACGCACCTAAAAATGCACGTTTGCAAGAATTTTTGAGCAAAGTCATGCAAGCCTAATGGGTTTGATAGACAGTCTCACAATTGCACGTGCAACAAACGATTGAAAAAGCCGACCGTTTGGTCGACTTTTTTGTAATGTAGGAAGAGAATTTTAATGATCATGTTAAAAAGATACATTTTAGGGCTGGCAACATTAGTCATGTTTTTTCTGATGACGCCAATCGCGTCAGCTGATAAACCACACTACACCATTACGACAGATGCAACCTATGCGCCGTTCACTTTTCAGGATAAAAATAATCGTTATGTCGGCATTGAACAAGATATGATGAAAGCCATTGCCGAACGAGAAGGATTTACCTATACTATGAAGCCCATGAGCTTCAATTCTGCGGCGCAACTGGTCTCAAACGGACAAGCTGACGGGATTATTGCCGGTATGTCTATTACACCAGAACGGCGTCAAGTCTATGACTTTTCAACCCCTTATTACAAAACAGGGGTGGCTTGGATTGTTAAAAAAGGCAGCAAAATTAAATCACTGGCAGATTTAAAAGGGCAAACTGTGGCTTTAAAGACGGGAACGGCAGCGTCTGAATATGGCCTATCGCTACAGAAAAAATATGGTTTTCAGGTCAAATATTTCAACGATACCGATACTATGTATAATGATGTGGCAGTTGGTAATTCGGCGGCCACATTTGAAGATATGCCCGTCATTCAATATGCGATTAAAAATGGCATGGCCTTAAAGGTCATGAACCCAGATCAACCTGGTAACGCTGGGTCTTATGGTTTCGCAGTTGAAAAAGGCAAAAACAAAGCCCTCTTAGCAGCCTTTAATCGTGGTTTTGCTGCCATCAAAAAAGATGGCACGTACGATAAAATTGTGGCGAAGTATTTGGGTGCCCGGCAAGCAACGTTCTCTGGCACTAAAAGTGATAACAGCACTGTACTTGGGATTTTACGGACCAATAAGACAGCGCTGCTCAACGGTTTGTGGCAGACCATTGTGTTGACCGTGATTGCGATTATTTTTGCCTCAATCTGGGGTATTTTACTCGGTATCATGGGCGTGAGTCAATTTAGCTGGGTGCGGGGAATTGCAACCACAATTATTTACATTTTCCGTGGCCTACCATTGATGGTCTTAGCGTTCTTTATTTATATTGGGTTGCCTGGTTTAACTGGGGTGAAAATACCAGCCTTTACAGCGGGTATCATCACGCTGATTCTAAATGAAGGCGCCTATACAGGGGCGTTTGTTCGTGGTGGCTTTGAAGCTGTTAACCGTGGGCAAATGGAAGCTGCGCGGTCGTTGGGCTTGTCTTATAGTCAGGCCATGCGTCGGGTCGTGATGCCGCAGGGGCTGCGCATTATGGTGCCAAGTTTCATCAACCAATTCATTATTACCTTAAAAGATACGTCGATTCTATCAGCCATTGGGTTGCTCGAATTAACGCAGACAGGTTCTTTGATTGTGGCGCGTAATTCGCAAGGTTTTCGTGTCTGGGCAATCATTGGGGTCATGTATCTCATTTTGATTACGTTGTTGACTTGGTTTAGTCGCTGGGTTGAAAAACGCATGACTGCAAAATAAACATCAAAAACACTTCCTATTCGTATGATGAATAGGAGGTGTTTTTTGATGTTTATCGCACAAGACAAGCAAGGCACGTATGTGCAAGCTAACGTCGCTGGGACAACCGGTGAGTTTTACTGTCCTGGTTGTTTGGCACCGGTCTACTTACGTCAGGGAGAGATTAAGCAACCGCATTTTGCACATCGCGCGGGTGCGCAGTGCCACACTTTCTCAGACCATGAAACACCGCAACATTTAGCTGGGAAATTACAATTGGCAGCTTACTGTCAGAAATTCGGGCAAGTCACTTTGGAAGCGGTTATTCCGGCCATCAACCAACGACCTGACATTTTAATCACCCGCGCACATCAGCGTATTGCCATTGAATATCAGTGTAGTCCGATCTCACAACAACGTTTAGATGAACGGAATGCGGGCTACCGCCAACAGCACATTACCGTGATTTGGATTTTAGGCGCCACTTATTATCAGGCTAAAATGGCGCAACGTACGATTGTTAAATTTTTAGCCAATCAACGATTGTGCTTTTATTTACCTGATACGCAAAAATTTTATCACCGCGCCCATTTTGAAAAACCAGATTTTGGTCGGGTTAATTACAGTGAAATTGTCAGCACGCAGTTGTTGACAACAGTACCAAAGCACAAACAACGCAGCCTAAATGTGGTGCAACAAATTTACAAACTGCAACAACTCATCGCGCAAAAACGGGTAGATCAGCGCTTGATTACCTATCTTTATTTGCAACAACGCTTATTATTGCAGGCACCGCTCTGGATTCATCTGGGGCAAACCTTTGGCCTGACGATCAGCAATTGGCAGTGGCGGTTACAGAGTGTGTTAGTGTTAGAAAAAATTGGCGTTGGCCATGTTTTGCATCAGCAGGTAATGCTGGCCAAACTAAAACCCTATGTTTTAGGGCATCCCACTTTTCAACAAGAACAAGTGATGGCATTATTGCAAGAAATGGTGGCGCAGCACTTTATTGTGCAGCATGGTGCTTATTTCTTAGTTGTTGAATTACCGGTGTGGTATGGGTCGTTGCGACAAAAATTAGGCCAAGTGAGAAAATAGTGATAAAATAAAGTATGATATTTTAAGAAGGGAATGTTGGTGTCCACCGATTATATGCGTGACACTGACTTGTAATAATAATGGCACAACTACAACGCGATGAAGTACCTGAAGAGTTAACTTGGGATTTGACCTCCATTTTTGCAACCGATGACGATTGGGAAACAGCCTATGATGCCGTTTATCAAGGCGCACAGGCGCTGAAGCAATTTGTGGGGCATGTTGGTGATTCAGCCCAAACGTTGCAAGCAGCACTGGAAGCTGATCTTGATTTGGAACGTCAATTAGAAAAAGTCTATGTCTATGCGCACCAAATTTATGATCAAGACACAACCAATCAAAAATATGCCGCTTTTAATAGTCGTGCGCAAGCGCTTTGGTCTGAAGTCAGTGAAGCAACAGCTTATTTCCAACCAGAAGTGTTGAATATTCCAGAAGAAACGTTGGCGAACTATTTGAAGACGGCAGGGTTGCAACCTTACCAACATTTATTTGATCAAATTCTGGCGCAAAAGCCTTACACTTTGCCAGCAGAACAGGAAGCACTGTTGGCCGGAGCAGGGGATATTTTTAACGCGTCAGAAAACACTTTTGGTGCGTTAGATAACTCCGACATGACTTTTGGGGATGTCCATACTGAAACGGGTGAAGTGGTGCCATTGACAAATGGCCTTTACAGCCTGTTGCTGGAATCTAAGTCACGTGAATTGCGCCAAGAAGCGTTTGAAACCTTGTACGATAGTTACATTGCCTTGCAAAATACTTTTGCGTCAACGTTATCGTCACATGTCAAAGGCCATAACTATTTAGCGAAAGTGCGTCACTATCGCTCAGCACGGGAAGCAGCCATTCTGCCACATAGCCTACCAACATCAGTATTTGAAACGTTGCGTGAAACGGTTGATGCCAATTTGCCATTGTTGCATCGCTTTGTATCACTCCGCAAGCAAGTTTTGGGCGTTGACGATGTGCACTCATACGACCTCTACGTACCGCTGGTCGATGAGATTGATTTTGATGTCACTTATGACAAAGCCAAAGACATTGTGTTGGCCGCTTTGGCACCATTAGGACCAGACTACATTGCCGTGGTTAAAAAAGCCTTTGACGAACGCTGGATTGATGTGGTGGAAAATAAGGGCAAGCGGACTGGCGCTTATTCGAGTGGCACCTATGACACGAACCCCTTTATTTTGTTGAATTGGCAAAATAACTTAAATAACGTCTACACTTTGGCCCATGAAATGGGACACTCGGTGCATTCTTATTTGACCCGCCAAGCACAACCTTATCATTATGGTGATTACCCAATTTTCCTAGCTGAAATTGCGTCAACAACCAATGAAAGCCTACTGACGGATTATTTGTTAAAGACAAATGATGATCCAAAATTCCAAGCTTATGTGTTGAATCAGTATCTTGATGGCTTTAAGGGCACGGTGTTCCGACAGACCCAATTTGCAGAGTTTGAAGATTGGATTCATGAACAAAGTGCCGCTGGGGTGGCGTTAACAGCTGACGCGATGAGCACGTACTATGCAGCATTGAACCAGAAGTACTATGGGCCAGATCTCTTCCCGGATGAAGAAATCGCGTATGAATGGGCCCGTATTCCACATTTCTACTACAATTATTATGTCTATCAGTATGCCACTGGTGAAGCCGCAGCGACGACTTTGGCTGACCGTATTTTGAACCAGAATGGGGCAGAAGCGTATAAAGACTACTTAAAGGCCGGTGCCTCAGACTATCCATTAGCCGTTATCGGCCAAGCAGGGGTTGATATGACGCAAGCGGATTATTTGAAGGAAGCCTTTGGCGTGTTTGAAAAGCGTCTCGATCAGTTGACAGATTTGTTAGTTCACAAGTAACCACATTGATCTGTCTTATGGTACTGCCATGTTTATGGTAAAATGATAGGACAATAAATGGAGAACAACAACATGCAAACGACACCGCCCGAAGAATTAGTGGCTGTTGCGCTTGAAGCGCTTGACGAAACTTATACACCGTATTCACATTTTCCAGTGGGTGCTGCGTTATTGACAGCATCAGGCACTGTGTTTAAAGGGATTAACATCGAAAATGTCTCTTTTGGTCTCACCAATTGTGCAGAACGTACTGCTATTTTTAGTGCCATGGCAGCTGGTCATCGCCAGTTTGCTGGTTTAGTAGTTGCCGGGCGCACAAGTGAGCCAATTGCCCCTTGTGGTGCATGTCGACAAGTCATGGTCGAACTTTTCCCATCCGACATGCCAATTTGGTTGATTAATGATACTGGCAAAAGTGTGCAAACGACGATTGCGGATTTAATGCCAGGGTCATTTAACGCACTGGCGTAGTATCACGCTGATACGTCGCTTAAAAGTACTGACTTGAAGGAGAGCATATGCAAAAGCAAAAAGTACTCGTTTTTGACGGCACAGCACAAGCCGCAATTGATTATTTAAAAGCCCATGATTTAGAAGTGATTTCAAATCCACAACAATCAGATGCCGATTTTCTTGCCGCAGCTGATGTAGATGCGGTGATTTTAATGATGCATCCGCTGTCCGAGCAACTATTATCACAGATGCCAAATCTTAAAGTGATTGCGCGTTATGGTGTGGGCTATGACAATGTTGATTTGGCCGATGCAACGGCACATGATATTGTTGTCACCAATACGCCAGGGGCGAATGCAACGGCGGTTGCGGAAACGGCTGTCATGCATATGTTGATGGCTGGACGTTATTTCTATCAACAACGACAGAGCATTACTGACCCCAACGTGCCAAATGGGACGGGGCAAGAAGTTTCGCATAAGACAGTCGGCATTATTGGTTTTGGGGCTATTGGTCAAAAAATTGATGAATTGCTGACGGGATTTGATGTCAACGTGCTAGCCTATGCCCGACATGACAAGCCTGTCAAAAACGGGCGTATGGCCACGTTAGACGAGATTTATACAACAGCAGACTATATCATCTTGGCGCTGCCAGCAACGCCAGCAACGCAACATATGATTGATACGGCTGTTTTCAAGAAAATGAAAAACAATGCCGTCTTAATTAACATTGCGCGTGGGGCAGTCGTGGACGAAGCGGCCTTAATTGCCGCCTTGAAGACAGGGGAGATTGCTGGTGCGGGGCTAGATGTGGTCACGGTTGAACCAGTTGCACCAGATAATGAATTATTAACATTACCAAATGTTTTTGTCACACCACACGTGGCGGCAAAATCAGTTGAAGCGTTTGATGCGGTTGGTTTAGCGGCAGCACAAGAAGTTGTGCGTGTCTTAAACGGTGAAGCACCAAAAAATCAGGTCAATTAAAAAAACACGTCGCCTTTTTAGGACGACGTGTTTTTTTATTCAGGTTTGTGTAATGAAACAGGGAGCATGTCAAGGTCTGGTAATGCTTCATGATTAATTTCAGCAAATAGGACGTCAATGAGACGTTGTGCGGCCTCATGGATTGGCTGCACGATTGTTGGGAGATTGGGGTGCAACTGTTGGACAATTGGTGAACCGTCATACCCTGCCACAATCACGTCCTCAGGGACCCGAATGTTTGCCCGGCGTAGCGCATTTTGTAGCTGGACAGCCATCATGTCATTATAAGCAAAGACGCCATCCACTTTTTGCGTCACAATCAAGTCAACAATCTCTGCCATCTCTTCGGCACTTGCAAATTCATTAGAATTAGAATTGATACTGTGCTCAATTAAGCGGCTTTTATTGGCAATCGCATCCGCAAAGCCAACATAACGTTGTGCGGTTGGGGATGCAGAAGGGTCGTTGTCACATAATACCAGCAGATTCTTAGTCCCTTGAGAGACAAGATATTCGCCAATGAGATAGCCACCGCGATAATTGTCTTCATGAACAATCGGAATGTTATCTGCTAAATGACGATCATATGACACGATTGGGAGAAAATTATCTTGATAACTGGCGATACCGAGATTATGTGATGAGGTGATAATACCTTCCACTTGATTAGCTGCTAACATTTGCAAATATTGTTGTTCTTTTTCAATGTTATTGGCACTTGTGGCAATAATCACTTTGTAGCCTTTTTCAAATAAGAGTTGTTCGATTTCCGTGGCTAAAGCGGTAAAAAAGGGATTTTGAATGTTAGGGAAAATTAAACCGATAAATTGTGACGATTTACCTTGTAGTGAGCGAGCCATGGCATTTGGTTGGTAGTGCAACTCGCGCATGGCAGCATGAACTTTATCAATCGTTTTTTGGCTCAAGGAACCATAATTATTGATGACGCGTGATACTGTTGTAATTGAAACGCCGGCCAATTCGGCGACGTCACTTAATTTTGCAACCATTGAAACCTCCGTTTACTGCTAAAAATTGTGTTGCATTTTTAATCACTAAGCACATTCTATTATACACTTTTTCGCGGCAAAACTTTTAGCAAAAAAATTGCTTAACGCTTGACAAATTATTTAAAAGGGTTAATATGGTCTTATAAGTTAAAAACATCACAATTAAAACGGAGCGGAAAACATGGAAGCATTAGTGTTGACTGGTATTAAGTCACTGGAATTGAAAGAAATTGCACAACCTGAAATCAAGCCTGACGAAGTTAAGATTCATACAGCCTTTGCTGGTATTTGTGGTACCGACCATGCGTTGTATGCTGGTTTGCCTGGTTCTGCACCAGCGGTGCCACCAATCGTCTTAGGTCACGAAAATTCAGGTGTGGTTGTCGAAGTTGGTTCAGAAGTCACAAACGTTAAGGTTGGGGATCGTGTGGCAGTTGACCCAAACATCTACTGCGGTCAATGCAAGTACTGCCGTACAGGACGTCCAGAATTATGCGAACATCTCTCAGCTATCGGGGTGACGCGTGACGGTGGCTTTGAAGACTACTTCACAGCACCTGCCTCAGTTGTTTACCCAATCCCAGACAATGTGTCATTGAAGGCGGCAGCTTTAGTTGAACCAATTTCTTGTGCCGTTCACGGCATTCAATTGTTGAAGGTATCACCATACCAAAAGGCACTTGTCATTGGTGATGGCTTCATGGGACAATTGTTTGTCCAAATTTTGCAAGCTTACGGTATTCACGAAGTTGATTTGGCTGGTATTGTGGATGAAAAGTTGGCCATGGCGAAGGACAAGTTTGGTGCAAAGCGCACATTTAACACAATGGCCGGTGACAAGATTCCTGATAGTGAATATGACGTTGTCATTGAAGCGGTTGGTTCACCAAAGACACAAGAAGCAGCGATTGAAGCTGCTGCACGTGGTGGTCAAGTGTTGATGTTTGGTGTGGGTGGCCCAGACGACACATTTGAAATGAACACTTATGAAGTCTTCCAAAAGCAATTGACGATTCAAGGTTCATTCATCAATCCAAATGCCTTTGAAGACTCATTGGCTTTGTTGGCATCAGGTAAGGTGGATGTTGAACCTTTGATTTCACATGAATTGGACTATGCCACTGTTGAAGACTTCTTGAACGGCAAGCTTGGTGTGGTGTCAAAGGCTGTTGTGAAGGTTGGTGGCGAAGAAGCGTAACCGGAAGACAGGTCACGCGATAAAGTCATCAGCGCGTTGATCGAGGGGGGCAAGTATGGCATTTTCAGATTATTATTCAGGTTTACAACACATCGGTATACCAACACATGATTTGGCGGCTGCAGAAGCTTTTTGGACAAAATTAGGGTTTACGAAAATTGGTGATTTTCCAGTTGGACAAGTCATTTTTATGCAACGTGACAATCTTGTGATTGAAACATGGTACCAAGAAGCGGTTGCCAATCAACCAGGTGCAATTAACCATATCTCATTGGACACGACAGATGCTGAAGCAGCTTTTGCGGCTGCAAAGGCTGAAGGTTTTGATCTGATTGATTCAGAAGTACAACAATTAGCATTTTGGGACAAAGGGATTAAGTTCTTTAATATCCAAGGCCCAGATGCCGTAATTGTAGAATTCTGTGAAATTGTAAAATAGAAAAAGTTGGCGTGGTGGCGCCAACTTTTTTTATTGCACGGCATTGTGGTGGTGTTATCGTGTTTTCATATCTGTTTCTGAAAGTTACAAAAATATGATGAATTATTTTCTAAAATTAATCCTGACGAACGCTTGACACTGGTCATTTAAATCGATTAAACTAATAATGTAAGCGCTTAACAAAACGATAAAATAAAGCAATGATGGACAATGTAACGTCACGACGTACCGTAAATGTTAACCACACATTTTAGTCAAGTTGTGTCATGATTGTTAGTCTGTCCGGCAACGGGTGCGCGTTGTTTTGTTGCAACTGTGGACTTGGCGTCACCAGCCTACGGTTTTTGATTGGGATGCTACAGTCACAATGACCACCTTTGCTGTGTATACGGGTTTAAATGGTGATCATCATGACAGCAAATGACTAAAACAGAGATAAGAAAAGAGAAAAAATCATGGGACTATTAGGTGCAATTGAAGCAGGTGGTACAAAGTTTGTGGTGGCTGTTGCCGATGAAGACTTTAACATTATCGATCGGACAGCCTTTCCAACATTGGATGGTGAAAAGACGTTAGATCAGGTCATTGCGTTCTTTGACCAATATGATAACATCGACGCCATTGGGATTGCCGCCTTTGGGCCAATTGATATTGTGCCTGAATCAAAGACTTACGGTTATGTCCTCGACACGCCAAAACACGGCTGGTCAGGGTATGATTTCTTAGGGCGGATGAAGGCTTGGCGTGATATCCCTTACTACTGGACAACGGATGTCAATGGTGCTGGTTGGGCTGAGTTTACTACAGGCGCTGCCAAAGACGTTGACAATATGGTGTATTTGACAGTCGGCACGGGTGTTGGGGCCGGTATTGTCTCTGGTGGACACCTTGTCAGTGGTTATGGTCACCCAGAAGCCGGTCACATTTTCTTGCAAAAGCATCCAGAAGACACGTATGCTGGGCACTGCCCATTCCACGGTGCGAACTGTTTGGAAGGTTTGGCAGTTGGACCAGCCATCGAAGAACGCTGGGGCATGAGTGCTAAGGAAATCCCTGATGATCATTTGGCATGGCGGATGGAAGCCTTCTACTTGGCACAAGCGATTTTGGATTATACGATGATCTTGCGTCCAGAAAAGGTGGTACTTGGTGGCGGCGTGCCACACCGTGAGATTCTTTTCCCCTTAATTCGGGAAAGCTTTGCGGAACAAATGCATGATTATTTGGCAGTGCCACCATTGGATGACTATATCGTGCCAGTGGCTAATGGCGATAATGCTGGCATCCTCGGTTGCTTCTATTTGGCGAAAACATTGCGATAACCGTTGTTTAGTTAAATACTTACTTTTTGTCAAGTTGCGCGCTTTGTGTTACTATGAACACATCAATAACTCAGAGGGAAAATGATGGCAAAATTAGCAGAACATACAGAGGATTTACTCTGCGAGAATTTCACCAATACATTTCAGATTTTAGGTCGTAAATGGAATGGCCTGATCATTGAAACGTTGCTGATTAGCGGGCCAAAACGTTTCTTAGAATTGTCACGAGCGATTTCGGGCTGTTCTGACCGTGTGTTGGTTGAACGTCTGAAAGAACTTGAAGCCGTACAGTTGGTTAACCGTGTCACTTATGAAAATTCTAGTCTCATTGAATATAAGCTGACGGAGTCTGGTGAAGCAATGCGTCCGTTGATGGCAGCAATTCATGAATGGTCTGATCAATATAATAATGTGGCCAAGACAAAACATGACGACACAGACGCTTTAGCATGATATACTAGAGTTGTAGTCTAGCGCGTTTTAGTGCTGTGCCGTTATGGCAAATAGTTACTAAAATAGGTGCTAAAACAGTAAAATATGTTTTAAACACGATGAATGACCTAGTAATGATAGAACAAATTTAGCGAGCAATACAAATTGGTGAAAGTATTGTATTTGCGTCTATGATGAATTTCAGTCAGGAGTGATTGGTTTAATCACCAACGTTTTGACAGCGTTATTGTCACTTAGAGCTGACGTTAGTCAGAAAATTGGGTGGTACCACGATCAGACGTCCCATGTTATCTCATGATAACATGGGACGTTTTTTATTCACGTGATTAAAACATCAGGCGTCGTATTGAAAGGAAATGATGATGAGTTTAACTGAAGAACTAACAGCATTAAAGGCTTCAGCCGTAGAACGAATTAACGCCGCAGACGCAGATATTGAAGCGTTGCGCGTCAGTTTGCTGGGTAAAAAAGGCGAATTAACTGCTTTACTGAAAGGGATGAAGGACGTTGCGCCAGAAGACCGCAAGGCAGTGGGCGAAATTGGCAACGATGTACGCCAAACTATTACCGCTTTGTTGGCGGAAAAAAAGGCGGCCGCTGAAGCAGCAAAGCTTGAGGCACAATTGGCAGCCGAAACGATTGATGTGACGTTGCCAGGTAGTGCACATGTTGTCGGACAACCCCATGTTTTGCAACAAATTATTGATGAAATTGAACAACATTTCTTAGGTTTAGGCTTTGAAGTGATTGATGATACCGTTGATTCACCGGAAGTTGAAACCGACGAATATAACTTTGAACGGGAAAACTTGCCAAAGGACCATCCGGCCAGAGATATGCAAGATACGTTCTATATTACGCCTGAAATCCTATTACGGACGCAAACGTCACCTGTACAATCCCGTTCATTAGAAAAGCACGACTTTTCAAAGGGACCCCTTAAGATGATTGCGCCTGGAAAGGTTTATCGTCGTGATACGGATGATGCGACGCATTCACACCAATTCCATCAAGTTGAAGGGATGGTTGTGGGTGAAAACATCACAATGGCTGACTTGAAGGGCACTTTGCTCTCAATCATGCAAGCCTTGTTTGGCGAAAAGCATCAAATCCGGATGCGCCCATCATATTTCCCATTTACTGAACCTTCAGTTGAAGTTGACGTGTCTTGGAATGAAGTGACACCAGATACCAAGCCAGAAGATATTGAGTGGATTGAAGTGTTGGGTGCGGGGATGACGCATCCCAATGTTTTGCGTATGGACGGGATTGACCCAGAGAAGTATTCGGCGTTTGCCTTTGGCTTGGGACCAGATCGTTTTGCGATGTTGAAATATGGCGTCGACGATATTCGTCAATTCTATTTGAACGATGTCCGCTTCTTGTCACAATTTAACCGAAAGGGGAACTAAACATGAAAACGAATTTAACATGGTTAAATGATTATTTAGACCAAACCATTGCGTTAGATCAACAAGCGGTAGCGGATTTAGCTGAACAAGTCGCCCGCACAAGTGTTGAAGTCGATAGCGTCACGACATTGGCGCAACAACAAGATGGTCTTGTTGTTGCTGAAGTTGTCAGTGTTGTACCACATCCAGATTCTGATCACATGGTTATCACACAAGTCAATATTGGTGAACCTGAATTGGTACAAGTTGTGACAGGGGCACCCAACGTAGCCGTGGGCCAATTGGTTGTTCTGGCTAAAGTTGGGGCACATATTATTAATCGCGAATCAGGCGAATTAATGACCTTAACAGCCGCTAAGCTACGTGGTGAAATGTCTTATGGGATGTTAGTAGCCTTACAAGAAATTGGGTTTGATAATAAAATTGCACCGAAAGACTTTGAAGCGGGTATTTATGTCTTTGGACCAAATGATGGTGTGCAACCTGGTGATGATGCCTTAGTGGCGCTGGGCATGACAGATCCCGTGTTGGATACTGATTTAACGCCTAATCGTGCGGATATGCTCTCAATGATTGGGACAGCGTATGAATTTGGGGCGATGCTAAAGCAACCAGTAACTGAGCCAGCATTTGATTTAGTCGAATATGAGACGTTAGCCAGTGATCAAGTTGATGTTGTGATTGAAGATGACACTTTGGCGCCAAAGTATGCTTTGCGCGTGGTGAACAACGTGACGGTTGGTGATTCACCACTCTGGCTGCAAAAAGCACTTTGGAATGCGGGTATGCGCCCAATTAACAATATTGTTGATATTACAAATTACATGATGTTGATGTATGGGCAACCTTTGCATGCGTTTGATTTGGATAAGTTATCGGATAAAACCGTGCATGTGCGTCGTGCTAAAACAGCGGAACAATTGGTGACGTTGGATGACCAAACGCGTGATCTTCGTCCGGATGAAGACATCGTGATTGCCACTGCTGATGAACCACTGATGCTGGCTGGTGTCATGGGTGGTGCCAGTTCAGAAGTTGACCATACGACACGACACATCGTTTTGGAAGGTGCTGTGTTTAATCCAAGTTTGGTGCGCGCTACGGCACGTCGTCATAATTTGCATTCAGAAGCTTCGGCTCGCTTTGAACGTGGCGTGAACTGGGATGCAACCTTTACGGCTTTGGATCATGCCGCACAATTGGTTGATGCATTAGCCGGTGGCCAAGTAGCCCGTGGCCGAGTGGTTGCAGCCGATACACCTTACGAAGAAATTGTGATGCCGTTGACGGCGGCACGTGTGAATCAAATTCTTGGCACATCATTGAGGCTTGCAGATATTGCTGCCATTTTTGATCAATTAGCCCTGGACTATCAAATTGCAGCGGACACCATTCAAGTGACCTTGCCAGCGCGTCGACCAGATCTACGAATTGAAGCAGATTTGATTGAAGAAATTGCGCGCCTTTATGGTTATGACAATTTGCCTGTGACTTTGCCTTATGGGCCAACAACACCTGGTCACTTAACATTACGTCAGCGTCAAATTCGTGCAAGTCGTCGTATTATGGAAAGTTTGGGCTTGAATCAAGCCATTTCCTACGTCTTAACTACACCTGAAAAGGCACAACAATTTGCTGAAAATCCTGGTGAAAAGGTTGTCACGTTGGACTACCCAATGAGTTCAGATCGGACGACAGTGCGTCAAAATCTATTAGCGGGTCTATTAGAAGATGTTGTTTATAATGTCAATCATGGCGTGTCCGACGTGGCACTTTATGAACAGGGGCGTATTTTTATTGGGACTGACGACAATACGCAGCCAACTGAAATGGAACATTTGGCTGGTGTTTTGACGGGTACACGCGCAACTTCAAGTTGGCAACAGGATAAAACGCAAAAGCCAGTTGACTTCTATGATATGAAGGGGATTGTTGCTGAATATTTGGCCCAAATCGGTGTTGAAAATGTGCGTTATGAAGCGACAAAGCGCCACCAAAACATGCATCCTGGGCAAACGGCTGATATTTACAGTGGCGATGTTTATCTTGGTTTTGTGGGGCAAATTCATCCTAAGGTGACACAAGCCCATAAGTTAGCACCGGTATTTGGCTTTGAACTGAACTTGTTTGCAGTGATGTCACAAGTAACTGGTGACGTTGCTTATGCCCCAATTTCACGTTTCCCACAAATGCGACGCGATGCGGCGTTGTTGGTTGATGAACACATTCAACATGCTGACATTGTCGCCCTGATTCGTGAAACAGCTGGTAACAAGCTTGTGGATGTGCAATTATTTGATGTCTACACAGGGGATAATTTGCCTGTCGGTAAGCGCTCACTAGCCTATACGTTGACGTATCAAGATAATGATGAGACACTAGTTGAAGCAGAGGTTAACGCTGACTTTGAACGGGTAACCAATGCATTGATCGCGCAACTTCATGTGGAAGTGCGTTAAAATCTTTTCTAATTAAATTTGAGTTAAGTCTGTTGGCACGGTATAATTATCAATGGACTATAACGATTACAAGGAAACCTCATGGCTAAAATAATTGTACACGGCGGCAAACGCCTCCATGGTGAAGTCACAATTGGTGGCGCAAAAAACTCAACAGTAGCACTTATTCCTGCTGCTATTTTGGCGGATACACCAGTGACTTTTGATACTGTACCTCAAATTCTCGACGTGAAAAATTTGCAACTCATCTTGGATGCAATGAACGTTCAGTCAAAATTTGAAAATGGCAATTTGGCCATTGATCCGACACAAATTGTGGAAAGTGATTTGCCAAGTGGCGCAATTAAATCACTTCGTGCCTCTTACTATTTCATGGGGGCTTTACTTGGCCGCTTTAACCGCGCAACGGTGACTTTCCCTGGTGGGGATAACTTGGGCCGACGTCCGATTGATCAACACATTAAAGGTTTTGAAGCGCTTGGTGCCAAGGTAACGGAAAGCAACGATATTATCCATATTGATGCCACAGAAAATGGGCTAGTCGGCGCACGTATCGCTTTAGATACGGTTTCAGTTGGTGCAACAATCAATATTATTTTGGCTGCGGTGCGTGCTAAGGGTCAAACGATCATTGAAAACGCGGCACGTGAACCAGAAATTATTGATATTGCAACATTTTTGAATAACATGGGTGCCAACATTCGTGGCGTTGGGACGGATACCATTCGTATTTCAGGTGTGCCAACATTAAAGGCGACAAACACGCATACGGTCATTCCTGATCGGATTGAAGCCGGTACTTATATGAGTATGGCGGCAGCCTTTGGTGATGGGGTGACGATTAAAAACGTTATTCCAGAACATTTGGAGTCTTACACATCAAAATTGATTGAAATGGGTGTGAATTTGGACATCGGTGAAGATGCGATTCACGTCTACCCATCAGACGCTTTACAACCAGTTAATATTAAAACGATGCCTTATCCAGGCTTTGCTACTGATTTACAACAACCAATCACGCCACTATTGTTGATGGCTGAAGGTGAAAGTGTCATTCAAGATACAATCTATCCAAAGCGCGTGAAGCATATTGCAGAATTGCGTCGTATGGGCGGTGATATTGATTCTGAAAAGCCTGGTGAAATTCGGGTTAATCATTCACCACGTCTTGTCGGCACAGATGTTGCTGCTGCCGAAATTCGTGCGGGGGCAGCTTTAGTTATTGCTGCGGTGATGGCCGATGGCGACACTGTGATTAACGATGCTGATCATATTTTGCGTGGCTATGATCGTATTCAAGAAAAGCTTGCTGGTCTAGGCGCTGATATTACGATTGAAGGCATTGATTTAATTAATTTGATGCCGTAGCCTTGTAATTTCATACGGCACATGATAAACTGTATTAGTTATAAACTGACTCTGTGACAAAAGTCTCAGGGCGCTAAGGAGAAATGATTATGCGAGCAGACATTCACCCAGAATACCGTCCAGTGGTTTTCCTTGATGCAACAACAGGTAAGAAGTTCTTGTCAGCTTCTACTGCAACATCAAACGATACGACTGAATTTGAAGGTAAAGAATACCCAGTTATCCGTTTGGATATCACATCAGACTCACACCCATTCTACACAGGTAAGCAAAAGTTTACACAAGCCGATGGTGCGGTCGACAAGTTCAACAAGAAGTTTGCTGGATTTGGTTTCAAGAACAACGAAGACAAGTAATTGTTCTGATAAAAGCGTTCACTTTGGTGGACGCTTTTATTTTTTAAAGCATAAAAAGAGAAAGGTTAGTGGCGCCATCATGACTGATTGGCTAGGATGATGCGCTGCTTGCAAGGTGGAGACGATGCCACGAACAATTTTGCCAGTAAAACTGCATGAACAACTGACGGTGACTGTCGATGATATCCGAATTGATGGGATGGGCATCGTCAATATTACCCCCACTTATCCGCTTTATGTCGCGGATGCGCTCCCAGGTGAAAAAATCACCATTGAAGTGACGCAAGTTGACAAATTCTCGGGCTATGCCAAGATATTGCAACGCTTGGTGGCATCAGATCAACGTCAAAATAGTGATCGCCAGTATCTAATCGATGCGGGGACAGCCCCGCTTGTGAATCTTAAGTACCAAGCGCAACTTGACTTGAAACAGGCACAAGTTCAGCGGTTGTTTGCCCAACGCGGGCTAGACGTGACGGTCGCACCAACCATTGGGATGGCGGATCCGACGTATTATCGCAATAAAACAATTGTCCCAGTTAAGTGGCAGAATGGCCATTTAACAAGTGGCTTTTATCGTCGTGGGACGCATGATTTAGTGCCAATGACAGACTATTTTGTCAATGATGCTAAAATTGATCAAGCCATTGTTGTGGTTCGCGATATCTTAGAAAAGTACCAAATTAGTGCGTTTGATCCGGATCGCCAAACAGGTGCAATTCGCTATATTATGATTCGACGTGGCTATTATTCGCATGAATTAATGGTTGTACTCGTCTCAAACGACGCAACTATTCCGCATGAGGCAGATGTGATTGCGGCATTGCGCGCTGAGTTACCTGAATTAAAAAGTTTAATTTTTAACTTTAGTCCAAAAAAAGACTTTGTTTTGTTAAGTCCCAACAATCGGACATTATGGGGCGACGATGCGATTCATGATACGTTGCTCGGATACCAATTTGTTATCGGACCGAATTCGTTTTATCAAGTGAATCCGCAAACAACGGAAGTCCTCTATGATCTCGCAGCGCAAAAAGCGCAGTTGCAGCCAACCGATACGGTTATTGATGCCTATTCAGGTATTGGTACGATTGGGATTACGGTGGCCAATCGTGTGAAGCAAGTCTTAGGTGTTGAAGTGGTACCAGGCGCAGTGGCGGATGCACAACATAATATGCGGCTTAATGGGATTCAAAATGCCACTTATTTGTTAGCCGATGCGCCAGAACAATTTAAAATCTGGGAAGCGGCACAACTGCAGCCAGAAGTGGTCTTTGTTGATCCGCCTCGGCGTGGGCTAACGAGTGAATTAATTCAAGCAACCGTCGATATGGGGCCAGAACGCTTGGTTTATATTAGCTGCAACCCAGTCACTTTGGCGCGGGATGCCGCTGAAATTGTGCAAAAAGGCTATCAGATTGAAGGCCCCGTACAACCAGTTGATCAATTTCCACAGACATCCCATGTGGAAAGTATTACGGTCTTTAAGAAAAATTTCTAATCAAGTCACGCGTGTGCGATAGTTGCTATCGCTGGGGATATTTTTGGAGAACACATGGATTATTCAATAGCAAAAATTGGCGACATTTTAAACGCCAAAACACAAGGTAGTGGCCAAGTCACAGGCGTGAGCTTTAACTCACGCCAAGTGGTGCCAGGGGATTTATTTGTGGCTTTAGTCGCTGATAACGATGGGCATCAGTACATTCAAGATGCCTTACAGCGCGGGGCAGCAGCCGTTTTGGTTGATGATCAACACGACATCCCAAACGATGTACCAGCTGTGATTGTGCCAGATACGCTGATTGCCCTACAACAACTGGGCGCTTTTCGTCGCCAGGAGTTGAACCCTAAAGTAGTTGCCATTACGGGCTCTAATGGGAAAACAACCACGAAGGATATGACGGCTGCGGTGATGGCGAAACGTTATAAAACCTTTAAAACACCAGAAAACTTCAATAACGAGATTGGTGTGCCGATGACGTTGTTGACCATGCCAGCCGATACGGAAGTATTAGTTGTTGAACTGGGGATGGATCGGCCAGGTCAATTAACGGCACTTTCCAAACTAGTTGTGCCGGACGTGGCGATTATTACCATGATTGGTGAAGCGCATATCGAATTTTTCCAGACACGCGCTAAGATTGCCCAAGCTAAATTGGAAATTGTGGCTGGTCTGAAACCAGATGGCGTCTTGTGCATTCCGTTTGATGAGCCGCTATTAACGCAAGCGGCTATTGCCCAAAAAGTGGTGTTGTTTGGCGACGGTGTCTCGGCAGTTCAGGGTGATGCGACGACGACAACATTTACGTATCAAGAAACTCGATTTGCAATTCCGTTAATTGGCGGTTATAATATTATGAATGCGCTCGCAGCAGTTTCAGCGGGTATCTTACTACATATTGATTTAGACGACGCCGTTGAGGCGCTACAAACATTTGATTTGACTAAAAATCGCACAGAGCGACTCGTGACAGCACGCGGCGTGAATTTGATTAGTGATGTTTATAATTCAAATCCGACGGCCGTAGCAGCAGTTCTGGCGACATTAAAAGCAATACCGGCACCACACAAGTATGTTGTGCTGGGAGATATGTTAGAATTAGGCGAACAAGCAGCCACATTACATGCCAATTTGGCCAAAGAAATTTTGGCAGCAAACGTGACTGGTGTTTACCTTGTTGGGCAATTGTTTACGGCAAATGCAGCCCCAATTTTAGCGCCACACTTTGATTCAGAGCACTTGCATTTATATGACACACAGCAACTTGATGCACTTATTGCAGACCTTAAGACGTTAGGGGATGCAGGGGATGTGATCTTATTAAAAGCAAGTCATGGCATTCATCTAGAAAACGTTGTTAATGCATTAGTACAATAGTTGTTGTATTTTTGGGGGATGCAGAGTTGAAACGCACGCAACACAATACCAGGCGACGTCATTTATGGCATACTGGTATTTTGGTTATGTTACTGCTAGGTGTTGTTAGCCTATCGAGTTTGGTTGCTTTGAGAACAACTGCTGATGCAAAGGTTTCCAAAGCGCTGATGAAACGAGCAAAGGCCGACAATGGTCTAAGAACTGCGATGCGTGATCAAACGGTTTTTCTAACCCATAATCAGCAAGCAGTGCGGTTAGATCAGCAGCTAAAAGCCGCCGGCTATGTCGGCTCCGCGTTAGTTGTGTCGCATGGGCAAGTGATTTTGCAACAAGGTTATGGTTATGCCAACCAAGCCAAGCAGCAATTAAACAATGCACAATCATTGTTTCAAATTGCCTCTTTGCAAAAAAGCTTTACCGCAACGTTGATTATGCAACAAGTGCAGGCTGGAAAGCTCAGCTTGGATACGACGTTAGCAACGTATTACCCGGATGTGCCAGATGCCAATCAAGTGACGATTCGCCAATTGATGACGATGACGAGTGGCTTGGGTGAGTATATTCTGGGGCATCAGGTGACGACTGAACAAGAAAACGTCGCCTTTGATGCAGCGCATGTGCGACTACTGGGATCAAAGTCTTGGGGTTATCAGGCGGTGAATTATCGTTTGTTAGCTGGAATTTTGATGAAAATTACGGGACAGTCGTACGATCAGTTATTTGATCGGGTCTTTAATCAACAATGGCAGCTCAATATTGTTGATTATCGCCACTTTGTGACGCAAGCGCATCGCACAACTGGTTATCAAACACGCAGCTACAGTGAGCCAACTGCAGATAACCCAGGATTATTTGCCAGAGAGACAGGCACTGGGAATATGGCCATGACAGTCGGCAAGCTGTATGCCTATTATCGTCTACTGATGCAACATCGGATTGTTGACAGTCAGTGTTTACAGGCGATGTGGACACCCGTACCGGGGGAATCGTATAGTGCCGGTTTGTATCATCATGCGCAGTATCGTGATGGACACGGTGTTATCACCGGATATGAGCCGACTGTACTGTTCACACCAGATGGTCAAGATGCGGTCATCTTATTGAGCAACGTATTTGAAAAGGGTAAGAGCTGGCAACCGCTAGCTAAAACCCTCTTTACACAAATTACAGCGATAAAAACGTCATAACGGCTTATCGCACACGCGCCAAAGCGCGCAGAGGAGAGAAATTTTGAAGTTTAGTGAATTAGGTTTATCACAAGATATTTTGGATGCCATTACAACACATGGTTATGTGGAAGCAACACCAATCCAAGAAAAGACAATTCCGCTAACATTAGCGGGTAAAGATGTTATTGGTCAAGCGCAAACAGGAACTGGTAAGACAGCTGCCTTTGGTTTACCAATTTTAGAAAACATTGATTTAGATAACAAGAATATTCAAGCATTGATCGTGTCACCAACACGTGAATTAGCGATTCAAACAGCAGATGAATTGAAGAAGTTGGGTCATGACAAGCACGTTGACGTGCAAGTTGTCTTTGGTGGTGCAGATATTCGCCGTCAAATCCAAAACTTGAAGTCACACCCACAAATTTTGGTGGGAACACCAGGCCGTTTGTTGGATCATATTAACCGTAAGACAGTTAAAATTGATCAAGTGAAGACATTGGTTTTGGATGAAGCCGATGAAATGTTGAACATGGGCTTCTTGGATGACATCGAAGCCATCATTAAGAACACACCTGCAGACCGTCAAACATTATTGTTCTCTGCTACAATGCCACCAGCAATCAAGCGGATTGGTGTCAAGTTCATGACTGACCCTGAACATATCCAAATTGAAGCTAAGGAATTGACAACTGACTTGGTTGATCAATACTTTGTTCGCGCACGTGATAACGAAAAGTTTGACACAATGACACGTATCTTGGATGTGCAAGCACCTAAGTTGGCGATTGTGTTTGGTCGTACAAAGCGTCGTGTTGAAGAATTGGCCCGTGGTTTGGAAGCCCGTGGTTACTATGCAGCTGGTTTGCACGGTGATTTGACACAACAAATGCGTTCACGCGTGTTGTCACAATTCAAATCACACGAAATCAACATTTTGGTTGCAACTGATGTGGCAGCCCGTGGTTTGGACGTTAAGGATGTGTCACACGTCTATAACTTCGATATTCCACAAGACCCAGAATCATACGTTCACCGTATTGGCCGTACCGGTCGTGCGGGGGCTGAAGGGGTGTCAGTCACTTTTGTTGCTCCAAATGAAATGGATTACTTGCGTGCAATTGAAGACTTAACTAAGAAGCGCATGACACCGTTGCAACCTGCAACACTACAAGAAGCACGTATTGGCAAGATCAAGAACGCTGCTGGTGAAGTGTCAAAGTTGGTTAACACAGTTGATGCTGATGACATTCAATCAGAAGTTGAAAAGTTGACAGCACAATACAGCTCAGAACAATTGGCAGCGGCTTTGTTGTCATCTGTTGCTGATTTGGAAAAGCAAAACACACCTGTTGAAATTACACGTGAACGGCCATTGCCACGTCGTCGTGGTGGTAACGGTGGGTCATCATCACGTCGCAGCGGTAGCAGCGATCGTCGCGGCAATGGTGATCGCCGTGGTGGTAACCGTGAACGTCGCGGTAATGGTGGTCCACGTCGTGAAGGTAATGGCGATCGTCGTTTTGGTGATTATAAGCGCCGTGATGGTCGCTCAACAGAACGCCGTACGGGTGGCGCACGTAAGAGTCGTGAATTTACAGTTCGCGAAAAAGATTAATTTTCGCACCAACAAAGCGTTTTAAATCCGGCGTGGTGTGACGCTCAACCATGCAACACGTTTTATAAAGTTATACGATGAAACCGTCCAAACAAGTGTTGGATGGTTTTTCATTAGTTAAGGGTGAAGGAGACAGACGATGCAAACAGTTGCTGAAGCGATTGCTTATATCCATAATCGACCTAAAGGTGGACAAAAAGAGTCCTTGGCACGCATGCACACGTTGTTAGCGGCATTGGGTCGACCACAAAATACGTTGCCACCAGCTATTCACATTACGGGTACTAATGGCAAAGGGTCGGTTGCCACGATGACCAGTAATATTTTACGTGTCGCTGGGTATCGCACCGGTCTGTTTATCTCACCCTTTATCACTGATTTTCGTGAACGTATTCAGATTAATAATAACTTAATACCAGCAGAAGACTTATTAGCGGTCACGCAACACGTTGCCGATGTGTTGGTGACAGTTGATGCCGCTTTGGCACCAGATATACCAACTGAATTTGAGGTCTTAACGGCCATTATGATGACTTATTTTGCGCAGCAAAATTTAGATGCCTTAGTGATTGAGGTTGGGATTGGCGGGCAATTGGATTCAACCAACGTGATGCCCAATGCACGGGTCGCAGTGATTACCAGTGTTGGCTTGGATCATCAAGCCTTACTTGGTCCTACGATTGCAGCGATTGCCACGCAAAAAGCGGGGATTATTCATGATGACATGGCGGTTGTGATTGGTGATTTACCAGATGAGGCGCAAGCAGCAATTGCTGCAATAGCTAAAAGGCCGCTCATACAAGGTCAGCTGAATGCGTATGCACAAGGCTTGCCAGGGACTTATCAAATTCAAAATACGGCCACGGCAGTGGCTGCCATTACTGCCTTTGATGATCGAATCACCCCAGCGCAAATTAAGCAAGGATTAGCCGAGAGCCGGTTTTCTGGTCGTTTTGAACGTCTCAAGCCCAATGTATTACTTGACGGGGCCCATAATGTTGATGGCTTAAGACAGCTGCATCAGGCCTTGCAAGACTTAGATGAGCAACCGGAGACAATCACGTTAATTATTGGCAGTCTCATGGATAAAAATGTGGCGCTAGCTTTTGATGACCTCTTAAAAGATCATCGTCTCCAAATTGTGTTAGTCCCATTTGTTGGGCCGAATGGGCGCCATAGTTTAGACATCGCAGCAGTGGCGCAACAATACGGGCTCGCCACTGCCGACAGCTGGCAGGCAGCGTATCAAGCTAGTTCATCAGATTTGATTGTATTTACTGGGTCACTATATTTTGTGAGTGAGGTGAGAGGAAAAATATGAAACAAGTTGAAACAAAATTATCAGCACGCTTAATTTTAAGTGTGTTAGCCATTGGCTTACTAGGCTTCACCGATATTATGTTGGAAACGGCTTTAAACGTGAGTTTTCCAATTTTGATGACCACATTTAATGTCACGTCAAGTACGGTCCAGTGGTTAACTTCCGGTGTCATCTTGCTTACCAGTATGGTGGTCATCTTGTCACCCTGGCTGAAAAAGCGGTTCACGAATCGTAGTCAATTTATTGTGGCAACCCTGATTTCGATCGCTGGTGTGTTGATTGATGCGGTGAGTCATGATTTTAGCTTTACCTTATTTGGCCGCTTGCTCCAAGGTATCGGTGGCGGTGTTGGAATGCCATTGATGTACAATGTTATTTTTGAACAAGTACCAGAGAATAGACGCGGCACAATGGTGGGCCTTGGATCGTTAATTATTTCCTTTGCGCCTGCCATTGGACCGGCTTTTGGTGGTTATTTAACGCAAAATTATGGCTGGCGAACGGTATTTTGGGTTGTTTTACCCGTGCAAATTGGGTCGTTGATTCTTGGCTGGTTTACAATTAAGCAAGTCTCGGTGGTGGTCAAAGAAAAGCTGGATTGGATTGGTTGGTTGCTCTTGAGCACGTTCTTTGTCACCGGGATTTTCATGATCGAACGGATGAGTACACATGGCTTTACGAATGGCTATAGCATCGGCCTTTTTGTCATCATGTTGGGCAGTATTTTGACCTATCTGTGGTATGCCAAACGCGAACCGTCACCATTGCTTGATCCGCAAATTTTTAAGTTTAAGACATTTTCATTTAGTATTGCCGCATCATTTGTGACGCAAACCGTGAACTTGACCTTTAACTACGCCATTCCAATGGCTTTGCAAATTGTGCTTTTCCAAAATGCGCAGGTGGCTGGTTTGGCGTTACTACCAGGTGCTTTGGGTTATGCCTTCATGGCGATTGTGTCAGGCCGACTTTACGATCGCTACGGGGCTAAATTGCCGATTATGATTGGGTTAAGCTTGATGATGATTGGGACATTGTGCATGGCTATCCTCCCATTGAGTGTTGCCAATATGACATTGAGCTTTATGATTGTGCAACTCGGCGCTGGCTTCTGGTTTGGTAATAACATGACCCATGCGGTCAGCCATGTGGCGGTTGCGCATCAAAATGCCGGGAACTCGATTTTCTCAGCCACGAATAACTATTCAGCAGCCGTGGGTATTGCCTTAGCCGCTGGTGTATTAGCGATTTTCCAAAATCAGGCAGTGGATTCAAAAGCAGCCTTTGTTGCGGCAACACGCGCTGGTACTGTTTGGATGTTTAGATTAGATATTTTGTTGATCGTGATTGCTGGGAGTTTGTCCCTTTGGGCATTACGTGTTGTGAAGCAACGCGCATTGTAACGTATCATCTCACAGAGAGGTGAGATGACAGTGACATTAAATGACCAAATCAAAAAGTACTATGCAACGTTGGGACAAGATGCGGCGCAACAATTGCACATGCTGCGCCGTTTTTTTCCAAATGATTATGATCTCAATGAAATGACACAGGATAATCAAGAAGATTTTATTGCCCAAAATCCTACGATTAACCGCGCGTTGCTTATTGGGATGGCGATTGGTCGTCAGGTCGCTAGTGTGACCCGGCCGAAAATGTTAAGTGCGAAATTTTCAGAAGAAATTGGACACTATGCGCAAAAACAACTGGGGCACTTACCCCAAGAACAATTATGTGTGGCGTTATTAGATGCGCAACTGAACGTGATTGGCTGGGAAACCATTTTTGTCGGTAGTTTAACGCATGTTCAAGCATCCCCACGGGAAATTTTTCAGCGTGTCCTCAAGGCCAATGCGCTAGGTTTTATGATGATTCATAATCATCCTAGTGGTAATGTGACGCCATCAGATAGTGATTTACAGTTTAGTCAACAATTACAAAATTTGGGCACACAACTTGGAATGCCCATGTTTGATTCTTTTATTGTCACAGGTGATAGCTATTGGAGTATGTCAGAAAACCAGCAGCTCACCAAACATTGGACACAAGGAATGACTTCTGAGTGATCAGTGTGCGTGATAAACAGACGTATCGCAAGACCATTAGGCCCGCGCCTGGGGTGTTTCCTGTGATGCGTCTTTTTTTGTCTCTCAAAAACTGGTAGAATGAAATAGATTGATTTCATAATGAATAGAAAAGGATAAGCTGTTGCCCTGACCGCTAGTCAGTCAGGGCAACAGCCCATAACAATATGACAACAGAAAAACCAGCAGTATGGTACGAACATCTGCATACTGAAAAATATACGGGCGCACGTCGTGGCCGGATTCATACCCCACACGGAACGTTTGAGACACCGATGTTTATGCCAGTGGGTACTCAAGGCGCTGTTAAAGGCGTTGGGACACGGGAACTCAAAGATATCGGTGCACAATTTATTTTGAGTAATACCTATCATTTGTGGGTTCGACCAGGGGATGAATTGATCGCTGAAGCCGGTGGGCTCCACAAATATATGGGTTGGGATCAAGCCATCTTAACGGATTCTGGCGGCTTTCAAGTTTTTTCACTTTCTGACGCCCGGAAGTTGCAAGAAGAAGGGGTGACCTTCCAAAACCATGTGAACGGGGATAAGATGTTCTTATCACCTGAAGTGGCGATGCGCATTCAGAACAATTTGGGTTCTGATGTGATGATGCAACTGGATGAAGCCATTCCTTATTTTGAAAGTTATGACTATATCAAAGAATCGATGCAACGATCATTACGTTGGGCGGAACGGGCACAAATTGCGCATAAAAATCCAGACACCCAGGCTTTGTTTGGCATTGTGCAAGGTGCAGGCTTTAAAGCCTTACGGACGGAATCAGCCAATGGCCTCGTGAGCTTGGATTTGCCAGGGTATGCCGTTGGTGGCTTGTCTGTTGGGGAGTCGAAAGCTGAAATGAATCGTGTCTTGGACTTTACGATGCCATTGTTGCCAGAAGACAAGCCGCGTTATTTGATGGGCGTGGCGGCACCTGATTCTTTGATTGATGGGGTTATTCGCGGGATTGATATGTTTGATTCGGTGCTCCCAACACGAATAGCCCGTAAGGGTACCTTGATGACGCGCTATGGTCGTGTGGTCATTAAGAATTCAAAGTATAAGCATGACTTTACCCCTTTGGATCCGGATTTAAGCTACTACTCACCTAATCCAATTCGTCGTGAACAATTTGGCAATAAAGCACAATTTGATGATCCAACGTATAACCCATTCCAGAATTTGACGCGTTCGTATTTGCACCACTTGTTTAACGCAAACGAAATTCTTGGGGCTCAACTCGCTTCGCAACATAACCTGCGCTTCTTGTTGCAGTTTATGGAAGATATGCGCACAGCGATTGAAAATGATGAATTATTGGCCTTCCGAGAAACAGTGATGGAAGAATATGGCTATAATAAGCCGAATGCACGCTTATTCTAAAAAACAGCGTGAATTTTTGATATAATGAGAATAGAGTGTCTGACCAGAAAATGGCAGACCTATTCTAGAAAGTAGGACAAATTACCATGAATGCAAACTTAATCCTCCCACTTATTCTGATTGTTGGTATGTTTTGGTTTATGAACCGCCAACAAAAGAAGCAACGTGCTGCGCAAGAAGAACGTCAAAACAGCCTTGAAAAAGGATCTGAAGTTGTGACAATCGGTGGTTTGCACGCCGTTGTTGATAGCGTGGATAAGGTCGCTAAGACTGTTGATTTGGACGCCGAAGGCGTTATTTTGACGTTTGACTTGGCCGCTATTCGCACAATCAAGCCAAAAGCACCTGCAGCTGGCGAAAAGGTTGTTGTGGATGATCTGAAGCCAGCAGAAACACCTGCTGAAGATAAGATTGTGAACACAAACGAACCAGCCGACAAGTAAACGTTATAATAAAGAGAGCATATTGCTCTCTTTTTTGAATGGTGGCAAATAATCATGAAAACAAAAACAATTCAACGACCAGATGGCACAAAAATTGTCTATGATGAATTTGGGGATCGCCAACACCAAACCTTGTTTCTGCTGCATGGGAATGGTGGCTCGGCCCGTTATTTTCGGCCGCAAATTACCCAATATGCCCAATACTTTCATGTGATTGCAATCGATACCAGAGGACATGGGCGTTCGTCCAATACGCAGCGGCGGATTACCTTTGATGACATGGTAGCTGATATCGAGGCCATTCGCCAAACCGAGCAAATTGAGACGCTGTATATACTGGGCTATAGTGATGGCGCCAATATTGGGATTAAGTATGCCACGCTTTATCCTAAACGCGTGGCCCGTCTCGTCCTTAATGCCCCCAATTTATCCAAAAAAGGGGTCTATCAAGTGCTTTGGTGGTTTGATCGCACGGCGCAGTTTTTGATGCGGTTACTAGCCCCGATTAATCATTATGCTAAACGGCGTTATAAACAGCTGCATGTGATGAGTGAACCACTCAATATTAGTCGACGAGACTTAGAGCGTATTTCGGCACCAACATTGTTGGTCATCGGCCGGTTTGATTTAGTGAAAAAGCGGCATATTGAAGGTATTGCAGCGATTTTACCGCATGCAGAAGTCATGATTATTCCACGCGGTGGCCATTTTGTGACTTACACCAATCCAAAAAAATTTAGTGCGTTAGTCTTACCATTTTTACAACAAGGAGAAGAGCATGAAAAAGTTTAAACAACTCTTATCACGGTTGATTGTGCCAGCTGTGACCCTGATTTTGATTGGGCAGACGATTTATATGACCCGAGAAATTACCTGGGATATGATTTTTTCAACCATCAATGATATTTATTGGTGGCAAGCGATTTTATTGATGATTTTAGGTTTTATTGCGGTATTGCCAACGGTGTTAAACGACGTGATCTTAGCCAAATGGCAGCACTATCAAATTGAGATGCCTGAATTGTTGCAACGGTCATGGCTGATTAATGTGTTTAATATTAATGCTGGGTTCGTTGGGACAGTCGGGGTCTTGTTGCGTCGCATTTGGTTTGCTGATCAAAAAAATGGTGGCCGGCTAAAGCCCTATATTCAGATGTATGTGTTGAGTTTAGGTGGGTTGTTTATTGCCAGTGTAATGGCAATTGTAGCCATCTGGTTAAATGTCATCCCCGACTTTGACGATAATCTGATTTGGTTGATGGTTTTGCTCGCTGTTGCGGTGGTGGTCGGCATCATCTCACTTATCCCACGATTTAATTTCTGGTCGGGGATGACACAGCGTGCCTTTGTCTTACTCACGAGTAATGCGGTCTTAACCTTTGCTATCCAAATGGCATTATTTGTGACAATTGGGCTTACGATTGGCGTGGATGTCCGCATTGCTATGATGATGTTATTGTTCACCATTGCCAATACCATTGCGCTGGTGACGATGACACCAGGAACTTGGGGCTCACTTGATGTGTCGTTGCTATTGATGCTATCAGGCTTATCAGTGGATATTGAAAAAGTGGTGGTTTGGCTGATTTTGTATCGCCTGGTTTACAACATGCTGCCATTGTTTAGTGCCATTGTCTTGTTTTGCTACCGGTTATCTCGCAAAATCAATCGTGAATATCGTGGGGTACCGCACTATGTTGCTTTGTCGGTGACGCATCGCTTGACGACTATTGCGTTATATTTGTCAGGTATTTTGTTAGTTTTGTCTGGGACAATGCCAGGTATCATGCAACGGGTGACCATCCTACATCATCTACGGCCATGGCCAATTACATTTGCGCTTGCCAACCAGCTGCCAAATATTTTATTGGGTTTTCTCTTACTTATTAGTGCGCGTGGCGTGTCCAATCGGGTGCAACGCGCTTATTATTCGACGATTGTTTTACTCGTTCTGGTGGTCATTTATGCGTATATGTCTTATCGACAAATTTTGCCAGTTATCATCTTTGGGTTGCTCTTGGTTGGCTTTATCTTTAGTAAGAAAACGTTGTATCGCAAACAATTTATCCACTCTTGGCAGCAACAGGTGATTGATGGCACCATTTGGGGTGCACTCATTATCAGTTATTTACTGCTTGGTATGATTGATGCACCGATTGTTAAAAACCATTTTCAGCGCTTAACGCATCTTGGTTTATTGCCGTCAGTGCACTGGTGGCTCATGGGAACCGCCATTATTTTGGTGGTGACAGTCTTTAGTCTGTTGTTATCACGCTACCTCCGTGCCCACAAGCAACAACTTGGGGTGCCGTTTGATGAAGCGCGCTTGCAACGGTTATTAGCCATTGGAGATACGCATTATACCAACTTGGCATTTTTGGGTGACAAACGTTTTTACTTCTATCAGGTTGATGGACAAGATCGCGTTGGCCTACAATTCCGCGTGATTAATAATCAAGCAATGGTGATGGGCGATCCGTTTGGCGACGCCACGTATTTCGCTGATGCGATGCAACAGTTCGTGGATGAGGCAGATGTTTTAAGTTATATGCCGGTATTTTATGAAGTCAGTGAACGGATTGCCATGTTGGCGCATGAATTTGGCTATGATTTCTTTAAGCTAGGTGAAGAAGCACATGTTATCGTCACAGAATTCTCAACTGCCGGTAAGAAAATGCAAAATGTGCGTTCCGTGATTAATCAAGCCAATCGCGCCGGCTTTGAATTTAAAGTATTGCAGCCACCATTTAGTGGCGAAGTGATGGCACAATTACGTGCAATTAGTGATGAATGGTTAGCGGGTCGTGAAGAAAAAGGGTATTCATTAGGCTTCTTTGACGAAAATTATCTCCAACGCTATCCAATTGCCGTCTTAGAAAAAGATGGCCAAATCGAAGCCTTTGCCACGCTGGTAACGTCACATACCGAACAACAATTGGCTGTTGACTTGATGCGTTTTACCAAGCAAGCACCAAATGGTGTGATGGATGTGTTGTTTGTGAACACGATTGCCTATGCCAAGGAAAAAGGGTTGACGACGTTGAATTTGGGGATGTCACCGCTGGCCAACGTTGGCCAACATCGCCAGAGTTTTGGTCGCGAGCGGTTAGCTAATTTGGTATACCAATTTGGGTCAAAAGTTTATTCATTTGAAGGGTTGCATCACTACAAGCGTAAATTTACGAAATATTGGGTGCCCATGTACATTGCGTACTCAAGAAAGTCATGGATTATCATGGTTATGATTGGTCTCTTGAAAATTGATAATAAGGGTGTGGCACGTGCACCAGAAATCAAAGTCGTGTATGATGAAGATAACGATTCTGAACAATAAGGAGGAACGTGTGTCATCTCGCAAGTTTGTTGCGTGACACACGAGAATGATCATGCCAATGCACGAATATTTTATGGGATTAAATCAATTAGAACTGATTAACCGTGCACCGGGCTTTTTTAAGTATCAACCGCACAACGTGGCGGCGCATTCTTGGAAAGTTGCCCAAATTGCGCAGTTTTTAGCGGATGTGGAAGAGCAAAATGGCGCGACGATTAATTGGCAATCAGTCTATGAGAAGGCCTTAAATCACGATTACACCGAACGCTTTATTGGTGATATTAAAACGCCGGTTAAATATGCCACGGCGGATTTGCGGGCGATGCTTGCTGACGTGGAAGAAACCATGACGGAAAATTTCATCAAAACTGAAATCCCTAAAGAGTTTCAGGCAGCATATACCCGCCGTTTAGGTGAAGGGAAGGATGACACCATCGAAGGCAAAATTTTATCGATTGCCGATAAGGTTGATTTGCTGTATGAAGCATACGGTGAGCTCGTCAAGTTTAATCCAGAACCTGTTTTTGTGAATATTTTTGAAAGCAGTCTCCAATCCTTGGCTGAATTTAAGACGATGGCGAGTGTGAAGTACATTGCCACCGACATCTTACCGGATATTTTTGCCGAAGATTTTATTAGTAAGCAACAATTATATGACTTAGCCAAGCAGTTATTGCCTGACTTTGCAGCAGTGACCCCAGCAGATTGAAAGTGAGGCAACAATGGCATTTTTAGAATTACACGATATTAGAAAGTCGTATTACATCGGTAAAACAGCTTTTCCGGTTTTAAAAGGGATTAACTTAAGCTTTGAAAAAGGCGAATTTGTGTCGATTTTAGGGGAATCAGGTGGTGGTAAATCCACGCTGATGAATATTATTGGTGGCTTGGATCGCAACTTTGAAGGTCAGGTGGTGGTCAATGGGGAAATCTTGGACCACACGCAAGCCAAAAAGTTAGACGTTTATCGCCGTGAAACAATCGGCTATATTTTCCAAAGCTTTAACCTGATTAATTATCAAACTAACTTGGAAAACGTCGAAACGAGCTTGAATATGACGACGTTATCAGCACGTGAACGCCGACAACGTGCCACTGAATTACTGACAAAGGTCGGCTTAGCTGATCATATTCACAAGTATCCCTCGCAACTATCTGGTGGTCAAAAGCAACGTGTTGCCATTGCGCGAGCATTGGCCGCTGATCCAGATATTATGATTGCCGATGAACCAACGGGTGCCCTCGACGCGGTTAACACGGCTGAAGTGTTGGCCTTACTCGAACAAATTGCCCAAGAAGGTAAATTAGTGATTGTGGTGACCCATTCGCAAGCCGTGGCTGATTATGGGACGCGCATTGTGCACATGGCGGACGGTGTCATTGATCGTGAACAAATCTTAAAGCCAAAGTTCCCAGTACCAGCAGAAACGCACCGGTTACACTCACGGCCATTGCGCCGTCGGGCCGTTTGGAATATGGCGTTTGATCATCTGAAATACAAAAAGTTACAAAACTTTTTGATTGTGTTTGGTTCGGCCATTGGTGTTTTCTCAGTCATTTTCTTTCTTGGCTTGGGAAATGGGGTCAAAAGCTACATTGGGGATCAAGTCGATGCGTTGGTCAATCCAAACTATCAAAGCGTTTTACGCAATACTACAACTGATAAACAAGCACCTGCAACGGAACGCATGCGCGCCACGATGCAGGCGAGGGCGACCAACTATACCAGCACAACATTGGATGACCAGTTATTAAAACAATTGCGTGGGGTATCAGGTGTGAGTGCGGTTTATCCTGGTGGCCAATACAACAATGCGATTTTCACTGCTGGCCAAGTGCGTTCAGAACCCGTACAGCTGGTATCTTGGACGCCGCAGTATTCCGATAAAATTATTAAGGCCGGTCATCAACCCAAAAATGGTGAGGTCTTGATTGATCGTGATTTTGCCAAGAAAATTCAGCCAAATTATCGGCAACTTATCGGCCAAGATATGGCCTTTAGTTATATGGCATATGATGCCAATAACCAACCTGTGATGATTAAAACAACAGCCAAAATTGGTGGCATCACGAGTGGGGGACAATCAGGCGCCTTATTTATCCAAAATTGGCAAACGATTCAACGTGACTTAACGGCAAATCATGCCGTAGCGGATGCGAACTTTGCTGCCGTTGAAATCAAAGATACAGCGCGCGTGAAAGCAACCATGGCACGTATTAACGCAGTCAAAGCGAATGGCCAACAAGTCTTTGTGGGCGTCTCAGTCGATGAGATTCTCAGCACAGTCAACACGATTACGAGCTTGGCATCTTATGTTTTGGCAGCCATTGCCGGCATTTCATTGCTTGTTTCAGCCATTATGATTATTGTGACGACTTACATGTCCGTGTCTGAACGTACCCGAGAAATTGGCGTCTTACGCGCCCTTGGTGCACGCGCGAAGGATATTCGTGGACTATTCACTAACGAAGCACTGTTAATCGGCTTGATTGCAGCTGCTTTGGGCATTGCGATGGCATATGTTGTCCAAATGCTCATGAATAGCGCTCTGAAAGGCCTCATTCATTTTGATATCGTACAAGTGTCGATTGGCAACGTCATTTTTGCCGTTGTGATCGCTTTGTTCATCGCACTCGTTGCTAGCTTTGTACCCTCACGACGGGCAGCAAAACTCAATACAATTGATGCGTTAGCAGCAGATTAAGCGATGGTGAGACATAAAAGGTGCAGGCAACTGCACTTTTTTATGCGATCCGATCGGCTATTAAATGATGACGTGATAACGCATCAGATTCAAAGGAGTAAAGAATGCAGATTTTAAAAAAGCACGCCAAACCTTACCGCCGCGAGATTATCTTGTCGATGCTTGCCGTGGTCATTATGGCGGGTGCCTCTTTGTGGCAACCACGTTTATTGCAACAAGTCATGAATGCCATTATTGCGGATAACCAACAAGCCGTGTGGTCAAATGGGATTGCGTTGGTTAGTTTGGCCGTGATTGGTTTACTGGCGGGTGTGATCAATACCATTTTTGCCGCCAAGGTCTCTCAGGGGATTGCTGCCGATATCCGGGCCGATGAGTATCGTAAAATTCAATCTTTTTCATTTGGTAATATTGAAGCCTTTTCAGCGGGTAATTTGGTCGTGCGAATGACCAACGATGTCAATCAAGTGCAACAACTCGTCATGATGTTTCTCCAGACCTTGACGCGAATTCCCATCCTCTTTTTAGGTGCCTTTATTCTGGCTTTAATGACACTACCACGGTTATGGTGGATTGTGATCTTAATGGTGGTCTTGATTGTCCTGTCTTCACAAGTTGTCTTTAAGCAAATGGGGAAGTATTTTGCTAAAATTCAACATTTAATTGATCGGACGAATACGTTAGCCAAGGAAGATTTACAAGGGATTCGTGTCGTTAAATCATTTAACCAAGAAGCAAACGAAACAGTGCGTTTTACGGATAATTCCGATGAATTGACGCGCGTGAACATGATGATTGGTTATCTGTTCTCAACCATGATTCCAATCTTTATGCTGATTTCATATGTTGCCATCGGAGCTTCAGTCTGGTTTGTGGGCCAAAGTGTGGTCGCTCATCCAGAAGATTTGGCTGCGATTACATCATTTATCGCCTACTTAATGCAAATCTTTTTTGCTATTTTGATTGGGGGGATGATGTCAACCTTTGCGTCACGTGGTTTTGTGTCATTAGGTCGAATTAAGGCGATTTTTGATACTAAGCCTGATTTGACATTCAATCCGAATGCGCCAGCGGTTGATTTAACCGGCGATGTGGCGTTTGAAAATGTCTCCTTTACGTATCCAGGTGATACACAGCCTGCTTTGACCGATATTTCATTTAAGATTAAAGCAGGTGAAATGGTCGGTATTGTTGGGGCAACTGGATCAGGAAAAACAACGTTAGCCCAGTTGATTCCACGGCTCTATGACCCAACTAAAGGGGAGGTCTTAGTGGGTGGTGTCAATTTGAAGGATGTCAATGAAAAGTCATTGCGTTCAGCGGTGTCATTTGTCCTGCAACGGGCCATTTTATTTAGTGGGAAAATTTCAGATAATCTTCGGCAAGGGAAACCAGATGCCACTTCAGCTGAATTCCAACGTGCAGCTGAAATTGCGCAAGCAGCCGAATTCGTGAATCGTTATGAAGATGGGTTTGAACATCTGGTTGAAGAACGATCAGCGAACTTTTCTGGTGGTCAGAAACAGCGTTTGTCGATTGCTCGTGGGGTTGTTGGGTCCCCTAAAATTTTGATTTTAGATGATTCAACCTCAGCTTTGGATGCGCGTTCGGAAAAGCTGGTGCAAGAAGCACTTGATAAAGAATTAGCTGGCACGACAACGATTGTGATTGCTGAAAAAATCAGCTCTGTCTTGCATGCCGATCGCATCTTGGTACTAGATGACGGCCGCTTAGTTGGCAGTGGGTCGCATGCGGAATTGTTGGCATCTTCAGCCATTTATCGGGAAATTTATGAGACGCAAAAGGCAAAAGGTGGTGAGTAAGCATGCATGATTTTCAACGCGCAATGCGCTATTTCTATCGTTACTTGAAACGCTACTGGCTGAGCCTCAGTTTTGTGGTGGTTGTCACGATTCTATCGACTTATTTCCAAGTCAAAGCACCCGTTTATATGGGACAGGCGATTACAGAACTCTCCCGTTATCTTGGTGACGTGATGAATCCGGCAACCCATGCGATTGCCAGCAAGACGCCATTTTATAATGCATTGATTGCCATGATGATTTGCTTTACGTTATCAGCGGGGACAATGTTTATCTCTAGCCTTTTGTCGTCAAGAATTTCAGCTAAAACATCGGGGAAAATGCGTATTGGCTTATTTGGTAAGCTACAACGGATGACCATCAAATATTTTGATACCCATCAAGATGGTAAAATTTTGTCGTTGTTTACGTCTGATTTGGATAACATTTTCAATGCGATGAACCAAGCCATCTTTGAATTGCTTTCGCAAGCAATCCTCTATATTGGGGTCATTTGGATGATGTTTGGCCAAAATGTCAAACTTGCCTGGGTCACGATGGCCTCGACACCATTGGCCATTTTGGTTGCGGGGTTTGTCATTATGCAAGCTCGCAAAAATATTAACAAGCAACAAGAAGCCATTGGTGAAATGAACGGCTACATCAACGAACAAATCAATGGTGAAAAAGTGATTATCACGCAAGGCTTGCAACAAGCGTCGGTGGCTGGTTTCTTGCCTTATAATGAAAAAGTGAAACAAGCGACGTTTAAGGGACAAGTTTATTCTGGTTTGCTCTTCCCGTTGATGCAGGGGCTATCTTTACTGAACTTGGCGATTGTGATTTTCTTTGGCTCTTGGTTAGTGGTGCATGATGGGATGGATAAGGCGGTCGGTCTGGGATTGATTGTCGTGTTTGTTAACTATTCACAAGAATATTATCAACCCATTACGCAAATCACGTCGATTTATAACATGTTACAACTGGCTATGACGGGGGCACAACGGTTGTCTGATGTGCATGATCAACCAGAAGAAGTGTCGCCAAAAGATGGCCAACAACTCACCAATTTGAAGCACGAAGTCGCGTTAAACGATGTCCATTTTGGCTATCAACCAGACAAAGAAATTCTACACGGTGTGTCGATTGATGTGAAAAAGGGCCAGATGGTAGCGTTAGTCGGGCCAACTGGGTCTGGTAAAACGACTATTATGAATCTGTTAAACCGCTTTTATGATGTGACGGGTGGTTCGGTTACCTTTGATGGGGTTGACGTTCGGCAATTAGATTTGAAATCATTGCGTGATCATGTCGGGATTGTGCTACAAGATTCCGTTTTGTTTACCGGAACAGTGGCCGATAACATCAAATTTGGTCGGCCAACAGCTAGTGATGACGACATGATTGATGCGGCCAAACAAGCTAATATTCATGACTTTATCATGAGTTTACCGGATGGTTATCAGACGACAGTCAATGATGAAAGTTCTGTTTTCTCAACGGGGCAAAAACAATTATTGTCGATTGCTCGCACAATTCTAACTAATCCTGATTTCTTAATATTAGATGAAGCGACGTCAAACGTTGATACGGTGACGGAAGCGCGCATCCAAGCAGCGATGGATAATGTGATTGCTGGTCGGACGAGCTTTGTGATTGCCCATCGTTTGAAGACGATTCTAGGGGCAGATAAGATTGTGGTCTTAAAAGACGGTAAGGTGATCGAAGAAGGGACACATGACGAACTGGTCGCAGAAAACGGTTTTTATGCGGAACTTTATCATAATCAAATGGTTTTTGACTAGTAAAAAGTCACGGTTATGTGGTGTACCCAAAAAGTTAAAGTAAAATAGTTTAGTTCATTAAGCGGCCAGTTGTCGGTATTCTACCGGTGAGTGGCCGTTTAATTTTGTTTGGATGCGTGTGTTGTTGTAATACAGTATCCACTTTTTAACGGCCTCTATCAACGCTTTAGCTGATGAATACTTGTTTAGTGGCCCGATTTCAACTTTAAGCTTATTGAAGAAGCTTTCCATCACCGCATTGTCTAGAGCAGTCGCACGACGCGACATGCTTTGGATAATGTGGTTTTTCTTTAGTGTTTTACGCCATGTTCTGTGGCGATATTGCCAGCCTTGATCCGTATGAATTGTTGTACGATACGAAAGTTTTGGCAGTTGCGCTACGAGCTGATTAAGCGGTTGTAAGGTAAAGGCGAGATCTGGACGCGTGCTAATGGCATAGGTAAGAATCTCATTGTTATACATATCAAGAATCGGTTCTAAATAGACCTTTTCACCAGTCGCTGAAATCTTAAATTCAGTAACATCGCTAGCTAATTTTTGTAATGGCCGATTAGTCTTGAAACGACGGTGAAGCTTGTTCTTCACACGTTTTCCTTCAGGTCCTTTGGATGAATCATACTGACGTGATTGCTTATTGTAGCCAACACCCTTTAGCCCCATTTCATGCATTAGCCGTTGTACTTTCTTGTGATTTACCGCTTTAAACGCTGGTTGTTGACGTAACTTTAAATACACTCTTCGCACACCGTAGTGATTATCAGCTTCCCAGATTGTCCTAATAGCCGCACGAAGGGGTGCATCAGGGTCATCATTTTTAAACTGTCGTTTCCAGTAATGCACTGTACTTTCTGCGATTGGCAGAACCTTTAGGATAGCCACCAATTTAAATTGCGCCTCGAGCCGGCAAGCTACTTCTGCGAGTTGTCGGTTCGTTGCTGAATCGAGGCTAATAATTTTAACGCTTCATTTTCAATCTTTAGTCGTAGGTTTTCGTCTTCTAGTTGGGCAATGTGTTTTTCAGTTTCTGTGAGCTGTTTTACTTGCTTAGGTTTCTTATTAGCCATTCTAGGTGATCGTCCTTTTTGAATAGATAATAACCCATTTGGCCCTAGTTGTGAATAGATCTTCTTCCACGAAACAATTTGGGCAATGCCTGTATAGCCGAACTTAGCAGCCACTTGACTATGAGAAGCGTTATTTTGAATGGCCCATGATGCCACTTTAATCCTAAATTCAGGTGTGATTGCTGGTGGATTAAATAATATATCTGATCCAAAACTTTTGTATGCGGCAATAAGCATGCGAAAGACACTGTTAGCAATACCATATCGAGCAGTAATGCCACGTATGGAATATTTTCCAGACAGATAATCTTGAATTGCCTGAAGTTTAATTTGTTTTGAAATTTTAGTCATAAATAAAACCCCGAAAGTTGCTTTAACTTTCGGGGTACGCCACATTAGCCGTGGCTTTTTTTGTTTGAATTCAAGGCGAAACGGCTGTCAGCCGTTGTTTAGTTGTCAAAATACTTTATGCTATAATTGTAGTATTGCTATTTATCGAAATTTTAATGTCTATATAAACTTTGGAGGACACAATGAATATTGGTCTCTTTACGGATACGTATTTTCCACAAGTCAGTGGTGTGGCGACTTCGATCAAAACATTAAAAGATGCACTTGAAGCGCAAGGCCACCAAGTCTATATTTTCACTTCAACTGATCCGAAAGTGTCTAAAAATAAATTTGAACCCCATATCTATCGTTTTTCGAGTGTGCCTTATGTTGGCTTTAAAGATCGTCGCTTAGCGTTTCGTGGGTTAATTCAGGCCGTTGAAATTGCAAAATCTGTTGAATTAGATATTGTGCATACCCAAACAGAGTTCTCGCTTGGTTTGATGGGTAAGTTTGTGGCCCGTCAACTTAAAATACCAGCTATTCACACGTACCATACCATGTATGAAGACTACACGCATTACGTGGCAAAAGGGTTATTAATTGGGCCTAAAGGCGTTGGCACATTGATGAAAGCCTATATGTTGGGGATGTCTGGGGTCGTCGCACCCTCTCAACTGGTACAAGAAACCCTGATTCGTTATGGCGTCAAGGCACCGATGCGTATTATTCCAACAGGTGTTGAAATGCCAAGACGTGGCGGTTCACGGGTTAATCTACGAGAAAAGTTTGGGTTTACCCCCGAACAACCCGTGATTTTGTCACTAGGGCGTTTAGCGTTTGAAAAGAACGTGGCGTTAACAATCTCTGCTTTTTCAGAATTATTGCAAACGCAACCAGATGCCCGTTTAGTGATTGCTGGCGATGGCCCAGCACGTAAGGCGCTTGAAGAGCAAGTAGCCGAATTGAACTTAACCCAGGAAGTGTTATTTGTTGGTATGGTTGATCACGATGATGTGACCGACTATTATCAGATGTGCAATGTTTTTGTGAGCTCATCTGATACAGAAACCCAAGGGCTCACGTTCATTGAAGCAATCGCATCCGATCGGCCGTTTGTGGCGATGCACTCACCTTATCTTGATAACTTGGTGGATGATGATGCCATCGGGACATTAGTGTCAGATTATGACGAATTGTTGGCAGGGATTGAAAAATACCTCACACGCCCAATGACGTCAGCTGATCACGCGTTACGTCAAAATAAAATGCAAGATGTTGATGCCGATACTTTTGCAACACGGATGTTGGCTTTTTACCAGGACGTTTTGGACAATTATCATTCTGACGATGCAGAAGATGAATATCCAACGGATGATGAAGTGGGTTACATGAAGCGGATCTTACGAAATCCATTTAGGAGAAATTAGGTGAAAGTTTTACTGTATTTTGAAAACCAAAAGTGGATTGCAAAATCTGGCATTGGGCGCGCTTTAAAGTTGCAACAGGCTGCTTTGAGCTATACGGATGTGACCGTCACAACGGATCCAAAGTCGCAGGATTATGATGTCTTACACATCAATACCTACGGCGTGAAGAGCCACCACATGGTGAATGCGGCTCATAAAATGGGCAAAAAGGTTGTCTATCATGGCCACTCCACTTATGAAGACTTTAGAAATTCATTTACCGGTTCAAATCTGATTGCACCGTTATTTAAGCGGTATTTGGTGTCGCTATATCAAAAGGCGGATGCGTTGATTACGCCAACCCCTTATTCTAAGCAGTTGTTGCGCGGGTATCGGTTATCACAACCCATCACGCCAATTTCCAATGGAATTCCCCTCGATAAATATGCCCCAGACGCGGATAAAGTTGCCAAATTTCGAACGTATTTTGATTTGTCACCAGATCAAAAAGTTGTGATGAGCGTGGGGTTATTTTTTGAGCGTAAAGGGATTTTAGATTTTGTCACCTTAGCGCAACGCCATCCCGAATACGTTTTTATTTGGTTTGGGTATACGGATTTGCGCCTGGTTCCCGCTAAAATTAGTCGGTTAATTAAAGGCGACCATCCGCGGAATTTGATTTTCCCAGGTTATATCACTGGAGAAGTCATCCAAGGTGCCTATCAGGGCGCAGATTTATTTTTATATCCGTCCTTTGAAGAAACGGAAGGGATTGTTGTTTTAGAAGCCTTGGCATCCAAACAAAAGGTGCTCGTGCGTGATATTCCCGTCTATAAGCCTTGGTTACAAGATGGGGTGAATAGCTATCAAGCCAAGAATCTTGAAGATTTTGATACTAAAATGGTCAAAATATTAAACGGCGAGCTACCAGATCTGAGTGCGGCTGGCTATGAGTTAGCTGTTGCTCGGAATTTACCGGCAATTGGCCAGCAGTTACAACAAGTTTATGAGGCAGTCTTAGAAGGGTAGTCACGGGCAAGGAGGAGAATATGTCTAAAACAGATAAAGTTTCTGCTATTGTTGTCGTGATATTGACTGGTGTTGTTGTTTATTTTTTGACAACAGAATTACGTGGTAAAGGTTATCAACTCAATTTGGCGTTAAAGCACCTTGACTGGCGGTGGCTGGTCGGGGGACTGGTCATGATGCTGTTGTCCATTTTGCTTGAGGCGATTGCCACTTATGTCATGCTCAACAAATCAGATCGTCACAAGACATCTGTCATAGCTTTGTTACGTGTGCCATTGCTTAATTTACTTGGTACAGGCTTAACACCGTTTGCGACTGGTGGCCAACCAGCGCAATTGTTTGGGATGACGCGTGCTGGTGTTGAAGCTGGACGCGCCATGTCCGTCATTCTCATGAAGTTTTTAGTTTACCAAGTGGTCGTCGTGGTATTCTTTATCATAGGTTACTTTTCGGCGGAACATTTTATTTACGGACAGGTTGACCCCGCATTTGCTAATTTTATTCCATTTGCCATTGCGATTCATGCCGTCGTGATTATCGGTATCCTGTTGGTCATGTTCTGGCCAGCATTGACGCTCAAATTAGTGGATATGGTGGCACCGATGTTCCAAAAAATGTTATCGCGTGAGCGGTATGACAAGTTATTGTCCACAGTTACCCAGAAAGTTGCCAATTTTCATCGTGAGTCACGGCGCGTGATTAGCAGTTGGGAATCATTGATCGGCGCTACGGTGTTTACCGTGTTGCAATTGATGGTTTTTTATCTCATTCCGTATTTTGTTATTCGCGCGTTCGGTTATGCCCAGGTGAATCCTTGGTTAATTATCACAATGAACATCATGATTGTGATGGTTATTTCCCTGTTTCCAATTCCTGGTGGGGTTGGGGGCGCGGAATTGAGTTTCCAATTGCTATTTTCACCATTTGTTAAAAATCCAGCAACGTTAATTTTGGTGATCTTAATTTGGCGTCTCATTACGTACTATTTTGGTCTATTTGCTGGTATTATTGCCTATATGGTACCTGCGCGATCAGTTAGTAGAGAGGAGCGACCATGACAGTTGAAAAAACGTATCCGGTGAGTGACTTAAAGCAAATTTTGGCACGGTTACGGGCAATGGTTGATGCGACGGATACGCCGTATCAAACGCGCCGTTTTGATGCTTTTGGTATTGAAGCCGTGCAAGTTGACTATGATCAACTCACACAAATTTGGACGGTCCATGAACATCGTGAAGTGCGTCAATTTCAATTTGATGATATTGACTTGGTTGCGATTGAAGTTTATGATGTCCTCCATGATTTTAAATTAATATTTTAAATACGCAGGCTGACCGATAGATTATTCGGTGATGTGACGACGTATGTGAAGGAAAAAAATATGCGAAATTTGCTCAATAAAGTGCCCAAACCGAAAGCCATTTGGCTGAAGATTAAGCAGACAATGGATACCTCCGCACCGCTTGTGTGGTTCTTTGTGTTGAACGTTGTGCTCGTTTGGTTCAAAACGTTTGTGAACTACCATATGAATTTCAATCTTGGTGCTGATGGGCCAACGCAGCAGTTTTTGTTATTCTTAAATCCATGGCCAACAGCGATTATCCTCTTAAGTATTGCGCTTTATTTTAGAGGCGTCTTGAGTTACTGGATCGCAATTTTGTTTAATTTCATTCAATCCCTGTGGTTGTTTGCCAATATCTTGTATTACCGTGAATTTTCTGATTTCCTCTCAATGGGCATTTTGGGTTCTGGTAGTTCAACAGGGAATAACTTAGGAAAGTCGATTGCTGCTATTATTCACTGGTCAGATTACATGGTCTTTCTGGACATTGTAATTTTAATTGGCTTGGTCCTCTTTAAGCAATTGACGATTGACCGTAAAGGGGTGCAACGCCGTTTTGCCGTTTTGACAACGTTGCTTGGTGTCGCCTTAATGTTTGTCGATTACGGGATTGCCTCGGCTGATCGTTCAGGGTTGCTCACGCGATCATTTGATAATAACTATATTGTGAAGTATCTTGGTCTAAATGAGTATGCGGTCTTCAACGCTGTCCAAACTTATAATCAAACGGAGAGTCGGAAGCGCGCGAAGCCAGCTGATTTAACCAAGGTTAAACAGTTTGTTGCGAGTCAGCAATTACCAGATAATCTGGAATATTATGGGACGCAAAAAGGTAAGAATGTCTTCATGATCCATTTGGAGTCATTCCAACAATTCCTGATTGATTATAAAGTTGATGGACGTGAAGTCACGCCAAATTTGAACCAGTTCTACCATGACCAAAATACGTTGAGCTTTGACAACTTCTATAATCAAGTTGGTCAAGGGAAGACTTCTGATGCTGAAATGATGCAAGAAAACTCATTGTTTGGGCTTTCTACTGGATCAGCCATGGTGAAGTATGGGACAAGCAATACGTTTGAATCATTCCCCGCAGTATTGAGCCAGCGTGGTTACACAACGGCCGCCTTCCACGGGGACGTGGCGAGCTTCTGGAATCGTGATAACACGTATAAGTCATTTGGTTATAACTATTTCTTTTCTAAGTCATATTACCCAAATGCGGATAAGCCAAACTTCAATATTGGCTATGGTTTAAAAGATAAAATCTTCCTGCAAGATAGTGCCAAGTACCTGGAACAATTGCCACAACCGTTCTATGCGAAATTAATTACGGTCACGAATCATTATCCTTATGATCTCGATAAGGCCAATATTGATTTCCCAGCCACAACGACTGGCGATAACACTGTGGATGGGTACGTGCAAACAGCGCATTATCTGGATCAAGCCTTTGGCGAATTCATGACCTATTTGAAAAAAGCTGGCTTGTATGATAATTCAGTCTTTGTTTTGTATGGGGATCATTATGGTATTTCTGAGAACCATCAACCAGCTATCGCACAGCTATTAGGCAAAGATAAAGTCGCCAACTATGATTTAGCTCAGTTCCAAAAGGTACCGTTCATGATTCACGCAACTGGTCTTAAGGGCGGGGTAGATCACACGTATGGTGGTGAAATTGATATGATGCCAACGTTGCTTGACCTGTTGGGTATTCCAGATAACAATATGATCATGTTTGGGCAGGATATGTTGTCACCAAAGTATGAGGGGATTGTGCCATTCCGTGATGGGGATTGGATTACACCGACTTATATGAAGTATAACAACCAGTACTTTAATACCGTAACGGGTGAGCAAGTGACGCTTGCCAGTGACCCAAGTCTCAAAAAGATAGCGGGGCCAACGCAAAAGTATGTTGACCAAGTCTTGGAAAATTCAGATGCGGTTATTACGGGTGACTTGTTGCGCTTTGATACGGCACGACCAGATTTCCATGCGGTTAACAAAAAAGCATTAGACTACAAAAAGACTGCTGGTCTTGCGTCGTTAAAGGCTGCACAGCAAACAAATCCATCTAGTGTACTCGCTAAAAATAAAGGCAAATCAACGCTTGGTGATTATCAAACTGATGCACCAGAGTTGAAACCAGCTGATAATAATGGGCAGGATGCCAGTTCATCCTCAAAATAAAACGAACAAACAATAGAACGTTTGTTCGTTTTATTGTATAATGAAATAAAGTCGACTAAGGAAGAAAACTATGCGTGAAAATGTTGCCAAGCATGAATTTGAAGTGGTGTCAAAGTACGAACCAACTGGTGATCAGCCCCAAGCGATTGACCAATTAGTGCGTGGCATCAATGCTGGAGTGAAAGAACAAATCCTGTTGGGCGCGACGGGGACAGGGAAAACTTTTACTATTTCCAATGTGATTCAACGTGTCAAAAAGCCAACCTTGGTTTTAAGTCATAATAAGACCTTGGCTGGGCAGATTTATGGCGAGTTAAAAGAGTTTTTCCCCAATAATGCGGTAGAATATTTTGTTTCTTACTATGATTACTACCAACCAGAAGCCTACGTCCCAAGTTCAGATACTTTCATTGAAAAAGACTCCGCGGTCAATGATGAAATTGACCAATTGCGAAACTCGGCCACTAGTTCACTGTTATCACGCAACGATGTTATTGTGGTTGCTTCGGTTAGCTCTATTTTTGGTTTGGGTGATCCGCACCAGTATCAAGAACACGTGATTAATTTACGGGTGGGGAATGAGTATGGCCGTGAACAATTGATGCGTGATTTAATCGATGTGCAATTTACGCGAAATGACATCGATTTTCGCCGTGGCACATTCCGTGTTCGCGGTGACATTATGGAAATTTTCCCGGCATCAGAAGACGAGATGGCGTTACGCGTGGAGTTTTTTGGGGATGAAATTGATCGCATTCGAGAAATCAATTCGTTGACGGGTGAGACGGTTGCGGAGCGTGATTTTGTGGCCATTTATCCGGCCAAACATTTTATGACTAATGATGATCAAATGCGCTATGCGTTAGCCGGTATCAATGATGAAATGACCGCGCAAGTCGCTAAGTTTGAGGCCGAAGGCAAGTTAATTGAAGCGCAACGCATTAAGCAACGGACAGAATATGATCTGGCGATGTTAGAAGAAATGGGCTTTGTTGGCGGGATTGAAAACTATTCACGTTGGATGGATGGGCGTCAACCAGGCGAACCACCCTTTACCTTGTTGGATTTCTTCCCCGATGACTTTTTGATTGTGGCGGATGAAAGCCATGTGACGATGCCACAAATTCGCGGGATGTTTAATGGGGATAAGGCACGGAAAGAGACGCTCGTTAATTATGGCTTTCGTCTACCGTCGGCTTTAGATAATCGGCCCCTTAAATTACCAGAGTTTGAAAAACGGGTCAACCAAATCATTTATATGTCGGCAACGCCTGGTGATTATGAACTCGAGCGGGTGACCCCAGATCATGTGGCAGAACAGATTATTCGGCCAACTGGTCTCCTGGATCCCGAAGTTGAAGTCCGGCCGGTGATGGGACAAATTGATGATTTGGTTGGCGAAATTAACCAGCGTGTTGATCAGAACGAACGGGTCTTTATTACGACCTTGACCAAGCGAATGGCGGAAGATTTAACCGACTATTTAAAGAATGTTGGCTTAAAAGTAGCCTATTTGCATGCGGATATTAAAACACTAGAACGAACAGAAATTATTCGTGACCTCCGACTGGGTAAATACGATGTGTTGATTGGGATTAACTTATTGCGTGAGGGAATTGATGTGCCAGAAGTCTCTTTGGTGGCGATTCTTGATGCGGATAAAGAAGGCTTTTTGCGTAATCCACGGTCACTGATTCAAACCATTGGGCGTGCGGCGCGTAATGCCAATGGTCATGTGATTATGTATGCTGACAAGATGACGCGGTCGATGCAAGAAGCCATCGATGAAACTGCACGTCGTCGTGAAATTCAACTGCAATATAATGCCACGCATGGGATCACCCCTATGACGATCAAAAAGCCGATCCGAGATTTGATTTCTGTCCGGACTGAGACAACAACTGGCGAAAAAATTGATTTGACGCAAGTGGCCTTTAAAGATTTGCCAAAGGACGAACAAAAAAATATTATTGCAAATTTGGAAAATCAAATGAAAGCTGCGGCCAAAGCACTAGATTTCGAAGAAGCTGCGCAATTGCGAGATAGCGTAATGTCTCTGAAAGCTTTGTTGTAGTATAAGCAAAATAACAGCGTCACTGGTAGTGCTTGTTATAATGAAATGAGCAATGAAATTTAGGATAAGGAAAGGCGTTAGGCTGGTAGTCAGCAGGCTAACGTTTAAAATCTATGGCGAAAACTAATATTGAAATTCGTGGCGCTCGCGCCCAAAATTTAAAAAATATCGATGTGGATATTCCAAAAGATAAGTTAACGGTTATCACAGGGTTATCTGGTTCTGGGAAATCATCCCTGGCATTCGATACGCTTTATGCAGAAGGACAACGACGGTATGTCGAGAGCTTGTCATCTTACGCCCGCCAATTTTTAGGGCAAATGGATAAGCCCGATGTTGATTCAATTGATGGCTTGTCGCCGGCAATTTCAATTGACCAAAAAACAACGTCTAATAATCCGCGTTCGACTGTCGGGACGGTGACAGAAATCAATGACTACTTCCGTTTGTTATATGCGCGCGTTGGACGACCAGATGAACCAGCCGATGGCACTAAAGTGATGATGTCCATTGACCAAATGGTTGAATATGTTTATCAACAGTTGGCCATTGGCAGCCGTTTGCAAGTATTTGCACCCATTATTGTCGGCAAACGTGGGTCACATGAGACGACGTTTGATAACATGCGCAAGCAGGGGTATATTCGTGCGCGGGTTGACGGTGACATCTATGAATTGGATGCGCAAACACCAACGCTAGATAAAGAAACGGCCCATGATATTGACGTAATGATTGACCGTATTGTGTTACGTGATGATTCCCGCTCACGTCTATTTGACGCCATCGAAGCCGCCGTGCGTTTAACGGATGGTTTAGTACAGTTGGATGTGGTGACGCGTGAGGGTGAACCAGCAGTTGCCCCATTGAAATTCTCTGATCACTATCTGGGTCAGTTGAAAGATTTTCGCGTTGGGCGCTTGGAACCGCGGTTGTTTAGTTTTAATGCACCACTAGGGGCTTGTGAAGTTTGTCAAGGATTGGGTGTCACACGTGAAGTCGATATTGATCTGGTCGTGCCAGACGACAGTAAAACTTTACGTGAGGGGGCGATTGCGCCTTGGAATCCGATTTCCTCGAATTATTATCCTGAAATGTTACGGCAATTTGCTGAACAATCAGGCATTGATATGGACACCCCATTCAAAGCATTACCTAAAAAACAACAACGATTAATTTTACAAGGATCAGGTACCAAGGATTTTCATTTCCATTATGAAAATGATTTTGGCGGTGTTCGTGACGTGGATATTCCTTTTGAAGGGGTTATCAATAATATTTCACGGCGTTTCCACGAAACCAATTCAGAGTTTACCCGCGATCAAATGGCCAATTACATGACAGAGTTGACTTGTCAAGCTTGTCAGGGCTACCGTTTAAATGAAGCGGCTCGCTCGGTTAAAATTAATGGTCGCCATATTGGTGAAGTGTCGGAATTGCCAGTTGACCAAGAATTGGCATTCTTTAATGACATTCAACTGGGTGAACAAGATACGACGATTGCCGCGCCAATCATTAAAGAAATTAAAGACCGCTTGGGCTTTTTGGCGAGCGTGGGCTTGCAGTATCTGACATTGTCACGTGCTGCTCGCACATTGTCGGGTGGTGAATCGCAACGGATTCGCCTAGCCACGCAAATCGGCTCTAATCTGTCCGGCGTGTTGTATGTTTTAGATGAACCGTCAATTGGGTTACACCAACGCGACAACGACATGTTGCTTAAATCGATGCAAAACATGCGTGACTTAGGGAATACGTTGGTCGTTGTGGAACACGATGAAGATACGATGTTAGCTGCTGATTACTTGATTGATGTCGGCCCTGGTGCGGGTACTTTGGGTGGCGAAATTGTCGCGACTGGGACGCCAGCAGAAGTGGCGGCTAATCCAAACTCACTGACGGGTCAGTATCTGTCTGGGAAAAAGTTTATTCCAGTACCAACTCAGCGTCGCGAGGGTAATGGTCAGGCCATTACGATTAAAGGGGCGCAAGAAAACAACCTGAAAAACGTGACGGTCAAATTCCCTTTGGGCAAATTTGTGGCCGTGACAGGGGTGTCTGGTTCCGGTAAATCAACACTGGTAAACCAAATTTTGAAGCGCGCGTTAAAGCAGAAGTTAAATCATAATTCAGAAAAGCCGGGGAAGTATCGTACGATTGAAGGCGTTGACAACATTGAACAAGTTGTCGACATCAACCAATCACCAATTGGGCGCACGCCACGTTCTAATCCGGCAACCTATACCGGTGTATTTGATGATATTCGTGAGTTGTTTGCGCAGACAAACGAAGCTAAGATGCGGGGTTACAACAAAGGCCGATTCTCATTTAACACCAAGGGTGGTCGTTGTGAAAATTGCCGTGGTGATGGTGTGATTAAAATTGAAATGAATTTCTTGCCTGACGTTTACGTCACTTGTGAAGTCTGTGGCGGCACACGTTATAATACGGAAACGTTGGAAGTGACATATAAAGGGCATAACATTTCACAAATTTTAGACATGTCAACCACAGAGGCGCTAGCCTTTTTTGCCCCAATTCCAAAAATTGCCCGTAAGTTACAAACGATTGTGGATGTTGGTCTTGGTTATATCAAGTTGGGCCAATCGGCGACGACCCTATCGGGTGGTGAAGCCCAGCGCATGAAGCTTGCCTCAGAATTGCACCGACGCACCAACGGTAAAACAATGTATATCTTAGACGAGCCAACAACTGGTCTCCATGTCGATGATATTGCCCGTTTGCTGGTCGTTTTGGAACGACTTGTTGAGGCGGGGAATACCGTCGTGGTGATTGAGCACAATTTAGACGTGATTAAATCAGCTGATTGGGTTATTGATATGGGACCAGAAGGTGGTGAAGGTGGCGGGAACGTCTTGGTCACTGGAACGCCTGAAAAGGTGATGGCGCATGCCACATCTTACACGGGTAAATATCTTAAAGAAATTATCACGCGTGATTTGGCGCGGGCAGCAAATTAATAACAGAAAAAAGCCCACTGTTCTCAGAACAGTGGGCTTTTAATGACGATTAGCGTGATGCTTTCTTTTGCTTAGCTAAGTCGTGAATAGCCTTCAAAGCACGCTTGCGTGTTTTGATATTTGGGCTCTTTAACTTCCGTGCTGCTGAAGCAATATCTAATTTTTCTGTCATGTGATGAGATCTCCAATTTGTTTGTATTTGCAAATAGGGACGGTATGCTCACAAGCATACTAGCAATCTTACTTACATATAATAAGTATACCAAAAATCTGAAAAATTGCAACTATCATGCTAAAATGTGAGATAATGAAAAGAAATCAAGGAAGGTGAAGACGTTGACTACCCGTCTGCGACTGCTGCTTTGTCGCTGGTCTCAGATGGTATCAGGTAGTTTGAACAATTGGAAATATGCCAAATAAACCAAAAATAGTGATCATTGGCGGTGGTTCAGGATTACCCGTCATTATTAAACCGCTTGTTAAAGAACGTATCGATTTAACCGCTATTGTCACGGTTGCGGATGATGGTGGATCAAGTGGTCTACTACGTAATTACATTAATATTGTGCCCCCTGGTGATATTCGCAACATCTTAGTGGCAATGTCAGACGTGGATCCGGCCATCAAACAAGTCATGCAATATCGTTTTGATGCCAAAGACGATTTTTTTGCCCAGCATGCGGTGGGAAATTTGATTATTGCCGCCATGACTGAAATGCATGATAGCATTTTTGATGCTGTGCAGCACCTGGCAGACTTTATGAAAGTGCGGGGCCGTATTTACCCCGTTTCGAATGAGCCACTAGTTTTGCACGCGGAATTTAAAGATGGCAATATTTTGGCCGGTGAGTCCGAAATTACAAAAGCGCACAAGACAATCGATCATGTTTGGGTCACACGTGATGCCTCACAAGATATCCCTAGAGCTGCACCAGAAGTCGTTGAGGCGATTTTGGACGCTGACATGATTGTGTATGGGCCAGGCAGTTTATTTACCTCAATTCTACCCAATGTGGTGGTACCGGAAGTACGGACAGCATTACGATTAACGGCTGCCAAGCAAGTCTATATCTCAAATATTATGACGCAAAAAGGTGAAACAGACGCTTACACGGATGCGCAGCATTTGTTAGCCTTAAATGCTCATATTGGCGCACCAGTGATTGATTACGTGATTGCCAACAATGCGATTGTCCCTGATGATTTCGTTGATTTTCAAAAATGGCATGAAATTTCTAACCAAGTGAAATTAGACCCTGCCGCTGTTGCTGTGCAGGGCGCGCAAGAAATTGCTGGAGACTTTCTACAGTTGCGTGATGCCGGGGCGTTCCATGATGGCGATAAAATCATGGCAGAATTGATGCAAATTTTGGAGTGAAAATATGTCATACGCGGCTGATGTCAAAAAAGAATTAACAGGGTTACTGGTTCATGATGGTAACGCTAAAGCAGAATTATCGGCCCTGATGCGTATGAATGGTGTCAGTACGCTGGGCTTTGACCAAACCGTGTCTGTCAAAACCGAAAACGCCGCGATTGCGCGCCGTATTTACACGTTGTTAACGCAAAATTATGACGGCGTGGTGGTTGAAGTGACAATGGCTGATCACAGCTATTTATCACAGCATAAATCCTATGGTGTGTTGCTGAAGACACAGGTTGAGGAAGTGTTGGCTGATTTAGGGGTTGATCCCTTTGGGCTACATCCAGAGATCCCAGCCCGTCTGTTAAACCAAAAGGATAAGCGACGGTCCTTTTTACGTGGGGCCTTTTTGGCAGCTGGTTCAGTGAACTCGCCAGAAAAAGCCAATTATCATTTAGAAATTTTTACAACCCACGAAGAACTCGCTGAAAAAATGTTGCAAATGATGCAAGAATTTAACTTGCCTGCTAAAATTACTGATCGTGCGGGCGGTTTTATTGTCTATCTTAAGCGGGCGGAAAAGATTGTGGATTTTTTGTCGCTGATTGGGGCTTCTCAGACCATGTTGCGATTTGAAGATATCCGTATGATGCGTGATATGCGTAATTCAGTCAATCGCATGATGAATGCCGAAATGGCAAACATGCAAAAAACAGCGGATGCGGCTAACAAACAAGTGCAACAGATTCTATTTATTGCCAATGCCATTGGGGATTTAGATTTGTTACCCAAAAAGTTACGCGATATCGCTAAAGCCCGTTTAGAGCATCCAGATGCCTCGTTAGCTGAACTGGGAGACTATCTAGAAATTAGTAAATCTGGGGCGAATCATCGCATGCGGAAGTTAAAAGAGCTAGAACAAATGATCAAAGATGAGATACCGTTTGACTTAGCGAAGTTGTAAAACAAATTTTAGCACTCTAACTGTGTTTGTGCTAAAATAGTCTTAGTGACTCGGTACTGACATCGAGTGACACATAATTGACCAGTTTATCATGCCACCTGTTGGTGGGGATGGTAAACTGGGACCATGAAAAGGAGCTTAACAACTATGTGGCCAGGAGTTATTGAACAAACAGCAAACGGCCGTGAAAGCTATGACTTGCCTTCACGTTTGTTAAAAGATCGTATTGTTTTGGTACAAGGCGAAATCGAAGATAGCATGGCAACTTCAATTGTTGCCCAATTGTTATTTTTGGAAGCCCAAGATCCAACGAAAGAAATTTCAATGTATATCAATTCACCTGGTGGCTCAGTCACTGCTGGGCTATCAATTACCGATACCATGAACTTTATTAAGGCGCCGGTGACAACTATTGTGATGGGCTTGGCGGCCTCAATGGGAACAATTATTGCCAGTTCTGGTGAAAAAGGGCACCGTTTCATGTTGCCTAATGCTGAATACTTGATTCACCAACCAATGGGTGGTGCTGCTGGTGGTACTCAGCAAACAGATATGGCCATTATTGCTGAACAATTGACGAAAACACGGGCAAAGTTGAACCGTATTTTGGCCGATGCGTCTGGCAAAGATTTGGAAACAATTGCACATGATACAGAACGTGATTATTGGATGAGCGCTGAAGAAACGTTGGAGTACGGCTTTATTGACGGTATTTTGACGAAATCTGGGGAAAAGCCAGTTGTCAAGTGATGATGAGAAAACTGATCGATAACTTTGTGAGTTGCGGTTAGCTTTTTTATTAGCTAGAAATGAACTTGATCAGTTAAAATGAGATGTAATATCATCAGGATTTCACGGTAATGCGTGCAATATAATAATCTCATTAAATTAATACTTTCACGTGCAAATATGCACAATATAGGGTAAAATAAGATAGTAATAAAATTTTTGGAGGATATTATGAAGATTTTTGCTTACGGTATTCGTAATGACGAAAAGCCAGCGTTAGAAGATTGGAAGTCAGCTCATCCAGAAGTTGAAGTTGATTACACCCAAGAACTTTTGACACCAGAAACAGCCGCTTTGGCTAAGGGGTCAGATTCAGTGGTTGTTTATCAACAATTAGACTATACGCCGGAAACATTGAAGGCATTGGCAGAAGCTGGTGTAACAAACATGTCTTTGCGTAATGTTGGAACAGATAACATTGACTTTGAAACAGCAAAGGCTTTGGACTTCAACATTTCAAACGTCCCAGTTTACTCACCAAACGCGATTGCTGAACACGCAGCCATCCAAGTTGCTGCTTTGTTGTCACAAGCTAAGGTGATGGAAAACAAAGTGCAAAAGCGTGATTTGCGTTGGGAACCAACAATCCGTCGTGAAGTGCGTGACCAAGTTGTTGGTGTTGTTGGAACAGGTCACATCGGCCGTGTCTTCTTGGAAATCATGCAAGGTTTCGGGGCAAAGGTTGTCGCTTATGATGTTTACCGCAACCCAGAACTTGAAGCTGAAGGTGTTTACGTTGATACATTGGATGAATTGCTTGAACAATCAGACATCGTGTCATTGCACGTACCACACATTCCAGGTGTCAATGATCAAATGATCAATGCAGAAACAATTGCTAAGATGAAGGATGACGCAGTCTTGGTCAACGTTTCTCGTGGTTTGTTGGTTGATACAGATGCCGTTGTTGCCGCATTGGATTCAAAGAAGTTGTTTGGCTTCGTCATGGATACTTATGAAGGCGAAGTTGGTGTCTTCAACAAGGACTGGTCAGAAAACGGTTTGGAAGACAAGCGTTTGGATGACTTAATCTCACGTGAAAATGTTTATGTGACACCACATACAGCATTCTATACAACGCACGCTGTGCGTGAAATGGTACATCAATCATTTGATGCTGCCGTAGCATTTGCCAAGGGTGAAACACCTGCAAATGCTGTGAAGTACTAAACAAAGGAATACCCGCAGTAGCCGCGGGTTTTCTTATGTCATTTTGTGTCACGGTATGGCACGTAGTAAAATTTTGATGGAAAAAACTTAGCAATACAGTTATGGATTGCTGTAATTTTAGGTGAGGGAAATTATGACGATTAAAGCAGAAGGCCAAAAGTGGGCTTCAAAAGATTCACAAGCCTTACGTAATGAAGAATACGCTCGTAAGGCTGTGGAAAATGCCCCAGTAACATTTAGTGGTGATACAGAACTTAAGTTGAAGGATTTCTTCTTTAAAGTTTTGTCTGGTTCAGCGCAAGGTATTTTGATTGGTGTGTTACCATCTGCGGTAATGAAGTACATCATTCAATATTCTGGTTTGGGGACAACCACATTTGGTGGACATCTCAGCGCAATTTTGACGTTGTTCACATCATTCATCCCCGTTTTGATTGGTTTGGCAGTTGCCTTGCAATTTAAGATGAAGAGTTTGGATGTTGGGGTTGTGGCAATTGCAACAGCTGCAGCATCTGGTTCAATCAAGTGGGCGCAAGTACCAACTGGCTTTGTGAACCCAATTACAGGGGCTAAGACAATTGCGCCAAGTAATATCTACATCGCTAGCGGCGCTGGTGATGTGATCAATGCCATGATCGTGGCAGCCGTGGCAGTCTTTGTGACATGGTTAGTTGCCCGTTACTTGAAGGGCTTTGGTTCTGTTGCCATCATTTTGAGCCCAATCATCATCGGTGGTGGTGTTGGTTTGTTTGGTAAGATGATTGCACCTTACGTTGGGGCTGTCACAACTTGGATTGGTAACTTGATTGAAACGTTCACACGTTTGGCACCAATTCCAATGGTTATGTTGATTGCCATGGCGTTCTCAATTATCATTATTACACCTGTTTCAACTGTTGGTATTGCTTTGGCTATTTCATTGTCAGGTATCGGTTCTGGTGCTGCCGCAATGGGTGTTGTGGCCACAACAATTGTTTTGTTGATTAACTCATGGCGTGTTAACAAGCCTGGTGTCACAGTAGCGATTGCGCTAGGTGCCATGAAGGGTATGATGCCATCTGTCTTTGCTAAGCCGGTAACCATGCTACCATTCATGCTGGCAGCGGCAATTTCTGCCATTCCGGTTGCTTTGTTCAACATTCAAGGAACACCAACAACTGCTGGATTCGGTTACATTGGATTAGTTTCACCAATCCAATCAATGGTGAAGGATCCATCAATTCCAGCAAACGTGATGAACCACTTCATTAATCCATTTACAGCTTTGATTGCTTGGATTATTATTCCAATCATTGCCGGATTTATTGCACAATTCATCTTCAGTAACTGGTTGAAGTTGTATACACCAGCTGATTTTGAACAAGAACTATAAAATTTAGTACGTATTAGCGTCACCTCAAATTAATGAGGTGGCGTTTTTATTTGACAAAAGCGTTAAGCAATGTAACAAAATTTCGCACCAATGTTACAAAAATATTAAATAAATCATGTTTTATACTGGAATTGCGGGGTATTTTTCACCAATCATCGTTTTTAGCCTCGTTTTAAAAGCACCATGATACTGCGTGTTCAGCCGATTTTTTGGGTTGGGATGACTTTTTAAATATATATATTGTTGCATGTTTGTATATTAAAAGGTTTTTGTACTGGTTTTTGATTGGCTATGTTACATATATGTAATATTGATACGTCAAAATAAGTCACATGATGTTAAAGAAAATTTTAATCACAAGTGCAACAGTAACTGGTATGACGTTGGGGGTTCTCGGCGCGCAACTTAAAGCTGAAAGTCATCCAACGGATGCCGCTTCATTAAACGAACAAGTTAGTGTAAAAGCGGTAGACCGAGCTGTTGCTTCATTAGCTGACGTGAAGTCAGTCCAATTGTCAGTCAGTCAAGCAGTGGCGGCACATGCTACTGCTGAACAAGACACAACACCAGCGGCAACTGCGCCGGCTGAAGCAGCACCAGCTGTGGCCGTTGCAGAACCAGTTGCGACACCGGCACCAACAGCGCCGGCAGCTGCGCCTGCTGTTGTGACACCAGTTGCAACACCAGCCAAGCCAGCTGAAGCAACACCAGCACCAGTTTCTGGTGATTTGCAATGGTTGATTGCACGTGAAAGTAGCGGTAACGTTAACGCGCAAAACGGACCTTACTATGGGATTGGCCAATTAAGCGAAAATTATTATGCCAAATACGTCCCAGGCCAAAACTATCGCGGCAACTACGCGGTGCAACTTGAAGCCATGCAGAAATACATTGCTGATCGTTATGGCACAGTGGCGCAAGCCATTGCACATTGGCAAGCGAACAACTGGTATTAAGCCTTGTTTGGTGTGAATCATACGGTTCAAATGTAAAAGTACACTCCGGTGTGCTTTTTCTATTTTGGTCCTAATTTGTCCACGACAAGAGTGGTGTCAAATTTAGTGGCAGAGTAGTGTATAATAGAATAGAATAAATAAACTGGATGATGATTTGCATGCGCTTAGAACAATTTACGCCAACCTATATGGTTGAAAGAATATATGATTTGACAGTTGACGACCTGAAAGCTCATGGCGTCAAAACGGTCCTAGCTGATTTGGATAATACGTTACTTGCTTGGAACAATCCAAATGGCACCCCTGAATTGCGTCAGTGGTTAGCTGATTTACGTGAGGGTGGGATCGAGTTGATTGTGGTGTCAAACAATACCACCAAACGCGTAGCGAAGGCCGTTGAACCGTTAGGGGTACAATTCGTTTCCTGGTCGCTTAAACCATTACCAAGAGGTATTTTGCATGTTTTGCGAACACACCATCTTGATCGGCAATCGGTTATTATGGTGGGGGATCAAATGTTGACCGACATTTGGGCAGCACATGCAGCCGGCGTACGTAGTGTCCTTGTTAAACGTTTAATTGACTCAGACATGTGGCAAACGTGGCTTAATCGTAGTATTGAAAAGCAAGTGAAAAAAATTGTTTTTCGTGCACATCCAAACTTAAAATGGGAGAAATCACTTCGTGACAACTGAAGTAACGGACGCATATGTCCGAGAAGAATTAAATGATGGTTTGCGCTGCATTGGCTGTGGCGCTTTAATCCAGGTTGATGACCCAAATAAGTCGGGTTATCTGCCAATGAGTGCCTTAAAGAAGGCGATTGACCGGGATGAATTACTTTGCCAACGGTGCTTCCGTTTGCGGCATTATAATGAAATTCAACCCTTAGAATTGACTGATGATGACTTTGCGAGCTTGTTACACCAAATTTCCGACACACGCGCTTTGATTGTTTACGTGATTGATGTCTTTGATGTGACGGGTTCAGAAATTTCTGGCTTGCCACGCTTTGTGGGACAAGACAATCCAATTTTGGTAGTGGCCAACAAGGTAGACTTATTGCCAAAGTTGTTGAACAAAAATCGATTGAAAAATTGGTTGCAAGCCGAATTGAAGGCGCAAGGCATTAAGCCGGTCGATATTTTCTTGACGTCAGCGACGCACCCACAAAATCTTGATGCGTTGTTGGCTGAAATTGATGAATTACGTGCCGGTCGTGATGTCTTTGTCGTTGGGGTAACCAATGTTGGGAAGTCAACGTTAATTAACCAAATTATTAAGACAAGCACAGGGGTGAAGGATTTAATTACGACCTCACGTTTCCCAGGGACAACGTTAGATCGAATCGAAATTCCGCTATCTGATGGGAAGCATTTGATTGACACACCAGGGATTATCAAGCGTGACCAAATTGCGCACGTGTTGTCGGACAAAGATTTAAAGTATGCGTTGCCTAAAAATGAAATTAAGCCACGCACTTACCAATTGAATCCGGAACAAACCCTATTTATTGGTGGGCTCGCCCGCTTTGATTTTGAATCAGGGGAACGTGCCTCATTTACGGCATATTTTGAAAATAATCTCAATTTACACCGGACAAAACTGGCCGGTGCAGATGCTTTTTATGAGAAGCATGTTGGGACGTTATTAACACCGGCACCAAAAACAGCAACCCCACTTGTGAAGCACACATTTAAAACGACTGAAAAGAGTGATATTGTGTTTGCAGGTTTGGGTTGGATTTCTGTGCCAGCTGGCGTACAAGTCAGCGGTTGGGCACCACAGGGCGTTTCTGTCCTTATTCGAAAGGCAATGATTTAATGTTACAACTCACTGGAAAGCAAAAGCGCTTTTTGCGCGCACAAGCAAACACACTCTCACCTATTTTTTCGGTTGGTAAAAATGGGTTGACCCAAGCTTGGGTGGATGAAATTGTCTTGGCAATTGCCAAGCGTGAATTAATTAAAATTAGCATTCAGCAAAGTGCGGATGATTCAGCGCAAGCGGTGGCTGAATTTATTCAATCACACTCAGACATTACGGTCGCACAAGTGATCGGCCGGACGCTGGTGTTGTACTTGCCAGCGCAAGAAGATAAATATAAGAAAATTTCTGTGGCATTAGCAAAGATTTAATAAAAGGTAGTCATGTCAATGCAAGGGATAGCAACAACGATCACACAAAGGCAACTGCAGGAAGCCCCCGTGCAACCGCAACATCGTGTCGGTATTTTTGGTGGCACTTTTGATCCACCACATATTGGGCAATTGGTATTAGCGGAAAGTATTGGGCGGCAATTGGGTTTGGAAAAGGTTTATTGGATGCCAAATGCGCAACCGGTAGACGGACGCCATGCCAGTGCGATTGCGCCTGCGGATCGTGTTCAAATGGTTCGCCAAGCGATTATGGGCAATCCTTTCTTTGACCTTGAATTGATTGAAATCTATCATGGTGGGCCATCTTTGACCTACCAAACCATGTTGGCCCTGACGCAAGCACATCCGGAAAATGCTTACACCTTCATCATGGGTGGTGATCTCGTTGAAAAACTGCCAACTTGGGCACATATTGATGACCTGGTACAGTTGGTGCAACTAGCAGCCGGTAAAACGACGCAACAGGCAGGCCAATCGGACTATCCCATTATTTGGTGTGACGTACCCAAAATTCAAATTTCTGCTTCAGACATTCGGACAAAACTGCGGTTAAACCAAAGTATTCGTTATCTGGTACCAGAACGGGTGAGTTATTTTATTGAAGAATATCATTTATATCGAGGGCTATATGACTAAGTATTTTGATGGCAGTATTGCAGAACTCGAAACGCGTGTTGCCGCGCAACTGTCGGACTATCGTTTTCAACATGTCTTACGTGTCAGAGATTACGCGCTTAAATTAGCGAAACAGTATGGTGTGTCACCAGAAAAGGCTGAAATTGCCGCACTTGTGCATGACTATGCAAAAGAACGCGCTGATGAAGATTTTCTTGCTGTGATTCAGGCCAAGAATTTGGATCCTGATTTAGTGAATTGGGGTAATTACATTTGGCATGGTGTTGTTGGGGCAGAAATGATTCGTGATGAGTTGGGGATTGATTACCCAGACATCTTAACAGCGGTTCGGCAACACACAACGGGATCAGGGGCAGACATGTCTTTGTTATCACAGATTATTTTTATGGCAGATTACTTGGAGCTGGGGCGGACTTTTCCAGGGGTTGAAACAGCGCGTACTTTGACGGACCAATCACTGGCTGCCGGTATAAAATACCAAATTGTCCACACCGTTTTACGTTTGGTCGAAAAAGAAACACCGATTTATCCAAAGAGTATTACAACCTATAATTATTGGTTGCCCCGTGCTTAAGGGCAACGTATAAACGAAAGTAAAGGCAAATATTTTGACAACAGCATTAGATGTAAAAACAGTATTAGAAACAGCTATTAAGGCTGTAGATGACAAAAAGGCCAACAACATTGTGGCCCTTGATATGCAACAAGTCAGCTTAATGGCTGATTACTTTGTCATTGCCGATGCCGCTTCAAACCGGCAAGTACAGGCAATTGTGACGGAAGTAAAAGACAAAATTCAAGAAGCTGGGGGCGAAGTTAAGTTAATTGAAGGCTTCCAAGCAGCGGATTGGGTGTTGATTGACTTAGGTGACGTTATTGTCCATGTCTTTTCAACAGAACAACGTGATTTCTACAACTTGGAACGCCTCTGGCATGATGCACCATATGTTGATATCACAGAATTATTGGTAACTGATTAATTGAGATGAGCGGCAGCTCGTCTTTTTTCTGTTAAAATAGAACTTATGACAAACGAAAATTTACAAAATAATTATTCAACCTTTGCGGCAAAATACGATCAGTTATTTGATCAAGAGATGTATCGTGCCTGGGCAGACTTTGTGACCAGTCAAACGCAACCAGGCGACATCTTAGATCTTGGTGGTGGTGCCGGGCGATTGGCTGTTTTATTGGCGCAACGCGGTTACCAAGTTGATGTACTGGATATGTCGGCCGAGATGTTAACGTTGGCCCAACAGCACGCCGCCGCAGCTGGCGTGGATGTGAACTTGTTACAAGCCGATATGCGCGATTGGTCAGATTGGCAGAAAACCTATCCAACGATTGTGAGTTTTGCGGATGCGTTAAATTATTTGCCAACGTTGGCCGATTTTCAGGCAACCATCCGTGAAGTTGCCGCTCATCTGGAAAAGGGCGGTCAGTTTTTATTTGACGTCATTACACCGCATCAGGTTAATGTTGGTTATGCTGACTATTACTATAATAACGATGATGATGCCGACAATATCTTCATGTGGACAAGTTATCCAGGGGAAGCGGCCAACAGTGTTGATCATGATTTAAAGTTTTTCGTGTATGACGAGCAGATTGATGGGTTTAAAATTTTACGTGAAATTCATCATGAACAAACGTATGATTTAGCGACCTATGAACGCGAACTACGTTTAGCAGGATTTGAGCAAATAGCGGTGTCGGCGGGCTTTGGTGACAGTACCATTGATGATGCCACAGATCGCTGGTTCTTTAAGGCGGTGAAAGCATGAAAGTTGTTGGTTTAGTAACTGAATACAATCCATTTCATAATGGGCATCGTTACCACATACAACAAGCCAAAGCGGTGACTGGGGCCGATGTTGTGGTGGCCGTGATGTCGGGTAATTTTGTCCAACGTGGGGAACCTGCTTTATTTGATAAATGGACACGGGCGCAAACAGCACTGGAAAATGGGGTCGACCTCGTGATTGAGTTGCCAACTTTTTATGCGGTACAACCCAGTCATATTTTCGCAGAAGGTGCGGTGCGCTTATTGTCAGCAATGGGCATCACAGACATGGTTTTTGGGAGTGAACATGCAGATGTTGATTTCTTAAAACTCGCTGAACAGGCACCAAGTGTCGAAGACGGTCATGCTTTCCAAGAAAAAAATCAAACTTTTGCGCATGCTTATGCGACGCAATTGGCCGAAGAGACGGGGTTCGTGTTAGAAGATCCAAATGACATTTTGGCATTTGGCTATGCTAAAGCGGTCATTAAATTGGGCGTTGACATGACGTTACATCCTATCCAACGGGTGGCTGCGGGGTATCACGATCAAAGTTTTGCTGATGATCAAACCATTGCATCGGCCTCATCAATCCGTTTGGCCTTGCATAAAGGCAAACTTGACAAAGTACAGGGCGTTGTGCCAGAAGCGACATTACAGGCGATTGCACAAGCCCCACATACGATTGCTTTTGAAACGCCATTTTGGCAATTATTGAAGTACCGCTTAATGACGGATACAATTGGGCAGTTGGGGCAAGTTTATCAAATGGCTGAAGGCTTAGAACATCGCTTAGCGGCAGTAGCACTGGGTGAACCTGGCCCCAAAAATTATCAGAGCTTTATTAAGTCAGTGAAATCAAAGCGCTATACTTTTGCACGGATGCAGCGCACATTGTTGTATACGTTACTCAATATTAAGGTTGATCAAATGCAGGCAGCCATGCAAGATCCTTATTTGCGCATTCTTGGATTTACCGATGCAGGACAACAATTCCTCAATCAGATTAAAAAGACGGTAACGTTACCGTTGATTAGTAAAGTGGATCAAAATCTTGCCAAGGCTAACTTGCGATTAGATTATAAAGCAGGTAAAATCTGGCAGTTATTGGCCAATGAGCCTGGGCAACAACAGGACGTGACACGTCAGCCGATTCATGTGACCGGCCAAAAACAAGCAGACAGGGGAGAAACAAATGAAATATCATAAAAATCAACTACAAAAATTTCGCCAAAATGCGTTAACTTTCGATGAAGATTTAACGCTTGAGACATTGGCTAAAACACGTTTTCCAGACACCATTTTAGCTTTGCCACCACTTCACGTGACTGGGCAAATTAAATACACTGACCAAGACGATTTGCTACTTAACGCGCATGTGACAGGGGAAGTCACAGTGCCATCATCACGATCATTAGCACCAGTTGTACGGCCAGTGGATTTGGTGATTGAAGAACGTTATGTTGAAGATGAGAAGCGGTTGGCTGACTTTGAAGAGACCGATCCTGTGTTTGTATTAGAAAATGATACACTTAACGTCGACGAAGCCGTCCTTGACAACATTGTGGCCGAATTACCGTTGCAAATTTTGACGGCGGAAGAGCTGGAAAATGATGTGTTACCATCTGGACAAGATTGGCATGTTATCAGTGAATCAACTTATGAAAATGAGAAAAAAGCAGCAGAAACCGAGCAGTTGGACCCAAGACTAGCAAAATTAGACGATTTTTTCAAAGAATGAGAAAAAACTTGCAAATTTTTAGAAACTACTCTAAAATATAGGGAAGTAAAAGAATTGGATTCGGCGTTGCCGATTTAACTATTGAGGACAAAAAATGAGCAAAGTATTGATTGTTGAAGATGAAGAAAACTTGGCAAAGTTTGTCGGCCTTGAACTAAAGCATGAAGGCTATGAAGTCGAAACAGTTTTAGATGGTCGTTCAGGACTAGACGCCGCACTGGAAAATAACTATGATGTTATTTTGCTTGACTTGATGTTGCCGGAATTAAACGGCTTGGAAGTTGCCCGTCGTTTGCGTGAAACAAAGAAGACACCAATCATTATGATGACAGCACGTGATTCAGTGATTGATCGTGTTTCAGGTTTGGATTACGGTGCAGATGATTACTTGGTGAAGCCATTTGCCATTGAAGAATTGTTGGCACGTATTCGGTCACTCCTTCGTCGTATTGCAATCGAAACGGAATCAAGTGATAAGCACCGGTCAATTATTAACTTCAAAGACTTGCGAATTGAAAAAGAAAACCGTATCGCACGTCGTGATGACCAAATTATCAATTTGACAAAGCGTGAATATGACTTGCTCTTGACGTTGGTTGAAAACATTAACGTTGTGCAATCACGTGAACAATTGTTGAAGGAAGTTTGGGGCTTTGACTCTGAAGTTGAAACCAACGTAGTTGATGTGTACATTCGTTACTTACGTAACAAAATTGACGATCCAGAAAGTAAAGCATCTTATATCCAGACTGTTCGTGGTACTGGCTATGTGATGCGCAGCTAATAAATACTATGGTTGACAAAAAAAATACAACTCAAAAAGCCGCACGTCGTTTCTCATTAGGTTGGCAACTGTCACTGGGGATGGCGTCTGGTTTTTTTGTTGTCTTCATTTTCTTTACGTTGATTGTCATTGCGCGAATTAAGCAATATTATGGCACGCTACCGCCCCACTTGTACCATTGGTTATGGGGAACCGTCTTTTTAGGCGGCGTGGCCATTTTTATTTTTGCTTTTCTACTAACGCGTCTGATTTTACGTCCCGTCAAGTCAATTGAGACAACCATTGAAGCGTTACGTGATGATCCGATGACTGAGGTGCGGGCGAAACAGACCGGCCCTAATGATGAATTTTCGGATTTGGTCAGTGTGTTAAATCGGATGATTGATCGGCTACAAAATTTGATTGCTGCGCAGCAACAATTCGTTTCCGATGTTTCCCATGAGCTGAGAACCCCCGTTACCATTGTGAAAGGGCATATGGATTTGCTTAATCGCTGGGGGAAAGATGAACCGGAAGTGTTGGATGATTCGATTAAATCATCCCTTGCCGAGATGCAACGGATGGAAACACTGATTAATGAAATGTTAAACCTGACCCGTGCGGAACAAATTCCAATTGAAAATGTTCAAGAAGTCACGGAAATTGGTGGTTTAGTGCATCGTGTGTATGACAACTTTAAGTTGATTCATCCAGATTTTATTTTCACCTTGGATGATGACTTAACGCATGAAGCGAATGTGAAAGTTCGTCAAGATCACATGGAACAAATCTTAATTATCTTAGCGGATAATGCGGTGAAGTATTCAACAGATCGTAAGGAAATTCATTTTGCCTTGTCGCAGACGGCTAATCGTGTTGAAATCGGGGTCCAAGACTTTGGTGAAGGGTTATCGACTGAAGATGCGGGACGGGTGTTTGATCGTTTTTATCGTGTTGATAAAGCACGTTCCCGTGCCAAAGGAGGCAATGGGCTTGGTTTGAGTATTGCCCAACGCCTAGTTAACGCTTACGGTGGTGAAATTGCCATTGAAAGTGCTCTGGGATCGGGGTCAATTTTTACCATCCACTTACCACTTTATCGGGAGGCGCAGCATGGTCAGCTATCAAATTAATGTTTATGGTCGTGTCCAAGGCGTTGGCTTTCGTTGGTTTACCCAGCAGGCAGCAGAACGCCATCACATCAGTGGTTGGGTACGGAACAAAACAGATGGCTCGGTTGAAATGGCGATTCAGGGTGAACCGGCTGCTATTGATCGTTTTTTAACCATCATTGCTGCTGGACCTGGTGCCTATAGTCACGTCACACAGCTTGTTAAAACACCGATTGCGCCGTTTGAAGGGAAAAACTTTACCATTAGGTAGGAATTATTGGTATAATGGTTATCTGTAATAACCAGGAGAAAAAAATAACCTCATGAAACAAGTCAAGCGCGTCCTCACAATAGCTTTTGTGATTTTAGATATTATCTTAATTACCGGTGGCTATAGCCAACATAGTCGTATGTACCGCTGGATTGGGCAACCATTAGCAGATATCATGGCCAATATTGCGCACGTTATTGGTGGTGTCAATGGTATCGGTTGGGCGATTATCATTATTACAGCGATTTTGCGTTTGATTTTGTTGCCGTTCTTCTTGAATCAACAAGTCAACACAACAATTAACCAAATTAAAATGCAAAAATTAAAGCCTGAAATTGATAAATTACAGGCCATCTCACGTCAGGCAGGGACATCTGCTGAACAACAACAAGCCAGCATGGCGATGATGTCACTGTATCGCGAAAACGACGTCAGTGTCATTGGCGGTATTTCATTTTTGACTTTAGCCATGCAACTACCAGTTTTTTCTGGTTTGTACGCTGCTATTTTACACGCTCCAGCATTGAAAGGGGCAACTTTCTTTGGGCTTAGCTTAGGGCAACCACAATTGATCTTTGCGATTGCAGCCGGTGTGGTTTACTTGGTGCAAGCTTGGATTGCCGTGCTACGGATGCCAGAAGAACAAAAGAAGGCGTCAGCAACCATGATGTTGATCAGTCCAATCATGATTTTTGTGTTTGCTATGATTGCCAGTGGCGCAATTGGCTTGTACTTTATCGTGGGTGGTTTGTTCGCCCTCTTGCAGTCTTTGATTCTGCACTTCCAACGTCCTGGTTTGGAAAAGCGTGTGGCGCGTGAATTTAAAATTAAGAAAACAGCAGATGATTTGTTAGCAGATCGTGCGCAAACGACACCGGGCGCGCAAGCAACACAAGCAGCGCCTGCAGCCGAACAAACATCAGTATTACCCCCAAAATCAAAGCGCAATCGTAATGCTGGTAAACAGCAGCGTTAATGTTTAAGTACGCCAAAAATTTGGCGTACTTTTGTTAGTTCTCAAGAGAACAGAAAGAAGTTATTATGGATCGTATTTTATCAAATCAAAACAGTCGTGTGAAAGCGTGGGCAAAGCTCGCTACTAAGAAAGGCCGTCTTGAAAACAAGACTTATTTACTAGATGGCTGGCATTTAGTTGAAGAAGCTATTAAAGCAAAGGCCAAGTTCCATGCCGTGATGGCGACAGAAGCCCAAATGGCTGAACACTTGCCGGATGTACCGCATGGTGTACCAGCTTTTGAAATTAGTGAAGAAGTCGCCAAGCATATTGCTGGGACCAATACACCACAAGGCATTTTTGCCGAAATCTCATTGCCAGACAAGACGTTTGATCCAAGTTATGTGCATGATGGCGCTTGGTTGTTGCTTGACAAGATTCAAGATCCAGGTAATGTTGGGACATTGGTTCGTACGGCCGATGCTGCTGGCTTCAAAGGGGTCGTCTTGGGCGAAGGTACAGCTGATGCTTATTCACCAAAGGTTGTTCGTGCCATGCAAGGGTCACAATTCCATTTGGAAGTCTTAAACGGCGACTTGAATGAATGGACAGATGCGTTGACTGCGAATGGCTTGCCAGTTTATGGTTCACAATTGGATGAAGCAGCGCAATCTTATCGTCAAATCGAACCAAGTACGCAATTTGCGCTAATTGTGGGTAACGAAGGTCAAGGTATGGCCGAAGAATTGGCAGCGAAAACGACTGCTAACTTGTATATCCCAATCCAAGGTCAAGCGGAAAGTTTGAACGTGGCTATTGCTGGTGGTATTTTAATGTTTAGTTTGGCGGCAGGTAATTAAGCAGCCCGCGACATAAATAACGTCTTGTGATAAAAATTCTGTGCACAAGACGTTATTTTTTGTTATAATAGGTATTAATGATTTAATGAGGAGTTATGACTGTGGCAAAAATACTCACCGTTGCTCTGATTGTTGTGGGTCTATTGCTCATTGTGACAGTCATGATGCAACCAAGTAAACAACAAGATGCGTTATCTGCTTTATCAGGTGGCGCTGGCGATTTATTCGCTGAACGTAAGTCACGCGGGTTTGAAGCGGTGATGCGACGCACAACAGCTATTTTAGGCGGGTTGTGGTTCATTATCGGTTTCGCCTTAATGTACTTGTCAGCGCATTAAGAATGATTAAGGTCAGTTTGCTCTTTTTGTAGACTGACTTTTTATTTTGGAAATTTTTATTTTGGAGAAATATAGAAAGAGGAGACTATGGCAGTAGAACAATTAAAATCTCAAATTGGCGGTTTTTTAAAAGCAAACCGCGAACAATCCTTTAGTGCACAAAATATGGCGGACGGCCTACGCATGAATTCAGCTGCGGGCTACCAAGACGTGATTAATGCGATGAATGCGCTTGTGCGTGATGGGGAAGCCGTCGAAAAAGATGGCCAATTCTCATATAACGTCAATGCCGGCTATGGGATTGGTGAATATCATGCCAATGACAAAGGATTTGGCTTTGTTAAATATGACAGTGAATTACCGGACTTTTTTATCAATCCTGAAAATACGTTACAAGCCATGCAAGGTGATACGGTGCGGGTTTCAACAGTTAAGCCTTCAGCATCAGCCGACCGTGGCCCTGAAGGTAAGGTAGAAGAAATTATCAGCCACGCCTTTGAACGGGTTGTGGGGACTTTCTCACTTGGCTCAGAAGCGAAGGGGATGATTGGAGAAATCAAACTCAGTGACAAAAAGGCTATGGGTTATAAAGTTTTGGTGAGTGCTGATGGCATTACGCCAAACGATGGTCAAGTTGTGGTCGCGGATGTTACCCGTTTCCCAGATAAAGTTCACCCACGTGAACTAGTGGCAACGGTGACGGAAACATTAGGCTACAAGGATGAACCTGGGATGGACATTTTGCAAATTGTCTATTCTAAGAAAGTACCAAGTGAATTCCCACAAGAAGTGTTGGATGATGCAGCCAAAATTCCAGTTGACGTGCCGAAATCTGATTGGGCCGGTCGTGAAGATTTGACTGAACAAACACTGGTCACAATTGATGGTGCCGATACGAAAGATATCGATGATGCCGTTGTGGCTTGGAAGTTAGATAATGGGAATTATCATTTAGGTGTGCACATTGCCGATGTGTCACATTACGTCACGGAAGGGTCAACGATTGATGCGGAAGCCTATAAGCGTGGGACATCGGTTTATTTGACAGACCGTGTCATCCCAATGTTGCCACGTAACATTTCAAACGGGATTGCGTCATTAAATCCTAATGTTGTCCGTTTGGCAATGTCTGTTGAAATGGAAATCAATCCACAAGGACAAGTTGTGAACCACCGTTTGCACACATCTGTGATTAAGTCGCATGCGCGGATGACTTATGATGCGGTCAACAAGATTCTTGATGGTGATGTGTTTGTGCAAGACGAATACGCACAATTGACACCGATGTTTAAAGTCATGGGCGAATTACATGACATTTTGTACAACATGCGTAAAAAGCGTGGGGCAATCGAATTTGATGCGCCAGAAGCACAAGTTGTGGTAGACGATGAAGGTAAGGCAGTTGATATTAAGCTGCGTGAACGTGGCACAGCAGAACGGATGATTGAGTCCTTCATGTTAGTGGCAAACGAAACAGTCGCGGAGCACTTTGACAAGTTAGAAGTGCCATTCCTTTATCGTATTCACGAGATGCCCGATGAAGAACGCGCGAAGTCATTCTTTGAATTTTCAAAGGCATTGGGACACCCGGTTTATGGTGATCCAAGCAAGGTAACACCAGCAATGTTGCAACAGTTAATGGCTGATGTGGCTGGTGATCCGGCTGAACAAATGATTTCAACGATGATGCTACGGGCAATGAAGCAAGCGAAGTATGCACCAGATCCTATTGGCCACTTTGGTTTGGGAGCTGATTACTATACACACTTCACATCACCAATTCGTCGTTACCCTGATTTGACGGTTCACCGCCTCATTAAGTGGTATGAAAAACATGGTTATGGTCCGGAAGCACAAGCAAAATATGCCGATAAGCTCGGCCAAATTGGTGAAGATACCAGTGCCCGTGAACGGCGTGCGATTGACACGGAACGTGATGTTGATGCTTTGAAGAAGGCCGAATACATGTTAGACAAAGTGGGTCTGGAATTTGACGGTGTTGTCAATTCAGCCATGAAGTTTGGCTTGTTTATTAGCTTAGAAAACACGGTTGAAGGATTAGTGCACATTTCTAACTTGACCGATGATCATTATGAATACGATGAAGCACACGCTGCCTTGATTGGCCGCTCAAAGCACCGTATTTTCCAAATTGGTCAAAAGGTGCGTGTCAAAGTTTTGCGCGTTAACAAAGAAGAACGGACTGTTGACTTTATGTTAGTGGATCCAGAAAATACGCCAACAACCGACATCCGTGTGGCGTCAAAGAACAATGGTAAGTTTGGTAAAGGCCGTAATCGCGAAGAGCGTCGTAAGAATGAGCGTCGCGGTAAGTCTGAAGGACCACGACAACGTCGCGGTAACTTAGATGCTAAGCAAGGCCAAAAGCGTGATGCAAAGCGAAATTTCTAAAGCGATGCGCAATGAAAGACTAATTTTTTAGTGGCGGGAACAGTATGGCAAAAAAGCAACAACAGACAGAAAAATATCTTGCACAAAATCGCAAGGCGCGGTTTAATTATGCAATTGAAGACACGTTTGAAGCTGGGATTGCATTAACTGGGACTGAAATTAAGTCTGTCCGTGCGGGACAAATTACCATCGGGGATGGTTTTGTGACGATTCATAATGGGCAACCACTATTAACGAATGTGACAATTGCGCCTTATGCGCAAGGTAATCAATTCAACGTTGATCCAACCAGAACACGACCATTACTTTTGCATAAACGCGAAATCAATCAATTAAGTCGCGCTGCGGCCGAACCAGGGGTTACGATTGTACCCTTAAAGGTCTACCTGAAACATGGTTTTGCCAAAGTCCTGATTGGCATTGGTCGCGGAAAAAAGAAGTATGATAAACGCGAAGATATCAAACGTCGGGACCAAGAACGCGAGCTTGGTCGACGCTTAAAACATTGAGCGCAGGACCGGCTTTGGGTTTGACGTTAAGTAAGTTTACAGCTATACTTAATATATGTGGAATAGTTGAAATTTCACAAGCTGAAAGGAATGACACGCATGATAGTAACAATCATTTCAGCACTCTTCGCAATCGTGATTGGTCTCGTTGTCGGTTATTATGGTCGTCTTTGGCAAGATAACAAACAAATTAACGCAACGAAACAAATTGCAGCTAACATTCTTGAAGAAGCAAACAAAGAAGCTAAAAGTCTCATACGTGCAGCGAAAACTGACGCGAAAGAAATGGCCCAAGATTATCGTAATCAAGTGGATTTAGATTTCAAAGATCGTCAAAAGCAACTGCAGCAACAAGAACAACGGCTTGAAGATCGCATCTCGAACCTCGACAAGAAAGATGCGGCCTTGAATCAGCGTGATGCGCAATTGATTCAAAAAGAAAACCAAGTACAGCAACGTTTGGATGATGCAAATCATAAAAAGACAGTTGCCAATGACTTAGTAACAGCACAACAGGAAAAGTTGGAAGAAATTGCCCAATTAACGCCTGTTGACGCTAAAGAACAAATTTTAAGTCAAACGAAACAAAGTTTGGTACGTCAACGAGCTGCTTTAGTGAAAGAAGCTGAAGAAGACGCGACGAGTGAAGCCGAAAAGCGCGCGCGCAATATTATTGTGCAAGCGATTCAACGGTCGGCAGCGGATGCTGTGGCGGATGTCACAGTGTCGGTTGTGCATTTACCAAGCGAAGACATGAAGGGCCGAATTATTGGTCGTGAAGGTCGGAATATTCGCACATTAGAATCATTGACAGGGATTGATTTAATCATTGATGATACACCAGAATCAGTGGTGTTAAGTGGCTTTGATCCAGTTCGTCGTGAAATTGCTAAAATGGCCTTAGATGCCTTGGTAGCAGACGGTCGCATTAATCCTTCACGGATTGAAGAGACTGTTGAAAAAGCACGTCGACAAATTGATGAAACAATTCGTGAAAAGGGTGAAGAAGCGGTATTTGAGCTTGGCCTACGTGGCCTGCACCCAGATTTGATTAAAATGATTGGCCGGATGAATTATCGAACGTCTTACGGTCAAAATGTGCTCCAACATTCAATCGAGGTCGCAAAACTTGCGGGAATGATGGCAGCAGAGCTTAAAATGGATGTCGCGCTTGCGAAGCGCGCTGGATTAATACATGATATTGGTAAGTCGGTTGACGCTGAAGTTGAAGGTTCCCACGTGGAATTGGGCGTACGCCTTGCCGAGAAATTTAACGAAAAGCCTGATGTGATCAATGCCATTGCGTCACATCACGGCGATGTACCAGCAACGTCACCAATTTCTGAATTAGTGACCGCTGCTGATGCCATTAGTGCCGCCCGTCCAGGGGCGCGGAGTGAATCACTTGAAAACTATGTTCAACGTTTGAAGGATCTTGAAGCTATTGCTAACCGTTATGACGGTGTTGAAAGTGCTTTTGCCATTCAAGCTGGACGTGAAGTTCGCGTGATTGTCGAACCAACTAAATTAACGGATATCCAGGCAACAGTCTTAGCACATGATATTAAATCAGATGTTGAGGAAAAGCTAGAATATCCTGGACATGTGAAGATTACAGTGGTCCGCGAAACACGCGCAACAGACTATGCCCACTAATAAACAAAAGTTACTCGTTGAGTAACTTTTTTTGTTATACTTATACTATGTTGTGCCAGTATGATGTTATTTTAATACAGTAGGTTGCAGCAAATACATTAAATATCACGGTATGGGGGGATTTATGGCACCAGGACAATGGGCACTTATCATTTTTGCGGTTGCTTTCTTATTACTGGTAATATTTATCGGTATATTCCTAATGCGCCTAACGCAATCACTTAAGATTATTACGTTCGACGTGGACACGATTGCCCGCTCGAGCAATGAAATTCTTGGCAACGCCAATGAGCTATTGACTGATGTCAACGAGAAAATGAAGACATTAGATCCAACTGTGCAAGCAGTTGCGGACTTGTCGGTTACGGTATCAGAATTAAATGACACTGTACAAAGTGTGACAAGTCGATTTGCTGCCTCAAAGCTTGTTCGCGGCTTTGGTGCGACGGGTATGGCAGCATCTGTTGCAAAAACGGCTATGCGTAAGTATAGTCACAAAAAATCATCAAAAAAGGAGACAAAGTAAATGTCAAAAGCTAAAGGATTTTTAATTGGGATTGCTGCGGGAGCAGCTGCATTGGCTGCGTTTAAAGCATTGCCAAAGAACCGTCAAGAAGAACTCAAAGCTAAGGCTACTGAAACATCAGATGTCTTGCGTGAAAAGGCCTATGATGCCGCTTATGCGACTGCTGATTTTGCTGGTGATGTGACGGAAAAGGCTAAAGCTAAGGCTGCTGAATTAAAGGACAAGAGTCAAGAAAAGTATGGCGAAAAGATTGATTTGGCTGCTGATCAAGTGAAGCAATTAGCCGATCAAGCCACACCTTATGTTAATAAGGCAAAGGATTTGGCTGTAAGTTATGTAGATAAGGCACAAGCCTCATTGAATGAATTACGCGATAAGTTCAATAATCACGATATTGAATTGACACAAGCTGATCTTAACCTTGATGAAACATTGCGTGATTTAGCTGAAGCGGCTCAAGTTGAAGCTGAAGATTTCTCTGATAAAGCTGCTGATAAGGCTAAAGAAGTTAATGAAAATGTTGACAAAGCTGCCGAAAAGGTCAACGAAAACGTTGCTAAGACGGCTGAAAAAGTTAACGAAAAGGTCGACAAGGCTGCTGAAAAAGTTGCTGACAAAGCCGACGATGTAAAATAATTGGTCAAAAAAAGCGCTCACATACTGTGGTGTACCCAAAAAGTTAAAGTAAAATAGTTTAGTTCATTAAGCGGCCAGTTGTCGGTATTCTACCGGTGAGTGGCCGTTTAATTTTGTTTGGATGCGTGTGTTGTTGTAATACAGTATCCACTTTTTAACGGCCTCTATCAACGCTTTAGCTGATGAATACTTGTTTAGTGGCCCGATTTCAACTTTAAGCTTATTGAAGAAGCTTTCCATCACCGCATTGTCTAGAGCAGTCGCACGACGCGACATGCTTTGGATAATGTGGTTTTTCTTTAGTGTTTTACGCCATGTTCTGTGGCGATATTGCCAGCCTTGATCCGTATGAATTGTTGTACGATACGAAAGTTTTGGCAGTTGCGCTACGAGCTGATTAAGCGGTTGTAAGGTAAAGGCGAGATCTGGACGCGTGCTAATGGCATAGGTAAGAATCTCATTGTTATACATATCAAGAATCGGTTCTAAATAGACCTTTTCACCAGTCGCTGAAATCTTAAATTCAGTAACATCGCTAGCTAATTTTTGTAATGGCCGATTAGTCTTGAAACGACGGTGAAGCTTGTTCTTCACACGTTTTCCTTCAGGTCCTTTGGATGAATCATACTGACGTGATTGCTTATTGTAGCCAACACCCTTTAGCCCCATTTCATGCATTAGCCGTTGTACTTTCTTGTGATTTACCGCTTTAAACGCTGGTTGTTGACGTAACTTTAAATACACTCTTCGCACACCGTAGTGATTATCAGCTTCCCAGATTGTCCTAATAGCCGCACGAAGGGGTGCATCAGGGTCATCATTTTTAAACTGTCGTTTCCAGTAATGCACTGTACTTTCTGCGATTGGCAGAACCTTTAGGATAGCCACCAATTTAAATTGCGCCTCGAGCCGGCAAGCTACTTCTGCGAGTTGTCGGTTCGTTGCTGAATCGAGGCTAATAATTTTAACGCTTCATTTTCAATCTTTAGTCGTAGGTTTTCGTCTTCTAGTTGGGCAATGTGTTTTTCAGTTTCTGTGAGCTGTTTTACTTGCTTAGGTTTCTTATTAGCCATTCTAGGTGATCGTCCTTTTTGAATAGATAATAACCCATTTGGCCCTAGTTGTGAATAGATCTTCTTCCACGAAACAATTTGGGCAATGCCTGTATAGCCGAACTTAGCAGCCACTTGACTATGAGAAGCGTTATTTTGAATGGCCCATGATGCCACTTTAATCCTAAATTCAGGTGTGATTGCTGGTGGATTAAATAATATATCTGATCCAAAACTTTTGTATGCGGCAATAAGCATGCGAAAGACACTGTTAGCAATACCATATCGAGCAGTAATGCCACGTATGGAATATTTTCCAGACAGATAATCTTGAATTGCCTGAAGTTTAATTTGTTTTGAAATTTTAGTCATAAATAAAACCCCGAAAGTTGCTTTAACTTTCGGGGTACGCCACAACATTGTCGTAGTTTTTTTATTGTGTCAGTTGTTGATCTTGGGCAATGATCCATGCATTGAGGTCGGAATCATCAATGCGGGTGGGGTGTTGTTTCAAAAATTGCCGGTAAAGTGTGGCAATACGTTTGCTAAAAATGAGTGTATTGGGTGGTGTCAGTGAATCATCGAGTAGCTGATAAGAACGAATCGCATAACTGATAAATGCCAGTGTTTGGGCTAACTCGTTATCGGATAATCCATGTGCTTCTGACAGATAGTGTCGACGTGCGGCATAGCCTAGGGCTTGTTGAAAGCGATTTAAGTTATCCGGCTCAATCTGGCCCTCGGGGCCGATGGCAATCATGGTTGCTTTGAAGCTGGCAATCGCATCTGGTGTCGCTTTGTTGGTGAGTTCAAAACGTTGAAAGGGTATCCCGTCCGATGTGGTGCGGGTTTCAAAGGTATACCATTTTTTATTGGTGAGAAAGAAAGGCGTTGTCATAAGGACCTCAGTTTAATCGTGGTGTTTGATGTTTCGGATGAGTTGCGCCATAATCTTGTCATCGCTGTATGACAAGACGTTTTTCGCGTAAATACCACGGCCAAACCAAGCTAGAAGGACTAGCGCAATGGCCGACAAAGCCAGGGCCACAATGGCAGCTGGCCAGGATTCGACCTTAGTAACCAGGCGGACAGGCATCATACTTTGTGAAATAAATGGGACGTAACTTAAAATTTTAATCACGATATTGTTTGGCATGTTAGTCATAAAGTAACTAAAGAAATAACCAATCATGGCCAGCACCGTCACGGGGCCAACAGCTTGTTGAACTTGTGAATTATCATTAACGAGGGAAGCAATAATTGCCGTCAGCACGAGATACAAGGCCACGGCTACTAGAATAAAGCAAACAGCATAAACAGTAAATCCTACAGTGATACCGGAGAAGTTATGCGCAATCTCAGCAACTGCTACATTATTTTTAAAGATAAGATAGGCAATAATACCGGCAACCAAGTAAAGGAGCATGTGTGTGAGTGTTAGCGCAAAAATACCAATGATTTTACCGAAATATTGAATATTTGATGATGTCGCAGCCAACAAGGTCTCCATAATACGTGACGACTTTTCGTTGGCGATTTCTGTGGCAATCATTGAGGTATACCACATCACGACGACCATCGTGATCACGCCAATGGCAACAGCAATGCCGTAGTTGGCCATTGATGAATTATCGCCATTTGTGGTACGGTTGTCAGCTTGCTTGACAACAGACTTTAACTGATAAGGCTGTATCAATGCTTGGGTCTGTTCAGGTGTGAGACCGTACTGGGCTGCTTTTTGTGTGCGGGCCAGATTACCTAAGACACTGCTGATTGCCTCTTGATTGATTTTATTACTCTTAGGCTGTGTTGTGAGCGTGGCACCATTAGCATTAAAAGTCAGCACACCGTCAAGAGTTTGCTTGTCGAGTGCTTTGTTTGCTTGTGCTTGTGTTGTTATACGTGATACTTTCAGGTCGAGACTTTTTTCGCTTTTAATCATGACTTGGCGTACAGCAGGATTACCAATGACGGCTACATTTGGAGTGGTATTGCCTTGCATTTTTGTAATGCCAAAGACAATCGCGGCAATGATGCTAGCAAAAATAATTGGCGAAAGGACCAAAAGCCAATAACCGCGCGATTTGAAATGATTACGGTACGTCTGTTTAATGACGATCATGAGTCCATTAGGCATTGTGAGCGACCTCCTGTCGGAAAATATCATCTAGTGTTGGGGGTTGTTGAGAGAAGGCCGGAATGTAGCCGTTTCGGGTAACATAGTTGAAAATATCATGACCCACAGCTTCATCTGTGACAACGAGGTCAAAGCCTGCGCCGCGTGGAGTGACACTAACAACCCCTGATAACTGGGCCAACTCGGCTTGTGTGAAGGGTCCTTCAACGTAGATTTTTGTCCGACCAAACTGTTCACGAATTTCTTGCACGCCGCCTTGTAGAATAACTTCACCTTTTTTAAGCATGGTGAGTTGGTCTGAAATTTTTGTGACGTTGTCCATATCATGACTTGAAAAAATAATCATGGCACCTTGATCGCGCATCCGGATGATTTCGTTCATCATGATGCTGGTGTTGACAGGATCAAGCCCAGAAAAGGGTTCATCTAAAATGATAAATTCAGGATTGAAAATGAGCGAGGCAATCATTTGGACTTTTTGCGCATTACCTTTTGACAAAGACTGCACTTTGTCCGTTGCTTTGCCCACAACATCAAGTCTTTTCAGCCAATCAGCTAATGCTGTTCGGGCATCTGCTCGTCGCATGCCGTGTAGTTCAGCGAAATATAGTATTTGCTCTTCAATCGTTAACTTTTGATACAAGCCACGCTCTTCAGGGAGAAAGCCAATACGTTGTTTATCCTGTTGCGTGATGGGATGATTATCCCAAGTGATTGTGCCGGAAGTCGGCGTAATGAAGTTAAGAATCATACGGAAAGTTGTCGTTTTACCGGCACCGTTTTGTCCGATTAACCCCATTACTTGACCGGACTCAAGTGTCATGTTTAATTGGTTAACGGCTAATTTGCTGTTGAACTTCTTAGTGAGTTGGGTCAGTTGGATCATACTGTGCTCCTTATGTTAACTGCGTCTGTAACGATTTAAAGGGGGGAATTGTGGCTCAAAGTTCGTCATATAAATGATACGAATTTTTGTTTTGTTGCTTTGCCGACACTTGCCGTATTTGGCTAATTATCTACAAGTCATCAGTCGCGTATTATACAATTGATACTTTGAGTGTAGCGAACTTAACATTAAATGTAAAGGCAAGGGCCAAATGTGTGATTGGTGGCCTCTGATGCTTGCTTAGGGCAAGCGTTGCGCCATAATGGTCATTAGCGCAGGTTTAATCGCACGAGTCGGTTTTTTGATTGCTTGTTGACGAGGCAGTATTTTTTCGGTATACTTATATTTTGTTATGGCGCTATGGTCAAGTGGTTAAGACGTCGGCTTCTCAGGCCGAAATCGAGGGTTCGATCCCCTCTAGCGCTATTCTAGCCGCTCTATCAGGTTTACTGGTAGGGCGGCTTTTTTGTGTTAAAACGTCCAGTTTAGTGATTATTGCTTATCTCGATATTTGTTTAAACAAAGCAAATATATCAGGACAATTGAATAGATACAAAGCCATTTGTAATAAAAATCACCCTGTGTGATGAACAAGTTCAAGAGAAAGCCGATTAGCAATACACTTAAAATAAATACGATATATTGTGTTGACCGTAATTGATTGACAAACTTGACGACACCATCATTTTTAGCTTTTTGTTTTTCAAAAATAAAATTGAATAAATTGAAAATTAAGAACCAAAAAATGAGCGTCATGATGAATTTGACTGTTAAATATAGCATGATATCCCTTTCTAAAAATCACGTCTTATGATCGAGTAGGTGATGTTTGTTGTGACCCGAGTGAGCGGCATCAGCGCAATAGTCGATATGCTAAAATGATCAGTCCGATAATGAGCAAGGCATAACCGATATATTTTTGATAGGTTTGGCGTGGGTTTGGTTTTTTTGATGCGCCAATCAGTAGGGCAGCAAACAATAGAAAAGTAACTTGTACTGTTGTCGTCATAATCATCTCCTGTGTGCGATCAGAACGTGGTGGTTAGCCTATATATGTACGCCCAAAAGGGCATAAGGGATTAGTCGAGGTCAAAGGTAATTTTCTCATCTTTTGAGAATAGTGACCCTGTGTAAATTAGCTTGAGTTTATCTGTTTGGACGGCTTGACCGACGAGTGTACCAGTAACGGAAGCGCCCTTGGTCAGGTCGCCGGACTTCAAATCATCGCCCACAACTTTGTGACCATTATCATCTAGCACAATTTCGGTTAGGTCAGTTTGGTTGCCATTGTCGTCCAATTTGAAATCTAATGGATTGTAGCTGACTTTGTTGCGATCGACATTAGTAATAGTAACATTCACCATCACGAACATCTTGCCAGAATCTGGTGTTGAAATTGAACTACCGTTATAATAGTCCACTTTATTGAGTTTTAAAGTAACGCCATCTGCCTTGACAGTGTCACCAACTTTGAATGTTTGGTGGTTAACCTTAGCTGAAGAAGTTGTTTTATGTTCAGAGGAAACCTTTTTTGCGCTGTCGTCAGCGCGACCAATTGCCGCAATCACAAGCACGACAATGATCGCTAGCGTCCAAAACCAACCACGCTTATAAAATGGCTTCTTTTGAACGTCTGTGTTGCCATTCTCATCAACAATCTTTTTCGCCATGAAAAAATCTCTCCTTAGCCTTTTAGTGTGGTTGCTCAGCACATGTGATGTTAGGGATTACAGGCTAGTTAACATGTTTGGTAAATGTTTAACGTTTAGCATTTTAAGACGCAGTAACTCACCGGATTGCGTCGATGTTAGATAAACTTAAATAGGAAAATGATATTTTATATTGCAATTTTATTATTAAACCAGTATTGTGTCAACGCAATCTGACACATGCACGCATTAATCAAGTCGCTAATCAGGGCTTGTCGATTTTACTAGAATTAAAATTTAATGAGGTTTATAATAGAGACAACTTAATATTAGAATTGCAGAAAAACGGGAGAGAACAAATGACACAGGGGATTACAGCCTATTTAAATGACGATGGGGTCTTGATACAATGGCCAGCGAAATACCATAAAAAGCGTGACGTGATTGCTTATTTAGCCAGTAAGTTTGACAGTGATAAAATGTACGATGAACAGGACGTTAATTTAGTATTGCGGCGTTGGTCCGATTATGCGGACTATCCACTGCTAAGACGCGCATTAGTAGATTTTGGTTTGCTAACAAGAGATGCTTATGGGCGAACGTACCAATTGTCATCCGAAGTAAATAGTTTAGAAAACTAGTAACAGTGCTTGAGTAGTTTTAAAGACGTGTTGTGATCAGCACACGTTCGCAGATGATGACTCAAAATAAAAAAGCGCTTATGCGCTTTTTTATTTTGTCGTCGTATGGTAATTTATTGGACTTGCCAATGATAACCTGCTGGCAATGCACCACCAGGTGCAACACGTGTTGAGTGGCCTTTGCGGGTTTGCCAAGTATAGCCATCTTGAATAGCCCATTTGTATGCCCCAGTATTATTAATGTTACCAGTGGCTGGTGCGGGGGCGACAGCTGTTTGGGCCGTCGCTGCCTGAGATTGCGCTGCTGCTTGTTGCGCAGCGGCCTCACTAGCGGCGCGCGCAGCACTTTCTACAGCAACGCTTTCCGCAGCAGCTTGAGCGGCTGCTGCTGCGTTGGCCTTAGCTTCGGCTTCAGCTTTGGCCTGGTCAGCTGCTTCTTGTTCAGCTTTTAGTGTTTTTGCTTTATTGAGTGTGTTGCGTGCGGTACCATTACTGTAATCAATAATGGCATTTGGACTATCATTATTGAGGTAGACGACCGTCGCATCATCATTTCCATTTTCTTCACGATATGAGTGGAGATTAATTTTGACTTTTTCACCACGCGGATTGTAGCCAACATAAGCCAAGCGTACTTGTCGTGGTAGTAACTCATCGTTGCGATACAATGGTGTCACTTGATAATCGAGGCGATAGCCTTTGTGTGTCTTTAACCACTTGGCCAGATGATTTTCATAATAAAGCATGGATTGCTTATTAGCAGCATTCATGCTTTTAAGGGCACCGGCATTTAAATAAGCGGTTTCAGGTACTAAATTTTTAGATTCGTCATTGAGACCGCTGAATTGATAACCGACTAAATGGCCACGATTGAATAACCACTCTTTACTGATTTTACCGTTACTTTTTTCATATTTGAAACGATAGTTGTGCCAACCAACTGGATTGTAAGTCAAACGTGCTGCGCGTTTGGCAGTTGGCTTATCAGTATTAGCCAACTGAATATGTGCATCCGTTGTCCGTTGTTTGTCATCATGATCACCTAAGACAAGCTGTTTAGATTGACTGAAGGCCAACGGCCGCTGTTCTGCACCCGTCAGTGTTGCATCGCGATAGGTTTGGTCAGCGGCAACTGGGGCAATTCCCATTAAGCCAACGAGACTCGAAAAAACAGCCAAAATGACTGTCCGTTTTATGTGTTGAAACATCATATTCTCCTAAATTCTCCCGAAAAATAGTAATCTGTTGAATGATCCTTTTTTAAGGAACATTTATAAGAATTATTATAAGATATTTGCAAAAAATTGTATATCTATTTTAGTTTGAGCATGATTAAAGACAACATAACCGTTTGACCATAGCGATTAGGCCCGCAATTTTTATAAATGGCAAATTTATGATAAAATAGAGGGGTACCATCAAATAAAACTCAAGGAGAACATGTTCATGTCAGTTGAAGAAAAGTTTGATAGCGCCAAGGACCAAGTTGTTGGTAAGGTGAAAGAAGTAGAAGGTAAGCTTACCGGAGATAAGGTACGTGAAGCAGAGGGTAAAGCCCAAGGCGTACTTGGCAAGGTGAAAGATGCCGTGTCAGATGTTAAAGAAGACGTTAAGGATGCTGTTAAAGAAGCAGCCGATGACTACAAAACCGATAGCGAAAAAGAAATTGATCAATAAATTTAAAAAAGCCCAACAGGCAGTTTAGCCTGTTGGGCTTTTTGTTTAAGCACGAGACGTTAATTGTGAAAAAGGTATAAACGGTGCGGGCGTATCGGTTGGTGTTGCTAAGGATTTTTGTAACCAGGCAACATCAAGCCATTTACCATGTTTAAAACCAACTTGTGTTAGTTGGCCCACTTGGTGATACCCAAAATGTTCATGAAAAGCAATACTACGTGTATTTTCAGCAGTAATGACAGCGATGGTTTGGATAACATTTTGCTCTTTCAGATATTGTTCGAGTGCTTGGTAAAGTTGCTTGCCCACACCACGTCCCTTTGCAGTCGAGCCAACATAGACGCTGAGCTCAGCAGTCCATTGATAAGCTTCGCGTTCGTTTAAGGGGTGCGCATAGGCATAACCTAAAATTTTGTTGTTATCTTCAGCAACAAGATAGGGGTGTGTCTGTAGTGTTGTCGTGATGCGTTGTTCAAATGTTTGCAGACTGGGGATGTCATATTCAAAAGTAAAGGTGCTATCCAATACGTAAGGGGCATAAATATCAAGTAACTGTTGGGCATCATTTTTGGTGGCAATTCGAATGATCATCACATACACTCCGTTTGATTAATGTTCACAGTATAGCATACGTTGCGAAGAGAAACAGCCAGTAGGTGATAAAAATACATAGCATTAATTTATTACAATGTCAATAAATTGTTTGGAGGATCAAAGTGAGAAATTTATTGACAAAAAACGACACGGTATTGTTTATCATGTTGATAACGGTTGTTAGCAAACGCCGTTAGAAAGATGAGGTATTATTCTATATGAATAAATTTAAAAAAGTGGTGTTAACTGGTGTCATAGCTAGTGGCATTTTTTCGGGTATTAGTTTTGCCCATGCGGACCAAGTAGGTGGCGGCGAGTGGCGCCATGGGGTTGGGAGTTATTATGTCTGGTCGTATTACTTTCATAATTACCGTAACCACAGTTCGTCGGTTTCGGGTCAATATTTTGCATCGAGTGGTCGAACAAGTCCAGGATATGATGCACAAGCTTCAGCTCCAAAGAGTTTGTTTGGTAATAGAGCATATTATGATTTCTGGTGATGTGGTTAAGCGCGGATGAAACGTTTACGTCAATTAAGAAATAGTGTTTATATTATCTTTATTTTCCTCGTTAGTGTGATATCTGTGGCGGCCGCCATGTCGTATGCGAAGGATGCGGCCTATTTTGGCACACCGACAAATATTTCAATTGTGAATAATAGTAGTGATTTACGTACTGCCACATTGAATCAAGCGATTGCCGCGTATGCAGATACCCATGATTTAGTGATTATTAAACGTGTATATCCAAAAATTGATGGCAAAATCATCCCGAAAAGTTATATACTTGGGCATCAAAAACAACACATGATTGGGGTACCAGACGCTAGTATTGAACATCGAAAAAATATTGCAGATCGTGATGTGTTGTCTGATTACGGTGTGTTTGGGAAGGGGAATCATCAAGGATTTTTGGCATTTTTGTCTAAAAAAAATATTCAATTTATGGTGTATAATCCAACAGCTTTGTCAGCAGTGGTATCAGATCTCACAGGACAATTGGCTGTTTCACGACTAGATATCTTGTTAGTGATGATACTCTTAGTCATTGTGATATTGAATAGTTTCATTATTTTTAAACAACGACGGCAATTTGTGATACAACAACTTTTAAAGGGACAAACCAAAGGGACTGCCGTATTGACGATTTGGTGGTCTAACATAAAGGTCTATGTTTATGCTTATCTCGTTGGACTACCCATTATTGTTGGTGTTTTATGGTTGTTGTTACCGGAGATGCTCACTTATGAATTAATCATCGTTAACGTGATGTTGTTACTATTTTTTGGTGCTGTTGCTGTTAGTACGCTTATTTTAACGATTTTGTTCAATCGTGGGCAACTTGTAGCGGTTCTGAAAGGACGCGGGAAGCAAATCTTGATTCCAATCGTATCTTGTGTCATTTTAGCACTAACATTTATGAATTTTGTGACAACACTAGATTTGGCACAAAAAGAAAATCGACAAATTGATTTAATACGACAAGGGCAACAAAAATGGGAGCAAATAGCTCATTTTTCAGTTTTAACCATGCACACAATGTCCAAACAAGATGATGTGCAGATCAAAACGAGTCACTTATTGCTGAATCAGATCGATGAATCACAACTGTTAATGAGCATGTTTGCACCATTCCAAGGACCAAAAATAACCTTGGGGCGGGATCAACTTTACGCACGTGATATTTATGTCAATCCCACTTATTTTAAGTATCAACAGGTACGATCAGTTACTGGAAAGCGGTTAACAGCAGATGATTTTCATGCACCCGTCACGTTATTGACGACAGAAAATTTATCGCCGACCCAAATACAGGAAAATTATGCGATACCCAATGGCATTGACGTCGCAAATATCGTAATCAAAAAAATGCAACCGACGTCAACCTATGTTTTTCTTAATGCGACGCAGGAACAGTCATTTGCCTACCAAAAACCAAAACATATACTGGTGATAAATTTTCATGCTGTACAGCGTGATGCCTTAGCGCATTTAGATAACAGTGGGACAGTTGCGACAGAAAAACCAAGTCAATCGATTGTGCAGAATTTGTTGCCGTGGTTGTCACAACGCAACGTCATGGTTAACTTGGCTTCTGAGGAAAATAAAAACCAAGTCATGACGGTTTTAGGACCAAATATTCAAGACATCAGTAGTACGAACAAGCTGCGGGTAACCTTGAAACAGACCTATTTATTGCGTAAAAATGTCTTATTGGGGAGTTTGATACTGGCAATTTTGGTGGTGTTATTGTGTGGCCTGTTTACTATTTACATCATATTTATGGCTTATCGTCGTTCATTGTTTGTAAAACAAGTTTATGGCATATCATTTATTAATCGCTATCGTCACATTTATCTCATGTTATCGTGTGCGTTGTTACCAGGCATCTTGTACGCAACTTCAAAACCTGGCGTCTTGATAACCGTTATTTTTGTCATGAGTTGTCTGTTATTGTTTTTCACGTACCGCATTATGGTGAATGAAAGGCAAAGCTATTTAATACTTAAGGGAGAGTTATGACGCTAGTTTTGGAAAATGTGAGTAAGCAGTTTGGTAAGCACCAGGTTATTGATAATCTGTCAGTTGTGTTTCAGCCTGGTATGAAATATATTTTGCGCGGGCGCTCTGGAGCTGGGAAATCGACAATTTTAAATATAATTGCACGTTTTGATGACGATTATCAAGGCGACATAACGTATGATAGTGGTAATCTGAAAACCATCAAAAAAAGTCGGTTTTATCGTGACTATTTGGGTTATCTGTTTCAAAATTATGCGTTGTTAGAAGATCAAACAGTTTTTGATAATTTAGCGCTTGTTTTTCGACACCGTATTCAAAAGCGAGATACGGAAGAGATGAAACAGGCATTAGAGGCTGTGGACTTATCTAAATCCTACTTGAAAAAACATATCTATGAATTATCTGGTGGTGAACAACAGCGTGTTGCAATAGCCCGCTTAATATTAAAAAACCACGCATTATTTTGATTGATGAACCAACAGCTGCATTAGATCACGATACTGCGACGGATATTTTATACCAGGTACTGGATCGTTTGATTAACGACCAGACCATCATGATTGTTGCTACCCATGATCCTTTAGTTATTCAGTGGGGGGATGTGATGATTGATGTTTAACATGGGGCCTATGCTGTTCGTCATTCATGATAGGGCATACAAAAAGTATATGGTTTGCTATAATAATCGTAATTGAAAGGATGGATGGGTTGACACATGCAGTTTAGAAACGCGACACACGAAGATATTGAGATGATTTTGACAATTGAAAATCAAGGCTTTAACCAAGATGAGGCGGGAACGAGAGACCAATATCTTGATAGAATTGCTAATTTCCCAGAAACATTTATTGTGGCTGAAGATGAACAGGCAGGTGTTCTCGGCTTTATTTGTGGACCAGCTGTCAATCAGCGTTTTGTTGAAGACTGGATGTATGAAGAAAATCCGAAAAATATCGCCCAAGGGGGCTATCAGACCGTGCAAACAGTCGCAGTTCATCAAGCTGCCCGTGGTCTTGGTTTAGGGAGTCAATTATTGGCACAGTTAACAACGCGTGCGCAAGCAGCTGAGCGTGAAGCCATCGCTTTAACGTGTTTAGCTGATCGTATTCCTTTTTATGAAAAAAACGGCTTTACGAATCTCGGCCCATCACAATCTACTCATGCTGGTGAGCAATGGTACAATATGGAAAAGATCTTACAGCATGCCTGAATTTTTAACGTCTGGGCCAGTACCAGACGTTTTTGCTATATGGCGGGAATATTGTCTCGGTTAGATAACCATGGTAGACTGACAGTTAGGATATAACGTTGGCTAAGTCAGTTATAAATTGTCGACTAATCCAAGTGCAGCATGATTAAGGAGATAAAAATATGTCATGGGTATATCTATTGTTAGCCGGTTTATCAGAAATTTTGTGGGCGACGACGATGAAATTAAGTCAAGGCTTCACTAAAGTTGGCTGGGTGATTGTGACGATTATTGGGCTTATTGCCAGCATGGCGTTTTTAATCCAAGCCGTGAAACAGCTACCCTTTAGTTTGGCCTATCCAATTTGGACAGGAATTGGCGCTGTGGGGTCTGTTGTGATGGGTGTTGTGTTGTTTCGAGATCAATTCCCGCCAGTTACCTGGTTTTTTATTGGGTTACTCATTGTCGCTATTATTGGGATAAAAATAACGGCTGGCGAATAAAATATAAAAAACGCGTAATTGCTACAGTGACAAACTGTAGCAGCTACGCGTTTTTGATTACGTTAATCATTAAATTCTAATAAGATATCGTTTTTGGATACTTGTGATCCAAAGGCCTTTTTAAAGGTTAATTGTGGCAAGGCATTGGCATTAGTGATCGTTACCATCACAGTGTCATCTAGCTGTGCATCTTGAATGGCCTTGTCCCAGAATTCGATGAGCAAGTCACCTCTCTTCACACGTTGGCCTTTATCAAAGCAAGTAATGAATCCGGTACCTTGCATGGATACGGTGTTAATACCAATATGGATTAGCGTGACCACACCTGAATCAGATTCAATACCGACCGCATGACGTGTTGAGAAGGTTGAACGAATCACACCATCAAATGGGGCGTAAACACGGCCATCGGTTGGTTTAATGGCAAATCCTTCGCCAAGCGCACCTGAAGCAAAGGCAGGATCCGAGACGGTTGCTAAAGGTTCTAACGTACCGGCAATTGGCGCATAGTATTGTGTGTGTGCTTGATCCAAATCAATGAGATCTGACTGACTATTTTCAAACTTTTTACCCCAAGTCTTTTCGAGTTGGTCAACAATTTCGGCATGTTTGTCTTCTGTTAACGTGACACGACGATAAAAGACGAATGCACCAATTGAAACAATGATAAAGGGTAGGCCAAACATAATGATTTTAAACGTGAGTTGGCCAGAAGGGGTGATCGAGCTGGCAGTTGCACCAGTTGTCATACCGGCAGCAACCGCAGTCAAACCAACCGCACCGTTTGAGATCGCACCGGCTAATTTATCTAATAAAGGCCGAACAGAAAGCGTCAAAGATTCGTCACGATGATTGAGTTTCAATTGGCCATATTCAACAGAATCGGAAATGAGCATCAAGACAACCAAGAAAACGAGGGGTTGTGGCAAGGCAAACAATTCTGCTGCAATCAATACGAGCGTTAACGAACCGCCAGCAAAGGAAAATAGGATGATGCCAGAAAGCATGATGGCAATACACCAGAAGAATAGCTTACGACGATTAAGTTTATCAGATAGGGTTGGGAATAGGGCAACGGCCACTAAGCCAGTGACAATGTTTAAGCCGGCTAAGATTGAGAAGGCACTAGAGTTACCCAGGATAAATGTGAAATAATAAAGTTCTAACGAATTGACAAGGGTCACACCTGTTGTGTAGAGTCCGTATGCTAAGGCAATCCACATCAATTGATCGTTGTGCGTCAAAATGTGAAAGACTTGCTTGAAGGTGGTACGTTCTTTGTTTTGACGTAAGGTTGAATCAATTTCTTTAGTTCCTAGGCCAACAACAATTGAACTGATCCAGGCAACAGTTGCAACAATCACGGCAAACCAGAACCAGCCTCTTGAGTCACCGGTACCGCCATTGCTCTTCATTGAAAAGAACAATACCAGTGGCATCACCACAACGCCGACCAAGTTACCACCGATAGTTGAGCCGATACGGGCAAGCGTTGCCGTCTTTTCACGTTCACGTGAATTCAGAGTCAAAGCGGGGATCATTGACCAGAAGCCAATATCCTTAAATGAATAGAAGATATCCATTGTGATATACACGAAGCCAAAGAGCAAGAGGTACAAAAACGGATTGCTCTTATTGATACCGCCCATATTTGTAAACAAAATGATCAGGGCAATGGAACCGATGGTCCCACCAACGACGACCCAAGGTTTAAACTTTCCCCAGCGCGTCACGGTATTATCAATCGCGTTACCAATAAATGGATCAATAATTAATTCCACAAAACGCAGGACGAAAATAATCAGAGTGATATAACTAATCATCCGGTCATTTTCGGCGGAATTACCGGTGTTAAACAAATGTGTCGTGACGAACATGATGAAGTACGTCGACAATGTCGCAAAGAAGACATCGTTACCAAATGCACCAAAGGCATAAGATAGACGTGATGACATAGTATGTTTGTTAGAAGGCATAGCTCGTTCTCCTTTTTAATATCAGCTAACACAAACATTGTAAGCGCTTTCAAATTAAAAGACAAGACTTTTACTAAAATTTTAGTAAAATATAGCAGTAATAATTTTTTGTAGTAGAATAAAAGATAACGATATTTTCGTGCAACTATGCACACAGTGGAGAGCGTCTATGGTAACTATCAAACAAATTGCGGAAACGGCTGGCGTGTCGTCGAGTACGGTGTCGCGTATTTTAAATGACGATACAAGCTTGTCTGTTTCATCAGCAACACGACAGGCTGTGCTAGAAACGGCGCATCAGTTAAAATATGTGAAACGGCGCAAAGACACGTCGATGAAAAAAGTTTGTCATGTGGCTGTGATTACGGTTTTTTCGGAAGCGCGTGAGGCAACGGATGCTTATTGGCGGCAAATTTACTTAAGTATTGAAAAACATGCCCGACAGATTGGGGTTGTGATTGACGATGTGATTCGCATGGCGCAAGGGATTGATCAACAAACAATTGCGGCGTATGATGCCATCATTATATTAGGGGATATTTCCCAACAAGCCATTTTTACCATTAAACAAATGAATCCACATTTAGTTTTGGTTGATAGCAAAGCACATGATGATGATATTGATGTGGTTGAGCCAGAAATGGCCAAGATGACGGCGAAAATTCTAGATGATTTTTATACTGCCGGTCGTCGTCATATTGGGTTTATTGGTGGCACAAATGAATTGTTTGAGCTAGATGGTACTACCAAGGGGAGTGCGGCAGACGTACGAGAAACGGTGTATCAACAATGGATTGCAGCCCATCAGCTAACACCCTATATTTACACAGGGGCTTGGCATGTTGAGACAGGGAGCCAAGGGGCTACGACATTATTAGATGACGAACCAGACATTGATGCGCTGTTGGTTGCCTCGGATCCAATTGCCATTGGCGCTATCAATGCGTTGAAAATGCGCGGACTTGAGCCTGGCAAAGACATTGACATTGTCAGTTTTGATAATTTAGAATTGGCTGCCTACTTGGTACCAGCTTTAACAACTGTTGATTTAAAGCCAGAAATATTAGGGCAACAAGCGCTCATACAGGCTTGTGATTTAGCCCAAAATAAGCGGGATTGGGCAGTCTGGACAACGATTCCAAGTCGGTTGATTTACCGCGAAACGCTCACAACAACGAAAAAGTAAGCGTTTACATTTTAGTAAAATAATGATACTATATGCTTGTAATTTAGTAAAAGTTTCCTGGAGGAAGACAATGACTAGTGCAAGCATTTTTTTTGACGCTGAAAACAAGGTTTTTCATCTGAAAAATGATCAAATATCGTATCTTTTTCAAGTTGAGACGGGGGACATTTTAAGTCATCTCTATTTTGGCCGTCAGATAGCAACATATCATGATCAACGGCGTTATCCAAGAATCGATCGCGGTTTTTCACCGAATCTTGCTGGCGATCCTGGGCAAGTCGATCGTGGCTATTCAAAAGATACGTTACGTCAGGAGTTTTCAGGCTTTGATACGGGTGATTTTCGGCAACCGGCTGTCGTGATTCGGGCTGAAAATGGTGCGCAAGCAACAGATTTTCGTTATGTCGATTATGAGATACAAGCGGGTAAACCAAACTTAGCGGATTTGCCCCAAGCTTATGTCCTAGCACCTGAAGAAGCCAAAACGCTGATTGTCCGGTTAGTTGATGCGACGTTAGATGCGGAACTGTACTTGTCTTACACCATCTTCGCCGATCGGCCAGTGATTGCCCGCACGGCAAAACTCATCAACCGTGGGACCCAAACATTGCAGGTAGAAAAATTAGCGTCAGTACAACTAGACGTCATTGAAAATCAACTAGAAGTTATTGCCCTACATGGCGCACATTTACGCGAACGTCAGGTTGAGCGGAAAAGTTTGCCGCATGGTATGACATCATTTGCCAGTCATCGTGGTGGTAGCTCACATCATATGAATCCCTTCATTGCATTAGTCGCACCAGATACAACGGAAGACAGTGGCACAGCGATTGGCGTACAACTGGTATATTCCGGTAATCATCAATTTACGTTGGAAAAAGACTATGTGGATCAGGTACATGTCCTGGCAGGCATTAACGAACAAGGCTTTAGTTGGCAATTATTGCCAGATGAAGCCTTCCAAGCCCCTGAAGCCTTACTCGTCTATTCGGAGGCTGGCTTGAACGGCATGTCGCAAGCTTATCATCACTTATTGCGTGAACGCGTCGCTCGAGGACGCTTCCAATATGCGCCGCGTCCCATTGTAATTAATAATTGGGAAGCGACATATTTCAATTTTGATGCGGAAAAAATTGATCATATTGTGGACCAGGCTGCACCGCTAGGTATTGAAATGTTTGTGTTAGATGATGGCTGGTTTGGTCATCGTGATGCCGATACAAGTTCTTTGGGTGATTGGTATGAATACGCTGATAAACTCAAATCGGGTGGTGGATTAGCCGGTATTTCGCAGCGTGTGCATGATCGTGGCATGCAGTTTGGGATTTGGATTGAGCCAGAAATGGTTTCAAAAGATTCACAGCTTTATCAAGCGCACCCAGATTATGCGATTCAAATTCCCAATCGGGATATGACACCTAGTCGTGATCAGTATGTCTTAGACTTTTCGCGTCAAGAAGTGGTGGATGCGATTTACGACCAAATTGCCGCCATTTTGGACGCCGTCCCAATTGATTATATTAAATGGGATATGAATCGCCATTTAACCGAGGTGTATTCGGCAGCCTTACCAGCGGCGCAACAAGGAGAAGTGGCGCACCGTTATGTATTAGGCGTGTATCAGTTAGCTGAACGGCTCACCACAGCCTATCCAGACATCTTGTTTGAAGGCTGTTCCGGTGGTGGTGGGCGCTTTGATGCCGGTATGCTGTATTATTTCCCGCAATCATGGGCGTCAGATAATACCGATCCGGTTGACCGGTTGAAAATCCAATATGGCACATCTTTGAGTTATCCCATTTCAAGCATGACAGCACATGTATCAGCTTCGCCAAATCATCAGACTGGCCGTCTGAGCAGTTTGACCATGCGTGGGGATGTTGCCATGGCGGGTGTCTTTGGCTACGAACTCGATCTTAGCCAACTATCAGATGCCGACAAAACGCAAATCAGTGAACAGGTGGTGTTTTACAAAACGCATCGTGACTTAATTCAGTATGGCGACTTCTATCGCATTCAGTCACCTTTTGAAAGCAATGATGTCGCTTGGCAGTTTGTCAGTGCAGATAAAACGGAAACACTACTGTTCCAGTATCGTGTGCTATCTGAAGGACAACCACCATTGCATTTGACCAAACTCAGCCATTTGGCACCGGATAAAACTTATCTTGAACCAGCTACTGGTCAAGTATTTGGTGGGGATGAACTGATGACCGTTGGCTTCTACAATGTACCATTGCAACAGGCTGACTTTACTTCACGTGTACGCTATTTTAAGCAAGTATAGGCATGTGATCATGGTTTGAAGTTAGTACGCATGAAAGGAAAAACAAATGACAACAATTTATGATGAACTCGCAAATGTCTATCACACCCAGTTTCAAACACAACCAACCGACAAATTCTTCTCACCAGGTCGGATTAATTTGATTGGGGAACATACGGATTATAATGGGGGCCATGTTTTCCCAGCAGCGATTACCTTGGGCACTTATGGGGTCGCCGGTAAGCGTACCGATAAACTGGTCAAGTTGTATTCGACCAATATGCCTGAGGCTGGGGTGATTACATTTGAGATTGATGATGAAAGTAAGCTGCCACATGGGTCATGGGGGAACTTCGTTAAAGGTGTGTTGCAAGCCTTACGTGGGTACGGCAACCAGTTTGAGACGGGATTTGAATTGGTCATTTCTGGCAATATTCCCAATGGGTCAGGTCTCTCATCGTCATCATCATTAGAATTATTGATTGGGGTGGTCGCCAAAAAATTGTATGACTTAAAGGTTCCCCGATTACAATTAGTGGCGAGTGGGCAACGGGCTGAAAATGACTTTGTCGGCGTTAATACTGGGATTATGGATCAGTTTGCGATTGGTTTTGGTGAGGAGGATCACGCCATTTACTTGGATACGAACACGATGATTTATGAGATGATCCCGACGCACTTAGGGGATCATGTGATTGTCATCATGAATACCAATAAACGGCGTGAATTAGCCGATTCAAAATACAATGAGCGTGTGCGTGAAACGCAAGCGGCGGTCGTTGACTTACAACAAAAACTCAACATTCAATTCCTTGGGCAATTGGATCGTGCGACGTTTGATCAAAATGCGGCGTTGATTGCGGATGAGACGGTGCGCCGCCGTGCGCGTCATGCGGTCTATGAAAATGAACGGACGCAAGAGGCAGTGAAAGCCCTCCAGGCCAATGATTTGGTTGGATTTGGGCAATTGATGAATGCCTCACACCAATCGCTAAAAGCAGATTACGAAGTCACAGGACTTGAACTTGATACCTTGGCTGAAACGGCACAACAGGTGCCTGGTGTCTTAGGCGCACGAATGACTGGGGCTGGTTTTGGTGGCTGTGCAATTGCCTTAGTGCATCGCGATGCAGTCGCAACACTAGAAAAAACAGTTGGCGAGCGCTATGAAGCGGTGGTGGGTTATGCGCCATCATTTTATGCGGCTAACATTGGCACAGGTGCACATTGGGTTGGCGAAATTTGAGGTGACACGATGAATCGAAATGGCTTAATCACGGTCTTTGTCCAGCGGATTATTGCGGCAACAGACTATACCGAACTAGATGAGACCTATTTAATTAATCAGGTACTGGGCTGGCTTGGGGAAGCAGACTATCAAACACCAACCACATTGACCCCTTGGGAAGATACGGACACCTTAACCTTGTTGGATGCGTTAATTCGTGTGGCCGACACGAACGGGACATTGGCGCGTCGTGAGATGAACGCGGATATGGTCGGTGCCCAATTGATGGCCCTCTTTGTCCCACGACCTTCTGAGGTGAACCGGATTTTTTGGGAAAAATATGCTAGTGAACCCGCTGCTGCTACGGACTACTTATTTGCCTTATCACGCCGCAGTAACTACATTAAGACACGTGAAATTGGTCAAAATATCTCGTTTCCGGTCACGACAAAATATGGGGCGTTACAAATCACGATAAATTTGTCGAAACCAGAAAAAGATCCCAAGATGATTGCAGCAGCGTTGCAGGCTCAAAAAAATACGCCCGTCAATTATCCAGTGTCGCAATTATCCCATGATAATGAAGGCTACTGGGGGCGACTAGATTATCCAGCACGGGCAAATCATCGGGTGGTGGCGTTGACGTTGGGTGGGGAACCTTGGTTTTTCCAATATTCACCGTATGCCTATTTTAATGAACACGCAATTATCTTTTCAAAAACGATTCGACCAATGCGTGTCGATGTGGCGCATTTGGCAAAATTATTAGAATTTGTCACGTTATTTCCGGATTATTTTATCGGGTCCAATGCGGACTTGCCCATTGTCGGTGGCTCTATTCTAACGCATGATCATTTCCAGGCGGGACGCTACGACTTACCAATGGCTCAGGCTACCATTAAGACGCCAATCACGCTGCCGGGGTGTCAAGTTGCGTCAGCTGGGGTGTTAAATTGGCCGATGACGGTGATTCGTTTGGCCGATGAAAACCAAGCCAACTTGCTACAAGCTGCCCAACAAATTATGACGACTTGGGCGCATTATAGTGATCCTGCGTTAGACATTCGTGCTTTTGATGCGCAGGGCGAACGGCATCATACCGTAACGCCCATTGCGCGCTATCGTGACGGACGCTACGAACTTGATTTAGTGTTGCGGGATAATAACGTATCGGAGACGTATCCTGATGGTATTTTCCATCCCCACGCCGATGTCCAACATATTAAACAAGAAAATATTGGTTTAATTGAGGTCATGGGCTTGGCGATCTTACCACCAAGGTTAAAGACCGAACTTGAGGTTGTTAAGGCCTACTTATTAGGCCAAGTTGACCAGGTGGCACCAAAGCATCAATTGTGGGCTGAAACATTGCGTGCCAACACCACCATTACACCCGAAAATGTCAACGCTATCATTGATGACAGTGTCGGACACATTTTTGAGCGGGTCTTAGAAGATGCGGGTGTCTATAAACATGACGCTGTCGGAGAAGCTGGTTTGGCGCGTTTCCTGCAGGCTGTGGCCCAAAATGTACAAGTATCAGATTAAAAAGTTGAAAGGAAAATCATCATGGAAATTTTAACCCAACCGTTTGGTGCACAAGCAATAAGCTACACCTTAATCAACGATCATGGCGTGGCCTTAAGTGTAACGGATTTTGGCGCACGAATTGTGAGTTTGCGCGTGCCACTTGCGACTGGTGAACGTGAATTGGTATTAGGTTTTGATAGTGCGGAAGAATATCAACAAAAAGATACCTTTATTGGGGCCACAATTGGCCGTGTTGCTGGTCGAATTGCTGGGGCACATTGGGCACACGATGGTGTCGATTACCAGTTTGAAGCCAATGAAAATGACAACACCTTACACAGTGGTGTGATTGGTTTTGACCAACGCTACTGGCAAGCTGCACCACAGGTGACGGCAACAGAGGCAAGGGTTGTGTTTACTTATGTCAGTGAAGACGGGGAAAATGGTTTTCCTGGTCAAGTGACGGTAAACGTGACCTATGCTTTGGCTAATGATAACGTCTGGCGGTTAACGTATGAGGCTGTGACAGATACGCCAACACTCTTTAACCCAACGAACCATGTCTACTTTAACTTGACGGGTGACCCATCGCAAAGTGTTGCAGCACATCAACTTAAGATTGCGGCTGATACCTTTGCGCCAATTGGTGACAAGAATTTAACGACTGGGGAAATACGGTCAGTAGCTGGGACAAGTTTTGATTTTCGTGCGGCAAAACCAGTTGGTACGACGATTGAGAGTACCGATGACCAACATCAACGGGTTGGTCATGGGCTTGATCATCCATTTTTGCTACAAGATACACAGGGGGCACCGCAAGCTGAACTGCTATCACCAGATGGTTTGGTGGGCGTTGCCATGACCACGACGGCACCGGCAGTAGTGGTCTTTACGGGTAATTTTGGTACAGATTTCACGCTGCCAATGCGCCAATCACAGTTGAAAAACCATGGCGGTATTACGCTAGAGACGCAAGCAGTACCTGGCGCTGAACGTTTTGCGCAATACGGAGATATTGTCCTCACGCCGGCATCACCTTATCAGCAAGTTACCGAATTTAAGCTGGACTTTTAAAGTTGGCAACCTAAAGGAGATCACATGACAACACTACAGACGATTTTGGCACGTCGCGATTGGGAAAATCCGGTCGTGACCCAATGGCATCGCTTGCCGAGTCATACGGATATGACCTATGATCGTCCGGATCAAGGACAATCAGGTAGCCAAATCCAATCATTGAACGGGACTTGGAGATTTAATTATTTTACGCATCTTGATGCTATTGATGATACATGGCGTATGCAAGATTTACCGGATGCGACGACCATTACGGTACCAGGCAACTGGCAATTAGCCGGTGATTATGACGTGCCGTTGTATAGTAATGTGGCCTATCCGTTTCCTGTAACGCCACCAATCGTGCCTGACGAAAACCCAGTGGGTGCTTATTCAAAGACCATTCAAGTCGATGAAGCGTGGTTGGCTGACTCAAAAGAGACACATATTGTCTTTAATGGTGTCAGCTCGGCATTTTATCTTTGGGTTAATGGGACTTGGATCGGGTACTCAGAAGATAGCCGGTTACCCGCCGAATTTGATTTAACGCCCCACCTAGTGGCGGGGGAGAATCGTATCGCTGTTTTGGTTTTGAAATGGAGTAAAGCGAGCTATTTTGAAGACCAAGATATGTGGCGACTTTCGGGTATTTTTCGAGATGTTGAGCTGGTGAACATGCCCAAGGTGCGTTTGTCAGACTTTGCGATTGATACCCAGTTAGCGGATGATTTGGATGATGCTGTGGTGACAGTGCGTGCGGAAATTGATGACGTGGCGAATCAGGCATTACAAGTACGAGCGACTTTGTCTTGGGACGGCTTAGAAATCGCATCAGATGAGACAACATTTGGCAACGACTTAGTAGATGAACGTGGCGCCAATGCCCACGAAGCAACCTTGTCGCTACCAGTTCATCAGCCAAAACTGTGGTCAGCAGAAATCCCACAGCGCTATGACTTAACGCTGACACTATTTGATGACGACACAGTTTATCACACAGAAACCAAAAAAATTGGTATTCGTCGTGTCGATATCAAGGATGGACTCTTGCGTTTAAATAACCAGCCTTTGCTGATTCGCGGGGTCAATAAGCATGAATTCACGCCAGAGACGGGTTATTATGTCGATGAAGCGACGATGTTAAAAGATATTCGCTTACTTAAAGAGCATAATTTCAATGCCGTCCGGTTGTCACATTATCCTAATGATCGCCGTTGGTATGAGTTATGTGATCAGTACGGGTTGTATTTAGTCGATGAGGCAAACATTGAAACCCACGGCATGACGCCGATGAACCGGCTAACCAATGATGCCACTTACTTACCGCTGATGATGGCCCGCGTGACACGGATGGTCAAGCGTGACTACAATCACCCCTCAGTGATTATTTGGTCACTGGGGAATGAATCAGGCTACGGGCGCAATCACGATGCGATGTATCAATGGTTAAAACAAGTGGATCCGTCACGACCAGTGCAATATGAAGGTGGCGGGGCTGATTCGCCAGCAACCGATATTATTGCGCCAATGTATGCGCGTGTGGATCAAGACCAAGTCGCGCCTGTGAATTCAAAATGGTCGATTAAAAAGTGGGTCAGTCAACCTGGTGAAACCCGGCCCCTCATTTTGTGTGAATATGCGCACAGTATGGGCAATAGCTTAGGTGGTTTTGCCAAATACTGGGACGCTTTTGAACAGTATCCACGCTTACAAGGTGGTTTTATCTGGGATTGGGTTGATCAAGGGTTGTTGAAAAACGAGACGACGGGCGAGGCATTTTATGCTTATGGTGGCGACTTTGGGGATCATCCCAATGATCGACAATTCAGTCTGGATGGCTTGCTTTTCCCAGACCGCACACCAAAGCCGGCTTTACTAGAAGCGGCATTTTGTCAGCAGTACTTTGGCTTTTCGCTTGTTCGGACACCAACTGGTCACCCCGAAGCGTTGCAAGTCACCAGCAAGCATCTGTTTAAACACGTGGATGATGCGGTTTTGCAGTATCAGTGGGTAATCAATGGGGTACCACAACCGTTAGCGAGTTTGCCACTGGATTTATCAGCTGGGGACACCGTGACGATACCCTTAACGGTACCACAGGTTGCGACCGGTGATGTGGCCTTAAATGTGGCCATTATCCAGCAAACACCCGATGGCATTATTCGGCCGCAAACGCGTTTGGCTTATGATCAGTTTGTGATTCAAAATCGGCCGTTAAAACCAGTGTTGCCTGACATGACGACCAGTTTGCCACCAGTTGTTGAACAAACGGCCGAAACCGTTACCATTACAGCCGGGCAACACCAGTTTGTCTTCGATGCCACGCGAGGCTGGTTGACCCAATGGTATTTTGGCGGCGTTAGTCAGTTCTTGACGCCGTTAAAAGATCAGTTTACCCGTGCGGCAATTGATAATGATATTGGTGTGAGTGAAGTCGGGCGCGTTGATCCAAATGCTTGGTATGAAAAGTGGCGTGCGAGTGGTTATGACCAGTTACAACCACGACTAGGCGCATTTGACGTGACGGCCAACGACCAAGGTGTCGTGGTAACGACGACACATGATTTTTTGTCACCAATTGATCAGCATGTGATGTTACAGTCGACTAAGCGTTATCATATTTCACCAACTGGGGCGTTAGCACTGCAAGTTGATGTTTGGCGCCAAATGGCTGATCCTGAACCAGCACGTATTGGCCTGAATGTGCAATTAGCGACCGTCCCTGAACAAGTGAACTACGTTGGGTTCGGGCCAATGGAAAATTATCCAGACCGGCGGGCAGCAGCAACCAGGGGCCGATGGTCCGCAACTTTGGCCGACTTATACACGCCGTACATTTTCCCTAGTGAAAATGGGCTGCGCACCGGCGTTAGCCAGTTGCAATTTGGTCAACATGACCTACAAAGTCCAACGACGGTGGCCTTTAATTTGTCACCGTATAGTCCACAACAGCTGAGCCAAACGACTCACCGGCATCTGCTTAAACCAGAGGCTGGGGTGTGGTTGAACTTAGACGGCGCGCATATGGGCATTGGGGGGGATGATTCATGGTCACCAAGTGTGGCCCCCGAATATCTTTTATCTGGCGAACATTATCATTATGCGTTGAACTGGCAATTGCATGACCAACTTTAAATAAATTACTTAAAAAGATGTGTTTTCAACACATCTTTTTTTGTGGGTTAAAGCCGGTGATTCACGTGTTTTGCTCGGCTTGTCGGAGTTTTTTGATGCGCCGTTTTAAAGTCGAGGCACTAATACCCGTTTTTTTGGCGACTTGTTGATACGACAGGCCATTTTGATGTTGTTGATAGGCGGCTAAAATTTCCATATCGGAATAGGTCTCTTTACGTCCTTCACGAAAATGGGGATTGTGCCGTCTGGCATAAGCTTTGCCTTCCTGTGTCCGGGTCAAAATCAGATCACGTTCAAACTGCGCAAAGGCAGAAAAAATGGTGAAAATCAGCTTGCCCGTAGGACTTTCATCAATCAAACCTAAATTTAAGATGTGGATAGCGACCCGTTGATCAAATAAATGTTGCATGACTTCGAGCGCTTCATGGGTATTTCTGGCAAAGCGATCTAGCTTGGTCACAACAAGCATATCGTGGGGTTGGAGCGTTTTTAAGAGTGTGTCAAAAACAGGTCGTTCAGTGGTTGTGCCGGTATATTTTTCTTTGAAAATTTGGTCAACACCAGCCTGGGTTAACTGCGCAACTTGGGCTTCAAGATGTTGGCCTTCTGTACTCACTCTAGCATAGCCGTATTTCATATCATGATTCCTTTATTGTAGTGATAATTTTCCCAAGACGCAAAAAAGGTTCGCAACTCGAGAGATGCGAACCAGACACTTTGATAAGAGAATTATATCACAAAGGTAATTTAAATGCGTGTGTAATCGTTATCTTAAGTCATAATACGTGCTAATTGGTGATTTGTTGGAATTGTTATGGTGGGGTTACATCTCTCGAGTTGTGCTACTAGAAAAACGGGATTGACTTTGAAATACCAAGCACAACTGTTACTTAGAAGGGAGAAAGGAACGATTGATATCATAAAAGCGAGGCGGGCTAAAAAATGCCGAAACCACCGTGGCTGGTGGTTGTGGTTAAGTGTGCTGAGTCTGTGTTTGTTAACCATTGGACAAACTGTGACTGCTGCTGGCATAACGCCAACCTATCAAACCACACCAACTGGCACGTCACCAACAGCTGCATGGACGATGCCAGGGCAGGCGGACGTCATTAATCCTCAGGGTGGGCATGAGCATGAGGGCTGGGACAATGTCACCCAATGGGATGGTGCACCTGATAACACGCACAATGCCTATCTCAAATTTGGCGGTCATGACGTCAACAATCCAGCTTATCAAATACGACAATATGCACGACAAACCGCGACACCTGGCTTGTTTGATGTTTTCTTGAATGTTAAAGGAAATCGGCAAGTGGCGATCAAACCAATTGATATTGTTTTGGTTACCGACATGTCCAGATCCATGAATTCAGTGTTCAACGGTGGTATCAAACGTGAATATGCCGTCCGTGATGGTATCAAAAAATTTATGCCAACAATTAACGACGAAGGGTATGGTGATTTTGTTAATGTTGGTCTGGTGAGTTATGCCTCTAAAGAAAGTGAACAGCGACCAGGCATTTCGACAGAAAATATTGATCGTGTCAGTAATACAACGCATGTGACAAACATCAATCGTATCCTCAGAAATCCCCCCGTTGGCGGAACGTTTACACAAAATGGTCTCCGTGAAGCACAAAACATGTTGGCAAGTGATGCCAGTGACCACAAAAAAATCATGGTGTTATTGACTGACGGGCTTCCGACGCAATCATACAAAGTAACTCAAGCCAAAGTAGTTGATGGGCACGTTATCGGGACGGATTTTAGTCAAGCATGGGATTATCCAGGGTATACGTCACAGTTTGTCGAAAGCCACTATCCTGACTGGATAGAGAGACCAGCGCCATATCAAGTCGATGGGCAAATGATTCCAGATACTTGGGCAGCTACGTTAGGGGAGGCCTACGCACTACGAGAAAAAGGGACTGAACTACATACATTAGGTATTCAATTGGATATGGATAGTTGGGGTACAGGTAATAATTCTCACATGTATTTAACCAAAACGCAAGTACGTGAACGTATGGCGTTACTTGCAACACCTGGTCACTATCAGGATGCTAATACGTTAGATGATGTTGGCACTTACTTAGCAGGTCAGGTCAATAGTGTCTTAAGTGAGTTTTATACAGTAAAAAATGGGACGGTGCATAATCCGATTGGTGAACAATTTATTTATGCGGACACACCACCAACCGTGACCAGTGTAGGTAAAAAAGTGGTTGATAACTTACCAAGTGTGACACGTGACGCTAAACAAGTGACCGTTAACAACCTGAATTTGGGGCAAGATCAAGAAATTCAGCTGCATTATCAGGTCCATCTCAAAACGGAAGCGCAAAATTTTCAACCTGATTTTTAGTACCAAGTGAGTGGGGAAACGTCATTAACTCCAACTGAAAAAGACGCCGCAGTGGCCTTTGGTATGCCTTCTGCTAAAGCAGCCGGAACCAAGTTGCAGGTGACTAAAAAAATGGGTGGATGATATTGATCGTACAAAACGACCCGATCAAATTCAGTTTGGCATTGGACGAAAAGTGGCGAATCAGTTAACTGAATGGCGGGCAGTTGGGCAGCTCACTGCCGCGGAAAATTGGCAAAAGACTGTCACCCAAGGGATGCAAGACGGGCAATCGGTGTGGCTACCTGCTTATAATAACCAGGGTCAAGCATTCGATTATCACGTTTTAAATGAGCAGACGGCGGGTTACGTGACACACATTACGCAACAAGATAATCAGGCGACGGTAACAAATTGCCAATATGGCTTAATAATTGACAAGATCGCCCAGGGGACAACATTACCCCTCAAAGGTGCGACATTTACCGTATCATCTTCAGATGGTCAGCAGGTCATGACGGTTCAGGCGGGCCAATGCCAGTTGTTGACACCAGGCGACTACACCATTCAAGAAACGCAGTCACCCAGTGGGTTTCAAATGGCTAACACCACGTATCATTTAACGCTGACGGCAGACGGACAGTGGTTAAGTGATGGGCAAGCCATTACGGCAACCGTACCTGAATCAGACGGTGATGGCGTTAAGGACGGTTTTTCAATTGATCAGACATTATCGCATAATGCCAGTCAAACGAATGTTGTCAAATTAACGCAAAATAATCCCATTAAGCCATTCAAATTAGTGGTGAAAAAGACGGATGCCCAGACAACCCTACCTGTGTCAGGCGCAAAATTTGAGCTTAAAGCGCTAACGGATGAGACGCTAACCCTTAAAGCCAATCGAAATGGCACAGCATTTACCGTGACACACTTAACCCCAGGTACTTACACCTTGACCGAACGTCAAGCGCCTCAAGGTTACTTGCCTGCCGAGCCGGTCGTGATCGTTATTTCGCCAGATGGCCGTGTCCAAGTGACTGGTGGGACTAAACAGTGGGCCACCAAGTTAACCAACGGTCAGACTGACAATCAAGTTACCTTGCAAGTTCCAAATCGGAATCAAGCCGTTTTGCCAAATACAGGGGGGTCAGGTCAGCTACCTTATTTGATTGTGGCTGGTGGTTTACTGAGTGTCGGTTTCTTGCTTCATTCAGGTTACCTGTATGGTCAACGTCGGAGGCAGAAAAAATGATTAAAAAGATGCTGTACTTTTTAACGGGTTGCTGCTTGTTTGGCCTGCTAAGTTGGCAATTTAACTGGCCAGTATTGGCACAAAATCAAACTGATACGACCATTGCGTTGCAACATCAAGTTGTGAATCAGACCAAGCAACGGACACGCTTTGATCTGTATGACATGTCAAATTTGGCAGCTACGCATTGCCACGAACCCAATTATTTTCAAACACTTAAAACACAAGCGCAGACCATTCAGACGGTGATCCAAGACTAACATTTGGCGTTAGTTGATTCGCAAGTCACAGATGCATTAGGACAACTTGTGTTTCATGTATCGCAAGCAGAGAACAAGACGTATCTGATTGTGCAACGCCAGCCGGATGCTGTAACGCAAAATGGTCAAACCAATCAAGTATTGGCTGATCCAATGGTTGTCAAAATGGCTGATTATGTCGGGTTGGCACAACCGGCGACGATTCAAACCAAGTCGACGGGTTTAAAACGCCAACCATATTTTTTTAAGTATGGGCGAACGCAAAATAAAGGGGAAATCCCTTTGTCAGCGGTACGTTTTGTGTTATATCAGCGCCGACAACGACAAAAATACTATCTGACGCAAACAGGTGATTGGTGTCAGAGCACCACACCCAAACAAGATTCGCGGGTTAAAAAGATTTTGTCAGATAGTCGAGGCTTGGTGATACTGCAAGATTACCAGTTACCAGCAGGCCAGTATTTTTTTGAAGAAATTCAAACCCAACCGAATTACCTGATATCATCAGCCGCGCGAGCCATTCAGTTGGACGTACCCGTAGTAGCAGATAATACGCCACTATCACCGATGCGTTTGAATGGTGAGCCATTGTGGCAAACAGCTGCTGGTCAGTTACCCAATACGGTGATGACAACGGCTCAACCGCGCGTTATCAATGCACAAAAACAAGCAACCACGCAGTTACCAGCAACAGGACAAGCCAAGGCGATGATGTCCTTGGTTGGCCTAACTATTTTGGTCATGAGTTTTTTATTGTTAGCTGGGTTATACACGAAGAGAGGATTAAATCATGAAAAGTAGTATCTGGTCAAAACTGGTAGCCATTGGCTTATTGCCCATTTTGATTGCTACAATTATCAGTGCGTTCAGCGGGGCTGTATCTGCAGATACAACACCAAGTACAGTGACTGTTACCTTACACATGCGGGGATTTGAGACAGGCCAAGTCCAAGCTAACAAAGAAAATTCTGGTGTGATTGATAACGATTTTGGTGGGACGCCTTTAGCAAATGTCACCGTTACAGCGTATGATGTCACAGCACAGTATTTACGGTTACGCCAAACGGGCCAAACTGCACAAAATACTGTGGCAACAATGCAACAGGATGCGCAAAAAACTGTCCCGAGCTATGCGACAAAGTTATCAGACGCGACAACGGGTCAAGACGGCAATGCGACGTTTGCTAATTTAGCGGCTAAAGATGGTGACAAGGATAAGGTTTACTTATTTTTAGAAACCAATTCCTCAAGTAACATTACACAACGCGCTACACCGAGTGTTTTAGCTTTACCAATTTATCAACCAGGATCAGATACGCAGATCAATCCAAATATCCATATTTATCCTAAAAATGAACAGACGAACGCCTTTTCAAAAGATTTGACCGCGCAAAGTAAGGCCGATTTGACGGTAAACTTACCCGATGGCTCAAAAATTTACAATGCTACTATTGGCCAAACGTTTAGTTATCAATTACAAGTGGCCGTCCCTTGGAATATCCAAGATAAATCAACGTTCAACGTTGTTGATACGCCTAACTTAGGCATTGATGACGTGGCGAGTACCGTCAAAATCGATGGGTTAGTCCAAGGAACGGACTACCAAGTGACAGCAACAACTGCAACGGCAAAAGATGGGAAAGGGTTTAGAATCACATTTAATCCAAAAACTGCCCGTATGACAGCAATGGCAGGGAAACAGTTAGTTGTTGCTTACGATGCTACGTTAACGAAAGCGGCCGCACCAGAAAAAGGCTTGACGAACGCCGCTACTTTCACCGTTGATCAGGAAGTCGTCACGACCGAAGGGGACGGGTTAAAAATTTACACTGGCGGTGCTACCTTTGTTAAGGTGGACAAACAAAGTCAAGCCAGGTTGGCTGGGGCTGTTTTCCAATTAGTCAAAGTTGATCAGCAAGAAAACATCATAGCTTATGCGAATCAAGCTGCCGATGGCAGTTACCAGTGGGGAACAAGTGCCAATCAGGCCACAAGATATGTGACGGATTCACAAGGAATGTTGCATTTGCAAAATTTGATTTATTCAGCAAAATTACCGAATAACCAACACTATGCCTTGCTTGAAATACAAGCACCAACGGGTTATGCACGTTTGGCAAAACAAGTACCGTTTAATGTGACCAAAGGCAGCTATGCGACTGCGCAAACCATGACCATTGAAAACACCAAAAAAGGCTTGCTACCAGCCACTGGTGGTGTTGGCGTTTATATCTTCTTCGGTATGGGCGTGATATTGATGGCTGGTGCTGTTTGGTGGTATAAAAAACAACACACGGTCTAATGTGTGAACCAGAAAGATGACGTTATGACAATGGCACAAAACCACCGACCAGATTGGTTTCGGTAGGTGTTTGCAGGTATTTTTATTCTTGGCTTTTTGATTGCGACTTATCCATTTTATGTCAGTGCAGTCAATCATTTTATCGATCAGCAACGGTTAACGCCCTTAGCACGACAACAACAGAAAACTAGTCAGCCGAGTCAACCAAACGATCACGGCGACGAGGTGGCAGATCCGTTTGCAAATGCCGCCCCGCCACAACAAATTGCTTTAAAACAACAATTGCTTGGTAGTATCACAGTGCCAAGTATTGCGTTGCATACGCCACTATTTAAAGCCACCAACGAGGTGACCTTAACCTATGGGGTAACCGTGTTACAAAATATGGATAGTCCAACTGGTGGGGTTGGGACGCATTGTGTCATTGCGGGGCACCGTGGCTTGGCATCAAGAGTACTATTTACCAATCTTAATCGGGTTAAGTCAGGGGATATTGTGATTTTAACGCTTGGGGATAAAAAATTAGCTTATCAAATTTTTATGACCCAAGTGGTGCGACCGGCTGATTTTCAGGTGTTACAACGTCAACCTCAGCAGGACTTACTGACATTAGTGACGTGTACGCCGTATATGATCAATTCACATCGCCTACTGGTGACGGGCAGGCGCGTGCCGTATCAGCCGAACTTTCAGAAAAAAATCACACAAACGATTCAGTCAGAAAATATCAAGCAAGCTGGGATATTGCTAGCCATTGGAGTGGCGCTTGGCGGTCAAATCTGTTGGTTTTGGTGGCGTTGGCGACAATCAACCTGATACCTAATGGTTCTTGCTGACTGCCAAAAGTTAATGCGCAACATGGATAGGGGGAAAAGGCAATCGGCTCATGAGCTGGTCGCCTTTTTTTCAAGCAAAATGATACAATAATAACATGATGACACCGGTTGACAATGTGGATATTTTACCAGGCGTTGGCCCAAAACGCCTAACGGCTTTGCATGACCTTGATATTTTTACCATTGAAGATTTATTGGGGTATTTTCCGTTTCGCTATGAGGATTTAGGTGAGCGGCGGCCGTCCGAAACTTTGGATGGCGAGAAGGTCACCTTCAAGGGGGTGGTGAGTGCGCCCCCAGTGGTGACACGTTTTGGCAAGAAAACGCAAACGCGCTTTGGCTTACTCATTGAACACGAAAATGTTCGCGTGACGTTTTTTAATCAGCCTTGGTTAGCACAAAATATCGCTGTTGGTCAGGAAGTGGCCGTGTACGGGACGTATAATGCTGCGAAAGCAGCACTAACGGGCATGAAAATGATTAATGCCAAGGCAAATGCTTTAGATCCAATTTATACGGCCTCTAAACAAATCACGGCAAAAACTATTCGGCATTTAGTCGAATTGGCCTGGGCGGATGTCCGTGGGACGATGCCGGACCTCGTGCCACTTAGTTTACGGCAGAAGTATCGGTTATTAGACCGCAATACCCAAATTGAACACATGCATTTTCCCACTGACATGCCAGCTGCGAAAGCAGCACGTCGGAGTGCGGCCTTTGAGGAATTTTTCATTTTTCAAATGCGTTTACAACTGTTGAAGTTGGCGGATCAAAAATTTGCGGGTGAAGGCATTGCCTATGATGCGCAAGCACTCAAAAAGTTTGAGGCAGGACTACCATTTACACTCACTACCGCGCAAAAAAAGGTGATTGCGGAAATTTTGCAAGACCAGCATCGGCCACGGCACATGAATCGCTTACTACAAGGGGATGTTGGTTCCGGAAAAACAGTGGTGGCGGCCATGGCTATGTATGCCGTCGTGACGGCAGGGCTACAAGCTGCCATTATGGCACCAACGGAAATTTTAGCGCAACAACACGCGTTGAATTTAGCACAGTTATTTGATCGTGCGGGTGTGCAGCTACGCATTGAGCTGCTGACTAGTGGTTTGCGTGCTGCGGCGCGACGACAGATTTTAGAAGATCTTGAGAACGGCGAGATTGATATTTTAGTTGGCACACATGCATTGTTACAACCAGACGTGGCATTTCATCATTTAGGACTGGCAGTCATTGATGAACAGCATCGTTTTGGCGTGAACCAACGAGCTGCGTTACGTGAAAATGGGGTTAATCCAGATATTTTGGCGATGACGGCGACCCCTATTCCACGCACATTGTCGATCACGGCTTACGGTGAGATGGATGTGTCCATTATTGACCAATTACCTAGTGGCCGTAAAGCTATTGAAACTAAACGGCTCAGTCATAATCAGTTAGATGCCGCTTTGGCATTTGTGAAACAACAACTGGATGACGGGGCACAAGCCTACATCGTGACGCCTTTGATTGAAGAATCGGAGTCACTGGATGTGCAAAATGCGACCGCCATGTATGAAGCGATGCAGTTAGAATTGCCAGAATATACGATTGGCCTATTACACGGTCGCTTATCAAATGATGAAAAAAAGCAGTTAATGGCTGATTTTAAGGCGAATCGGATTCAAGTTTTGGTGGCCACAACAGTGATTGAAGTTGGGGTGGATGTGCCCAATGCCAGCATTATGTTGATTTTAGATGCCGATCGCTTTGGGTTAGCGCAACTGCATCAATTGCGTGGCCGTGTGGGTCGTGGTAGTCGGCAATCGTATACGTTGCTGATAGCGGACCCTAAAACCGATTACGGCACAGCCCGTTTAGATGCGATGGTGGCGACGACTAATGGCTTTGTTTTGGCGCAAAAAGATTTGGAATTACGTGGTTCTGGGGATATTTTAGGCACTAAACAGTCCGGTGTCCCAGAATTTGTTGTGGGTGATCCAATCAAGGATCTGACGATGATGGAAATTGCGCAACAGGAAGCGATTACGTTAGTGAGTCAGGAAAATTGGGACCAACAGCCAGAAAACCAAGCGTTAGTCGCTTATTTATCACGCACGATGGCGCGCTATCGCCATTTTGATTAAGCGAAGTGAAAGAAATGATGATTGAGGAGATACCTACCGATGGCTAAACCAGCTGATACCCCCATGATGGTGCAATATCATGAGATTAAAGCGCAATATCCAGATGCGTTCGTTTTTTATCGCTTAGGTGATTTTTACGAATTATTTGAAGAAGATGCTATTCAAGGGGCAAAATTGCTGGAATTGACGTTAACAGCGCGGAATAAAAATTCAGAAAATCCGGTGCCGATGGCCGGTATCCCCCATCATGCGGCGCAAAACTATATCGATATTTTAGTTGATCAGGGACATAAGGTTGCCATTGTGGAGCAAATGGAAGATGCTGCCGCAGCCAAAGGCATGGTGAAACGTGACGTTGTCCAACTGATTACACCAGGGACAAAGTTATCGGGTGGGGCTGGTTCAGATAAACAAAATAATTATTTGGCGGCCGTATTACCGGATGGCCAGGCTTGGGCTATGGCTTATATTGATTTATCAACTGGTGAGTTGAAAGCCACAACCAGCCAACAATTTAATGATATCGTGGATGAATTGCGGTCGTTGGAAGTGAAGGAAGTCGTTTTGCGCCAAAATGATCCCGAAACGATCAAGCAACAAATGGCAACGCAATTGGGCGAGCATGGGTTAGTTATCTCAACGCAAGCGGAAGTCGCACCGTCCGCAACGATTAGTTTTTTGACGCAAAATCTCACGCATTCGCTAGAAGTTGCGGTCACGACGATGTTGTTGGGGTATATTTTTGATACCCAACGTCGTAATCTCGAACATATTGTGCCTGCGGAAAGTTATGAACGGCTAGCTTACCTGAAATTTAATCAAGATACCCGGATTAATTTAGATTTAGTAGAAAATACCCGGACCAAAAAACGGGCAGGCTCATTACTGGGGTTAATTGACGAGACGCACACGGCAATGGGTGGTCGTTTATTGAAGCAATGGGTGTTGAAGCCGTTACGCGTGCAAGCTGATATTGAGGCGCGCATAGATCTTGTGCAGGCTTTCCAAGCCGACTTTTTTACTCGAGGCACGTTACAAGATCATTTGAAGTCTGTCTATGATTTAGAACGTTTGGCAGCACGCGCAGCGATGGGTACCATGAACGCGCGTGAACTCGTCCAGTTAAAACGTTCATTACGCGCAATTCCGGCGATAAAAGCGACTTTAGCAGAATCGGACAGTTTACTTCAGGCAGTTGGGCAGCAGCTCGATGATATGGGCGACTTAGCCACTTTAATTGATGATGCCATTATGGACGAACCGCCAATTAGTGTGCGCGAAGGCAACATCATTAAAAATGGTTTTGACGCCAAAATTGATGACTATCGTCAAGTGCTCACCGATAACCAGCAGTGGCTGGCGCAATTGGAAGCCGACGAACGCGCTGCGACTGGGATTGGGTCGTTGAAAGTCGGGTATAATAAGAACTTTGGTTACTTTATCGAAGTGACCAAAGCTAATATTGGGAAATTAGCGGAAAATCGGTATGAACGCCTGCAAACTTTGACCAATGCAGAACGTTTTGTCACGCCTGAATTGAAGGCACATGAGCGGTTAATTATTGAAGCCCAAGCCAAGCAAACCGAACGTGAGTATGATTTGTTTGTCACCGTTCGTGACCATGTGAAGGCTGAGATTGGACGTTTGCAGACATTAGCTCAGCAAGTCGCCCGTTTAGACGTGCTGGCTGCGTTAGCTGATGTTGCGGATAATCGCCGTTTTGTCCGGCCAGTCTTTACCACCGGTAATCATATTGCCATTGAACAGGGACGACATCCGGTTGTTGAATCCTTATTGCCGGCTGGTGAATTTGTGGCGAATGATGTCATGTTATCTGATCAAACCAATATGCAGTTGATTACGGGGCCAAATATGGCGGGTAAATCAACCTATATGCGGGAATTAGCGTTGATTGTCATTTTGGCACAAATGGGTAGTTTTGTGCCCGCCTCAGCGGCTGAGTTGCCGATTTTTGATCAAATCTTTACGCGCATTGGGGCCAATGATGATATGGCCATGGGACAGTCAACCTTTATGGTAGAAATGGCGGAAGCCAACCATGCGTTGCAAGAAGCAACGGCGCATTCGTTGATTTTATTTGACGAATTGGGTCGGGGCACGGCAACTTATGACGGGATGGCGTTGGCTCAGGCGATTATTGAGTTCTTAAATACGCATGTGCATGCCAAAACGCTGTTTTCAACCCACTATCATGAACTGACGGTGTTGGCTGATCAACATCCAGGCATTGCCAATGTGCATGTCGGCGCTGTTGAAGATGCGGATGGCCAATTACATTTCTTACATCAAATTCAAACAGGCCCCGCTGACAAATCTTATGGGATTCACGTGGCTGCGTTGGCCGGTTTGCCTGATGAACTCATTGCCAATGCGACCCACATTTTGTCACAACTTGAAAATCAAAAATCAGTTGTCGTGGCAAGTGAACCCGTTGCACCAGTGCCTGTTTCATCAGTACAACAGTTAGCCGAGCAGGTGCCGTTGTTTGATGTGGCCACAACTGATGACAAGACACAACAATTGCTAGCGCAACTAGATCAGTTGGATATTTTAAACATGACACCGATTGATGCGATGAATGCATTGCATACCTTGAAGAAAATGCGACAGTAGGAGGAGTGCCACGTTGCACGGACGTTAAATGGGAAAAATACACGAACTCTCAAACTTATTAGCGAACCAAATCGCAGCGGGTGAAGTAATCGAACGACCGGCCAGTGTCGTCAAGGAATTAGTTGAAAATGCGATTGATGCTGGGGCTACCCAAATTGATGTGGTGGTTGAAAATGCCGGCCAATCACTGATTCGTGTCGTGGACAATGGCACAGGGATTGATCCAGAAGATGTGCCCTTAGCGTTCACGCGGCATGCCACCAGTAAAATTACGGATCGGCATGATTTATTTAATATTGTCTCGCTGGGCTTTCGTGGGGAAGCATTGCCGTCCATTGCCGCCATTGCCGATGTGACGCTGAACACGACAACTGAGACGGCACCGGCAGGTGTGATGTATCACATCAAGGGTGGGAAGGAAGTGCAGGTGACCCCAGCCAATGGCCGCCGTGGGACTGTGATTTCAGTTCGTGATTTGTTTTATAATACACCGGCTAGATTGAAATACCTCAAACGCCCACAAACAGAATTATCGCGTATCACTGATATTATGAATCGGTTGGCCTTGGCCTATACGAATATTGCATTTACTGTCACAGCCGATAATCGGCCCTTATTAAAAACTACTGGCAATGGCAATCAGCAACAGGTGATTGCGGCGATTTACGGGCGTGATGTGGCCCAAAAAATGTTAGCGATTGCAGGTGAAGATGATACATTTAATATCACTGGCTTTGTGTCCTTACCAGAATTAACGCGCGGGTCACGTGAGTATTTGACAGTACTTATTAACGGCCGCTTTATTAAAAATTTTGCCGTTTCTAATGCAGTGATTCGCGGCTATGGTTCTAAGCTGATGGTCGGGCGTTTTCCGATGGGCGTCATCAATATCAATACGGATCCCTTGTTGATTGATGTCAATGTCCACCCGCAAAAATCAGAAATTCGTTTAGCTAAGGAAGAAGAACTGGCAACGTTACTTGTTGAGACGATTAAGGCACGTTTAGCCCAAGAAAATTTAATTCCAGATGCCTATGAAAATTTGTATGGTCAGCAGTCGGTCATCGCCGCACATGATCGACCAACACCGCAACAGCAACCTACCCAACAAGCACCGTGGGTAACGGCCAGTGATACCGTCATCCAACCAACTGAACCCGTCAAGGCAAGCGAGACAGCAACTGATCGCTCAGCACAGGTGATTCATATTACGAATCGCACTCAACTCACCAGTGACGCTGTGCAAGCATTTGCGACAAAATACGCCAATGAACCGGCACTAACTGTCTTTGAACAACCGGCGGTGGTCAATCAGGTGACAGAACCAGTAATGCCGTATCAAGCACCGACCGAAAAGGTTGTTCAGGAAACGTTGGACGTCACACCAGCACGGCCGAGTGGCTTTCCAAACTTGGCTTACATTGGGCAAATGCATGGGACTTTTCTCTTTGCACAAAATAAGACCGGCTTATTTTTAATTGATCAACACGCCGCACAGGAACGGGTTAATTATGAATACTATCGTGACATCATTGGTGATGTGTCAGCTGATCAGCAGCGGTTACTCGTCCCAATTACCTTGAATTACGCCACGTCAGATATGCTAAAAATCGCTGATTATGCAGCGGATTTAGCTGCTGTTGGGTTACATCTAGAAACGTTTGGTCCCAATACACTCATTGTCCGAGAACATCCGACGTGGTTTGCCAAAGAACAAGTGGCCGAGACGATTCGTGAAATGATTGATTGGTTACTCCGTGATGGCCATCTGACCGTAGCTGAATTTCGTGAACGGACGGCGATTATGATGAGTTGTAAGCGGGCCATTCGGGCTAATATGCATTTATCAGATAGCCAAGCACGCACCTTGCTGGAAACATTATCACAAGCTGAAAACCCGTATAATTGCCCACATGGTCGTCCCGTGTTGACACAATTTACGTTAACTGAGATGGAAAAAATGTTTAAGCGCATTCAAGATGCGCATGAAAAATGGGAAACCTACGATAACCATCCATACTAAACGCAGCGCAGATTTGCGCGGTACATACTAGGAGAAATATTATGAATAATAACGATATTATCATTCGTTTACGTTACGCACTTAATATTAAAAAGACTGACATGCTTAAAATTTTTGAATTGGGTGGCATCACGCTTGATGAAGCGCAATTGACAGCGTTGCTCACCAAGCAAGCCGAAGGAACACCACGTGATGAAAAGGTTGATATGCATACTTTAGAAGCCTTTATGAATGGCTTGATTATTTCACAGCGTGGCCAGAAAATCGGGGCTGATCTCAAGCCAGTACCACCAACTTTTGATATGACAAAAGAAGATGACATCAATAACGTTGTCATGAAAAAGCTGAAAATTGCGATGTCTTACACCAGTGACGATTATCTTGGCTTTTTAGAAACGGCAGGCATTACCATTTCCAATAACGAGCTAAGTGCCGTCTTGCGCCGGCCAGATCACCGCAATTATAAGCCAGCAGGGGACCGTTACCTGCGCAATATTTTAAAGGGCATGGCCATGACTTACCGACCAGAAGATATTAAAAAAACAGCGCGTTAAACGTATTGTAAGCGGTTTCTATTCCGTGTAAAATGGAGATGAGGCACAAGACTTGGAGGAAGTAAGCATGACAGAACGTACCTTTATGATGATTAAGCCAGATGGTGTACAACGTGCTAAAGTTGGTGAAATCATTCGCCGTATTGAGGCCAAGGGTTATCAGATTGTGGCCATGAAGATGTTAACGCCAACACCAGAATTGTTGGCGCAGCACTACGCAGAACATGTTGATAAGCCTTTTTATCCTGATTTGGTCACTTATATGACGTCTGGTCCAGTCGTTGCCATGATTGGTGAAGGTGATGAAATCATCGCTGGTTGGCGGAATATGATGGGCGCTACTGATCCAACTAAAGCCTTGCCTGGTACAATTCGTGGTGACTTAGCACGTGCTTGGGATGCTGCCGCTATTATGAATTTGGTCCATGGGTCAGATAGTGAAGCCGCAGCCAAGCGTGAAATTGCGCTCTGGTTTGATTAATCCAAAAAAGCTTGACTTAGCCAAGTGGCGATATGTCAAGCTTTTTTTGTGCAATGTGCGTGGTGAGGCGCAAAGTTTGGTAGAATAGAACTATAGATTCGGAGTTGAGATTTAGAAAATGACAATAGATAATATTACAATATTAAAAAATCAACCACTAGCGCCTTATGCCCACACCCAGGTGGGCGGCGTGGTGGATTATTTAGCAATCCCTAAAACACTGGCTGAATTACAGGCTTTGCTGGCTTGGGCGCGGTCAGCCCAATACCCAATTCATGTTTTTGGCCGTTTATCTAATTTAGTGGTACGCAATGGTGGACTACGCGGTTTGGTAATTTTATTGCACGAATTGCGCGATATTCAAGTTAGTGGTGAGACAATCACTGCTGATGCCGGCGCTGATTTAATTCTTGTGACAGAAATTGCTCTGGAACATGGGTTAACGGGGATGGAATGGGGCGCAGGGATTCCTGGCTCAGTTGGTGGTGCCATCTTTATGAATGCTGGGGCTTATGGCGGACAAACCGACATGGTTGCCACGTCGGTGACAGCCATTATGCCAGATGGGTCATTGCAAACTTTTGCAGCAGATGCGCTGAATTTTGGGTATCGTCAATCCGTTTTCCAAGAAAATGGGGGCGTGATTGTCAGCGCGACGTTTACACTTCAGTCAGATGAACCAACGGCTATTCAAGCACGCATGGATGACAATAATTTCCGTCGCGCCAATAAGCAACCGTTGAATTATCCGTCTAATGGGTCGGTGTTTAAGCGACCAACGGGTTATTTTGCGGGGAAGTTAATTATGGATTCCGGTTTACAAGGAACACGCGTCGGCGGCGTTGAAGTGTCAAGAAAACATGCCGGTTTTATGGTCAACGTTGCCAATGGCACAGGTAATGATTATGAAGATTTAATCCATTTGGTGCAAGCGACCGTTAAAGAAAAATACGGGGTAACACTGGAGACAGAAGTACGTATTATAGGAGAAAGATAAACGATGTGGATACTTGAATTGGTCGTTATTCTGATTGTTTCAGTGACTTTCTCTAATATTATTTCGCACTTTGTGCCGGAAGTGCCGATTAGTCTTTTTCAAATCGTGATTGGGTTATTCTTATCATTATTGTTAGGGGTTAATGTCGACATTGACGCGCATTGGTTCATGTTATTGTTTGTGGCGCCGTTGCTTTATAATGATGCCTGGCGCTTTCCAAAACGTGAATTATGGGAGCTACGTGGCCCCATCTTAGGAAATGCTATCCTGTTAGTCCTACTCACCACGTTAATTGGTGGGTACTTTATTCACTTGTTGATGCCACAATTGCCAAACTCTGTAGCGTTAGCGTTGGCAGCCGTGGTATCGCCAACTGATCCGGTGGCGGTACAAGCCATCGCTAAACGTGTTAGATTACCAGAAAGTGTCTTACATATTGTCGCTGGTGAAAGTTTGATTAACGATGCGAGTGGTTTGGTGAGTTTTAACACGGCCATTAAAGCCACGGTAGTCGGGACATTTTTAATCGGGCAAGCGGTGACGAACTTTTTCTGGATGACCTTCATGGGGCTTATTGTTGGTTTAGCCTTAGGGAGTCTGCTCAGTTGGTTGCGCGATACGTTCGATCGCGTCGGCTTAAATGATGTCGTGTTTCATACAGTGATGACGCTGTTAGCACCATTTTTGATTTATTGGACAGCTGAAGCTGTTTTCCATGCATCAGGTGTCATTGCCGTAGTAGCCGGTGGGGTGCTGACTAAAATCTTAAGTGATCAGCATATCAACGCGCGGCATCCAGAAATTTCGGTGACAGCGGTTCGTACGTGGGAAATCTTCGTGTATTTGCTCAACGGGATTATTTTCGTGCTGTTGGGGATTGGGTTGCCGCCCATTGTGGTGGCGGTTGTCAAAAACGCACAAATCCATACCGGACAAGCGATTCTCTATGGTGTGATTGTTTGGCTCATTATTTTTACCATTCGGACATTATGGACGTATGGCAATCAGGTCGTGTGGTATCTGCGCAACCGTGATCAAAAACCAACGGTTAAAATGGCCATTATTTCTGGTCTAACGGGTGTTCGTGGGGCGGTGACGATGGCGGCGGTTATGACTGTCCCAGCCGTTATTCAAGATGGCTCGGCATTTCCACAGCGAGATTTGTTGATTTTCATTGCGGCGGTTGTCGTGATTGTTAGTTTATTAGTCGCGACGATTATGTTACCAATTGTCACGAAAGTCCGGTCATCACACGACTTTACGCAGCCAGAAATTTCTGATGCTGAGTTACCGGAGACGGGCGAAGGCCGTGAAGCTGAATTATCAGAATCACGCGCACGTATTTTTGCCATCCAAGTAGGTATTGCAACATTGCGTGAGCAACAAAATGATACCAATCGCGCTGTGGTTTATGAATTGATTACGCGGAAGCAAGCCACAATCGCCCAAATTCGCGAACAGCTTATGGGCGAAAAAGCTGAGGATGTTCAGTTTGATAACTCAGAGTTACGGCGAATTGCTTTGGATGCGCAACGCAATCGGTTGCAGCAATTATTGGTTGAAGAGAAAATTTCAATCTTAATTTTCTCCATTCAATCTCGGCGCCTAGAACGCTTAGAAAAATTAATTGGTGCGGATAAAAAGTTTGATAACTCTGCGCATTGGGTCCGTATTTTAACACGGCGAGCTTTGCGTAGTGTCCGGATTTGGTTGTCAGATGAATCAAACAAACAGTTCAAAGCGGAAACCTCATTAGCGATTCGCGAGATGGCTAAGGCTGCGATTAAGGCGTTGTCGCAACACATGGAAAAGTATGATGGTGATACTGTTTTGCACCGTATGGAAAGACAAAATGCTTATGAGCTGATTGTGGTTTACCGCTATCAGATTGAACACGAAAAACATCCCGATACACCAGAACAGCGTGAATTAGATGATAAACAGCGCATGGAACTTGAATTACTCGCTTTAAATGCCCAACGTGAAACGATTCAAGATCTTTACGAACAAGGCCGGATTACACGTCAAGCGGGGATCAATATCCGCCAATTTATCAACTATGCGGAAACAGCAGCGCTAGCAGGTAAAAATGAAGAATAGGGCAACACCGTTCATCGTATTGTTGCCGTCAAGTTATTGCTTAAAATTCAGTAAAGGAAAACCTATGCTATCGTACTTAACCATGTCCAACCTCATGCACGCGGTTGATATTATTATTATTTGGTTCTTACTCTATAAGATTATTCAGTTTGTTGAAGGCACGCGTGCGCTCCAAATTTTATTTGGCGTCGGGGCAATTATTTTGGTCAAAGTGGTGAGTTGGTATTTAGGCCTCACAACTTTGTCGTGGGTCATGGATCAATTGATTACTTGGGCGCCAATTGCCTTGGTGGTGATTTTTCAGCAAGAAATTCGTCGCGGTCTGGAAACGTTAGGGCGTGGCTTGACGCTACGACGATCGCATGTTGACAATGCAGAAGAAAATCAACTGATCAAAAGTTTAGATGATGCGCTACAATATATGTCAAAACGGCGTATCGGGGCCTTAATTACAATTGAGCGTGAGACGCAACTGGATGATTACATTAAAACAGGTATTAAGTTGGATGCGGCAATTTCTGGGCAATTACTGATTAATACGTTTATTCCTAATACGCCACTGCATGATGGTGCCGTGATTATTAGTAAAGATCGTATTGCTGCCGCTGCCGCTTATTTGCCACTGTCTGAAAGTGTCCGAATTCCAAAAGAATTAGGCACACGTCATCGTGCCGCGGTTGGTATTTCGGAAGCCAGTGATGCCATTACGGTGGTAGTGTCGGAAGAAACCGGTGAGATATCCATCACGCAAAACGGCGATTTATTGCGCCGTATGGATCAGGAAAGCTACCTTAACTTCTTCAAACATCAGTTCTTGGCATCCGATGAAGATTTGGCGGCTAAAAAACACTGGTGGCAAAAGAAAGGGAGGTCAGCCTCATGAAAAAAGTTGGCCAGTCAAAAATTGTTAACCTTGTGATTTCGTTGGTAATCGCAATTCTCCTCTCAGCGTATGTGTTAAGCACAAAAACGGCGAGTCTCACGTCTAATGGGTCGGATAATTTTTCGACGTTGATACCGGAAAAAAAGGCGACTTTAAAAGTCCCATTGAATTTACAATTTGATAGTGATAATTATGTTGCTGTCGGTGCACCGGCAACGGTCGACGTTGACATTGAAGGGTCAGGGGCTTTAATTTCCGCTACCCAAAGTCGTAATGATATTCAAGCTAGTGCCGATCTACGTGGCCTAAAACCAGGGAAACATACGGTGACGGTTGCGTTACGCGGCGTGAATGCGTCATTGACATCTACGGTAACCCCACAAAAGATTACGGTCACGATTGCCAAGAAGGCCGCGGTGACTTTGCCAATTCACGTCAACTATGATCAAAGTAAAATTGCCCAAGGTTACACGGTCAGTGAAGTGGTCAGTGATCCGAAGCGCGTGACGATCAGTGGGCCAAAGACAAATGTGGATGCGGTTGAGACAGTCGCCGCACAAGTGGCATTACAGTCAGGGATTAAAGATACGGTAATTCAGGTTGTCCGTTTGGTGGCTTATGATAAGGATGGTCATGTGGTTGAAGTGAATTTCGACCAAAGGTCAACGACTGTGACAATGGTGATTACACCAGCAGACAGTAAGAAATTATCACTGACACCAACGCTTAAAAATGCCGGTAGCAACAAATATCAAGTCACATTTGATCCAAAAAATGTGACGGCCTATGGTGCTTCTGATATACTTAATGCTATGAGTGATCTGAGCGTGCCGATTGATGTCTCGCAAGTTCAAGGTAACGGTACATTGACAGTGACGTTACCGGCGATTGCCGGCATTGTCCGTTATGATGTCAAATCTGTAACGGCACAAGTGACACAAGTCATGGATGGGGATCAGAGTAGTAGTTCATCTTCTACGACGAGTGCCTCGTCTTCCAGCCATTCAACGAATTAAAAAGAACAGGACAAAACAATGTCAGAAATTAAATTAAAATATTTTGGAACAGACGGTGTGCGTGGTATTGCCAATGACACGTTAACGCCAGAATTGGCTTTCCGTCTCGGACGTGCCGGTGGTGCTATTTTGACACGCCACGCACAAGATGATAAGAAGCCAGTTGTTATTGTTGGCCGTGATACACGTATTTCAGGTGAAATGCTGCAACAAGCCATTATTGCTGGCTTCTTGTCAGTTGGAATTGATGTGTTGCGTTTAGGTGTGATTACAACACCAGCGGTGGCATTTTTGGTGCAAAACCTTGAAGCCGATGCCGGTGTCCAAATCACCGCTTCACATAATCCAGCAGCTGATAATGGGATTAAATTTTTCGGTAATGATGGCTTCAAATTATCCGATGAACTCGAATTTGAGATTGAACAATTGCTAGATAGTCCAGTCGATGATTTGCCACGCCCGAGTGCAGCCGGTTTGGGCGTTGTGAATAATTACCCAGAAGGCGCTTTGAAGTATTTGAGCTTTTTGCAAAAAACAATTCCAACTGATTTGGAAGGGATGCGTATTGCGCTTGACGGCGCTAATGGAGCAACGAGTGGGTTGCTGGCGCATTTGTTTGCTGATTTAAATGCTGACTTTGTGATGATGGGAACGCAACCAAATGGGCTCAACATCAATGACGGTGTCGGCTCAACCCATCCAGAAGCATTGGCAGCCTTTGTGACTGAAAATGACGTTCAGGTTGGCTTGGCTTTTGATGGCGATGGTGATCGGCTGATTGCGGTTGATGAAAATGGTGAGATTGTCGATGGTGACAAGATTATGTACATCACAGGGAAGTTTATGGATGCACAGGGTCGCTTGAAGCACCATACTGTGGTTTCAACTGTGATGAGTAATATTGGTTTTTACAAGGCATTGTCTGAACACGGCATGACGAGTGTGAAAACGGCTGTGGGTGACCGTTATGTCATGGCTGAGATGCTGGCATCTGGTTACAACCTCGGTGGTGAACAATCAGGGCACATTATTTTCAGTGACTGGGCAACAACTGGTGATGGCTTGCTCACAGCACTGCAACTTCTTTATGTCATGAAAGAAACTGGCAAGAAACTGTCAGAATTGGCCGCTGAAGTCCAAATTTACCCACAAAAGTTAGTCAACATTCCAGTTGCGGATAAAATTGCGATCCAACAAGATCCAGCAGTGATCGCAAAGATTGCCGAAGTGGAAATGAAAATGGCTGGTGATGGTCGTGTGCTTGTCCGTGCATCAGGGACTGAGTCACTCTTACGCGTCATGGCTGAAGCCCCAACAGTTGAACAAGTTGATGAATACGTTGAAGAAATCGCGGCGGTTGTGCGTGCGCGTGCCAACGGTTAAGACAAAGGAAGTCCCAAGTTTGTGATAAACAGAGGGCTTTTTTGTTATAATAAAGTATCAAACTATGACTTCAAAGGATAAAATCGTGTCACAAGACAGTTTTAAACAATACTTACGGACCGAATTCAATATTGTATTTCATGATGAGGACTTATTACTAGAAGCGCTCACTCAGCGTAACTACCTGAACGAACATCCGAACGAACCAGGTCGGGACTACCAGCGGTTAGAGTTTTTAGGTGATTCGGTGATGCAAGTCTCAGTTGCCGAATATTTGTTTAAGCGCTATCCCGATTGGCATGAAGGGCAATTAACCGAAATGCGTATTGCCATGGTACAGACACGATCATTCGCCCATTTCTCACGTTTAGTGCATTTGAACGAAGCTGTGCGCTTGGGTAAAGGTGAGGAAATGTCTGGTGCGCGTGAACGTGACTCGTTGTTGGAAGATATCTGGGAAGCCTTTATCGGCGCATTGTATTTGGATCAAGGGGCAGACGCCGTGCAAGAATTTTTAGAGCGCACGTTATTTGCTGCCATTGATACCGGCTTTTTTGATCGCTTTATTGACTTTAAAAGTCGCTTGCAAGAAAAGTTGCAAGTGAACGGCGCGGTCGTCATTGATTACCAGACAGAACGTGAGCAAGCCATGGCTGATAAAACACAGATATTTGAAGCGAGTGTCTCTGTTGATGGGCATGAGTTGGCCCGCGGGACTGGCAAGTCGATTAAAGATGCAGAAAAGGCTGCGGCCCGTGCAGCCTTAAAACTATTGGAAGAAAACTAAGCTTATGAAACTTAAATCCCTTGAAATCAGTGGCTTTAAGTCTTTTGCTGATAAAACGGTTATTGAATTTATGCCAGGCATGACTGGCATTGTAGGACCAAATGGTTCTGGAAAATCAAATATTATCGAAGCGATTCGTTGGGTAATGGGTGAACAGAGTGCCAAAGATTTACGCGGTACCAAAATGGCAGACATTATTTTTGGTGGGACCAATACCCGACCCGCTTTAAATCGGGCCGAGGTCTCGATGACTTTTGATAATACCGATCACTACATCAAATCAGATTTTAGTGAAATTCGTATCACCCGTAAATTGTATCGCTCCGGTGAGAGTAGCTATCAAATTAATGGCATGGAAAGTCGCTTGCGAGATATTCATGAACTATTTATGGATACTGGCTTGGGACGGGAAAGTTTTTCAATTATTTCACAGGGTCGGGTGGAAAGCATTTTTAATGCTAAACCAGAAGACCGTCGCAGTATTATTGAAGAAGTTGCGGGTGTTTATCAATATAAACAAAATAAACAACGCGCACAAAAGGAATTACAACAAACAACTGATAATTTAGCGCGTGTGGCCGATATTATTCATGAAATTGAAGGTCGAATTGAACCTTTAGCTGAACAATCTGCGCAGGCAACCGATTATATCGCCCAAAAAGCGCGTTTTGACACGTTAGATCGTCTTCGACTAGCGCTGACACAACAAGCATTAGTTGAACAAAAAGCGCAAGCGACGGCTGAACTCACCCGCCAAGATGCGCAAGTGAACCACACTAAAACAACCGTCGATGCGCTCAATCAAACCTTAGCGCAAAAACGGCAAGCCCGTGTCAATGAACAAAAGACGCGAGACGCCTTGCAAGCCACTATTTTGCAAGAAACGCAAGCCTGTGAGCGACTGATTGGGGCACAAAACCTCAGTTCTCAACAGCTTGAAACCCTACAGGGGAAAATTGCTGACCAGCAAGTTCGCGCACAAGAGATTGCTGAACGTGTGACCGATCTTGACGCACAACTGCAAGCGGTGACGGCACAACAAACGGCCCTAACGCAGAAACGCCAAGCGTTAAAACGACAACTGACTGCTTTTGACAACCAAGCATCTGCGACCCAACAAGCAACGCTTGAAGCTGACCTTGAGAAAAATCGGCATGCATATATCCAAACAATGCAAACCATTGCCGCCTTACATAATGCGTTACAACATGATGACAAGACGCAACAAGCATTGCAGAGTCGGCAACAAATTCTCCAGCAACGGTTACAACAGGAAGTGGCGAAGCACGAAGAATTGTTGGCAGCTACTGCCGGTGACACACCAACAACAGCCGATGACAGCGATCTGACGGTCTTGTCAATAGAGGTTACCAAGCTCAAGCAACAATTGGCCCAAGCAACGCAAAGTTATCAACAAACTGAAAAGCAATGGTATGCGGCCCTAAATGATTTAAATAAGGCTAAAAGTCAACGCGATGCATTGCATGCGTTAGATGAGTACGCTGGCTTTTATCAAGGTGTCCGGGCGGTCATGCAAGCAGCGGTTCGAGCAAAGTTTCCAGGGATCCAAGGGGTGGTTGCTGAATTGTTAGCAGTACCAAGTGACTATACCAAAGCGATTGAAACCGTCCTTGGTGGCGCCTTGCAGCAAATCGTGGTGGATACAACCGATACGGCAAAGCAGGTGATTCGTTATTTGACGCAAAAACGGGCGGGACGGGTCACAATTTTACCCATCGATACCATTAAGCCACGGCGTTTGACTGGTATTGAGCGTATTAAAGAGATGCCAGGCTTCGTTGGGATTGCAGAAGATTTGGTTACGATGCCGGCAGGTATGGCGGGTATTAGCGGTAATTTATTGGGCAATACCGTTGTGGCAGCCACACTAGATGACGCGACGCAAATCGCACGAGCGGGTCAATATCGTTTCCGCGTGGTGAGCCTTGATGGCCAAGTCGTTAATGCTGGGGGCTCGCTAACTGGTGGGGCCAACCAACAACGTGGGGCAACAATTTTAAGTCGTCAGACGGAATTGAAGCAACTCACGGCCCGTGTGGATGAATTAGCCACGCAAGCCCAAACGCTTGAACAACAACTACAAGCACAGCGCGCCACTGGTGACCAGCTACGCGAAGCTTTGCAGACGGCTGAGACCGCGTTCGCCACGGCTAAAAATGAAACAGCCAAGGTAGATTATGAATTATCACGCCGTCAAGATGCGGTCAAACAGCAAGCCCGTGTTGTCCAAGCTTTGCAGTTTGAGTTAAACGAACTGGCAACACAATTGGCCGAAGGCCAAACGCAAGCCACACAAAATCAAACGGCATTGGCAGAGGCGACAACCGCAAAGACCAAACAAGAGGCGGAGACGGCTCGCTTGAATGAGGAACTACAGGCTATTTCACAGCAATCAGAAGCCTCTAATGCGGAAAAAGTAGCCGTGCAAACGGCCTATGCGGCGGTGCAAGCCCAACGCGATAGTGTAACCAGCCAAGTGCAATTACTGCAAACACAACACGAGGACTTACTGCAGCAACAAGCTGCAGTAGCCCATACGTTAGCTGACTTACAAGCACAATTACAAGCTGCCAAAGATAATAGCCAAAATGACGCTGTGATTGCAGCAACCACAGCACGTTTAGCAACAGCCCAACAGACGTGTGATGCTACAACACAGCGGATTGCGCTGCTGTCAGATGAGGTGGTGTTGCTGGAAGAGCAGTTAGCCACGCAACAAGAAACCTTACGGGTACAAACTGGGGTCCAGAGTCAATTGGCTGCCCAATTAGCACGCCTTGAAACGCAACTCGACAATAGTCAGTCACAATTATTGACGCAATATGAGACAGTCGACATCGTCGATATTATTGGGACGCATGATGTGCAGGAATTGCCAGCCATTACTGAACAACTTGCACTCGTTAAACGTGGTTTAGACGAGATTGGGACGGTTAACCTGGGCGCGATTGAAGAGTATGAAGCGGTTAAAGCACGCTTTGACTTTTTGACGCAACAGCGCGATGATTTACGACAAGCAAAAGAAATTTTGCTCCAAACAATTGACGAAATGGATGACGAAGTGCGGGTCCGGTTTAAAACGACTTTTGACGCCATTGCAGCGCGTTTCTCAGAAACTTTTGCGCAAATGTTTGGTGGTGGCCAGGCTGAGATTCGCTTGACGGATCCTAAGCACTTGCTGACCACAGGCATTGACATTATTGCCCAACCACCAGGCAAAAAGTTCCAACAAATGAGCTTGTTGTCGGGTGGTGAAAAGGCCTTGACTGCTATGACGTTACTTTTCGCCATTTTGCATGTCCGCCCAGTACCTTTTGTGGTATTTGATGAGGCGGAAGCAGCTTTGGATGAAGCGAACGTGAGTCGCTTTGCCAAATATTTGTTAGATTTTGCCGGCGGTACCCAATTTATTGTCATTACGCATCGGAAAGGGACGATGATGAAAGCCAACCTGTTGTATGGCGTGACCATGCAAGAGGCGGGTGTGTCAAAAATGATTGCAGTCGATTTAGATAAAGTAACAGAAAGTGTAGGTTAACGATGGGATTATTTGATATTTTCCGTAAGAAAACTGCGGCCAATCACGAAGCACCAACTGAAGAAACGACGACCAGCACGACGGATGAGACGACGGTCACAACTGATGCCAAGACATCAGAAACTGAAACGGCGACAACACCGGTTGACACATCAAATGAGACTGTGCCACCATTAGCCGAAGCCGAAGCCGAAGCCGAAGCCGAAGCCGAAGCCGAAGCCGAAGCCGAAGCCGAAGCCGAAGCCGAAGCCGAAGCCGAAGCCGAAGCCGAAGCCGAAGCCGAAGCCGAAGCCGAAGCCGAAGCCGAAGCCGAAGCCGAAGCCGAAGCCGAAGCCGAAGCCGAAGCCGAAGCCGAAGCCGAAGCCGAAGCCGAAGCCGAAGCCGAAGTTGTGACCGAACAGGAAATCTATACACAAGGTTTGACCAAGACACGGACTGGTTTTGCCGCCAAGTTCAACCAATTTTTGGCTAATTTCCGTTCGGTAGATGAAAACTTTTTTGAAGAACTTGAAGAAACGTTGGTGGGCGCTGATGTTGGCTTTGACATGGCCATCAAGATTTCGGATGACTTACGTGAAGAAGTCAAGCTTGCCAATGCCAAGCGACCAGAAGATGTGAAACAAGTCATCGTTAAAAAAATGGTTGACATGTATGAAGCTGACGGTGTTAATGAAGATGCGACCATGCATTTTAATGCCAACGGCACTACCGTTATCTTGTTCGTTGGTGTCAACGGTGTGGGTAAAACAACCACGATTGGAAAGTTAGCCACAAAGTATCAACAACAAGGCAAATCAGTGTTATTGGCAGCTGCTGATACTTTCCGTGCTGGCGCCACCAAGCAACTGCAAGAATGGGGTGAACGCGCCCATGTCCCAGTGGTTGCTGGGAAAGAAAAGGCGGATCCCGCATCAGTTGTGTACGAAGCCGTTGCTAAGGCACGTGACGAACATTATGATATTTTGTTTGTGGATACGGCGGGTCGTTTACAAAACAACGTGAACTTGATGCAAGAGTTGGAAAAGATGAAGCGTATTATTCAACGCGAAATTCCAGATGCACCGCATGAAGTCTTGCTTGTTTTGGATGCGACGACGGGTCAAAATGCGTTACAGCAAGCCAAACTCTTTAAGGATTCATCGGATGTTACAGGCATTGTGTTGACTAAGATGGACGGGACGGCCAAAGGTGGGATTGTGTTTGCCATCCGTAATGAGATGCAATTGCCTGTAAAATGGATTGGCTTTGGTGAAAAAGCGCAAGATTTGCGTGAATTCAAACCAGAAGAATTCATTTATGGCCTCTTTAAGGACTTAATCGCATGAATTTCGCAGAGAAAAATCAGATTACGCGGTTATTTGGCTTTTATGGTGGTTTATTGACACTTAAACAGCAGGATTATTTGCGTTATTATTTTGAAGATGATTATTCCATTGTTGAAATTGCGGAAGCAGAGCATGTCAGTCGACAAGCTGTGTCGGACAATATTAAGCGTGGGATTGATCAATTAGTCAAATACGAACAAGTCTTGCATTTACAAGCAGACTTTGAGGCGCGTGCAGCCATTGAGCAGCAAGTGCAAGATTATATTAGCTTGTATTATAATAAAGATGACCAGTTAAAGCAGCTGGTGTCACAATTAATGGCGCATGAAATAGAAGACTAGTGCCAAGACGCTAAAAAGGGGAGATATAGTACCGCTGGCGACAGTCCGGTGTTATACAAAGATTATGGCATTTGAAAATTTAACTGAACGCCTATCCAAGGCAATGAAAAACCTGACCGGCCGTGGTCGTGTCAGTGAAGAAGATTTACGTGCAACGATGCGCGAAATTCGTTTGGCCTTGTTGGAAGCCGACGTCAACTATGACACGGTGAAAAGGTTTGTGACCAATGTCCGTGAAAAGGCCAGCGGCGCCGACATTTTAGAAGGTTTGAACCCAGCCCAACAAGTTGTCAAAATTGTTAATGATGAATTGACGGCAACTATGGGTGAAGAAGCCGTACCGTTGAATAAGTCACCAAAAATCCCAACGATCATTATGATGGCTGGTTTGCAAGGTGCGGGTAAAACGACGACGGTTGCCAAATTAGCTTACAAATTAAAAACTGAAGAAAAGGCACGGCCTTTGCTGATTGCAGCCGATGTTTACCGACCAGCTGCCATTGATCAGTTGGAGATTTTGGGGCGTGATTTGGATATCCCAGTTTTCCAATTGGGTACTGATGTTGACCCACGTGAAATCGTGCGCCAAGGACTTGCCAAGGCTGCGGAAAATAAGAACGACTATGTCTTTATTGATACGGCCGGTCGTTTGCAAATTGATGAAGTCTTGATGCAAGAATTAAAAGATGTCGCTGAAATTGCTCAACCAGATGAAATCTTGTTGACAGTTGATGCCATGACGGGACAAAACGCTGCCGAAACGGCAAAAGGCTTTGCTGAAGCGCTCGACTTAACTGGGGTTGTGCTCACAAAGCTTGATGGCGATACTCGTGGTGGGGCTGCGTTGTCAATTCGTGATGTGACAGGCAAGCCAATTAAGTTTGTCGGCCAAGGAGAAAAGCCAACGGATTTGGATGTCTTTTATCCTGAGCGAATGGCCTCACGCATCTTGGGGATGGGTGACGTCCTCACGTTGATTGAAAAAGCCCAACGTGATTTTGACGAAGAAGAACAAGCCAAGCAACTTGAAAAGATGCGTCAAAACACATTTGACTTCAATGATTTTGTGTCACAATTGAAGCAAGTGCAAAAGATGGGGCCAATGGAAGATTTGTTAAAAATGATTCCAGGTATGGCCAATAACCCGGCCTTGGCTAATATCAATATTGATGCCAAGCAATTTGCGCATTTGGAAGCTATTGTGAACTCAATGACACCAGCCGAACGTGAAAATCCGGATCTCATCAATCCATCACGCCGACGTCGTTTAGCTGCCGGTGCGGGTCGCCCAATTGTTGAAGTGAACCGCATGATTAAGCAGTTTGATCAAATGCGTAAGATGATGAATCAAGCGACGAATGGTAATTTTGGTGGTATTGATAAGATGATGGGTGGTGCCGGTATGGACATGTCGTCTCTTATGGGCGGCATGGGCGGTGGCATGCCAACGGGTAACTTCGGTCAAAAGGTGCAAAACTTTGCGATGAAGCAAGCTGCTCGTCGCTTGCAAAAAGCCAAAAAGAAGCGTGGTAGAAAGTAATGGCTAAGTTAGAACGGGTATTACCCACGTTTATCTTTGTCGTCATGTTGGGGTCAAACTTACTCAACATGCAACGTAGCACACTGCCAGCAATCGCTTTGGCGATTATTGGCGCGTTAATACCTGCCATTGTGGTTTTTGCACTAATCCGGTTTTTAACTTGGTGGCTACAACGCTAGGGGATTATTGTTAAAAAGGAATAGACAGTAAAGGGGAAATATGTCAGTCAAATTAATTGCATCAGATCTTGATGCAACGTTTCTAAGAGATGATAAAACGTTTAATGAAGCATTGTTCCGAGAAGTGCTTGATAAGTTACATGCCCAAGATATTCAATTTGTTGTGGCAACAGGTAATCATGTCCAAAAAGTGCATGATTACTTTAAGCACTTTGCAGGACAATATCAATTAATTGCAAACAATGGTGCAGAAGTCATCATCAATGGTGAGTTGGCCCACGTATGGGATGTGCCACATTCAGCATTAGCAACCGTGGCGCAATTGACTGACAAATATACTGATCAATTAGAACTTGGTGTGGCTTTTGTCGCAGCTGATAAGTCCTTTATGATTATCAAGCGACCAAATGAGAAGTATCTCAAGTTAGCACACGCTTATTTTGAAAATTTGCAAATCATTGATGATGTGAGCGACATTAATGAACCAATTTTAAAGATTTCATTGGTTTTGCCACATGCAGCAAATGAATTTATGCAGGATGTGAAGACTGTTTTGGGCAGCAAAGTCCATGTGACGACTTCTGGCTATGGCGCCATTGATATTGTCAATCCAGAAGTGAACAAGGCAACAGCGTTGTCATTTATGGCCGATAAGTTACATATCGCCCCCGCTGATATCATGGCTTTTGGTGACGGTCTCAATGATTTGGAAATGTTAGAATATGTTGGCCATCCAGTGGCCATGACAAATTCTGATCCAGAAATCTTGAATCGTGGCTTTGCGTTAAGTGTCGCGGACAATAATCACGACGGTGTTTTAAAAACAATTCTTGAAAAAATTTAACACGCTATGGCGTGTTTTTTTATTGTCAAAATGGTATGATAAATAAAATTAATTAGTTTTAGATGAGAAAGAGGCCAGGATATTGAAAGAAACAATCAAAAACTTAACAGCTTATCAGGCAGAATTGCCAGCTGATGTCGTGAAAGAAAAGTATCAGCTGGACCATTTGGCGCGCTTATCGGCCAATGAATCGCCTTATGGCCCATCACCAAAAGTTGGTAAGGCTATCCGTGCTATTCCAGATGATGTGCTAGGCTTTTATCCTGACGGGCAGGCAACACTTTTACGTGACAAAGTCGCGGCCTTAGAACAGGTTGATCCTGAAAATTTAGTCTTTGGCGTTGGCGCTGATGAACTGATTCAATTATTAACGCGCACCGTGTTAACCCCTGGCGGGAATATGGTGGTTCCATCCCCAACTTTTGGAGAATATGCGCTTCATGCACAAATCGAGCAAGCAACGACTAAGCAAGTCCCAGTTGATGATGCAACAGGGCATGTTGATTTTGCAGGGATGTTGGCGGCAGTGGATGAACGCACCGAAATGGTCTGGTTGGCTAATCCGAACAACCCAACCGGTGTGTTTGAAACCCGTGCCGATATTTTGGCCTTTTTGGCCCAGTTGCCAGAATCAGTCGTTTTGGTGGTCGATGAAGCATATTATGATTTTGTTGATGCGCCGGACGCGACGTTGGCTGGTGATGTTGGCAACTATCCAAATTTGGTGGTCCTCCGAACGTTATCAAAGGCTTATGGTGTCGCCAACTTGCGCGTAGGCTATGGCATCATGACCGCACCACTTTATCCCGTCATGCAAGCAGTAAGGCTGCCTTACAATCTTAATACGTATCAAATTGTGGGTGGGGCGGCGGCCCTAGACGACCAAACCTATTTGCAAGAAATCGTTAAAAAGGTTCAACATGAACGTACGATATTCCAAGATTTCTTGCATGAACACGGCTTTAAATTTTACGCGTCACAAACGAATTTTATTTGGCTTCAAGTCGGTGATAGCAAACGTGTCGGTGAACAGTTGCTATCCCACGGCTATCAAGTCAATGATCGCTTAAGCGATACTTGGCTGCGAATTGCCCTGGGTACGCCAGCAGACAATGCCGGGATGCGGGACATCTTAGCACAACTTTAAAAAGCACAGGCTACTGTGGTGTACCCAAAAAGTTAAAGTAAAATATTTTAGCTAATCAAGCGGCCAGTTGTCGGTATTCTACCGGTGAGTGGCCGTTTAATTTTGTTTGGATGCGTGTGTTGTTGTAATATAGTATCCAATTATTGACGGCATCTATCAACGCTTTAGCTGATGAATACTTGTTTAGTGGCCCGATTTCAACTTTAAGCTTATTAAAGAAGCTTTCCATAACCGCATTGTCTAGAGCAGTCGCACGACGCGACATGCTTTGGATAATGCGGTTTTTCTTTAGTGTTTTACGCCATGTTCTATGGCGATATTGCCAGCCTTGATCAGTGTGAATTGTTGTACGATACGAAAGTTTTGGCAATTGCGCTACGAGCTGATTAAGCGGTTGTAAGGTAAAGGCGAGATCTGGACGCGTGCTAATGGCATAGGTAAGAATCTCATTGTTATACATATCAAGAATCGGTTCTAAATAGACCTTTTCACCAGTCGCTGAAATCTTAAATTCAGTAACATCGCTAGCTAATTTTTGTAATGGCCGATTAGTCTTGAAACGACGGTGAAGCTTGTTCTTCACACGTTTTCCTTCAGGTCCTTTGGATGAATCATACTGACGTGATTGCTTATTGTAGCCAACACCCTTTAGCCCCATTTCATGCATTAGCCGTTGTACTTTCTTGTGATTTACCGCTTTAAACGCTGGTTGTTGACGTAACTTTAAATACACTCTTCGCACACCGTAGTGATTATCAGCTTCCCAGATTGTCCTAATAGCCGCACGAAGGGGTGCATCAGGGTCATCATTTTTAAACTGTCGTTTCCAGTAATGCACTGTACTTTCTGCGATTGGCAGAACCTTTAGGATAGCCACCAATTTAAATTGCGCCTCGAGCCGGCAAGCTACTTCTGCGAGTTGTCGGTTCGTTGCTGAATCGAGGCTAATAATTTTAACGCTTCATTTTCAATCTTTAGTCGTAGGTTTTCGTCTTCTAGTTGGGCAATGTGTTTTTCAGTTTCTGTGAGCTGTTTTACTTGCTTAGGTTTCTTATTAGCCATTCTAGGTGATCGTCCTTTTTGAATAGATAATAACCCATTTGGCCCTAGTTGTGAATAGATCTTCTTCCACGAAACAATTTGGGCAATGCCTGTATAGCCGAACTTAGCAGCCACTTGACTATGAGAAGCGTTATTTTGAATGGCCCATGATGCCACTTTAATCCTAAATTCAGGTGTGATTGCTGGTGGATTAAATAATATATCTGATCCAAAACTTTTGTATGCGGCAATAAGCATGCGAAAGACACTGTTAGCAATACCATATCGAGCAGTAATGCCACGTATGGAATATTTTCCAGACAGATAATCTTGAATTGCCTGAAGTTTAATTTGTTTTGAAATTTTAGTCATAAATAAAACCCCGAAAGTTGCTTTAACTTTCGGGGTACACCACATACGGCCTGTGCTTTTTTGCGCGTATTAAGTTAAAATTTGCTATACAGCATAACCCATTATGAGGTAACCTATTATTATCTTAGTTATTCATAAAATAGTAAATACAGCAAAATTGGAGAAATCAAATGCATATAATGCGAAAAGTGGCCATCATTGGTTTTTTCACATTTTCCATCATGTTGAGCTTTACCGCATCAAACGCCAGTGCCAATGCAAATGGCATTGTCATTGACGGTAACTATAATGACTGGAACGGGCAATACCAAAAAGTACAAGCCAACAGTGATGCCCAACGGAATGTTGGCATCTGGGCGGATCAAAATAACATTTATTTTTATATGGATTCGGCACCAGACTTTGAGCATAATAACCAGGGTCAAGACAACAAAACGTACCTCGATACTGATTTTATTATCCAAGTCGGGGGACAGTCGTATGTTGTTGGTGCAGGCAGAGGGTTTATGAATCAAAAAATCAATCAACTTGAAGCCACGCCAACTAATAGTAGTGCCACAATTGATTTGAAATACTGGGTGTATAATGCTGACAATCATTACACACCACAAGTTGTTGGGAAAGCTGTCGCAACACATGTTGTCAAAGATGGTCGCACTGATAATATATTTGAAGCAGTCATCCCCATTAAGGCGCTAGGGATTACGGCTATTCCTGAAAACACGACCATATCAATTAGTAATCCGTCCACCTGGCGCGGGTCGGTTTCAATTAACTATGCCGGTGCACCAACTGGTCCTTGGGTCTTGGTTGGGATTGGGATTACTTTTGCGTTGATGGGGTTATTCTGGCAGCAGCGTCATACGAAAAATCGTAAGCCAATTAACATGGTGATGCAACATGCTTAAATATATGTTGCTATTTGTTGGGATTGTTTTTTGGCTGTATTGTTTAACAGTGTTAAAACGTGCCAAAAACGGCGCGTTTTATTTTTTGGCGGGAAGTACTGGCCTTTTTATTGGGCTATTATTGATGAGTAAACCTTATGGGATATGGCTTTTTGCAACCGCAATGACTTGGGCAGTGGGGCTTGTTGGCCAGATTACTGGATTTTTTACGACATTTTATTTAGCCCATGTGATTCAAGTTGTTAACCATCATCATCTGATTCTTTTTATGATTGATTATGAATTCTCAGGTCTGATTGAATCGGCGGCTTTTCTGGGTTTGATTGCTTTTTATCCAATTTATTCACGGCAGCACCGTGTTATATTGGCGGTATTGGGCCTCATCTGGTTATTTGTGGCCAATATTGTCCGTCTGTCGCTAGTGGCCATTATGATTCATTTTTTTGGCGATGGTGTTTTTTATTTGGCGCATGCGATTTTAGGGTGTCTATTATTTTATAGCTTGGCGATTATACTTTACTACCTTGTCTTTACGAAGGGGCAGCTCGTTAATCGCCTGTTCAAAAAGTTAGGATAGGCTATGGCACTTTATATACATCAATTTATCTATCAAATTGGTTTCTGGTTTACTTGGCTATTGATTCCGATTGTCGTTGAAATCCTGCCTGCTAGCCAGCATGCTTTTCGGCTCCAACGTACCATTAAATCAAGTCAGGCGTATCAAGTGCCTTTAAAACTGCCGATGATTTCAATTGTGTTGCCAGTCTATAATTCCGGCGAAACGCTTTATAACTGTATTGCTTCAATTGCCGTATCGTCTTATCCGAAAGCGTTGATTCAAATTATTGTGGCCAATAATCATAGTACGGATAATAGCTTTCAAGTCTTCCATCAAGCTCAGGCTGATTTTCCAGAACTACGGCTGCAAAGGATGAATACCGATGCTGGTAAAGCCAGAGCGTTGAATGCGGCGATTTATAATAGCATGGGTAGCTATATTATGAATTTAGATACCGACGGCTGGTTAGAACCATCAGCGTTATCTAACATGGTACTTTATTTTGAAAATAACAAACAGGTGGATGCTGCCACGGGGACAATTCTGACTCAGAAATCGGCCATTGAAGGGACCCAAAACAAGTGCCTAAAATTATTGCAACGTAACGAATATGTTGAATATGCCCAAGCGTTTTTGTCAGGACGTAGTATTGAGAATCAAAATGACCGGCTTTTTACGATGTCAGGGGCCTTTTCGGCCTTTCGTCGCGAAGTACTGGTGCAAACGTATATGTATAATGTCGATACGATTGGTGAAGACACGGATATGACTTTTCAGTTGCGTTATCGCTTGGGTAAACGCATTGGGTTTGTGGTGGATGCTATTTTTTATGTTGAACCAATTTCTGGGCTTGAAGCGCTCTATTTACAACGACAAAGATGGCAACGTGGTCAAATTGAAGTGGCTCAAAATTTTCTACAACAAAAACTTAATCTTTATCAATTTTTTAGTCATTTTATGATTGGTCGATTGATGGTTGACCACACGTTTGTCTTCCCCCGTTTGATTTGGATGATTGGGTTAGGCATGTTGGTTTACTTGGGTTATTCCCCCGTAGTAGTCGGCCTGTCCCTGATGATGATGTATTTGCTCTATGTGGTGTTTGGTTTCTTGAACTACTGGAGTGCGTTACAGTTACTGACAAAATTTGAGACCGAACGGCGCTATTATCTGAAACAATGGCCCATGCTGTTGACGTTGCCGCTGTATAATGGACTCAATACGGTGATTCGGTTAGTTGGTATCATTAATGCGACGACAACGCGTGCGAATTGGCAAACAAAAAAGTTCAGCACCGAAATGGCAGAAATTAGGGCCATTATTCGGTCAGATTTTCGGTTAACAAAGAAAGAGAAAAAATAGGCCGATGCGACAAAAAAGCTATACTTACAAACTACGGACTTTCATTAACGCCAGTCATGCTGTGCGTTGGCAGGGCGTTCTAGGGGCCGAGCACCCTCATACTTGGGAATTAATCTTAGAAATACGACCAACAGTTGAGCAATTTGCCTTGAAATTTGAAGACATTGAGGCCGTTATTGCTGACAGTATTGCACCGTTTCATGGTCAGTTGCTCAATAACGTGCAACCGTTTGATCAGATTGTCCCAACACTGGAAAATTTTGCGGAGCAATTATTTGACCTATTAGCCGACGCACTAACCGAAATTGCGTGTCAATTGCACGATTTATCGGTGGGGGAGTCGCCAACACGTTATTATAGTGTGGCACTGCGAGAGCTAAACGATTAGCAACAGTTAGGTTGTATAACAGCATACCATTGTTACAAAAAAACAGGCAAAGGCCTGTTTTTTTTGGTGTGAAATCCTGCCATTATTTTTTAATAAAATGTGATTGAATGTTTATAGGTATGGGTATTTCAACAATTTTGTTACAGTTAAAAAAATATAATGATAGTTATTGTAATAGCATGTAAACTACTAATTGTTAAAGTGCTTATCATCTGATAAGGTCGTCCATTTGGGCGATTTAATTCAACAAATGTTAAATGAGAAGACAAATGCAGCGAGTATCTTTAATGACAAATTGTAGTGCGATATGCATTGTGGCTATCTTACATTTTTTGATGCCAATGCGTGTTTCTGCGAGCGATAATTCGGAGTTCGAAAAAATTATAATGACGCCACATAACATTGTGTTGACATCTCCTTGGCGAGCGAATCACACACAGATCAACGTTGGCATATTTGCGGATAAAAATAGTATTTATGTCGATTTGGCTGTAGGATCAATCGGCGATGAGAAACAGGGCGCATCGAACAAGTGGTCTGGGTACGATTACCGACAGGGTTATTCATTGATCGTTGATGGCGAAATGATTAACTTTACGTTGGGCGACTTGGGACAAAGTGGTAATTTTCATGTCTTGAGTGGTAAAGACAAAATTGGGGCAGGTCGCATCATGTTCAAAAGTGATCGTGATGTCAGGTGGCAATTTACAATTGATATCAACGCTATTCAGAAAGTTTTAAACCACGATATAGCACAAAATGCAACCATTACTTTAATTAATCCTGGCTTGTTTGAGGGTGAAGAAACCATAAGATATGCGGGCGCACCAACAGGTGCTTGGTTGGTAACCGGTATAGGCTTGATGTTAGCGTTTGTTGGGTATTATTACTATAATCGTGACCGTTATCAATTAAAGACAAACTTTAATCATGGTGATGCGTATGCTTAAGTATTCCGTTTTAATTGTTATATCCCTCATTTGGATCTATGTGCTTTCAGTATTAAAGCGTGCAAAAACTGATACGTTTTATTTCTTAGTGGGTAGCGCAGGTTTGTTTGTTTTGTTGCTGTTGTGGAGTAAACCTTATGGTGTTTGGTTATTTTCGACGATCGTGACAGGGGCTGTGGGTCTTGTCGGATCGTTAACGGGGCTATTTGAAACCTTTGGTATGGCACATGTGATTCAGGTCATTTCACACCAACAGACACATATCATGGTTGTCGATTATGAATGTTCTGGCATTATTGAGACAGCTGCTTTTTGGGGACTAATTGCTTTCTATCCGGTTTACACGATTAAACGGCGGATAATCTTAGCGATTGCTGGGGCAGTGTGTTTATTTGCGGCGAATGTGATTCGCTTATCGGTTGTGGCAATAACCGTTTATTTTTTTGGTGATAGTTCATTTTATCTTGCGCATGCCATAATCGGTCGATTAGTGTTTTATACGATTGCCATTTTATGGTATTATTTTGTCTTTACCAAGGGGCAATTAGTTAATAACGTGTTATCAGAGCGAAGGTAGCGTATGGCATTTTATGTACATCAATTTTTTTATCATCTTGGTTTTTGGTTTTCTTGGTTATTGATACCTATAGTTGTTGAAATTATACCAGCCATACATGGTGTTTGGGTGATCAGAAGATCAGAAAAAAAACGTGTCGCAATGACTAAGCCGATTAGGAAGTGGCCGATGCTTTCGGTTGTATTGCCTGTTCATAATTCGGGCAATACACTATACCAATGTATTGATTCGATTAATGCTTCAAATTATCCAAAACATTTAATCCAGATTATTAATGTGAATAATAAAAGTACGGACAATAGTTTTGACGTGTATAAACAAGCAAAATTGGATTTTCCAGATTTACGTATGCAATGGATGAATACGGATCAAGGGAAGGCACGAGCACTTAATGCAGCAATTTTTAACTGTACGGGACAATATGTCATTAATTTAGATACAGATGGTTTTTTAGAACCAGAAGCATTACGAAATTTAGTGCTATATTTTGAAAATAATCCTGATATTGATGCAGCAACTGGTACGGTTTTGACGCAAAAGCAAGTAGTGGCAAACACAAAAAATAAGTGGTTAAAATTATTACGGCATAACGAATATTTTGAATATGCGCAGGCTTTTCTTGTGGGACGAAGTATTGAGAATCATTGGAATCAACTTTTTACTTTATCTGGTGCGTTTTCGGCATTTCGAAGAAACGCGCTGACACAGACGTTTATGTATAATGTTGAAACAGTCAGTGAAGATACTGAAATGACCTTTCAACTCAGATTTCGGTTTGGCAAGCGTATTGGTTTTGCTGTCAATTCAATTTTTTATGTGGACCCAATTTCTGGCTGTGATGAACTTTATTTACAACGACAACGTTGGCAAAGAGGGGAACTTGAAGTCATTCAAAAGTTTATGCAAGATCGGCTAAATTTACGCCAATTTTTTTCAAATTTTATTATTAGCCGTTTAATGATTGATCATACTTTCATCTTTCCTAGATTAGCTTGGATAGTAGGTCTGCTAGTCCTACTATATTTTGGTTACTCACCACTAGTCATTCTGATGTCCATATTGACACTGTACGTTTTATATGTTGTGTATGGGCTAATTAACTATGCTAGCGCAATAAGGTTATTACAAGACTTTCCTGAAGAACGTCATTATCTAAGAAGAAAATGGTGGGTAGCATTTACGATGCCATATTATAATGCTCTGAACACGTTAATACGGTTTATCGATATTTTGAATACTGTGTCAAAGCAGGCGAGTTGGCAAACTGATCATTTCAAAGATGAGTTGGCAGAAATTAAAAAGATATTTTATTCAGACTTAAAAATAAATAAGCGAAAGGGAAAAGTAGATTAATGGGAAATAAGGTTTTTACTTACAAATTAAGTACATTTATTAATGCGAGTCACGCGGTGCGTTGGCCGGATGAAATAGAAGCTGAGCATCGCCATACCTGGGAGTTAATCCTAAATATTCGGCCAATTACTGCTGGAAAATTACTGAAAATTGATGATATAGAAGAAGTTATTGAGGCTTCACTGCAGACATTTTCTGGTCGGTTCCTCAATGACACGTCACGCTTTGATAACGTGAATCCAACGTTGGAAAACTTTACGGAGATTCTTTTCGATGACCTCACGCAAGCATTATCAGGAATTTCTATGCAATTGGTTGAACTATCGGTTGGAAACTCACCGACAAGGTTCTACCATATTACTTTGGAAGACAACTAAACTTGTACGATAATAGTGATGCTGTTGCTTTGTGAAATTAACACTATCGTTATGAAGGTTTGTATGGTAAAATGGTTTAGTAAAAGGCGTTGTAATACATAATGTTCGTGTTTTACTAAAAAATAAAATGGACATCCGCAGAGGGACACTCACGGATAGGTGCAAACAAACCCTGTCGATTTTGAATCACATGGTTTTCTCCGACAAACCTATCCCGTCTGAAAGCAGCTGTTGGTGTTCTAGGAGAAAAATATATGTCTGGTGTAATTGTTGTCGGTTCGCAATGGGGCGATGAAGGTAAGGGAAAGATTGTTGACTTTTTTGCGGAAGACGCAGATGCTGTTGTCCGCTATCAAGGCGGCAATAACGCAGGTCACACAATCTGGCATGGTGACACAAAGTTTGAATTGTCAGCTTTGCCTTCTGGTATCTTAACTGAGGGGCAACTAGCAGTTATTGGTAACGGTGTGGTGGTCAATCCGGAAGCTTTGTTGGCTGAAATTGCTGAAGTGCAATCAAAGGGCATTTCAGTTGATAATTTGCGTATTTCAAATCGCGCGCATGTCATCATGCCTTATCACATTGCGCTTGATAAAGCAGCAGAATCATCATCAAATAACCGTATCGGAACGACAAAGAAGGGTATCGGACCAGCTTACACGGATAAAATTTCACGTGTCGGCATCCGAATGGCTGACTTGGTTGATCCTGAAGTCTTTGCCAAGCTTTTGCAAGAATATTTGCCATTCAAAAATGCGCAATTGACAAAGTTGTATGGCGAAGAAGCACTTGATTACGATACGATTTATTCAACTTATGTTGAATATGGTCGTCAATTGGCACCTTATGTCACGGATACTTCTTATCTATTGGGGCAACTCATGGATAAGAACAAGCGCGTTGTCTTTGAAGGTGCGCAAGGGATCATGCTTGATGTGGATCATGGCACATATCCTTATGTCACAAGTTCAAACCCAACTGCTGGTGGTGTGATGAACGGGGCCGGTGTTGGTCCTAACCAAATCCAAGATGTGGTCGGCGTGATTAAGGCCTACACGTCACGTGTTGGTGAAGGGCCATTCCCCACAGAATTACACGATGATATTGCTGATCATATTCGTGAAGTTGGTCATGAATACGGTGTGGTCACAAAGCGTCCACGTCGTATTGGTTGGCTAGATTCCGTGGCTTTGCGTCACGCTGTTCAAGTGTCTGGTTTGACAAAGTTGGCAATCAATTCACTTGACGTTTTGTCTGGTTTGAAAGAATTGAAGATTGCGACATCTTACACGTATAAAGGTGAAGAAATTCATCATTTCCCAGCATCTGATACATGGTTTGAAGGGCTTGACGTGAATTACGAAACATTGCCTGGTTGGGACGAAGATATTACAGGTGTGCAATCATTTGATGAATTGCCAGAAAACGCTCAACGTTACTTAAAGCGTATTTCTGAATTACTGTCAGTTGAACTGTTGAGCTTTGCAGTTGGACCAAAGCCAGAAGAAACACATTTGATGAGTCCTGTTTGGCAATAACAGCACAAATAGCAGAGGGATAAGCATGGCATTACAAGCTGGGGATTTACTGTTTATCAAAAATCAACATGAACCCATGGATGAAGCCATTGCGGCATCGACAGGTACTTATGTGCATGTTCGCATTGCTGTGGATGACCAGACTGTCATCCATGCGAGTCCGCGCTATGGGGTGGCCATGCAGGATTTGGCGCAATTCCAAGCGGAATTTGGTCAGCCGGATGTTTATCGTCCACAAGTTGATGATGTCGCGACGGTCATTGCGCGTGCGAAAACGTATCTTGGGCAACCGTATAATGCCACTTTCTATCCAAATGGTGCAGGACTGTATTGTTCTGAATTGGTTGAAGTTGCCTTTGGTGATAGATTGCCGTTTGAACCGCAGCCGTTACGTTTTCATGATGCGACCCATGATATTTCGGCCTATTGGCAAGCTTATTATGACCAATTAGGGGTGGCGGTACCGGTTGGCCTACCTGGTTCCAATCCGGAGGCGATGGCCAAATCGTCACAATTAACCTTTCTTGGCAGCCTATAAAAAAGCACGTTCTCAAACGAGAACGTGCTTTTCTTATGCCTTGACGTAGGCTTCTTCGGAAATAATAATTTGATTTGTTTCAGCATCCCAATCAGCGTACAAATTAGTACTTTCAGGATGTAATAGATAATAATCAGCCAGTTGATCGGCAATTTGATCTTGAATGACACGACGTAGTGGCCGCGCACCTAAGGTTGGATTGTAACCCAACTTGGCAAGTTGTTGCTTTGCAGCGTCGCTTACCGTGACGTGGAGTTGATTATCTGCCAAATTAGCGTTCATATCGGCTAACAGTAAGTCAACAATTGTTAAGAGATGGTCTTGCGTCAATTGATCGAATTCCACAATATCATCAAAACGATTTAAGAATTCAGGGCGGAAATAATTTTCCAAACGTTGGAGTAACTTGCTTTGGGCATCAACTTGGTTGAAGCCCATTGGCGTGTTCCCAGTATCTGTAGAACCAGCGTTTGACGTCATGATAATTACTGTATCTTTAAAGCTAACGACATGCCCTTGGGCATCGGTCAAACGACCATCATCCAAAATTTGTAAGAACATATTCATCACATCTGGATGTGCCTTTTCCACTTCGTCAATGAGAACGAGGGAATAAGGCCGACGACGGACTTGTTCGGTTAGTTGACCAGCTTCTTCATAGCCCACATAACCAGCAGGGGCACCAATCATTTTCGATACCGCATGCTTTTCCATATACTCTGACATATCAAAACGAATCAAAGCGTCTTTGCTGCCAAACATTTCTTTGGCCAATTGCTTGGCTAATTCAGTTTTACCAACGCCGGTTGGGCCGACAAAGAGGAATGACCCAATTGGGCGACCGGACTTGGTCAAACCAATACGATTACGACGAATAGCTTTCGCCACAGTTTGTACGGCCGCATCTTGACCAATGACATGGGCTGACAAATGCGCATCCAATTCACGGAGCTGGTTTGCTTCGTTATCTTTTAGGTCACCAACTGGAATATCAGTTTTATCTTCGATGATTGTTAAGATATCTTGTTCAGTGACAGCTTGTGGCTTAAACATTTCTGGGTGTGCTTCAACTTGTGCTTTTTGCGATTCGAGTTGGTTGACTTGATCACGCCAATAGCTAGCTTTCTCAAAGTTTTCTTGATCGATTGCTGCTTGTTTGAGCTTGTCGGCCGAGTCGATTTTGGCCTGAATCGCTTTAGGATCAGCAATTTTCATGGACAAATTCTTCCGTGAACCAGCTTCATCAATTAAATCAATCGCTTTGTCTGGCAAGAAACGTTCTGGTAAGTAGCGGTCCGATAAGGATACCGCGGCAGCAATTGCTTCATCTGTGTAGACAACATGGTGGTAATCTTCGTAACGTTGCTGAATCCCTTCTAAAATCTTAATGGTGGCAGCCATTGAAGGTTCGTTGACCTGTACGGGTTGGAACCGACGGGCAATCGCGCCATCTTTTTCAATTTTACGGTATTCATTTAAAGTCGTGGCGCCAATCAATTGGAATTCACCACGTGCCAAAGCGGGCTTTAGGATGTTACCAGCATCCATACCACCTTCGGCATTACCGGCACCCATGATTTCATGAACTTCGTCAATAAACAAAATGACGTCGTCATTATCGGCGACTTCTTGCATCAGTTGTCGCATCCGCGCTTCAAACTGACCACGCATTGCTGTGCCTTGCACGAGCGCAGACATGTCAAGTCGGATAATCTCTTTAGATTGCAATTTTTCAGAGACTTTATTGTGCACAATTGCTTGGGCGAGTCCTTCAACAACAGCTGTTTTACCAACACCTGGTTCCCCGATCAGCACAGGGTTATTTTTGGTACGACGATTTAATATCTCGATGGTGCGGGCGATTTCGCTATCACGACCGATAACTGGATCTAACTTACCGTCACGGGCTTGTTGTGTTAAATTAATTCCAAATTCGTCGAGTAGTGTTGGGCGATTATTTTGTTTATCTTTTTTATTTTTTTGTTGGGTGCCAAAGTTGGCTTGTTGACCATTTTGTGCGGCCTGCATTTGTTCATTCATGGCGCGCATCATATCATCAAAATTAATATTTCCAAATCCAAATGGGTCTTGTGATGCCATAATTACTAAGTGTACCGCTCAAATGCACGATACTTTCCTTTCTATAGCTTACTTCTAGTATACCAGGTCAAGATTAAATGACAATTAAATTTAGCACTCTTATTTAACGAGTGCTAAAATAAATTTGTTGTATAATGGACTAGAGGTGAAATTATGGATTATGAAACATTATTAAATGATTTACGTGACGGCAAAATTGATGAAATTGAGATTACGCCAGAAACTTTTCCGGCATTTCAACAAGTTTGGCGTGACTTCCCATCCCAAAATCGTATTCGTGGAATTGCGGGTAAAGGTGGGCATATTAAATATGTCCGCGCAAATTAATCGGCAACATCATTGTTTTTTATGCTACAATACTATAAGTTAAGCATAATTTAAGTCATGCGTATTTTCACAATAACAGGTACAAAAGAGGGGCAGCATAGTGGCATTTTCATTTGGACAACGAAACGTTGGTATCGATCTTGGTACAGCCAATACATATGTATATATTGAAGGACGCGGCATTGTTTTGCGTGAGCCGTCGGTGGTCGCACGTAACACACAGACGAATGAAGTCGTTGCAGTCGGATCAGAAGCCAAGGATATGCTTGGTCGGACACCCGCAAGTATTGCTGCTATTCGACCAATGCGTGATGGTGTGATTGCTGATTATGATACAACAGTTGCCATGATTCGTTATTATTTGCAAAAGGCATTGGGTGGTCGTATTGGGAAGCCCTACGTTACAATTGGGGTGCCTGCAGGTGTGACGGCTGTTGAACGCCGTGCGGTGATTGATGCCGCACGTGTAGCTGGTGCGCGTGATGCGTATGTCATTGAAGAACCATTTGCCGCTGCTGTTGGGGCTGGTTTGCCCGTCATGGATCCAACTGGTTCAATGGTTGTGGATATGGGTGGTGGTACAACGGATGTGGCCACGATTTCACTTGGTGGTATTGTCTCAAGTCGCTCAATTCGAATTGCTGGCGACAAGTTAGACGAAGCCATTGCCAATTTTGTGCGTAATAAGTATAACGTCACTATTGGTGAACCCACTGCGGAACGTTTGAAGATTGAAATTGGGGCAGCGTCACTTGAATTGGCACGCACATTGCCGGATGCATCAGTCCGTGGGCGTGATTTGTTGACAGGTTTGCCTAAGACAATTGATGTGACGGCGGAAGATGTGGCGTTGGCCATTCAAGAACCTGTTCAAGAAATTGTCGTTGCTATTCGTGAAACGTTAGAATCAACCCAACCCGAAATTGCCGCCGATGTCATTGACCATGGGATGGTCTTAACGGGTGGCGGTGCCTTCTTACGTGATTTTGATAAGATTATTCAAGAAGCAACAAAAGTGCCAGTCTTAATTGCGAATGAACCACTCGATGCAGTGGCCATTGGTACTGGTGAAGCGTTAAAGTCAATTGATGTGATGCGACAAGGGTAATCAGTTGTTGGCATATTGTACACTAGCGTAGCGCTTGCGCTGCGCTTTTATTTTTTAAACAAGGGGACAACAAAATGCGTAAAATTTTTTCATCTCGCGCAGTTGTAACAATTATTATTGCTTTTATTGTCATTGTTGGCTTAATTGCCGGATCAAACTGGTGGGCGAAACAGACCAATACACCGCCATTTATTCAACGTTTTAGCAATGATTTAGCAGGTGGTGTGAGTCGCGTGATTGCGGTACCGACAACAGCAATTGGTCGGACGGCTAATAGTATTGGCAACCTACTGAGTACATTTGAAGAAAATCGCGCTTTAAAGGCTAAAATTGATGAATTTGCACAAGATAAAGTGCGCTTACAAACTGTCGAGGAAGAAAATCGCGAGCTGAAAAAACAGTTGAAGTTGGAAGCGACCTTAACGGATTTCAAAACCGTTACAGCTGTGACCATTAGTCGGTCACCAACCACTTGGCAATCACAATTAGTGATTAACAAGGGGAGCAAATCTGGCTTGAAAAAAGGGATGCCCGTTTTGGCTGGTTCCGGTATTATTGGCCGTATTAGCGAAGTCAATACAACAAATGCCAAAGTGGCACTGATTTCTGATACTGGAGAAGATGCCAACCGCTTTGCCATCACTATTAAAGGCAATAAAGGGGATGTCAATGGGATTGTGACAGACTTTGACCGCGAAACGAACCAATTAATCATGGGACAAGTTACGTCGGATAATGAAATTAAAGCGGGTGATCTAGTAGAAACATCTGGTTTGGGTGGCGTGATTCCATCTGGTTTGTATGTTGGTAAAGTGGCGAAGGTCACCAAGGATGACTACGGTTTGTCAAAGCGAATTTATATTGAACCAGCGGCTGATTTAGGTAATATCACCACAGTAGTGGTGGCCGTATCAGAGATTGGAGCGCAATAATGGCTTTTTGGCAATTAACACGTTTGCGGGTGGTTTTCCCAGTCTTATTGATTTTTTTCCTGTTTGTAGATGGTGATTTAATGGCTGCCATGGGTGGTATTTTTACCGCTTTCCCATGGCATGTGTTACCAGTGTTAACGTTGATTTGGTTGTTTTATGCCATTCAATTTGATGCGGAAAATGAAGTGCCAATTTGGCTATATACCATTATTATTGGGGTGCTCTTTGATATGTATTATACGGGTATCTTTGGGACTTACACGGTAGCCTTTTTAGGGGCCGTGGGGGCTATGAAACAACTACATGCCTATTTGGATGAGCGTTTGTTGAGTGGGATGACGTTACTGTTGATTGGGCTGGTGACTTATTTGCTCATTACCTATATGGCTGGCTTTATTATTGGGATTGCCAATGTGAGCTTGGTGTCGTTTTTCCTCTATGAAGTGTTGCCGACATTAGCCTTGAATCTGACGATTGCGGCATTAGGTTATTATCCAGTGTGGTCCTTATTCCAGTTTTTGAGATAAGTGCTTGACAAAATAAAAAAATAGATTATACTAAGTTTTATATTAAAAAACGTTGAGCGGAAGAGTAGATTAGCATCACTTTAAGGGAGTTTGCGGGTAGTGTGAGCAAACAGTGGTGTTAGTTGAAACACATCTGTGAGTGTATGATTGAATCGAGTAGGTCATATCGGTTTTGCCCGTTATCGCAAACAGTCTTTTGACTTATTGAGGCAACGACCAGTGATGGTTTTGCGATAAGAGGTGGCACCGCGGAAAACGCCCTCTGAATACAGCTGTATTCAGAGGGCGTTTTTGCAACCATTCAACTAAAAGACTGACAGAGTAATTTTGTGTGAACAAAATTAGAATCTGAGGTGGCACCACGCTGACGCGTCCTCTTGCAAGTTATTTTGCAAGGGGATTTTTTTTAATCGTTTAAAAAGTGAGTTAATATCGCGCAAAGGAGAGCAAGATGAATTATTTGTTAGAAATTTTGCCCAGTTTAATGTCAGGGTTGAAAATGACGTTAGGGGTTTTCTTTATTACCATTATTGGATCAGTGCCATTAGGCATTCTTGTGGCATTGGGCATGAAGTCACCTTATTTTACCATTCGCTGGTTGATTAATGGTTATATCTGGGTGATGCGGGGAACGCCACTTCTGTTGCAACTGATTTTCGTCTATTATGGTTTGGGGATGATGGGTATTACTTTTCCCCGTTTTGAAGCCGCGGCGATTGCCTTTATCGTGAACTACGCGGCCTATCTCGCTGAAATTTTCCGTGGTGGGTTGCAAGCAATCCCGCGTGGCCAATATGACGCTGCGAAAGTACTAGGCTTTACGCGCGTCCAAACATTTTTCAAGATTATCTTGCCACAAGTGATTAAAATTATTGTGCCATCATTTGGTAATGAAGTGATTAATTTGGTTAAGGACACGTCATTAGTTTATGTTATCGGTTTGGGTGATTTGCTTCGAGCAGGTAACATTGCCGCTAGCCGTGATGTGACGTTGGTGCCTTATTTGTTAGTTGGTCTCATTTATTTGCTCATGACGGCCATTGTGACAGTCCTCTTACGACGTAGTGAAACGCGATTGAATAGTTGGAGATAAGCGATGTTAGAAATTAAACAATTAACGAAGACATATAACACAAACACGATTTTTAAGGCGTTGAATTTATCGGTATCAGATGGCGAAGTACTGAGTATTGTTGGCCCATCAGGTATTGGTAAAACAACCTTGATTAAAATTTTAGCTGGTTTGGAAACGGCCGATGCTGGTGAGGTGCGCCTCAACGACGAACAGCTAGCCATTGATGGCACGCGTGCGGATGCGAAGGTTGGTTTGATTTTTCAAGACTTTAATCTTTTTCCAAACTACACCGTGATTGAAAATATTATGCTCGCACCCATCAACGTGAGCCGGCTGTCACGTGACGCGGCTAAGGCCAAGGCGACAGCGTTGTTAGCCACGCTTGGTATGACTGATAAGGCAGACTTGTATTCTTACCAATTATCGGGTGGGCAAAAACAGCGGGTTGCGATTGCGCGGGCATTGGCAATGGATCCCAAAATTTTGGCTTACGATGAACCAACCAGTGGTTTAGATGAGGCGTCAACTAAGCAGGTTGCGGAAGTCGTGAAAACGCTTAAAGCGCAAGGCGTGACGCAGTTGATTATTACGCACGATCAACCCTTTGCTGAAATGGTATCGGATCGCGTGTTTGATTTTGCAACGGAGGTCAGTCGCTAATGGTAAGTATGAAGAAGAAAATTATTGTTAATACGTTAGTCGGACTACTCTTTGTTGGGGTTGTCATCTGGGCGGCCATGAGTTTAAGCAGTGGTGCGAAGCGAACGGCTCAAAATGAACAACAAACCACCCAAACGGACGACTGGGCGCGTATCAAGAAAGCCAAGCAAATTACGATTGGGCTGGATGACACGTTTGTGCCAATGGGCTTCCGTGATAAAGATGGGAATATTGTTGGGTTTGATGTTGATTTGGCGACGGCAGTCTTTAAAACGATGGGCATTAAAGTCAAGTGGCAGCCTATTGACTGGTCGATGAAAGAAACAGAGCTTAATACTGGCAATATCGATGCGATCTGGAATGGCTATACGGTGACCAAAGCACGTGAAAAGCAAGTAGCCTTTTCTAAGCCTTACCACAAGGCGACCCAAGTACTGGTGACGCTTAAGAAAAATAATATTAATCGTTTCTCAGATATGAAGGATAAAGTCTTGGGGGACCAAACAGCCTCTAGTGGTGATGAAGGCTTTAACAAGTATCCAAAGGTACTTAAGCAATACGTCAAAAACCAGCAGGTCGTTGGGTATGATACCTTTGACAAAGCGTTCAATGATTTGAATGCTGGGCGTATTGATGGGCTGTTAATTGATGAAGATTATGCCCGTTACTACGTTGCTCACCAACCAAATCCGAAGGATTACACCGTGACTGTTGGTGAGTTCCCGATTGATCAAACGGCAGTTGGGTTCCGAAAGTCTGATAAACAATTACGAGAAGCAGTCGATCAAACGTTAGCAGCCTTTAAAAAAGATGGTCGCTTAACGCAAATTGAAAATAAATGGTTCTCAAAATAAGTAAAAAGCCAAAGTGGTACATCACTTTGGCTTTTTTACCGCCATTAGCAGCATCAACTTTGTCATATTACCGTAAAAAATGTTAAACTAGTACTATTATTATAGAGAGATAATGAGGTGTGAGATGCTAGGAGATTCATTGTGGATAATCCTTTTAATTCTTTTAGTTGCCAACACATTTGGGGCGATTATTACTGTCTTTAGTCAACAACGTGATATTGCATCAATCTGGGCATGGTTATTGGTCCTGATTATGTTGCCTGTGTTAGGGTTTATCATTTTCTTTTTTGTTGGTAGTCGTATTTCCGATAAGCGGATATTTCGTTTACGGACACAAGAACAACTTGGTTTGGAACAAATTGCGGATAACCAACGGCGACAGCTCGAAGCGATTGAGCAATTATTACCAATTCCAAATTCAGCCACCGAGTTGGCAAACTTATTTTTACGCACAGATGAGTCTGTTTTGACGCGTGGTAACAAGATTAAAATTTTTACCAATGGACCGGATAAGTTTAAGGCTTTATTTGAAGACATTCGGCAGGCCACGCATCATGTCCATCTGGAGTACTTTACGATTGATGATGATCAAATTGGGAATCAATTAGTTGATTTGTTGACGGAAAAAGCACGCGAAGGTGTGGACGTGCATGTGATTTTTGATCAATTTGGCTCGCATGGTCAACACCGTGATATGTATAAGCGTTTACGCGAAGCAGGTGGGGTGGTAGCGCCATTCTTAATGCGTCGTTTCCAGCTTTTGACCCTGCGATTTAATTTCCGAAACCACCGTAAGATTGCCATTATTGATGGTAAAATCGGTTACATCGGTGGCTTAAACGTTGGGGACCAGTACGTTGATCGTTCTAAAAAGTTTGGGCACTGGCGTGATACGCATCTGCGGATTCATGGTGATGCGGTCTTATCACTGCAAAGTCGTTTTTTGATGGATTGGAATGCCACGGCTGAAGAAAACGAGTTACTCGTTGATACTGCCGGCTACTTTCCTGAAATTGAGGAATTATCTGGACGGGCGATGGTTCAAATTGTATCGAGTGGGCCAGATAATGATTTAAAGCAAATTAAACAAGGCTTTATGCGGATGTTTGCTTCGGCTCGTTCAGAAATTACGATTCAGACACCGTATTTCATTCCGGACTCAGCCGTACTAGAAACCTTAGAAATCGCGATTATGTCAGGTGTTCGGGTGCGTTTGATGATTCCTGATATGCCAGATCATCCATTTGTGTATCGGGCAACGCAGTATTATGCACAAGAATTAATTGCCATGGGCGCGGAAGTGTATCGTTATGATGCTGGTTTCTTGCACAGTAAGGCGGTTACAATCGATCATGAAATTGGTACCGTTGGGTCAGCCAATATGGATATTCGGTCATTCTCATTGAATTTTGAAGCCAATGCGTTTGTCTACGATCCAGAGTTTGCAACACAGTTAGAAGAACAGTTTGAACAAGACATTTTAGTGTCGAAAAAATTGACAATTGAGGATTTTGAGAATCAGTCATATTGGATGAAATTCATTCAAAAGTTCAGCCGACTCTTCTCACCAATACTATGAAAAAAATACAACTTAAGCCTGGTGTGACACTCGTTGTTCACCCAACAACACAATTTAAAACCCTACACATTGCGGTCGATTTTGCGGCGCCGTTACTGACGCATACCATTTCGGCACGGGCATTGTTGTCTTATTTGACCGCTGTCAGTTCGCAAAAATATCCCGATCAGCAAGCCGTTGCGCAAAAAACAATTGATTTGTATGGCGCGCAGTTCCAAACAGATGTGGTACGTTTTGGCCAAACACACCATGTGCGTTACCATTTGCAATTGCCAGCGCCCACTTATATTGACCATGCAGAACATCTCCTTGGGGATGCTTTTGCTTTTTTACGGGATATGATTTTTGAACCATTGGTGACGGGAGATCAGTTTGATCAAGCGACGTTTGATAAAGAACGTCAAAGTTTGATCAACGAATTAGCGAGTCTACCTGATGATAAGCGCCGCTATGCTATGTTGAAACTGCGGGAACTCACCTATAGTGCACCGGCCATGCGGCTACCATCTTCTGGCCAAGTACGTGATGTTGAACAGTTAACGGCGACGGACGTTTTGGCGACGTATCGACAGATGATTGCTAATGATCCAGTTAATATTGTTGTGTATGGGGATATTAACGCTGAGCGTGTGGTGACTGAATTAGCCAAATGGCCACTACAAGCGCGCCGTGACATGATGTTACAGCCGTTTTATCGTCAAGGGCTACGACCAGCTACCGTTGAATTGTCGGAAGCACAATTAGATATTAATCAGGCCATCCTGACGTTATCATATCAGTTGAGTTTGCCACCAGATGATCCAAAGCGCTTTACCGCCTTAGTGCTAAACGCTTTATTTGGTGGTTCAGCCTTATCTAAATTATTTACCAATATTCGGGAAAAAGCCTCGTTGGCTTATAGTATCTACTCGCGTTGGCAGCATGATACGGGGTTTATGACGGTGGCGGCTGGTTTAGATGCGGATAAAGTTGCACAGACTGATCGCATGATTCAAGCCGAGCTCAAGGCGATTCAAGCGGGTGAATTTAGTGACGAAATCTTTGATGCGATTAAAACGAGCTTAATTAACGATTATTTAAGTCAACAAGATTCACCTAACAGTGAAATTGAACTTGTCTTCTCTAGATTGTTAACACAACGTGAGACCAGCACTGCGGAGTGGGTAGCGGCGATTCAAGCGGTAACACCAGCGCAGGTGAGTGCTTTGGCCAACCAAGTGATTTTACAAGGAAGATTTACATTGATGCCAGAGGCGGATGCATGATAGAAAAGACATATCCAAAATTAAAAGAAACTGTTTTAACGACCGAGTTACCTAACGGGCTAACTGTGGTCATGGTACCAAAGCCAAATTATCATAAAACGTTTGCTGTATTAACGACACCATTTGGGTCATTGGCGCGCCAATTCCAAATCAATGATGAAGCGCCGATTACAATTCCTGCTGGGACAGCCCACTTTCTGGAACACAAACTGTTTGAGAAGGCTGATGGGGATGCCTTTACGCGATTTGGTGAATTAGGTGCGGACGCCAACGCGTTTACGAACCCGTATCAAACGAGTTATCTGTTTTCAACGACGCAAAACGTTTTGCCAGCCCTTGCGCATTTGCTTGATTTTGTGCAAACACCTTACTTTAGTGCACAAACGGTAGCCAAAGAACAGGGTATTATCGGTCAAGAAATTCAGATGTATGATGATGATGCCAACTGGGCCATTTATATGGGCTTGCTAGACCTCTTGTATCCCGGTGCGCCAATTGCCGAAGATATTGCGGGGACAAAGGCTTCCATTGCACAAATTACACCGGAGCTGCTATATCAAATTCATCGCGCTTTTTACCAACCTAATCAAATGACTTTGCAGGTGGTCGGTCATTTTGATCCAGATGAGGTGCTGGCACTGGTGATGGCTAATCAGGCGACAAAGACGATTGAAGCAGTAAATGTTCGTCGGTTTGAGCCGGTCATTCCTGAACCAACTAAAAAGGAAACAATCCAAAAGTTTGATGTATCGCGGCCAAAAATTGCGTTAGGTATTCGGTTACCAAAACTTGATGTAACGGGCGAAGCGGCAACCAAATTAACGCTAGCAGCTGATATCTTGGCGGATATTTTGTTTGGAGAGCAGACAGACTGGTATCAAAACCTGTATAATAAAGGTATTATCGATACGGAGTTTGAGACATCATTTGATTTGATGCATGCGTATCAATTTGTGAGTTTCTTTGCGGAAACAACTGAATATGACGCACTAACGGCTGCAATTCAGTCACAAATTGCGCAATATAAAACCATTTTGGCACATGCCGAATCGGCGTTTGAATCGTTACGCCGGGCGACACTTGGAGAGGGCATCCAACGTTTAAATGCATTAGAAAGTATCGCTTTACGGGGGGATGATGTGTTATTTGGGACAAACTTATTTGATAAGGTGATGCTTTTACAAGATTTAACATATAGTGATATACTAGATAGTGCTGAAAAAATATATCAGAACGCGACTTTACGACGTTTTGTTCTGAAAAAATAACATTGGACAAATTATGAGTGAAACTTTGACGAATCAAATAGGCGAACAGCTAAAAGCTGCGCGCCTGGCGAAAAATTTATCTTTAGAAGACGTGCAAGCAGCAACTAAAATTCAAGCACGTTATCTGGAGGCCATTGAAAATAACAACCTAAGCATTTTGCCTGGGGATTTTTATGTGCGCGCCTTTATTCGCCAATATGCGATTGCAGTGGGCTTGAATCCAGAAACGTTGCTAGGGGAAACAACACCACCCTCAATCTCAAGAAGTCGTGACTTGAGTCGGGCTCATCGTGATAATGATGGGGTGGTGCGTGCGGGGACAAATCCTAATCCGTCACCGCGTTCAAAATTTTCTGACATGTTACCAAAAGTTTGGTTGGCTATTTTTATTCTAGTTGGCCTGGTTGCGGTTTGGTTTGCCATGACACATCTTGGTAACAATGACCAACAAAATAGTGATAGTGGCAATGTGTCAGTATCGACTTCAACGATACCAAGCAGCAGTAGCAGTGATGCTTCTAGCGCTGCATCGTCATCGGAAAAACCAGCAGAAAAGAAGCCAGAGCCTAAAGTAACGTTGGGCACGCCAGAACAAAATACAGCGTTGCAAACAACAATTTATAACCTCTCAGGACAAGCCGATAAGCAACACACAATTAAAGTCACGGCGCAGGGTGCTGGGACTAATGTGAAAGTGACGGTTGGGACAACTGTGCTGTTAAATGAATTGGTCAAGGCCGATAAAACGATTGATGTGCCTGCTGGTACTAATGCGGTGAATGTTCAATTCACCAATGTTGCCAATGCAACGATGACCTTTGATGATCAAAAAGTGGCAGTTATTGGAACGGCAACGCCATTTTGGAACGTTCTGTTCAATCTCAATAAGTAAGGGGCAATTATGAATCTTCCAAATCAACTCACTGTTTTTCGTATTATTCTTATTCCGGTTTTTATCTTACTATTATCGGTGCCTTATGCTTGGCAATCACTTGACGTGACAGGCGTGATGTTGCCATTGAATTGGTTGCTTGCTGCCATTGTGTTTGCGGTAGCATCAATAACGGATTTTTTGGATGGTCAAATTGCCCGTCGTCAACATTTGGTGACGAATTTTGGTAAGTTTGCCGATCCGTTGGCCGATAAGTTGTTGGTCATGACAGCCTTGATCTTTTTGACTGGGTTCAACGTGGTACCAGCTTGGATGACTGCCGTGATTGTGATTCGTGAACTAGCGGTTACTGGCTTACGTACCTTAATTGTAGAAAATAATGGGAAGGTCTTAGCGGCGCAGATGCCAGGTAAAATCAAGACTTTCTCGCAAATGTTTGCAATTTTCTTCTTATATCTTAAAGATGTGCCATTTACCGCGATTGGGTTGCCGATTGGGGAAATCTTATTGTGGATTGCGGTGATCTTTACAATTTATTCAGGGATTGACTATTTCTGGCAGAACCGAGTGGTCTTTTCTGACGGTCTATAAAAGCGCGATAAGCGCTTTTTTCGTATCATCAAATAAGGTACGAACACTGTCGAACAATTGTTCGTTAAATGCTTGCTTTTACGTTTAGAAACAGGTACACTATTGAGGTAAGATAAAAGGAGTTAGCTAAAAATGGTCACAAAAAAGACGACTAAAAAAGACGATAAAGATAGTCAAGCAAGCGGCCGTAAGGCGGCACTTGATGAAGCTTTAAAGCGTATCGAAAAGAATTTCGGTAAGGGATCAATCATGGTGTTGGGTGATAATGCACTGACACAAGTTGAGACTTATCCTTCAGGATCAGTTAAGCTAGATGTTGCTTTAGGCGTCGGTGGCTATCCTAAAGGACGTATTATTGAAATTTATGGGCCAGAATCTTCTGGTAAAACAACGTTGGCGTTACACGCCGTTGCTGAAGTGCAAAAAGCCGGTGGGACAGCCGCCTATATTGATGCCGAAAATGCCTTGGATGTAAAATACGCTGAAGCTTTGGGTGTTAAAAAGGACGAATTACTTTTGTCACAACCTGATACTGGTGAACAAGGGTTAGAAATTGCGGATGCGTTGGTACAATCTGGGGCAGTGGATATTATCGTTGTGGATTCTGTGGCAGCGTTGGTACCACGTGCAGAAATCGAAGGAGAAATGGGCGACTCACACGTTGGCTTGCAAGCCCGTTTGATGAGCCAAGCCTTGCGTAAATTAGCTGGTACATTGAACCGTACTGGGACAGTTGCGATTTTTATCAACCAAATTCGTGAAAAGATTGGGGTGATGTTTGGTAACCCCGAAACAACCCCTGGTGGCCGTGCGTTGAAATTCTATTCAACGATTCGTTTGGAAGTGCGTCGGTCAACCCAAATTAAAGATGGCACAGATGTGACTGGAAACTTAACGAAAGTCAAAGTGGTTAAGAATAAGGTGGCGCCACCATTTAAGGTTGCTGAAGTTGATATCATGTACGGGAAGGGGATTTCACAAACTGGTGAAATTTTGGATCTCGGTGCGGAACAAGAAATTATCCGTAAGGCCGGTGCCTTCTACTATTACGGTGATATCAAGGTTGGCCAAGGCCGTGAAAAAGCGAAAGAATTCTTGGATGCACCCGAAAATGCTGCGATGCGTCAAGAAATCTATGCTAAAGTTCGTAATGCCTTTGGGATTGGTGATGGTGAATTGCCAGTAGAAGAGGCTGATGATGAGACAATTGAAGCCCCAGAAACACTGGCATTAGTCACGGATGACGATGATGATTTAACGGACGAACCAATTGTATAAATCCTGTAAAGAATAAATGGAAACGCTAGGGCGTGTCCATTTTTTTTGTTACAATGCAATTAAGCAAACAATTAGAGAGGCAGACATCATAATTAAAAAAGATGTGTTTGGATCATGACAAAAATTTTAGTAGTGGATGATGAAGCAGCAATTTCAACGTTATTGCAATATAACCTGGAAGAAAATAATTATGACGTCACATTGGCAGAAGATGGCCAGACGGCTTATCAATTAGCCAGTCAACAGCAATTCGATGCGATTTTGCTAGATTTGATGTTACCAGGCATGGATGGCATGACGGTTTTGAAAACCTTACGTCAAGATAAGATTAGTACCCCAGTGATTTTGGTCACTGCTAAAGGGGATGAATTTGATCGGGTGTTTGGTCTAGAACTTGGAGCAGATGATTATATTACTAAGCCGTTTAGCCCAAGAGAAGTTATCGCGCGTTTAAAGGCAGTATTACGTCGTTCACAAGTTGATCATCAAGTCTCTGAAGAGGCAGATGTTATTAAGATTCAGGATCTGGTGATTGATGATAATAAGAAAGTTGTGACTAAGGCTGATAAAATTTTGACGTTGACCCCACGAGAATATGAATTATTGCTCTATTTTGCCCAACGTATTGGACGGGTCATTGATCGTGAAACGATTTTAACGGCGGTATGGGGCTATGAATACACGGGTGAAAGCCGTATGGTCGACATGCATATTAGTAATTTACGGGAGAAAATTGAAGCCAATCCGAAGTCGCCGGTGCTCCTAAAAACGGTTCGTGGTTTCGGCTACACGATGGTGGTCTAACTGCGTAAAGATGACTTTACAATGATTTACATAATGATGACAGGTTTGTGCCTAGTTCTTTGACACAGCGTCGGTAGTATATAACTTGTAAACAAGGACTGGCACCCAAGAGCCACTACTACAACCAAGTTTACACTACATACGCTTCAATGAAGCCTTAGACAAGGGAGAATTACTCATGAACAAAGCAGTTGTCGGTGTTATCGGCGGTGTTGTCGTTATCGCAGCAGGTGTGGCATTGTATGCCAATTCAAATAAGAGCACAACCAAGCAAGACACACAAAAAACAGCCACTTCTAACCTTAGTGGTAAGGTGCTTGCCTTGGGATCGACGGCCTTGCAACCATTAGCAGAACAAGTTGCAACGTCATTCCAACAAAAAAATCCTGGTGTGACAGTGACGGTTCAAGGTGGTGGTTCAGGGGCTGGTTTGAGTCAAGTTGCTAGTGGCTCAGCACAAATCGGTAACTCGGACGTCTTTGCTGAAGAAAAGTCTGGTGTTGATGCTTCTAAGTTGAAGGATCACAAAGTCGCAGTTGTTGGTATTGCACCAGTCGTGAACGCAGATGTCCAAGTGTCAAATTTGTCAAAGACACAATTGCGTGACATCTTCACTGGTAAGATTACGAACTGGAAAGAAGTAGGCGGTAAAGACGAAAAGATCGTTGTGGTTAACCGTGCGACTGGTTCAGGAACACGTGCCGTCTTTGAAAAGAACGTGTTGGATGGTCAAAATGCTGTTCAAGCAACAGAGCAAGATTCTAACGGTACGGTTCAAAAGATTGTGTCAACCACACCAGGGGCTATTTCATACCTAGCCTTTGCTTACTTGGATGCTTCTGGTATCAAGGCACTTAACATTGACAAGGTAACGCCTGATACAAAGAATGTTGAAGACAATTCATGGCCAATCTGGGCATACGAACATATGTATACAAAGGGTGACGCGACAGGTGCCACTAAGGCATTCTTGGATTACTTCACAACTAAGGAAGTACAAAAGTCAATCGTGCCAAAGCTTGGTTACATTGGTTTGACGGATATGAAAGTCACACGTGATGCGTCAGGTAAGGTTACAAAAAACTAATTTAAGTCATTTTTCAAAGTCCGCGTCAGCGGGCTTTTTTGTTATGATAGAGATATTGGAGTAAGGTAATGACAAAAAAATTATTAAAATTTCTATCGTTTTGGTTGATCAATTTTGTATTCTGTGGCGTCGTGAGTAGTTTATTGCAGTTACATTTAAGACAGTGGCTGTTGCTTGTTTTAATCATGACTTTGGCAACTTTTGTCATTGTACTATGGGCTAATTTTTGGGAAAATCGCCAACAACAAGAATTAAAAGTGATGGAAAAGCGGATGGTCGATACGGTTGCTGGTGAGACCCCAAGAGGCGTGTTGGCAGAACCAGGATCGCCTTATTACGCCTTAATTAAGCAATTTAATGTGATGCAACATCAGATCGAACAAGCACGTCAAACTGCACAACGTGATGTGACGAATTATCGTTCATTGCTAGCGAGCTTACCAGTTGGGGTGATTAATATTAATCGCGCCCATACCATTGATGTGTTTAATGAAACGGCGGCTGACCTGTTGGGCATTCAACGCCCCGAAACGCCGATTGCCGAAAGTATGGTGATTCGACAGTTCACGCTCTCTGAGCTGATTACCCAAACGTTTAATACGCAAAAAAATCAACAATCGATTTTGAATTTACAAATTAATGGTGATATGAAACAGTACGAAGTTAGCACTTTGTATCATCAAGGTAATCTGAAACATGCGGAAGTCATGATCATTATTTATGACTTAACATCGGTCTTACAAGTTGAGCGGATGCAATCTGACTTTTTGGCGAATGCGTCCCATGAGCTAAAAACACCGCTAACGGCGATTACGGGTTTTATCGAAACATTACAAGGACCAGCCGGCGCAGATCAAGCCACGCGGGAGATGTTTTTGGCTATTGTGGCGCAGGAAGCCAAACGGCTATCGTCATTGGTTAATGATATTCTCTCATTATCACGTGTGCAACAAAAGCGAGAGGCTGTGCAGACGGAGCTAGTGATTCATGATATGGTGGCCGAACAATGGCAGCATGTGATGCCATTGGCGGAGACTAAAGCCGTGCAATTGCGCAATGACGTGCCTGATGATTTTATCATTCGTGGTTTCAAAACAGACGTGGAAATGATTCTACAAAATTTGATTGTTAATGCGGTGAAATATAACGTCCAAGGTGGGGACATTCACGTGACGGCCTACAAGGATCACCAACACTGGCAATTGAATGTGAAAGATACGGGCATCGGGATTCCGACGAATCAGCAATCGCGTATTTTTGAACGATTTTATCGTGGGGATGAATCACGACAACGCAAAATTGCCAGTGGCACAGGCTTAGGTTTAGCCATTGTTAATGAGATTGTCAATAAGCACAATGGGGAAATTAAAGTACAATCACAAGTTGCGGTGGGCACAACAATCAGTGTGACGTTACCTTTGTAAATATTTCTTGACACAATCTTTACATTCACCCGCGATGACATTTACAAAACTTTAAGATAATAGGAGAGTAGTAGTTATTGTAGTTAAATCTTGGGAGGCATCAACATGTCGAAATCACATCGCGGGATGATTGTATCAACAGTCGTCATCGTGGGTCTTATTGCGGCCATTGGCGCAGGTTACATTACACGTGATAAAAGTGCATCAGGCACATCAATCACGGCTGTCGGTTCAACGGCCTTACAACCATTGGTAGAAGCTGCCGGAGAAGAGTACACGAAAGCTAATCTTGGAACATTTGTCAATGTGCAGGGTGGCGGTACGGGTACCGGTCTAAGTCAAGTTGCACAAGGCGCGGTTGATTTAGGAAACGCTGATGTATTTGCCGAAGAAAAGTCAGGGATTGATGCGACGAAGCTAGTCGACCATCAAGTGGCTGTTGTCGGCATTACACCGTTATTAAATAAAGAAAATGGGGTGACCAACTTGAGCACCCAGCAACTACGTGAGATTTTCACAGGTAAAGTCAAGAACTGGCGTCAAGTCGGTGGGCATGATTTGCCAATTGTGATTATCAATCGTGCAGCGGGCTCAGGGACACGGGCAACCTTTGAAAAGTTTGGTTTGATGGGCGATAAGAGTACTTCAGCGCAAGAACAAGATTCATCTGGTATGGTGCGGTCAATTGTTGCGACAACACCAGGCGCTATCTCTTATGCAGCCTTTGGGTACATCAACAATACTGTTGTGGCACCGACAATTAACCATGTCAAGCCAACTAACAGCAATGTCATCACTGGTCGCTATCCGATTTGGTCGTATGAGCACGTGTATACGAAGGGAAAACCATCTAAGCAGGTCGCCAAGTTCTTGGATTATTTATCATCAGAAAAAATACAAAAGACTTTGGTGCCAAAGCTAGGGTATATCTCAGTTCATGATATGCAAGTTATCCGTCAAGTCGATGGCCAGATCATAAAAAAATAATCTGACGTGTAGCTATCATGCATACGTCAGATCAGAACAGCATTTGAAATATAGTAGACAGTGGGTAACCACTCGTCAAATACTTTGGAGATAAAATGGATAACATTACAAAAAAGTTGATGCAAAAGTCAGAATCAACGAAGCAAGACGCAATGGGGCGGGCAATTAGTTTGTCTGCGTTGGCCTTGATCGTGCTTGTGGTCGTTTCAATTTTTGCTTTCGTTATGAGTCGTGGACTATCAACATTTTTCCAAGATGGTGTCAGTGTGAAAGAATTCCTCTTTGGCACAACTTGGAATCCATCAGTGATTAATCCACAAACAAAGCAGCCTTATGTCGGGGCGATGCCAATGATTATGGGCTCGTTCTTGGTGACGTTTTTAGCTGCAATTGTTGCCACACCATTTGCAATTGGGACGGCATTATTTATGACTGAAATTGCGCAAAAGCGTGGCACAAAAATCATGCAACCAATTATTGAATTGCTGGTTGGTATTCCATCAGTTGTTTATGGTTTCATCGGCTTAACAGTGGTTGTGCCATTTATTCGGACAGTGTTTGGTGGATCAGGGTTTGGTATCTTATCGGGTACCATTGTGTTATTCGTCATGATCTTACCAACGATTACGTCAATGACAGTGGATACGTTGAAGTCAGTCCCACGTCATTACCGTGAATCAGCTTTGGCAATTGGGGCAACCCGTTGGCAAATGATTTATAAAGTGATCTTGCGTGCGGCTACACCAGGTATCTTAACAGCGATTGTCTTTGGTATGGCGCGTGCGTTTGGTGAAGCCTTAGCCGTACAAATGGTGATTGGTAACGCGGCATTGATGCCACAAAACTTGATTTCACCAGCCTCAACCTTGACATCTGTCTTGACGATGGGAATTGGTAACACGGTTATGGGCTCACTACAAAATAATGTCTTGTGGACTTTGGCCATGATCTTGCTATTGATGTCACTTGTCTTTAACTTGATTGTGCGGGCTATCGGACGCAAAGGGGAAATGAAATAATGAATGCAAAAACTGCTGATAAAATCGCCACAGGCATCATTTATATGATTTCTGGGATTGTTGCGCTAATCTTAGCGGCCATGCTCGCCTTTATTTTAGTTCGTGGCGTACCACACTTGTCATGGCATTTCTTAACGGCACCAGCCAAAGCTTTTGAAGCTGGCGGTGGTATTGGCGTACAATTGTTTAACTCATTTTACTTATTAGTATTAGCGATGGCGATTAGTTTTCCAATCGCTTTAGCTGCGGCAATTTACTTGAATGAATATGCCCACAAGGGACCTTTGACAACCATGGTTCGGACAGCAATCGAAATTTTGAGTTCATTGCCATCAGTTGTTGTCGGTTTGTTTGGTTTCTTGTTGTTCGTCGTGAAATTCCATTTTGGCTTTTCAATTTTGTCTGGCGCGATTGCGTTGACATTCTTCAACTTACCTTTGTTAACACGCTCAATTGAAACCAGTTTGGCACAAATTCCAAACTTACAACGTGAAGCTGGCTCAGCATTGGGACTATCACGCTGGGAAACGGTGATTCATGTCATCTTACCAGCAGCGGTACCTTCAATTGTCACCGGTGTTGTCTTGTCTGCCGGCCGTGTGTTTGGTGAAGCGGCGGCTTTGATTTATACAGCGGGACAATCAGCCCCAGCTTTGAACTTCAGTGACTGGAATCCGTTCAACATTTCTAGTCCGTTAAACCCAATGCGTCCGGCTGAAACCTTGGCGGTGCACATTTGGAAAATTAATTCTGAAGGCATCATGCCCGACGTGAGTGCAGTTTCTGCTGGTTCCTCAGCAGTGTTGATCATTGTTGTCTTATTGTTTAACTTCAGTGCACGTAAGCTGGGTACAAAGTTGCACAAAAAGCTTACCAGTGCTTAATGTGAGTTGATTGCAAGAAAAAGTTGTCACAGTCAGTTGCGAGGCAATAAGACAGCCTGATTGTAGGCTTTATGGAGAAAAAATGGCAAATACGATTGATTTAAAACCAGTCAGTGAATTTATTTCAGATGAGGCACCTGAACGTTATATTTATAAGATGTCACCGGAAAAGCATGAAATTGCATTGTCAACACATGATTTGCAAGTTTATTATGGTGATAACTTGGCCTTGAGTGAAGGTGATTTATCGTTTGAACGTTACAAAATCACGAGTTTAATCGGGGCCTCTGGTTCCGGTAAGTCAACCTTTTTACGGTCTTTGAACCGGATGAACGATGGCGTGGCTACGGTTAAAGGAAACATTATGTATCGCGGTGTTGATATTAACACAAAAGCGATTGATGTTTACGAAATGCGCCGCCATATTGGCATGGTTTTCCAACGCCCAAATCCGTTTGCAAAGTCAATTTATAACAACATTACCTTTGCGTTGACACAACGTGGGATGACGAATAAGCAAGAATTAGACGAAATTGTTGAAACGAGTTTGCGTCAAGCTGCTTTGTGGGATGAAGTGAAAGATGAATTAAACAAGTCAGCCCTTGCTTTGTCAGGTGGACAAGCTCAACGATTGGTGATTGCTCGTGCATTGGCATTGAAGCCAGATATTTTGTTGCTTGATGAGCCGTCAAGTGCGCTTGACCCAATTTCGTCAGCACAAGTTGAAGACACACTGCTTGAGTTGAAAAACAAGTATACAATCATTATTGTGACGCACAACATGCAACAAGCAGCGCGTATTAGTGATTACACGGCGTTCTTCCACATGGGAAAAGTCATTGAATATGATTTAACACGTAAAATCTTTACACGACCAAAAGTTGCGCTAACAAATGATTATATATCGGGGAACTTCGGATGACAGAGAGTACACAAAAGAATATTCTTGAAACGCGCGATGTGAAATTATGGTACTGTAAAAAAGAGGCCTTGCATGGCATTAACCTCTCATTTCCAGAAAAAGGCATTACGGCGCTCATTGGGCCTTCTGGATCAGGGAAGTCCACTTATTTGCGGGCGTTAAACCGAATGCATGATTTGGAAGATAACATTACAGTCACAGGCACATTTGACTTTAATGGCACCAATATTTATGCCCCCACAACTGATACAGTTGAGTTGCGTAAGCGCATTGGGATGGTCTTCCAACAACCTAATCCATTTCCATTTTCAATCTATGAAAATGTCATCTTTGGGTTGCGCTTAGACGGTGTTCGCGATAAAACGGTGCTAGATGAAGCCGTTGAAAAAGCGCTACGTCAAGCATCCGTTTGGGATGAAGTGAAAGATGATTTGCATAAGTCAGCGTTAGGCTTATCAGGTGGCCAACAGCAACGTGTATCGATTGCTCGTGTGCTGGCTACCTCACCAGAGTTGTTGCTGTTAGATGAACCAACATCAGCTTTGGATCCCGTATCAAGTCACAATATTGAAGAAACGTTGTTGAATTTAAGAAATGATTATGCGATGATTATTGTGACCCATTCGATGTCTCAAGCATCACGTCTATCAGATCGCACGGCCTTTTTCCTAAGTGGTAATTTGATTGAAGTGGATGCCACGAAAAACATCTTCTTAAATCCACAGCGCCAAGAAACACAAGATTACATCAGTGGCCGTTTTGGCTAAGCATAAAGGAGAAACAATATGCGACGTTTATTTGATGAAGAATTAGCTGACTTAGATAATTCATTTACAGAAATGGGGATGCTTGTCGCCCAAACCATTCAAAAGGCAGTGCAATCATTTGTCGATCATGATCGTGAAGGGGCGAAAGCCATTTTGGAAAATGATCATAAGATTAATGAACGCGAAGCAGCCATTGAAAAGAAGACATTTGAAATGATCGCGTTGTATCAACCCGTGACGACTGATTTGCGTGAAATCGTGACGATTTTAAAGGCTGTATCAGTCCTAGAACGTATGGGGGATCAAGCGCGTAACATTGCCAATTCAACGATTCGTGTGAAAGGCACTAAGCATATTGCCAGTGTCGAAAAAGAATTGGGTGAAATCGGTGAACAAGTGGCAACGATGGTTTCTCGTGTGATGGATTACTACGTTAAAAATGACGCTTTAGGCGCGGAAACAATCGCTGAAGAAAACCAATCATGGTCAAATCGGGCAGCGAAGGTTCGTTTGGATTCCGTAAAAGGCATGAAAGATGATCCAGAACTTGTCGATTCAGCGGCTGATTATTTGGTGATTGCTGGGTACTTGAAGCGTATCGGTGACTATACCATCGATATTGCCGAGTGGATCGTTTATAAGCGTACAGGTAAAATTATTGAATTAAACCCTGGTTACAACTACTTTATTTAATATATACTTCCCATCATTGCGCTCAGTTTTGTGACAATGATGGCAAAAAAATGACTGAACAACCCGTTCAGTCATTTTTTCTACTCATCATATTTAAATATTTGGTATAATAAATTTATAACGTTTCCAATAAGATGCTTTATATCAATGTTTAAAGCGCTTACACGATTGACTGGAGGGGCCTATGCCATTTATCGCAAGATTAGTCACCACGATGATTGTCTTTATGGTGACAGCCGCGCTATTTCCTAGCGGTTTTAGCGTTGAGAACTGGCTGACGGCTCTAGGGGCGGCCTTTGTATTGGCACTGCTAAACATGCTGATTAAGCCAGTATTATTACTCTTAACGTTGCCACTCAACATCATGACTTTTGGTTTATTTACGATTGTTATTAATGCGTTGCTATTAGAAATGACGGCATGGTTGGTAGGTGGTTTTACGTTTGCCGGTTTTGGCTGGGCAATTTTAATGGCCATTGTGTTATCGATTGTGAATACAATCTTGACCTCTGATGTATAAATAGATTGAGAAAGATAGTAGTATGATACAGAATTCAGTGACAGTAAAACAGTTGGTTGATCATACCAAGTTAGAGATTGTGTCTGGGGAGCAGTATTTAGATCGGCCAATTACAACCGCCGACATTTCCCGACCTGGCCTAGAAATGACAGGGTATTTTAATTATTATGCGCCCGAACGTGTGCAATTGCTTGGGATTACTGAAACATCCTTTTCTGAACGGATGGGACACGATGAACTCTTGATGGTTTATCGCCGGATGGCCGATGTGACGACCCCAGCTTTTGTGGTGTCAACGGGGTTGCCTATCAGTGACGAGTTAAAGCAAGCAGCGGAAGAGGCACATATTCCAATTTTGACGTCAACTTTGACATCGTCGCGTATTTTATCGAATATGACTTACTATTTGGGTGGCCAATTATCACCTCGCGAGAGTGTACACGGCGTTTTGATTGACGTGTATGGCTTGGGTGTTTTGATTACTGGGGATGCCGGGATTGGTAAAACCGAAGCAGCGCTGGAATTGATTCAACAAGATAAGGCCCGTTTAGTTGCCGATGATCGCGTGGATATTTATCAAGAAGATGAAGAACGTTTGATTGGTGAACCAAGCGACGTACTTCGTAATATGATGGAAGTGCGCGGCGTTGGTATTATTGACGTGCAACAAGTTTACGGTGCTGTAGCCGTGCGTTCACACGCCACGATTGCGGTGAATATTCATCTCTCAAACGGTAAAATTGGTGAAGCGAACTTTGATCGCTTGGGCAATGATAATGATACGTTGGAAATTTTAGGCGTGAAAATTAAGCGTATGGTTGTGCCGGTCACACCTGGACGTAATACGTCGAGTGTGATTGATGCGGCCGCAGTTAAATTCCGTACGGCTAATATGGGCATTGATCCGCTCAAAACGCTTGAAGCCCGGATGGCTGCTGAAATGGCCAAGAACGAAAAGAAAGATTTGGAGAACAAACATGACTAAACTGGCCGTACTCGGAGCAGGGTCTTGGGGCACAGCTTTAGCAAATACCGCCGCAGAAAATGGGCATGATGTGCGTTTATGGACACATAACCCAGACCAAGCGGTTGAAATCAACACGCAACATACCAACGACAAGTATTTACCACAAGCACAGTTGTCGGAACAATTGGTTGCCACCAGTGACATGGCAGAAGCCGTGGCAGATGTTGATATTGTTTTGAGTGTGGTACCAACTAAAGCGGTTCGCGAAGTGGCCCAACAACTGGCTGACGTCTTAACGGCGCAACAACAGACCGTGATTTTGGCACACGCCACGAAAGGGCTTGAGCAAGGCACTTACAAGCGTATTTCTGAAATGATGGCGGAAGAAGTACCAGCTGCTTATCGATCAGCGATTGCTGTGGTATCTGGACCGTCACACGCTGAAGATGTTATCCGACATGATCTAACGGCGGTATCAATTGGGAGCGAGGACGAAGCAGCAGCTAAGTTGTTGCAAACAGTTTTGTCCAACCAAACCTTCCGCGCTTATACCAACCATGATTTGCTTGGCTCAGAGTTGTTTGCAGCCTTGAAAAATATTGTTGCCATCGGCTCAGGCGCATTAGTCGGACTAGGGTATGGCGCTAATGCACAAGCTGCCTTATTGACACGTAGTTTAGTAGAAATGCGGGCGCTTGGGTTAGCCATGGGTGCTAAAGAGGAAACCCTCTATGAATTAGCAGGCATCGGGGACTTAATCGTCACCGGTATGTCACCCAATTCGCGCAACTATCGCGCTGGTATGGGACTTGGGCAAGGCAAAACATTGGCGCAAGTCACCGAAGACATGGGCATGGTGATTGAAGGCGTGAACACGACAAAGGCCGTGTACGATTTTGCCCAAACTTATCAAGTTGATATGCCGATTACAACGGCGATTTATCAAGTGTTGTATGAAGACAAACCGTTAGCACAAGCAATTGCTGATTTGATGGCGCGGCCACTAAAATCTGAAGATTAGGCATGATTGTTGTGTTAGGTTGAGGAAAAGGAAAGCGAGTTATAAATTATGAAACCAGTACGTAAGGCAATTATTCCAGCAGCAGGACTTGGGACACGTTTTTTGCCAGCCACAAAAGCTTTGGCAAAGGAAATGTTACCAATTGTTGATACACCAACGATTGAATATATCGTGCGTGAAGCGATTGCCTCAGGTATCGAAGAGATTGTGATTGTTGATGGTAAGTCAAAGCGATCAATTGAAGACCACTTTGATTCAAATCCAGAATTGGAAAACAACTTGCGCGAAAAAGGTAAGGACGAATTACTCAAGATTGTGCAAGAAACAACGGACATTAACATGTACTTTATTCGTCAGTCACACCCAAAGGGCTTAGGGGATGCGGTCTTAACAGCCAAGGCCTTTATTGGAGACGAACCTTTCGTCGTGTTACTTGGTGATGATTTGATGGAAGATGATGTGCCATTGACAAAGCAATTGATTGACCGTTATGAAGAAACTGGTGAATCAACTTTGGCGGTAATGAAAGTACCACATGACCAAGTGTCAGAATACGGGGTGATTGACCCAGCCGCTGAAGCTTCAAAGGGCCTTTTCCGCGTTAAGACATTCGTGGAAAAGCCTAAGCCAGAAGATGCACCTTCTGACTTGGCTATTATTGGACGTTACTTGTTAACACCGGAAATTTTTGAAGAACTCGAGAACACAACACCTGGTAAGGGTGGTGAAATCCAATTAACGGATGCCATTGATTCATTGAATAACCGTCAGCACGTTTATGCCCATGAATTCAAGGGAAATCGTTATGACATTGGCTCAAAGATTGGTTTCTTGGAAACTAATATTGAATTTGGCTTGAAGCACCCACAAACCAAAGATCAATTACGCGCTTACATCAAGGAACTTGCTGCCAAGTTGTAAAATTCAAATCACGAGACAAATCAAGTTGTGTCGTGTAAAATAGGGTTAACAAAAAGTAAGTGAAATGAGGGCAACAAATTGACAGACTATAAGCAATATGATGTTGTGATTATTGGGGCTGGTCCAGCCGGCATGACGGCGGCAACCTATGCGTCACGTGCCGATCTTTCCGTTTTGATGTTAGACCGTGGCATCTACGGTGGTCAAATGAATAATACGGCTGAAGTTGAAAACTATCCAGGTTTTGACTCGATTTTGGGACCAGATTTGGCTGAGAAAATGTATGCCTCATCAACGCAATTTGGTGCGGAATATGGCTTTGGCATGGTTGAAGAAATCACGTTAGATGGTGAAGACAAGCTCATTCATACGGATATGGGTGACTATAAGGCTAAGGTTGTGATTATTGCGACTGGTTCTGAGCATATTCATTTAGGTAAAGATGGCGAAGAAGACTATCAAGGCCGTGGTGTCAGCTACTGTGCGGTCTGTGATGGTGCCTTTTTCCGTAATGAAGATGTTGTCGTTGTTGGTGGCGGTGATTCTGCTATTGAAGAGGGACTATATCTGACAAACTTGGCCAAGTCAGTCACTGTATTACATCGTCGCGATAAGTTGCGTGCGCAACAAATTATTCAAGATCGTGCTTTTGCTAATGACAAAATGGCATTTAATTGGTTTACTGAAGTGCTCGCGATTACTGGTGACGGTGAAAAGGTGACGGGTCTTGATGTCATCAACAACCAAACGCAAGAAGTATCACATATTGATGCGAGTGGGGTCTTTATTTATGTTGGCTTAAAGCCCAATACACAAGGTTTTGAAAATTTGAATATTACTGATGATGAAGGTTGGATTATCACGGACGACAAGATGCAAACTGCCATTCCTGGTATTTTTGCAATTGGTGACGTGCGTGCCAAAGATCTTCGCCAAATTACGACAGCTGTCGGAGAAGGTGGGATTGCGGGCCAAGGGGCTTACACTTATATTAGCCAATTACCGTCAAAATCAGCAGCGTCGACGGCGCAATGAAAAGCAAATTGTTAAAATTTGCTTTTTTATTTTAGCCAAAAAGAACAGCGTATAATTTTAATATAAATTCCTAAATGATAGTTATAACAACAATGTAAGAAAATGTAATTTTCTGAAAGTTTTACACTATTTATTACATTTGGAAAACGTTTGACATTTAAAAATCGGGATATTATAATTACTTGTGTAGAAATGCACAAAGCATGTTTTGTTTGAAAAAATTGGAACCGGTTTTAATCAGATTTTGAGGAGAATGTCATGAGAAGTCAGGATAAATGGCTCACTAAAATTGCCTTTTTAGGTATTTCATTTATGTTAACAAGTGCTTACGCCATCAACGGTGCCTTGCCACAAATGGCAGAAGCCCTTGGCGTTACGGCAACGGAGGCGCAAGCGTTATCAACAACACCATCTATCTTTGTGACGATATTTGTCCTATTTAGTGCTTTTATCGCAGCAAAGTTGGGGGATAAGAAGACAATTGCGCTGGGGATGATTTTGGTCGGTGTTGCAGGTGCGGTGCCATTGTTCGTCGCATCTTATCCCGTTATTTTAGTATCACGCATGGTCCTCGGGGCTGGTTTAGGTATTTTCAATTCATTGGCTGTGTCAATGATTGCAGTGATGTACCAAGGCCAAACGCGAGCAACGATGTTGGGCTGGCGTGCTGCGGTTGAACAAATTGGTCAAGCAGTTTTGACATTTATTGCCGGATTGTTGTTGGCCTTTGGTTGGCAAATGACTTTCTTGGTTTATCTCTTAGCCTTCCCAATTCTTTACCTCTTTTATCGTCAAGTGCCTGAAACATCAGACATGGTCAATGAAGCAGAGGCGGAAGCAGAAGCAAAAGATGACAAGGCAACGCCAGCTATTCGTCCAGCAACTAAGATGAGCCCAATGGTTTGGGTCTTGGCATTCTTTGCAGCCTTCTTGGTAATTGACTATATGGCCATTCAATTGAGTTTCCCATTCATGGCCCAAAATGTTGGCGTTAACGGTATGGTGGTTTCAACGATTCTTTCCTTCATGCTGGTTGCGGCTATGATGGGTGGTATCTTGTATGGGACAGTTCAAAAAATATTTGGTCGTTATACGTTACAGGTTGGCCTATTGTTGATGGCGGTCTCAAACTTCTTAGTGGCCTTTTCAAACCAAAACTTTATTATTTTGACAATTGGGGTTTTGTTGATTGGTTTCCCAATGCAACTGATCTCACCATTTATTTTTAGTCAATTACCACAATTGGCACCTTTGAAAAAGCAACCATTGGTCACATCAATTATCTTGATTGGCTTTAACGTTGGCGTGTTCGTTGAACCATTTGTCTTGTCACTGATGTCGGGTATTTTGGGAAATCCAACACGTAATGCGGATTCCGCAGCTTATACAACAACACCGGTTTTGGCCTTTATCCTACTTGGTTTAACGGTTATCACCTTGATTACCAACCGCAAAAAGAAGGCTTAAAATCATATTGGGCGCCAACCTGCGGCGCCATATAAGTAGCATGAACTGAACAATAAACAGCGTAATTAAGCGTAAATAAAGGAGAACGAACATGAAAAAGCTCACCAATGAAGTGATGCTCATTACATATGCTGACTCACTTGGTAAGAATTTGAAGGAATTGGATCAAGTGTTGTCAAATGAATTGGATGGTGTTGTTGGTGGTGTCCACGTTTTGCCATTCTTCCCATCAACAGGCGACCGTGGCTTTGCCCCTGAAGAATATGAAACAGTTGATCCAAAGTTTGGGGACTGGTCTGACATTGACAAGTTAGCTGAGAAGTACTACTTGATGTTTGACTTCATGTTGAACCACATTTCACCACAATCAAAGTATTTCCAAGACTTCTTAGAAAAGAAGGAAGACTCAGAATACTATGACATGTTCTTGAAGTATTCTGAATTCTGGCCTGAAAACCGCCCAACAGCCGAAGATATCGATTTGATTTATAAGCGTAAGGATAAGGCACCATTTGCGCCCGTAACATTTGCGGACGGCACAACAGACCAAGTTTGGAACACATTCGGTGACCAACAAATGGATTTGGATGTCACAAAGCCAGTGACAAAGCAATTCATCAAGGATTCATTGATTAACCTTGCCCGTCATGGTGCGTCAGTGATTCGTTTGGATGCCTTTGCTTACGCTATCAAGAAGTTGGATACAAACGACTTCTTCGTTGAACCAGAAATCTGGGACGTTTTGAACGAAGTACGTGAAATCTTGGCAGCAGAAGGTTCTGAAGTTTTGCCAGAAATTCATGAACACTACAAGATTGTGCGCAAGATTACGGATCACGACATGTATTCATATGACTTTGCGTTGCCATTGATTACGTTGTACTCACTTTATTCAGGTAAGACAAACCGTTTGGCTGATTGGTTGCGTCAAAGCCCAATGAAGCAATTTACAACATTGGATACACACGATGGTATTGGTGTTGTTGATGCCAAGGACTTGTTGACACAAGAAGAAACAGACTTTACAACGGAAGAAATGTACAAGGTTGGGGCTAACGTGAAGAAGATCTTCTCATCAGCAGCCTACAATAACTTGGATATTTACCAAATTAATACAACTTATTACTCAGCTTTGGGTAATGACGATGCCGCTTACTTGCTAGCACGTGCGACACAAATCTTTGCACCAGGTATCCCACAAGTTTATTACGTTGGTTTGTTGGCAGGTGAAAACGACCTTGAATTGTTGGAAAGCACAAAGGAAGGCCGTAACATCAACCGTCACTATTACGACCTTGAAGAAATTGCTGAAACAGTTAAGCGTCCAGTTGTGTCAAACTTGTTTGACTTGCTTCGCTTCCGTAACACAAGCTCAGCCTTTGATCTTGATGGTGAGATTAAGGTTGAAAACAATGGTGACAATGATTTGACAATTACACGTACATCAGCTGATGGTCAAACAACTGCCGTTTTGACAGCTGACTTTGCGACAAAGCAATTCAAAGTCACTGAAAATGATAAAGTAATTTTCAACACACAGGCTTAATGTAACCAAAGCGCTTTGGCGCTTTTTTTAGTATATAATTAAGGCAAGGAAAAGGGCCTGTCTATGATCATATTAGCTACAAACTTACCAACTGTCATTAATCATATTCTGTCAGCAGATCAAGCCTTTGCGTGGTCAAAATTTGTCGTGATGTTTCTGCTAATTTTTATTGAAACAGCCGGTATTGTCACGGGTTTTATTCCTGGCGATACGATTTTGACATCGGTAGGGAGTGTTGCAGGCTTACATCATAATCTGTGGGAGCTATTAGCAGATTGTTTGGTGTTTGGTTTGGCGTCACTTTGTGGTGATGCTGTGAACTACTGGTTTGGGGGCTTTTTAACCCGACAGATTGGTCGTATTCCCTTTTTAAAAAAGTATCTATCGGGCGGCGTCATTGATCGCTTGGCAGTTGATTTCCATCCCAAACGGTGGTTATTGTTCATTGTATTAGGTCGCTTTTTACCGTTTATTCGCGTGGCGGTACCATTGTTGGCGCAACGTTTGGGGTTGCCTTTTGCCAGTTATATTAAAATGGCAGCGTTTGCTAGCTTTTTATGGGCGTTTACCATCACATCACTGGGTTATTTTATCGGCCATTTGGCCATCCCGCACGAATGGCTCACGATTGGGCTGGTGGTCATAGCGGTTGCCTTGATTGTTGGGTTACGCTCACCAAAGTTACGACGCGCCGTCTTGAACTTATTAGTTCGGAAATAGGTTGCGTTTGTTATAATTATGATTAGATAAGTTATAGGAGAAAATCATGCATTATCAAGAAACTTTAGCACAGTGGCAAGCGGCAGATTTGCCTGACTATTTGGCCGATGAGCTTGCCTCATATACACCAGAGCAGCAAGAAGAAGCTTTTTATCAAAATTTGAGCTTTGGAACAGCAGGTATGCGTGGTGTTTTGGGTGCGGGAACTAACCGAATGAACATCTTCACGGTACGCCAAGTTACCGAAGCCCTAGCGCGTTATATTGCGTCACAAGGAGATGAAGCGAAAAAGCGTGGCGTTGTGATTAGTTTTGATTCACGCCATTTTTCACCTGAATTTGCAGCTGACGCAGCTAAAGTTTTGTCAGCACATCAAATCAAAGTTTATCTCTTTAGTAGCTTGCGGCCAACGCCGGAACTGTCTTTTGCTGTGCGAGAATTGGGGACATTTGCTGGTATCATGATTACGGCATCACACAATCCCAAGGAATACAATGGCTATAAGGTTTATGGTGAAGATGGTGGCCAAATGGTACCGGAAGCCGTCGATGCTGTCGTGAATGAATTAGCTGGCATCTCTGATATCTTTAATATTGCCCTTGATGAAGACCAAACTTACGTTGAAGTGATTGATCAAGCCATTGACGAGAAATATTTGGCAGCTATGAAGACAGTCACGGTTGATCCTGAATTGGTTGCTAAAGAAGGGAAATCGTTAAAGTTTGTCTACTCACCACTGCACGGAACCGGTCAATATATTGGGGAAAAGGCCTTGCAACAAGCGGGCTTTACCAACTATACGATTGTGAAAGAACAAGCTGTGATTGATGGCGACTTTCCAACTGTTGCCAAGCCAAACCCAGAAGATGCAGCGGCATTAGAAATGGCCATTGCTTACGCTAAGGAAACAGGTGCCGATGCGGTCGTTGCCACAGATCCCGATGCTGACCGGATGGGGGCTGCTGTTCGTTTAGCCGATGGGACTTTCCAAGTCTTGACTGGTAACCAAATTGCCGCTGTTTTGGTGAATTATTTGTTGACAGCCAAGCAAAACACCGGCACATTGCCAGATAATGGGGCGATTGTGACGTCAATTGTGTCGTCACGTTTTGCCTCAAAGATTGCTGAGAGCTTTGGCGTGACAACAGCTGATGTGTTGACTGGCTTTAAGTACATCGCGGCAACCATTGACGAATATGAAGCAACACAAGAAAAGACGTTCTTATTTGGTTTTGAAGAGAGTTTTGGCTATCTCGTTAAGCCTTTTGCCCACGATAAAGATGCCATTCAAGCCCTCGTGTTGTTTGCAGAAGTAGCGGCTTACTATAAGTCACAAAGCCAAACATTTGCGGATGGTTTGCAAGCTTTGTTTGACAAGTACGGCTATTTTGAAGAAAAGACGATTAGTTTGGACTTCCCAGGTGTGCATGGCAATGACGATATGGCAAAAATCATTGCCAAGTTCCGTGATCATCAACCGGAAACGATTGGGGGGATTGCTGTTAGCCGCGTGCAAGACTTCTCGACTGGTCTAGAAACTGATGCTGATGGTCAAGTCACAACATTGACACAGCCAAAAGCTAATGTCTTGAAGTATTGGTTAGCTGATGGCTCATGGGTGGCTGTACGCCCATCAGGGACTGAACCAAAGTTGAAGTTCTATATTGGGGTCACTTCTGATTCACAAGCTGCTTCACAAGCCAAAATTGACACGATCACAGCAGATTTGATGACTTATACAAAATAATGCTAGACATGGCATGAATTATTTGTTACACTAAGAAAAGCCGTAAGGCAATATTAACGATAATCCGCTGTGCGTTTAGCCTGAGGGCGAGTGTAAGATTGTCGGCTAGGAGAATGACCAATGCGTCAAAACAGTATTTTAGAAAACGTTACATCAGTACAATTGCGTTCTGACATCCCTGACTTCCGCGCTGGTGACACTGTTAAGGTGTACGCTAAGATCGTCGAAGGTTCACGTGAACGTATCCAATTGTTCGAAGGTGTTGTTATCAAGCGTAAGGGTGCTGGTATTCAAGCAACTTACACAGTGCGTAAGATCTCATCTGGTGTTGGTGTGGAACGTACGTTCCCATTGCACTCACCACGTGTTGATAAGATTGAAGTTGTACGCTATGGTGCCGTTCGTCGTGCCAAGTTGTACTACCTCCGCGCTTTGCAAGGTAAGGCAGCGCGTATCAAGGAACGTCGTCGCGACGTATAATCCGAGAAAAGACACCGCGAGGTGTCTTTTTTTATATTAAAATACCGGCAATCTCACCGGATTTTTTGGGGGACACGGGAAAATAATATGGGATATGGACTTGTCATAGAGGCGTAATATAATAGCAAAAGTTGTGATATATGCAAAAATCGCATGAAGGTATATAATAAAAACATACTCAAAGATATTTGAGTTTCATTACTCCCCTAGTAATGTTTCAATCAGCCCCCCCAATTACTGATTGATAAATCGATAGCTACGGTTATCATCCCCTGACCATTGCCCTCTTCGGTCAGGGTTTTTTTTATGGCATTCGGCCGTGTTGTGCGAACCCATGTTCGTTAAATGTGATAAGATAGGGATATGACAGAGTTTTTATTGACAACTGATACACGTAAAATTCTCCATGTTGATATTGACGCCTTCTATGCCCAAGTCGAAATGCGTGACAATCCGGCATTACGCCACCAGCCATTAATCATTTCGCGTGACCCAGCAGAAACTGGGGGTCGTGGGGTGGTGACGACGGCGAACTATGTCGCGCGCCAACTCGGCATTCATTCGGCCATGCGATCCGCAGAAGCACGGCGTTTAGCGCCAGATGGGATCTTTTTGACCCCAGATTTTGCCAAGTATAAAGCCATTTCTAAGCAAATTCATGCCATTTTTCGGACAATTACACCAAAAATTGAGCCGGTGGCGTATGATGAGGCCTACTTAGATGTGACCGATAATGCGTTGTCGGGCGCAATGTTGGCTGCCGAGTTACGACACGATATCTATAAACAGACGCGGTTGACCAGTTCGGTGGGCGTATCGTATAACAAACTATTAGCAAAGTTGGGGTCTGAATTTAATAAGCCAAACGGCGTGACGGTCATTACGCCGGAAAACCGTCTCGCTTTTTTAGACCACTTACCAATTGGTGAATTTCGCGGCGTTGGTGAGAAAACGCAAGCCAAGTTAGCAGCGCTTAACGTACTTGATGGTGCCGCATTGCGGCAATTATCACGCGAAACGTTAGTGGCGCAGTTTGGTAAATTAGGTGAAAATCTTTACTGGCAGGCGCGTGGTGTCCATTTTGGTGAAGTGAAGTGGCAACGCCAACAGCAATCAGTGGGTAAAGAGGAAACTTTTGCGCAGTTTTTACACCATGATGAACTGGTACGTGCCGAATTTAAAAAGTTAGCGAATGGTATGATTGCGGCTTTGAAGGCCCGTGGGTTGGTTGGCCGGACGTTAAATGTTAAAATTCGCGATGAAAAATTCCATACCACAACCCGGGCAATCACACAGGTAGAACCTTGGTTGCTTGCTGAAGACCTCTTGGTGAATACAGCTCAAGCGATTTTTGATGAGGTGGTAACAGGTCCGTATGCCATTCGTTTATTAGGACTGTCAATGAGTAATTTACAGCCAAGCGGTTTTGAAGAAATGACCTTGTTTTAAACATGTTATACTAGTATACATATAGTCACGATAAATTTAAGATAACACGAGAAAGATAGATTAATGTCAGCAATTGAAGAACAAATATTAGCAGAAATAAAGCGATATGACACCATTATTATTCATCGCCACCAACGCCCGGATCCTGATGCGTACGGTGCGCAATTGGGCTTAAAGGCGATTTTAGAAGCTAGTTTCCCCGACAAGCAGATTTATGCAGTTGGGAAGGCTGTTCAAGGCTTAGCTTGGATGAGTGAAGATGACACCTTTATGGATGACGTGCCCGATAAAATGTATCGTGATGCGTTGGTCCTTGTGGTGGACACTGCCAATGCGCCACGAATCGATGATCAAAGATGGCCAAACGGATTAGAAATTATTAAAATCGATCATCATCCCAATGATGAACCTTATGGGGATTGGCAATGGGTTGAAGCGGGTAAATCAGCGACAAGTACGATGATTTATGAATTCTATGAAGCGCTCAAAGACCAAGGTTTGGTTATGAACGCTAAGGCGGCTCGTTTATTGTATATTGGCATTGTCGGTGATACTGGACGTTTCATGTACAGTATGGATCAAGAAACTTTCCGCGTGGTATCAGAATTATTTGGTTATGACTTCGATTACGAAGCTGTTTTGCACCACATGTCGACGATTTCGGAAAATGCCGCTAAATTGTCGGGTTATGTGCTGCAAAACCTCACGATTTTACCATCAGGATTTGCCTATGTGGTCTTAACCAAAGCACTCTTGAAACAATTTGATCTGCAAGATTCAGGCACGGCGTTTGTTGTGCCATTGCCGGCGACAATCGACAAGGTTAAGGCGTGGGCAATTTTTGAAGAACAAGATGAAGGCAATTATCGTGTGCGGCTCCGTTCACGGACGATTGTCATTAACAAAATTGCGAACCAATTTGAGGGTGGGGGCCATCCAATGGCCTCTGGTGCCTGGGCACAAACCGCTGAAGATATTGAACGTTTGATCAATAGTGTCAATGCTGCTTTACTTGAACAAGGCGGCGACAAAGAAGTTACCTCAGCCACAAACTGAGTAGAATGAAAGTAGAGAAAATTGATGGCAGAAACTGCAAACCAATTTGGACAATTTAATTTAAAACCAGAAATCATTATTGCGTTGACTAAGATTGGCTTTACCAAGCCAACCCCGGTCCAAGCAAAATTAATTCCAGCGATCTTGCAAGGTAAGGATGTCGTTGGCCAATCACAAACAGGTTCAGGGAAAACCCACACCTTTTTGATTCCCATTTTTAACCAATTAGAACAAGACCGACAATACGTACAGGCTGTTATTACAACGCCTTCACGTGAATTGGCTGCTCAAATTACAAAAGCGGCCAAGGACTTTGCCTCACAGCTCAATCCCGATATTACAATTGCTGAATATGTTGGTGGCACAGATAAGCTCCGCCAAATCAAGCAATTGGAAAACAACCAACCACAAATTGTCATCGGGACACCTGGCCGGATTAAAGACTTGGTTGAATCTGGTGCTTTGAAGCTACATGCTGTGCACACAATGGTCGTCGATGAAGCGGATATGACCCTTGATATGGGCTTCTTGACAGAAGTAGATTATATCGCTGGTGCGATGCCAAAAGACTTACAAACATTGGTCTTTAGTGCCACAATGCCAGAAAAGCTCAAGCCATTCCTAAAGAAATATATGGCGAACCCGCTTTTTGAAGCGATTCCAGTCTCAACAGTCATTGCTGACACGATTGAAAATTGGTTGTTAGCCACAAAGTCAAAAGATAAAAACGATGTGATTTACCAAGTCTTAACGACGGGGAACCCTTATTTGGCCCTAATTTTTGCCAATACCAAGGATCGTGCCAAAGAAATCGCTTCTAATTTGCGTGGCCGTGGCTTGAAGGTTGCTGAAATTCATGGTGATATCGAACCTCGTGAACGTCGTCGGGTGATGAAGGCCATTCAAAACTTAGAATATCAATATGTTGTCGCAACCGATTTGGCAGCGCGTGGAATTGATATTGAAGGGGTTTCTCATGTGATTAACGATGATATCCCGTCAGAACTTGAATTCTTCGTTCATCGTGTTGGGCGAACAGGCCGTAATGGCATGCCTGGTTTGGCGATTACATTGTATGGCCCAGATGAAGAAGATGAAGTGGCAGAGCTTGAAGCTTTGGGCATTGATTTCAAGGCCATGCAGTTGAAAAACGGGGAATTCATGCCGGTAAAAGATCGCCGTGCGCGAACACAACGTGTCGCAACAACCAGAAAACTTGACCCAACGATGGTGGGAATGGTTAAAAAGAAGAAGAAGGTTGTGAAGCCGGGCTATAAGCGTCAAATTAAGTCAGCTATCCAACGGAAAAATCAAATGGATCGTCGTATTGCCAAGCGTGAAGAAATGCGTGCAGTACGTAAGTCAAACAAAAGGCGCGGCGGTGCCTAAACCGCTTATCATGATAAAAAAGCACGCTATCCCTGTTAAATAAGGATAGCGTGCTTTTTTATCGTTGACCGGGACGTTGGCCGGCTTTAATGACTTTGGTTTGAATCAGGTTGACGACTTCCGGATTTTCGGGCAAACTCGAATGTTGCGCATTTGCCCCAGAAACGGTAATTTGCGTATATGATTTGACTTTGTTTTGATAAATATATTTACCAGCCAAGACACTTTCAACGGGGACAATCCCGTCATCGGTATAGTCATCAGTCCCTGCAACTGAGTACATGACTAAATTGTCGGGCAATTGATTGTTATCAGCGATGAAATCATTGAGCATTTCAGTCCGGCGTTGCATGGAGGTTTCAGAGAAGTTAAACGGTGTACCCAGGGTCATGAGCGTCGGAATATTAAAGGACGATGCTGCGTAATCTTGTTCTAAATAATTTGTCCAAACGAGACCGCCGTTGGAATGACCAATGGCAGAAAAGTCTCGGAAATGATAACGATTTTGAATTTCGGTTAAGGCAAGGTTTAACCACTTTGTTTGTTTTTTAATATTGCTGTAGCCGTCACGATTATCTTGAAAGCCGACGACAATAAACGGTTGGCGATCTCTCGGATTGAGCTTACCGTGGAAAACGAGTTGGTTATTCTCGTTGACTTGAACCTTAAGAATACTATGCACAGGCCCAGTGGCGTTTAATTCTTTAAATAAATCGTCAAAGCGGTTGATTGTGGCGCTAGAACCAGGCACAAAAATAATGGGTTTCATGCGTGAATTTTGAATTTTGGCTTCTTTGTCACTGGATTGGGCAATCGCTTTGTGACTAAAAAAACCAAGCACCAAGAGCAAAATAACGCTTGTGATTAAGATGACTTTATTTTTCACCGGATACCTCCAGAGTCAGATGGGATAAGAAGGGGCGATAGATGAGAACTGAACCAATCAAAATGATTACCGTAATCACGAGTGAACGAATTGGCGTCGTACTAGCAACCGTTGGCAATAGCAGGTTTGGCAAGCTGTCGGGTGCGACAAAGACAATGGGTTGGATGAAATGGGTTGTGATGGCAATAAAACTAATGGCTAAACTCATCAGATTAACTAAAATCATCGGGATGAAAATCAAGGGGTTCAAAAAGAGTGGCACCCCGACAAACAACAGGTAACTATTATCAAATAACGTTGGGAACCAAGAAATTCTCGCTAGACGACGTTGTTGCTTGGAAGCGGCATATAATAAGACAAGACAAATGGCTAACGCATTACCAATGCCGCCAAATAACGTAAAGGCGCCATAAACACTATATACGTTTTCCGGTACAGGTAAGGCGCCGTGTGCAGTGGTGAGATAGGTGGTGAGATTTCGATCAACACCATAAATGTTTGATGATGGCGCAGTAAGTTCTGGTGGTAGCGCCACACCCAAAAGGTACAGTATCGGCGCCACAGTCGTAATAATGATAAGGCCTAAGAACGAGGCAAAGAAGCGATGTGTCCACAGATCGGATAAGAAGAACTCAAAGAGTTGTTGCCGGAAAAGTTGGTGTAAAAATAGACCCAGAATAATAATAATGCCTGCCCAAATGAGATAAGGCAAACTGTAGGGATTAGGATGATGCTTGATATGAATGGCATAGCGGGTGTAAGAGTAGCTACTCAATAAGGCAATCAAGGTGACAACAAAGTATTGATTGACGTTAAAGACAGGGAATTGATTTTTATTGCCAAAAAATAAGAAAACCGCCAAGCAGTTCGTAATCAAAGGGAGACTGGTATTTTGATAATGATTAGCGGTCAGGTACTGATGCGTCAGAGCGATGACGTAAATTAGGACAACCGTTGCATCTGCAAGCGGTAACAGTACCATTATGGTATCAAAAAATGGTTTGACTGGTTGCACATCAAGTTTAAATAATTTGACGAATAGCGCATTGGGCGATAGAATAAGCTTAACTGATAAGCGTAAATAAATATCAATAATAATAATTGGTAGAGATTGATGTAATGCTGTTTTGATACTTTGAAAAGCAGTCATTTGCCACAACTTTGCTTCCCAACGCTGGGCCACATTGACTAGAAAATAGCGCATAGTTTCTCCAATTTCGTGCAAATTTTATCTTGTAACAATATGCTACAAGATTGACACATTTATGTTATAATTAACTCATTATTTTTTTGTGTACCAGACACTGTCATACTTACGTCGATTATACATGAAAATCACAGAAGAGGGGTAACGTGAAATTGATTAAGCGGTTCTTTCAGCGTCCGATTATAAACTTTATGAGTCGGACGCTATTTTATTTTTGTGTTATTTTGATCCTTGTTTACCTGTATAGTTATTCAGGGGTGGGACAAGGACACTTCATCTACAACGAATTTTAATATAGGGAATGAAACATGATAATTAAAAACGTCATTGAGACAATTGATGCCATCGCAACAAATCAGGGGGATCACGTTGCGTATGATGAATTGGGTCGCACACATACATATGCCGATTTAAAGGCCGCATCTGATCGTTTAGCTGCACACATTACAAACATGGGGCTAACAGATAAAGCACCAATCATGGTTTATGGTGGGCAACAATTTGAAATGGTTGCCAGCTTCTTAGGCAGTGTTAAATCAGGACATGCTTATGTGCCAGTAGATGTGAATTCTGCTGACGAGCGCTTGTTAGATATTTTGACCATTGGGGAACCAGCATTAGTGATTGCCGTTGATGACTTGCCAATCGACATGACGACTGTGCCAGTTATCACGCGTCAACAACTCGCAGATATTATGGCAACGCCCGTTGATTTTACGTTAACACAACCGGTGACAGGGGATGATAATTTCTATATTATCTTTACTTCTGGCACAACGGGCAAGCCAAAAGGGGTTCAGATTTCACACAATAACCTCTTGAGCTTTGCTAACTGGATGTTGGGCGACGACTTTGGTTGGCAAACAGGTGCCAACGTCTTGTCACAACCACCTTATTCATTTGACTTGTCGGTCATGGATTGGGTGCCAACGTTGTTGTCACAGGGAACTTTGAAGGCTTTGCCAAAAGCCACGGCTGATGACTTTAAGGCTTTGTTCCATACTTTGCCAAACTTGGCATTAAACAAATGGGTGTCAACGCCATCATTTGCCGATGTGGCCTTGTTGAACCCAGAATTTAATCAAGAAACGCACCCAGAACTTGATACATTCTTATTCTGTGGTGAAGTGTTAACTAAGACGACGGCAGAAAAGCTCTTGGCACGTTTCCCACAAGCTAAGATTTTTAATACGTATGGGCCAACTGAAGCAACAGTTGCTGTGACTGGTCTACAAATTACGCCAGAAATTATGGCTGAGTATGACAAGATGCCAATTGGGTATGCTAACGCTGATACCGACATTATCATTCAAGATCTTGATGGGGCAGTGTTGCCTGATGGTGAAACGGGTGAAATTGTGATTGCGGGACCATCAGTGTCTAAGGGTTACTTGAATAATCCGGAAAAGACGGCGGTTGCCTTTACAACCATTGATGGCAAGCAAGCTTATCACACGGGTGATTTGGCAACACGTGATGCGGATGGCTTGTTGCATTATCGCGGTCGAACAGACTTCCAAATCAAATTACACGGTTTCCGGATTGAATTAGAAGAAGTTGCCCACCAATTGCAACAAAGCCAGTGGGTTGAACAAGCCGTGGCAGTACCCCGATATGATGCGGATGGTAAGGTTAAGCAGTTGTTGGCCATTATTGTGCCAAAAGCGAACGACTTTGAAAAGCCAATATTGTTGACGCAAGCGATTAAAGCGGAACTGGAAGATATCATGATGCCTTATATGGTACCAGGTCGCTTCATTTATCGTGACAGCATGCCGTTAACACCTAATGGTAAGATTGATTTGAAAGGCTTGATTGCTGAGGTGAATGGTAATGCTTAACTTACAACCGTATGCTGATCCCAAGTACTTTGTGTACTTGCTATTAGCGTTAGCACCATTGGCTATCGGGTTGTACTTTGGGAAGCGTTTTGTTTGGTATGAAATTGCAGTATCGTTGGTATTTATCGTTTTGATGTTTGATGGCGCTAAATACCACGAAGGTTTTGCCATTATCGGGTATATGATATGGCAGTGGCTGTTGGTTTGGGGGTATACCAAGTATCGACAAAAAGCGAATCGTAGTAGCGTCTTTTATGTCGTCAGCGGTCTCGCAATTTTACCGTTATTCCTAGTTAAGCTCGCACCAGCAACACATTGGACTCATGTATCAACCTTACTTGGGTTTATGGGGATTTCTTACCTGACCTTTCGGTCAGTTGGCATGATTTTAGAAACACGTGATGGTTCAATTAAAAACTTTGATCCCTTGCTGTTCCTAAGATTTATGCTATTTATGCCTTCCATTTCGTCAGGACCGATTGATCGGTATCGGCGCTTTGAAAAGGATGTGGCGACTGTCCCAACGCGTGAGAAGTATTTGGAACTGCTGGAAAAAGCGGTTTGGTATTTCTTCCTTGGTTTCTTGTACAAGTTCGTTTTGGCCTACATTTTTGGGACATTGATTCTACCGCAGGTGAAAAGCCTAGCATTAGCTGCTGGCAGCATCCATCATGGGTGGACTTGGTGGTTAATTCCGGTGATGTATGCCTACGGGCTTGATTTGTTCTTTGATTTTGCGGGTTACTCACTATTCGCCGTCGCAACCAGTTACGTGATGGGCGTTTCCCTACCAATGAACTTTAACAAGCCGTTCCTGTCAAAAAACTTGAAGGAATTCTGGAATCGTTGGCACATGACCTTGTCATTTTGGTTCCGTGATTACGTTTTCATGCGTTTGGTCTTCACAATGATGAAGAACAAGTGGTTTAAAAGTCGCATCACGCTGTCAAATGTCGCCTATATTTCGAACATGTTATTGATGGGATTCTGGCACGGGATTACTTGGTACTACATCGTTTATGGTTTATTCCACGGTGTTGGTCTGGTTATCAATGATGCCTGGTTGCGTTATAAGAAGAAGCACCATGTCCCACATAACAAGTTCACAGAAGCATTTGCCATCTTCTTGACGTTTAACGTCGTGATGGTCAGTTTTTTAATATTTAGTGGCTTTTTGGATACCTTATGGTTTAAGTCATGATAATCTAGCTATCGTATAAAAAGAAAGAGGAAAAAAACATGTCAGTAAAAGAAGAAGTAATCGATATTTTGAACACAATCACAGGTGAAGATGTATCAGACAAGATGGATGAAAACTTGTTTGATGATGGTTTGCTTGATTCAATGGCAACAGTTGAATTGTTGTTGGATCTTGAAAACAAGTTTGACATCCAAGCACCCGTGTCAGAATTTAACCGTGACGAATGGGATACACCTAATAAAGTGGTTGCCAAGGTTGAATCATTAATCGGACAGTAATATGAAAAAACGGGGACTTTGGTGGATTTTTGGGCCAGTAATCATTGCGTTTGTACTGGCTGGTGCGTTGTTTTTAGCACCATTCTCCTTAAACCACATTGCACAAAAAAGCGTGCGCGACGCATCTGTTTCATTTTCAAAAAATGTGTATAAGGGCGAGACAGTTAAGACGGCGGCTTTTAGTGACCCATCTAAGCGCTATGTACCGTTTTTTGGTTCAAGTGAGTTATTGCGTTTGGACACGATGCATCCCTCGATGCTCGCTGCCAAATATAACCGCAATTATCAACCTTTCTTGTTAGGACAAGCAGGGACGGAGTCATTGCTACACTATCTCAGCATGCAAGAGATGTTACCAGCTCTGCATAAAAAGCAAGCGGTCTTTGTGATTTCACAACAGTGGTTTGTTAAGAAAAATGTGCATGGGGCATTCTCAGTGTTCTATTCTACCTTGATGACGGTTGATTGGTTGCGTAACATCAAAGAAATTACACCGACTGATCGTTATATTGCCAAGCAGTTGTTAGAACAACCACAAATTAAAGACAACGGTTTTTATGCGAAATTAGTAACTAAGATTAAGGATAATCAGCCTTTGTCACAAACTGATTTGCAGCTGCTATCGGTTCGTCATCGGGCGCTGTTACGCGAAGATGAGCTGTTCTCAAACCTTACTAGTTCAAATAACTGGGATAAGCACGTCAAGCCAGCTATTAGTCGTTTGCCAGCTACCGATGAAAACGGTGCTTTTTTTAAGGAAGCAACTAGAATTGCCGCACGTGAAACGGCGAATAATCCATTCAAAATCAAGGATTCATTCTATCGTTCACGGATTCAATTTAATTTGAAGCGCTTGGCTGACTCACAAAAGAAGTTTGATTACCGTCAATCACAGCAGTATGCCGATCTACAAGCGGTTTTGGCTGAGTTTGCGCGTCAAAAAACGGATGTGTTGTTTTTCATTCAACCAGTTAACCAACGTTGGGCGAATTATACAGGCCTGAGTAATGATATGTATTACCAGAGTGTGGATAAGGTTAAAAAGCAGTTGACCTCACAAGGGTTCAACAAGATTGCCGATCTCTCACACGATGGCGCAAAGAATTACTTCATGCAAGATACGATTCACCTTGGTTGGAATGGTTGGGTAACAGCAGATGAATATATCAAGCCGTTCTTAGAAGGTGGCTACAAGCCAACCAATTATCACATTAACAACAATTATCTATCAAAAGAGTGGCAAAATTTGATGCCAACAGCACAAAATTTGCAACAGTTCAAATAAAAAAACGACCCACAATTGTGGGTCGTTTTTTTACGAGAATGGTGATTGTGAATCATTAAATGTCGTTGTTGGGACGTTAAATGGGTCAATCGCTTCATCATCTGATAGAGCGCTTAAATTATTTTGCTCTTCAATTGGTAAGGCAATATCGTCAAATTTGAAGGCCAACAGAGAATCGGTGATTGATTGTTCACGAGAAATGGCACCATCGTCACGAATTTCGATGAGTTGTGCTTGTTCAACGGTTTCGTGTGTTTGTTTGAGGAATGATTCACGTGCCGCAACGCGTTGTTTAATATCAGAAACGTCAACCGTTTCATTGAGGTCCGTTACGACTTCAAAGTTGACCCCGATATTCTTTTTGCCAATTTTAAAGGTCGCTTCGGCAATTGCCCCAGTTTGCAATTCAAGTTGTTGTGCCAAAAAGCCAGCTTCTAAGCTAAAATCAGCTGAACGGTTCAGATTTAAGCGTTGTTGGACAAGATCACCAGTGAGAGTCCAACGTTGATTTTTGCTATCTTGTGACGCAATTTCAAGATGACCAAAACCGGCATTGTCGAAAAATTCAACAACTGAAGCTAACGCATCAAAGGGAAATTGACGAGCGATTTCTTTACCGGCCCAATAGAGAATATGGGGGTAATCTTCTTGCAAGAGGTTTTGTAGTAACCCGTCGCGCAAAAGTATCAATGCAAAACTATTGACTTGGAAATTAGTTTGTAAAATCTTGTCGTAATCGTTGATGTTCATGTGCCCGTATAAACCTTTCAGACTTTTATTATACCAAACTTTACACGCGAAAAACTTGCATTCTCTGTTTTTAAGGGCATAATTATAGGTATGAGTAAAAATAATCCAATTGGTTTTGTTGATTCTGGTGTCGGCGGCTTAACCGTTGTGAAAGCGGCCCAGGACCAGCTACCACATGAACAATTTATTTTTATTGGCGACACCGCACGGATGCCGTACGGGCCACGGCCAGTACAAGAAGTCATTGATTATACCTTTCAAATGGCGCAGTTTTTGTTGACGGTAAAACACATTAAATTACTGGTGATTGCTTGTAATACCGCCACAGCGCGTACTTTGCCACAATTACAAGCGCAACTGCCTATCCCAGTTATCGGCGTGATTGTGCCAGGCGCCACTGCGGCTGCAGCGACAACGGGCAATCAAAAAATTGGGGTGATTGCGACCCAGGGGACCGTCACTTCTGGGGCTTATCCAGACGAGATTCAAGCGGTAAATGCTGATGTCACAATTTTCCAGCAAGCTGAGCCGGATTTCGTACAATTAGCTGAAGCCAATCTTACCCAAGCAGCGACCACCAAAGACATCGTGGCGCAACATTTAGCCCCGTTAACCGCGCAGGGGATTGATACGTTGGTCTTGGGGTGTACCCATTTCCCACTATTGGCTGAGGCCATCATTGAAGCAGTTGGGCCAAACGTGAAATTAGTAGATCCAGGGCGTGAGACCGTACGAGTCATTATCGACACGTTAGATCAGCAGGCCTTACATACGGCAGTGCCGCATCAGCATGCAGATGATATTTTCTACACGACCAAAGAGCCAGCGACCTTCAAGGCCATTGCGACGGATTGGTTAGCCCGCGATACCGCACTAGATGTGCGCCATCTTGCTATTGTCGGCGAAGGTACCACCCAACATTTAGAGGAGAAATAACATGCCGAGAATTATCCTGGCGAGCAATAACGCGCATAAAATTACCGAATTAGCTGCAATTTTAGCGCAACATCAAATTGATTTACAAGTGGTGCCATTGCGTGATTTAGGGGATGATATCCCAGAAATTATTGAAGATGGCCAGACATTTGAAGAAAATGCCTTGAAAAAAGTCATGGCGATTGCACCACTAGCCCCTGATGATTTTGTCTTAGCAGATGATTCGGGCTTGACTGTGGATGCTTTGAATGGGGAGCCAGGGGTTTATTCAGCCCGTTATGCTGGTGACCATGATGATGCGGCTAATATTGACAAAGTCTTGGCCAAATTAGGCGATAATCCAGACCGTACCGCGCATTTCCACAGTGTTTTAGTGTTAGCCGGACCTGGGCGGGATAACTTGGTCGCCAAAGGTCAAGTGACAGGTGTGATGACGCATGAACGTCATGGTGAAGGCGGCTTTGGTTATGATCCCATTTTCTGGGTACCAGGTTTTAACAAAACATTTGCTGAATTAACAGCGGCTGAAAAAAATCAAGTGAGTCATCGTGGCTTAGCGTTGCAAGACTTGGTTGCCCAATTACCAAACTGGTTGAAAGGAGCGTCACACGATTAATATCGTGTCACATAGTAAGATGACAAAGTTTTTAATTGTTTCAGATACACATGGTGATCGTGAGATCATTGCAGATATTTTTGACAAATGGCGGGATAGCGTTGCCGGTATTTTTTACAATGGTGATTCTGAATTAGCGGCGGATGACACCGTGTTTGATGGCGTGTCCACTGTAATTGGTAACATGGATGATGATCCTGATTTTGTGGCCGCACGGGCGACAACGATTGATGGCATCACTTTTTTCCAAACGCACGGCCATCTCTATGATGCGACCCAATTTAACGCTTGGGCGAACCTGAAATTAATGGCCACGGCGGCACAGGAAGCTAACGCACAGGTCGCCCTCTTTGGGCATACCCATCTGGAAGGGGCTGTTGTGTTTGATGATATCTTGTTTATTAACCCAGGTTCAATCCGTCTGCCTAAAGGGCCACATGCTAACTTAGGTGGCACTTATGCTGTGTTTGATGTGACGGAGACGCGCTATGACGTGAGATTTTATAATCGTCAGCATCAGCCACTGCCACAGCTTACAGTACAGGTTGCGCGTTAAATAGTCCGTACTGATTTGCAGGCAATAAACGTGGTAAAATGGTAGTTATGGCAAATGAACAAACACCACAATTTAATCAATGGTATGAAGAAACAACTGATGCGGATCGCTTAATTCGAGATGCCGCCGCTAATCAAGCCGAGCAGCATGATGAATTGTCATTGCGGCCGCAATTTTTGCGTGAATATATTGGGCAAACGGCCTTAAAAGAGGAGCTGTCGGTTTATATTGCTGCAGCTAAACAACGCCAAGAAGCCTTGGATCATGTTTTGCTCTTTGGCCCACCAGGGTTAGGGAAAACGACGTTGGCGATGATTATTGCCAATGAAATGGGTGTCCATATCAAAACAACGTCAGGCCCAGCAATCGAGAAACCAGGTGATTTGGTGGCCTTACTCAATGAACTTGAGCCAGGCGATATTTTATTTATTGATGAAATTCATCGGCTCCCAACTAATATCGAAGAAATTATGTATTCCGCAATGGAAGATTATTTCGTCGATATCATGGTTGGACAAGGCCCAACGGCACGGGCCGTCCATTTCCCGTTGCCACCCTTTACATTAATTGGGGCGACAACCCGACCAGGTATGTTATCTAAGCCGTTGCGGGATCGTTTTGGGATTATTAATGCGATGGTGTATTATACGCCAGCAGAACTCCAAGAAATTGTCGTGCGATCAGCCGATATTTTCCAAGCACCGATTAAGCCAGCAGGGGCATATGAAGTGGCGTTACGGTCGCGGGGAACACCGCGTATTGCTAACCGGCTCTTAAAGCGCGTGCGTGATTTTGCCCAAGTGCAGGGGCTAGATGCCATTGACCAAGATATTGTCGATGTGGCTTTGGATAAATTACGGGTTGATAATCGCGGGCTTGATGAGACGGATCATAAGTTTTTAGGCACCATGGTGGCTTATTATAACGGCGGTCCCGTCGGCTTAAATACGATTGCCGCCAATATTGGAGAAGAGGCGGAGACCTTGGAATCCATGGTTGAACCGTATTTGTTGCAAATTGGTTTCCTCCAACGCACGCCACGTGGGCGGGTGGTGACCGAAGCGGCCTACAAGCATTTGAATTTACCGTACCCAGAGGCACACTAATGGATTATATTATTTCAGATACACATTTTAGTCACGAAAAAATTTTATATTTTGACAAGTCACGAGCAGCATCGCTTAGCGCACTTGGCATCGACCCGACGATTGAAAATATGAATGCCTATCTTGAGAAAACCTGGAATGAGACGGTATCTGCTGAGGATACGGTTTATTTTTTGGGTGATTTAGGAATGTTTCGTAAGAAGCAAGACTTTGTCGCCCAGTTGGCGCGTTTAAATGGGCAAAAAGTCTTCTTTAAGGGTAATCATGACCATTCCGATCAAATTAAAGCGGCTTTAAAGTCGCCAGAAGCACGCCTCGTGGCCTATGAACCTACGGCTATGGCGTTGAAAATCAATGGGATTCAAGTATGGCTGAGCCATTATGCCGTTGATTTGCCTTATCCGATTTTATCCGTGCATGGGCATATTCACGAAGCGGAATATCAGCAGGATGGCATGGTGAATTTGTCATTGGATTCGGCCTTTATGCAAACGCGACCTTTCGGGCAGCCTATCAGCTTTGACGAACTGACACCGCTGCTACAGGCACGTTTAGCAGCAATTGAAGCAAGTTATCAAATCGAATCAGAAAACAAGCGATTTGGCCGATTGGTGGAACGGGCCTTTGATGAGACGATTACGATCAATAAGCCAACCGCTACTCAGCGGCATGAATTGGCTTTGTTGGTGGCGCATCTCAACGCCAATGGTCTAACGTATGCGGATGTCTTAGAAAAGTTCAATATCCCCAACGAAAACAAAGTATTAACAGCAGAAGAAAAAGAAAAAGTTGCCCAAACTGGTTTTGAATTTGAAAAAACAACCGGCTTGAGTGGCAATACAGGTGGAAATAGATGACAGCACAACCATACCAATTATCAGATTTTGATTACGATTTGCCCGAAGCATTAATTGCGCAAACACCACTCAAGCAACGTGACGCATCACGGCTTTTGGTGTTAGATGCCGATACTGGTGCTTATGACGACAAGCATTTTTACGACATTTTAGATTATGTCGAACCAGGTGATGCCATTGTCATGAATAACTCACGCGTATTGCCAGCCCGTTTGCATGGTGCGCGACCAGAAACCGGTGGGCATGCCGAAGTGTTGTTGTTGCGCCAAGAGCATGGTGATGTTTGGGAAACATTGGTGAAGCCAGCCAAAAAGTCACCGGTTGGCTCAACCATCGTGTTTGGGGATGATATTAACAACCCCATCATGACGGCAACGGTTGTTGGTGAATTAGAACACGGTGGCCGTTACATCGAATTCCACTACGATGGTATTTTTATGGAGTTACTCGAAAAGTTGGGTGAAATGCCATTGCCACCATACATTAAGGAAAAGCTCGACGATCAAGAACGTTATCAAACCGTTTATTCGAAGGTTGACGGCTCAGCCGCAGCCCCAACGGCAGGATTGCACTGGACGCCAGAATTGTTAGATAAGGTACGTGCCAAGGGGGTTAAAACGGTTGAATTAACGCTGCACGTTGGGTTAGGGACGTTCCGACCAGTCGAAGAAGAAAACATCGAAGATCACAAGATGCATTCAGAATTCTACCAACTCACACAAGAAGCAGCCGACACCTTGAACGACGTGCATGCTAACGGTGGGCGCATTATTGCTACTGGTACCACGTCAATTCGAACACTCGAAACGATTGGCTCAAAGTTTGATGGCAAGTTGCAAGCCGATTCTGGTTGGACGGACATCTTTATTAAGCCAGGTTATCAGTGGACGACGGTGGATGCGTTCATCACGAATTTCCATTTGCCAAAGTCAACTTTGGTGATGCTGGTGGCGGCGTTTACCGGCCGTGACAATATTTTAAAGGCCTATGAACACGCCGTGGCTGATCAGTATCGTTTCTTTAGCTTTGGGGATGCGATGTTTGTGAAGCGTGGTTAAAGGATAATTTGAGGAGAAGGGCTTGTGTACGAATACATTAATGGGTTAATTACCAACATCTATCCGGCTTATATCGTGGTTTGTGATCGCAGTGGGGTCGGGTACAAGTTATATACGGCTAACCCTTACCGCTTTGAGCAAAACGTCGAATCGCATGTCTACGTGGAACAGATTGTTCGGGAAAATGAAATCGCACTTTATGGTTTCATGGATGAAAACGAGAAGATTTTATTCAATAAGTTGTTAAATGTGTCAGGCATTGGGCCTAAAAGTGCGCTGGCCATTTTGGCCAGTGGTGATGCCCAAGGCTTGGTGAACGCGGTCGCCAATGATGACGTGTCTTATTTGACACAATTCCCCGGCGTGGGGAAGAAGACGGCCCAACAAATCATTTTGGATTTGAAAGGCAAGTTAGATGATTTGGCAGTGTCTGCTGGCTTGGACCTCACAACGTCGCAACCAGCAGCTAACAACCAGGCACTAGCGGATGCGCTGGCAGCGTTAACGTCGCTGGGTTATAGTGCCAAAGAAATCGCTAAGATTGAAAAAACGCTGGCGCAAACGGCAGATACCACGGATGGCTACATTCGTTCAGCATTGAAATTATTAGTCAAATAAAAAACCACTTCGATGTGGTGTACCCGAAAGTTACTTTAACTTGTTGGGTATACCACACTAACGAAGTGGTTTTTTATTAACGAATGGCTTTTAAGGCTTCTTCGATTTGATCTAAGATGATTTGTTGATTAGCTGTTTCTTCTAAGTCATAAGTTTGCAAGTCAATCTTAATCTTAGGTGACGCATCATAGGCTTCAAACCAATCACGGTAAGCTGACCAAATGCGGAAGTAGTATTGACGCAATTCGTCATTTTCGTCGAATTGTTCGTAATCACGACCACGCTTCTTGATGCGGTACAAGATCGTTTCAAAGTCTGTTTCCGCGTATACTAAGAGGTCAGGCGCCTTTTTAGGGAGCTTTTGCAATTCTGCCATCATGTTGTCGAGCAATTGCGTATAAACTTCCATTTCAGCATCTGTGATGTTGCCATCTTTATGATTTTCAGCTGTGAAAAGGGCATCTTCGTAGATTGAACGATCTAAGACATTGTTATCATCGGCCAAAGCTTGCTTAATCATGTCGAAACGACGATTAAGGAAGTAAATTTGTAGTAAGAAACCATACTGCTTTGGATCCGAGTAATAAAGTGGCAAGACTGGATTGTCGCCCACGGGTTCGTAAAATGCTTTTGTGCCAAAATGTTCAGCGATCAAGCTCGTTAATGTCGTTTTGCCAACGCCAATCATGCCTGCTGTAATAATCACCATGACAACCTCCAATTATTTAGTAACCTATTAACTATACAAAAAATCTGGGCAAACAACAAGCCAACCCGCTACGTGGTTTTGCTAGAAAAAGCGAACATTACCCCAAGATGGCTGTTGGATCAACTAGTCAGCAACATTAAAATAATAACCCTGATACGTGAGTACGTGCCAATTATCAGTGCAAACGCGACATGAGCAACAAAACGAATATTGTCATAATTAATTTATGAGAATGCACGTTTTTTCATGAAATTCGCTGCTAGTCATGATAAAATATACGTAATTGTTTATTAGGAGAAAATTATGACAGACAAAGACCAATTGGCAGCCTGGCATGAACAGTTAATTGCCATTATTAAAGATATTAATACGCCCCATACGCTGGGTGGTATTACCAATGAAGCCAACCGTTTGCACGACTCACGGTTGGCACGACGGGCGTTAGATCACTTGATTGTGTTGAGTGAAGAAATCAACGCTGAACGTCACAAATAATGGTAGCTGGGGGGCTGCGAGATGATACCAACAAACGCAAAGAGTTTACCGCGGACAGCCAAGAAAGTGTGGTTGGCGCGTGATGTTTTTTTGCTGATACCAAGCTTAGTGCTTTGGGTTGGCTTGAATTATGTTTTTCAATCACATTGGTCAAGTACAGTGATGACAACGATCAATGTGATTTTTAGTATTGGTGTGATCCTTGTTGTGGGGCACATGTTGCTCATTCCGTATTATTATCGCTACCATAAGTATCTGTTAACCCCAGATGCGGTGACGATTTATCAGGGCTTTTTCATTCGGAAAACAGCAACCGTGCCGGTTAATCGTATTCAAAATGTGGATACCCAACAAGGTCCATTGTTGCAACATTACCATTTGCAAAGTGTTATCGTCGTGACCGCTGCGCACAATTTCAAAATTGAAGCGATTGCAGAAGATGTCGCGCAAGCGTTGCGTGACCAATTAATTGCCTCAGCCCGGCAGGCGCAGGAGGTTGAGACTGATGACTAAACCCATGCGTCAATCAAAATTTGCCGTGATTGCCATGGTGATGCAGACGGCTAAAGATTTGTTGTTGCCGTTTGTATTTGTGATGTTGCAGGGGCAACGTGATTTTGGCCAACAGGCGCTGTGGACGGGTGGTTTTTTGTTGATTGCTCTGGTTCTTGGTGTCGTGAAATGGTTTTTCTTTACTTATGAGCTAACGCCGCATGAAATAACCGTGCATCAAGGGGTGTTTGTCAAACGGCGGACCCATGTCCCATTTGAACGTGTGCAAACCTTGACCAAAACACAGCCCTTCATTTTCCAACCTTTTGAAGTCTTTCAAGTGCGAATAGAGACATCAGGTAAAGCGGATGATCAGTTAACGTTTAACGCTTTAACTCCAGCACAAATTGCGACCATTGAACGTTACCGACAAGTGGCGCAAACTACCAGTGTTGGCACAACAACGACAGCACAGCCGCAGGCGAGTGCCACGTATCAGATCGACCAACGGGCCTTAATCCGTTACGCCTTGACGTCATTTGGTAGCTTGGGGATTATTGGTGTCCTCTTGACCTTGCTGTCTGAAGTGAGTAATCATCTACCAGAAAGTGTGATGGCTGGTTTAGATCATTGGTTAAGCGGTGGTAGTCTAATGTTTTATGCTATGTTGACTGCCGTCGTCATCTTTGTGGGCATTGGCGTGGCCTTTCTTAAAATTTATAACCAGTATTATGGGTTTACTTTGACCCGTGTTGGCCAGCACTTGGCCATTTCCCGTGGCTTATTGACTAAGCACACCATGCAGTTACGAACAACACGGGTGCAAGCTGTTCAGTTGGAACAATCGTTATTGCGTCGCGCTTTGCGTTTGGTGACGGTGAGTGTTTTTTTGGCGTCAGCGGTGAAATCAGACAAAAATGAAGCGCACCAAACGGTTCTGATGCCAGTGGTTCAAGCAGCTGAAGCCACGCAAGTGCTACGACCGTTCTTACCAACCTTGTCATTACCTGCATTACAACCTGTTAAAACGGTACCCCACGCTTTGCGCTATCAAATCCAGTATGCGTTGTGGTGGGGTCTGGGTATTTTAAGCCTCGTGCTTGGGAGTTATTGGGTACTAGCATCCCATTCGCATTGGCACAACGGTGTTTCTGATACAGTGATGCTGGTAGTGGCGGGCGTGCTCCTGTTAGCCTGGTTGTTGGCGGCTTGGTTGCGTATGCGCGATCAACGTTTGACGATTTCTGGTGATATCTTAGCAATTCAAACGACCCCATGGTTTACGAAACGTCAATATTATGTTCGCCGTGACAAAATCCAAGGGCTGAATGCGTCACAAAGTCTCTTCATGGTGCCACGCCAAGCACAGCATTTACAAGTCGTGGTACGACACGGTGACAGCGCTGCTGTCATTGATTTACGCTACTTACAAGCAGATGTCGTGGCGCAAGTGCGTCGCTGGTTAATCGATGTCAAGTAAAAACCCTTGACACGGTTTTTAAATCGTGGCATAATAAGAAAGTAAATTAACGTGCAAAAAGCACATAAGAAATTTGGAGGACATTATAGATGTCAGTTAAGATCCGTTTGAAGCGCATGGGTGCCAAGAAGCGTCCTTTCTACCGTGTTGTTATCGCTGATTCACGTTCACCTCGTGATGGCCGTTTCATCGAAACAGTGGGTACATACAACCCAATCGCACAACCTGCAGAAATCACATTGGATGAAGACAAGATTTTGGCATGGTTGAACAATGGTGCACAACCATCAGAAACTGTTCGCAACTTGTTGAGCCATGCTGGTATTTTGGCAAAGTTTGCTGAAGCTAAGGCTGCTAAGAAGTCAGCTGCTGAAAAGCCTGCTGCTTCAGTTGCAAAGCCAACTGAAAAGAACACTGTTGTTGAAATCAAGGTATACTTGGATGCCCAAGGTATCGAATATGCTTCATCAGCTAAGAAGGCTGAATTGTTGGCATTGGTATAAAACAACCTCAAATAGTCGAAGCGTTTGCTTCGGCTTTTTTGTACTTTGTTTCTACCGCAAAATCCGCTATAATAAAACTATCCAAAGTTGGAAGCGCTTTCTTTAACTTTGACCTAAACGGAGAAATTCACATGCAAGCAAAGCCCAAATTATTTTTAGATATGGATAATGTCTTAGTCGATACGTTAGCCATTTTAAACACGATTGAGACGCAACAGTTACAAGTCGATAAGCCGGATCAAATGCCTGGGATTTTCCGAGATTTGCCACCAATGCCTGGTGCGGTGGCAGCGGTGCAAGCGCTGGCAACAGCTTATGAACTGCACATTCTGTCCACAGCACCGTGGCAAAACGCTAGTGCTTGGCAAGATAAGCTCTTGTGGCTAGCCGAACATTTTGGTGATGGGCCGGATAGTCCGTTTTACAAGCGAGTGACCTTGACCCATGATAAGGGGTTGGTTCATGCGGTTGGCGGGATTTTAATTGATGACCGCCCGTATCATGGGGCGAGTCAGTGGTTAGACCCAGCGGCCGATAGTCTCTGGCTACAGTATGGGCATGACTCACGATTGGTATGGACTGGCGAACTCGTGGATTATCTGAAATTGGTAGCGCAAGCTTATCAAAGTACTGGAAAACTTTATGAAAGTGCCATTGAACAGGCGAAAGACGCTGATTATCAACTGCACGGTGCAACTGATCATTTTGAAAAAGCTCATTGGGAATAGACAAACCAAGCAATCACGACAGTGGTTGCTTTTTATTTGGTAGTATTTGGACGAATGTGATAGAAAAATGTTGCAAATTAAATTAAATCAAGTTATGATAAGAGCGTAAAGAAAGCGCTTACATTTTAAATGAGGATAACCAATGATTGTTGAAGAAAGAAAAAAGCGACTACGAGATATTATTCAAAAGAATCAATTTGTATCTCTCCAAGAATTAAAACAGGCAACCCAAACCTCGCTCTCGACCGTTCGGCGAGATTTAGCTGACTTGGCAGCGGAAGGGGTGGTGCGACGTGTGCATGGTGGGGTTGAACTGATCACACCTGACCGTGATAACATGACGGTTTATGAACGGCGCACCATTTATCAAGCCGATAAGCAACAAATCGCCAAGCGTGCCGCTGTCGAATTAAAAGGCGGTGAAATGATTTTCTTAGATGCGGGCACCACGACGGGTGAGGTCATCCCTTATCTGGCTGATAAAAAACCAGCCGTGACGGTGGTGACCAATTCTGTGCATCATGCCGCTAAACTATCAGATCTGATGATTCCAGTGATGATTATTGGCGGTCAGGTGAAGCAAACTACGGATGCAGTCATTGGCGCTACGGCGGTGAATCAAATCAACCATATGGTCTTTCAAACGAGTTTCATTGGTGCCGACGGTTTGTCCGTTGATTTTGGGTTAACCACGCTAGATTTAGAAGAGGCGGCCATTAAAAAGGCCGTTGTTGAGCGCTCGCAAGCCAGCTATGTCTTAGCGGATGCCAGCAAGATTGGGACGGCTTCGTTTGCCAAGGCGGTGGACTTATCACAAGTCACGTTGATCACCACACAACTAACAGCAGATCAAAGTCAGGCACTGCATCAAGTCATGACTGTGATTGAAGCGGAGGAGACAAAATGATCTATACCGTCACATTAAACCCATCATTGGATTACATCACGCGCTTACCCGTCCTGACTCTGGGGGAAACCAATCGGTCAACTTCACAAACATTGTTTCCAGGTGGTAAGGGGATCAACGTGAGTCGGCTATTAAGCCATTTGGACATCGATAATACCGCGCTAGGCTTTCTAGGCGGCTTCACCGGTGAACACTTGCAAGCAACGTTAAATGAACCACATCTCAAACAAGCCTTTACGACGATTGCGGGTAACACACGGATTAATTTAAAAATTAAAGCCGATGTGGAAACGGAAATCAACGCAACGGGTCCAGAGATTACGCCGGATGAATTAGCAACTTTCTTGCAACAATTTGATCAGCTAACCGCCGATGATACGGTGATTTTGTCCGGTAGTGTGCCTAAAAGTTTAGCTGCGGATACTTATCAACACATCATTGAAAAAATTGCCCAACACCAAGCACAATTCGTGATCGATACGACGGCACATCACTCCAAGACGCTTTGAGCCAGCACCCGTTGCTGGTGAAGCCAAATCGACATGAGTTGGCCCAACTGTATCACACAACGCTTACCACCCAAGCCGATGTCCAACACTGGGGGCACCAATTACTCGCTGACGGCGCGCAATTGGCAATTGTTTCCTTAGCTGGTGACGGCGCACTACTCCTAACATCCGATGGTGATTACTTCGCCGCCCCTGTAGCTGGCACGGTGAAAAATTCGGTCGGTGCTGGCGATTCGATGATTGCCGGTCTTGTTGGCACTTGGCTGCAAACAGCCGATGTGCTTGAAAGTTTTAAAATGGCGGTTGCCAGTGGGACAGCCACGGCATTCAGCGATGATATCGCCACAAAAGTAACAATTGCATCAATTTATCAACAAGTTCGTATCACACCAATATAATATGTGAGGAAACATCATGAAAATCAGCAATTTGTTAGTAACCGACGTTATGATACTGGACCTGAAGGCCACCACCAAGCAAGCAGCTTTTGAGGAAATGATTGATCGTCTGTATGACGCTGGTCGCATTACTGACAAACAAGCTTTTATGCAAGGCATTTTGGCACGTGAAGCCCAGACAACGACTGGATTAGGGGATGGCATTGCCATGCCACACAGCAAAAATAGTGCCGTGAAACTGCCGACTGTCGTGTTTGCCCGTTCTGAAAAAGGGGTCGAATACGACGCCATGGACGGTCAGCCGGTGCATTTGTTATTTATGATTGCCGTCCCTGCGGATGCCAATAATACACATTTGGAAGCTTTGGCCAGTTTGTCACGTTTCTTACTCCAAGATGGCTTTATGGACGAGCTGAAAGCTGCGCAAACGCCAGAAGCAGTCGTTGTATTATTCAGCGAGCAAGAAGTGATACCAGAACCGGTGACGACAGTGGCTCAAGACGCATCATTCTTGGTGGCCGTGACCGCTTGTACGACTGGGATTGCCCATATGTACATGGCCGAAGAAGCCTTGAAAAAGCAAGCCGCGGAACTCGGCATTCGGATTAAGGTGGAAACGAACGGGGCTGCTGGCGTTGGCAATCGTTTGAGTGACGCTAATATTGCTGAGGCGCAAGGCGTGATCATTGCAGCCGATAAAAGCGTGGAAATGGCGCGTTTTGATGGCAAGCCGTTAATTAATCGGCCAGTGGCATACGGGATTCGGCAGCCAGAAGAACTGATTAATCTGGCCTTAGACAAACAAGCACCGATTTTCCATAGTGATGCCCCAAAGCAACAAGATACGGAAACGTCTCAATCAATTGGTAAGGCCTTTTATCGCCACTTGATGAGTGGTGTGTCAAGCATGTTGCCGTTTGTGATTGGTGGAGGTATCGCAATTGCCTTTGCCTTCTTGATTGACCAAAGTCTTGGTGTGCCAAAGGATATGCTATCAAGTTTGGGCACGTATCATCCAATTGCGGCTTTCTTTAAGCAAATTGGTGGCTCGGCCTTTGGCTTTATGTTGCCAGTGTTAGCAGGGTATATTGCCTACTCGATTGCCGAAAAGCCAGGTTTGGTCGCCGGGTTCGTTGCTGGGGCTTTGTCAGCCAACGGGTATAACATTTATAACGTTGGACTAGATGCCAAGCATATGCCAATTCCGTCAGGTTTCTTGGGGGCTTTGGTCGGTGGCTTCTTAGCCGGTGGGATTATCTTGCTACTCAAGAAACTCTTAAGTAATTTGCCAAAGTCGCTGGATGGGATCAAAACGATTTTGTTCTATCCAGTGCTGGGCGTCTTGTTGACTGGGTTTGCGATGTTATTCATCAACATTCCAAGGTCAGGCATTAACCAAGGATTGGATAACTTCTTGTCAGGCTTAAGCGGCACGAACGCTGTGTTGCTAGGAACGTTGCTCGGTGGCATGATGGCTGTGGATATGGGTGGTCCGATTAACAAAGCCGCCTATGTCTTTGGGACAAGTACCCTTGCCGCAACAGTGGCGACTGGTGGGTCAAATATTATGGCAGCCGTGATGGCTGGTGGCATGGTGCCACCGTTGGCTGTGTTTATGGCAACGTTGATGTTCAAGCATAAGTTTGACAAGCAAGAACGTGAAGCTGGATTGACCAACATTGTCATGGGGTTGTCCTTTATTACGGAAGGCGCGATTCCGTTCGCTGCTGCCGATCCAGTCCGCGCCATTCCAAGCTTCATGGTTGGTTCAGCAGTCGCTGGTGGCTTGGTTGGTTTGACAGGCATTAAGTTACTCGCACCGCATGGTGGGATCTTCGTGATTGCCTTAACGAGTTCACCGTTCTTGTACTTGCTCTTTATTGCGATTGGGACTGTGATTTCTGGGGTGATTTTCGGATTATTAAAGCGAAAGTAACATAAAAAGCACGCCGCTAGTGTGGTGTACCCAAAAAGTTAAAGTAAAATAGTTTAGTTCATTAAGCGGCCAGTTGTCGGTATTCTACCGGTGAGTGGCCGTTTAATTTTGTTTGGATGCGTGTGTTGTTGTAATACAGTATCCACTTTTTAACGGCCTCTATCAACGCTTTAGCTGATGAATACTTGTTTAGTGGCCCGATTTCAACTTTAAGCTTATTGAAGAAGCTTTCCATCACCGCATTGTCTAGAGCAGTCGCACGACGCGACATGCTTTGGATAATGTGGTTTTTCTTTAGTGTTTTACGCCATGTTCTATGGCGATATTGCCAGCCTTGATCCGTATGAATTGTTGTACGATACGAAAGTTTTGGCAGTTGCGCTACGAGCTGATTAAGCGGTTGTAAGGTAAAGGCGAGATCTGGACGCGTGCTAATGGCATAGGTAAGAATCTCATTGTTATACATATCAAGAATCGGTTCTAAATAGACCTTTTCACCAGTCGCTGAAATCTTAAATTCAGTAACATCGCTAGCTAATTTTTGTAATGGCCGATTAGTCTTGAAACGACGGTGAAGCTTGTTCTTCACACGTTTTCCTTCAGGTCCTTTGGATGAATCATACTGACGTGATTGCTTATTGTAGCCAACACCCTTTAGCCCCATTTCATGCATTAGCCGTTGTACTTTCTTGTGATTTACCGCTTTAAA